>CALUET010000024.1 GCA_944319745.1 uncultured Phocaeicola sp. | reverse complement strand
AATGGGTATGCTGCAACAGATGGTGCATATTCTCAGCCGTATTGACCCCGATAATACGCAATGGAAGGAGATGATGCTCAATAAGGCTATTGATGAAACATCGGATGCCTATCGTACGGCATCTTCTGGTGAGCGCCGGGAAATCATCGCCGACATTGAACGAAGTTTTGATGAAAGCGTCAATCGTCCGGACTATGCTCGTAAACTTTACTTGATAGAAAATTGCATTTACGGTGTCGACATACAGCCTATTGCTATCCAAATCAGTAAGCTCCGCTTCTTTATATCTCTGGTGGTTGATCAGAAATCCAATGACAATCCTGTAGAGAACTTCGGTATTCGTCCGCTTCCGAACCTTGAAGCGAAGTTTGTGGCAGCCAATACACTGATAGGATTGAATAAGAAAGATGCATCTTTGTTTGATAGAGCGGAGATAAAGGCGAAAGAAAATGAACTGAAGATAGCGAAGCATAAAATCTTCGGGGCAAAGACTGTACGCACCAAGCGTAAATATCGGCAGATTGTAAATGACTTACGTCTGAAAATAGCCAATATGTTGGAAGACCTTGGTGCTGTGGGTAATACCGAAGCTCAGCAATTGTCATCATGGGATATGTTCGACCAAAATGCCTCTTCACCTTTCTTTGATCCTGAATGGATGTTTAACGTAAAAGAGGGATTTGATATTGTAATTGCTAACCCACCATTTGTGCTTTTACAAAACTCTTCTATATCTAAGATTGAGCAAGATGTTTTAAAGTCTACATATCAAATTGCATCGTATAAAGTAGATTTATATCATCTTTTCATTGAAAAAGGGTATAATCTGCTTAAAAACTTTGGTGTATTATGTTATATAAACCCATCGAATTTTTTAACTAATAATTATGCAGAAAAGCTAAGACTATTTATATTGAACAATAGCAGCATTAACTTTATTGTCAATATCATAGATAATGTATTCGAGGCAAGTGTTAATACTTGTATTATGAATTTTGTAAAGCGGAATGGCCTAAACCACATTGTTGATTATTACAAAGGTGAGCTAATCAATAATAGATTATTATTGACATTGTTGTCACATTTATCGCATAATGAATATCGAAATAATATAGGTGCGGTTATTCAACCTTTAGGGGATGATCGTATTATTAGACTCTTATCTAAAATAGAAACGATCAGTTTCCCACTTAAGAATTTTGCAACAGTAAATTTTGGGATGCAATTACGTAATCGTAAAATATTCCCTAATGATGTTCTTCATAATCCTCAAATTTCAGAACTGACACAATATCATCGTAAATGTATAACAGGGAAAGATATACATGAATATTGTGTTATTTATGATAATCGATATTGTTATTTTAATCGAATTGCAAAATGTGGTGGATGTTGGGATGAGGAGGTACAAAGCGCAGGCACAAAATTATTAGTTAGACAGGTGGGGGCTGTTCCTATTTGTGGAATAGAATTAAACGGATATGCCGTTCTTAATAGTGCATTTATTGTTATTGCAACCAAAATCAATCCATATATATTATTGGGATTGATAAACTCGCATCTCCTGCAATTTTTTTGGTCATATCGTTTTGAGGATAAACGTAAAACTTTCCCAAAAATCAAAGGAGCATATTTAGAACTTTTGCCAATTGTTTACACAGAAAATAAAAATCTAGAAACTGCAGTTCGGCAGATAGTTAAATATAAGTCACAAGGCGGAGATGTCACAGATTTATTATATGTAGTGGATAAAATAGTGTATCAGCTTTATGATTTAACTTACGATGAAGTGTTAATAGTCGATCCTCAAACACCTATAACACGGGAACAATACGGATCATAAATATATGAGTAATCTTGATAAAGAAATAATTATCAGGAGATTGGCAATTATTAAGTACTTGTACAATCTCGGCGTGCAACAGTCAATGCAAGTTGATACGGTTGCTGGCTTTTCGATTCTGTCATTTCATGATTGTGCGGAGATGTTTCTTCTTTTGGTTGCGGAAAATAAAGGAATGAAAGGAGAAAATGTATTTATGGATTACTGGAACAAAATTCCAGAATTAACACTTAAGGAATCAATGCGCATTCTTAAGGAAAGGCGTGTTAACATAAAACATAAAGGATTATTCCCTTCTAAGAGTGATGTTGAAATAAGTCGTATAACTATGGCTGATTTTTTAAGTCAGAATACGAAAATACAATTTGGGCTGGATTTTTCATCAGTATCTGTATCATCTTTAATTTCATATAACGAAGTAAAAACATACATTGATGCGGCAGAAGAATATCTTGTAAAAAATGATCTCTACAATTGTATGGTGAATGCTAAAATAGCATTTATGGAATTGTTATCATCTTATGAAGATAGTAAAAGAGGAAAGTATCATATAAATAGCATAACTGATGTAGGTAGAAAAATAGGTAGCGAGTATCAAAAACTTATTGGACATGATGAAAAATTTGGCGAACGATGGTTTCGTGATGTTACGGAAACAACTAATCGGATACGTGAGGTATTGAAAATTACTGCTCTTGGTATTGATTACCGAAAATATGCCTTTTTTGAATACATTACTCCAGAAACAAATGTTTATTGGGGCAATGGTGGTCATGAATATCGTTCAATGCCAAAAGACTACTATGAAAGCAGATTCAATTTGCGAGCGAGTGATTGTCGATTTTGTATCGACTTCGTCATTGATAGTGCGCTGAAATTACAGGAATTTGATTATGATATAAATCAAATAATGAAATAGTCATATCTTGTCTAAACTAAAAGATTAGTAATCTTGGATGGTGTTAATTATAATTGAATAACAACGGCCAAATATGGAATCAGAGATTAAGAAAGCATTTATATCCTATGCCTGGGATAATGAAGAACATAAAAATTGGGTGTTAAAACTCGCATCTGATTTACGGCATCATGGAATTGATGCAATACTGGATCAATGGG
>CALUET010000023.1 GCA_944319745.1 uncultured Phocaeicola sp. | reverse complement strand
TGTAAAATCGGGTGTTTGTTTTGTAAAACATTGGTTTTCAATGTTTGTTGCGGTGCGTACGGGACTCGAACCCGTGACCCCATGCGTGACAGGCATGTATTCTAACCAGCTGAACTAACGCACCTTTGCAATAAATACCAATCTTTTATCAATCTTTTCTTGATCGCGGTGCAAAGGTATAACATTTTTTCATTCCACCAAACCTTTTAAATATATTTTTTCAAAAAACATTTTATCTCTTTGTTTTTCAAAGAATAATCAATAACTTTAGTTGTTTTAAATAATTATCAACGATGGACATGCGCATTTTTCAAGTACATTCTAATAAGGCGCTTCCACACATGGGAAGTATTCTTATCGCTTCCCCTCTGTTATATAATCATCGTTTTGCAAGATCTGTAATTCTGATGATAAAAAACAGCAAAAGAGGAGGTATGGGCATCATGATGAATCGGAATTTAAAACTCCATCTTTCCATCAACCAACTTATCCCGGAGATCCATTCAAACGTTTACATTCCTTTGTTCGAGGGCGGCCCCGTGGAAAAAAACAGAATTTTTTACATCCACACAATGGGAAAAATAAAAGGAGCTTTCGACTTAGGCAACGGATTATATCTAAACGGAGAGTTCGAATCGATACGAAGTTATATTTTAAACGGCAATCCTGTTCAAGGATTCATACGCTTCTTTGCCGGATATGCCGGGTGGACAAACTGCCAACTCCAGAATGAAATAAATGCAAACACTTGGTTTATCGGAAGTGGGAACAAGCAACTTTTACTTGAAAGCAACAATCAAAAACTGTGGAGGAACTGCATGAACAAACTGGGAAATCCTTATAAGTTATGGGCAGGTTACCCACAATATCCATCATTCAACTAAGTCATTTATTTTTTGAACAAGACAAACATCCTGAAAGCCATTCTTCATATAAAACCAAGAACGCAATATACCCACTTGTTCATAGCCTTCCGATTTGAACAAGTTGAGGCATGCTGTATTCCCTTTCCGAATATATGCATACAATTGATGCAAACCAAGTACATGAAAGCAATGGCGTTCTAAAAGATTAAGGGAAACACGTGCTATACCGCGTCCCCGAAAATCCTTCCGGATAAAGAGACCAACTTCACCCCGCATGTGGCGAGGTTCGAACGTACATATATCAATTATTCCCGCTACGCCGAGTTCTTCGTGTTCGATCATCAGCCGAAGTTGCCGATCAGAAAACAAATCATTCTGATTTTCTTCTATATATTTTTTCAACTGATAGCGAGAATATGGTCCGGTAGCTATCCCTTCACTCCAAAGGTCATTGCCGTTTTCCATTTGAAACATTACGTCCAGATCTTCCGGTTCCGGAGCCCGTAATCTTATCTTCTCCGTGTGATCTACCAAGTTATCCATCGGCTTTTACTCATTATTTTTCCGACAAATCAAGTTCATTCCACAAGCGTCCTTTCGACGGAACGCAGAACAGCGATGCAATTGCTACCATACCGGCGCACAACAATCCCATTGTATTCAGTGTTGCATAGTAAACCGATATGTCAAACAACAAAGGAGCTACCAGCAATGCCAAGCGGATTTCACTCCACCTGCGGTAACTTTTCAACGCAAACGGCAAGGGCAAGTTACGAATATTACGGCATAAAGACAGGCTGAACAGGCGTAAGGAGAAAGGAATCAACCCCAACGTCAACAAAATAGCCGCAGACTGCAGGATATAATCAGCCTGCACATTTTCTACCAATGTCCCCGAAGGCAACACGTCGCACTCATATAAAGTTACCAATGCAATACCGGCCACCCACAAAAAGGCATATTCCGATTTCAAAAGGAACAGCAGTTTTTTAATTTCTTTTTCCATATCATTCCGTCATAATGTCCCCGTGAACAAAGTTCTATTTACTATCGAACGTCCCAAAGTTACCTCGTCCGTATATTCCAATTCATCCCCCATCGAGATGCCGCGCGCTATCATTGTCAGTTTCACATCGAGAGGAGCCAACTTACGGAAGATGTAAAAGTTGGTGGTATCCCCCTCCATTGTCGAGCTAAGAGCGAGAATTACTTCCTTCACCCCGCCGGCCTTTACACGATCCACCAGGCTTTCTATCTGCAAATCCGACGGACCTATACCGTCCATGGGCGAAATAACTCCGCCAAGCACATGGTAAAGTCCGTTATATTGCTGCGTGTTTTCCACTGCCATTACGTCGCGTATGTTTTCTACCACGCAGATCGTCGATGCATCACGCGAAGGGTTCGAACAAATACGACACGTTTCCGTATCGGATATATTGTGACATATCTTACAATATTTCACTTCCCTCTTCAATGTAATTATCGCATTTCCGAACGATTCTACGGCATGTTCGTCCTGACGCAACAAATACAAAACCAAACGCATGGCCGTCTTCCGGCCTATACCCGGCAGTTTGGCAAACTCATTAACGGCTTTTTCTAATAAAACAGACGGATACTGTTGATTCATTCTTTACTTTGTTTTAGCCGCAAAAGTAATAAAAAACTTCCTACCTTTGCCGGAAAAAGATAAAGAATGAACGGTATTTATATTCTGATTACTATATGCGTTTACTTCGGCATTCTCCTACTTACCGCAAGAATTATCGGTTCGCGTCATGCCGACAACGACGCGTTTTTCCGAGGAAACCGCCAGTCGGCGTGGCCTCTTGTGGCTTTCGGTATGATTGGAGCCTCGCTTTCGGGAGTAACCTTCGTCTCGGTTCCGGGTATGCCCCGCAGCATCGACATGACATACATGCAGACTTGTTTCGGCTTTTTCTTCGGATATCTCATCATAGCCCACGTGCTGTTGCCTCTCTATTACCGGCTCAATCTCACATCCATCTATACTTACCTTGAAAAACGTTTCGGAAAATATACGTATCATACGGGGGCTTCTTTTTTTCTGCTTTCGAAAATGCTCGGAGCATCCGCACGGCTTTATCTGGTCTGTCTCATTCTTCAGCATTATTTATTCGACGCATACCACATCCCTTTTGCAGTCACCGCCGTAGCAACCGTAGTCCTTATATGGTTATATACCAGGAAAAGCGGCATACGCACGATAGTTTGGACGGATACGCTGCAGACCTTTTGCCTGCTGGCTGCTTTAGTTCTCATATTATTTAAGGTGGCCGATACGCTGAACCTCGACTTCATTGGGACGGTACATGCCATTGCGGAAAACGAGCACAGCCGAATTTTTGTGTTCGACGACTGGCAATCCAAACAAAATTTCTTCAAACAATTTTTCAGCGGAATCTTTATTACAATCGTCATGACGGGGCTCGATCAGGACATGATGCAGAAGAATCTCTCATGCCGTAACCTGAAAGCTGCACAAAAAAACATGTATTGCTACGGCTTCGCCTTCGTTCCCGTCAATCTTTTATTCCTTTCTTTGGGCATCTTGCTGCTGCTTGCCGCTCCGCAACTCGGCTTGGACATCCCCGAGAAAGGCGACGATTTACTGCCTTTATTTGCCGCAGGCGGATATTTGGGCGTCGGCGTTCTTGTGCTTTTTACCATTGGTATCATTGCAGCAGCCTTTTCAAGTGCCGACTCTGCGCTGACGGCTCTCACAACGAGCTTCTGCATTGACCTGCTTCACATCGACAAATTCGGCGAAACAAAAGCGCAAACTTACCGCAAACGGGCACACTTTTTCATCTCCGCCGTCTTCGTGGGATGCATTCTTGCCTTCGAAAGCATAGACAGCCCCAGTGTCATCGATATGATTTACGTGCTTGCCTCTTACACTTACGGCCCGCTTTTGGGATTATATGCCTTCGGCCTGTTCACAAAAAAACAGGCCCGCGACCGTTTCGTCCCGATCGTGGCTGTCCTCTCTCCTCTTCTTTGTTACATAACAAACCGCGTTGTGGAGACATATACCGGCTACCGTTTCGGATATGAAATGCTGATGATAAACGGTTTGCTTACATTTATCGGACTGATGCTGCTCAGCATCCGCAGAAACCCACGGACCGCAGCGTAAAGAAGGCCGGCTTGTTTCTACTGCAGCAACACGTCCTTTCTCTCCGAACACCCTGATATTTCCATAAGGACATCGGGGGATTTTTCATGGATTTTTGTATTTTTGCAACGCTCACGCGCAAAAAAGCGTACAAAAATATAGCAGAAGAAGGAATGGAAAAAACAAAAGGACATCCAAAAGGACTTTATTTACTTTTTGTAACAGAGATGTGGGAACGCTTCAGTTATTACGGGATGCGTGCCCTTTTTATGCTTTATATGGTGCAAGCCCTGCTGTTCGACAAAGAAACGGCTTCCTCCATTTACGGCAGTTATACGGGATTGGTTTACCTTACTCCCCTCATCGGCGGATACATTGCCGACCGTTATTGGGGTAACCGCCGCTCAATCATTGTCGGCTCTCTCACAATGGCATTGGGACAATTCCTTCTCTTTCTCAGCGCATGTTACTTTCGCGAAGCGGAAATGGCCAAGTATCTTATGTTCTGCGGCCTCGGGCTTCTGATACTGGGAAACGGTTTCTTTAAACCAAACATCTCGACGATGGTGGGAAGACTCTACACCGATGACGATCCAAGAAAAGATTCGGCATTCACAATCTTCTACATGGGCGTAAATGTCGGCTCCACCTTTGCCCCGCTGATATGCGGGCTTATCGGGAACACGGGTCGGCCGGAAGACTTCAAGTGGGGATTCCTCGCCGCATGTATCGGCATGCTTTTAGGCGCTGCAATCTTTAGAATTTTCAAAGACAAATACATCTGCGACCCGCAAGGACGCGCCGTAGGTACGGCTCCGGTGCGTAAACTTCCTGAAAAAGATGCGGCCGATACGAGCAAGAAACACATAAACAGCAAACGAACCATACAGATGACGGCCGGAATCGTCCTGTTGACCTTGCTATTTTCCCTCAATCTGCAGGCAGGAAACGGGCATTGGTTCTCCGATGCCGACTGGATAGGTTCCACCATTTATGCCACCGTCATCGTCATTCCTCTCTTTATCATCACCGACAAATCGCTGACGCATGTCGAGAAACTCCGCATCGGAGTTATTTACATCATTGCATTCTTCGTGATTTTCTTTTGGGCGGCTTACGAACAGGCCGGAGCGTCTCTGACTTTTTTTGCCGACGAACAGACCGACCGGCACATAGGCAGTTGGGAAATGCCCGCAGCCTATTTCCAATCGTTTAACCCCATCATGCTCGTAATGCTGGCACCGCTCTTTGCGGCATTCTGGTCGTTTCTCGGAAAAAAAGGCATCGAACCAAGCTCCCCCCGCAAACAAGCCATCGGACTGTTCCTGCTGTCTATGGGGTATCTCCTGATTGCTTTCGGGGTAAAAGGCGTAATGCCGGGAGTAAAAGTCAGCATGCTTTGGCTGACGGGACTTTATCTTATACACACAATGGGCGAACTTTGTCTTGCCCCCATCGGCTTGTCATTGGTATACAAACTCTCTCCTTTACGGTTTTCTTCGTTACTGATGGGAGTATGGTACCTCAGCACTTCGGCAGCCAATAAGTTTGCAGGCATGCTAAGCGGCTTTTATCCGGAAGACGGGATAAGCAAAACATTCATGGGCTACCGCATTGAAAATTTATACGACTTCTTTATGCTTTTCGTTTTCATGAGTGGAACAGCGGCAGTCATCCTTTTCCTTCTGTCAGGGAAACTGCAAAAAATGATGAAAGGGATAGAATAGTTTCAAAACAAGACGCAGACTTCTGCCCTACATGCCCGAATCAAATCGTCGGGAGCAATGCGAAGTTGCAGGCCGCGCACTCCCGCACTTACATAGATATATGGGAAATCACGACATGAACAATGGATGTAAGTGGGAAAATGTTTCTTCATGCCTATCGGAGAACATCCCCCGCGAATATATCCCGTAAGGGGAAGAAGTTCTTTAACCGGTATCAGATCGCATTTCTTGTTTCCCGATATTTTGGCTGCAAGCTTCAGATCTATTTCATGTTCGCCGGGCACTATACAAACAAAGTGCCCCAACTTGTCGCCGCACAACACCAATGTTTTAAAAACTTGTTCTATATTTTCACCCAAGGTTGCCGCAACATGCACGCAACTCAAATCGTTTTCATCCACAACATAAGGCACAAGTTCGTAATGGATTTTCTCTTTGTCCAACAAACGGGCCGCATTCGTTTTTGCTATTTTCTCCTTTGCCATACGTAAAACCTTTAAATTGTTTTCCCCGATTAACTGTTTGCCAGTTCTTCTTTAATGAAACGGGGGGTGTAACCTTCCGTAGAACGAGCAACCTCTTCCGGAGTTCCATGCGACAAAAGCCGCCCCCCTCCTTTTCCGCCTTCCGGCCCCATATCGATTACATAATCGGCCATTTTTATCACATCCAGATTATGTTCGATGACAATGACGGTGTTTCCTTTATCTACCAATCGGTTTAATACATTCATCAAAACCCGAATATCTTCAAAATGCAACCCCGTGGTAGGCTCATCCAGTAAGTATAAAGTTTTCCCCGTATCCCGTTTAGACAGTTCGGTGGCCAGCTTCACCCGCTGACTTTCTCCGCCCGAAAGGGTGGTAGAAGGCTGTCCGAGTTTGATATATCCCAGCCCGACTTCCTGCAAAACCTTTATTTTATTTAATATCTGAGGCACATTCTCAAAGAACTCCACCGCACGGTTTATGGTCATATCCAGCACGTCTGCAATCGATTTTCCCTTATATCTCACCTCAAGCGTCTCCCGGTTATAACGTTTTCCGTGGCATACTTCACAGGGGACAAACACATCGGGAAGGAAATTCATCTCAATGGTTTTATAACCGTTTCCCCCGCAAGCTTCACAACGCCCGCCGGCTACGTTAAAAGAGAAACGCCCCGCCTTATAACCTCGAATCTTTGCTTCGGGCAAACCAACGAATAAATTGCGAATATCGCCAAAGACTCCTGTGTAAGTTGCCGGGTTGGAACGAGGAGTCCGTCCCAACGGAGACTGGTCCACATTTACTACTTTATCGATATACTCCAACCCCTCTATACTCTTATAAGGCAACGGATCGCGCAAAGAACGATAAAAATGTTTCGAAAGAATGGGTTGAAGCGTGTCGTTTATCAGCGTAGATTTACCGCTTCCCGAAACTCCCGTAACACAAATCAGCCGCCCCAATGGGAACTCCACATCGACATTCTTCAAGTTGTTTCCGCTTGCACCGCGCAACCAAAGCGATTTTCCGTTTCCCTTTCTGCGCATCTTCGGGACTTCTATTTTCATCGTTCCGTTCAGATAACGCGAGGTCAATGTATCGGTTTTCAGCATCTCTTCCGGAGTTCCCGAGAATACGACCTCTCCTCCCAGCCGTCCAGCCTTCGGTCCCATATCGACAATATAATCGGCATTCAGCATCATATCTTTGTCATGCTCTACGACTATAATTGAATTGCCCAGGTCACGCAGCTCCTTCAATGAGTTTATTAAGCGCATGTTGTCCCGTTGATGCAGACCGATACTCGGCTCGTCCAATATATAAAGAACGTTTACCAACTGTGATCCAATCTGAGTGGCCAGACGAATGCGCTGCGTCTCTCCTCCGGAAAGACTCACCGAAGAACGATCAAGAGAAAGGTAATCTAACCCGACATCGAGCAGGAACTTCAGACGGGAACGAATTTCCTTGAGTATTTCGGCCGATATTTTCCGCTGCCTTTCTTCCATGTAATCCTCTACGTGCAGAGTCCAATCGTACAATTCGCTTATATCCATTGCCGACAATTCATAAATGTTTTTGTCATGTATGCGGAAGTTTAAAGCCTCTTTATTCAATCGAGAACCTTTACACTCGGGACAAACTGTTGTTTTGGCGAATTGTTCCGCCCACTTTTGTGCGGTGGCCGAAACATCTTTATCCTGCATCATGCGGATATATTTGACAATGCCTTCATAAACGACGAAATAATCCGACGACGTTTGTATCAGCGAACTTTTAATCTTCAGGCGTTCGTCTGCCCCATATAAGATTTCATTTATTGCATCTTCTGGCAATTTTTCCACCGGAGTCTTGAGGGTGGCTTCATACTTTTCCAGCAAGGCTTCTATCTGCCAAAAGATCATTATGTTCTTATATTTCCCAAGAGGTACGATGGCGCCCTCGTAAATCGACAACGAACGATTCGGTATTACCTTGTCAACATCAATTAAATTGACATAGCCCAACCCTTTGCATTTCGGACAGGCGCCCTGAGGCGAGTTAAAAGAAAAGTTATGGGGAGCCGGTTCCCGGTAAGACAATCCCGTAACGGGGCACATCAACCGCTTACTGTAATGGCGTACACTCTCGGTCTGAGCGTCAAGAATCATCAACAAGCCGTCGCCCTGCTGCATGGCCGTTGCCACGCTTTGCTTCAAACGGCTGTCTTCTTTTTCCGTAACGACGGTTTTATCGACCACAAGCTCTATGTCGTGATTCTTGTAACGATCCAGCTTCATACCATGCATAATCTCTTTTATCTCGCCGTCCACCCTCACATACAGATAACCTTTCCGGCGCACATGATCGAACAATTCCTTGTAATGTCCCTTACGGGAGCGCACAAGCGGAGCCAAGATATAAATCTTTTTCCCTTTATAATTGCGGCGTATCAGGTCAAGAATCTGTTCTTCCGTATATTTTACCATCTTCTCTCCCGACAAATATGAGTATGCTGTGCCGGCACGTGCGAAAAGAAGACGCAAATAGTCGTATATTTCTGTAATGGTGCCGACCGTCGACCGGGGATTTTTATTCGTTGTTTTCTGTTCAATAGAGATAACCGGACTTAAACCTGTTATCTTATCTACATCAGGACGCTCCATTCCTCCGAGGAAATTACGGGCATAAGCAGAAAATGTTTCGATATAGCGCCGCTGTCCTTCGGCAAAGATTGTATCGAAAGCCAACGATGATTTTCCACTTCCGCTGAGTCCCGTTATCACGGTCAAGCTGTCGCGTGGAATTTCCACATCGATGTTTTTCAAATTATGTACACGCGCTCCATATACACTGATTATTTCTTTTTCTTCTGCCATAACCTTTTGCCGAATAATATTCGCGCAAAGATACGCATATTTTTAATTTCCTTATAACCAGAAGTTCGGAAAAGCTTGCGAAAAACGTCGGCTTCGTTCTTTTAACCGAATGTGAAATTTTTCAGAAAAGAATAGCGTCTTTATTCTTTATTTTTATGTACTTTTGAAAATAATATGCTAATGAATTTAATTTATTTCCGACATGAAAAAATTATTATTGACCGTAGCCGTGCTTCTTTCCGCAGGCTCTCTCTCTGCAGAAGAGAATCCTTTGTGGATGAGGTACAGCGCAATTTCCCCGGACGGCAGCACCATTGCCTTCGCTTATAAGGGAGATATTTTCACAGTTCCCGCAAAAGGCGGACGGGCAACCCAGATAACCACTAACGCAGCTTACGACAGCCGTCCCGTTTGGAGCCCGGACAGTAAACAAATCGCCTTTGCCTCCGACCGTATGGGAAGCATGGATGTTTACATCGTATCGCGTGAAGGAGGAATACCCACGCGGTTAACCACCCACTCGGGCAGTGAAACTCCGGTTGCTTTTAAAGATAATCAGACCGTGTTGTTCTCGGCCGCCATACAACCTTCTGCCGAAGACCGACAATTCCCGTCGGGAACTTTCGCACAGATATACGAGGTAAGCACGAAAGGCGGACGGCCCGTTATGTTCTCTTCGCTTACAATGGAAAATATTTCATTTAATCCAAAGAACCCAAAGCAGTGGTTGTATCATGACAAAAAAGGGTATGAAGATCCGTGGAGAAAGCATGAAAGAGCATCCATCACCCGCGACATCTGGGTGTGCAACGACGGTGAAGAACGCAGTTTCCGGAAGCAAACTTCTTTCGATGGCGAAGACCGTAACCCGGTTTGGGCGCCCGACGGACAATCTTTTTACTATTTGAGCGAGGAAAACGGCTCGTTCAATGTGTTCCAACGTAGCCTTGACAGCGGGCAAGCAAAGCAAATAACTCACCACACCAAGAACCCCGTACGTTTCCTCACTGCCGCCAATAACGGAACATTGTGCTATGGTTTGGACGGAGAGATCTACACCCTTGCCCCCGGCGAATCGCCCAAAAAGGTAAACATAACGGTTATTGCCGACCGTAACGACAGGGACCTTTTCAAACAAATACGCAACAATGGTGCCAGCGACATCACATTATCTCCCAACGGGAAGGAAGTGGCTTTCATCATGCGCGGCGATGTTTACGTTACTTCGATAGAATATGAAACTACAAACAGAATCACGAATACACCGGAACAAGAGCGGAACATTCAGTTCTCACCCGATGGAAGGAGCCTGATTTATTCGTCGGAACGCAACGGAATATGGCAGATTTATGAGGCAAAACTACAGAATGAAGACGACAAGCTCTTCACCTACTCTTCAGACATCAAGGAAGAAAGACTGACAAATTCGCAGGTCACCTCATTCCAGCCGCAGTACAGTCCCGACGGAAAAGAGGTTGCATTCCTCGAAGACCGGACAACCATCCGCGTAATCAACCTGAAAAGTAAAAAAGTGCGCACCGTCATGGACGGAAAATATCAGTACTCTTACAGCGACGGAGACCAATGGTTCCAATGGAGTCCCGACAGCAAATGGATACTTTCCGACTTTATCGGAATCGGAGGATGGAATAACAAAGACGTAGTGCTGCTCAACGCCGACGGAAAGGGCGAGATGCACAACCTCACCCAAAGCGGATATAATGACACAAATGCCCGTTGGGTGTTGGGAGGAAAGGCAATGGTTTGGTCAAGCGACCGCGCCGGTTACCGCAGCCACGGCAGTTGGGGTGCCGAATCGGACGCATACATTATGTTCTTCGACCTCGAGGCTTACGAACGTTTCCGCATGAATAAAGAAGATCTGGCCCTGGCCGAAGAAGCGGAAAAGGCCCGTAAAGAGAAAGAAGAAAAAGAAAAGGCTGAAAAGGACGACAAGAAAAAGAAAGACGAAAAAGCCGAAAAAGACAATGAAAAAGAGAAGGAAGATGCCGTAGAGCCGCTGACCTTCGACCTGGAAAACTGTCGGGACCGGATCGTTCGACTGACAGGTAATTCATCATTCATGGGCGACGGTTACTTATCGCCCAAAGGAGATAAGTTCTACTATCAGGCAGCTTTCGAAAGCGGTTACGACTTGTGGGTACACGATCTCAAGGACGGATCCACAAAAATACTGGTAAAAGGTATCGGAGGCGGGCAGATGCATCCCGACGAAAAAGGCGAGAATATCTATATGTGCAGCGGAGGTTCTCTGAAAAAGGTCGGCCTGAACGATGGCAAAACCACGCACATTTCATTTAATACATTCTATGATTACCGCCCGTACGAGGAAAGGAATTACATCTTCAATCACATTTGGCAACAAGTAAAAGACAAGTTTTATGTGGAAGACCTGCAAGGAACAGACTGGACCGGATACAAAGAAGTCTACAAAAAGTTCCTTCCTTACATTAACAACAATTACGACTTTGCCGAAATGCTGAGCGAAATGCTCGGAGAACTTAACGCTTCTCACACCGGAGCACGCTATGGCGGTGGCGGAGGAGCGCTGGGAACTGCCTCACTCGGCGTGTTCTATGATGAATCTTACGACGGCGACGGATTGAAAATAAAGGAAATTATCGCTAAAAGCCCGCTGGCTCTGCTCAAAACCGACGTGAAAAACGGTTGCATCATTGAGAAAATTGACGGACAGGAAATCAAAAAAGGTGAAGACTATTTCCCCTTGCTTGAAGGAAAAATCGGGCGAAAAATCCGGTTAAGCATTTACGACCCCGACACAAAGAAACGCTTCGACCAAACAATAAAAGGCATCAGCCTGGGTTCAGAAAGGGAACTGCTTTACCAAAGATGGGTGGAACGCAACCGCGATGAAGTGGAAGAACTTTCGGGAAAACGCGTAGGTTACGTTCACATCAAATCGATGGACAGCCAGAGCTTCCGCACCCTTTACAGCGAATTATTGGGACGCTACCGGAATGTGGATGCCGTTGTTGTCGACACACGCCACAACGGAGGCGGATGGTTGCACGATGATGTTGTGACATTGCTCGGGGGAAAAGAGTACCAACGCTTCGTTCCTCGCGGACAATATATCGGGAGTGATCCTTTCAACAAGTGGCTGAAGCCTTCGTGCATGCTGATCTGTGAAGACAATTACAGTAATGCTTGCGGTACTCCGTGGGTATATAGGGAATTAGGCATCGGGAAACTTGTAGGTGCGCCCGTGCCCGGAACAATGACAGCCGTGTGGTGGGAAGGACAAATCGATCCGAGCATTGTCTTTGGCATTCCCCAGGTTGGCTGCATGGACATGCGCGGACAATACTCAGAAAACCATCAAGTGGAACCGGACATCGAGGTGTATAACGAACCGGCCGACCAGCTTAAAGGAAACGACGCTCAGCTGGAGGCTGCAGTAAACCTGATGTTACAGACCATTGAAGAGCAAAAGAAATAATAACCCGCAGGTTGTTACGACGAAAAATGCAAAAGTTCCTTATCTGTCATAGAGATAAGGAACTTTTTTTATACTTTTGCAACTTGACAAACATGCTGTAAAATATGAAATTTGTTCACAAAATATTTTTTCTACTTACGTTGTGCACCGGACTTTCGCTTGCAAAGGTTCAAGCGCAAGAAAACGTTGAATACTTCTTTCACACCATAACAAAAGGACAAAGCCTGTACTCGATTGCGAGCATGTATAAGGTCTCAATCGATGACATCGTGCGATTAAATCCGGGAAGCGACAAACAAATCCGCGCCGGAGAAAAGCTGAAAATTCCCCAAACAAAAGCACCCGATGCCCAAAAGGAGACCTTCCACACGATACAGGCCGGAGAGACATTGTATCAACTCACCGTAAAATACAACATAACGGCCCAAGCCATTTGCGAGGCGAATCCCGGCCTTAACGCAAAGAACTTCCGTGCCGGTCAGGTAATCGTGATACCTCTCGAAGAAAAGAAGGCGGAAACCGAAGTAAAAGAGCCCGAAGAAGTAAAGGAAACGCCGCGGCAAGAATGGAAAGACATGCATAAAGTTGCACGAAAAGAAACCATCTTCAGTATCAGCAGAATGTATGGAATCACCCAGGAAGAGCTGATAGCCGCCAATCCGGAACTGAAAAATGGCAAGCTGAAACGCGGAACTTTTCTATTTATCCCTTACCCGAAGGAAGAAAAAACTCCCGTCGTAGAACAGCAACCCACAGTAACTCCTTCCAATGAAGAACTGTTCAGCGAAAACAGAGAAGAAGAAAAAAGCATCCGAACAATAAAGGCTGCCGTTTTATTGCCGTTTATGACCGGCACAAACACCGCGAAAGAAAACCAAACACGCATGGTCGAATTTTACGAAGGCTTCCTTATGGCTGTTGACAGCCTGAAGCGTCAAGGTTACTCTCTCGACATCCATACGTTCGACACTCAGGGGAAAGAAGCCGTATTAAATGCAATCCTGCAAAAAGACGAGCTGAAGAATATGAATATCATCTTCGGCCCGGCACAGATAAAAAACATAAAAACGCTGGCAGATTTCGCAGAAAACAATAAAATTCGCTTAGTCGTTCCGTTTATGCCAAAGGTTGATGAGGTATTCAACAACCCGATGATTTATCAAATCAACACGCCGCAATCGTACTTATACTCGGAAGTTTATGAACATTTTATTCGGAAATTCGGTCAGACGAATGTGGTTTTTCTGGACGACGGAAGCAATGATCGCGAAAAAACAGAGTTTATCCAAGGTCTGAAAAACGAGTTGAAGGATCACAACATCCGTTTCAACCAAATCCGTTTAGGGAGTGAAATCGATGCAAACAAGGTCATCGCCGCGATGGACACTCTGCAAGAGAACATCTTCATCCCGCTGTCCGGCAGAAACACCACCCTCACAAAAGTCATTCCCCACCTCACGCTTGTAAGGAAAGAACACCCGCATTTCGACATGCACCTCTTCGGCTATCCGGAATGGCAAACCTATACACAAGACTACATATCCAATTTCTATGAGTTGGATACTTACTTCTATTCTTCGTTTTATACCAATAATTTATTCCCTGCAGCCATAAATTTCACCCATTCATACCGCAAATGGTACAGCAAAGACATGAACAATATGTTCCCAAAATACGGAATGTTGGGCTTCGACATCGGCTACTTCTTCCTGAAAGGATTGGCTCAGGAAGGAAACAGATTGGAAGAAAACCTGAACAAAGTGCAAGTGACTCCGATACAAACCGGCTTTAAATTCGAACGAGTAAACAATTGGGGAGGCTTTATCAACCGCAAAGTCTTTTTTGTTCACTTCACTAAAGATTTCGAATTGGTTAAACTTGATTTTGAATAAAAGCGCATGTATAAACAACATCTTTTCGTTCTTTGGGTGCTGATTTCCCTTTTCTACATGCCGGCAAAAGCACAGTTACAAGATACGCGCCACAATTTTTCCGTAGGAATTAACGGAGGTGTGAATCTAAGTAAGGTAAGTTTTACCCCAAACATCAAGCAAGGTTACCAAATAGGTCCCTCTGTAGGTGTCACCGCACGGTATATTTCAGAAAAATACTTCAAGATGATTTGCGGCATACAAGCCGAACTTAACTATTCCCAACGCGGATGGAATGAAATCATCGAGGACGAAAGCGGCGATACTTATCACCGCACCATGAACTACATAGAACTACCTTTGCTGGCACATCTGGCCTTCGGGAAAGACAAAGGCCGCGGTGTCCGCTTCGTTTTAAACTTAGGTCCACAGATAGGTTACCTGATAAGTGAAAAAGAGACGAGGAGTGCTTCATGGCATCCCGAGATGCGTCCGAACGGAACAACGGAACAATACGGGAAAATGGCCGAGAATAAGTTCGATTATGGTATCGTCGGAGGAGGAGGTTTGGAAGTACGAACAAACATAGGGCACTTCATCCTTGAGGGAAGATATTACTTCGGCCTGAGCGATTTTTACCATAGCACCAAACAAGATTATTTCTCGCGTTCGGCACATTCTTTCATTGGAGGCCGCCTAACATACCTTTTCGACATAAAGAAATAAACGATTATAGAACTCATGAAATTCATTTCTTGGAATGTAAACGGCCTACGGGCCTGTTGCGAAAAAGGCTTCCGTGAGACTTTTCGTAAGCTGGATGCCGACTTTTTCTGCCTGCAGGAAACAAAAATGCAGGCGGGACAGCTCGACTTATCCTTCGAGGGTTATTCTTCTTTCTGGAATTATGCCGAGAAAAAGGGCTACTCAGGTACTGCCATTTTTACGCGTCATACTCCCATTTCGGTGCAATATGGTTTAGGAATCGATGCCCATGACCGCGAAGGACGCGTCATTACTTTGGAGATGCCGGACTTTTATTTAATTACAGTTTATACCCCAAACTCGCAAGACGGCCTCAAGCGTTTGGACTATCGAATGCAATGGGAAAATGATTTCCGGAATTATTTACTGGAACTGGACAAGAAAAAGCCCTTGCTGGTATGCGGCGACCTAAATGTAGCACATAAGGAAATCGACCTGAAGAACCCGAAGACCAACCGCATGAATGCCGGTTTTACCGACCAGGAGCGAGAGAAATTCCAGACATTGCTCGATGCCGGATTTACAGACACCTTCCGCTTCTTTTATCCCGAACAGGAAAACATCTACTCTTGGTGGTCGTACCGTTTTAAAGCACGCGAGAAAAATGCAGGATGGCGTATCGACTACTTTTTGATTTCATCGCGTTTAACCGACCGGCTTGTCAGCGCAGACATTCATACCGATATCTACGGTTCCGACCATTGCCCGGTAGAAGTTGTACTAAAATGAGAAATGAACCTTTCACCATACGCAAACGTTTAAGAAGTTTCAAATACGCCGCCAACGGGATTTATCTGCTGATATCCCGCGAACATAACGCATGGATTCATTGCTTCGCTGCAATCTGTGTCACCATTGCCGGCATCATGGTTCGTCTATCAGCAGCGGAATGGATTGCAATCATCCTGTCCATCGGAATGGTTCTTGCCGCCGAGGCCGTAAATTCATCGATAGAAAGACTGGCCGATTTCGTGACGGAGGAACAGCGCGATGCCATAAAACAGACAAAAGATCTGGCAGCCGGCAGTGTACTGATACTCGCAATTGCAGCCGCAGCCGTCGGACTTATCATATTCATTCCCAAATTATTCTGAACAATCATGAGAATCTTTATCCTTCTCATTGCCATATTCTCTCTAACCGTACCTGCACATTCACAAACAATCGAAGTGGAAGGTGCAAGAAAAAACATCCGTACATCCGGCGACATCGGGGCAGTTTTACTTCCTGTTGCCGGGCTTACTGCCGTACTGATTCAGAAAGATTGGGAAGGATTAAAGCAGGGAGCTTTGGCAGGCATCACCACCGTTGGGATAACCTACGGATTAAAATATCTGATAAAAAAGGATCGTCCCGACCATAGCGACCGTCATTCGTTCCCGTCCATGCATACAGCTACATCATTTGCCGCCGCAGCTTTCATTCAACGCCGATACGGATGGAAATGGGGACTGCCGGCTTACGTTCTGTCTACCTACGTGGGATGGAGCAGAGTTTACGGGAAAAAGCACGATTGCTGGGATGTTCTTGCCGGAGCAGCCATCGGAGCCGGCTGCTCTTATCTCTTTACACGCCCCTTCACAAAGAAGCATAATCTGACATTGGTTCCCATGACCGACCATAAATATTACGGTTTCCATGCGTCCATGACCTTTTAAAGGGGATAATGGAACAGCGTCTTTTGCCTGTCATACCTCCTCGTGCCAGCCGAATGGTCTATACCATCCCTCCCTTTTCTCGTGTATGATGAGACATCTTATTGGCTCACTTCTACCGAAAGCCGCTCTTCATTGCCTTTTTCATCGCTCACGATGACAACAGCCTCCCCGGTCTTTTCTCCGCAGGACAGGGTAAGCCGATCGTACTGAACAGCGACTTTCACGATTTCCACATCGGATGTTTCGGCACGATACCAGCCGTTTCCGAAAGCCATTCCGAGTTCCACCGAACTTTGTCCGCCGGCCGACAAGGCAACATGCGTCACGGCATTCGTACATACGCCATCTTCCACCACAGGTTGATCGCCCGAATACATAACAATGTCGGCGCTGTAATCATAACAAGCGGGCAGACTCATCGCAAAAAACAAGCTCACTATCCAATTAAAACATTTCCATCTTTTCCCCATAACATCTCATCCTTTTACATCAAACATCCTTATGATTCACTCCATAGCCGAAGAGGGCATAATCGCCCAAACAAGGATCTCCCGGAAAAACTTCGGCAAGCGCTTTTGTAATCTTTCTCGCATTGGCCAACGAATAAACCGCTGCATCGGTCAATCCAAGCCCGTGGGCCACACGACAGACGTGGGTATCCAACGGAATTATCAGGTCGGCCGGACTCATCCGCTGCCATATCCCGAAGTCAACGGGCGATTGTCTGCGTATCATCCACCGCAAAAACATATTCAGTTTCTTCTGCGGACTGCGGTCGGAAACGCCTAAAAAAGCACACAACTTCTGCATCGGATTTCCGGGATACGTCATCAAAACATCTTCCAGAATAAGGCCTTCGGAATAAACCGCATACAGTTTTTCAAAAAAAGCCCGCATCGTGGCGTATGAAAGCATCCGATAAAAACTTCCGGTATCGCCCGGACGGAAATCATCCCTCCACGTTCCCGAAAGCACATACTGCAGAGGAGCATGCTTCATCATGCCGTCCAAACAGTCGGCTTTCCGCAAGATCTGCGTCCGGTTTCCGAAACTCATCACGGCAGTCAACAAGCCGCTTATCTCTATATCCTCCGGCAAATCGTACCGATGCGGGAAACGTATCGGATCAACGCTTATGAAGTCTGCCGTATGATACTGCGACGCCCACCGGGAAAGCTTGCCGCGCAACGCTTCATCCATTGCGGGTAAATTTTACCGAAACCGTGTCATTCCTCAGAAAACGCATCCGCATCCTCTTACTCGAAATAATACAAGAATGTGGCAATTCCTTCAAGCGCTTTTTTCTTCTCGCCTTCTATTTCAAGAACAAACTTGATCTCCGCCTTTACCGTTCCGCGCAGATTCATGACAGAATGCAGATCGGCCACCAAACGGATGCGCTGCCCCGACAAAACAGCCTGCCCGAAACGCATCTTATCCATTCCGTAATTTACCATCATCTTCAGGTTATTTACCTGAATGATCTGGTTCCAAAAAAACGGAAGCAACGACAAAGTAAGATAACCATGCACGATAGTTGTCTTAAACGGGCTTTCCTTTTTCGCACGTTCCGTGTCCACATGAATCCATTGATGGTCAAGTGTTGCATCAGCAAACTGGTTGATTCTATCCTGATCTACCAATAACCAGTCGGAAACACCGATACGTTGGCCGAGCAGTTTCTCGAATTCCTCGTATGAATTAACAATAATCTTATCCATATAACCGTATTAATTTAATAACATGAAAATATTGAGCAAATATAAAAAAAGTTACGCTTCGCACAAAAAGCGCCAATATTTCATTTTCTCCCTGAAGCGATATCGAACAAAATAATAGCAAAGCAGATTACTTTTTCCGTTTTTTTAATCGTATTTTTGCAAATCAATTAGAAATCATTATCACATGAATACCCATAAAACAATCAAACAAACCTTTCCTGTCCTCGGGATGAGTTGCGCCGCTTGTGCCGCCCGGGTGGACAAGACACTGCAGCATCAGCCGGGAGTTTGTTCGGCAAACGTAAATTATGCTTCGGCACAAGCCACCGTGGAATACGAGCCGGAAAGCTGTTCGCCGGAAAGTTTGCAAAAAGCCGTGCGCGATGCCGGCTACGATTTGGTGATCGATGCGGGAAAAGACCAGATGGAAGACATAGAAAATGCCCGCAACAAAAAATACAATTCGCTGAAGAACCGCACAATATGGGCTGCCGTATTATCTGTTCCCACGGCAGTCATCAGCATGTTTTTCTCGGACATGCCGTATGCCGCCCTCATTGCTTGCCTGCTTTCCACCCCCGTTATTTTCTGGTTGGGGCGCGGATTTTTCATAAATGCCTGGAAACAACTGAAGCATCGCTCGGCTAACATGGATACGTTGGTCGCGAACAGTACGGGAATTGCTTACCTCTTCAGTCTGTTCAATCTGCTCTTTCCCGAGTTTTGGCTGTCACGAGGTGTGGAACCGCACGTGTACTTTGAAGCGGTAAGCGTCATCATCACATTCATCTTATTGGGACGTTTACTTGAAGAGCGCGCCAAAGGCAATACCTCCGCCGCCATAAAAAAACTGATGGGACTGCGGCCTAAAACCGTAACAGTCCTGAAAAACGGCAATCCGGAAAGCATCGATATCGAACAAGTGCGCCCGGGAGACACCCTGCTTGTCAGGCCCGGTGAGAAAATAGCCGTAGACGGAAAAGTAACAGAAGGTTATTCATACGTAGATGAAAGCATGTTAAGCGGAGAACCCGTCCCGGTAAAAAAAGAAAAAGGATGTAATATTTTCGCCGGAACGGTGAATCAGAAAGGAAGTTTTCACTTCATCGCACAAAAGACAGGTGCCGACACAATGCTGGCACACATCATTCAAATGGTGCAAGATGCGCAGGGAAGCAAAGCACCGGTGCAGAAGTTGGTCGATAAAATTGCTGCAGTTTTCGTTCCTTCCATCCTGCTTATTGCCTTAATTTCGTTCTTGGGCTGGTTCTTTTTTGCGCCCGAAAACGGATTTACACACGGAATTTTGGCAGCTGTCACCGTATTGATTATCGCATGTCCCTGCGCACTCGGACTTGCAACTCCTACGGCCATCATGGTAGGCATCGGGAAGGGAGCGGAACAAGGTATCCTTATCAAAGACTCCGAAAGCCTGGAAATTGCCAAAAAGGTCGACACAATCGTACTCGACAAAACCGGAACGCTTACCGAAGGGAAACCGGCCGTAACGGATATTATCTGGAAAAAACAACTCGAAGACGGGGAAAACATTCTGTTCTCAATAGAAGAACTTTCCGAACATCCGCTGTCTCTTGCCATCACGGCCCGCATAAAAGGAAAATCTCTTCCCGTTGAACATTTTGAAAGCCTTACGGGAAAAGGCATAAAAGCCGTCATAAACGGAGAAGAATATTTCGCGGGAAACAAACAATTACTTGCCGAATACGGAATAACAGCCGACGAGGCATTAAAAGAAAAAGCACAACTTTGGACAAAAGAATCGAAAACGGTCGTATGGTTTACCGACAGACAGTGCGCACTTGCCGTCCTTGCCATAACAGACAACATAAAGGATTCTTCAAAAAAAGCGGTATCGGAATGGAAAGAAAAAGGACTTGATGTCATCATGCTGACTGGAGACAATGCGGAAACAGCACGCACCATTGCCGCACAGGCCGGAATAGATTCTTTCCATGCGGAGGCTTTGCCACAAGAAAAAGCGGCATTCATTTCCGAACTTCAGGCTAAAGGAAAGTGCGTAGCAATGGTAGGCGACGGCATAAACGACAGCGCCGCCCTGGCACAAGCCGACCTAAGCATCGCCATGGGAAAAGGAAGCGATATAGCCATCGATGTGGCAAACATGACAATCATATCCACCGATTTAACCAAAATTACGGATGCCATACAATTATCGAAACTCACGATACGAACCATCCGCGAGAATCTTTTCTGGGCTTTTATCTATAATTTGCTCGGGGTTCCCATCGCCGCCGGCATACTTTATCCCGTTTGTGGTTTCCTTTTAAACCCGATGATTGCCGGAGCTGCGATGGCAATGAGCAGTGTCAGCGTCGTTACAAACAGCCTGCGATTGAGAAAAAAACAACTGAGAAAAACAGTCCCTGCAACAGTCCATGAGGTTCAGCAAACGGAATGCCCGGCATCCGAGTCACAGAAAAGCACCGGCATCACAAAAGAATATGCCATCGAAGGAATGATGTGCGAGCATTGCCGTACAAGGGTTGAGAAGGCGTTAAACGGAATAGATGGCATAAAAGCCGAAGTATCACTGAATCCTCCCGTTGCCAAAATCAGCTTCGACAAAGAAGTAATTAACGTTGAAGAACTGCAAAATATTCTAACAGAACAGGCAGGAGACTATACGATTTCTGAGAAATAATTGTATCTTTGAACCAAACATTTAAGAGAATCATACGTATGAAGCTAAAATATTTAATGGGAGGACTCGTTTTTTCTCTCTGTACATTAGGATTGCCGGCTTGTGGCGACGACGATAATTACATACCCATTTCCCTTTCGTGCACAGAAGAAAGCGCATCTCCCATCGGAGACAACAATATCCTTACCTTAAGTCCTTTCGATGAAAACGGGTATTCCTTTCATATAAACGGAGGAAACGGCGTCTACATGTTTGACTGTTCCGACGACAATGTAATGGATTTCCGCCATGACGGACGCACATTGACAATCAGCCCTAAAGGACTGGGCGAGGCCGTTTTTACCATAACGGACAATGCAGGCAACTATTACACGCTGACCGTAAAGGTAACATATCCCGCCGATACATATAAAATAAGCCGGGTAACCGCGGAAATTGAAGGCGGAGGTTTGACGATCAACGACTATAACGAAATAAAAGACAGAATTATTAATGCTTCCGACATACAGGCCGGTGGAGAATATGTCTTCACGTATATGAATAAAGAACTCACCGAAGGCCGAATCACAATACGTCCTTCTGCTACATCGCTGCCTTTCGAGGGAAATTTTACCAAGAGAACAAGGTACTGGGAAAACGGAAGTATCTACACACAAATTACCGCAAATCTGACAAACGGGGAAGAACGTGTCTACATTCTTACCTACGCTTCCGACGAAAATAGCGGAACAACTTCTGAAACGGCCATAAAAGAAGATGTAACAAACGCCTACACGGGAGAATATCCCATGTTAGAAAAAGCGTATTGCGTGCACATCGCTTCTACAGATGCTCAGTAAATTAAAAATAAAACATCGAGATCATCGTTTTTTATTTATTCAGCATTTCATACAAAACGTCGAGGAGTATATTCTAAAACCCCTCGACGTTTTTAATAAAAAGCCTCCGCATGTCAGAACACTCTTTCCAACATATCGAGATACAAGCCTTCGACTTATATGAACGCATCGCACAGATTCATAGGCAGGTTCTCGTTTCTCCCGAGAATTTACGTACAGGATATATTGCACTTCACAGGATCTTGGAACAGGCCTGCTACGAATTGACCAGAGACGCAAGCATTTCTTTTGCCAATTTATTCTCACGCTTAGACTATATTTGCAGGGTGAAAGGATTCCCTCCCGGCGATAAATATGCCATCCAGACGATGCGCCGTAACTGTAACGCCGTCATAAACAAAAGCATTGCTCCCGACTTTGAGACTTATTCCTACGATTTGAGAGCTTTGCTTTATTTCATCTCTTGCTCGTTCAATGAGGACATTCCGGAAAACCTGGCCGATAAAATTCCGCAATCAAACCGCCCCATTCCCTCAAAGCATCAAACCTTTATCCCTTATATACGGGCATCGGTCAACAGTTGGGACGAGACAAAGATATTCGCTTCCGCCGACACGGATGATGCTTCGTTTATTGTTATCGACTATACCAAAGGGACACACAACGGCGATTTATGCTATATCCGCGAACTCCTGACAGAGAATTTACCGATTAATCTGCTGAACGTACAAACAGACGATAACGGATATTACGTTCCCGAACTGATAATTATCCATCCGGATTATCTGATAGACATCAGTTCGCTTGCCGCCTGTTTCCGTGAGTACGGGCATCATCCATACAACTATTTCATCAACAAAATAAAGCCCCGTGCCAATACGTCTCCCATCCTAATGGGTAATTTGGCGGGACAGTTCCTCGACGATTACATAAATGAACAGGACGAAGATCCCGTAACATACCATAAAACGATTAAAAAGTTCTTCGCCTCATCCTTATTGGAATTCTGTACGTGCCCGATTCCTCCCGATTTTCACAAACAGGCACAAGCGCAAATGGACAACATCCGTTCCTTCATCCGGCATATCCTTCCCGAAAATATTCCAAACTTCGAGCGTAACCAAACATTACTCGAGGCATCTTTCGTCTGCGAGAAACTGGGCTTGCAGGGAAGAGTCGATATGCTTCAGAAAGATTTCAAGGTACTGATCGAACAGAAATCGGGCAAACGCGACGAGTTCCATCACCGTCATAAAGAAGATCATTTCGTACAAATGATGCTTTATCAAGGTATTTTAATGTATAACTTCGGGAACAAAACGAAAGACCTGCAAACGTTTCTCTTATACTCCAAGTATCCTGACGGATTGATAATGGAGCGTTTTGCGGAAACATTGTTTCGCGACAGCATACGCCTGCGCAACTATATCGTGGCCAACGAAATTGCTTTCGGAGAAGGAGCGGTAAGTTCTGTGATAAACAATCTCAGCACCGATTTACTCAACGAAAAGAAGATAAACAACCGACTATGGAATGATTTCCAGAAACCGCAGTTGCAAGAAACAATCGATGCGTTCAAACGGTGCTCTCATTTGGAACGTACTTACTTCAACAGGCTGTTCACCTTCATATCGAAAGAGCAGATTCTCAACAAAACCGGAGGTAAAAACAATCCGTCGCACGGCTTCTCCGGCTTGTGGCATCAGCCCCTCTCCGAAAAAATAGAGTCGGGAAACATACTGACCAATCTGAAGATATACAGCAAACAACGAAGTCATCCCGCTAAAGGATACGACATTTTGGAACTTTCCCTTCCACATCAGGAAAAAGACCTCCTGCCAAACTTCAGGGCGGGCGACATTATTATCTTTTATCCATGCAGTGATGTGCCCGACATCCGCAAAAAAATTTTAATGAAGGGCAACATCCTCAGCATAGAAGCCGACCGCATTTCCATCATTTTACGGAACGGACAACAGAATAAAGACATCATAGGTGGCGAGAACGAACGCTTTGCCATCGAGCATGATTACTCGGATACCTCGACGAACAATGCGATGCGCGGTTTATATGCGTTCTTGTCAGCTACCCAAGAACGCAAGGATCTCCTGCTGGGAATCCGTCAACCCAAAAGAAACGCCGAACGCCAACTGAACGGTCATTACGGGAGTTTCAACGAACTAATCCTTAAAGAGAAACAGGCCGACGACTATTTTCTGCTGGTCGGTCCCCCGGGAAGCGGAAAAACATCGTGCGCATTACGCTATATGGTGGAGGAGGCTTTGACAGATCCCGAGGCCTCACTGCTGCTTTTATCGTACACAAACCGTGCGGTCGACGAGATATGCGACATGCTTGTCTGCTCCGGTATTGCCGAAAAGACGCCGTTCGTCCGCATCGGGAACGAATACTCCTGCGACAAACGTTTCGTTCCTTTCCTGCTGAAAAACCTGTATTCCCAACAAAACAAGCTCACGGAATTAAAAAACATCCTCATCCGTACCCGCATATACGTCGGCACGACAACATCTCTAAACAATCATCTTTATCTGTTCGGGCTGAAATCTTTCTCGACAGCCTTCATTGATGAAGCCTCTCAAATACTGGAACCGGAACTGCTCGGCATATTGTCTACAAAGAAAGGAGGCGAAAGTGCAGTCAAAAAATTTGTACTGGTAGGCGATTACAAGCAGTTGCCTGCCATCGCTTTACAGAGCGAAAGCGAAGCAAGAGTGCATGAAAGTATCTTAAACGACATCGGGTTATACGATTGCCGCAACTCCCTTTTCGAACGTTTATACAAACAAAGTAATGCAAACTTCAGGAGCATTTTGCGCAAACAAGGGCGCATGCATCCCGAACTTGCCGAGTTTCCCAACCAAACGTTCTATTCGCAGGAGCAACTCGAGCCGGTCCCCCTGCCCCACCAACAGGAAGATTTTCCATATCATAACCAGGCTTTGAATAAAACGGAAAGTCTGCTGCTGAAAAGACGCTTAATCTTCATTCCATCAGACACAATCGATGAAACGGACATCGCATCCGACAAAACAAATCCCACCGAAGCACGCATCGTAGCAATGCTTCTCAAAAGCATTTACAAGCTGTCATCTCCCGACTTCAAACCCGATAAGACAGTCGGTGTCATCGTACCTTTCCGCAATCAGATTGCAATGATTCGGAAAGAAATCATGCGGCTTGAGATACCGGAACTTCAGCAAATCAGCATCGATACCGTGGAACGTTATCAGGGAAGCCAGCGGGATGTCATCATCTATTCGTTTACAGTGCGCAACTTCAACCAATTAAACTTCCTCACGGAAAACACATTCCGGGAAGGAAATTCCATAATCGACCGCAAACTGAACGTAGCCATTACACGGGCGCGCAAGCAACTTATACTTACGGGTAATCCGCAAATTCTCGAGAACAATCTCACCTTTTACAAACTCATGGAGTTCATCCGGATGAAAAATGGCTATATCGAAACAACAGACGCTTCGTTCCTTAAAGGGGATTTCAACATTCCGCCAAGTGAAAGAAGCCCGGAAATCCAAAACAACATCTACGCCCTGAACGATAAATTCCGGGAACGGTTTCATGAAATAATAGAACAGCCTCTTTTAAAAAACGAGACGGTTCGGAAAGACGCACATGCGAAAAATCTGGAAACCATTGCATACGGACGTTATGATTTCGCATCTCCCGACAATGAAAATGCCGACCTTTCACAAACAGACAAAGCACGTTTATATGACTATTACTACATGTGCAGGCAATATGCCGCGGCCCATGCTCTTTTCGAAAGCCAAGGATACCGGCTATTCCCCGCCCCGCTTCAGAACTCCGCCCGCACGATTTTTTGTGATTTTGCCTACGAAACAGGTGCTTCGGCGATTGCTTTTAAGGAAACCTATTCCAAATTTTCTCAGCACCGCCTGATGTTCATCGGCATTTATCCGGCAAAAGAAATGCAGGAAACGGCAAAACAATTTCTTTCAAACGGCACATTCTGTCCGGAAGACATCCGCTTTGTCTACACTCCATCGGAACTTTTCTCTCTTTTCCGCGCATTGCAGGTAACAGACCACGAAACGGTATATCTCAACATGTCGAATCTTTTCGACCGAATAACGCCGCAACAGGCAAAGGACATAGCCGGAAATATAAACAATCTGATCGGTTCTTATCCCAAAAACCGCTATATCCTGATTTATCGCAACGATACAGAGCGGGGAACGGAAAGCCATTCCTACAAAACTTTTTGCCACAGCCTTTGCAAAAGCATGCAGCCGATAAACGAACAAATGCCCTCCGAAGGAAGATTTTATTACGACAAGAACTGTACAGATATGCCCGGTTACGATACGTTCATCTACGAGATACGCATGAACTGACAACAATTTTAATAGGAAGAAACAATGGATACTGCACAAACAAAACGAGCCGTCATCGTGGGAGCCACATCAGGCATTGGATATGAAACCGCCCTTTTGCTATTACAAGAAGGATGGATGTTAGGCATAGCGGGGCGTCGCGAAGAAAAGTTGAAAGAGCTTCAAGCGAAAGCCCCCGATCGCATACGGGCAATTGCCCTTGATGTCTGTTCTCCTGATTCGGTCAACCAACTTAATGCCCTTATAGATTTACTCGGAGGAATGGATTTGTATATTCACTGTTCCGGTATAGGGCATCAGAATTTCGAGCTGGATCGGGACATCGAACTGCAAACGTTAGAAACAAACGCCACCGGCTTTACACGCATGATTGACGCTGCATTTCACTTTTTCAAAAGGAAAGGAGAAGGACATATCGCCATTATCAGTTCCATTGCCGGAACAAAAGGTTTGGGAATTGCGCCGGCTTACTCTGCAACCAAGCGCTTTCAAAACACCTATCTTGACGCTCTGGAACAACTTTCATGCATGCATCATTTGAATATCTGCTTCACGGACATCCGACCGGGATTCGTTGCTACGAACCTTTTAAGAGACGGAAAGCATTACCCCATGCTGATGAAACCCGAAAAAGTGGCATGGCACATTGTCCGGGCATTGAATAAAAAGAGACGGATCGTTATCATCGACTATCGTTACCGGGTACTTGTTTTTCTATGGAGACTGATTCCTTCTTTCATCTGGAAACGGCTCCCCATAAGAAACTAAAGCCACGTCCTGCACAAGACATGCCGGAAAGAGATAAAAAACGTTCCGCCATTTTCCGGGAAATGACGGAACGTTTTCCTTTAATGTCCACAAAGTTTCCGGCAGTTCATCGCCAAAGCCTTACTCTTTCGACAGCGAGAAGGGAGCAGCATACTTAGACGTACATCTTTCTTTATTCGGCTGATTCCCCATTTCAAAGTGAAGAACTCCTCCGTCGGCGATGTCATCGTAACGAATATAATTCCTGTCTAACACTCTTCCGTTTAGGGTTCCCGACTGAATATACACGTTCTCGTCACTGTTATTTTCCGCTTCAATCACAAATTTATTGCCGTTCTCCATCGTAATGGTTGCCTTCTTAAACAAAGGACTTCCTATCACATACTCATCCGTACCCGGACATACTGCATAAATTCCCAGGGCGCTCAGCACATACCAAGAGGACATACCGCCCTGGTCCTCGTCGCCGGGGTAGCCTTTTTCCGTAGAGTTATACAGACGATTCAGTATCTGACGCACCCAATACTGGGTTTTCCACGGCTGACCGGCGTAGCTGTACAGATAAGACAAATGCTGTATCGGCTGGTTTCCGTGGGCATATTGTCCCATCCCGGCCAGCTCCATTTCTTTCATTTCATGAATCACAAAACCATAAGTTCCGGGCTTTATGACACCGGGCAAAATGAAGACCGAATCTATTTTCTGCGTAAATTTTTCGTCACTCCCGTAAAGATTGATCAAACCTTGCACGTCGTGAAACACAGACCAATTATAATGCCAGGCATTTCCTTCGGTATAAGGACCGCCCCACACCAAAGGATCGAAAGGAGTTTGCCACGTTCCGTCTACCGCCTTACCGCGCATAAATCCGGTAGAAGCGTCGAAAACATTCCGGTAATTATACATCTGACGAGAAAAAACATCCTGATAAAACCGGTTGCCGGTCATCTTGGCCAGCTGATAGGCGCAGAAATCATCGTAAGCATATTCCAATGTTTGGGAGGTAGCGCCTAAGGATTCCGGATAAGGCACATAGCCCAACTGATAATATTCCTTCCAGAAAATACGCCCGTTTGCGCCGCCCCATGGACCTTTATTCATCGCCTCATGTGCATAAGCTTTCAATGCTCTTTCCGGATCAAAACTCCGTATTCCTTTGGCCCACGCGTCAGCCAGCAAAGAAATTGAGTGATTTCCCAACATACCGCCCGATTCTCCCGGTGAAGACCACGAGGGCAACCATCCGCATTGTTCCTGTGCTGCAAGCAAAGCATTCATATATCTTCCCTGCATCGTCGGGTGAAGTATGTTTGTCAATGGGAACTGTGAGCGAAAAGTATCCCAGAAACCGTTGTCGGTGTACATATATCCATCGTAAATATTCCCGTCGTACGGACTGTAATAATAGGGCGCTCCATCCTCTTTTATCTCGTAAAACTTACGAGAGAACAGATTCGCCCTGAACAAACATGAATAAAACGTACGGATTTGCTCGTCCGTTCCGCCTTCCACAACGATACGGTTCAACAAATCATTCCATGTCTTTTTCCCGCGTGCCACCGTAGCTTCCACATTTTTATCCGCTCCCAGTTCACGATGCAGCGTAACTTCTGCCTGCTCCATGCTTATGTATGACGAAGCAGCCTTGGCCTGTACCTTCGCTCCCCGCTTAAATTTCACATAAGCCCCGTATCCTTTTCCGCTACCTGCTGCCTGCTTCTCAAAAATTTGATTCTCCTGATTCTCCCATGTTCCGTAATCTTCGAAAGATTTGTCGAACTGAATCACAAAATAGCTGCGGAAGTTTTCCGAATGATTTACGAACCGGTGATTATTTACCCAACCGCATATTTGTTTCTTTTCCACATCGATTTGTATTTCACTCTGGGCCGTATTGCCATCTATAACGAGATAGGCATCCTGGGACGACGGGTAAGAAAACCGGAAATGTACGCCCCGTTCCGTAGGAGCCATCTCGGTGGTGATACCGTTTTCGAAGGTCACTTTATAATAATGTGGTTTTGCTATTTCATCGGCATGCGAGAATTTAGCTCCTCTTTCGTTTTCATTTACCACCAACGCCCCAACTTCCGGCATAAAAGAATACACGGCATAATCGCCAACCCAGGGACTGCACTGATGAGATTGGCTGAATCCCCGAATCTCGTCCGCCGAGTACTGGTACTTCCACCCGTCACCATTTTTCCCGGTCTGCGCCGACCATGCATGCATTCCATACGGCATAGCTGTCGTAGGATAGGTATTTCCACGGCTCAAGCCGAAATTAGAATCTGTACCCTGTAGCGTATTTACATACTGAACAAGGTCTTTCTGTTGGGAAAAGGCCCCCATCGTCAAGAAAAATGACAGGGCCAATAAAGTTACTTTTTTCATTGTTTTCATGGCCTTTGTGTGTTCGTTTTTAGTGAAAATAAGATTATCTTCACTAAAATACAAAATCCTGTAAACAAGAAGAACGGGTTCTTTGTTTTTATGCTTTATTAACTCCCCGTTTTAAAAGCACGATATTTTCAAGCAGGAATGCTCTCCAGACGAGATTTTTCTTTAGACAAAATGCGTAAAAGCCGGTGATAGACATAACGGAATGCCGGGACAAGAAAAGCAACTGCAAATATCCATGCCACCGGATCGCCGAAGCAAACGGCCCAAAAGCCCCACAACGGTACGGCAACGAGACTCACCAAAATACGGGCAATCATTTCGGAAACACCGGAAAATATGGCGAGCATTGTGTAACCGGCTCCCTGAATGGAATAACGAAGAATGCAAAGTATTCCCAAAACGGGGAAGAAAGATACCGATACATGCAGAAACAAAGTTGCCTTATCAATGATTTCATGTTCGGAAGGATCCAGGAAAAGCAGTACGAATTTATCCGAGAAACTCCATAAAATGCCATTGACAACCACTACATAGATCACCATCAACAAAACGGCCGACTTAATTCCTTGCCAAATACGTTCCGGCTTTCCTGCTCCATAATTCTGGCCGCAGTATGTGGCCATCGCGACTCCCAAGCTTTCCAACATGCACAAGAAAAACATTTTTATTCGAATACCTGCCGTAAAAGCCGCGATGCACACCGTACCCAAATCGTTATTTGAGCTCTGAAGCATGATACTTCCGATTGCAGTGATGGAGAACTGTAGTCCCATAGGCGTGCCGATAAATATCAATTGCCCGACAAGTTCCCGACGGAACTTCCTGTCGGCCGGAGTGGTTTTCAGTATTTCAAACTTGCGATTCATGTAACGATAACACAAAACAGCCGAAATGCCTTGCGAAAGAACCGTAGCTATGGCAGCTCCCGAAACGCCCCATTTAAACACAATGATGAACACCAAATCGAGAATGATATTCAGCACTGCTGACAACAAAAGGAATAAAAAAGGTGTTTTACTGTCGCCTAATGCCCGAAAGATGCTGGCCAGTAAATTATAGAAGAAGGTGCAAGGGATGCCGATAAAGGTTATCAGCAGATAATAGTATGCGTCTTTAAAAATAACATCGGGGGTTTGCATGAGATGCAAGATGAACGGACACAGCAAACTTGTAATCAAAGCAAGGACAAGAGACAGAATCCATGTCAACTTTAAGCTGACCGCCACCAGACGACGCATCGTTACATAGTCTTGCGCGCCGAATTTCTGTGCCACGGGGATGGCGAACCCTCCGCAGCATCCATTGCAGAATCCCAATATAAGAAAGACAACAGATGTACTGGCGCCCACGGCTGCCAAGGCATTTATTCCTAAGAATTGCCCTACAATGGCGGCATCTACCATCGAATATGTCTGCTGAAGCAGACTACCCAATAACAACGGAATCGTAAAATTTAAGATAAGCGGCAACGGAGCTCCTGCCGTCATTTCTTTGGACTGTGCCATACTTTTTCTCCTTCAAAAAACGCATGCAAAGATAAAGACTTATTTAAATGGATGTATTCCGTTAAACAAAAATAATAATTCGCCCCGATGTCTGACGGAAAAGCCCACACGGTTTGTTAAAAAACAAAACATTCCTTTCTCTGAAATCTGCCGGGGATTTATGTAAAACATAAAAAAATATCCTCCGACTTTCGACGGAGGATAATACAAACAAACGATTCCTTTATATGTCAATATTTCGTTTACTGAATGCCTTCTTCCCGAAGTTTCAATTGCCAGTTCCAGGCCGAGCGCAAAGTATCCTCGATGGATGTTTCCGCTTTCCAGCCCAATTCTTTATTAGCATAAGCAGGATCGGCCCAAACTTGCTCGATGTCTCCGGCACGACGTCCCGCTATCTGATAATTAAGTTTCACTCCGGTTGCCGTTTCAAAGGCATGAATCAGTTCCAACACCGAGAGCCCTTTCCCTGTTCCTATATTAAATACCTCTACTTTTTCCTTTTGTTTATTCTGCAAGATGCGGTACATTGCTACCACATGAGCCTTTGCCAGATCGACAACATAAATATAATCGCGGATGCACGAGCCGTCAGGGGTGTGATAATCATCGCCAAAAACGCTCAGTTTCTCACGAATGCCGATTGCTGTTTGCGTAAGGTATGGCACCAAATTCTGAGGAACTCCTGAAGGAAGCTCGCCTATCAGGGCCGAAGGATGCGCACCGATGGGATTGAAATAACGCAATAAGATAGCGCGGATATCTGCACCGGATTTTACCGTATCGCAAATGATTTCCTCGTTTATCTGTTTCGTGTTGCCATAAGGAGACTCGGCTTTTTTTATCGAAGCGGATTCGGTTACCGGCAACTTATCGGGCTGTCCATACACCGTACACGAAGAAGAAAAAATAATTGCCTGAACATTATGTTTAGACATCAGCTCCAATATATTGATCAATGAAACCAAATTATTCCGATAATAGAGTAAAGGTTTCTGAACCGACTCGCCGACTGCCTTGCTCGCTGCAAAATGAATCACTCCCTTAATGCCGGGATATTTAGAAAACACCCCGTCCAAATCTGCATAATTCAAGCAATCTACATGCTCAAAAGCCGGACGGACTCCTGTAATCTGTTCGATACGATCGACCACGTCTGCCCGTGAGTTCGACAAATTATCTACAATAATCACTTCATATCCGCTATTCTGCAGCTCAACAACCGTATGCGAACCGATATATCCGGTTCCGCCTGTCACCAAAATTCTTTCCTTCATGATAATGTTTTAATATTATATTTGTTTATTATCCTACTCCCAATAGAGAAGCAATTCCTCGATCTACTCCCGAAAAGCCCATGAAAGCCATTGCCAGAAGTCCCGCCGTTACGAGTGCAATGGACATGCCTTTCATTCCCTTCGGTATATTAACCATCGCCAATTGCTCGCGTATCCCGGCAAAAACAATGAGTGCCAAAGCAAAGCCCAATGCCGTAGAAAATGCATACACCACGCCCGTCAACAAATCATACTGCTTTTGAATCACCAAAATCGTGACACCTAAAATACAACAGTTCGTGGTTATCAAAGGAAGAAATACGCCCAAAGCCTGATAAAGCGCGGGAGAAACTTTCTTTAAGATAATCTCGACCAACTGCACCAATGCGGCAATTACAAGTATAAAGGCGATAGTTTGCAAATACTCCAAGCCGAAAGCCTCAAGCACAAACCGCTGAATTATATAAGTAACAATGGTAGACAATGTCAACACGAATGCGACAGCCGCTCCCATTCCCATCGCCGTTTCCACTTTTTTCGACACGCCCAAGAAGGGACAAATGCCAAGAAATTGCGACAACACGATATTGTTCACAAAAATAGCGGTGATAAATATCAAGATATATTCCATACAATGATCTTATTTACGAGTTAATTTTCTTTAAACGATTCACAATGGCAATCAAAAAGCCCAATACAATAAATGCACCGGGAGCCAATACAAAGATCAACATTCCGCATTGTTCCGGCATAATTTCGATGTTAAACAATTTACCTGTGCCTAAAAACTCACGCACACCTCCCAATAAAGTAAGAGCAATGGTGAAGCCCAGTCCCATACCCAATCCGTCGAAGAAAGAAGGAAGCGGAGTGTTTTTGGCGGCAAATGCCTCGGCTCTTCCCAACAAGATGCAGTTCACTACAATCAAAGGAATAAATAAACCGAGCTTAGCATACAGATCGGGAGTGTAAGCTTGCATCAACATTTGCAGCAAAGATACAAATGAAGCAATGACAACAACGAATATCGGGATGCGAACCATGTCGGGGACTAAATTTTTTATCGAAGAGATTACCACATTCGAACAGATTAAAACGAACATAGTGGCCAGTCCCATTCCCATACCATTGATGGCAGAAGAAGTAGTTCCTAAGGTCGGACACATACCTAAAAGAAGAACAAATGTAGGATTCTCCCTGACAATCCCGTTCATCAATACTTTAAAATTATTCATAAGATGCTCCTTTCCTCTTTAATGTTATTCATTCTTTTTCCCGCTTTTCGTAGTGGCACCACTTACAGCATCTGTTTGTTTTTCCTTATAGGCTGCATAAGCATTGTTCACGGCTGCGAGAAAAGCACGAGAAGTTATCGTGGAAGCAGTTATTGCATCGACATCTCCTCCGTCTTTGCTCACCGTCAACGGAGTCTCTCCCGGATTCTTTCCTATAATATCTCCTTTAGCTCCTTTCTTAAACCACCCGTCGGCTTTCGAACCCAATCCCGGCGTTTCAGAATGACTCAACAACGAATAATCGAGAATATTCCCGTCTTTATCGAAACCCACCAGCACCGTTAATTTTCCTCCGAAGCCGTCTACCGAAGATTCTACCGCTGCTCCGATCGATTCCCCGGCTTTGGTTGCCTTATAAATCGTATAAGTTACGCCATTCATCTCCACCTTTTCTGAAGATTCCACCGGATTGTTGTCAAAACCCGGCACAACTACAGCTATGGCGTCGCTTAATATTTTTGCTTGAGCCCGGGCTATCGGTTCTTTTGTCACATAATTTCCCAAACCCAACAAGGCTCCTGCCAGCACAGAAAAGCCAGTAAGGGAAAGAACCATGTTTTTCAATGAGGAATCCAACTTATTCATTTTTTAACCTCCCCGAAACGTTTTGGTTTACAATAGGCATTAATCAGCGGCGTAAATGCGTTCATTATGAGAATAGCAAAAGACATTCCTTCGGGATATGCGCCGAACAAACGGATGACAACCGTAAGGAATCCGATGCATACACCGTAAAGAATCATTCCTTTATGCGACATGGGTGACGTAACATAATCGGTTGCCATAAAAATTGCTCCCAGCATTAATCCTCCCGTACACAGATGAACCAGCGGAGAAGCGTACGTGTCCGGATCGACCCAATGCATCAAACCGGAGAAAACAAATACGGTTACCAGGATAGACACCGGGATATGCCAGGAAATTATCTTCTTCCACAGCATATAAAACAAGCCTATCAGCAAAGCCAGGGCACTGACTTCTCCGAGACATCCCGGGTTATTTCCCAAAAACAAATCCAACGTATCGGGCAATTTTCCTAATGCTTCCGTATCACCGTGAATGGCTTGTTTCATCAAGGCCAAAGGAGTTGCTCCCGTTTCCGCGTCGGTATAACTTAAAAGCTGCCCGGTAACCGGCCAAGACGTCATCTGCACCGGAAAAGAGATCAGCAGGAACACACGTCCCACCAGCGCCGGATTAAACGGATTACAGCCTAAACCTCCGAAAGTCATCTTCCCGATTCCAATAGACACAAGGGCGCCTATCACAATAATCCACAATGGAAGATTCGAAGGAAGATTAAAAGCCAATAAAAGGCCGGTCAAAGCTGCCGAACCGTCTGCTATTGTAGTCCGTTCCCGCTTTAGAATAAATTTCGTAATTGCCCATTCGAAAAAGAGACAAGAGGCCACCGAAGTGAGTGAAACAATTACGGCTCCCAAGCCAAACATATAAAACGATACAAGCAAAGCCGGTATCAAAGCAATCATCACCCCGTACATGTTTCTTTGCACGCTGTCGCCGTTATGCACATGGGGAGACAATGAAACAATCAATTTATTTGCCATACTAAAAATATTCTATTACTTCTTTGTATTACGTGCTCGAATTATACCACTCACTTTTCCCTTACCCAAACGGATGTAGTCGAGGATCGGACGATGAGAAGGACACGTAAACTGGCACGATCCACACTCAATACATGACATAATCATCTCATGCTCTACCCTCTCCCAATAGCCGTGTGCCGAACAAGTTGCCAATAAAAATGGTTCCAAGCCCATGGGACATACGGTCACACACTTCGCACAACGGATGCACGGCTGCGGTTCCGAGCGGCGGGCTTCCGCCTTTGTCATCACCAAAAGCCCTGACGAACCTTTGCAAACGGGCACATCAAGATTTGCCAACGCCTTGCCCATCATCGGACCGCCTGCTATTATTTTCGCAGCATCTTCCGGCAATCCACCGGCCGCATCGACAAGTTGTTTCATAGGCGTCCCCATGCGTACCAAAAAGTTCGAAGGCTTCAACACCGATTTCCCCGTAACGGTTACGACACGTTCGAATAAAGGTTTATTTTTCTGCACGGCTTCATACACGGCAAACGCGGTCCCTACATTCTGAACTACCGCTCCTACATTAATAGGAATGGCGGGAGGCGGTGGAACCCGGCGGCCGATTATGGCATCGATCAACTGCTTTTCCCCGCCTTGCGGATATTTTACTTTCAGAGGCACGACTTCTATCCCTTCGTAAGACGCAGCCTTTTCCTGCAAAAGCCGTATGGCATCCGGTTTATTGCTTTCAATGCCAATGTAAGCCTTCTTCACCTTTACTGCCTTCATCAGCAATGTTACACCGACCAATACCTCATCTCCTTTCTCAAGCATCAGGCGATGATCGGCAGTAAGATACGGCTCACATTCCACAGCATTGATAAGAATGCACTCGGCCGCGCAGCCCGGCGGAGGAGACAACTTGACATGTGTGGGAAAACATGCTCCTCCCATACCTACAATCCCGGCATCTTTTATTTTTTTGACGATTTCTTCCGACGAAAAGTCGCAGGTCTTTATCAAAGAAGAAGAGCGGTCTATCGATTCTTCCCACTCATCTCCTTCCACATCGATGAAGATGGCTGGTTTAGAATAACCGCTCGCATCAATTATATTATCAATTTTATTTACCACCCCCGACACGGACGAATAAACACAGGCCGAAACAAAACCTCCGGCTTCTGCTATTTTTGTCCCCACTTTCACCCGATCGCCTTTCTCAACAACGGGGATTGCCGGTGCACCGATATGTTGCGATAGAGGAAAAACCGCCCGTTCCGGAACCGGAAGTATTCCGATCGCTTTACCAGCAGATAACTTATTTTCTGCAGGGTGAACCCCGCCTATTCGAAATGTCTTCACGATAATAATTGTATTAACACGGTTAATTTAAGGATTATGTTCAGCATCAGTTTGTCGAAGTTTCAGAAAGAATCGTTTCCTCCTCCGCCTTCTTTTTACGAGAAGGGAAGTTCTTTGCCACAATTGCTCCTTGCGGACATTCCAATTCACACTTACGACATGACCTACATTTCACAGGATCTATATAAGCCAAATTGCTTTCCATTTCAATTGCGTCGAAAGGACATGCTTTCACGCACTTGCCGCACCCGATACAAGCCGCCGTACATTCCTTTCGCGCAACGGCTCCTTTTTCTTTATTGACGCATTGCACATATACGCGGCGGCCATTCTTTCCTCGCGGACGCAACTCTATTATGTGTCGCGGACAAGCTTTTTCACATGCACCGCACGCGGTACATTTTTTTTCGTCCACCTCAGGCAAACCGGTTTCCGCATTCATGTGAATCGCATCAAACTGACAAACCGAAACACAATCGCCGCATCCCAAACATCCGAACGAGCAGCCTGTCTCTCCTCCATAAGTAAGATTTGCCACAGCACACGAAGAAACTCCGTCATACTCCGTAATGCGAGGACGATTTTCACACGTTCCGTTACACCGAACAACGGCAACTTTCGGTTCGGAGACCACGGCCTTCAATCCTAAGATGCCGGCAACTTTATCCATCACCGCCTGTCCTCCCACCGGACAGAACTTACCTTCCAAAGAAGAGGCCTTCACGCATGCCGAAGCAAAACCCGAGCATCCGGGAAAACCACAGCCTCCACAATTAGCCTGAGGCAGAACTTCGGAAACACGAGCCACCCGCGGATCTTCGTAAACTGCAAACTTTTTCGATACCACAAACAGGATTATCGCAGAAATCAAGCCGATAAGACCCAAAGAAATTACTGCAATTAAAACCAAATCCATAAATAATAAGTTAGTTTGTTTATTGTTCTTCTACAGAATCTAAGGTAAATATAAATACTTTTTTTAACCGCTTCCTCACCAAATATATGATAAAATAATAAGGAACCAATGCCATCAATGAAACAACTGCCGACAACATTTCATTGCCATCCGTCAGATACATTGCCCCAAACAATACGCCACATACAATCATAAACGGTATGACAAAAGCCAAAAGTACGGCTTTCATTCCCATGGATGTGGTTCCCGTTATCGAAACATGTTCGCCTATATGACAAGGAATATTCTGAAGATTTAGCACATCAACCAGCTTCTCTTTCGTATCGGATGCCCGACATTGAGCTTTTGCATTGCAGGCAGCACAAGCAGATGCCTGCACGATTCTTACCGTAAGACAGGAATTTTCGATGTTTTCCACAATACCTAGATGTTTGATCTTAGTTACCATTTTTGTAATATTCAGCTTACGAATACACAACAAATGTACGACAAATATTGCATCAATAGTAAAGAAGCTATCATTTTTCCTATTAAAAAAAGCAAAAAAACAGGCGCTTTTTACCCGCTTACGGCTAACCTTCAGTAATGATACGAAGCAGCAGTAATTCCTTTCGCCTGCATCTCTTTCCTCAAATATTGCAATGCTCGCCAAAAACGTTTATTCAGAGTGCTCAACGGAATGTTTTTCCGCTCCGCAATTTGCCTGTAAGTCAATCCTTCGTAAAACTTCATGCGAAAAGCTTCCTGCATGTCTTCTCCCATTGTTCCCAGCACATCTTCCAGTACAGACAGCACCCGTTCATTCTCCAAGCAGTCGCCATTTCTGACATAAGTCACTTTCATCCAGTCAAAATTAGCCACAATCATATCGGGTTCCTTTTGTTTTTTCCGGAAATAGCTGATCAAATGGTTCGACACCAAACAGCACAACCAGGAATGAAAGCGCCCTTCTTCCCGGTATTTTTCCTTCAGGTTTGCATACAAACGTACCGATATTTCCTGAAAAAGATCGGCCTGTTCGTCCGTATCAAATACTTTGCTTGCTATCAATCCCTTTATAAACTCCGCATAACGTGTCAATAAAATATTAAAAGCTCCCGTCGAATGCTGAGAAACATAAGCCATGACCAGCTCTTTGTCTGATAAGTTTTTTAATTGGACCATACTGTTCTTTTTTTATTCCTGAGAACAGTATCATTTCTTCATACTTAGTTTTAAGGTAAAAGGCGAAAAGAAACATTCCGTTTCCAGAAATATTAAGTTTAACATTAGGAAAAAGATAAATCCTACTTTCGGGTAAACTTAACATAACTCCGCTAAAAGTTTCTATTAATGTTTTCCAAGTATCGATTTATGGAACGCGAAGATATAAAATTTTATCAAAAACAAACGCAAACATTTCCTCAATTTTATCAAAGAAATGTTTGCGTTATTCCCGCAATTTAACCCGTATGTAAAATTTTATTTTCGGGTTGTTTTCAATAAAATATTCTGCTTCTTACGCTTACAGGCCCTCTTATTAAACAAAAATTCTCAATTTATCCGGGAGTAAAAAGCGGGGATTCCTCCTGAAATCAATTTAATAATTTCTCTACTTCAATAAGAAGTTTATAACCTTGAAGATCGCGTTTTACAATAGTTCCGTCCTGAGAAATCAGAATTGTATGCGGGATACTGCGGACACCATAGAGTTTCGCTCCTTCACATTGCCAGCCTTTCAAGTCGGACATTTGCGGCCAAGTTATGCCAAGAGCCTGAATGCCTTTCTTCCAGCTGTCGAGATTATTGTCCAAAGATACGCCCACAATGCCGAGTCCTTTGGCTTTGTATTGGTTATACATCTTCACCACCAATGGCATTTCAGCGCGGCAAGGGCCACACCAGCTTGCCCAAAAGTCGACCAAGGTGTATTTGTTTTTAGAAACATAATCCGACAATTTCACTTCTTTCCCGCCAGGAGTAGACATGGTGAAATCGACAAACTTCTTGCCTTCCCACGTATTTTCCAGCACCTGGAAGTGTTCTTTCATGGCAACCAGTTCATCATTGTTTGCATAAATGGCCGGAACTTTATCAATTAACGGCAATATCCGGTCGGGAGTAAAGGAAGCTCCGAAGGTAAGCAACGTCTGCAATCCCATCGCATTTCCTATGTTTTCTTCTATAGAGTGGTAAATCATATCCAAAGCTTCTTCCCCCTTTTTATCGATTTCCATCTCCAAATCCTTATGTTGCTGCTCGGTTAAAACCGAATCAGTCATCGTCTTTCTGTATAAATCTTGCATTACCTTAGCCACAGAATCGTATCTTTCTGTAAATTTCTGATAAGCATCGTTACACAACGTACCGGAAATCTTACTTTTCTGTTGCTTCAGTTCCACATTGATTGTTCCGCGTTCCATAAAAGTCAACGCCAACATCTGCACATTATCGTTCATATATGTAACATAACGAACGAGAGTTGTCGAGTCGGGGACGCCGGTAAATTCAAAAGAACCGCCTTTTACTACAGTAGAATCAACCTTAACAAAATGATTGTCTACCCAATCTTGTAAATAAATTGTGTCGCCATCTGCAACACCTTCCACCGTTCCTTTAATCGTATAACTGTTTTTTTCTTGACAGGAAACGAATGCCATTAAGCAGGCAGCCGCCATTAAAATAATTTTCCTCATTTTGTTTTTGTTTAAAGAATTTATTCGGCAAAGGTAAAACTTAAAATCAAAATGTATATCTTTTCCGTAAAATAATTATATCACTTGCAATAAGTGTCTTTATATAACAGGGGAAGCAAGCAACAAGTTGCATATAAAACATTGAATACTTCGGGAGATTTTATCCACAAGGACGCCAACCCTGTGTAATAAAACACATTAAAGAACAGCACGGCAAACAATAATGTTATCAAATAACCGGCAAAATATTTGAAACCATACGCCATGCCTTCCACCACATTACAGATTGTTCTGTAAGCATCGCTTGCATAACCGTAAACAATGGCCACGAGAGCTATTCCCAAAGATAGCATAAAACTAAACCCTTCACTGAACGGAGAATGGAAAAGGCTTCCCGTAACATTGCGCAACACAGGCCCCCATGCCAACAAAGATACCGTTATTATATACAACACAAGGGCAACAACTGCAGCCGTACAGGCACGTTTTTCCTTACGCGAGAAATTGTTTTTCAAAGCCAGTCTACACCTTATTATATTTCCCAAGCCGGTATGCAGGAAAAGGCCAAGTGACGGGAGCAATATCAACACGTCTCCCAAGACCGGCGACTGCAAGAAATTATCTTTAACACTGCGGAAAAACCAGCGCAAGCCTTCGGCGCCGAACAAACTCTGTACGCCTGTCCAACCGTAAATATTACCTACCCATGAGAAAAATGCGACCAGCAATGTCAAAAAGAAAAATACGACCGCCGGATGCAAAAAGGTTTTATTCTTCATCGGGTTCCAAATTATCAATATCAAGAATGCGTAATTCGAATGCACGTGTCACCAGCCGACAGGCATTGATTCCCGTTCTTTCATCCGGACGAAACAGGCGATTGACCAAATCGTTCTGACGTTTTTCCAAAGACTTCACGCCAAAAGGCATTGCTTTAAGGTTCGTTATCATTTCTTTTGTATATCCTAAAGCCAAATGACGCAATAATCTTTCATCGTATTCATCGATGTCGTAACTGATAATTGCCTCCTGTCTGCGCTGTTCCACGGCTACCGATTGTTTAAAGCGCTCCAGGATTTTCTCCATTATCGGGTAATTAAACACAAATTTCTTTCCACTCATCACCGCCTGCACGTCGATCGGCGTAAGCAATTCTCCCGTTTTCAAGATGATTCCATCGGCACCCGCGTCCAAAACATCTACCCATAATTTTTCATTCAACACCTCTCCTGTAAAAATCAGTACCTTCAAATCCGGATATTCTTTCCGTAAACGTGCACAAATGTCCACCCCGATTGTTGTAGAACCTCCCAGTCCTAAATCTAAAAGAACCAGATCCGGAATCTGTTTTTCCAGCAAATCCCAGAACTCTCCTTCGGTCATTGCCGTACCTATTACCTCGGCTTCCGGTATTTCGTGCCGGAAGATTTCCTCGGTTCCCTTCAGCTCCAACTTTACATCTTCTACAATAATTACTTTAAACTTTTCCATATCCGATTATATTTCCTGTTTCTTGTTTTCCAAAACTTAACGGTATCGTAAACCATACCTTAAAACCTTTCTTTCCAAACGGCTCCGCGTTTATCCGGCATCCCCGCCATCCTGAGTATTCATCGTGCTCACGAATAATTTGTTTACATACCAGATATTCCGTGCCCGTCAGATTGTTTGCATCGTCCAACCGCATTCTTTTTTTATCCGGATAAAACAATTCATTCAATTCGCCGACGGCATAACTCCGACGCATATCGATAAAATCGAAACGCGCGAAATTATCCTGTCTGCCGACAGCCAATCGAAGCGTTCCGTTTTCTTGATGTTTCACCGCCTCGTCAAGCAACTTCTCAAGAAGGAAGCACAGCAATATCTCATCCCCCTTCACGGTCATGTCTGTTTCTCCGGCAACTTCCAATGTAATCTCCGCCGCCGATTTCCGCATAAGCCGCCGCATATATTTCAAAGCATGTCCCGTAAGGGTGGAAACCTTCACATCGGTACGGTGAAACGTAACTTCCTCTGCCTGACGAGACGCACATTGAGCAAGCAAAGCAAAGATGTCCCTGTAATAATTTACCAGTTCATCCATCGTCTGCAACTGCATGCTTTCTTCCTCAGCATCTCCGCCTTCCGAATGATTCATACGCTCGACGATTGTCTTTATTCGGTTCGGATAATAAATAGTTTCGTGTTTTATCGTCGATAAGCAATTGTCCAATACCAGATTTTGTACGTGCAAAAAGTTCTCTTCATGACGTACTTTTCTGGCCTCATCCTGCGCCAGTTCTATATCATGATCCTTTCTTTTCACCCGAACAACGATATTATAAAGCATCACGGCCAAATTGCCCGCAATCAGTTCTACCAGCAATTTATCTTCCTCACGGGTATCCTGGCCGATTGTTTTCAGCGCCAGCACGCCGGTGCAATGCGCCTTTCCCCCGGTTTCCATACACAAAGGGAGGACGCTCCAGCCGGTCTTGTCATGCCAGCAAGACGTTCTTTTCTCAAAAGTTTTCTGAAGTTTGTCACGCAACTCACCGCGGTCGGAATCGGTCGAACGGAATGTATAATGCAAAGCGTTTCGTTCTTCATCGTATATTGCCAATGCCATATCGGAAAGAGGCAACAGTTCGTTCATTTCGACATAAAGACGTTTCAGCAAAAGATTTCGGAAAGCGATGTCATCGCCCGGGAAATCCGCAGGACGGGATGCCGAGAAAATGGCTTCATTTATGGAGAAAGTTTGCTCTATATTGTAACGATAGTGCAAACGATGGCGCAAATACAGCCAATAATAACCTATCAAGCAAACCACAACCAGCAGTAAAAACATGACCAACGCTACGATCTTATTGCTTGCCGACTGCTGCATTTGCACACAATATTCCTCTAAAGTACGGTCTTTGCTGAGTTGTTTATACAAAGACATGTAGGCATTGTTATTGTAATTATACAGGCGAAAATCTTTCAGTGCAAGCGCTGCCACTGCAACTTCGTTTCGTATATCGAGCAAGATGTAATAATCTGTATCGAAACCTTGCGCAAACCAGACTTCTTCCGCTACGGTTTCTTCGTCAAACAGTTTCAACAAAGGCGTGCTTCCCCTGCCGGAATGTTCCGTATAATCGCAGTTCAGGTAATAAAACGCACTGTCGGCATATAACAAAGCATCCGCATAATACCCTTCAACGTTACAGGAGTATACGCAATTGGCGTAATCGTTCGCCCTGCTCAACAGGCTGTCACGACGAAAAACATCGGCGCTTTCCCCCGGATCCACCAACGGCTTTTCACCGGAACATGCCGTTCCTCCAAGCAAAACACCGAGAAATATTACCACGGACAAAATCTTCCTTACGCCTTTTGGCAGGCGGAAATAAAAACGACTTCCCCGTCCGGGAGTGCTCTCGACGGCAAACGTGCAAACATCGAACAGGGCGTTTGTCTTACGATACTTCTCGATAATTCCCCTGCAATTCATCAAACCGAAGCCATGCCCCTTTTGTTTTTTCAGAGCCTGCACGTCGACCGCCGTATCAAGGCCGATGTTTCCCGAATCGTAAACCTTTTCGTGCAGTATGCGGTGCACGTCTTCTTCCGACAAGCCCGGGCCGTTGTCGGTAACCGATACCTCCACATACGTATCGCCTTCGGCAGCATTCACTTCAATCCGGCCGCCATCCTGAGTATATTTCCGGGCATTTTCAGCCAAAGTATTAATCATAAACAGTGTAAGGGCCTTGTCGGCTTTTACGCTCAACGCCGTTGGCTCCACGACAAGTTCCTGATGCTTCACGTCGAACGCGCGTTTCCCTTTCCGTATCACGGCAAACAAATCATCCAAATCAAACGTCTCTATGTTCAAGTTTAATGCCCCCTGCCTCATCTTTATCCACATTGCAAGGATGTCATTATACTCGTTTATCTTCTCAATCAGCTCGGTGATGTAGCGTAACTTTTCTTTTTTCACTTCCGGTTTCCTGGCATATTCCGCCGACTTCAACTTGGCCACTTCGTTCACCACACGGTCTATGTAAGGCAAGATTCCGGCAACAATCGACAAACACGCCTTTTTGATAATGTTCTGACGCTTATATTCTGCCAGATGTTGCTCGTGAACATATTGTTCCTTTTCCAGCCTCTTCCTTTCATCGTCGAGCGTTACAAGGTTCAATCCATTGGCTATTGTCCAGGCAAGGTAAGGCAATATCAGACGAAGCATCTCCTTCTCTTCCTTCCCGAGCGGGCGGGAAAGCGCCAACAGCAGGACACCCACCGGGACTTTTTCCCCGGGGGAAAGCAGTTTGAAAGACGTAAAGTTTCCTTCTTGCCCGCCTATATTTTCACCGGAAACGGAAATCTTCATGTCGACAGTCTGAAACAGATGTTCGAAATCATCCCTTATGGTCAGCAACACGGCATCGACAACCTCGTCCATACTCTGAGCGCAAGCAGGAACTGCCGCCGTAATTTTCTGACACAAGTCGAGCACGCTTTTCAACTTTGAAAGGTATCTCCGGTTCCGTTTCCGCCAACGTTTATTGAAAAAGACAAATATCACCACAGACATTCCAAAGCCCATAATAATCAGAACAAAAAGAATGTTCAACTGATTCGTTTCCTTCTCCAGAGCGGCATAACGGCTTTCTATCTCTTTATCCTGGCGGGTATAGTCGAGTAAATCCAGATAAATGTTCCGATTATAATCCGACTGAAACTTGCATCCCATTGCCGCATACGTCCGACTCAACTGCTCGCGTAACCGGGTAATCCACTCCGGAACAGTCAAAATATGCTCTTCCGTTATCCACTTCAGCTCCACCGATTTTGTTTCCGCCGGCACGAATGTGCGCAAACGGTCGGTTGTATCATTGCAATGATAACGGCGTTCGTGATGAAGATTCACGTAGTTTAAAGCCTTTTCCAGGTTTGGCAGGGCTTTTTCCGGCCGGTTTTCGAAATTATAGTACGTGGCGATTGTACGGTAAGCCCCCGAAATCTGATACCAATCGCCGTATTGTTTAAACAGATTCAATGCCTCGTTTGCATAAAAAAGCGGCAGGCTGTCTGTAGGAAGTCCCTTTTCATTTACCAAACGAAGCAGGCCTTTCCGCTCTTTTTCCAATAAGATCCGATTACTTTTAAGGTTTAACAGTTCGGCCATAGCCTGTAATGCATTTGCTTCAAAGTAGATATATCCGCCCGAACGTGCCTTTAAATAACAATCGACAAGGAAGCCGAACTCTCCCTTCACCACCATGTCCGGAGTAGCAGCCTCGTACATTCCGCCCGAACCGCGCATATATTCATAATACAAGCGCTGCGCCGTATCGTTCTCAAGCATCGACTCTGTAATGGAATTGATGGCTTGCATCGACTCTTTATCCTGCTGCAAATAGTAATAATAAATGCCCGATGCAATATAAAATTCGGATAAAGCATAATTAAGCCTCTGCTTATCGTGTGCATCGGTTATCGATGCAGCTTCCTCTGCAATGCGTTTCATTCTGCGTAACGCGCTGTTACGATAATCGTAGAATTCTTTATTCATCGAAGTACGCTGGCATATTTTCATCATCCCCACATCGGCTATCAACCGCTCTATCTCGTTATCGCTTGCCGAAGATGCCTGCCTATACAAACGGGACGCAGCCTCAAAGTCCATATACATGAAGGCACAAAAGCCTTTATTGTTCAATGCTTCGGAACGCAGATTGGCATACGATCCCGACAACTTGCAGGCCGAATCGGCAGCACGTGCCGATGCATCCAGATCTTTATAGCGCATTTCATACGAAAAGCGGTTGAGCGAATCGACATGCCAATACAATTCATCCCGCATGTTTCCCCGGCTGCAACAGGAAAGAAGCCATAATCCTATCCACAACGCCGAGACAAACCGTATAAAACAAATCGCCCTCATATATATCTTACCGAATATCTTTCCTACAAAATTATAAAGTTATGCAGAATGAATGCAGAAAAACGAGAGAAAAAAGAAAGAGGTCATACCATTTCCATTGAAAAGAAATGACATGACCCCTTCGATACAGGCATTGAAAAAATGTTATTTTTTTGATTCTTCCAATGATTTTTTTCTGAACTCTTTCAACACCTTCTCCAAATCTAATGAAGCTTTGCGAGCACGAGTCCCGGCAGCTTTATTTCCTTTTGTTGCCTGCAATTCTGCATCAGTCAACAAAGCTGCGCTCAATTCTTTGATTTTTTCAATTAATTCGTTCATAATCTTTATTATTTTATTTTTACACGCACCCAAAGTAAATACAAATAACTTTAAGTCATATACCTACATCCTTTTTTTTCACATCTTTTAATATTACCGAAAACATCACATGCAACCAAGTTGCAAATCGCGGTCTCCAAGTGAGAAATTCCTCATGTTTCTTTTAAAGATCGCTATCTTTGCAGCGAAAGAATTCATTGTTTTTTACAAAAGCCCTCGGCTTTCATTTAAAAATATAGTCTTATGTCTCACACACATCATGCGCATACGCATCTGAACGACGATACGTCGCTCAACACGGTTCTCGTTGTCTGCATCGGCATAAACCTGCTTTTTGTCATAACGGAAGGCACCGTCGGGTTAGTTTATAACTCCCTTAGTCTTCTATCCGACGCAGGACATAACCTAAGCGACGTATTCGGCCTTCTACTTTCTCTCTTTGCGTTCCGTATAGCAAAACGGCATGCCAACCGGCGCTTCACCTACGGATACAAGAAAAGTACCATTCTTGTTTCACTAACGAACGCAATCATTCTGTTTACTGCCGTAGGAGCCATCATAATAGAAAGCATCTACAAGTTGAAGAACCCGGTAAATATTCCGGGAAATGCCATTTCGTTGACGGCCGGTGCCGGCATTATTGTAAACGGAATAACCACATGGCTTCTCATGAAACACCAGAAGAATGACCTGAACATACGCAGTGCTTTTCTCCATATGGCCATGGATACGCTTGTTTCCATCGGCGTCGTTATCGCAGGGATCATCATCTCTTTCACAGGTCTTTCCGTTATCGATCCCATCATAAGCCTTATCATTGCCGCAATCATCCTTATATCCACATGGAAACTACTAAAGGAAAGTTTGTTTTTATCGCTTGATGCTGTCCCTTCATCGGTAGACATTTCCCAAATAGAAAACGGCATTTCTGCCATAACGAACATTAAAAGTTGGCATCATCTGCACGTGTGGGCAGTAAGCACTACCGAAAATGCTGCTACCATACACATTGTTTTAAAAGATATTACGCTGATGGAAAAGACCAAACAACAGGTAAAAGATTTGTTTCACAGCCATGATGTGGCGCACTGTACCGTAGAATGTGAAACGCCTCAAAACGAGTGTAAAGAAAAAGACTGCTGTTAGATATCGGTTCTTTTCGCAGAGAATGAACGCCCGCATGCCGTTCGTTTTCTCCGAAGATGCAATAAAAAAGCCCTTCCGAACACGATTTCATGTTCGGAAGGACTTTTTTATAGTTTTATAAAGAACCAATTAATCTATTTCTTCATCAGGCTCGTACCCACCCATCTCACGCAATGCATTTTTCAACATTACGTATTGTTGGAACAAATGATTTACGGGAACTTCATTCTTCGTGTAGTCGTGCATCGGACTCTTCAGGAAGAAACTCAGGAAACGTTGTATTCCATAACGTCCTGCACGGGCAGCCAAGTCGCTAAGCAACACCAAATCCAAACATAACGGCGCGGCCAAAATAGAATCGCGACACAGGAAATTGATCTTAATCTGCATAGGATATCCCATCCAGCCGAAGATGTCTATGTTATCCCATCCTTCTTTATTATCGTTACGAGGCGGATAATAGTTGATACGCACCTTGTGATAATAATCGGTATATAGGTCCGGTTGGTTCTCAGGAACGAGAATAGATTCCAAAGTTGACAGCTTGCTTACTTCCTTTGTATGGAAATTTGCCGGTTCATCAAGCACAAGTCCGTCACGGTTTCCCAGGATGTTTGTAGAGAACCATCCCGACAATCCCAGGCAACGAGTGCCGATAATCGGAGCAAAGCCCGACTTAACCAAAGTCTGACCTGTCTTGAAATCTTTGCCTGCAATGGGAAGTTTTGTCTTTTCCGCCATCTCCCACATAGCAGGAATATCCACCGTTGTGTTCGGAGCGCCCATAATAAACGGAGCACCTTCCGCCAAAGCTGCATAAGCATAACACATTGAAGGTGCGATATGCACGCGGTCATTGTCTTTCATCGCCTTCTCCAATGCTGCCAAAGAACCATGTACTTCTTCGCAAACCGGGACATAAATTTCGGTAGAAGCCGCCCACAATACGACAACACGTGCGCAGCCATTTGCTTCTTTAAAGTTACGTATGTCGGCACGCAACTGCTCAACCATTTCCCAACGCGTAGAGCAACTCTTAACATTGTCCCCATTCAAGCGCTTGGCATACTCGTGATCGAAAGCAGCTTTCATCGGGATTATTTTCTCCAGTTCGTCTTTTACCGGATTAATGTCCTTCTCCTTCAAGACTTCACAATTCATTGCAGATTCATAAGCGTTGGCAGGATATACATCCCAGGCGCCGAACACTATATCCTTCAGTTGGGCCAAAGGAACGATTTCATTGTAATGAAGATATTTTTTGTCGGCACCACGTCCTACGCGAATCTTGTCATATTGAGTCATTGAACCCACAGGTTTTGCCAGTCCTTTACGAACCATCAACACACCTGTCATAAACGTTGTAGATACTGCTCCAAGTCCGACACACAGCACACCGAGTTTACCGGTTGCTGGTTGTACATTCTTTTTTTCCATCTTTAAATATCTTTTCTTAAAGTATATTGGTTATTCTCTAAAAAGGTTCAAGGTATAAAATTGGGGCAAAGATATAATTTTATTCACGTAAAAAAGAAATTTGGTTGTTTTTTTATCTTCTTTTTCAGACAAATAATTTACAAATGCACGAAAACAGAACATTCTTTTTTAAGAAAGATACCTTTTCCGGATGCCGTTCTTAGCGTCTTTCCGGTTAATCTGCGCGCAGCGTCTTACAAACTCTTCGCAGTCTTTACCCGACAACAAAAGGTTCTTCGGAAGAAAACACATCTATGTTTCCTGAAAAATTTCACTATCTTTGCGGAAATTTTTAGGAAACATCTCATCATGAACAACATTTGTTGTATCGGACATATTACGTTAGACAAAATCATTACTCCCAAGCAAACGTCTTACATGCCGGGAGGAACTGCTTATTATTTCTCGTACGGAATCAACAATTTAAACGATTCTCAAAATTATCGTCTCGTTACGGCGCTTGCTCCAAGCGAATATCCTTATGCGGAGGAGATGAAAAAAAAAGGAATCAACATCAAGATTATCCCGAGCCGCCGAACCGTTTATTTTGAAAATTCCTATGGAGCGGACCAAAACAACCGCACACAGCGCGTATTGGCCAAGGCCGATCCGTTTACACTAAAGGATGTCGAAGACGAAAATGCCCGTTTCTTTCATTTGGGGAGCTTGTTGGCCGACGACTTTGCCCCTGAAGTCATAAAACATCTCTCGAAGAAAGGCATCTTGTCGGTCGACGCACAAGGTTACCTTCGCGAGGTCAAAGGCGACAAAGTATTCCCGGTCGACTGGGAAAACAAAAGAGAGTTGCTGCAATATGTCCACATTCTTAAGGTCAACGAACACGAGGCCGAAGTGCTGACCGGCCTGAAAGATTACCGGGAAGCTGCCATCCAACTACACCAATGGGGCGTAAAAGAAGTTCTGCTCACGCTGGGCAGTCTGGGATCTCTTATTTATGCGGAACAGAAATTTTACCGAATCCCGGCCTATCCTCCCGCGGAAATCATCGACGCCACCGGCTGCGGAGACACTTACGTAATGGGATATTTGTACATGCGCGACAAAGGAGCTTCGTATGATGAAGCCGGATGTTTCGCCGCCGCACTGTCTACTTTAAAAATAGAGAAATCCGGACCTTTTTCGGGAACTGAAGAACAAGCTCTCAAAATCATACGGGAAAGCCATTTACACGCCGAAGAGATTTGATAAAAAAACACATGCTTTTTACAAAAAGTCCTCGAGCTTTCCTCTGGCCCGACGCGGCTTTTTGCAATAAATATTTTGTTTATCGTATCTTAAAAAAAGCAAAAAATCTTTGTATCCTGTACTTCTTTTCCTAATTTTACTTTATTAGGCAATTAAAAAGGCATTATTCTTTTAAATTTTTATTACGATACACATGAAAAGCTATGCAATGATTGGGCTTGCCACATTGGCCCTTTTAACAAGTTGCAATCAAAGAAAGCAACTCACAGACTACGTCAATCCCTTCCTGGGAACGGCAACTTTATGGGAACCTGAGGACTTGGGTTACGTCAGACACCTCAAGTCTCGCACCTGGGGAGCGGAAGTTTTTCCGGGATCTTCCGTCCCGAATGCAATGGTACAACTCAGTCCGGTAACGCAATACCGCAGTGGAGCCGGGTATCAATACGAGGACTCTGTAATATATGGCTTCACCCATACGAACAAAGGACACTGGAATTTACTGCATATCCCGCTGCTCCCCGTAACAGGAGATGTGTCGCCTAGCGACTTCTGCTCGAAATATAGCCATGAAAACGAGTCGGCCCATCCGGGATACTATCAGGTCTTTCTGGAAAGATACCAGGTAAATGCCGAACTGACTTCCACGTTACGTTGCGCCTTTCATAAGTACACTTTCCGCCCAGAGGACGATAAAAAGCTCCTGGCCGACCTGACGCGTTCCAACAATCACGTTCGCGATTGGAAAATTCAAAAGGTCGATGACCATACTTTCTCGGGTTATCAAGACGCAGAGGGGAACATGCGTTTTTACGCCATCTCGAACTATAAGATAAAAGACATCGAACAAGTGAAAGACGACAAGCGTGAGGTTTCCGTAATCAATTTCGACAACAGCAAAGGAAGCGAGCCTCTTGAACTGAAAATCGGCTTTTCTTTTGTCAGCATCGACAATGCAAAGGAAAACCTGGAACAGGAAATGCTGAACAAAAGCTTTGCACAAGTACGCAAGGAGGCCAATGAAAAATGGGAAAAGCTGCTGTCACACATCCAGGTCGAAGGCGGCACGGAGCGTGAAAAAGGCCTGTTTTACTCCTGCCTTTACCGCTCATTCTTATGGCCCGCCCTGCGCAGTGATGTCAACGGAGAGTATACCGATGAGAATGGGAACGTGACAAAAGGCGACTTTTGCTACTATACTAATCCGTCTTTCTGGGATGATTATCGGAATAAGCTCATATTGCTTGGGATGATTTCTCCCGATGTTACCACCGATGTCATCAAGTCAATTATCGACAAAGGCGAGAAAAGTAACGGCTATATGCCTACATTCTTTCACGGAGATCACGCGTCGGTTTTCGTTGCGGGAAGCTATCTTCGCGGCATAAAGGGCTTCGATTTACAGCGGGCTTACAAGTTGTTATTGAAAAATGCTACCGTTCCCGGCCCGGGAGGAAGACCGTATTTGGACGAATACATCAAGCAAGGTTGGATAGCAGAAAAAGACACTACGAATGTTCCAACGTGGGATGAATACAAAGCTGCGGTGACAAAAACAGTGGAATATGCCTATGATGATTACGCAACAGCCCTAATTGCAAGAGAATTGGGCGATATGAACAATTATGAATTACTCATGAATCGTTCGCGAAACTATATGAATTTGTTCGATCCGAGCACGGGCTTTTGGAGAGGACGCATCGCCGATGGAAGTTGGATAAAGGATTTTGATCCGTATTACCCGTATTATGCTTACATGTACCGCGAAGCAAATGCATGGCAATCTCTCTTTTTTGCTCCGCATGATCCGGAGGGAATGCTTGCACTTTACCCCAGCAAAGAGGCCGTGGAACAGAAACTTGATTCTCTCTTTACGGAACCTTGGCGCGGATACGAGGCACACAATATGACAGGATTTATCGGGAATTACTGTCACGGAAACCAGCCCGATCACAGTGTTCCCTACACCTATTACTTCATCGATAAGCAAGAAAAGGCACAATGTATACTGGATAGTATCATGAACCATTACTACGATATGGGAAAAGAAAAGCTTGCTTACTCAGGAATGGACGATGCAGGAGAAATGTCGGCGTGGTATGTTTTCAACGCCATCGGGTTATATACTTACTCTCCCGCCAATCCGGAATATATCGTAACCGTACCTTTATTTGATAAGGTGAAATTCACTTTAGGAAACGGCAAATCATTTACCATCGTAAAAGAAGGTACGGGAAGGAAAATAACGAATATATCTTACGACGGGTATAAGCTAGACAGCTGGTTTATCCTGCATGTTTTACTGGAGCAAGGAAAACAACTGACTATTACAACGGAATAAACCGTACCGTTTCATTGCAGATACAAGAAAAAACGCCCCGGCATTATCAAGTAAATGCCGGGGCGTTTTTCTCTTATCCCCACCGGCTTCTCACAAAAACACCGGCACAACAGGAACCGTCTTTGCTTATGCGAGGGACAACATTTTCCGGGCATACAGCCAAACCATGAGGTAAGCTATGCCGGGAACTATAAATGAAATGACCATTGTGGTGCAGTCGGCCACATAACCCATCAGCAAAGGTCCCACAACTCCGCCGACAGGCGACATCATCAAAAACGAAGAAGCACGCTTCGTATGACTGCCCAATCCTCTTAAGGCCAAGGCAAAAATCGTAGGAAACATTATTGCTTCAAACGCATACCCGCATAATAATGCGAAAAGAGAAACGATCCCCACATCCAACAAAACAATTGTTGTGGTAACAACCGTGCCGGTGGCGCACACAAACAACATCTTCTCCGCCCGCACACGACGCATTATCCAGCTTCCCGCAAAACGTCCGGCCATAAACAGGCCGAGGCCGCCAAACGACAAGACAAGCGAGGCATTGCGTGCATTCATCCAGCCTTGCTCCACAACATAGTTAATAAAGAAACTGTTTATCGAGATCTCTCCCACTTCGTAAGCAAATAAAGCGAACAAACCAAAAATAAATAATCGATGAGACCACAGGCCGATTTTATTACCCGCCTCGTCTGTTTCGACAACATGTTCTATTTCCGGAAGTTTTATACGGGAAAAAACAAGGGCAATGATCAGCACGACTACTCCCATGACTGCATAAGGTATGGCAATATTTCCTCCGCCTTTTTGCGGATCGTCGTAAAAAAGCAACAACCCCGTCAGGATGGGTGCACAAATACAACCCAGCCCGTTAAAAGATTGCGCGAAATTTAATCGGCTCGCAGCGGTTTCTTTCGCGCCAAGTTCCGTGACATACGGATTGGCTGCCGTCTCCAAAAATGTCAGTCCGCACCCGATAACAAACAAAGCGAACAGGAAAGCATTGAACGAAGATATGCGCTCTCCCGGAATAAACAGCAGGGCTCCTACTCCATACAACAGCAGCCCAAACACCACGCCTCTGCGGTAACCATACCGATTAATAAAAAGACCTGCCGGAATGGCCATGATAAAATAGCCCATATACATCGTTACCTGAATGAAAGCCGAGTGCATTTTAGAGAGATCCAGGGCTTCTTGGAAATGTTTGTTCAGCACATCCAGAATAGCGTGTGCAAATCCCCACAGAAAAAATAAAGAAGTTACAAGTATAAAAGGGAGAATATACTGTTTATCCACCAAAGAATTCTTTTTACCTGCCGTATTCATTTCATTATATCATTAAGACCTTTACCATTATTTCTTTCAAATCGATAAACCGGATTTCAAGAAAACACGTTCAAAAGAAGCAAGTGTTTCTATCCAAACAATGCCTTATCAACATAAAAACACTTGCAAAAACTTTCAACGCTGTCCCGCCCTTTCTTCCGGTCCGTCACGTCAAACCGACATGCCGTTCCCGATTCTTCTTATTCATCGTCTACGGAATCAAGTTTCAATTTATCGCTGTCATCACGTTTCTCATAGTATTGTTTACGCAAAGGATGGGCGCTTATCTCCTTCTCTATGCACCGGTTCCGATACACATCCAGTGCCACATAAATAGCCTGACGGAAAGAAGATTCCGAAGCGATGCCCTTCCCTGCAATGTCGTAAGCCGTTCCGTGAGCCGGAGAAGTACGGACAATGGGAAGCCCGGCCGTAAAGTTCACGCCTTCACTCATGGCCAAAGTTTTGAAAGGAATCAGGCCCTGGTCATGATACATTGCCAGAATCCCATCAAAATACCGATAGGTTCCTGCTCCCATAAACCCGTCTGCGGGATAAGGGCCGAAACATTGTATTCCGCGTCCCGTCATCTCTTTTATGGCCGGGGCTATTATTGTTTGCTCTTCATCGCCAATCAGTCCTTCATCGCCCGCATGGGGATTTAAAGCGAACAAGGCGATTCTCGGATTGTCTATGCCGAAATCCTGTTTAAGAGAACGATGAAATATCTCTATCTTCTCCATGATTAATTCTTTTGTCAGGACTTTCGGAATCTCATTTACCGGGATGTGTCCCGTAACAAGCGCAACCCTGAAGTCGTCTCTCAGCAGAATCATCAAAGCCTTTCGGCCTTCCCCTACCCGTTCTTCGATATATTCCGTATGACCGGAGAAATGAAAGTCGTCCGATTGTATGGTATATTTGTTTATCGGAGCGGTAACCAGTACGTCGAACAACTTCTTCTTATAATCGGATAATGCCGTTTCCAGCGCACAAAAAGCAGCATGTCCGGCCTCGGTCGTCGGCTTCGACAGCTCAACTTTCTGCTCTTCCGCAGAACAATTTATAATATTTACCCGTTCCGGCAATGCCTCTTCTGCCGAATTGATGATGCTGAAATTCGTTGAAATATTCATTACTTTTCTATGGTAAGCGGCAACTTTTGGAGAACCATAGATGATGGGTGTACACAAATCCAGCATTGCGGGATCGGAAAATGCCTTTAATATCACTTCATATCCCACACCGTTTATATCACCTTGAGTAATTCCTACTCGTATTTTATTGTTTTCCATTGATTCTTTTATCCTTTTATTTGTTCTTAACTATATCTTCCTTTGTCACAGATTTATCCACCGGTATTTCAGGAACATCCTTTTCTTCCGGCAAAATCAAGGTATAAAGCGAAGCGTTCAACGAACGGATTTTATCGCGTTTTCTGCCTTGCGGATAATATACAAAACCTTCTACCACCACAACACGCCCGTTCTTTTGATCCACACGTGCATGCGATACAAAAGGACCGCCCATAGCATCATTCTTCATTTCCCAGAGTCCTTTCACCTCGAAAGCATAATTTCCTCTTACACTAATGTCGCGAACGCTGACAAAGCTCGAGTCGGCTGTTTCCATATACATGCCTTCTCTTGCTCCCGGAATGTTTTGTTTCATCACAGAGTCGCGTTTGGCCAGGAAATAAGCCTTCGTAAATGTATCGGAATCTCTATACGGATAACTGTACATCACGAAGTTCAAATCGTTCAGATTAGAGGATGCCCAAAAGAAATTTTCACCAACTTTATAAGAACATAATTCGAAAGGCAGCCATACATCACAGCCAAAAATAGAATCGGCCTTCGACGAAATCACTCCATTATGCTTTTTCCTCAAAAGCTCTATCTCGCGATTCATCTCGGCACGCGTAAAGAAATCAATGATAATCTGCCCGTGTGCAGAGACATATTTGTCGAACTCTATCTGATTCGGCGACTGAATTGTCATAATCATCTGGGGAGAAGAATACACATCGCGTGCATACTTAAACTTCGTTTGTGTATATAAATTGGGATTAATATCTACAATAATAATGTTACGGAACAGGCGCATATGCCGATCATAATAGGACGGACGGATGTGGGAAATGCGGAAAGAACGTTCAGGGCTGGGGAGCGCCGGAACATTTGTATCGAGCACTTTGAAAAGAGCACTGTCTCCTCCCGTCCAACAATTGTCTTCCGCCACAACCATTATCTCGTAAGGTATGCCGCTTGAGGCCGGCGTTAAAATGCTTTTCCCGCCCTCTTTACAAGAGAACAAGCCCGTCGCCACAACAAACAAAGCCCAATAATTAAACAAATGTTTCATATCTTTCCTGTTCATCCAAAGTTTCTTTATCCCTTATCCTCCTGTTGTTTGGCAGTAGACAACATGCCGCATGCCGCAAAGATGTCCTCCCCCCGCGAAGCACGTATCGTTGTGAAGACACCATGCTGCGTCAGATAATCGCGAAAAGTCACCATCCTTTCTTCACCCGATCCCGTAAGATCCACCCCGGGAATGGCATGAAAGCGTATCAGATTCACACGACATTCCAATCCGGCCAGCAGTCTTATGAGTGCTTTTGCATGGGCAATGTCATCGTTCACGCCCTTGAACATGATATATTCAAACGACAAACGGCGCTGTTTGCTGAAGTCGTATCCATGCAGGACCTCGATGATTTCTGTAATCGAGAAGGCCTTTTCCGCCGGCATCAGCTCCTTTCTTTGTAAAGGAAAGGGCGAATGCAGACTGACGGCCAGATGGCAATCGCAGGAGGTGAGGAAACGTTCCAAACCTTTACGCAGTCCTACCGTAGAAACGGTGATGCGTTTCGGGCTCCACTTGTAGCCGTAATCGGCCGTAAGTATCGTCAAAGCTCTCAAAACTTCATCCAGATTGTCAAAAGGTTCGCCCATCCCCATAAACACGACATTCGTCAGTTTATCGCGTTCGGGCAAGGAATATATCTGATTCAATATCTGGTTTGCCGTAAGATTCCCCGAAAAACCTTGTTTCCCGGTCATACAAAACAGACAATTCATCTTGCAACCTACCTGGGAAGATACGCATAAAGTGGCTCGTTCGCCGTCGGGAATATATACAGCCTCGACATACTTTCCGTCGTTCGTGCCGTACAAATACTTAATTGTTCCATCCGTTGAACGCATGGCATGCACGGGAGATGAAGCACCGACCGTATATTTTTCTTTCAACAATGTCCGGTTTTTCAACGAAAGATTCGTCATTTCATCAATGTCGCTCACCTTCTTTTCGTACAGCCACGAGGCAATCTGCCCGGCCGTAAACCGAGGCATACCCAAATCTTCTGCGACCTTTTGCAATTCCGTCAACGTCTTTCCCAGTAAAGCTGCCTTCATTTCACTCATTTCTTCCCGTTGTTTCCTTACAATTAATGTACAAAGTTAGACAAAATAAAGATATATTCCCTAAATTTGTACTTATAAATATATTAAATATGAACGAATCCATTACCTGTTTCATCCTCGCAGGAGATGAAAAACAGTTTCAAAATACCATAGAAACATTTCGCCGCCAACCTTGCGTCAAAGAGGTGTTTGCTCTAAGAAGTAACAATGCGTCCGAACATTCTTCACAAGAGACAGGCCCGTATCTCTCCATCGACTTTCCAACGAGTGCGGATACCTTCAGAAAAATAGCGGAACACTGCCATACCCCTTACACCCTGTTTTATCTAAAGCCCGAAAAGATTGAATTGGGATATAAATGTCTGGAACGCATGACAAGCTATTGTTCCGCCGGACAATGCGGCATGGTTTACTCCGATCACTACCAGGTAGTCAAAGGAGAAAGGCTTAATCATCCTGTAAACGACTACCAGTACGGAAGCGTACGCGACGATTTCGACTTCGGTTCGTTACTGCTTTTCCGGACCGATTTGCTGAAAGACGCCATAAACAGTCTGCACTCATGCCGGAATTACCGCTATGCGGCCCTCTATGCCGTACGGTTGTATCTCTCAAGACATGCCGACCTTACCCACGTAAGAGAGTATCTTTACACCGAGTACGAAAGCGACTTACGCAGCTCGGGCGAGAAACAGTTCGACTACGTAAACCCGCGAAACCGGCAGGCGCAAATAGAATATGAAGAGGTTTTTACCGACCATTTGAAGGGAATCGGCGCATATTTGCCTCCGGTAAAGGAGGAAATCATATTTTCCAAAGACGGTTTCCCGGTGGAAGCATCGGTTATCATTCCCGTAAGAAACCGCGTACGCACCATAAAGGATGCCATTCGGTCTGCGCTCGAACAACAGACGACATTCCCGTTTAACGTCATCATTATCAACAACCATTCCGACGACGGGACAAAAGAAGCCGTCGAATCGTTTGCATGCGACCGACGCGTAGTCCTTATCACGCCGGAAAGAAACGACTTAGGTATCGGCGGATGCTGGGACATCGGCATAAATCATCCGTCGTGCGGGCGCTTCGCCGTACAACTGGACAGCGACGATTTATATAGCGGCCCGACAACTTTACAAACCATTGTCGACACGTTTTACAAACAACACTGCGGCATGGTAATCGGTTCATACCGCATGACCGATTTCTCTCTGCGCACCCTTCCCCAAGGAATTATCGACCATCGCGAATGGACTCCCGCAAACGGGCACAACAATGCGCTCCGCATCAACGGACTGGGTGCGCCCCGTGCCTTTTACACACCGATACTGCGCCAGACGGGAGTGCCCAACACTTCTTACGGAGAAGACTATGCTTTGGGACTTGCATTCTCACGCACTTACCGCATCGCGCGGATTTATGAAGACATTTATCTGTGCCGGCGATGGGAAGGAAACTCGGATGCCGCACTGAACATCGAGGCCATTAACAGAAACAATGCTTACAAAGACAGTCTCCGCACGCTTGAAATAAAGCAAAGACAGGCCATGAACAAAGCCGCACACTCCGGCAATTCCTTCATACAAGCCCAACTGACTGCATGGGAAACGGCACGCCGCAATTACAACGCGCTGAGCAACCTCAGCATTCGCCGCTTTACAATCGACGGAAACGAACTGTTCGTTCAGTATAACCCGGCACGGTCTGTATCCACATGTGCCCGGTTAGACCGGGAGACATTGGCCTCTCGCCCGTGTTTCCTGTGCGCCGGGAACCGGCCTCCCGAGCAAGAATTCATCACAATTCCGATAGAGCAAGGGTTCGAGCTGCGCGTCAATCCCTATCCCATCCTGCAAAATCATCTTACTATTTCAAGTAAAAACCACGAACCGCAGACGTTGGCCGACAAGACATCCCGGCAACTTCCCGGAAAATTATTGGCTTGGCTCGAGAAAAACTTCGGCACGGGATATGCTTTATTCTACAACGGAGCGCACTGCGGAGCCTCGGCTCCCGACCATTTTCACTTCCAGGCCGTACCCAAAGACCGCGTTCCTTTCATCCGCCAATGGGACAGACTTATGGAAACGGCGGCACTCCTATCCGAAACGACCGCTCCCGATGGAAATATTTGCCGAAGCTACGACATCAAAACATACCTGTGCCCTATCCGGGCGTTCGTAACCGACGGAGCATATTTCACGGATGAACAATCAATAAGTTCCTTTCTTTCACAACTGCCCCTGCATGAAGATGAATCAGAACCCCGCTATAACCTGTTTGCCTGGACGGATGAAAAAAGGGGATTCACCGTTGCGTATTTCCCCAGAGACAAGCACCGTCCCGACTGTTATTCGCAAACAGGAGAGAAAAAGCTGCTCGTAAGTCCGGGAGCTCTCGACATGGGCGGCATCATAATAACCCCGCGAGAAGAAGACTTCAACAAGATAACCGAACAAAACATTCGGGAAATTTTCGGCGAAACGTCCTTACATTTATAGAAAAACATCATGAACAATCCGGAATTAAGCGTAGGCATTTTAAACGATACGTCCATACATTTCATTTTAAACAGCGCGTTTCTCATGGGAAACAAGCGCGTAAAAGGCGCCCAACACGTAAGCCTTCAAGGGAATAAAATCCAATGGAACAATCACTGTTTCGATGAATTGCTTTTCACACCTGCCGAGCAGGACGCTACTTTCTCGCTGTGTAAAGTCACAATCGGCATCGACTTTCACTGGGAACGTCAGGAAACACAGACATTTTCCGGGAAGCTGAAATTAATTCCGACGGGGGATTCCATCACTGCCATCAACATCTTGCCGATAGAAGAATACCTGAAAAGTGTCATTTCATCGGAAATGAGCGCAACTTCCTCCCTCGAGTTTCTGAAAGCACATGCCGTCATATCCAGAAGCTGGGTGCTGTCGCAAATCGAAAACAATGCGCAAAACATTTCAGACTCTGGGCAACCGTGCCAAAAAGGCAACGAAGAAAACGAATACATACGCTGGTACGACAAACAAAACCATACCTTGTTCGACGTATGTGCCGACGATCATTGCCAAAGATATCAAGGCCTCACCCGCATATCGAACCCGGCCGTTGTACAGGCCGTGCAGACAACCGCGGGAGAAGTTCTCATGCATAACCACAAAATATGCGATGCCCGTTTCTCAAAGTGCTGCGGAGGCATCAGTGAAGAATTCAACTTTTGCTGGGAAGACCGCCGCGTGCCTTATCTTACAGCCGTAAGAGATAATGCAGACGAAAGCATCTTTCCCGACCTGACCGACGAGAAAGCGGCCGAAAGATGGATACGTTCCGAACCGGATTCGTTCTGCCGTACGGACGACCGCCGTATTCTTTCGCAAATATTAAACGGATACGATTCGGAAACAAACCATTTTTACCGCTGGAAAGTCAGTTATACCCAAGAAGAACTCCGCCGGCTCATCTGTAAAAAAACACAAACAGACTACGGATACATAAAGGCCCTTATCCCGATGGAACGCGGCCGCTCGGGAAGAATAAGCCGGCTCAAGATTGTGGGAACATGCCTGTCACGCATCATTGGCAAGGAACTTGAGATACGACGAACACTGTCCGAATCACATCTGCTCAGCTCGGCTTTTGTGGTCGATGCCGAAGAAGGAGAAAACGGCATACCTTCTTCGTTCACACTGACGGGCGCAGGTTGGGGGCACGGTGTGGGGCTTTGCCAGATAGGGGCAGCCGTAATGGGAGAAAAGGGTTACGACTATCGGGCTATTTTACACCACTATTATCGAAATGCAACGCTGGAAAAATATTATTAAAACACGATATCATGAAAAAACATACGGCATGGAGCTGGATCCCCACGCTTTACTTTGCGGAAGGATTACCTTATGTGGCAATAACCACACTATCGCTTGTCATGTATAAACGGATGGGAATTTCAAATGCCGAATGCGCCCTTTATACGGCATGGCTCGGCTTTCCCTGGGTAATAAAACCTTTATGGAGTCCGTTTGTCGACTTAATCAAGACAAAACGCTACTGGATTCTTGCCATGCAACTGCTATTAGGTGCCGGATTTGCAGGCATAGCCTTTACCATACCGGCCGAATCGTTCCTGCAAATCACCCTGGCTTTTTTCTTCCTGCTGGCATTCTCCTCGGCCACACACGACATTGCTGCCGATGGTTTTTACATGCTTTCTCTTACAAGTCACGAGCAAGCCTTCCACATTGGTGTGCGCAATACGTTCTACCGCCTGGCCACCATTACGGGACAGGGGCTGTTAATCATGCTGGCCGGCCGGCTTGAAAAACTTACCGGAAGCATTTCTTATGCCTGGAGCATCACATTCTTTATTCTTTCCGGCCTCTTCATTGCGCTATGGCTTTACCATACATCCGTCCTTCCACGCCCACAAAACGACCGTTCCAAGCCATCCGTCGCGCCCACGCTTCTGCTTAAAGAATTCTTTCAGACCTTTTATTCCTTCTTCAGGAAGGAAGGAATCTGGAGCGCATTACTCTTTATGTTACTGTACCGACTGCCGGAAGCGCAGCTGACGAAGATGAACATTCCTTTTTTTATCGATCCCATTGAACAAGGAGGCCTGGGGCTTTCTACCGAAGAAATCGGATTCACGCTGGGAACGCTCGGCGTCATCGGACTGACCATCGGCGGCATTTTAGGAGGAATTGCCGTTTCACGTCACGGTCTGCGGAAATGGTTATGGCCGATGGTGTGGGCCATTTCACTGCCCGATGCGGTTTATGTGTACCTAAGTTACAGTCAAACGAGTAATTTGTTCCTCATCAATTCATGCGTTTTTGTCGAACAATTCGGATACGGATTCGGATTCACGGCTTACATGCTCTACTTGATTTATTTTTCCAACGGCACATATAAGACCGCACATTACGCCATCTGCACCGGTTTTATGGCACTCGGGATGATGTTGCCCGGCATGATTGCCGGATTCATACAAGAGAAGTTGGGATATCCCCACTTCTTTCTATGGATCATGCTTTGCTGTGTTGTCACATTTGTCGTCACTTATTTTCTAAAAATTGATCCTAATTTCGGAAAAAAATAGTATTTTCCCATTCAAAACAAATCAAAACCATAAAACACATGAACGCGCTATCATCATTAAAAAAAGGCATCTTTATCGGAGGCATCGCTCTTTTCTGCTATCAAACGCCCCTTTATTCAGCCGAAGAGAAAACCGAGAAAAATTTCAAGAACGTGCATGAATCGTTCGCCGATCCGCCACGCTCATTCAGAAGCGCCCCGCTTTGGGTATGGAACGCCGATGTAACCCGGGCAGACATTGACCGGATGTTGAACGAATTAAAGGGACAAGGTTTCGGAGGCGCCTTCATCCATCCGCGTCCCGGCCTCATCACCGAATATCTTTCTCGCGAGTGGTTTGAACTTTACAGGCATAGTGTGGAACAAGGGAAAAGGATCGGTTTAGACATTTGGATCTATGATGAGAACTCTTACCCGAGTGGTTTTGCCGGAGGACACGTGCCCGCTGAGATGCCGGAAGCCTACAACCAGGGACAAGGACTGAATCTTTCCAAAACAAACATGCTGCCCAATGACACAAAAGATTACGTTCTTTGCCTGAAAAAATCGGGAGAAACATTCAAAAACATAACGGAAAACATCGAAGAATATAAAGGGGAAACAGGTGATTACTACCTGTTCAGCAAAACATATTACGGGAAAAGCGACTGGAATGCCGGCTTTTCTTACGTAGACTTACTGTATCCCGGCGTAACGGAGAAGTTCATCGACATCACCATGAAAGGGTATGAACAAACCTTCGGAAAGGAACTGGGCACAACCATCAAAGGCATCTTTACCGACGAACCAAACATTGCCACTCCCGGAGGAATACGATGGACCCCGGACTTGTTTGATGTGTTTTACAAACAATGGGGCTACGACCTGAAAGAAAAACTTCCGCTTCTGATAGAAGAAACAGGCAACTGGCAGGAAGTACGCCACAATTATGAAGAAACATTAACGCAAATGTTCATCGACCGATGGGCAAAGCCTTATCACGATTACTGCGAAAAGATGAACATGAAATGGACAGGTCATTACTGGGAGCACGGCTGGCCTGACGTGGGACACGGCGGAGATAACATGGCAATGTACGCATGGCATCAGATGCCGGCCATCGACATGTTGTTTAACCAATACAACGAAGATCATCCGCAGGCCCAATTCGGTAACGTAAGGGCCGTAAAAGAACTGAGAAGTGTTGCCAATCAATTGGGATACAGCCGGACGCTCAGCGAGACATACGGCGGCGGGGGTTGGGATGAAACCTTCACGGATTTTAAAAGATTAGGCGACTGGGAATATGTTTTGGGCGTTAATTTCATGAACCAACACCTCGCCCACATGACAATTGTCGGGGCCAGAAAATACGATTATCCGCCCGTTTTCACTTCTTTGTCTCCGTGGTGGAACAACTACAAAACGTTGAACGACTACTTTGCCCGCCTTTCCCTGCTGTTAAGCCAAGGGGAACAGTTGAATGATATCCTCGTGCTGGAGCCGACAACTACCGTCTGGATGTATTACTCATACGTAAGAAGTAATGAAAAGGTCATGAGCATCGGAACAAACTTCCAGCGGTTTGTTACTACATTGGAGAAGAATCAGGTGGAATACGACCTGGGCTCTGAAAATATCATCAAGGACAACGGACGGATAAAAAACGGAAAATTCTGCATTGGAAAACGAAGTTACAACAAAGTTGTCATCCCTCCCATGACAGAAAACCTCAACGATAAGACATTCGCATTGCTGGAAAAGTTCGTAAAGTCGGGCGGAAAACTGATTGCATTCTCCCAGCCTACACGGATAAACGGGAAAGAAAATGCCCGGTTATCCCGGTTTTGGGAAGAGAACATGCCGAAAATCATACGCTATGAAGCGCTCGACAGCCAAACCATAGAAGCATCTTTCCGCAACGAAATCATTTCATTCGACAATATTTCCGCTGAAAATCTCTATCACCACCGACGGACTTACAAAGACGGCGAGCTGATATTCCTGACAAACTCATCGCTTACAAACGAGGCAAAAGGCCAACTAACGGTAAAAGGGAATAGCGTACTCATGCTGGACGGTCTGGATGGAAAGACTTATACATATCCGTCTACAAAAGAGAACGACGAGGCGACCGTATCATTCCATCTGATGCCTGCCGGCAGTTTAATCTTATATTTCAGCCGGTCCGACCTGTCAGATTTCCCGGAATACAAGCCTTTCGGCAAAGGGACTCCGGTACAGGCCGAGGAAAAGACGCAGATCAGACGTGTCAAAGATAATATTCAGACACTGGATTTCTGCGATCTTACAATTGACGGAACAACGGAAAACAATCTGTACAACGTAGAGGCCTGCAACAAACTGTTCCGGCATTTCGGAATGAACGATCCGTGGAACTCCGCCGTACAATACAAGAAAAAAATCATAGAACGGGATACATTCCGCACAGGAAACATACGTGTCACTTATCATTTCACGGTGGGAGACGAGTTTGATACCGACAAAATGAAACTGATAGCGGAACAACCTTCCATATGGAAAGTAAAGATTAACGGAAATGCCGTGGCCTCCGATCCGAAAGAATACATCTTGGACAGTCGCTTCGGGGTATATCACATTGGGAAATACGTAAGACAAGGCGTAAACGATGTAGAGCTGTCGGTCTCTCCAATGTCTGTTTTTGCCGAAATAGCGCCGGCATATATCGCGGGAGACTTCGCTCTGGAACCGACATCCACGGGATGGGTAATGAAAAAGCCACAGGCCGAATTGAGTATAGGCTGCTGGAAAGAACAGGGAATGCCGTTTTATCCCTGGGAAGTGTCGTACACAAACACGTATGAAATAAACGACATTGACAAGAACTATGCGGTTCAGCTGCATCAATGGAAAGGCACGGTTGCCGAAGTTTATGTCAATGAAGAAAAAGCAGGAATCATCGCTTTCCCGCCATACAACCTGAACATTTCGGGCAAAGTAAGGCAGGGACAGAATAAAATAGAAGTGCGCGTGATTGGAGGACTGGATAACTTATTCGGACCACATCACCGCAGAGATCAAGGGATTATGGGACCCTGGCATTGGAACGGCGTAACGAATGTAATTCCCGCTGCCGAATATGTTTTATCCGATTACGGTTTATTTGAAGACTTCACGCTGATGGAAGCAGCGAAATAATCCGATTGCAAATGAAAAATGAAGGCCGGTTTCAATTGAAACCGGCCTTCATTTTATGTAAAACATCTCACTCTTTTACGAACAAGAACCGCAGCATCACTTGGATTCCGACTTGCTGACAATGTGATGTTTCCCGGCAGTCAGTGACAAAGACTGCGCTTTGTCAAGGCTCTTTCCGTTGCAAGACACCTCATTTCCTTCCACAGGAAGAACCACCGATGCACGGCAACCCACAGGAACCACGACATCCATCACGAAAGCATCCGTCTTCTCCCAACGCACGCTCAACGTCCCGTAAGGCGTACTCTTCGATGCTTCCACCCAAGAAATGCCGTCTACCGGCTGAGGAACGATGAAGACATGCTTGTAACCCGGCTCCGTTTCATCGGGAAGAATACCGGCCAGGCCCTGATAGAACCAGGCGCCTATCCCGTTATAACAGTTATGTATGTGACTTCTATTGCCATCCCAATGTTCCCACGTCGTGGTCGCACCGTTATCCAGCATATACAAATAGCCCGGATAATCCCGTTGTTTCAACATATGGTACATGAAATCTGCCTGACGATTCTCTATACACCATTCCGTAATAACGGGTATTCCCACCAATCCGGTCGCAAGATGTCCTTTAAAACGCCCTGCCGTTTCGGTAAACAGAGTCTGTTGCACATCGGCAAGGAACTCTTTGGGTGTGACACCGGCAAGCATCGGATAAACCAAATCTATCTGAGTACCGGAGGCATACGTCTTCTTGTTTTCATCGAAGAAGGTGTTGTGTATCTTACCCTGTAACGTTGCAGCTTTATCGGAAAAAGCTTGTTTGTCTTCATTATTCCCCAGGATAGCGGCAATTTTCGCTATTGTTTGGTAACATACAACCAGATAGCAATTGTTTACGATGTCGACCGACAGAGGATTTGTTTGGTCTATTCCTACCGGAGTAGCCCAGTCTCCCAAGTACCATTGGCGGTAATCCGTGTCGGGCCATTGCTTTAATAAACCATCTTTCATGTAAGATTCCGCATACTCCAACCATTTCTTCATATACGGATAATACGATTCGAACAAACGAGGATCACCGTAATTTAAATAAGTCTGCCAGGAAGCTGTAATTAAGAAGCCGCACCAGAACGGCCCCCCTCCCGCTGCATAAGGATTAGGAGCGGTATGAGGCATGCTACCGTCCGGCCGCATACAGTCGGCCCAAGCCCTCATCCAGTTCTGATACATGGGAGCAAGGTTGTACATTGTCTGCACCGTTGGTGTGGAAGCATTCCCGTCGCCACCGTAACCCAGGCGTTCTATCTGCGGACAGTCTACCATATCTCCTCCCAAAGTAAGGCATTGCAATGTGTAATGAACCATATCGTGGATGAGATTCATATCCTCATCCGAACAAGAGAAATGCGATTCTCCGGAGTAATCCGTTCGGATAAGATAGGCAGAGACATCGGACAATTCAGGAGCTTGCGCCAATCCGGAGAGTTTCATATAACGGTAAGCATGATAATTGAACTTGTTGCGGAAAATTTCTTCCCCGTTGCCTGAGGCAATATAATAGTCCTCATACTGTCCATCTCTGAATTGTTTATTCTCATCCAAGAAGTCGCAATAACTGATTCTTACCTTCTGTCCCTTTTGCAGCTGAGGGAATTTGATCTCGGTCCAGCCCGTAAAATTTTTACCCATATCGAATATCCATGCAGAATCTCCCGCCGCACTGGACGAAACGGGGTGCATTTCATTTTGGATTTTATTGACCTCCGTCATCTGCGGACTCGTTTCATGTGCAGGAATAACGGCACAAGCGGCAGTTTCCCATTCGGTGTTTTTCAAAGAAGCTGCATCCAATGCAAGCATTTTTCCCGCATCGAGAATTTCTCCGCCGAATTGATGTGGCCACCACGAGCCAAAAGATTCATAAGCACTTCCGCGCACGGACCATGAATCGTCCGTAACAAGGAAGGTATTCCACCCGCCGTCTTTTTGCACTTCCAACTGTGCACGCACATAAGGACCGCCTTTTACCACCCCGGGAAGGCCTTCTCTATACCATCCACGACCGGCCCAAATAACCAAATTGTTTCCACCTTTTTTCAGGAAACGGGTAATATCGTAGGTTACGGACAGAGAACGCTTGTTAAATTGCGACACTGCAGGCGACAGGACAGCATCGCTTACTGCCTCCCCGTTCACGTAAACTTCATGATAACCTAACGAATTGACGTGAAGAAGGGCCTTTTCCCCATCCTTATTCCACGAAAAGTTTTTCCAAAACAACGGCTCCTGTGTCTCGTTTCCCGGCAGTCCGATATATTGTGCTTTCCAATCTTCTCCGGATAACAACCCGACGCCGAAACAAGCGTTCTCGCTCCATGAAGAAACATCTCCCCGCTCATTCCAAACACGAACCTTCCAATAGACAAAAGATTTTGCTTCCAACGGAGTACCTCCGTAGGGAATCCATACAGATTCTGAAGATGAAACTTTTCCCGAATTCCAGATATCGGCATCTTCCTCGTTTAATAATGACTCGCTTGACGCCATTAAAATCTGATAAGCCGCCTGTGTGTCTCCCTCATTTCCCGATTCTATCATCCAACTGAAATGGGGCTTCGTATTGTCTATTGCCAAAGGATTGACCAACATTTCGCATTCGGGATGCACGACCTTCAACGCAGAAAACTGTGTACATGCCGACAATAACCAACAAACACATACACATAAAATAGCATTAACGGATAAGTTTTTCATATTATTCATATTGTAAATTACATCATACGGTTAACATTTTCCCCACAGACCTCATTTAATAACGCGGAAATATCCATCCTTTCGTGGTTTCGGCTCCGGCAAATCCGTCAACGGATACCCCAAAGCCAGTCCGCCTATCCCCATCAAACCGTCGGGAAGTCCCCATTTTTTCATCAAAGATTTGCCTTCTTCCGTTGCAAACATCTCCCGTTCCCGGTGAATCCAACAGCTTGCAAGGCCGATGGCATGGGCAGCCAGCATCATATTTTCCATGACGCACGACGCGTCGTGTATAGGATTATTTGCTTTTTCCGGCGCAAAAACCAAGACATACGTGGGCGCATCATAATACGGATTTGACGATGTTCCCAAAATCTGCGCATTCATGGCAGCCAATTGTTTCCGTTGCTCCGAGTTTTGAACCGCAACGATGTACGGAGACTGCATGCCCAATGACGTAGGAGCATAAGTACCTGCTTCAAGAACGGCCTGCAGCTCTTTATCGGAAATCTGCTCCGTTTTATAAGAACGGCAACTGCGTCTGGTTTTAATCATTTCCAAAAAATCTGTATTCATAGCTTTTTTCTCATAAGATTATTCAATTTAACAAAGATGGCAAAAGAAATCTTTTTAACCCTTATCCGCACCGTTAAAATATGACAAAAGCCGAAAACTTATCAAACAACGAAAGGATACCGCAAAAAGAATCCCACATTCCAGGGGAAAGCCCCCGAAATGTGGGAAAAAAGTTCCGCATCTTATTATCAATTGTTCTCGGGACGGAGCTTGCGAACTACCGCTCCTGTCTGCCACATTTCGCTTTCTCTTAACTGACGCAATTCCTCGTTCAGCTTCTCACGATAGTCCGGTTGAGAGTTAGAATCGATAGAACGTTGCGCTTCTTCGCCGCTCGCCACCGACTGATATAGCTTTTCAAACACCGGTTTGGTGGCATCATGGAACGGGCCCATCCAGTCCAATGCTCCACGTTGCGCCGTTGTTGAGCAGTTAGCATACATCCAATCCATTCCTTTTGCCGCGAACAATGGCATCAAAGACTGTGTCAATTCCTCCACTGTTTCGTTGAATGCTTCGGAAGGAGTATGGCCGTGTTCACGCAAAGTTTCGTATTGTGCCAACAACAATCCCTGGATGGCTCCCATCAAAGTACCGCGCTCTCCTGTCAAATCGGAGTAAACTTCACGCTTAAATGTCGTCTCAAACAAATAACCGGAACCCACGCCGATACCCAAAGCAATTACACGATCGTATGCACGGCCCGTGGCATCCTGGAATATTGCATACGAAGAATTCAGTCCACGACCTTCAAGAAACATCGTACGCAATGAAGTACCCGATCCCTTTGGAGCCACCATAATTACATCAACATCGGCAGGAGGTACGATGCCCGTGCGCTCTTTATAAGTAATAGCAAAGCCGTGAGAGAAATAAAGAGCCTTACCCGCAGTGAGATGTTTCTTGATCATCGGCCAGCAAGCTATCTGTGCAGCATCGGAAAGCAGCACTTCTATAATCGTAGCTTTCTCGCAAGCTTCTTCAATGCCAAACAATGTTTCTCCCGGAACCCATCCGTCGGCAACGGCTTTATCGTAAGTCTTTCCCGGACGTTGTCCCACGATTACGTTAAAACCATTATCACGAAGATTCAAAGATTGGCCGGGCCCTTGCACGCCATATCCTATTACTGCTATCGTTTCATTCTTTAATACTTCACGAGCTTTCTCCAAAGGAAACTCCTCACGCGTCACTACATTTTCTGTAACGCCTCCAAAATTCATTTGTGCCATTTCTAAAACATTTTACACAGCTTACGCTGTTTTTTATTAAACATTTAATTGAATATTATTCTACTTCGAACGACTACATCTGTTTCGTTCCTTTTTATTTCCACATTATAAGCATTCTTTTCGTCTTTTTCCCTAAGGAAAGTCAACATATCGCCGTAGAAACTTTCTGCAACATACGCTATCTCGAAGCGCCTGACTGCCCTTTCACAAAGCAAATCCAGAGGGAACAAGTCAAGAATATGCTCGATGTATTTAATGCTGTTTACATGTCCGTTCAGGTCAATATCACTGTATTTTGCCTGATAGGTACCGACAAATTCAGGATTTGATAACTTTATTCTCCCGGGTTTCTCGATAGGACATTCCTCATTGCAAACGTAATCGGAGATTTTTCCTCCGTGCAAAGAGAACAAATCAACGGGTTTTCTTGTGTCCATATCAATCATCGCCCAGATGGAACGTGCGTATCCTATCGCCCGTCCGTCTTTATCGAGCAACATAAAGTTGCGGTCGGTGAACAAACGATACACATTCTCCACCCATGTACGTATCGTAAATTTTTCGTAAGCACGGGGTAAATCACTTAACTCTATCGCCAGCCTTGACAGTACCCACGTGTATCGGTTCTCATGAAGAACGGTCATTCCGAAACCTCTTTCCGCAGCGTGCATCCCGGCGCAATTCAATAAATGGTTTCCCAAAACGCCAAGAGTCAATCGCTCCATGCTGTCAACATGAAAAGGTTCGGCCACAAAATCAAAAGAACCTATCCTGTCCATCATAAATATCTCCGAATAATTTCTTTAAGAATGTTCCTGTCTGTATCTCTCTTCACGATGAGCCAGATACTCGTTCACCCGTTCGAAGCAACTGGTAGATACTGCAATTCTTCCGGAACGAACGAATTGAAGAATACAATTCAACGATTTCAAATCCTGGTACAACGAAGTTATCTCGTCGCTCATTCCCGTCAATTCCACAATAGAAAAGATAGGATTTACCTCAACGATATGCGCACTGTGCCTGCGAATAACCTTTGAAGCTTCCGGAGTAGCCTGAAATTCCGGAGTAGACACCTTATACATTGCTACCTCTTGCTGAAATATTTCATCATCCGTAAAGTAATGCGCTTGGATGACATCGATCTTCTTTTCAATTTGTTTCACCACCTTTTCTATAATATCAGGCGTTGTCCAACAGGTAATGGTGTATTTATGTACCCCTTTTATCGAGGAAGCTGAAACATTCAAGCTCTCAATGTTCAGCTGACGACGGGTAAAAACTGCAGTAACCTGGTTTAATAATCCAGCAAAATTCTCCGAATGTACTATAATTGTATATAATGTTTTATTTTCCATACTTCCGCATCCTTTCCTTTAACACTCCAACAACATATCGTTCACCGAGTATCCCGGAGGTGTCATCGGCAAAACATTTCCTTCCTCTATCACACAAACCTCCAGCAAAAACGGGCCTTTTGTTTCCAACATTTCCCGAATGGCATCTTGCAAATCCGCACGCTCTATCACACGACGTGCAGGTATTTCATAAGCAGCAGCGATTTGCATATAATCAGGATTCAGCATCGGAGTAAACGAATAACGGCGGTTAAAGAACATTGCCTGCCATTGTCTTACATTTCCCAAGTAATTATTGTTTAACAAGATTAGTTTTACAGGAACCTTTTGTTCCATAACTGTTCCCAATTCTTGCATCGTCATTTGCAGACCTCCATCGCCCATAAATGCACAAACCGTGCGTTCCGGACTACCGAACGTCGCACCGATTGCAGCAGGCAAACAAAATCCCATCGTACCCATACCGCCGGAAGTTACCAAACTGCGCGTATTCTTAAACTTAAAATAACGGCATGCCATCATCTGATTCTGCCCTACATCTGTTACCAGAATCGCCTCTTCATGAGTAGCTTCATTCACTGCATGAACTACTTCCCCCATATTCAACGGTCCTTCCATCGGGTAAACTTCCCGAGAAATTACCTTTTCATACTCTGTTTTCTCGTAACTTTCGAAGCCTTCTATCCACGCAGTATGCTTCTTTTCCCGAATTAATTTCGTAAGCAAAGGCAATGTCCGTTTGCAATTGCCCAGTATCGGGACATGAACCGCCACATTCTTTCCGATCTCCGACGGATCTATATCCAGATGAATAACCTTGGCTTGTTTGGCATAGGTCTCCAGCTTTCCTGTCACACGATCGTCGAAACGCATTCCAACAGCGATTAAAACATCGCATTCGTTCGTCATCACATTCGGACCTAAATTGCCGTGCATACCCAACATTCCCTTATTCAACGGATGATTCGTGGGCAAAGCCGAAAGTCCCAATAGCGTACATCCGCAAGGAATATCGGCTTTCTCGATGAAGTCTCTCAGCTCCTTTTGGGCATTTCCAAGCTCCACTCCCTGTCCAACAAGCAGGAAAGGACGTTCAGCCTCGTCGATCAATCGCACAGCTTCCGCTATTGCTTTCGGATCTGTTTCAGGATCGGGATCATAACTCCGTATGAAATCCACATCCACCGGTGCATATATTGTTGTTTCTGTTTGGGCATTCTTTGCAAAATCCAACACAACAGGTCCGGGACGACCGCTCCGCGCTATATAAAAAGCCCGAGCCACAGCCCATGCCACATCCTCGGCACGACGGATCTGATAGCTCCACTTTGTGATAGGTTGCGTAATTCCTACAAGGTCAACTTCCTGAAAAGCGTCGGTACCTAACAGCCCCGCTCCCACCTGACCTGCTATTACGACAATCGGAGTACTGTCAATCATCGCATCTGCGATGCCGGTAATTGTGTTCGTAGCTCCCGGCCCGCTTGTCACAAGACATACGCCAATCTCTCCGGAGACGCGCGCAAATCCCTGAGCGGCATGCACCGCTCCTTGTTCATGACGCACAAGAATATGATTCAACTTGCCGAGATGATCGTATAACGCATCGAAAACCGGCATAATTGCCCCGCCGGGATACCCGAAAATAGTCTTTACTCCATGATATTCCAACGAGCGCATTAACGCTTCGGAACCTGATATTTTTTCTTCACTCATAAATTCCCCTTTCCAATAATACAGGATCTTTTCTTTCTTTTTACTCAATAATTCTCACACCACCCTTATCCGCTGAGCTTACCATACTGGCATAAGCTTTCAAGGCTTTCGACACCTTCCGGTCGCGAGTTAGCGGGCGCATCGGACGAGCAGCCAGTTCTTTTTCGCTCAACTTCACATTAATGCTCCGGTTAGGTATATCGATTTCTATAATATCTCCGTCAACAATTTTTCCAACGTTTCCGCCGGCTGCCGCTTCCGGCGAGATGTGACCGATACTCAGTCCCGATGTTCCGCCGCTGAAACGCCCGTCTGTTATCAAAGCACACTCTTTTCCCAAATGTTTCGACTTGATGTACGACGTGGGATAAAGCATTTCCTGCATTCCCGGACCGCCTTTCGGACCTTCATAAGTGATGACAACTACATCGCCGCTTACCACCTTTCCGTTTAAGATTCCTTCGCATGCGGCTTCCTGCGAATCGAAAACTTTTGCAGGACCTGCAAATTTCCAGATGCTTTCATCTACGCCGGCAGTCTTTACCACGCAACCGTTTTCTGCAATATTCCCTTTTAAAACAGCCAAGCCGCCGTCTTTGCTGTAAGCGTGTTCCAAGTCGCGGATACAACCGGACGCGCGGTCTGTATCGAGTTTGTCATATACATTTTGTTGAGATCCCAGCTTGATGTTAAACACTCCTCCCGGCGCACTGGAATAAATCCGCAATGCTTCTTCCGAGATTTCCGGCGTACATATATTATATGCTGCAATAGCCTCACCCAAAGTCATGCCGTCTACCCGACGAACGTCCGTATCCAACAGACCGCCTTTGGCCAGTTCTCCCAAAATATTCAGGATTCCTCCGGCGCGATTGACGTCTTGCACATGATATTTTTGTGTATTCGGGGCTACCTTACAAAGGCAGGGAACACGACGGGAAAGCATATCTATATCGTCCATCTTGAAGTCAACTTCCGCTTCATGCGCTATTGCCAACAAATGCAGAACGGTATTTGTCGATCCGCCCATCGCGATATCCAGTGTCATTGCATTCAGAAAAGCCTGACGAGTGGCGATACTTCTTGGCAATACGCTCTCGTCGCCCTCTTCATAATAACGGTATGCATTTTTCACAATCAGGGCGGCAGCATCCTTAAACAAGCGGGTACGGTTGGCATGTGTTGCCAATATTGTTCCGTTTCCCGGCAAGGCAAGTCCGATAGCTTCGTTGAGACAGTTCATCGAATTTGCCGTAAACATGCCCGAACAACAACCGCATCCGGGACAGGCATGGCTCTCGATTTCCGCCACATCCGCATCGCTTACCGTAGAATCGGCCGATTGAATCATTGCATCTATCAGGTCCAATTGCTTACCATTCCAGCTTCCTGCTTCCATAGGCCCGCCGGAAACAAAAACAGTGGGGATATTCAATCGCATGGCAGCCATCAGCATTCCGGGAGTAATTTTATCGCAATTCGAGATACATATCATCGCGTCTGCCTTATGAGCATTCACCATATACTCCACACTGTCGGCAATAATGTCGCGAGACGGCAGCGAATACAGCATGCCGTCATGGCCCATTGCGATGCCATCGTCGATGGCTATTGTGTTAAACTCCGCGGCAAAACAGCCAAGCTTCTCGATCTCTGCCTTTACCAACTGCCCTATTTCATGCAAATGGGTGTGTCCCGGCACAAATTGGGTGAATGAATTTACTATGGCTATCACGGGCTTTCCAAACATTTCTCGCTTCATTCCGTTTGCCACCCACAATGCTCTGGCGCCTGCCATTCGACGTCCTTCGGTACTCATCGAGCTACGTAACTGATATTTCATCGTTCTCTTTATTTATCAATTAAAAAGCCTTTCTCAACGTCAGGCGAGAAAGGCTTACACATATATCGTTTTACTGTAAATATACACACGAACTTACTCACCTCTTGATACGGGAACCACGACGTGAAGCACTTGCAAGACCAACAAATTAATTCGTGCCATTGTTGAAATCATCGTTATTTTCGTCTTTAAATTGTTACACGTGCAAAGATAAAGGCTTTTTCATTACAAACAAACAAAATGATGTTTTTTTTGAAAGAAAATAGAAGATTATCAAAAAAAAAGCTTTTTTCGTTGTTACTTTATCAGTACAATTAACTCAAAACAACGGGAAGATTTTCTAAACAAAACCTTATGTTTCACCGAAAAGCCGCCGACGTTTTTCCTTAATTCGGCAAATATCCGTAACTTTGTAGCGAAACATTATAAAACTATCATTTATATATTGTATGGAAAACAAATACATCACCGTAGCATATAAACTATATGCCATGGCCAACGGAACGAAAGAATTGTTGGAAGAGGCGCCGGCCGATCATCCGTTTCAATTCATTTCCGGCATAGGTTATACGCTGGACAAATTCGAAAAAGAAATCACTGCCCTGAGCAAAGGCGACAGCTTTCACTTTACAATTCCCTGTGCCGAGGCGTATGGCGAGCGCGATGAAGACAACGTTCGTCAGGTTCCGAAAAGCATGTTTACTACACCCGACGGCGAGTTTGACAAGGAAAACATCTTCGAAGGCAACGTCATTATGCTGAGCGATTCGGAAGGACATCACTTTTACGCCAACGTGGGTGAGATAACAGACGACAAAGTTACCGTAGATTTAAATCATCCGCACGCAGGAAAAGACCTGATCTTTGAAGGACAAGTCATCGAAATGCGCGAAGCCACAAACAAAGAAGTTGAAGGCATGCTGAACATGATGAGCGGAGAAGGATGCGGGTGCGATTGCGGAAGCTGCGGAGGCGGATGCGACGGACACGAGCACCATCACCACAATCATGAAGGCGACTGCTGCGGAAGCGGGTGCGGACATTGCCACTGATACGAATTATATCATGATACTGATAGCAGATAGCGGAGCAACGAAAACCGACTGGTTTTACGGAAATTCCAGCCAAAACGGAATACGGGTGGAGACAAACGGTCTCAACCCTTTCCATATCTGCGAAAAAGGCATGAGGCAAACCATTGCCGAAACGCTCTTCAAAAAGCTTGAACATCCGGAGCAATGCACCGATATTTTCTTTTACGGTTCCGGATGTACCCCGAACAAAAGAGAATCTGTCCGAAACATACTGCAAGAAACATTCCCAAAAGCAGAAATCCGCATCGACACGGATTTAACGGGAGCCGCCCGCGCTTTATTCGGCGACCAGGCGGGAATCGCATGCATCTTGGGGACAGGTTCGAATTCCGGCCTGTACGATGGGGAAAAAATCATCGACAATATTCCTCCGTTAGGCTATATCTTAGGCGACGAAGGCAGCGGGGCTTACTTGGGAAAACGCTTTATAGCCGACTGCTTAAAACGGCGGCTTCCCGAAACCATCCTCAGCGGATTGCTTGACGAACTCCGGCTTTCCACCGAAGACATTCTGGGGAATATTTACCACAAGCCGAATGCCAATCGCTTTCTTGCACAAATTACACCTTATATATATAGGGTACGTTCCGTCCCCGAGGTGAAAGATTTTCTAAACGACTGCTTCTCCGACTTTTTCCAACGAAACATCATACCCTATCGAAGCCCATACCCGATATCGTTTGTCGGCTCCGTGGCATATTATTTTGAAGAAGAAATACGAAATGCAGCCTCAAAAATGCGATTGACCATCGGCCGATTCATACAATATCCGCTCATGGATATCGTAAAATATCACCTAAACAAGAAACAGTGAACCCTTATTTAATAACCGTTTAAAACCAAAGCTTATGAAAAATTTTCGCATGGAAGCCGCCATCTTGGCACTCGGATTGATCATTTTGGGCTTTTCCCTTCATCACGGCATCGCGATGTATGGCGAAAGAGACCGTGGCGTAAGTGTGAAAGGACTGGCAGAAATGGAAGTGCCGGCCGATAAAGTAACCTGGCCCCTTGTCTACAAAAGTTTAGGAAACGACCTGAACATTCTCTACAACGACCTCAAGAAATCCAACCAAACCATCGTGCAGTATCTGAAATCGAAAGGTATTTCCGAAAACGAGATCAGCATCAATGCTCCGGAAATCATCGACCTGAAAGCAGAACGTTACGCAAGCAACACCGCAACGCCCTATCGTTACAATGTAACAAGCGTAATCATTGTGACATCCAATAAGGTCGAACTCATCAGAACACTGATAAGCGAGCAAGGAGAACTGCTGAAACAAGGCATAGCCGTTGCAGGCGGAGACTATCGTTTTAACGTACAATATGAATACACGGGGCTGAACTCCATCAAACCACAAATGATTGAAGAAGCCACAAAAAACGCACGCGAAGCAGCAAAGAAGTTCGCAAAAGACTCAGACAGCAGGCTTGGTAAAATCCGTCGGGCCTCACAAGGTCAGTTCAGCATCAGCGACCGCGATGCAAATACCCCCCATATCAAGAAAATAAGGGTGGTAACAACCATCGATTATTACCTGGAAGATTAAATCAAAGGCGCCGGCCTTCCCGTAAAGACACAACGGCGTACTCACAAGAAAAACGGGACATTCCTCCCAAAAATCCCCGATGTTTCTCTCAAAAAGTAGAGACATCGGGGATATAACTTCACAATAACCTGCCCAAATCAACAAAAAATTCATTAAACTTTTTCGCATTCAGGAATTTATTATACCTTTGCACACGATTTATACAAACGACATAAAGTCTAACACAATTAGTTATTTTACAAACATTTTATTACTTAATGGAAAACTTAAAAAACGTAACCCCTATTGAAGATTTCAACTGGGATGCTTATGAAAACGGTGATGCAACTACCAACGTAAGCAAGGAAGATTTGGAACAAGCTTACGAAAAAACGTTGAACAAAGTGAACGACCGTGAAGTTGTTGACGGAACTGTTATCGCAATGAACAAGCGTGAAGTCGTAGTCAACATCGGTTACAAATCAGACGGTATCATTCCTTTGAATGAATTCCGCTATAATCCTGATCTGAAAGTCGGCGACACTGTCGAAGTTTATATCGAAAAAAAAAAAAAAAAAAAAGGTCAATTGATCTTATCACACAAGAAAGCACGCGCAACCCGCTCATGGGATCGTATAAATGCTGCCCTCGAAAACGAGGAAATAATCAAGGGTTATATCAAATGTCGTACGAAAGGCGGTATGATTGTTGACGTCTTCGGCATTGAAGCATTCCTTCCCGGTTCACAAATCGATGTGAAACCTATCCGCGATTATGACGTATTCGTAGGCAAAACAATGGAATTCAAAGTTGTAAAGATCAACCAAGAATTTAAAAACGTCGTTGTCTCTCACAAAGCTCTTATCGAAGCTGAGCTTGAACAACAGAAGAAAGAAATCATCAGCAAGCTGGAAAAAGGACAAGTACTTGAAGGTACTGTTAAAAATATTACGTCTTACGGTGTATTCATCGACTTGGGCGGCGTAGACGGTTTAATCCACATTACCGACCTTTCATGGGGACGTGTCAGCGATCCTCACGAAGTGGTTTCTTTGGATCAAAAGCTCAATGTTGTAATTTTGGACTTTGACGATGAGAAGAAGCGCATCGCCTTAGGCTTGAAACAACTCACTCCTCATCCTTGGGATGCACTTGATCCTAACTTGAAAGTGGGCGACCACGTAAAAGGCAAAGTCGTTGTTATGGCCGATTACGGCGCATTCATCGAAATAGCTCCGGGCGTGGAAGGATTGATTCACGTATCGGAAATGTCATGGTCACAGCATCTTCGTTCGGCACAAGACTTCATGAAAGTTGGAGACGAAATCGAAGCAGTGATCTTAACATTGGATCGTGAAGAACGTAAGATGTCGTTAGGCATCAAACAACTCAAGCCGGATCCATGGGAAACTATCGAAGAAAAATATCCTGTCGGCTCAAAACATGTAGCAAAGGTGCGCAACTTTACCAACTTCGGCGTATTTGTTGAAATAGAAGAAGGCGTAGATGGTTTGATACATATCTCGGACTTATCATGGACGAAAAAGATTAAACATCCTTCAGAATTTACACAAATCGGTGCAGACATCGAGGTGCAGGTTTTGGAAATCGACAAAGAAAACCGTCGTTTGAGCTTAGGTCACAAACAATTGGAGGAGAATCCTTGGGATGTTTTCGAAACTGTATTTACCGTAGGTTCGATTCATGAAGGAACAATCATCGAAATGTTAGAGAAAGGAGCCGTAATTGCATTGCCGTACGGAGTAGAAGGTTTTGCTACACCGAAGCACTTGGTTAAGGAAGACGGAACTCAGGCTCAATTGGAAGAAAAACTTCCTTTCAAAGTTATCGAGTTCAACAAAGACGCAAAACGCATCATTCTTTCTCACAGCAGAATCTTTGAAGATGCAGCAAAGGCTGAAGAAAAAGCAGAAAAGAAGGCAGCAAAGAAAGCTACTGCAAAGAAAGAAGATTCTCCTATGATTCAGAATCAGGCAGCATCGACCACATTAGGCGACATTGATGCTCTGGCTGCTCTGAAAGAACAAATGGAAGGAAAGAAATAAAACTTTACGTAACATTTTCAGAAAGGGGTTGTACTTTGTGCAATCCCTTTTTTATTTTATCTTTGCCTCATGGAAAAGTTTGAAATAAACATATTGGGATGCGGTTCGGCTTTACCCACCTTGCGACATCAGGCAACGTCGCAAGTTGTCAACATCCGCGAGAAACTTTTCATGATCGACTGCGGAGAAGGGACACAAGTACAGTTGCGTCGTTCCCGATTGAAGTTCACAAGATTGAACAATATTTTCATTTCTCACCTGCACGGAGACCATTGTTTCGGACTGATCGGGCTGATATCTACCTTCGGAATGCTAGAACGAACAGCCGATTTACATATATATTCTCATCCGGACCTGGAGGAATTGTTGACGCCGCAACTAAACTTTTTCTGCAAAGGAATGCATTATAAAGTAATATTCCACCCCATCAATCCCAAAGAACAAAACGTTATTTATGAGGACCGATCGGTTTCCATCGAGACAATTCCCCTACAGCATCGGATGCCAACATGCGGATTCTTGTTCAGAGAGAAGCCCACTCCCAACCACATCAAACGGGATATGATTGACTTCTACCGCATCCCTCTGTGGATGATTAACCGCATAAAAAACGGAGAAGATTTCATTCTGGAAGACGGAACAACCGTACCAAACGAAAGACTCACCACGCCCTCCGATCCCCCTCGTACCTACGCTTATTGCTCAGACACGGCATATATGCCTCGAATCACCGAACAGATTAAGGGCGTCGACCTGCTGTTTCATGAAGCCACATTCGATGAATCTGAACTTCCGCGAGCCAAACAGACACAACATTCCACGGCCAAACAAGCAGCACAAATAGCACTTCATGCACAAGCAAAACAATTATTGATCGGACATTTCTCGGCCAGATACGAAGACGAAAACATTTTATTGCAAGAAGCAAAAGCCGTTTTTCCTCAAACATTCCTGGCAAAAGAAAACATGATATTCAAACTCTAACATTAAACCTTACGGGGAAACAAGCATCTAAATTCAACAAGAAAAACAAATGATGAAGACTTTTAATGAGAGAGAGATTACGTTACAACTTCAAGATCCCGAGCTTCAGAGACAAGCCTTCGAAGAAGTTGTAAAAGCTTATAGCGAACAGCTTTATTGGCAGATAAGAAGATTGGTACTTTCTCACGATGATGCAAACGATTTACTGCAAAATACATTCATAAACGCTTGGAACAATTTGGAATATTTCCGCGGCGATGCAAAACTTTCTACCTGGCTTTACCGCATTGCAATGAACGAATGTTTCGGTTTTCTGAATAAACAACGCGCAAAAAACAAAGTATTCCTTGATGATGAAGACGAAACAACCATAAACAAACTGGAAAGTGATGCTTATTTTGACGGCGACGAAGCACAAATACTTTTCGAGAAAGCCATCCAAACCCTGCCGGAAAAACAACGCCTCATATTCAACTTAAAATATTTCCAAGAAATGAAATACGAAGAAATATCGGCCATCCTGGGAACAAGCGTAGGGGCGCTGAAAGCATCTTATCACCACGCTGTAAAAAAAATCCAGGAATATTTACAACAAAACGATTAAACCTTTTCCCAAAATAAATATCTAAAAAACAAAGGAAAACGACGAATTATGAAGGAAGAAAAAGACTTACTTGAAAGATTTGGACGAAGAAATCCTTTCAAAGTTCCAGATGGATACTTCGAAAATTTCACGGAAGATGTTATGAAACAACTCCCGGAAAAAGAATATCCTGCTGTCGGAAAAATAACAATGTGGGAACGTGTAAAGCCATGGCTCTACATGGCTGCAATGTTTTGCGGGCTAATGTTTGGCATCCACGTACTTGTTCATTACAACAAGACGGAACAAAATACAACAAATACCGATGTCTTCTCTGAATTACCCGATGAATATATCGATCCTATTATCAATCAAACGTTGATGGATGACTACACATTATATCAATATTTGACTGATGCAGATTTCAACAGTTACCATTAAAATTTATCATCCAATGAAGAATCTATATTGCATCGTTACGTTGCTGTTTGTCATATGTATAAGTGCTTCGGCACAAAAACCCCGGCTCACAAAAGAGGAGTTCCGCAACAAACAAGAAGAATTCATCACCAAACGGGCCGGGTTGACGAAAGAAGAGGCGGCCAAGTTCTTCCCCTTGTACTTTGAACTACAAGAAAAAAAACGGGAATGTAACAAGAAAGCCTGGCAACAAATAAGACGAGCCAAAGAAAACAAGCTGAGCGAAAAAGAATATGATGAAGTAGTGGAAGATATTATTAAGGCACGAATCGAATCGGACGAGCTGGACTTGGAATATTCACGCAAGTACAAAGAATTCCTTTCATCGAAGAAAATATTCGAATTGCAGAACGCAGAGATGAGTTTTCATCGAGAACTATTAAAACCACATAGGCAGCCCTGAAAGGAAAAGTTGGGCAATAATCATTAAAAACAAGAGCGACTTTTGAGAGAAAAAGCCGCTCTTTTATTTTTCATTCATGCCTTGTTTTTTGAAAAGCCTCACGTTTCATTCATTCAACCATGCAGACAGAATCTCTTTAATCTCATCTTGCGTACGTTTGTCGAACGAAGCAATGCGGGTGGAATGACTGCCAGCGGGAAGCACATAAACGTGTATCTGCTTTTTCTTCTTCAGCCATGTCAGTCCGGAAGCTGTCCAGGGATCATCTCCTCCATAAATGCAAATCATCTTAAAGTCGGTGTTTTCAAGAAAGTTTTTTGTCCGCTCATACAATGAAGAATCGAATTGCAGCGTCGACAAGTCTGCGGGCAGCATTACCCTGCGCAAATAATCATGGGCCGACTTTATGTCAAGATATTTACGAAAAGGCCTGATATCGTACCCGTAATATCCTATTTCCTTGGCCGCCTGTACGTTGAAAGCCAAATAAGGACCTGGCAAGGAAAAATAAGAAGGTTCGCTTAGCGACAGCAAATGATTCAGCCATTTTTCATCGGAGTCTGTTTTCTTCGGGATATAAGACACGGGAGTTCCCCACTGCCAAAAGGCAAAAGCATACTCAAGCACGCAATAATCATACACTTCGCGCAACGGGATACGAAATTTATACCCCCGTCCTTTGCAATAAGCCTCAAAAGAACCCATCAAATTGTCCTTGCGCTTTAACAGTTCCACCTGCGCCTCTTTCACCCGTTTGCGGTTTTCCTTTGTCGAAACTTTCTTCGCGATAAACGGCTCGTGCCGCCCGTCTTCCAAAGCCCGATTGAGAGGTGCCACGTAAGGGAGCGATATGTCTACATCCTCCGGATAAAAGGTTCTGTAAAAAATAGTCGTTTGTCCTCCTTTGCTTATGCCAGTAGAAATCCATTTTCCTGCATACATTTCTCCGAAAATCTGACGAATGCGGTGCAAATCGTTCACCGAATTTTCAACCGTCAGATACGACCAGTCGCAAGGTTCCGGTATCGATTCTCCGAAAAAACGGTACTCCACAAAAATCAAATTGGCCTGCAGCAACAATGAAAGTTCCTCTTTGTAGTTGGCATTTATTGCATAATTGGCATCGTAACCTTCCGTTACCAACACAGTAGGACGGTCATATCCGACATGGGCTACGATGATGCGTTGCTCAAAAGATCCGGCATCGGGGTGACGCAAATCAAGCGGTTGTTTCAGAGTGACCAGGAACTTCTGCCCATACGTCGCACTCTCCAAAGAATCAACATCCGTTACGCCGGGCAATTCACTTAAACGGGAAAAAACATCTCTCCCGACATTCTCCGCCGACAAGGCCCGGAAAGAGAACAACACTACGCACAGTACCGCCAGAAAGACCTTGAGAGATGACGCAAAACGACACTTAGATATTCCGATAACAGCCATTTCTCTTCCTCCGTTAAAGCCCTTTTTGCTTTGCCTCATCCCAGATGGCATCCATTTCAGACAGCGACATGTCCGAAAGATTTTTCCCTTGTTTTATGGTATGTTCCTCCAGATAATTAAAACGCCGGATGAACTTCTGGTTGGTTCGTTCCAATGCATTGTCGGGATTAATCTTATAAAGTCGCGCGGCATTTACCAAGCTGAACATCACATCCCCGAATTCTGCTTCCGCCTTATCCTTATCCATCGAAGCAACTTCGCCTTCAAATTCAGAGATTTCTTCTTTCACCTTCGTCCAAACCTGCTCACGCTCTTCCCAGTCGAAGCCTACGTTTCTTGCTTTGTCCTGAATGCGATACGCTTTAATCAACGAAGGAAGCGCTCCGGGAACTCCGCTTAATACCGATTTGTTCCCGTCTTTTTCTTTCAACTTTATCTGTTCCCAATTCTCTGAAACGGCTTCCGCCGTAGCAGCCTTCACGTTGCCAAACACATGAGGATGGCGGAAAATCAGTTTATCGCACACATCCTTGATGTCGAAGTCATCGGTTTCACTGCCTATTTTTGCATAAAAGACGACATGAAGCAACACATCGCCCAGCTCCTTGCAAATGTTACGCTTATCGTTTTTCATCAAAGCATCACTCAATTCATAGACTTCCTCTATGGTATTGGCACGCAAACTTTCATTTGTTTGCTTTCTATCCCAGGGGCATTTCACGCGAAGTTCGTCGAGCACATCGAGCAAACGTCCGAATGCCTCCATCTGTTCCTGTCTGGTATGTTTCATAAATTCTTCTTTAATTTTCGCAAAAGTAGGGAAAAGCTGCGAAAAAAAGACGGGAAAAACAGAAAAGAATGCCACGGGATTTCATAAAAAACATCCCGACGTTTCTCACGAAAAGACGGGATGTAAAAACTAATATACTATTAAAAAACTAACTTACTTATCTTTTGTTTTTCCACCTCCTATGGTACGCCATACCAAAGAGCTGAAAGCAGCCCCCACAAAAGGAGCCACAATAAATAACCAAAGCTGGGCAAGAGCCTGTCCACCTTCCATCAAAGCCGGCCCGATGCTGCGGGCAGGATTTACAGAAGTTCCCGTTATGGGGATACAAACGATGTGAATCAACACAAGCGACAAGCCGATGGCCAGTCCGGCAAAATTACCGGCTCCACGCTTTTCATCGGTACTTCCCAAAACAACCAATACGAAGATAAACGTAAAGACTGCCTCGGCAATAAATGCCTGAGCCGTTTCTCCCGGATCAAACGTATTGGCTCCCGTCATCGTCGGCCCCGAATGTCCGCCGGTAGAAACCAATAAAAGCAGTACAAGCGAACCGATGATTGCTCCGATAATCTGGAAAATCATATAGCCTATGGCGTCACGATTCGTCATTTTCCCCGAGAGCCATACTCCCAAAGTTATCGCAGGATTAATATGACATCCCGAGATATTTCCTATTGTATAGGCCATCGCCACTACCGACAAGCCGAAAGCCAAAGCAACTCCCAGCGTTCCTACACCGGCACTAACCTCGCCCGCTGCATTGCCGGCGAAGACTGCGCTACCACATCCCATCAGGACAAGAACCATTGTCCCGATCATTTCTGCTAAATACTTTCTCATATGATTATCGTTTTAAAACATTAGCCATTCTTCTTTAATGCCGACTTTCACCTGAAAGTCAACTACGCGAAAATTACACAATTCTTTTCTAAAAACAAAATTAAATCAATATCTTTACAAAAGTCATACGTTTTTTTTCAAAAATATACCCGAAATATGAAACGACTAACTATTGTTTTTTTTCTTTCCTAATCACAATATTTTATTATTCGTTTCCTCAAAATGACCATTTAAGGCCTGCATTCCCCTCAAAAGACGGTTATTCCTTTTACGATTCCATTTGTGAAAAATATTTTAACAAATGGTTCGATATTCGCTTTATTTCGGCGCCTTCTTGGGGACATATTTCCGCATTCTCTTTGAAACAAAAGGACAAAGAGTATATATTAAAAACAAATACGGTTCATTATGCCGGGAAAGACACACGAAAAACGGGCTTACATTGCATAAAATTAAACGAAACATATTATCGTTCATCAAAACGAATGATAAAAACGACCTTAAAACAAATTGATTTCCCGGAAGAAAATGATGCCATATTAGACGGCACACGGTATTATTTTGCAGCACCTAACGAACGAAACAATTTGAAAATCGGCATGACACATCCCCCGAAAGAGAATTCGCTAATGCGACATCTGTCACAATTATGCGACAGCATTTGTCTGACACAAAGCATTGCATATCTACCAGACATTAGACGTTTTGAAGAAATGACACGCTTTTTCAAACAGACACATGAGGGAGAAGCCGTCGTTCTTGCCATCGTTGACAGTATCGGAACGATGCATATTCTCAACTACACCGCATCGCATCCGCTATTCCAAAAGGAAGCTCTCCGCATTGCACACGGCATGAATGAATGGGAGCCGGCAACAAAAGACGGAAAGCCCGTGACCTGTAACGTTGTGTTTTTCATTCCTTTTAATCCGGAAAGACATCGCAAACAGATAAAAGCGGAATAAATTCACAAAAAACATTACCGGCAACAAAAGGAGAAGCCATAAAAAGAGCAGCGTTGAAACGGATAAAACCGAATCAACGCTGCTCTTTTACATCGGAACTTCCTGTGCTTATTTCAGCTTAACAAAGAGTTCGCCTTCTACTTCGCTCGTCTCTACTTTATCTTCGCGAAGCAACCAACCTAAGCCAAGGAAGAAATCTTTATCTACAAGTTTTGTAGCTTTCTTAATCTGTTTTTGGGACATTCCTTCAGTTCCATTCAAGGCTTCCCAAATTTTTCCGGCAGTAACGCCTGCTTTTTCTTTCAACATAATTTTAAAATTTAAGTTGCAGTTATTTTATTTGGTGTCAACAAATAAGACAACCTTTATCACGCACAAATGTAATCAAAAAAACATATTAAAGTACAGAAAAAGGAAAAAAGTTTGATTCCCGCCCTCAAAAGTCAATAAATTATTACAACTTTTTTTCATTTTCCAGGTAGTTTCCCCAAATAGTGGCCGCCAATTCTATCATTTTTACGCAAGGACGCTTGGCATAATACTGCGGAGTCCGCTCCTCCGGCGTCGATACGACAGGTGTTTTTGAGGATAATCCCAACAAATCTCTGCAACGCAATGTTCCCGTTTCTGCCTTAAACTGCTCGGCAAGCTGCTGAACCAACGCATAATTTGCCGCCTTCCCTTCTCTGTCTTTTCCCTCTATGGCACACTTTTCAAGCCCGGCCAGCAAAAACATTCCGCAGGCCGCCCCGCAAGTTTCCCGCATTCGACCAATGCCTCCGCCGAATGATGCCGACATGTGCAATGCCTGTTCTCGTGTAAAGCCGTACAAATCTGCATAAGCCACCACTACCGATTGAGAGCAATTATATCCTTCCTTAAACAAGGCTACCGCCTTGGCTATACGTTCTTCTTTAGTCATTTTTCAACACATTATTAATTGGATTTCCACTAATATAAGCTTTTACGTTCGCAATAACCTGCTTCATCAAACGCATACGCGCCTCTTTTGTGGCCCATGCGATATGGGGAGTTATAAAACAGTTGGGCAGCTTCAGCAAAGGATTGTCCGGCAAAGGAGGTTCCGATTGCAGAACATCCAGTCCCGCTGCCAGCAGCTTGTGTTCTTTAAGCGCTGTTGCCAGAGCTTTCTCGTCGATAAGTCCTCCCCGACCTGTATTGATAAGTATGGCATCAGACTTCATCAATGACAGACGAGAACCGTCAACCATTTCGCGGGTGCTCTCATTCAACGGACAATGCAAACTCACCACATCACACGTTGCAAACAATTCATCCAGTCCGCTTTTCCGGATATTTCCCGGCAATTCATGCTGCGCCTTGCTTGTATATACATAAACTTCCATTCCGAAGCTGCCGGCAATTTTTGCCGTGGCCTGCCCCGTATGTCCGAATCCGACGATTCCTATTTTCTTTCCGACCAGCTCGATCAATGAAGTATTCCAATAAGAAAAGTCCGATTGCGCACACCATTTTCCCTCGCGCACCTCATCGGCATAATGCCCCACCCGCTGAGTAATATTCAAAAGATGGGCAAAAACCATCTGAGCGACCGAGTCGGTACTATAAGCCGGCACGTTGGTTACTATGATTCCCCGGCGCTTTGCCGCCGGAAGATCTACCACATTATAACCGGTTGCCAATACGCCTATATATTTCAGCAACGGCAAACGGTCTATTACATCTGCATCAATTACAGTCTTATTGGTCAACAAAACTTCGGCTTCTTTCGATCTTTCCACTATTTCTTCAGGCAATGTCCGGTCATAAACCGTCAAATCGCCAAAATCCATCATCTCCTTCCAGGACAAATCACCCGGATTTAAAGTAAATCCATCCAATACTACTATTTTCATCTCTCCCTCCTATTCTTTAAATCGATCGCCCCATAAGCGAATCATACGCTCTTTCAGTTTATCCTCCGACGGGTTTTCCTGAGCATGCCATAACCTTTTCTGCCTGATTTCATCGGGAAGAAATTGTTGGTTCACAAAGTTTCCCTTATAATCGTGTGCATATTTATAATCTTTTCCATAACCTAAATCTTTCATTAACTTCGTAGGAGCATTGCGTAAATGAAGAGGAACCGGAAGATTTCCCGTTTCACGAACCACCGACAAGGCCTCCGCAATGCCCTCATAAGCCGAATTACTTTTCGGACTCGTAGCCAAATAAACCGTCACCTCGGCCAAAGGGATTCTGCCTTCCGGCCAGCCAATTTTCATTACGGCATCGAAAGCCGCATTAGCCAACAAGAGCGCGTTCGGATTGGCCAGTCCTATGTCTTCAGCAGCAGAAATGACCAGTCTGCGCGCAATGAATGCGGGATCTTCTCCCCCTTCCACCATACGTGCAAGCCAATACAGGGCAGCATCCGGATCACTCCCGCGAATCGATTTGATAAAAGCCGAAATAATGTCGTAATGCATCTCGCCGTCTTTGTCATAAGCCAACGGATTCTGCTGCAGCCTCTTTACCACAATCTCATCGGTAACAACGACAGGAGTTTCACTATCGGCCTCCACGACCAGTTCCAAAATGTTAAGCAATTTGCGGGCATCCCCGCCGGAATATCGCAAAATGGCATCCGTCTCTTTTAACACGACCTGCCGTTCTTTGAGCAAGGCATCGGAAGAAATTGCCCGATGAAGCAGTTCAAGCAAATCGGTTTTCTCTAATGATTTCAACACATAAAGCTGACAACGCGAGAGTAACGGGCGTATCACCTCGAAAGAAGGATTCTCCGTTGTCGCTCCAATAAGCGTAATAACACCGGTTTCCACCGCACCAAGCAGAGAATCTTGTTGCGATTTACTGAAACGATGAATCTCGTCGATAAACAAAATAGGGCTTTGCTGTGAAAAGAAACGATTGCTTCGGGCCTTATCTATTACCTCGCGCACGTCTTTAACTCCCGAGGTAACCGCACTCAAAGTATAAAATGGCACTTCCAATTTATTGGCAATGATCCGCGCCAATGTCGTCTTTCCCACTCCCGGAGGTCCCCATAAAATGAAAGAAGATATACGACCTGCATCAATCATTTTCCGTAAAACTGCTCCCTCTCCCACCAAATGTTTCTGGCCGACGTAATCGTCTAACGTGCGGGGACGCATTCTTTCTGCCAAAGGTTGTGCCATAATCTCATGTTTTGTGAGAGCAAAAATAAGAAATTCTCCATAAAAAGCTCAAGACTTTTCCTTTTAAATCCGACAAAAGAATACAAACTTTCTCACAAGAGAACGGGACATTTTAACAAGGGCAACGGGATATATTATAAAGGATATATAGAAAAATAAAAAAGGCGCTTTTCACAAAGAGCCTTTTTTTAAGTTTTCAATAGGTATTAGTTTTTCTGTTAAGGTAAAAAGATTGTTTTCAGGATAACGTTACAAACGTACAACATTTTTTTTAAGATAAGCAATAAAAAAACATGTTATAAAACATATTTTTAAGGATTTTCTGTGTTTTTCTCCATTTTTTATGTAAATCTTTACTGAATTTTCCGGGCATAAATATACGAAAATTCACCAAAAAGTTTTTAAAAACATCCTTTTGTTTTTACCAAAACACCGCGGAATCCTATTGAAAAGCCCAAGACATTCCGTTATTTACATCTATTATATATAGACATTTCAAAAGATTGATTACTTTTGCATACGGAAGAGAAAACGAAATATATCATGACAAAAATGAACATAGAAGAAGGTCAAGAAAAGAAAAGCTTGAACTTCATTGAACAAATCGTAGAGAACGACCTGAAAGAAGGCAAGAACGGAGGACGGATACAAACCCGTTTCCCGCCCGAACCGAACGGATATTTACATATAGGACATGCGAAAGCCATCTGCATGGACTTCGGGCTTGCGCAACGATACGGCGGGGTTTGCAACTTACGCTTCGACGACACTAACCCGACGAAAGAGGACGTTGAATATGTAGAAGCCATTAAAGAGGACATAAAGTGGCTGGGTTTCCAGTGGGGAAAAGAGTTTTATGCCTCCGATTATTTCCAGCAACTTTGGGATTTTGCCATACGTTTAATCAAAGAAGGCAAAGCATATATAGATGAACAAAGCGCGGAAGAAATCGCCATACAAAAGGGAACTCCCACACAGCCGGGCACAGAAAGCCCTTATCGTAACCGCCCGGTAGAAGAAAGCCTGGCGCTTTTCAACAAGATGAACAGCGGAGAAATAGAAGAAGGCAAAATGGTTTTACGTGCAAAAATAGATATGGCCAGCCCAAACATGCACTTCCGCGATCCGATTATTTACCGTGTTGTAAAAACGCCTCACCACCGTACAGGCGACAAGTGGAAGGCTTATCCGATGTACGACTTCGCGCACGGACAAAGCGATTACTTCGAAGGTGTCACCCATTCACTTTGTACTTTGGAATTTGTGGTGCACCGCCCACTGTACGATCTGTTTGTTGACTGGGTAAAAGAAGGAAAAGATCTTGATGACAACCGCCCCCGCCAGTACGAATTCAACAAGCTAAACCTCAGTTATACGTTAATGAGCAAACGAAACCTGCTGATACTTGTCAAAGAAGGCTTGGTCGATGGCTGGGATGATCCTCGAATGCCGACATTATGCGCCTTCCGCCGCCGGGGATATTCTCCCGAGTCGATACGGAATTTTATTGATAAAATCGGATATACCACCTACGATGCTTTAAACGATTTTGCCCTTCTTGAAAGTGCCGTGCGCGAGGATCTTAACACACGTTCCACGCGTGTATCAGCAGTTTTACACCCCGTTAAACTAATCCTGACGAATTATCCGGAAGGAAAAGTGGAAGAATTGGAAGCCATAAACAACCCGGAAGATCCGAACTCGCCCAAACATATCATCGAATTCAGCAGGGAACTTTGGATGGAACGTGAGGATTTTATGGAAAACGCGCCCAAAAAATATTTCCGTATGACGCCGGGACAAGAGGTAAGATTAAAGAATGCTTACATCGTAAGATGCACAGGATGTAAAAAAGACGACGAGGGAAACATCACCGAAGTCTACGCAGAATACGATCCAAAGACCAAGAGCGGCATGCCGGATGCCAACCGCAAAGTGAAAGGAACATTGCATTGGGTAAGCTGCAACCACTGCCTGAAAGCAGAAGTCCGCCTATACGATCGGCTTTGGAATGCGGAAAATCCGCGAGATGCGATGGCCGCCATCCGTGAAGAGAAAAACTGCTCTCCGCTGGAAGCCATGCGGGAAATGATGAACCCCAATTCGTTGAATATCCTGAAAGAATGTTACGTTGAAAAATTTCTTGCTGAGGCTAAGCCTTACGATTACCTGCAATTCCAGCGAATCGGCTATTTCAATGTAGATAAGGACAGCACTCCCGAGCATCTTATATTCAATAGAACCGTATCATTAAAAGATACATGGAATAAAATCAACAAATAAACATCGGAAAAGCAACAGCATAAATAATCGAAGACTCCGCTATGCAACAACAAAAAAGTGGCATGCGGTTTCTTCGATTACCTTTTTCTTTACACAAAAACACTACCTTATTTATCTCAAAACATACCGACATGAAGAATAATTTCCCGTCATCTTTTAAGACACCGGCCTTCAAAGAATTATTAAAAAGATTCGAAAACATGATACAAAAAAACGTTCCTGCTTATTTCGAAAGCAATGAAATTATCACACTGGCCGAATATTATGCAGAAAAAGGACGGATAAATATGGCAGAACGCGTCATCGATTATGGAATAACTTTATATCCCGACGACCTGGACATCCTGCTTTATAAATGTCACAACCTCACGATTCGCGGAAAACTGGCCGAAGCTCATGTGCTGCTCGACTCAATTCCTGACAAAAACGACAGGGAGGTTATCCTCATGCAAGCAAGAATTCTCTTGGAAGAACAAGAAACAAAACAGGCAGACAACATCTTGCTCTCGCTCTACAAACAGGAACAAGATTTGGATACAATGCTTGACATTGCCGATCTTTACATGGATTCCGGTCTGCACAAAGAGGCATACAACTGGCTTTTAAAGGCATACGCCATGGCTCCCGACGAGACGGATGTGCTGGAATCCTTCATCGATTACCATTTCTCTTTCGGGAATTTTCAGGAAGCAACCGTATTCCTCAACAAATTACTCGATAAAAATCCCTACGAAATCAGGCACTGGCTTGATCTGACCAAGGCATATTTGCAGCTAAACAACATCGAAAAAGCTTCGGAAGCGGTCGACTTTGCACTAACCATCGACAGCGATTCTCCGGAAGCTCTCGAGCTTAAAGGGCATTGCCTTATGCAAGAGGGGAAATACGAGGAGACGTGCCGACTGTTTTCCCGCGTTGAACAGATGGTAACCGACAAGTCCCGCATACGACACATCCTGTTAAACTGCTACCTTGTATGCATGGATTTTCAAAAAGCATTAACTTATTGCAATCTTTTAATTCAGGAACCGGGGATGCTGAACACGGAACTTTCGGAATTTTTCCAGAAACGTGCGCAATGTTATCTGTTTCTTGACAACCTGAAACAGTGTGAGGCCGACATAGAAGCCAGCCTGTTATACAACGATCAAAATGACGAAGCTTATCTGACAAAAGGAGAAATGCTGCTAAGCATCGAGAAAGAGGCCGAAGCGGAACAGGCTTTTTCAAAAGCCAAACAATGGGCTTTCGACTTGGGCGAAACAATCATCAGAATCGCACGCGCCTATTTTCGGTGGAATTACATAAAAGAAGCGCTTCAAACATTTGCATACGTGGAACAAAACTTCCCGAAAAAAATGGAAAGCGACTACTATTTTATGGCTTTCTGCTACTATGTTTTGGGTGAAGAAAAGAACATGTTTAAATATCTGGTGCGAGGCGCAGTCAATCATCCCGCCACATTAGCACATAATCCCATCATTCCTTCGAATGATGCAGAGCAGGAGTTTTTCAAATACGCCGAGATTGTTGCCACACAAATCCGGGAAGGAAATATCGATCCGACGCCTTATCTTTAAAGAAACAACGGGTTATTTTGCAACTTTTTCCGAGAGCTTTTCCAGAAAATATACAATTAAAAATCCGGCCAGAGCCAGAGCTATTGCCTCAAAGATATAACAATCCGGAAGAATATTTGCCTCGACCAAGGGTTTAACCTCGCCGTGTGTGTCTGTATAGGTCTCGACAACCTTTTTCCAAGGCCACACCTTGTTTAACGAACCAAGCATAAATCCGGTAAGAAGCGACAAGGTTATATTTCGGAAATGACTCAATGCATACGACAACACCCGGGAAAAAGAAGTGATTCCAATGAGGGCTCCTGCGGCAAACGTCAGAAGAACCGGAAGATTCAGTGTATTTACTGCTTCCATTATAAAGAAATATTTTCCCATAAGGAGCAAGATAAAACTACCGGAAATACCCGGAAGAATCATTGCACAAATGGCAATCACCCCGCAAAAGAAAATGAACAACAAATTGGTCGGCGTAGAAACAGGTGTAGCAACCGTTATATAATATGCCACAACGCCGCCGACAATAAAACTAAGAATAACCTTCCAACTGCGTTCCTTAATGTCTTTCCCTACAAACCACGTCGAGGCCAACACCAATCCGAAAAAGAATGCCCATACCAAAACAGGGTAATCGGTCAGCAACAACGTTATGAGCTTTGCCAAAGAGAATACGCTGATTGCAATGCCGGCCAGCAGGAAAAACAGAAAATTCCCGTTAATGGCTTTCCAAAACGAAAGAATCTTTCCTGTAAAAAGCAACTTCAGACTGTTCTTCCCAATGCTTTTTATCGATTCAATCAACTCGTCGTAAATGCCCACGACAAAGGCTATTGTTCCGCCCGAAACACCGGGAACGACATCGGCCGCCCCCATACATATACCTTTTAAAGAAAGAAGAAGATAATCTTTTATACTTCTATTTTTTACAAAGTCTGCCATTTATCACCTCAAATAAGCTTTTTCCCTCACTTGTATATTACGAGTCTTGAGAGAATTCTTTGATACGTTGTTCTTCACTTAACCTGCAAATCAAAAGAATGTCATTCTTTTCTGCCACAATATATCCGTCCAAACCCTGCACAACAACCTTATGTTCTTGCGTAGTATGCACGATACAATTTCTACTTTCGTAGAGCTTTATGTTACTTCCTATAGATGCATTGTTATGAGCATCCTTTTTCAATGCATCGTGCAACGAGCCCCATGTTCCCAAATCACTCCATCCGAACGATGCAGGAAAGACATAAATCTCTTCGGCTTTTTCCATGATTGCATAATCTATCGAAATATTTTCACACATCGGGAACAGTTCTTTTATCATTTCTTCTTCCTTGTCTGTGTAAAAATAAGGGAAGATTCTCTCGAAAATCTCAGCCATCGACGGCTGATATACGCGGATAGCATTGACAATTGTACTCACGTTCCAAATGAAAATTCCGGCATTCCAGAAATAATCGTTCCGCATCAGATAGCGTTTTGCCGTCTCCAGATCGGGCTTTTCCTTGAAAGCATCTACCCGGAAGATTTCTTTGTTTGTAGGACAAGGCATCGACAAATCGGCTTCAATATAACCGTATCCCGTTTCAGGGCGCGTGGCCTTCATGCCCAACGTCACAATGGCATCCGAAGAAGAAGTAAACTTCATGGCCGACTCAACCACACGTTCAAACTCGCGCACGTCCATCACCACGTGATCGCTTGCCGTTATTACGATGTTTGCCTTGGGATATTTTGCCTTAATCTTCCAACTTGCATAAGCGATACACGGCGCCGTATTACGACGACAAGGCTCGAATAATATTCGTTCGTCGGGTATTTCGGGCAACTGTTTCCGCACCAATTCTGCATAATTTGCCGATGTTACCACCCAAATATTCTCAGGAAGACAAATATTACGGAAGCGTTCCACTGTCAATTGCAGCAAAGTTTTGCCGCATCCCAGCACGTCTATAAATTGTTTCGGTAAGCATTCTGTACTCATGGGCCAGAAACGACTGCCAATCCCCCCGGCCATTATCACTACATGATTGTTACTTTGACTCATATTATTCTTATTCCCTTAGTATTATTTGCAAAGATAGTCATTTATAATTAACGGCCTACTTATCTTTCCACAATATTGTTTTCAGCAGGAATTGTCATTCTTTTCAGTTCATCATAGGTTCCGTTAAAGACATTCAAGTCCACGTGTTCGTCAATACCTGGAAGAGTTCCCACATCAGTGTGCTGCCAAAAATTCCATTCCCCCCGATACTCCACGGAATCCACGTAATAATGTGCAATCCAATACGGGTACGAATTAAAAACAGAATCGTTTAAATATTTTGTTTTAAACTTATAGGATGCATACAATATGGGCTTCACTTTATAATGACGCTCCACCCTGTCCAACCAAAGTTTCAGATCTCTCCGCAACTTAGCCATATTATTTGTCTTTGTTTCTATGTCCAAAACCGGAGGAAGGTCGCCGGGTTCCAGCTTCACCGTGCGGATAAAGAAGTCGGCCTGCCGCAGGGCATCCGTACGGGGATTGTAAAAATGGTACGCTCCTCTCACGAAACCGTAACGACGGGCTTGCGAAAAATTCTGTGCAAAAGACTCATCATTGAAGTCTCCTCCCTCGGAGGCTTTCATAAAAACAAAGCATATCGGGAATGAATCCTCGCGAACCGTCTGCAACTTTTCCCAGTCAATATCTCCCTGATGATGGGAAATATCGATGCCATGCACCCCGTAACCCTCAGGCATATACACGCCGTATGCCTTGGGAGAATTGCTTGTTTTCCAACGATATGCATAAGGACGAATGAAAAGAAAATAAAATCCGGTAAAAAGGGCTGCCGCAACCATGCACATAGACGCATAACGCAGACATGTAAAAACAGCACGTTTCTTCTCCGACATTTCGGCTTTCCGAGGCTTCTTTCCCGAACGTCTCGTATGAACGTTCCGCTTTTTTGTAAAGGCGTCCGCACGTTTCTGCGTTTTTTTCGGATTCTTTTTATCAAGTTCCGCCGTCTTTTTCACCATAACATTACCATCTTTCTTCTTCCATTAAAATACATCCTGAACACAACAAGCCGTCTTTTCTGACCAAAAGCCTGCCATGTCCAGGATGATTCTCGTTTATCTTTTCTAAATTCGATTATTTAGCTTGTTCCAATTGCAACGTTTTTGTCGGCTGATCGCATACTTCCGTAGGACCGAAGTATTGGATCGGGCCCGGATAAACATACGCCGTTTCTTTTGCCCAAACGGCACGTTTTGATGCAAATTCCTTGAACGGAGCTCCATCCAGCTTCACCAAAGCTTTCTGGATAACGGGTTTCATTTCACCATGACGGCGCTCCATATTCATCATCATTGTAATAGGTACACCACCTGCAATCCATTCTGCGGCAGGAGCTGTCGTGTTCTTTACAGAAGACATGTAGCCGGTTTTGCCATTTGCTATCAGCATTGATGCCGTATAACCTAAGGAATAGCAGTAATCGGCGTCGAAGTTTGACGGAGCGGCACAGCGTCCTTCATAACCAAAGAAGTGGTGTTGCGCAGCAAACTTGCCGACATATTTTCCTTCTTTCTTCCATGCAGCCAATTTTGTTGCCACCATTTCGGAAAGAAGTTTCTCGGTCTCGATCAATGACACCTGCACGTTTCCATGAGGATCGCGGTCTAAAGACAACTGACGAGCCACGCCTTCCGGCAGAGATGCGTAAATAGCCGAGTTGGCCGGCGAGAGCTTTCCGATGATATAATCGCGCTGTTTTGTACGTTCAATACTATTAAACTCGTCTCCGTTCTGCGCCAAGAAATCATTTAACTCGGCGATCAGGCTCTTCATTGCCGGAATAAACTCGATAAGCCCTTCGGGAATCAACACGGTTCCGAAGTTGTTTCCATCCGCAGCACGGTCGGCTACCACCTGAGCAATGTAAGTAACGACATCGTCCAACGACATGTTTTTAGCTTCCACTTCCTCTGAAATGATGCAAACATTGGGTTGAACCTGTAAAGCACACTCCAAAGCTATATGAGAAGCCGAGCGTCCCATCAACTTAATAAAGTGCCAATATTTACGGGCCGAGTTGCAATCTCTCTCAATGTTTCCGATAACTTCCGAATAAGTCTTGCAAGCCGTATCGAAACCGAACGAGGTCTCTATCATATCATTCTTCAAGTCGCCGTCGATAGTCTTGGGACATCCTATTACCTGAATGCCGTACTTTTTGGCAGCATAATACTCCGCCAGCACACAAGCATTGGTATTCGAGTCGTCACCGCCGATAATAACCAGCGCTTTTATTCCCAGTTCTTTCAGTATTTCATAACCTTTTTCAAATTGTTCCGTCTTCTCCAATTTGGTACGTCCTGAACCGATTATATCGAAACCTCCCGTATTTCTATATTCATCAATGATATCGGAAGTCAATTCCATATATTTGTGATCAACCAAACCGCCCGGTCCTAAAATGAATCCATAAAGTTTATTTTCCGGATTCAACTTCTTGATTCCGTCAAACAAACCCGAAATCACATTATGCCCGCCCGGAGCTTGTCCGCCTGACAAGATCACGCCTACATTCATAGGAGCGTATGTTTTTGCTTCGCCCTCTACAAATTTTACCAACGGCATTCCGTAAGTGTTAGGAAACAATTGCTTGATGGCTTCCTGATCTGCTACAGATTGTGTAGGTTCACCCTCTTGCACTTTCACGAAGCCCTGCAATGCTTTAGGCAATTTCGGCTGATAAGCAGCTCTTGCAATTTGTAATGCACTTTTTGTCATAATCGTCTTTAATTATATATATCAACAATGTATAATAAATTCGTCTCCGCAAATTTCGTATTTTTTCCGGAAATACGAAAGAAAACAGCACGACTTTATTTACAAAATAACGAAAGCCTTTCCTCAAAAGACGCCATACTTCGCGGCAAAAGCACGAAGCCTTTCTTCCGAAGCATTCCAACGCTCCCCTACAAATACGGCCGCAACACCAATCAAATATTGGCATGTTATGACAGTATGACAGTTTTTTATTAACTTTGCGCCCGCAAAAGACTAAAAGAATCATTCAGGCATGATATTTGTTCTACCTAAATAAATATTATATAAAGTCATGAGTACACATAACAATCATACGCAAAAAGAAGAAAAAAACATGAACAACCAGAAACAAACATCTGCAGAGACCAAAGCAGAAATGCCTGCAGATGAAGAGTTGTCTGCAAAAGATTCTGCCGAAGAGACAGAAGAAACAGAATTAAGCACAGAAGAAAAGCTGACAAAAGAACTGGAAGAAGCAAAAAAAACAATAGAAGAACAAAAAGACAAATACCTGCGCTTGTCGGCAGAATTTGACAATTACCGTAAAAGAACGCTGAAGGAAAAAGCAGAATTAATAAAGAACGGAGGCGAAAAGGCCATCAGTTCCATCCTGCCTGTTCTCGATGATTTGGAACGAGCATTGCAGAATATACAGAAATCAGACGACATAAAAGCCATATACGACGGCATTGAATTGATCTATCAAAAGTTTTTAAAAGGTCTGTCTCACGAGGGATTGGAAAAGATGGAACCCGTAGGAGAAACATTCAATACCGATTATCACGAAGCAATCGCCCTCGTCCCTGCCACAGAAGAAGAGCAGAAAGGAAAGATACTCGACTGTGTTCAGACGGGATACAAACTGAATGACAAAGTAATTCGCCACGCCAAAGTAGTAGTGGCACAATGATATTTTAAACAAAGAGTCGGCTTAATGATTACGATTCATCGCAATCGGTAAACCTCAATTTTACTTTTATGGCAAAAAGAGATTATTATGAAGTGCTTGGTGTAACGAAATCGGCCACAGCAGACGAGATAAAGAAAGCATACAGAAAAAAGGCCATTCAATACCATCCGGACAAGAATCCGGGCGACAAAGAGGCGGAAGAGAAGTTTAAAGAAGCCGCTGAAGCATACGAAGTACTGAGCAATCCCGACAAACGCGCGCGGTACGATCAGTTCGGACATGCCGGTGTTGATGGAGGAGCAAGCGGAGCCGGAGGCTTCGGGGGCTTCGGCAGTGGAGGAATGTCTATGGATGATATTTTCTCTATGTTCGGAGATATTTTCGGAGGACACTCGGGCTTTGGCGGATTCGGCGGCGGAGGCGGACAGGCACGCCAGCGGAAATACAGAGGATCCGACCTGCGCGTAAAAGTAAAGTTGACGTTAAAAGAGATCTCTACCGGCGTAGAAAAAAAATTCAAACTAAAGAAATACGTACAATGTTCCCATTGTCACGGAACAGGAGCCGAAGGAAACAGCGGCAGCGATACCTGTCCGACATGCCACGGAACGGGAAGTGTTACAAGAACACAGCAGAGCATTTTCGGAATGGTTCAAACGCAAACCGTTTGTCCGCAGTGTAATGGTGAAGGAAAGATCATCAAAAACAAATGCCAGGAATGCGGTGGAGAAGGTATCGTTTACGGAGAAGAAGTCGTAACCGTGAAGATTCCTGCCGGCGTTGCCGAAGGCATGCAGGTTACAATGAACGGAAAAGGTAATGCGGGGAAGCACAACGGTGTCCCCGGAGACTTGCTTGTTCTCATCGAAGAAGAGAAGCATCCCGAACTGATCCGCGACGAAAGTGACCTGATTTACAACTTGCTTTTAAGTGTCCCGACGGCAGCTTTGGGAGGAACGGTCGAGATTCCCACCATCGACGGTAAAGCAAAAATAAAAATAGAACCCGGCACACAACCCGGAAAAGTACTGCGCTTACGCGGAAAGGGGCTGCCGAACATTAACAGTTACGGGTACAGTACCGGCAAAGGAGACTTACTTGTCAACGTAAGCATCTACATCCCCGAAACACTTACTAAGGAAGAAAGACAAGCTTTGGAGAAATGGCAGGAGTCGGAGAACTTCAAACCTAACATGACTTTAAAGGAGAAAATATTTAAGAAATTCCGCAGTTTGTTTGACTAACCGGCACGAACGGGACGACATATATGCCGCAATTCGCAAAATCAAAAGGTAATTCTTTTTGAAACAATGTGAATTGCGGCATATTTTATGTGCACACTATCCGTCATTCGGCCGCCCATTGTTTACTAAACGTTCATTTATCTTAAAAAAACACCGTCTTCCGTACCTCCAAAGCCAATAATCATTACCTTTGAAAAACCGTATAAACCGATCCGTATATGCCGATGAAGAGATATTTGTTTCTCATTGTATGTTGTCTGCTTGCAGTAACAAGTCACGCGCAGACCGAGACAAAAGAGTCCGTAAATGCAGAAGAAAAGGATTCTCTAAGCTTGTCCTCCACAGACCCTTTATCGTTCGCCCCGTTATCCCCCGAATTCGATTTATACGGAATCGTGCCGGTTTCATACGGATACTTCCCCTGGATACTTCACAAAGGATTCAATGCTTCATTCGGTTTAACCCTATCTTTCAGCCCAAGCAAATTCGCCCCTTCCGGAGTAGGATTCGGGCAAGATGCCGCTTTCCTTTATGCAATTCCCGTAACAAACCGCATAAGTGTGGCAGGAGGCCTCTATGCAAATCACATGAACTGGGGATTCATGAACTACAAGCAAGTGGGATTTACGGGAATCGTGGGATTCAAGCTGACAGAACGAACCAATTTTTATGTCTACGGAAATAAGTCTTTCATTCCACAGAAGCCCTGGTTTGAGTACAGCGTACCGAACTTTTCCTCCGACCGCTTAGGCGGTATGTTTAAATTTAAGGTAGGAGAAAACGGCTTTTTCAGCATCGGCGTGGAAGGACGACGAAACAACTACACGTGGTAATGCCGTTTCCCGATCAAGACATACATTGTTTTATAACATAAAATAAAAGACATTCATAATGACTTACGACGAAACTCTTTCCTATTTATACCAAAGCGCTCCCTTATTTCAGCAGATCGGTAAAGGCGCATATAAGGAAGGCCTTGAAACAACATTTACGCTCGACACTTATTTCGCGCATCCGCATCGCAGCTTCCAAACCATTCATGTGGCCGGAACAAACGGAAAAGGTTCCTGTTCGCACACGTTGGCCGCCATCCTGCAAAGCGCCGGTTACAAAACAGGACTGTACACTTCTCCCCATCTCATCGACTTCCGTGAACGAATACGCGTAAACGGAGAACCCGTTTCACAAGCATTTGTCGTTGATTTCGTGGAGAAGCACCGCAATTTTTTCGAGGCGCTTCACCCGTCATTCTTCGAACTGACAACGGCCATGGCGTTTCATTATTTCCAACAGAAGGAAGTGGATGTGGCCGTCATCGAGGTCGGACTGGGAGGAAGGCTGGATTGCACCAACATCATCACGCCCGATCTTTGCATCATAACCAACATCAGTTTCGACCATACACAGTTTTTGGGTAACACGCTGGCCAAAATAGCTTCGGAAAAAGCCGGCATCATTAAACGGAACATTCCGGTAATCATCGGGGAAACCACCCCCGAGACAAAGCCGGTCTTTCAGGAAAAAGCCCGGGAAATGCACGCCCCGATTGTCTTTGCAGAAGAAGAATCGTTAGTGAAACAATTCAGTCATAACCCCGAAGGAAAGTATCTTTACCAAACAGACGATTATAAAGACCTGGAAGGAGAACTGGGCGGACTCTGCCAAATAAAGAATACCAACACACTACTCTCCGCCATCCGGGTACTAAAACAATGCGGGTATAATATAAACGAAGGCAACGTCCGCGAAGGATTCTCGCACGTATGCGAACGGACCGGGCTGATGGGACGATGGCAGAAAATAAGCGTTTCGCCAGACATTATATGCGACACCGGACATAACGTGGGAGGCTTTCAGTACATTTGCCGGCAGCTTTCTCTGCAAAGATGCGAACATTTACGCATAATCATCGGGATGGTCAACGACAAAGATATCAGCGGCGTACTCGGCATGCTTCCAAAAGATGCGACCTATTACTTCACCCGCGCTTCCGTGCAACGCGCTCTGTCACCCGAAGCAATTCAAGGCATTGCATCTTCATTCGGATTGCACGGAGAAACATATCCCGATGTCATCACAGCCCTAAATGCAGCAAAAAAAGAAGCATCGCAGAACGACCTCATCTTTGTGGGAGGCAGCAACTTTATAGTTGCCGACCTTTTGAGATTTACATAAAGATTTTATTCAAATTGCCCCAAAAAGTTTGGGTAATTTGAATAAAATCTTTTTATTTGCATTACCAAATAAAGAATGAAAGATATAAATAAGTTTTATATAGAATCATGAATAACACATTTTACCATGAGAACAACGTTTGCAAACTTAAAAGAGAAGATTTCCAGAAAACAATAAACGGAAAAGAGACAGACCTCTTTATCCTTGCAAACAACAATGGGGTTGAAGTTGCCGCAACAAACTATGGAGGTGCCATCACGGCCATCATGGTTCCGGATAAAGACGGGCAATTTGCCAACATCATACAAGGCCATGACAACATTGACTCTGTAATCAACAGCCCGGAACCTTTCCTCAGCACATTGATAGGACGCTACGGGAACCGCATAAACAAAGGGAAATTTCTTTTAGACGACCACGAATACAGCTTGACAATTAATAACGGGCCTAACTCGCTGCACGGCGGCCCCACCGGCTTTCATGCCAGAGTTTGGGATGCAACACAGCACGACAAACAAAGCCTGACGCTCCGCTATCATTCCATCGACGGAGAAGAAGGTTTCCCCGGAAACTTAAATGTAAGCGTAACATACACGTTGTCCGACAAAAACGAGCTGATCATTTCTTACACAGCCGCCACCGATAAGAAAACAATTATCAATCTCACCCATCATGCTTTCTTCAACCTTGCAGGATTAAATAACCCTACTCCAAGCATAGAAAACAATCTTGTTACAATAAACGCCGATTTCTTTATCCCGATAGACGAGAACTCTATCCCCACAGGAGAGGTACTGAAGGTAGAAAACACTCCGATGGATTTCCGCACTCCCCACACCGTTGGAAGCAGAATAAACGAGCCATTCGAACAATTAACGCTGGGAGCCGGATATGATCACTGCTACGTTTTAAATAAAAGAGAAGCCAGCCGTCTGACTTTTGCGGCAAAATGTATAGAACCGATCAGCAGGCGCACGTTGGAAGTATTCACTACGGAACCCGGAGTACAACTTTATACAGCCAACTGGCACAGCGGCTTCTCCGGATACCACGGAGCAACATTTCCAAAACGCAGCGCTATCTGCTTTGAAGCACAACATTTCCCCGACACACCCAACAGGGGGCACTTCCCTTCGGCCGTGCTGAATCCGGGAGAAACATACCGGCAAACCACTATATATAAATTCGGAATAGAACAATAATTAACCTTTTTATCATAAAATAATCCTAAAAACTATTATGTCAGAAACTAAGAAAAATTATGCATTGCCGATAGCAATGATGATCGCCCTCTTCGCCATGATATCATTCGTAACAGGGCTTACTAACCCGTTAGGGGTTATCGTTAAACACCAATTCTCCGTTGCCAACTGGATGACGCAGTTAGGAAATGCGGCAAACTTCATCGCCTATGCATTCATGGGCCTGCCTGCGGGTATCATGTTAAAACGGCTCGGTTATAAAAAGACTTCGTTGGCCGCAGTAGCCGTAGGTTTTATCGGTGTCGGAATTCAGTATCTTTCCGGATTAAGCACCAACGGCTTTGTTATTTACCTTATCGGTGCTTTCGTATCAGGCTTCTCAATGTGTATGCTGAACACCGTGGTAAACCCGATGCTGAATACCCTTGCCGGAGGAGGTAAAAAAGGAAATCAATTGATACAGTTCGGCGGTTCTGTCAACTCCATTGCCGCAACAATCGTCCCCGTATTGGTAGGTTATCTGATGGGAGACGTGGCGCAAGCTAAGATAAGCGACGCCGCTCCTGCATTATTTATCGCAATGGGAATCTTTGCTGTGGTATTCATTGTATTATCTCTCATGGAATTACCGGAACCACACCTCGAGCCTGCATCAAAACAAAAGGTAAAAGAAAAATACAGCCCGATGTCTTTCCGTCACTTTGTCTTGGGAACCGTGGCTATTTTCCTTTATGTAGGTATAGAAGTTGGCATTCCTAACTTCATGAACCTGTTTTTAACTACCTCAAGCGAAGGCACGGGCGGAGCAACAGGCTTCGGCATGGATACGGCAATGGCCGGTTCTTTGGTTGGAACATATTGGTTCCTGATGATGTGCGGCCGTTTACTGGGAGGTATATTCGGCGGTAAATTCTCCAGCAGAAGCCAGATTTCTTTTGTAAGCATCATCGCATTAGTCTTACTTCTTGCCGGAATCTTCACATCAACAGACATACTTGTATCAATGCCCGTCTTCAAGTCTGATATAAGCTTCGGCATGACTACCGTACCGGTAAGCATCATGTGCTTCGTATTGTGCGGTCTCTGTACTTCAGTCATGTGGGGAGGTATCTTCAACCTTGCCGTAGAAGGTTTGGGTAAATATACATCCACCGGTTCGGGAATCTTCATGATTATGGTTTGCGGTGGCGGTATCCTGCCCTTGATACAAGGAGCTTTGGCTGACATCACCAGCAACTATATGACAAGTTATTGGGTTGTAGTAGCCGGAGTTTGCTATATTTTATACTATGCTCTCTTCGGAAGTAAAAATGTAAATAAAGATATTCCGGTGGAATAATCACATTCTTAACCCTTAAACTTTTACCAGTATGGAGATAGAATTTGTAAGAGAACGTTTCATCAAACACTTTGATGGGACCACAGGTTCGGTATATGCATCTCCGGGACGCATCAACTTAATAGGAGAACATACCGATTATAACGGTGGTTTTGTGTTTCCCGGTGCTGTAGACAAAGGCATCGTTGCAGAAATCAAACCCAACGGAAAAAATAAAGTATGCGCCTATTCGATCGATTTAAAAGATTATGTTGAGTTCGGATTGGAGGAAGAAGATGCACCGAAGGCGAGCTGGGCACGCTATATTTTCGGCGTTTGCCGCGAAATGATTAAAAGAGGCGTCGATGTAAAAGGCTTCAACACCGCATTTGCCGGCGATGTACCTTTGGGTGCAGGCATGTCTTCTTCTGCAGCACTCGAATCGACTTACGCATACGCCCTGAATGATTTATTCGGAGAAAACCGAATAGATAAATTCGAGTTGGCCAAAGTCGGACAAGCCACCGAGCATAATTACTGTGGAGTGAACTGCGGCATCATGGATCAGTTCGCCTCCGTATTCGGAAAAGCAGGGAATCTGATCCGCCTGGACTGCCGTTCTTTGGAATATCAATACTTCCCCTTCAAACCGGAAGGATACCGTCTGGTACTGTTAGACTCGGTAGTTAAACACGAATTGGCCTCGTCTGCATACAACAAACGGCGCAAAAGCTGCGAAAACGTCGTTGCAGCCATTAAGAAAAACAACCCCACGGTTGAATTCTTACGCGACTGCACGATGGACATGCTGAACGCAGTAAAAAACGATGTTTCCGAAGAAGATTACAAACGTGCCGAGTACGTCATCGAAGAAATTCAACGTGTATTGGACGTATGCGACGCCTTGGAAAAAAATGATTACGAAACAGTCGGACAAAAAATGTACGAGACTCATTACGGAATGAGCAAACTTTACGAAGTAAGCTGCGAGGAACTCGACTTCCTGAACGATGTTGCTTTCGATTGCGGAGTAACAGGTTCTCGCGTAATGGGCGGCGGATTTGGAGGATGTACCATCAATCTTGTAAAGACAGAACTGTATGAAACCTTTATAACGACTGCGACATCACGCTTTAAAGAAAAGTTCGGACGCTCGCCGAAAGTGTATGATGTTGTCATAAGCGACGGTTCACGCAAACTCTGCTAACGGACAATTCTTTACAACCAATCGGCACGAATCACACGATTCCACTGTATAAAATAAACGAAAGAAACGCGGATTTGTTTTTATTTGCCGTTGTATTTCGTAAAAACAACAGGAGGTTTCATGTAATTCGTGCCGATTTTCTTTTAAAAACAACAGGCCAATCCAAGTTTATTTACTTATCTTTGCCCAAAATTAACAATAGGAACAATGAAAAACGATACCGCATTAATGAATCGTGCAGCGGACAACATTCGAATCCTTGCTGCTTCAATGGTAGAAAAGGCGAAATCCGGACACCCGGGAGGTGCAATGGGCGGCGCCGATTTTATAAACGTTCTTTATTCCGAATACCTTATATATGATCCGGAAAACCCGTCTTGGGAAGGTCGCGACCGCTTCTTTCTCGATCCCGGGCACATGTCTCCCATGCTATATGCAGTTCTTTCAATGGCAGGAAAGTATTCAATGGAAGATCTCAAGCAGTTCCGTCAATGGGGAAGTTGCACTCCCGGTCACCCCGAACTGGATATTTTACACGGAATCGAGAACACCTCCGGTCCACTCGGCCAGGGGCATACCTATGCCGTAGGAGCGGCCATCGCAGCAAAGTTCCTCAAAGCCCGTCTGGGTGACGTAATGAATCAGACAATTTATGCCTATATCTCGGACGGAGGAATACAAGAAGAAATCTCACAGGGCGCGGGCCGTATTGCCGGACACCTCGGCCTTGACAACCTTATCATGTTTTACGATTCAAATGATATTCAGCTTTCCACATCATGCGACAAGGTGACTTCAGAAGATGTTGCCAAGAAATATGAAGCATGGGGATGGAAAGTTTACACAATCGACGGGAATGATGTAGAACAAATACGCCAGGCTCTCACGGCGGCAAAGGAAGAAAAAGAAAAACCAACACTGATTATCGGACAAACCGTCATGGGAAAAGGTTGCCTGCGTGCCGACGGATCAAGTTACGAACACGATTGTGGTACACACGGAGCGCCTTTAGGTCATGACTCCTACGTCAACACAATGAAAAATTTAGGTGGCGACCTGGAAAACCCGTTCCAGATTTTCCCCGAAGTAGCCGCATTATACGAACGGCGAAAAAACGAACTGAAAGCCATCGTAAGCCAACGTTATGCGGAAAAAGCCGCATGGGCAAAGGCAAATCCCGAGCTGGCAGACAAAATGGAAAAATGGTTTTCCGGACAACTCCCCGCAATCAATTGGGATGCTATTCAGCAAAAACCCAACGCTGCAACCCGTGTAGGTTCGGCAACGGTGCTGGGAGTTCTGAGTGAACACGTGGAAAATATGATTGTAGCATCGGCAGACTTGTGTAATTCCGACCGCACTGATGGCTTCCTAAAGCACTCACATATTTTCGAAAAGAACGACTTCAGCGGAGGATTTCTTCAGGCCGGAGTAGCCGAACTAACGATGGCTTGTTGCTGCATCGGCATGGTTTTGCATGGTGGAGTAATAGCAGCTTGCGGAACATTCTTCGTGTTCTCCGATTACATGAAACCCGCTATCCGCATGGCAGCATTGATGCGTCTTCCCGTAAAATTCATCTGGACTCACGATGCTTTCCGCGTTGGAGAAGACGGTCCGACACACGAGCCCGTGGAACAGGAAGCACAAATCCGACTGATGGAAAAGCTCAAAAACCACAAAGGACAAAACTCTATGCTGGTACTCCGCCCCGCAGATGTGGAAGAAGCTACGCAGGCTTGGAAACTGGCAATGGAGAATACTGACACACCCACGGGATTGATTTTCTCAAGACAAAACGTTAATAACCTTCCCGAAGGTACGGATTACAAGCAAACGGCCAAGGGAGCATACATCGTACAATCCGACGAAAATCCCGAAATAATTATGGTTGCTTCAGGATCAGAGGTATCGACATTGGTGGCAGGAGCCGAACTTTTGCACAAAGACGGCATCAAACTACGCATCGTATCGGTTCCTTCCGAAGGTTTGTTCCGCAACCAGAGCAAAGAATATCAGGAAAGTATCATCCCGACAGGAGCAAAAATATTTGCACTCACGGCAGGATTACCCGTAAACATGGAAGGCCTTGCAGGACCTAACGGCAAAGTATGGGGTATGACATCGTTCGGTTTTTCCGCTCCTTACAAAGTATTGGACGAGAAATTAGGGTTTACAGCCGAAAATGTATATAATCAAGTAAAAGCAATGCTCTAATGAAAATAATAGGATTAGCGGCCGATCATGCAGGATTCGAGCTGAAAGAACATGTAAAAAAATGGCTTGAACAAAGAAATTGGGCTTATAAAGACTTCGGAACATACAGTACAGAGAGTTGTGATTACCCGGACTTTGCGCATGCTTTGGCCAATGCCATAGAAAAAGGTGAATGCGATTCGGGTATTGCCATATGCGGAAGCGGAGAAGGCATCAGCATGACACTGAACAAACATCAAGGCATACGGGCTGCATTATGCTGGATGCCGGAAATAGCCAAGATGTCACGCTTGCACAACGACGCCAATGTTTTGGCCATGCCGGGAAGATATATCGACACAGATACGGCCGACAAAATAATGACCGAATTCTTTAATACGGAGTTTGAAGGCGGGCGGCATCTGAAACGAATCAACAAGATTCCAATAAAATAATTTCATCCTCGCATACAAAAAAAGAGAAGTATTTTCTTGATACTTCTCTTTTTTATTTTCATATTTGCCCATGAACTAACATATTTGAACTGAAAACTTATGAAAAAGATCTTACTATTTTTCCTCATGCTTGCGCCCTTTTTCGCAACAGCAAACAATCATACCGACAACGAGATCAACCCGAAATACCTGGAAGGCGCCGTTCCTTTAGTCGACGGAATCGTTACTTTCCACGAAACATTTACAGTGGAAAACAAATCGAAGGCCGAATTATATCAAACCATGCTGCAATGGGCGGGAAATCGCTTCAAGCCTCACGGTGAACTGTCAAGCCGTATCGCATACACGAACGAGGAAGAAGGAGAAATTGCCGTAGTGGCCGAAGAATATATTATCTTTTCTTCTGCTCTTTTATCGATAGACCGTACACGGATCTACTACAACTTTATCATAGATGTGGACGACAATAAATGCGAACTTACCATGCAACGCATCCATTACTGGTATAATGAGAACCGGGACGGCGGGTTAAAATACAGGGCCGAAGAATGGATTGTAGACAAATATGCCTTAAACAAAAAGAAAACGAAACTGGCCTCCAAATCGGGCAAGTTCAGAAAAGCGACCATCGACCTGAAAGATAATCTCTTCCTCTCTGCACAAAAAGCAATGAACATAAGCGCAGATGACAAAGAGACTGTACAAAATAAAACCAATGAAAGCGCTGCCGCACAGGAAAATCCGGGTACGACCATTGCTAAAGAACTAAACAAAATTACAATATCCGAGCTTCCCAACAACTTAAGTACCCGTGCCATAAACGGATACGTCACCATAACGGCAGGAAACAACGAGGAAGTTGAAATAAAAGCCGACAACTGGGGAGGTATCGGAAAAGCATCTCTCACAGATGTAGTCTACCTGCTGATAGAAGAAAGCCGCATTGCTGCCAGTGCATTAATGAAACAATACAACACCTATACCGTTTCATTCTACCCGGCCAAAGGGCAGGAAGCCGAGATAAAAATAGAGTGCAAGAAGCTGAAGGCGGAAGAAGTCTCTGCAGAGAAACTGAAAACTATCAATCCGGCCTTAGATGCTTCGAAGAAATATACACTTTATACAGGAAGCATTAACACGATATGGAAGCTGGAATAAGGCAATAAAAAGGGGAAACATCCCGACCTTTCCAACAACATGAAGCAATAAGCCCTGCAAAACGCCATAACGTTTTGCAGGGCTTGTCATTTTATCTCGATGGAAGAGCTTCGGCGTTACCGAAGCTTCAACCTCATTTATGCAACTGTTCGTTCATGGCTGCTGCTGCACGACGGCCGTCGCCCATGGCCAAAATAACCGTTGCACCACCGCGCACAATATCACCGCCCGCATAAATCGTCGGTATGGACGACTGCATATTCTCGTTTACAACAATCGTTCCCTTGCGGCCCAGTTCCAAACCTTCCACGGAATGCGGGACAATCGGATTCGGGGAAACTCCCACACTAACGATAGCCATGTCGATGTCTATCGTCTCTGTTTCACCGGGAATAGGCACCGGACTGCGTCTTCCGGAAGCATCAGGTTCTCCTAACTCCATCTTCTGCAAGACCACTTGCTTTACTTTTCCTTGTTCATCGGCCACGTACTTTATCGGATTATGCAGCGTCAAAAACTCAACACCTTCCTCTTTGGCGTGTTTGATTTCCTCGAGCCTTGCCGGCATCTCCGCCTCCGAACGACGATAAATAATCATGGCTTTTTCCGCACCCAAGCGCCGGGCTGTACGAACAGAATCCATTGCTGTGTTTCCTCCGCCGATAACAGCTACGCGTTTCCCGAAAGTAACCGGAGTATCCGAGTCGTCGCTTGCCGCATCCATTAGGTTTACTCGTGTCAAATATTCGTTAGACGACATGATGTTGATGGAGTTCTCTCCCGGAATGTTCATGAAATTCGGCAGACCGGCTCCCGAAGCGATAAAGATTCCCTTGAAGCCATCTTTTTCAAGATCGGCCACAGTTATTGTTTTTCCCACGATGCAGTCTTTCACAAATTTCACTCCCATACGAGCAAGATTGTCTATTTCCACATCAACGATCTTGTTCGGCAAACGAAATTCCGGTATTCCGTATTTCAACACACCGCCTATTTCATGCAAAGCCTCGAATACCGTCACATCATATCCCAGCTTCACCATATCACCGGCAAAGGACAAACCGGCAGGACCGGAACCAACAACTGCCACCTTCATGCCGTTCTTTTCGGCAAGTTCCGGCAGCATTGCCTGACCGCTTTCCCGCTCATAATCGGCAGCAAAACGTTCCAGATAACCAATGGCCACGGCCTCCTGTCCCATTTTCAGATGGATACATTTTGATTCGCACTGTTTTTCCTGGGGACACACGCGCCCGCACACGGCCGGCAATGCACTTGTCCGTTTCAAAACAGAAGCAGCTTTCAAGAATTCTCCCCGCTCTATATTCTTTATGAAACCCGGTATGTCAATCCCCACAGGGCAACCTTCCATGCAAGAGGGGCTGGCGCAATCCAAACAACGTTTGGCTTCTACGAGTGCCTGTTCCTCGTTCAGTCCCAAATTGACTTCTTCCTTTCTGCTATGAGAACGGTATTCCGGATCCAATTCGTTCATTTTCACACGGGGAATGGCCACACGTTCTTTCGGCTTCATGCTCTTGCGCAACGCTTCACGCCAAGCGGCATTCCGGCCTGTTTCCGCATCTTCCGACTTGCAAACGGGGGTATAATCCGGATCCAGTTTATGTATTTCTTCCTTTTCTACGTCTTTAAACGCCCCCATGCGCTTCAGCATTTCATCAAAATCTACCTGATGGCCGTCAAATTCAGGCCCGTCCACACACACAAAGCGCGTCTTCCCTCCTACGGTTATACGGCATGCGCCACACATTCCCGTACCGTCCACCATGATGGTGTTCAGCGAAACATCGGTGGGAATATCGTATTTCTTCGTCAAAAGACAAACAAATTTCATCATTATCGCCGGGCCGATGGCAAAACATTTATCCACTTTTTCACGCTTGATAATGCGTTCCACTCCTTCTGTCACAAGCCCCTTATCGCCATAAGAACCGTCGTCTGTCATAATAACAACCTCATCGGAGTTTTCACGCATTTCCTTCTCTAAAATAATCAATTCCTTCGTTCGGCCGGCCAAAACCGTAATCACCCGATTCCCCGCAGCTTTCAGTGCCTGAACAATGGGAAGCATCGGCGCAACTCCCACGCCTCCTCCGGCACAAACCACCGTTCCGAAGTTTTCTATATGAGTGGCTTTTCCCAAAGGGCCCACCACGTCGGTTATAAAGTCGCCTTCGTTTAATTCACACAAACGGGTAGATGAAAGCCCCACTTCCTGAACAACCAACGTAATCGTCCCCTTCAACGGATCGGCTTCGGCAATTGTCAACGGAATTCGCTCTCCTTTTTCGCCCACACGGACAATCACAAAATGTCCTGCTTTACGTGATTTAGCTATCAAAGGAGCCTCAACAACCAGTTTGAATACTTTCTCTGAAAAACGTTCTTTCGAAATAATTTTATTCATTGCATTATATTATAATTTGTTCTCTTACTCATTAATTTATTTTTTTGCTCTTTACCTTGCAAAGGTACCACGAAAAAAAACATCTGCAAACAAAATCATCTTTTTACATTATCTTAAAAAACATAATAAAGCCAAAGCCCATCAACTCCACAGAAGAGCAGCGTGCCTGGCATGAAGCGGGCACGGCTTGCAAAAAAACATCCTGCCGTTTTAACAAACACATCGGGGAAATTTCACACAAAGCCGCATGAATATTTTTCAGGCTCCCCCTTTATTTTTTAAAGAAAAAAGCCTTCCACTAAAAAATAAAGTCTATCTTTGCGGGAAGCTAACTTTATCTATTCACTTCATGACCGAGCGATTCAAAGAAATTAAAGCATTAATACAAGACGGACAAACCGAAGAAGCGATAAAACAACTCAATCTTTTAATCGAATCGGAGCAGGATCTGACAGCTGACGCTTACTACTTACTGGGAAATGCATACCGCAAACAAGGCAATTGGCAGCAAGCCATGAACCATTATCAGGAAGCAATAGCCTTGGATCCCGAAAGTCCTGCAAAAGAAGCCCGAGGCATGATCGTGGATATTCTTGATTTTTATAACAAAGATATGTTTAATCAATAAGTAATATTCTTATGGCTAAAATGAAAGGTGCTGTTGTGGTAAACACGGAACGATGCAAAGGATGCAACTTATGCGTGGCAGCATGTCCGCTGCACGTCTTATCGCTTACATCAAAAGTAAATCAAAAAGGATACAATTATGTGCAGCAAGTGGTAGAAAACACTTGCAACGGGTGCAGTTCATGCGCCATTGTATGCCCTGACGGATGCTTAACCGTGTACAGAACAAAAAGCGAAGAATAAGAAAAATTGCTTAACCAGTCAAACAATCAGTAACTATGGCAGAAGAAGTTGTTCTTATGAAAGGGAATGAAGCAATCGCACACGCCGCCATACGTATCGGCGTCGACGGTTACTTTGGTTACCCGATTACTCCTCAATCAGAAGTATTGGAAACATTGGCAGAGCAGAAACCTTGGGAAACAACCGGCATGGTTGTTCTTCAAGCAGAGAGCGAAGTTGCCGCAATTAATATGGTCTATGGCGGAGCCGGTAGCGGTAAAATGGTCATGACATCCTCGTCAAGTCCCGGTGTCAGCCTGAAACAGGAAGGAATTTCTTACATTGCCGGAGCCGAACTACCGTGTCTCATCGTCAATGTCATGCGCGGAGGTCCCGGATTAGGCACCATTCAACCCAGTCAAGCCGACTATTTCCAGACGACAAAAGGCGGCGGACATGGCGATTATCACCTCATTGCTTTGGCTCCCGCATCGGTACAGGAAATGGCAGATTTCGTGGGCCTGGCCTTTGAACTTGCATTTAAATACCGTAATCCAGCCATAATTTTAGCCGATGGTGTTATCGGACAAATGATGGAAAAAGTCGTTCTTCCTCCTTTCCGCCCACGACGCACCGAGGAAGAGATCATCGCGCAATGTCCGTGGGCCACGACCGGCAACAAAGGACGCAAGCCCAATATTATCACATCACTGGAACTTGATCCGGCAATCATGGAGCAACGTAACCTCCATCTTCAGGAAAAATACGCAGAAATCGAGGCAAAAGAAGTCCGTTACGAGGAAATAAACTGCGAAGATGCAGAGTATCTTATCGTTGCATTCGGCTCATGTGCACGAATAGCCCAGAAGGCAATGGAACATGCACGCGAGGAAGGTCTCAAGGTTGGACTGCTGCGTCCCATTACACTTTGGCCGTTCCCAAGCAAAGCCATATCCGACAGAGCCCAACAAACAAAGGGAATTCTGGTAGTAGAGCTGAACAGCGGACAAATGATAGAAGACGTAAAACTGGCTGTACAATGCCGTGTCCCCGTACAACACTTCGGCCGCCTGGGAGGAATTGTTCCCGATCCTGACGAAGTAATAAACGCACTAAAAGAGAAACTCATTCAGAAATAATCACACATGGACAACATTGATAAAATCAGAACCATTCTGAACATTCTGTTTATGATAGGGGCTTTCGCCTCATTCATCCTGTATTTCTCTTTAGGAGACGACAAAACTATATTTTTCTACGTATGTGGAACTTCATTGTTCCTGAAGATGATGGAATTCGTATTCCGCTATTTTATACGTTAAACATAAGAAGGAATCATATGACAAAAGAAGACATAATAAAACCGGAAAACCTCGTTTACCAGAAACCACGCCTACTTAACGACAACCCCATGCACTACTGTCCGGGATGCAGCCACGGCGTGGTACACAAATTAATAGCAGAAGTCATCGACGAGATGGGCATGGCAGAAAAAACTATTGGAATCAGTCCGGTAGGATGCGCCGTATTCATGTACAACTATTTGGACATCGACTGTCAGGAAGCTGCGCACGGACGCGCTCCTGCCCTGGCATCGGCCATCAAACGTCTCTGGCCGGACCGGCTGGTTTTTACCTATCAAGGAGACGGCGACTTGGCATGTATAGGTACGGCCGAAACCATCCATGCACTGAACAGAGGGGAAAACATTACCATTATTTTTATAAATAATGCCATATACGGCATGACCGGCGGACAAATGGCTCCCACAACTTTACTGGGAATGAAGACAGCAACCTGTCCATACGGGCGCGTCCCCGAGATACACGGCTACCCTCTTAAAATGACCGAAATAGCAGCAACACTGGAAGGGACCTGCTATGTCACAAGACAAGCCGTGCATACGGTAGCAGCAATACGCCGGGCAAAGAAAGCAATCCGCAAGGCGTTTGAGAACTCGATGCAGGGAAAAGGTTCCAATTTGGTGGAAATTGTTTCCACATGCAACTCGGGCTGGAAGATGACTCCTGAGGCTGCAAACAAATGGATGGAGGAACATATGTTCCCATTTTATCCGTTGGGCGACCTGAAAGATACAAGCGAAACAAAATAAATTCAACCGAATAAAACTAGAAAGACATGAAAGAAGAAATCATTATAGCAGGATTCGGTGGACAAGGAGTCTTGTCGATGGGTAAGATTCTTGCCTATTCGGGACTAATGGAAAACAAGGAAGTTACATGGATGCCCGCATACGGTCCTGAACAACGCGGCGGAACAGCAAACGTAACAGTTATTGTAAGTGATGAAAAGATTTCGTCACCCATTTTAAGCAAATACGATACAGCCATCATTCTGAACCAACCTTCTTTAGCAAAGTTCGAAGATAAAATCAAACCGGGTGGAGTTCTGATATACGACGGATACGGAATCATCAACCCGCCTACCCGCAAAGACATCCGTATTTTCCGCATTGATGCAATGGATGAAGCAAATGAGAGGAAGATGGCAAAGACATTCAATATGATTGTTTTGGGAGGACTTTTAAAAATACGTCCTATCGTTTCCATCGAAAGTGTGATAAAAGCTCTGAGAAAGACGCTCCCCGAGCGTCATCATCATCTCATTCCCATGAACGAAGAAGCTATAAAAATCGGAATGGATATCATAAAAGAAATCTAAAAAGATCTCTTTGCATAAGAAACAGGCACGAATTATTTGTAGTAGAAAACAATATAATTCGTGCCTTAATTATGCAATTCTTTCGGATTATTTACTTTTTAAACAGAACTTTTCGCTTTTATATCGTATCTTTGCCAACATGATAAAGAAGATACTCTTTTTTGTTTTACTGACACTAACCTGCGGAACAATCGCCGCACAGAATACATTACAAGACCAATATAATCAGCTTGGAGGATCGGCTTCCGGGCTGGGACAAAATCTATATGACCGCAACGGCAACCCAATAGATACCACCGCTGTAATCGATGCAAGCACAATTCCTATCGGACTTTTCTCGTGGACTGTCGACGAACAATTCGGAAACATGTACCGAATCCCGGTGGATACACTGCAACACAACTTCCAAAACACAAACGATACGGGCGGAGAAACGGGGCATTATTCGTTTTTGGGTAATCTGGGTTCGCCACGCCTTTCACACGTCTTTTTCGACCGGAAAGAAGCAAGCCAGGCATTTTTTACCGATCCTTACGACTTCTTTTTAAAAAATGCCGGAGATGTTGTTTACACAAACACGAAATCTCCTTTCACTAACCTGAGCTACTTTAAACAGGGCGGAAGCCGTGACGGAGAAGAAAGATTCAAGGCTTATTTCGCCGTCAACGTCAACAAACGATTGGGATTCGGCTTTGATGCCGATTATGTTTACGGGCGAGGCAAGTATGCAAACCAGTCGACTGCTCTGTTCAGCGGCAATCTTTTCTCCTATTATCACGGAGATAAATACAACATGCACTTCAATTTTACTTACGACAACCTGAGAATGGCGGAAAATGGCGGTATCATTGACGACCGTTACATTACGTATCCCGAAGTTATGGCCGAAGGAGGACAAACGTATGACGACAAGGAAATACCGACAAATCTGGAGAATATCTGGAACAGGAACACAGGATACCACGCCTTTCTTACCCATCGTTACAACTTAGGATTCTATCGTGACAATCCGGACAAGGCGGACACCGTCAACACAGAAGTCTTTGTTCCCGTCACAAGTTTTATACATACGCTGAAAGTCGACCTGAACAAACGACAATATATTTCTTACGATGACGCTCAAAACAGAGATTATTTTCAGAACAATTACCTGGGGACCGACTCATTCGATATCAGTAAAAGCCTTACAATAAAAAATACTTTTGGAATCTCCCTGCGGGAAGGTTTCAACAAATGGGCCAAAGCAGGACTTACCGCTTTCGTAAGTTTCGAACATCGCAATTTCACCCTGACCGATACGGTTGCCGGCACACCCGGCAGACGCATTGCAGGCAATCACAAAGAAAACGTATTATCCGTGGGAGGACAACTCATCAAAGAACAAGGGAAACTGCTACATTATAACGTAACGGGCGAAGTGGTTCTCGCAGGAGAAGACATCGGACAGTTCAGCGTAGAGGGAAAAGGCGATTTAAACTTCCGGTTGTTCAACGATACTGTACGCCTTGAAGCGAATGCTTATATTAAGAATTTAAACCCGACATTCTACTTCCGCCATTTCCATTCCAAGCATTATTGGTGGGATAACGATCTTTCAAAAATCATGAAATCGCGCGTGGAAGGAAGCCTAAGTATCGACAGATGGAGAACCCGATTGAAGGCCGGATTCGAAAACATTACTAACTATACGTATCTGGACAACACTTCAGTGAGATACACAACGACAGAAAACGAGCAAAACATCACATCGTATAAAAACGATATTGCCGTAGCTCAAAACTCCGGAAGCATTCAAATATTCAGTGCCTCGTTGCAACAAGACTTCAAACTGGGCATCCTCCACCTCGACAATGAGATTACTTACCAGACATCAAGCAATCAGGATGTGCTTCCCCTGCCCGACCTTGTACTTTATCATAACCTTTATCTGAAATTTGCACTTGCAAAAAAGGTTCTGAAGATCGAAATGGGAGCCGACATGCGATACTTCACCCAATACTATGCGCCGGATTATGCTCCGGCAATCGGCCAATTCTATCTGCAAAACAAAGACACCCGATACAAACTGGGAGGCTTTCCTTTGGTAAATGCTTACCTCAACATTCACCTGAAACGTACGCGGCTTTTCGTGGCAATGTATAATATCATCGAGCCAAAAGGGGAGAAAAGTTATTTCCAGGTTCCCCACTACCCGCTTAATCCGCGCTGCTTGAAGTTCGGACTGTCCTGGAATTTCTTCGACTAACCAACCTAATTTCCGATACATGAACGCCAGAAAATTAATAAAATACTCGGTTTGTATATTGATAATCGTCCTCGGGTTTGTTTTATACAATTCGCAAGAAGATGACAGAACACCTGCTCATTTTCATCCGCGCAATTACGATGAAATAAAAGAAAGCGGCATTCTACGCGCTGTCACCGACTTTAATTCGATAAGCTATTACATCACGGACGACACGATACAAGGGTTTGATTACGAACTCTTACATGCATTCGCTCAAGAAAAAAAGCTGAAACTGGAACTTGTCCCTGAAATTAGTTTTAAAAAAAGATTGCAGGATGTCATTGCAGGAAAATACGACTTATTGGCATCGGGAACAGTCATCACAGCCGATTCGCGGGATTCTTTATTGTTCACACGCCCGTTGCTGTTGAGCAAACAAGTGCTTATCCAGCGGAAAAAGAGTAGCGATGATGACAGCACGTACATAGAAAACCAACTCGATCTGGCCGGAAAAACACTTTACACCTGCAAGAACTCTCCCGCCATATTGCGGCTCAATAACCTGATGGACGAGATAGGAGATACGATTTATATTCACGAAATCGACCATTACGGCCCGGAACAATTATTGGCAATGGTGGCAGGGAAGGACATCGATTACGCCGTTTGTGATCTGTCGTTAGCAGAAGCTTCGGTAAACGACTTCCCAAATCTGGATATCAATACCGACATCGGATTCAATCAGTTTTATGCTTGGGGAGTAAACAAGCAATCGTCTTCCCTGTTAGACAGCCTTAACTGTTGGTTAGACACGTATAAAACCAGCCGGGAGTATGAGAAACTTTACAAGAAATATTTCCATTAAATCACAAATACCGCTATGATAAAATTAGATACAGTGCAATGGGGCTTTATTGGATGCGGCGAAGTTACCGAGAAAAAAAGCGGTCCGGCATTCAATATGATAGAAGGTTCGCGCGTGGTCGCCGTAATGAGCCGCGACAAAGAAAAGGTCAAATCGTACGCTCACCGCCACGATATTCCGAAATGGTATACAGATGCTCAGGAGTTGATCGGCGACGAAGAAGTCAATGCCATATATATTGCCACTCCTCCATCCTCGCATGCTACCTATGCCATCATGGCCATGAAAGCGGGAAAACCTGTTTATATAGAAAAACCGATGGCGGCAACTTACGAAGATTGTGCCCGCATCAACCGTATTTCCCAGGAAACAGGCGTACCTTGTTTCGTGGCTTATTACCGACGTTACCTCCCCTATTTCCAGAAAGTACGCCAGCTTGTAGACGACGGAGAGATAGGAAACGTCATAAACATCCAGATCCGTTTCGCACAACCTCCCCGCGATCTTGATTACAACAGCACAAATCTTCCCTGGAGGGTGCAGCCCGACATCGCTGGAGGCGGGTATTTTTACGACCTCGCCCCGCATCAACTCGACTTATTGCAGGATATGTTCGGATGTATCCTCGAGGCAGAAGGCTATAAAAGTAACCGCGGACATTTATATCAAGCCGAAGATACCATCAGTGCATGCTTTAAATTTGAGTCGGGACTCGTAGGCTCCGGATCATGGTGCTTCGTTGCTCACGAATCAGCAAAGGAAGATCGCATCGAAGTCATCGGCGACAAAGGCATGATTTGTTTCTCCGTTTTCACATACGAACCCATTGCTCTGCATACCGAACGCGGACGAGAAGAAATACTCCCGCCCAATCCCCCTCACGTACAATTGCCTCTTATCAAGGCCGTCGTGGAACATTTACAGGGAAAAGCCGTCTGCACTTGCGACGGAGTTAGCGCCACTCCCACCAATTGGGTGATGGATCGCATACTGAACAAGCTGTAAAATCTGATAAAACATCCCGAAAAATAAAAAGAGACGCCTTGATGTTTTGCATCACACGTCTCTTTCTTTTTTATAGACAATCACAATGAATTATTATCAGAAACGAACTCCCATGGTAAACAATAGCTGATGACGATCGTTATTTACTTTGGCAGCCGGATTCCTTCCTGCAATATAATCGCCCGCTCCATCGTTTTCATATAAATAATCATCGAAGAGATAGAAGTCGGCTTTATAGAAATCATACTTATAAGCTACGTCCGCATAAAACATACGGCCGCGATATCCCAAGCCAAAGGTCAGCGTGTTACGGCTCTTCAAATTAAAATATTCTGGATCCGTACGCGTTTCATCATAATAAATGTACTGCGCATTGCTGACAGATTCTATGTCCGGAGTATAGCGAACTGAGTTTTCTTTTATGGGAGACGTCACGTAATTATATCCGGCACGAAGGCTGAAAGCCGAAGAAAGCTTGGCTTCCATTCCTACACGGAAGGTGTGGCTTGCATCCAAATACTTGTCCACAGCATCATTAACAGCAGATAATTCATACCCGTCAAGGTCGTGATACTTCGAAGAAGAATAGTTTGCATATTCATATTCCGCCCCAATGGCCAACACATTTTCCACGGTGGTTCCCAAACTTAAATTGAACTTCCAGGGAGTAGTCAGCCTTTGATCGAGAAAATAATTTCCGGCTCCCGAATAATAGTCCGACAAGTTTTCCGTACCGCTCACACCGTCTCCGTCAGGAATATTGGCCGTTGCATAATAAACATCGGAACTTAACGAAGCAACATAGCTGTCGGTCAACGAATACCATATCGGCGTATGAACAGCAAAACCGATACGGAACGGAGAATATTCGAAGGGGCGTATAATAGCTCCCAGCTTTAAATCGAATCCGGTACCTTCAGTTCTGAACCAGTTTTCCAGCGTAAATCCTCCGTCTCCCTGCATCAAAAGCGAACCGTTATCCTGAGAATCTACAAAAAGGTTCTCCGAATAAGACGAATAACGCGTATAATCTATATCGTACACACCCAGGGTGACACCTACATAAAAGCGGTCCTTTATATTGAAAGCCACGTTAAAATCGTAAACATCAATTCCGCCTTGCTCCCTGCTGAAGTAATCGCCATCTATGCCGTTCCAGCCCTGAATCAGGAAAGGACCGCCATCCGTATCTTCACTTGCGTTCGGATTCCGGTACGGATTATACACCAAATCGTATCGAACTCCCATAGATGACAGGAAAGGCGTTCCGTAATAATTCTGACTTACATAGGGATTATCCGCATCGAAAAGGGCATCCAGATCTCCTTGGGCGCCATAATAATAGTTACCGTTACCGTATGTTGCACCCATAAGCATGTCGGCCATTTGCCAGGTCAACGAATGTCCGTCCAGATTTCCTCCCGAAGAAAACTGTCGATTAAAGTTAGCCGCCTTGTGATAGTTGAAGCCGAAATTCAAATAACGCAGGGCCGTTTGATTTCCCACCTTCGAGCTATATACAAAACCTATCTGATCGAACGAGGCACGCGTGCGGTCATTACTTTTCTTTGTTCCGTTTAATTCACTGGAAGTAATGTTTTTGTTAAATCCGAACGACAAGGAAACATCGTTACTACGAAACAGTCCTATGCCGGCCGGATTCGTTCCCATTACCGAAATATCGGCACCCAAGGCTCCCATGGCGCCTCCCATTCCAACGAAACGGGCCGTACCATTCAACTCATTTCCTATATTTCGTACAGCATCATAGTGCGTCTGTGCTCCGACAGGCAACATCATCATCCATGATGCAAGCATAATAATTGATCTTATTTTCATCGGTTTCCTGTTTTAATATAACAACATATATCTTTATCTCCTGCTACGAGATCCACCGGTCGAGCGCGAAACTCCGCCTCCCGAACTACGAGTTGTAGTCGTTCCGCTGCTACGGCCTACCTGACTGTTCGTTGTACTACGATTAAACGTACTGCGGGTAGATGATGAATTGCGCTGATAAGTACTACGGGTACTGCTCGGCCTGTTATAAGAAGAACGAGTACGTGTAGTAGAAGTCGTGCCGGGACGCATGTAACTTGCATTCGGCCTTACCGTAGAACGAGAGGTTGAACTATTCCGTATGGTAGCGCTTCCCGGACGAACAGACCGCGTAACGCGTTCTACTCCATTCGTTCTGTCGGACGATCTGACAACACGTCCCAATGAACGGGTTGAGGCGCTCCGACTGCGAACGGAACTGTTCCGGCTAACAGCTGAGGAACGATTTATCCCGGAACTGCCATGTGCAACGGAATAATTGCGGTTATATGAAGTGGCCGGACGCGTCTGATAACGTCCCGGACGCCGATCGGTATAACCGGGACGCGCCCATCTTCCCGGACCTCCATAGTATGAATAATACGGATGATGGTGCCATACCGATCCCCAATAGCCGCCCCAGTAAGGACCATACCAGAATGGATCATACCAACCATAGTACCAAGGTGAACGCCATCCCCAGGTAAAGCTCCAACCCGCTCCGTAAATTCCCCAGCGAGCATGCCAGTCCCACCACAAAGGATTGCTGTACGTTGGGAAAACATACGCATATAAACCATCGTCATAAATGTTCCAATTCCAAGAAGGATACAGCCCGTAAATCACATCCCAATACAACGGACTACTCACAGGAATGGCATAACGCGGATTACGGAAGCGCACGATTCGCATAGCATATTCGTAATCGCTTTCCGATCCCTCGAAGCCTCCTATCCATTCTCCCCGCTCCTCGTAAGGCTTTTCTTCTATTACTAAAGCATCTCCTTCGTTTTTGAATGTATAATTCTTCGAAGTGTACCGACGATTGTATTCGTCAATATCCCTTGTCTGACCTGAATTATCTTTTACAACAATTGCAGGAGTCGATGAGGTTTGTTCCGTCAATTTCGTATTTGAATCCGACTGTTTTGAAACAACAGTTGCATTCTCTGCCTTTTTTTCTTTCTTCGGCACGAAGTAAAGATCGTCATTACTCTGTGCCATAACGGCGAAAGGCAAACCGGACATCAGCAATAAAACTAAAACTTTCCCTTTCATAGCACTCTTGTAATTAATTGTCATTTATCAATCGTTCTTTTTTTCTTGTTACAAATTTACGTAGATATTTATCCCCTTCAAGCAGATTTTCCCTATTTTACAATAGGATTTTCCCTATTTTACCTACTTTTGCATTTGAAACAACACATTGATATATATGAAATACTTCGAAGTCACGTTTACTGCACAACCATGTTCTGAAATTATCACCGATGTATTATCGGCACTCATTGCCGACATTGGTTTTGAAAGTTTCGTGGAGTGCGAAGGAGGAATGCAAGCATATATCCAACAAGCCTTGTTCAATGAAGATTCTTTAAAGCAGATTCTAAACGAATTTCCCATACCCGATACAAAAATCTCCTACACCATTACCGAACCGGAAGACAAAGATTGGAACGAAGAATGGGAGAAAAACTTTTTCAAGCCGATTATCATTGAGGGACGTTGCGTAATCCACAGCACATTCCATAAGGATTATCCGAAAGCAACATACGATATTATCATCAATCCGCAGATGGCTTTCGGAACCGGACATCACGAAACGACCTGCCTAATGCTGGGAGAATTGCTGGATACCGAGCTGAAGAACAAATCGGTTCTTGACATGGGGTGCGGCACATCAATTCTGGCTATTCTGGCCAGCATGCGCGGCGCCGATCCGGTAACCGCCATCGACATAGACGAATGGTGCATAAACAATTCGCGAAGCAACATCGCGTTAAATAACATCCATAACATTACGACAGAATTAGGAGACGCGTCATTACTGGAAGGCCGTGCACCGTTCGACATCATCATCGCAAACATCAACAGAAACATTCTGCTGAACGATATGCCCGCATACGCAAGTTGTATGCACAACGGTTCCGTCATTTTCATGAGCGGGTTCTATGTTCAAGACATTCCGGCCATTCAAAAACGCGCAGAAGAGCTCGGCCTGCGCCTCATCCATCACCGCGAGAAAAACAATTGGGCGGCAGTAAAACTGATTAAGGAATAGACCAATGATGAAAAAGACTTACGCCAGCGTACTGACTGTTGCCGGCTCTGACTGTAGCGGAGGAGCGGGAATCCAGGCCGACATAAAAACAATCTCCGCATTGGGATGCTATGCAGCAAGTGCAATCACGGCAATAACCGTACAAAACACCTGCGGCATTTCTGCCATTCATCCCGTTCCTTCCGACTATATAACGGGACAAATCGATGCAGTCATGGGCGACATTTCTCCAAAAGCCGTAAAGATCGGGATGATACACAGTGCAGAAACCGCCAGGATTATCGCAAGTTCTCTCAAAAAGTTCTCACCGAAATTCATCGTTTTCGATCCGGTTATGATTTCCACAAGCGGATGCAAGCTGATAGAAGACTCCGCCATCGAAGCCATCACCCGTGAAATTATGCCGATGCTGACCTTAATCACTCCCAACTTGTACGAGGCCGAAACATTGACAGGCGTACAAATCTGCTCCGTGGAAAGCATGCAAACGGCAGCAAACGAACTATTGAAATACGGAAGCGAAGCCGTGCTCATCAAGGGAGGACACCTGAAAAGCAACATAATGTACGACCTCCTGCAGATAAAAGGCGAACAGGAACCGCACATTTTTAAAGCGCCTCACATAGAAAGCAACAACACGCACGGGACAGGATGTACCCTTTCTTCGGCCATCGCCTCCTTTTTATCGCTCGGAGAGACACTGGAAAAAGCCGTGGAAAAGGCCAAAGCATACGTTTATCAGTGCATTGACAGCGGGAAGGATGTCTGCATCGGCAAAGGACACGGCCCCCTTAACCACTTCCATTCACCCGTAAAAATGCACATTTTCACCGAAAATGAGTGATTAATGAAAAGAATCATTACCTTTGCAACATAACTTAAATAAAAAAGAAACAGTATATGAAAGCATTTGTATTTCCCGGACAAGGCGCCCAGTTCGTAGGCATGGGCAAAGACTTGTACGACAACTCTCCGTTAGCAAAAGAACTATTTGAGAAAGCAAACAATATCTTGGGTTACCGCATTACCGACATCATGTTCGAAGGAACAGACGAAGATTTGCGCCAAACCAAAGTGACTCAGCCGGCAGTTTTTCTACACTCTGTCATCTCTGCATTGTGTATGGGCGACAAGTTTAAGCCTGACATGACGGCAGGACATTCCCTTGGAGAATTCTCCGCCCTCGTCGCAGCAGAAGCTTTATCGTTTGAAGACGGACTGAAGCTGGTGTATGCCCGCGCAATGGCCATGCAGAAAGCTTGCGAGATACAGCCTTCGACAATGGCTGCCATCATCGCCCTTCCCGATGAAAAAGTGGAAGAAATCTGTGCAACAGTGGCAAAAGATGGCGAAGTCTGCGTGGCGGCCAACTATAACTGCCCCGGACAAGTTGTCATCTCCGGCTCAATAGAAGGCATCAACAAGGCATGCGAACTGATGAAAGCTGCCGGAGCCAAACGAGCTCTTCCCCTGAAAGTGGGAGGCGCATTCCATTCTCCGCTGATGAATCCGGCCAAGATCGAACTGGAAGCCGCAATCAACGCTACGGAATTCCACACGCCCAAATGTCCGATTTACCAGAATGTGGACGCAAAGCCCCACACCGATCCGAACGAAATCAAGCAAAACCTGATAGCACAACTTACAGCTTCTGTACGATGGACGCAAACGGTTCGGAACATGATTGCCGACGGAGCTGATGAATTTACAGAATGCGGACCGGGAAACGTGCTGCAAGGTTTGATAAAGAAAATCGATAAAGAAGTAAACGCACACGGAATCGAATAACAAAATCCCTCCTCTTTCAGGAGGGATTTTTAAATTAAATACCATGAAACATCTGCATGCAAAATCTTTGTTACTGCTGCTTGTCGCCCTATTTACAAGCATAAACACGGCAAATGCCCAAACACTTTCACAAGAACCGATTCCATTGAACGGCAACCGTTTCGTCACACTCTGCATCATGATTCGCACGACTCCTTGGGAAGTGTCGAGGGATGTCAAACTTCACCCGCGGGATGAAGCCGGATGGCACAAGTTGGAAGGAGTAAAAGCTCTGCGGGAAGCATTCGCAAAGAACAATCCGAACGGGAGACTGACGTGGGGATTCACACTCAATGCACTCGAGGATGAGCGGGAAAACTACCGACAAATCAGGGAATATGCCGTGAAGTGTCATGAGAAATACGGAGACGAAGTCTCCTATTTCCCGGGATATTTCCCCGCCATGTACCTGCCGCGTGAACGAGTAAACCGCGAAATGTCTGAAGCCATTCAGCTAATTTCCGACATGGTTGGCAACGGTTATCGCCCACAGTCCATCATTGGAGGATTCCTTTCTGCCGACAATCTGAAATATCTCTCGGAAAAAGAGAACATACACGTGGCGCATGCCGTTATATGGAGCCAGCATAACATTGACGGAGGCGGGGCGGACGGTTCTCCATCTTATCCGTTCTATCCTTCAACGGAACACTTTTGTAAACCGGCACAAGGGAAGAAAGATTTCATAGACTGCGTAAATCTGGACGGATGGACGCTCGACTTTATCTGCGCCCGTCAAAGCGGTTCCAACGGACACGGCATAGAAGGTTTCAACAGCCGACGGGGAATCGGACCGATAGAGACGTATGTAGGATGGGGACTTGACCTCGGACACCGCGAAGCAATGCATACAACTGCCATACACTTCGACAAAGGTATGGAATTGAACGGCTTTGGATGGATCACAAATATATGGGAAGCTCAATTGGTTTACGAAATGGGGAAAGACTTGATCTGCGATGCCATGTCTATGTGGGTGGCAGGAATCAAGGAAAGATGGCCGGACACACATTTTGTTTCCTTCGGGGAATTCGGAGAAATCTGGCGAAAGGCTCATCCCACCAACGACTGGAACTACCGTTTTGAAGAACGCGGATCGGGTTTGGGAGACTCTTATAATAACCTTGAGATAAAGTGGTTTATGAACAAAGAATTCCGTCTCGCTCTTTTAAGGGACTGGCATAAAAACACGCCTGCCAAGGTCATCGACTTTACACGATACGACTTACCGGCACAAGAGCCGGCCGATCCTACCCCGGAAAACCCGATAAAAGACTGGAGCCTCATCAATGTGATAAATCAAAAAGGGCTGCGCCCGCAGGACAAGCCCCGCTTGCTCGAAGAGATGAGTGCCGAAGACCGGGCCTTGATAGCCAAATATTATCCCGAATTGTTCGAGAAGAAATAAATTAAACGCCTCAAAACAAAACCTTCCTTTCAGGCTTCTTTTTCTGAAAGGAAGGTTTTGTTTTATCATAAAGACGGCATTAATCCAACTTCAAGACGGCGAGGAATGCTTTCTGAGGAACCTCCACCGTACCGATTTGTTTCATACGTTTCTTTCCGCGCTTCTGCTTCTCCAGCAACTTCCGCTTGCGGCTTACGTCACCTCCATAGCATTTTGCCGTCACATCTTTCCGCACGGCTTTAATGGTTTCCCGCGCTATAATCTTTGCTCCGATGGCAGCCTGTATTGCAATTTCGAATTGTTGACGAGGAATCAATTCCTTCAATTTCTCGCACATACGGCGCCCCAGATCATACGCATTGTCAATGTGTGTCAAAGTAGACAAGGCGTCTACCGACTCTCCATTCAATAAAATATCCAGTTTCACAAGTTTCGACGGGCGGAAGCCTGCCTGATGATAATCGAAAGAAGCGTATCCTTTCGATATACTTTTCAGTTTATCATAAAAATCGATGACGATTTCTCCCAAAGGCATCTTGTAATGTAACTCAACCCGATTGCCCGAAATATAATCCTGACGCACAAGTTCACCGCGTTTTCCGAGGCAAAGTGTCATAATCGGGCCGATATAATCGGTAGTCGTGATGATGGATGCATCAATATACGGTTCTTCTATGTGATCAATAAGCGTAGGTTCCGGCATACCTCCCGGGTTATGTACTTCCTGCACTCCGCCCTGTTTGTCATAAACCATGTAAGAAACATTCGGAACGGTGGTAATCACATTCATATCAAACTCGCGGTCCAGACGCTCCTGAACGATTTCCATGTGCAAAAGGCCGAGAAATCCGCAACGAAAGCCGAAGCCCAAAGCCAAAGAAGATTCCGGCTGGAAAGTCAGAGAAGCGTCATTCAATTGTAATTTTTCAAGAGAAGCACGCAAGTTTTCGTAGTCCTCCGCCTCGATGGGATACACGCCTGCAAAAACCATCGGCTTTACTTCTTCAAAACCTTCGATGGCCTTCTCGCACGGACGCGCTATATGTGTAATGGTATCGCCTACTTTTACTTCGGTAGATGTCTTGATGCCCGAAATGATATATCCCACATCCCCGGTACGAAGTTCCTTGCGAGGTATCATATTCATCTTCAGCACTCCTACTTCATCCGCCACATATTCTTTTCCCGTATTGAAGAATTTTACTTTATCGCCGGTACGGATAATACCGTTTTCCACCTTAAAGTAAGCGATGATTCCGCGGAAAGAGTTAAAAACGGAGTCGAAAATCAGTGCCTGCAACGGGGCGTTTTCATCACCTTCCGGGCAAGGTATCCGTTCGATAACCGCCTGAAGTATTTCCTCAACGCCCATTCCCGTCTTTCCCGATGCCCGAATAATATCTTCCCGCTTACAGCCTAACAAATCAACAATTTCATCTTCCACCTCCTCGGGCATGGCGCTTGCCATATCGCATTTGTTCATTACAGGAATAATTTCCAAATCATGTTCCAAAGCCATGTACAGGTTTGAGATGGTTTGTGCCTGCACTCCCTGCGAAGCATCGACAACTAATAAAGCGCCCTCGCAGGCCGCAATGGAACGAGACACCTCGTAAGAGAAATCAACATGCCCCGGAGTGTCGATAAGATTTAGAATATATTTCTCACCCTTGTAGGTGTACTCCATCTGAATGGCATGACTTTTTATTGTAATACCGCGTTCCCGCTCCAAATCCATATCATCAAGCATCTGCCCTTCCGTAATCTTTATCGTTTGTGTGTACTCTAACAACCGATCGGCCAACGTAGACTTTCCATGATCGATATGGGCAATAATGCAGAAATTGCGAATATGTTTCATATAAAACGTTTTGTTTTTACCCGACAAAGATAGTGATTTTTACAGCAGCCGCCAAACGTCTTTTTACGAAGGACGCGTTTTGCAGGTGACAAATCAATGCGGCTGCCCGTAACGTTTCAGCAGGCTGTATGCCTCATCTTTCTCGAGCTCCATACAGTCTGCCAGCATCCGGCTGTTCTGATAATCGAGAATGCAGGGAGCAAGGCGCTTGAGATATTCCATCTTTTCGCTGTCGAACTTACAGAAGCCCAACAGCTGCACGCACTGAGCACACGTAAAGTTTTGGGCTTTGACAGCAGCATCCAGCAATGCCATGCGGTCGGACTCGAATGTCTCTCTCTGCATCTCGCCGTAAAGAAAACGAAAATGTTTTTCTACTTCGCCAAGATATTCCGGAGAGCATTTCGGGAGGCATACCGGTTGTTCCAACAAAATCTTCCGGGCCGCCTTCTTTCCCGACTCGAACGAAAAGGCGTTTACCAATTTTCCTCCGTTTTCCATGTCGGAAACGGCGGGAGCCAATACACGCAGGTATTGCAGGCGTTCATCGCCAAAAGCCGTCGTTTCAAGCAATCCGATGCATTGCGCAACCGTAAAGTTTCGTTCCGCCACCGCCTGACTGAGCATCTCCAACGCAGCCTTATCCGACCAGGCTTCGGATAGATCCCGATGCAACTGCCGGAAATAAACGTCATCCGCAGGAGGGAAAGACAACGGATACGGCAATGCACTTCCCTCTTCTACCAACACCACCGGCGGACATGTCTCTACCGCAGGCAAGTGCCCGGGATAAACGTCATCAAAAGAATTGAAAGAAACCACCCTGTCATCCACAAAGTCCACGATGATTACATTCTTCTTGGCCGTCAGTGCGTGCTGAAACCTGTATTCCCATTGCTCGTATCCGCCATCAAAACGACGAAAATCGGGACTGCCCAATATTTCTTTAACCTCGCTCTTCAACATACCGTTCTCTATCTTTCCGACCAACGCCTGTCCGCCTTTCATCGTAAGATGCGTACTGCATCCGCTCAACACAAGGAATATGGCAAGAAACACTCCCAAACATTTAAAAAATTTCATCATACGTTTCCTTTTTTTGTTTACGCAAAGATATGTGAAATAAAACCTCCCCTGCAAAAGATTTTCCCTATAAATAAATAGGGAAATTCCCGGACAGAAGGATATTTTCCACAACAAGCCGAAACAAAGAAGCCTGCACACTGCACAAAACATCTCCGCTTTTTCATGAAAAGCCGCCGGGCATTCAAAAAAACATCACCACATTCATTTCATAATCTCCCGATATTCCAACTACTTTTATTAATTTTGCAGACACATTAACGGTAACATTTTAAACAAGATATAACGACAATGGAATTAGCAAGTAAATACAATCCTGCCGAAGTGGAGGGAAAATGGTATCAGTATTGGCTGGACAATAAACTTTTTAGTTCGAAACCTGACGGAAGAGAACCTTACACCATCGTCATTCCGCCACCAAACGTAACCGGAGTTCTCCACATGGGACACATGCTCAACAACACGATTCAAGACATTTTAGTGCGTCGGGCACGTATGATGGGGAAGAATGCTTGTTGGGTGCCGGGCACGGATCACGCATCCATCGCCACCGAAGCGAAAGTTGTAAACAGACTTGCACAACAAGGAATAAAGAAAAATGATCTGACCCGCGAGGAGTTTTTAAAACACGCGTGGGCGTGGACGGAAGAACATGGAGGCATTATACTGAAACAACTCAGGAAACTGGGTGCATCCTGCGATTGGGACCGCACAGCTTTCACCATGGACGAGAAACGAAGCAAAAGCGTTATCAAAGTTTTTGTGGATCTTTACAACAAAGGACTGATATATCGTGGTGTACGCATGGTGAACTGGGATCCGAAAGCTCTCACTGCTCTTTCCGACGAAGAGGTAATATATAAGGAAGAGCACAGCAAACTTTTCTACCTACGTTACAAAGTTGAAGGAGACACAGAAGGACGTTATGCCGTAGTTGCCACGACACGTCCGGAAACCATCATGGGCGATACGGCCATGTGTATCAATCCGAACGATCCCAAAAACCAATGGTTGAAGGGAAAGAAGGTCATCGTTCCACTGGTAAATCGGGTAATTCCGGTTATAGAAGACGATTATGTGGACATAGAGTTCGGCACCGGTTGCTTAAAAGTTACCCCTGCTCACGATGTAAACGACTATATGTTGGGAGAAAAATACAACTTGCCTTCCATCGATATATTCAACGATGACGGAACAATCAGCGAAAAAGCTGGCATGTATGTGGGCATGGACCGCTTTGATGTCCGCGAGCAAATAGCGAAAGACCTTGCAGCCGCCGACTTACTGGAGAAGGTAGAAGCCTACACCAATAAGGTGGGATTTTCAGAACGCACCAATGTGGCAATCGAGCCAAAGCTTTCCATGCAATGGTTCCTCAAGATGAAACATTTTGCCGACATGGCGCTTCCCCCGGTAATGAACGATGAATTGAAGTTTTACCCGCCAAAATATAAAAATACATATCGTTACTGGATGGAAAACATCAAAGACTGGTGTATCAGTCGTCAGCTCTGGTGGGGACACCGAATACCGGCTTATTTCCTGCCCGAAGGCGGATTTGTGGTAGCCGAAACAGAGGAAGAAGCCTTAAAGCTGGCTAAAGAGAAAACAGGCAACGCCCAACTGAAGCCGGAAGATCTGCGCCAGGAAGAAGATTGTCTCGACACTTGGTTCTCTTCATGGTTATGGCCTATCTCATTGTTCGACGGGATAAACAATCCGGGCAACGAGGAAATAAAATACTATTACCCAACATCCGATCTAGTGACGGGCCCCGACATCATATTTTTCTGGGTTGCCCGGATGATTATGGCGGGTTACGAATACATGGGCGACATGCCGTTTAAAAACGTTTACTTCACTGGAATCGTAAGAGACAAGATAGGACGTAAGATGTCGAAGTCGTTGGGTAACTCACCCGATCCCCTTGAATTGATCGAAAAATACGGAGCCGACGGCGTACGCATGGGAATGATGTTGTCAGCTCCTGCAGGGAACGATATTCTTTTCGACGATGCGCTATGCGAACAAGGCCGTAATTTCAACAATAAGATATGGAATGCTTTCCGCCTTGTCAAGGGATGGAACGTCGTAGACGCCGAGCAACCGGCTCATGCACGAATTGCCATTGAGTGGTTTGATGCGATGTTGAACAAAGCCGTTGCGGAAATAGACAACCTTTTCTCGAAATATCGCCTGAGCGAAGCCCTGATGGTGGTATATAAACTCTTCTGGGATGAGTTTTCAAGCTGGTATCTGGAAATGATAAAACCGGCCTACGGCCAACCGATAGATAAAGTGACTTATGAAAAAACATTGGGATTCTTTGAAACATTGCTGAAACTGCTCCATCCGTTCATGCCGTTTATTACTGAAGAATTGTGGCAACACATTTACGAACGCAAGGCAGGAGAAAGTATCATGGTTCAAACAATTCACGCCGAAAGTTCCTATAACGAATCGATAATTGCAAGCTTCGAAGTCGTAAAAGAAATCATCGGAGGCATCCGTACAATACGTTTGCAGAAGAATATCGCCCAGAAAGAAATGCTGACTCTTCAGATTGTGGGAGAAAATCCTGTGCCCGATTTCAATACGGTGATTACCAAGTTATGCAACCTGGCTGCCATTGAAACCGGTGTAACAAAGACCGAAGGGGCTTCGTCCTTCATGGTGGGAACAACCGAATACGCCGTACCTTTGGGAAATCTGATTAATAAAGAAGAAGAACTAAAGAAGTTGGAGGCTGACCTGAAATACCAGGAAGGATTCCTGCAAAGCGTATTGAAGAAACTGAACAACGAGAAGTTTGTGAGCAAAGCTCCCGCAAACATTATCGAAACAGAACGAAAAAAACAGGCAGACGCCGAGACAAAAATTGCAGCTTTAAAGGAAAGTATCGCTGCTTTAAGGAAATAAAAACAATACACAAACAAGAAGAGGTTGCAATTACTTTTACATAATTGCAACCTCTTTTTATATTCAATTTATCAAAACAATATTTATTCCTGCTCTGACAATGGGCGGTTTTCCACTGCCTTTCCGAAGTCTTTGTTAGGTTCTGCCCCCATCACAAATTTCAGAACGCCGCCCTTTACGATATCATTATAAGTTATGTAAGTCTTATCGTAAGGTTGTCCGTTCAAGAAGACTTCCTGTATATAGATATTTTCCTTACTGTTATTCTCAGCCTCAACAGTAAATGTATTGCCGCCTCTCACGTTAACCGTCATCTTGTTAAAGCGCGGACTACCGAAAACATAAATACCGTTGCACGGATTTACCTGATAGAATCCCATAGACGACAGGATATACCAAGCAGACATCTGGCCGCAATCTTCATTTCCAATGATACCATCGGGTTTATCCGTGTAGAACTCATCCATGATGAAACGCACCTTTTCTGCAGTTTTCCACTGTTGTCCGGCAAAAGCATATAGGTAAGTAATGTGATGGCTCGGCTCGTTTCCGTGTGCATATTGCCCGATAAGACCGGTAATGTCGGAAGAAGCGCCTTCACCCATACTTTCGTTGTTTACGAAGAATGTATCCAGTTTTTCAACAAAAGCTTCATCTCCGCCCAAAAGTTTAATCAATCCATACGGATCTTGCGGAACAAAGAAAGTATATTGCCAACCGTTTCCTTCAGTAAAGTCGCCTACACCATGAATAGAACGTGCCGGATCGTAAGGTGTACGCCAAGAACCATCATCCATTTTCGGGCGAATAAACTTGATGGAAGAATCGAAATAAGTCTTGTAATAATCGGCACGTTTTGCATACAACTCGTAGTCGTCCTGCTTACCCATTTTCTTTGCCATACGTGAAATGCCCCAATCATCTACGGCATATTCCAGTGCTATTGAGGTAGCTTCATACACCTTGTCGGCTGGAATATAACCTTTTTCCAAGAGGTACGGCACGCCGTTTTGGTTCAGATTTGTAGCAGTTCCTTTCATTGCAGTGAGGGCTCTTTCTGCATCGAAGCCGGTAAAACCTTTCAGATATGCGTCGGCTATGATGGGAACAGAGCTATATCCCGGCATACAATTCGTCTCGCCGTTCATCAAAGTCCATATCGGAAGTTTACCTTGCTGGTCATAAACCGTCAACATCGCATTGACAATATCATCCACACGTTCGCTTTGTGTAATGGTCATCAACGGGTGCAATGCGCGATAAGTATCCCATGTAGAGAACGTAGTATAGTTGGCTTTATCGCCGGAGCTGTAAATCATGTCGTCAATACCTCGATATTCTCCATTTACATCGCAGAAAAGTGTGGGAGCAATCATCGTATGATACAAAGCTGTATAGAACACCCGTTTTGCCGTTTCATCCTGATCGTCTACTACAATCTTCGCCAGTTGTTCGTTCCAACGCTTGCGGCTGTCGTTCATAACGCGGTTAAAATCCCAATCGGGCAACTCGGTCTCCATATTCAAAGCCGCATTATTGCAACTTACAGGAGAGAGAGCAACCTTGATGTTTACTTCTTTCACATTACCGAAGGTGAGCACACTCTTTACGGAAGCCACGCGCAACTGGTCTCCTTCCTTGGGAGTATTGTCATCGTATGCCGTGAACTGTTCTATTTTCTTATCGCTCTTCAATACAAAATATATGCGGCGATTGGGGCTCCAACCGTGTACATAACGGTAACCCTCCACCGTATAATCGTCTATTTTATGAATATAACTTTCGTAAGCATTGGTTCCGTTTCCTTCACGCAAGTCGATCAGGATAGAAGCAGGCTTGCCTTCGGGATATGTATAACGGTGTAATCCTACCCGGTCGGTCGCGGTCAATTCCGCCTTAATATTATATCGATCGACCATTACGGAGTAATATTCCGGACGAACGACTTCCGTGTCGTGCGAATACAAGGAAGCGTATCCGTCTTCAAATCCGTCCTGATTTCCACGAGGAGTGCGTATTTCGTTCAAAGGCATCACCAGAACATCACCCAAGTCCGTACATCCTGTTCCGCTCAGATGGGTATGAGAGAATCCAATCAAGATGCTGTCTGAATAATGATATGCCGAAGTCCAGTCCCAACCTTTATGAATGTTGCTCGGACCTAACTGCACCATTCCATAAGGAACGCTCGTTCCTACAAATACATGCCCGTGATACCCGGATCCTATATAAGGATCTACATACTGAACCAAATCCCCTTTTTCCGAAGAAGTTGAGGATACGCCGTTGCAACCGACCAGAGCCAGTAGGCAAGCCATCCCCGACATTACGTTTAACAGTTTCATAATTTTTCAGATAAATATTTAGTTTAAAATTTACAAGAATTCATTTCAATGGCCGTAACTTCACGATCTCTCCCAGCTCGGGCAACAAAACAGGCAGTCCTCTTTTGGCCGCTTCCGAAACAAAGACATGCGGCGGATCGAACAAAGGTTCATCCGAAAGATCAAAAGTGCCGTAATGCATCGGGATGGTCATCCGCGCATTCATTTCGACAGATGCCGTCAAAGCATCATAAGGAGAGATATGATTGGGCTGCATGAACCAGCGGGGTTTATAAACACCTATGCCAATCATGCAATAATCAATGTGAGGAAACAATCCGGGCAATTCCTTAAAATGTACAGAATATCCCGTGTCTCCGCTGTTATAAATTACAATTCCGTCGCATTCTATCATGAATGCTCCCCACAAACGTTCGCCTCCATCGTTTACTCCGCGCTTACTCCAATGCTGAGCGGGCAGGAATGTCAAGCACAAATCACCGTCCTTATGCTGCTGATACCACGCGGCTTCTATCACTTCCATCGCGGGGAACCAGCTTTTTATCAGCGCCCCCGTACCGATACCACAAAAAAGTTTCATCTGCGGATTGAGGGATAACAGGCGGGATATACTCGGCTTATCCAAATGATCAAAGTGGTCATGGCTAATAAGAAGGTAATCTATTCCTTGAAAGATCGAGACGTTTGCAGGAAAAGTACTGCGCCTTTTCACAAAAGGAATACTACCAAACACCGGATCGATCATGAAACGTTTTCCGCCTAACTGGAGAAAAAAAGAATTATGGCCCAGCCAAATCAACGAATTTCCTACAACAGCGTCCAAAGAAGAAAGGAAATTTACTTTCGGATTCCACTTTACCGTACGTTTTTCCTTGCGTTGAGGGTTGGGAGACAAACGCCACTTCAGCACACTTCCCATCCCCGGTTTCCAGCGATGCTGCCGATTGAAGAATTTACCTCTCACGGTGGGATTTCCTCTCCAATACGGATTAACGGTTGCAAGAAGTTCATTTTTTCGAAAAGTTATTCTTTCTCCCATGACCAATGTATAAATAAAGAATAAGGGAAATGCAGTCTTAAAAGAAAATATTTCTCCGCTTTATTCCGCCTTACTGCCATTTTGCCCTCTAAAAACTCGTTTTTATCTAATTTTATTTTTCCAACAGATCTTTCAGGAATGCATCAAGTTCCTCGTCAAGCCCCTTCAAAAGTTCTTCATCCAATAGCAATGTATCTTCATCATCAACGAGCATCAGCTCCACAATGGTTTCCTTGTTTTCATCTACCAACACGAAAGAATAAGGTTTCAATAAGGACAAATCATCAAATGCGCTTTGCTCTTTTAACTCGACAATGGCCTTTCGAAGCACAATTTCAGCCTCTTTTTCAAACGTATCACTTTCATAATCCGCCCATTCTTCGACAGCCGTCCGGGAAAGTTCTTCCTCGTCGTCATTAAAAATAAGCAATTCACCACTCTCCGGATTGGGTTGCAGATGAATATCTGTCACTTCATGATTGGCGGAATTTCCTTTATAACGGCTAACAGCTTCCTTAATCGCCGACAAAACTGATGTATAAGATTGTTCACTCAACGTCATAACATTAACCTTTTTCTTTCATTCCAAAAATACAAAAAAATGAAATCTCAACGAAATCTACTGCTAATATTTATGATTGAACCGCTCCATTTGTAAAGACAAACGGGACATTATCTGCTTTTTCTCTTCCAACTGTATCGAATAGACTTCCATGATTTGCATCAACTCGGTGTTCGGATCAAGATAAGACTGCGACTTTTTCAGCCATTGAATGGCGGAATCCACATCACCTTTCATCTCGTATGCCAAAGCCAAATTAAATGAAGCATACATTTTTTGCTTTTTCGATTTCACACGACCGTATATTTCTTCCCAGATTTTTGCAGCGGCTTCCCAATCATTCTCCCGCACATATACACCGGCATCCCGCATTTCAGGACTTCCTCCATCGAAATAAATACGATCCGCCTGCACCCAATATGGAACAAGTTTCTGCGACAATCCCGAAGAAACAAACGATGCAATATCGTGATAAACATCATCGACTGACAAATTCGGACTGATGTCCCAATATAAACTATCCGTATAAATAACAGACGTGGCAGGCCTTTCACGAGAAGGAACGTAAACATTTACCACAGGAGTTACCTTTGCCTCGAGTGCAGAAAAGATTACAGGCATATCAGGATAGGAATATTCTTTTTCATCTATCTCCAGCCTTACTCTCTCCACCGACAATAATGCATCGACATCCATAGCTTCTGTCAGTTCTTCCACTTCCGCTTTCGAAAGAGTATGCGGCAAGAATGTTCGTCCTTCTCCCGCATATAATGCAGAATCGCATATAATCACTTGATCGAAATAACGCGAATCGGCCAGCGCTCCGGCCAATGCTTCTGCCAAAAGTTTGCCATCGCCTTCCTGTTCTCCCAAGGCAATCATGCCTTTTTTCCGCGGCCCGGCAGGAGGAGCATTGTTTACCACTGCCACCCTACTTACCTGTTTTGGGAAACTTACCTCGGCCGGGTAAAGCTGTTCAAACGAAATTGTCCGTATGGAATTGCATGAAAAGCAACCGAACATTAGCAATATCAAAAAACAAGGGATGTACGACTTCATAAAAAAAATACATACTTTTATAGCACAAAAATAAACATTCTATTTTATTCTACCTGAATTCTTGACTATTAAAAAGCTAAATTTTACTATCTACATTGAAGAGAAAATAAAAAAATCCCCGAGAATCGGCTTTAACCGTCTCGGGGATTTTCTATATCAACAAAATAATTTACGACAATACATCAGGCATTTTTCCCATGACAATTCTTATATTTCAATCCACTCCCGCACGGGCAAGGATCATTACGCCCCACCGTTTTCTCAGCCCGATAAGGCTCGTGCTTTGCTTCGCGGGTATCTTTTCCGGCAGCAGCCTGCTGCGCCGGATCATTCAAATCCTGTTTTTGCTCTACATACTGCTGTCTGGGACGAGAAGGTTCGGGAGCCGCCGCACGAACTTGTTCCGGATCGGGAACAGGAATCTGCCCGCGCATCAGTACAGACACCGTATTATTATTGATTTTCGCCACCATATTATCAAACAAAGTTACCGATTCCAGTTTAAAAATCAGCAAAGGATCTTTTTGTTCGTAGCTGGCATTCTGTACGGATTGCTTCAGGTCGTCAAGCTCTCGAAGGTTTTCTTTCCATGCATCATCGATAGTATGCAACAAAATCGCCTTCTCGAATGCTTTCACGATTTCCTTTGATTCGCTTTCATAAGCCGCTTTTAAGTTTACAGCAATGTTATACATTCGTTTGCCGTCCGTGATCGGAATCAGAATATTCTCGTACATTTGACCTTGAGTCTCGTAAACTTGTTTAATAACCGGATTGGCGATTTGCGCCATACGCTCGGTCTTTCTTTTAAACAAAACCATTGCTTCATCGAAAATCTTGTCGGTCAGTTCTTCTTTCTTCAGGTTCTTAAAATCATCTTCCGAGAAAGGTATCTCCATTGCAAGCGTTTGAAGAACTTCCATCTTGGCATCTTCGTAAGAAGGTTGCTCGACGGCATTCGCACAACGTTCCCATATCATGTTCACAATATCCATACCAATGCGTTCACCCATCAAAGCGTGTCGGCGTTTTGTGTACACGACTGTACGCTGTTTATTCATTACGTCATCGTATTCAAGCAAACGTTTACGAATACCAAAGTTGTTTTCTTCGACTTTCTTCTGCGCTCTTTCAATGGATTTTGAAATCATTGAATGCTCAATCATCTCGCCTTCTTTAAAACCAAGACGGTCCATGTACTTGGCAATGCGGTCGGATGCAAACAAACGCATCAAGTCATCTTCCAAAGAAACAAAGAATACTGAAGAACCCGGATCACCCTGACGACCAGCACGTCCGCGTAACTGACGATCCACACGACGAGATTCATGACGCTCTGTTCCGATAATTGCCAAACCTCCCGCAGCCTTTACCTCAGGACTCAACTTAATATCCGTACCACGACCTGCCATGTTTGTCGCAATTGTAACTGTGCTGCTCTGACCGGCCTTCGCCACAATCTCAGCTTCTTTCTGATGAAGTTTTGCATTCAACACATTATGTGGGATCTTTCGTAAGGTAAGCATCTTGCTTAGAGTCTCAGAAATTTCAACAGATGTCGTACCAACTAAGACAGGACGTCCCAATGCTACCATCTTTTCAATTTCTTCAATCACCGCTTTGTACTTCTCGCGTTTTGTCTTATAAACGCGGTCATTCATATCAATACGCGCAATCGGTCGATTGGTCGGGATGACAACTACATCCAATTTATATATATCCCAGAATTCTCCGGCCTCGGTTTCTGCCGTACCTGTCATGCCGGATAACTTATGATACATGCGAAAATAATTCTGAAGCGTAATTGTTGCAAAGGTTTGGGTGGCAGCTTCTACCTTAACACCTTCCTTCGCTTCCACAGCCTGATGTAATCCATCGCTCCAACGACGCCCGTCCATAATACGTCCCGTCTGCTCATCTACGATCTTAACCTGGCCGTCTATTACTACATAATCGGTATCTCTTTCAAACATCGTGTACGCTTTCAACAATTGATTTATCGTATGTACACGTTCAGACTTGATGGCAAAGTTCGTCATCAATTCGTCCTTTTTCGCAAGTTTTTCCTCCTCCGTCAGACCCGATTCGTTTTCAAGAGCTGAAAGTTCGGCAGCAATATCCGGTAAGACGAACAATGTCGGGTCCTGAGAATTGCCTGTTATCAAATCAACGCCCTTATCTGTCAGATCTGCACTCTTCAGCTTTTCATCGATAACAAAGTACAATGGTTCTACCGCTTCAGGCATACGTTTGTTATTTGCCTCCATATAAATTTCCTCAGTCTTCAGCATTCCGGCCTTAATACCGGGTTCGCTCAGGAATTTGATCAAGGCTTTATTACGAGGCAATGCCTTATGGCTTCTAAACAATGCCAAGAAACCGGCTTCAACGTCTTCTTTCTTTTCTGAAGCAATTAAACGTTTTGCATCGGCAAGAAGTTGAGTTGCCAATTTTTTCTGCGCCTCAACCAACCTTTCTACCAACGGACGTAAAACTTCAAACAGTTGTTGGTCTCCTTTCGGTACCGGCCCTGAAATAATCAAAGGCGTACGAGCATCATCAATAAGCACAGAGTCTACCTCATCGACTATCGCATAATTATGTTTACGCTGCACCAAATCTTTAGGACTTACCGCCATATTGTCGCGAAGATAGTCAAAACCGAACTCATTGTTCGTACCGAATGTAATATCTGCCATGTAAGCTTTCCGACGAGCTGCCGAGTTTGGCTGATGTTTGTCGATACAATCTACGCTAAGACCGTGGAACATGTACAGGGGACCCATCCACTCCGAGTCACGTTTTGCCAAATAATCATTGACTGTTACCACGTGGACTCCGTTGCCGGTCAAAGCGTTTAAGAAAACAGGAAGCGTTGCTACCAACGTTTTACCTTCACCTGTAGCCATTTCCGCTATTTTCCCTTGATGTAAAACTACGCCTCCAAACAATTGAACATCGTAATGAACCATATTCCACACCGTTTCATTTCCTCCGGCAACCCAGTGATTTTTCCAAATGGCCTTGTCGTCTTCGATGCGAATGAAGTCGTGTCCTTCGCCAGCAAGTTCCCGGTCGAAATCGGTAGCAGTTACAACAATTTCCTCATTTTCCACGAAACGTCTGGCAGTATCTTTCACTATGGCAAATGCCATCGGCAGAACTTCATTCAAAGCTTTCTCGTATTTATCGAGAACTTCTTTCTCCAATTTATCTATTTGACTGAATAATGCTTCACGTTTTTCCAAATCGGTTGACTCGACTGATGCTTTCAGTTCGGCTATTTTCCGGTTTTCTTCTTCGGCAGAAGCCTTGACGTATTTTTTCAGTTCCTCTGTTTTTGCGCGGAGTTCGTCGTGACTCAGTTTTACAACCTCCGGATAAACTTCTTTAATCTTATTCACCCAAGGCTGAATTTCCTTCATGTCACGAGATGCCTTATTCCCAAAAAGTTTACTTATAAATTCATTAAATCCCATTTGTATCGATTGTGTTTATTATTAACTATAAGATAATGTTGTAAAAAATATTATGGATGTGCAAAGATAATAAAATGTAAAAGATGTTCATAGCACGAACCAATCTCTTAATTGCATATCCCGTATAGCGGTGATTGTTCGGAAGCATTGGGCGCACGTATCCGCATGAAATGAGCAATTGTCGGAGCAATTGTTGTCACTTTAACCGGAGTATATATTATTTCCGGCCGTATATTATTCCCAATGAAAACCAAAGGAACGGAAGAATATGCCTCGCGAACCAAATGAGAAGTCTGCGTATATTCATCCACCAACGTCCATCCGGGCATCACTTCTACGTAAATATCGCCGGAATGGGCCACGTTGAAACTATTTTTTATCTTGTCGATTTTGGGAGCCCATGCGCCCAACAGCAAGCGTTGAGAGGTATATGCAGCCTGAACGCCGCTCATCTGTACAATAAAATCGGCCGAATTATTTAATATTTCCGTCAGATTTATTTTCTTATCTTCTATCAGCTTATGATTAAAGAACAGCTGCCGGTCGTAAAAAGTTTCCACGTATTGCCCTTGTCCGTAGACGGCCATCAGATACATGTTCAGCAGAGCTGCGCAACGTTTCATGTAAAATTTTCCTCCGGGAATTCGATAAGCCGACAAATCTCTCGTATCCGGTTCCGAATAACCCGTAGATGTTATGAAAAACAAGACGTTATGCAATCCGACTTTCCGCTCCACCAAGTCCAGCAAATCGCCTATTGTATTATCCAGACGAACATATACATCCTGAATTTCCATTGTATATTCTCCGTCGGACTTATGCGCGTAATTTCCCGCATAATACGACAATGTCAGCAAATCGGGCACAGCATCTTTTCCTATCGACGTTTTGTCGAAGCATTCGCTTACCAATCGATTGACCTCATCATTGACAAAAGGGCTCGTCTTAAACCGCTTGTATTTGGAAGAACGTTCGTCTGTAAAATCATGTTTAAAGGTTAATTGTTTGGCATCCGAGGTCAGATATTTGTAAGATGTAACGGGAAGATACGGTTCCCATGCCTGATTATCGATACGGAAATCGAGTCCTTTGTGATCATTGTACGTCGTCACCCATTCGGGGAAAGAGCCATAATAAGTCGTTCCGCACCATTTTCCCGTCTCATCGTTCAGCCAGAATACGCCCTTGGCCGCATGTCCTCCGGAGTAAACAGCCATTTCCCTCGTAGGAGCGATGGAATACACTTCTGCCATTCCTCCCGAGGCTATGGTCAATTCATCCGATAATGTTGATACCTGCAAATACTTCGGTGAGGAACTTTCCTGCGTATAAATCCCCATATAATCGGCATCGTCCGCACTTTTTATAATCCGCAATGAGGCACGATCCATCCAATAATTTCCGACAACGCCGTTATAAAAAGGAGTGGTGCCCGTATAAACCGAAGCAACTGCCGAGGCCTGATCTACATCAACAAAGTCGTATTCCGCATTACAATACACGCGACCTTCTTTCCACAAGCGCTTAAATCCTCTCTCTCCATACAGAGAAAAGAACGCTTCTATGTAATCCATTCGCAATTGGTCTACCGTCAACCCGATAACCAATCGAGGCACAGCAGGAGCATTTTGGGCTTGTAATCCGGAAACAATGAAAGCCGTCAGTAAAGATGTCAGTATGCGTTCTTTCATTTATCTTCTTCTCTTATCAAAACATGGCTTATCGAGTTAGCCAAAAAACCGAGTGCCAAAGATAATACCGATAAATCAATTTCTTGAGGAGAAAAGGGGATTATCAATATAAAAAGTGTTAAATAGACCGTAACTACCCGATGAAAAATATCTTTCTTTCGTTTCACGTCGCAATATATCACATAAGGCAGACAAAGCAGCGGCAACGGATTGAAGAAAATAAGCAGCCAGTTTGAACCGACAGTCGGGTGCTCTGAAAAGAAGAACAGAAATGCGATGACACAACCGGCCAGGCCTTGCACTAAATATAATAAGGTGTCCCACGCCCAAAAGGCCCGTTTCCGTTTCCATTGAAGCCATGAAACGAACAAAGAGACGAGCAAAAACAGAAAAAACACGACGTTCGGCGAAAGAAAAGGTACGGAAATTTCTTCATCAGGCTCGGCGTCTATTATTAAATTTTCCTCGGCTATTAATTTTCTTTTCTCCCCGTTCCGGTCAATGATATACGCTCCGCCGGCATAATCGCGCATATAAAAAGGTGCAAACATCTGCAAACGCGCGCCAATCGTCTCGTCGGCCTGAGCGCCCAAACACAAGTCTATACCGAAAGTACTCCAAGGATAATTTTTCGTAAACTCATGAACGATTGAACGGAACGTCTTGTTTGGGAGAGAATCCGGATAAACTACCTCGCCGGAAAGAGCACGTTCTATACAATCTCTTGCACGCGTGGTGCAATTGTCGTAGAAATAATTATAGCGATATTCCCTGTTTTCGGGCAGATAATGCTCTTGCAAAATAGACAGAAGGCGTTGTTTCTCATCGCCGGTGAGGTTCAACTCCTGCTCGTAAACGGAAGAACCGCGCAAAGCGTACTCAGATTCAAAATAAGGATAAGGAATAACTCCCAAACGATAATCGGTCTCCCCTTTCACGAAACGGTACAAAAAATGAGGAGCATCGAAGCTGAACATTCCGAAGTTGAAGACAACATCCACATTCCGACTGCCATTCTGATACCGTATGGCCGTATGTCCGAACAAAGAATATATCTCCGTTCCGGGAGAACATGTCAGCAAACTAAACCGGATGCTGTCTTGTTTCATGGCAGAGGCCGTAAACGACAAGCCCAACAAAACATAAATAAGAATAAATCGTATGTATCTTTTTCCTCTCACACTCACTTCGTATTTACTCCTTTACGCCGACGCAAAAATACATCGAATAATTCGAATTTCTAAAACAAAAAATCGTTTTTATGACCTTTCTATTTATTTTTTTACGTTACTTTGCAGCCAAGAAACTAAAATGAAACGTGAATTTAATTATCGATATAGGAAATACCGTTGCAAAGATCGCAGTATTTTCAGGAGACGAAATCGTAGAAGTTTTGCGGGGATCCAATCATTCCATTGATTGCGTGGGCATGTTATGCAACAAATATCCCATCACAAAAGGAATAATCGCCTCGGTCATTACCTTGAGCAACACTATCAGGAAACAACTAGCAAAACTAAATTTTCCCGTATTGGAGCTGACGTATAAGACACCCGTTCCCATTCAAAATCTGTATAAAACGCCGGAAACTTTGGGAATGGACAGGTTGGCCGCCGTAGTAGGCGCCAATTATCTAATGCCGCAAAAAGATATTCTTGTCATAGACGCCGGCACGGCCTTAACCTATGAATTCATTGATGCGGAAGGAAGATACTGGGGAGGAAATATTTCTCCCGGCATATACACACGCTTCAAAGCGCTGAATGCCTGCTGCGACAAACTGCCTTTGATAGAAAAGAACGGCGACATTCCCGAGTTTGGATACGATACGGCAACCGCAATCCGAGCAGGTGTTATAAAAGGCTTGGAGTTTGAAATAACAAGCTATATCACCCTTATGAAAAAAAAGCGCCCGGGACTTTTGGTTTTTTTAACGGGCGGAGATAATTTTTCTTTTGATGCAAGCCTAAAAAACACCATATTTGCAGACAGATTCTTAGTCTTAAAAGGTTTAAACAGAATACTGAATTATAATGTTACATAACAAAGCATTTATAGGAGCAATGCTGTTCTTAACAACAACCATGACAGTCAATGCCCAAACAAGCGTAAACTCACCTTATACAAGATATGGTTTGGGAGATTTGACCAACTTGGCCTTTGCCAATAATGTTGCAATGGGAGGAGTCGGTTACGCCTTAAGAAACGGCAACCACATCAATATAATGAATCCGGCTTCTTACACGGCTGCCGATTCTTTGTCGTTTAAGTTCGATGTAGGAATGGGATGGAATATTTCCAATTTCCAGGAAGGGGGAAACAAAAACAAAGCAAAAAACTCCAGTTTCGACTATATAGCCATGCAATTTCGCCTGCATCCGCGAATAGGATTTACGCTTGGTTTTGTTCCATACTCCACGGTGGGTTACAATTTCAGTCAAACCTATTCTCTGGAAAGCGAGAACGGAACAACTGCAACCAACACGTTCACCGGAGACGGAGGCCTGCAACAAATCTTTGTAGGATTGGGATTCAGACTGTTTAAAAACCTGTCTGTCGGAGCAAACATTGGTTATTTTTACGGAACAATCGACTATCAAAGTAGCATCAGTTTCAGCACAACCTCCGACCAAACCCTCACTTATAATCACATAAGGGTGAAAAGTTACAAAGCAGACTTCGGCCTCCAGTATACACAAGACATCAATAAAGACAATAACATTACTTTAGGTTTTAGCTACGGACTGGGACATGATCTAAACTCTTCCTGCACAAAAGGAATACAAGTTACCAACTCTCAGGCCAATGAAACCTCAATAAATGATCCATACGGGCTACCCCATTCTTTCGGAGGAGGTATTGCTTATAACCATAAAAAGCAATGGACAGTAGAAGTCGACTACGCAAAACAGCAATGGTCTAAGGTAAAATACGAAAACGAGCCGAACCGATATAACGATCTTTCCCGCATTGCCGCAGGAGCAGAATTCACTCCTAACCCGGAAGGACGAAGTTATCTTCAACGAGTTCATTACCGCGCCGGAGGATATTATAACAGTTCTTATCTAAAAGTAACGGATAATATTGACGGACCTTCCGAATACGGAGTAAGCATCGGCCTAGGTTTTCCGTTGTACTTATTCCAAAGGAATACTATTTTAAACGTCACCGGTCAGTATGTCCATGTAAAACCTTCCGTCCCCGACATGCTTTCCGAGAATCGCTTCGTGATAAAGCTTGGGCTAACATTTAACGAACGTTGGTTCATGAAATGGAGAATTAATTAATTTAATACCGCGCGAATAAATTTAATATATATGAAGCAATTAAGAATTTTTACGGCGCTGTGTGCAGTAATATTCGGCTCAACAGCAATTTTCGCTCAAAAAGGAGTGGAGGACGGTTCGCGTTTCAGACACGGAGAAGACAGCATCCGTTGTCTGCAAAACATCAGTATTTATTCGGAATACGTGAAAACAAATAACTTTAAAGATGCCTATGAGCCGTGGAAAGCCGTCTTTACAGAAGCACCAACAGCGCAAGTGGGTACCTACACCAACGGCGTAAAAATACTTCGTGCTCTCATTGCTTCATCAAAAGACGCGGCAGAACAACAAGCCTATTTCGATGAATTAATGGCAGTTTACGACCAACGTTTAAAATATCTTGACCAACTAAACACTTTAGTAAAGACAAAAAGTACAAAGGGAGCCATCATCGATTTGAAAGCTCATGACTATATTTACTTCTCAGGAAAAGCTTTTGACGTAAATGAAGCCTACGGCATGCTGAAAACAGCTATCGATATGGAAAAAGCCAATTCGGATTATTTCATGCTGCAAGACCTGATGGACGTATCATCACGTAAGCTGAAATCAGACGATACGCACAAAGAAACTTTCATACAAGACTACTTAATGGCTTCTGAATACGCGGAGGAAGCATTGGAAATGGCTCCGGAAAATCAAAAAAGCATTTATAAAACGACAAAAGACAACGTGGATGCTTATTTCATCAATAGCGGTGCTGCAACATGTGAAAACCTGCAAGCTATCTATGGCCCGAAGATCGAGGAAAACAAAAACGACATTGAATATTTGAAACAAGTCATCAATGTCATGCAACTTTTGAAATGCACCGAAGAAGAAGCCTACTTCGCTGCATCGGAAGCTGCCCATGCCATTGAGCCAACAGCTGCGTCGGCTGCCGGATGCGGCTTCTTATATTATAAAAAAGGTGAATATGATAAGAGCATAAGTTACTTCGATGAAGCAATTGAGATGGAGAGCGATCTTACGAAGAAATCCGAATATTGTTACAGTGCCGCCGCCGTTTTATTTACGGCAAAGCAATATAGTAAAGCAAGACAATACGCCAACAAAGCCATTGAAGCTAATCCTAATAGCGGAAAATCGTATATTTTGATTGCACAGCTGTACGCGTCTGCTCCAAACTGGGACTCTGATCCGACGATGAACAAGTGTACTTATTTTGCAGTCATCGATAAACTTCAACGAGCCAAAAGCGTCGATCCGAGCGTAGCCGAAGAAGCTAACAGATTAATTTCTGCATATTCCGCACATACCCCGAAGACGGAGGACTTATTTTTCCTCGGTCTGAAATCCGGAAGTACCGTAAAGATCGGAGGATGGATCGGCGAAACAGTCACTATCCCCTAACATCATGTATCTAAAGAAACGCAATAATGCCTCTGTTTTACTTATAAACATAACAGTTACTATATGGGTAACTGTTATGTTTATTTTATGTCCTTCATGCGGAAAAAAGTCTTCCGACACCGCAAATATTGCGCCATCCAACGACTCTTTACCCGATATGCGGACTACAGATATTATATCTTTCGTATCAGACTCCGGCTTGATTCGGTATAAAATAATCACTCCCGAATGGCTTATATACAGTAAAAGGAATCCAACTTTATGGGCGTTTGAGAAAGGAATTTACCTTGAAAAGTTCGATACACTGTTTAATGTCGACTCAAGCATCAAGGCCGATACGGCATATTACCACGAATCAAAAAAAATTTGGGAGTTACGAAGCAACGTACAGATAAGGACTCAGCAAGGAGACAAATTCGATACGGATCTTCTTTTCTGGGATCAAAATAAAGCAAAGATCTACTCCGATCATTTTATTCGTATCGAGCAGCAGCCGGAAGATCAAATTATTACCGGCTACGGATTTGAATCAAATCAAGAAATGACGGAGTACCGTATTTTTAACAACACGGGCTCTTTCATCGTAGAAGACAAAGCCCCTGCCGATTCAACGCAAAATAATTAGAAAAACAACAATACATGGAACTGACCGCACAACTACTCGTCATATTAATCTTTTCCGTCTTTTTTTCAGGCATGGAAACAGCTTTTGCATTTTCCGGCAAGCTTCGCTTTGAAACGACGAGAAAAAACAATGCAATCAACCGCATCCTTTCTTACTTTTATCGGCATGCCAACAGTTTCATGTCGGCAATGTTTATCGGAAGCAACATCTCCCTTATTGCCTACGGAATCGTTGTGGCAAAACTTCTCCGACAGAATTCGGAAGCCAACACCCCGATAAATCAAATAATCTTCATCGTTGTGGGAATCATAATAGCGACATTCGCCATTCTGGTCACCAAGGAGTTTATACCAAAAACACTCTTCAAAATCTACTCGGGAAGCTTATTGAAAACCCTTTCCATCCCGGCATTATTATGCTACATCGTCCTTTATCCCGTCAGCCGATTCATATCTTTTCTTTCAAAGGCCATCTTGCGCATCTTCGGAATCAACAGCGATAAGAACAACACGGCAAAGGCTTTCACCAAAGTCGATTTGGACTCTTTCATACAAAACAGCATCGATGAATCGCAAAATAAAGAAGAAATCGAGACCGAAATCAGAATGTTTCAGAACGTACTTGACTTTTCCAACATCAAAGTACGCGACTGCATGATTCCGCGCACCGAAATCATCGCCGTAGAAGACAACGCCACTTTAGACGAATTAAAAGAGAAATTCATAGAAAACGGCATCAGCAAAGTCATCGTTTATAAAGAAAATATAGACAATGTAATAGGATATATCCACTCATCCGAAATGTTTAAGCCCCTCTCCGACTGGCGCAAAAACATCAGAACAATTCCCATCGTTCCCGAAACGATGGGCGCCCACAAACTCATGCAACTCTTTATGCAACAAAAACGTTCGCTTGCTATTGTTGTAGACGAGTTCGGCGGCACGTCAGGCATCGTGGCGTTAGAAGACCTTGTTGAGGAAATTTTGGGAGACATAGAGGATGAACATGACACAAACTCTACCATCGCCCGGATAATTGGCAACAACGAATATATCCTGTCGGGCCGAATGGAAATAGAAAAGGCCAATAAAGAATTTAATCTCGACCTCCCGGAAGACGACGAATATCAGACTATCGGCGGACTAATCCTGCATGAATTTCAAAGTATCCCCAAGATAAATGAAATCATTAACGTCGGGAAATTCCAATTTAAAATAATAAAAGCTACAACAACCAAAATAGAATTAGTGAAACTGAAAGTAAACAAATAAGTGTTTTTTTAAGGATGGGAATCGATTTTAAACATCTTTTTTGTATCTTCGTGCCCAAAAGTTTGAAAATTTTACCGAATAACAATAAACAAAATAGCAGATAAAACATGGCAACATTACAGAAAATCAGAAGCAAAGGGCCTCTATTGGTCATCGTGATCGGCGTGGCTCTTTTTGCATTTATTGCTGGCGACGCATGGAAAATATTACAGCCTCACCAGGGAAAACAAGACGTTGGAGTTGTAAATGGAAAGAAACTTTCTGCACAAGATTACCAGAAACTGGTAGACGAATACAGCGAAGTAATTAAACTGACAAACGGTTTAAGTTCTTTAAGCGAAGAACAACTTACCAACATAAAAGACGTTGTTTGGAACACATACGTTACAAATGAATTGTTGGCGACCGAGGCAGAAAAATTAGGGCTCACCGTTACCGATGCAGAAATTCAGGCCATCATCGATGAAGGAACGAACCCGATGCTGATGCAGACGCCCTTCCGCAATCCGCAAACCGGCATGTTTGACAAAGATATGTTGAAGAAATTCTTGGTTGATTATGCCAACTTAAGCAATACACAAATGCCTGCTCAGTACGTAGAATACTATCAAAAGATGGGAAACTTCTGGAAGTTTGTTGAGAAAACTCTGGCTCAATCTACTTTAGCAGAGAAGTATCAGAGTCTGTTGGCCAAATCGTTAATATCAAATCCCATAGAAGCTGAAAACGAATTTAAGACACGCACTGAGCAAAACGACCTTTTGTTGGCCGGCATTCCGTATGCAAGCATAAACGATACAACCGTACAAGTTTCAAGCGAAGAGGTGAAACAATTATACGAAAAACGGAAAGAACAATTTAAACAATCGGAAGAAACACGCAATATCTGCTACATAGACATTCATGTTGTTCCGTCAGAAGCAGACAGAAGTGCGGTACAAAAAGAAGTAATCGAGTACAGCAATCAGTTGGAAGATACCGACAACGATTACGCAACATTTATACGTTCCACCGGTTCTAACGTCGCATTTGCCGATATTCCCGTAAATAAAACATCTCTTCCCGAAGACGTTGCAATCCGTTTAGACTCGGCCAACATCAAAGAGGTGTACGGCCCTTACTATAATGCCGGAGACGATTCTTATAATGCATTCAAGATCTTAGCAAAAACAACGGCACCCGACTCTATCGAGTTCCGCCAGATTCAAGTATATGCCGATACGGAAGAAAAAACAGCAACCTTGTCCGACAGTATATACAATGCACTGAAAAAGGGAGCAGACTTCGCAGAAGTTGCTAAAATATACGGTCAAACCGGAGAAACAGCGTGGGTAGACGCACGTTCTTGGGAAACAGCCGGAAACATTGACAACGAAAATGCAAAAATAATAAACGCACTGATTGAACAACCTGTCAAGGAAACTGCCAACATCAAACTCGGGCAAATGAACGTAATTCTTCAAGTGACCAACAAAAAGGCCATGAAGAATAAATATAAAGTGGCGATCGTTAAATGTCCCGTTGAGTTCAGTAAAGAAACTTATAACGATGTATATAACAAGTTCAGCCAGTTCGTTGCTCAAAACACGACATTAAAAGAGTTGCAAGACAACGCCGAAGAGAGCGGATATACCGTTACTCCACGTGCTTATTTCCATAGCAACGAGCATTACATCGGCGGCATTCATTCCACTCGTGAGGCTCTGAAATGGGTATTCGACGCAAAAGAAGGAGAAGTTTCGCCGTTATACGAATGTGGAGACAACGATCATCTGCTGGTAGTGGGCCTGGAAAAAATAAATCCGAAAGGTTATATCGACATAAACGAAGTGGCAGAACCTTTACGCATGGAAATCCTCAGAGATAAAAAAGCCGAAATCATTATGGCAAGAGTGAAAGATTTCAACTCACTCGACCAAATGAAGGCTGAAAAAGATGCTAAGAGCGATACCGTAAAACACGTAACTTTCAACGCCTCTACGTATGTTTCTGTATTCAGATCCAGCGAACCTGTCATCGGAGCGTATGCGGAAAAGACCGAACTCAATGGGGTATCCGCTCCATTTAAAGGGAATGCAGGAGTCTATATGATTCAGGTTTACAACAAAGACAAGGGCACGGAAACGTTTGATGTAAAGAAAGAAGAAGAAACATTGTCGAGAATGTCGACTGCAAACGCAAGACAATGTGTGTATGAACTTCGAGACAAAGGAAACATCGAAGACGAGCGGTACTTGTTCTTCTGACGAGCTTAATTTCACGATATTCATATAATCTGTGCAAAAAGAAGCGTTGCCCACTTTTTCAGAGGACAACGCTTCTTTTTTACTTTTCCGAAGAAAGAGTTGAAGCATTTTAATCTTTTGACCGAAAGACCAGCATGTTTTTACGGGAAACATGCCACTCAAATCCTCGCCTACCGGCACTCTGCCAATACATAAACCTGATAGCGGGTATCATCAAAGACGGGAGTCAACGAAAGATATCCCGATGTCACAAAATTTCCAGACATTCTCAACGGGAAAACTTCCTTCATTTCCCGATGAGCTTCAAGAGCTTCTCCATCGTTTCCATAGTGCTCTACAACAAATCGCCCCTTCGTTCCGGGAGCTAAATAACGTTCGGCTATGATATGAGCCGCAACCCCCATATTCATCCGAAGATTCATTTCCACACAAGGATGCAACAAAAAATCATCCCCCTCACGGCAAATCATCATGTCTATGCCCAAATATCCGCGATAGTTTCCGTCAAACAATGCCGAAAGACGGCTTGTCAAACGTTCCCTCACGGCATGCAGTCCGTCGGTTGAAACGTAAGAAGAAAGAATCTGTTCGATCTGTCTGTCGGAAGCCAGCAGGTTTCCCTTGTAATTACCCCGCGAGTCTGTTTCAAACAACGAATAACCTGCAAATTTCACCTCATTCTTTTCATCACAGTAAAACTCCATTGCAAAGTCAACAACCCGATGATAATACGGTTCCACAACGATTTCTTTCTGCGTACGCAATATCCGGGCAATCCATCCCTCGGCAGAACGGTTCCAATGAGCTTCGTCCGTCATCAACAAACCCCGCCCGCTTCCCGACCAAGGAGCCTTCAGTACTACCCGTCCGCAAGCGGAAAGTTTACGCCGCACCTCGTCCAACGTAGCACAAACAAACGATTCTCCGCAAGTAAAATCGAGGTCGGAGAATCCGTCCAACAACGTCCTACAACACTGACGCCCCGACAAAATCCGAATCCGCCGCACCGCCTCATCCGACAAAAGGAAGCGTTCATCCACTCCGGCTGCACGCAAGCGGTGTAACAAGGCCGGATTCCATCCCCAAACCTCATAAGGACAAGACAAAAACTCCGTAGTCCATTCCGTCCCGGACAACCATTCGCCAACCGCATCTTGCCCCAATAACCATTCAACCTTGGAGAAAGAATCAACCTTAATCGCCGAACATCTATCGGAATACCACGCCGGAAACACAGACAAATCGTCTGCCATGCGAACAATCTCCGCCGGAGTCTTATAAAAACCCGAGAAACAAGCCAGAGCCATATCGTGATCCGGATTAAAAAGATAGATTTTTTTCATCTTCAGAGCCAAACAATGTTTTGAAAAACAAAGGTATATTAAAAAGAATATTTTGACAACTCCGGTTTGCAATATGGTGAAGTATTTGTATATTTGCAGCAGAGAATAACAAGTTCATGGAAACATTTTACAAGACACATAGCTACCTTGTGGAACATACGAACGCGCCTGTTCGCCGTGATTTAATGGACCAAATCGACTGGAATCACCGGCTGATAGGAATAAAAGGGACGCGAGGTGTAGGAAAAACAACCTTTCTGCTGCAATATGCAAAAGAAAAATTTGGTTTAGACCGCTCGTGTCTGTACGTAAACATGAACAACTTTTATTTCTCACAAATCAGTCTTGTTGATTTCGCAGGCGAATTTGTCAAACGGGGCGGCAAGGTCTTATTGATAGATCAAGTATTCAAACTTCCCGATTGGAGCCATGATCTTCGCACATGTTACGAACGCTATCCCCAACTGAAACTCGTTTTTACGGGTTCATCGGTCATGAGATTAAAAGAAGAAAACCCCGAGCTTAACGGCATCGTAAGGTCATATAATCTGCGGGGATTCTCGTTCCGTGAATTTCTGAATCTGCAAACAGGAAATCATTTTTCCCCTTATACGTTACATGACATCCTGACAAATCACGAACACATCAGCAAAACCATCTTACCTCATATCAATCCTCTCAATTATTTTCAGGATTATATTCATCATGGGTTCTACCCGTTCTTCCTTGAAAAACGAAACTTTTCTGAGAACTTGTTGAAGACCATGAATATGATGATCGAAGTCGACATACTTTTAATCAAGCAAATTGAACTGAAATACCTGTCCAAGATAAAAAAATTATTATATTTGTTGGCAGTAGACGGGCCGGTGGCACCAAACATCAGTCAGCTGGCAAACGACATACAAACCTCGCGCGCCACAGTAATGAACTATATAAAATACCTGGCCGATGCCCGCCTTATCAATATGGTTTACCCAAAAGGCGAGAAGTTTCCCAAGAAGCCCTCTAAAATTATGATGCACAATACAAACCTAATGTATAGCATTTATCCCGTAAAGGTGGAAGAGCAGGATGTTCTTGAAACGTTCTTTGTCAACACTCTTTGGAAGGATCATAAGATAAATAAAGGAGATAAAGGAACATCTTTCCTGGTAGACAGCGAAATTCAATTCCGTATTTGTGACGAAAAGAGTAAATTTAAGAGTAACCCCAACGTATATTATGCCATGCATAAAATGGAAATGGGACACGGAAACCAAATACCTTTATGGCTGTTCGGCTTCTTATATTAAACAATACGACTAATACCGATGAGTCATGGACTACAAGAAATTAGACGAATTATATAAGCTTTATCAATCGGGCGCGCTTACCAAAGAAGAATTCCAAAACGAGAAAGAAAAGATTCTCAACGAAAAAGAAGAAGCGGGCACGAAGGGTTTACCGATGGGGCTCGGCGAAGATTCCTATCTCGCCCTCATGAATTTTTTAATTCTTGTACCCTATATCGGTTGGATTTTTCCAATCATACTTTGGTCTATCGGGAAAAATTACTCAAACAAAGTAAACAAACAAGGAACATTCATTTTTAATTGGTACATCACATGGTTGTCCTGGGCACTCATCATAACCTTGTGCATCGGAATAGGATACATCCTCATAGCTCAGTCTTTGCATTCAAGCCTCCTCTCAACGCTCATGATTAGCACAGGAGGATGCCTGCTTATAATCATAGCAATACTTCGCATTGTATTCCCCATCATCGGAGGCATACAAGGGCTTAACGGAAAGGCATGGAAATATCCGTTATCCATTCCGTTCCTAAAATAATTCATTTGCATAAACAACTTAATTATAACAGTAATAATATGACTAAACAAAAAAAATTTATCACTTGCGACGGTAATGAAGCAGCTGCTCATATTTCGTACATGTTTACGGAAGTAGCCGCTATTTATCCGATCACCCCATCATCTACTATGGCAGAACATGTAGACGAATGGGCAGCCGCTGGTCGTAAAAACATTTTCGGCGAAACAGTTTTAGTGCAAGAAATGCAATCAGAAGGCGGAGCAGCCGGTGCCGTTCACGGCTCATTGCAGGCAGGTGCCCTCACTACTACTTACACAGCATCTCAAGGTTTGCTGTTAATGATACCGAACATGTATAAAATTGCCGGAGAACTTTTGCCATGTGTATTCCACGTTTCAGCACGTACTCTGGCTTCACACGCTCTGTGTATCTTCGGCGATCACCAAGATGTGATGTCTACCCGGCAAACGGGATTCGCCATGTTGTGCGAAGGCTCGGTACAAGAAGTTATGGATTTGGCAGGCGTTGCTCATCTTGCCACAATCAAGTCAAGAGTTCCGTTCGTAAATTTCTTCGATGGATTCCGTACTTCACACGAAATTCAGAAAATAGAAAAGTTAGACAACGAAGACCTTGCTCCGCTTATCGACAAGAAAGCACTCGCAGAATTCCGCAGCCGTGCTTTATCGCCCAATAAACCTGTGGCACGCGGTATGGCAGAAAACCCGGATCACTTCTTCCAACACAGAGAATCATGCAATCCTTTCTACGAGGCAGTGCCCGCAATCGTAGAAGAATATATGAATGAAATCAATAAAATAACGGGACGTAATTACGGATTATTCAATTACTATGGTGCAGAAGATGCAGAACGTGTCATAATCGCAATGGGTTCTGTAACAGAAGCTACCCGTGAAGCTATCGACTATCTCGTATCAAAAGGAGAAAAAGTTGGTTTGGTTGCCGTTCATCTGTACCGTCCGTTCTCTGCTAAGCACTTCTTTGCCGCTATACCCAAAACGGTTAAACGCATTGCAGTACTTGATCGTACCAAAGAACCGGGCACCATCGGAGAACCATTATATATGGACGTTAAAGAGTGCTTCTACGGAAAAGAGAATGCGCCTCTCATCATCGGCGGACGTTATGGCCTCGGCTCTAAAGATACAACCCCGGCACAAATCCTGTCAGTTTACGAGAACCTGGCATTGCCCACACCCAAGGATCATTTTACAATTGGCATCGTAGACGATGTAACATTTACATCTCTTCCTCAAAAGGAAGAAATCGCTTTGGGAGGTGAAGGCGTCTTCGAAGCAAAATTCTACGGTCTGGGTGCCGACGGTACAGTTGGAGCAAATAAAAACTCCGTTAAAATTATTGGAGACAATACCGACAAATACTGTCAGGCATACTTCTCTTACGACTCAAAGAAGTCGGGAGGTTTCACATGCTCTCACCTTCGTTTCGGAGATCACCCCATTCGTTCAACCTATTTGGTTACAACTCCTAACTTTGTTGCCTGCCACGTTCAAGCATATCTGCACATGTACGATGTAACACGCGGGCTTCGTAAGAACGGAACATTCCTTTTGAACACAATATGGGAAGGGGAAGAATTAGCAAAGAACCTGCCGAACAAAGTAAAAAAATACTTTGCTGACAACAATATTACGGTATATTATATCAACGCAACGAAGATCGCGCAAGAAATCGGCTTGGGAAATAGAACAAACACCATCTTACAATCTGCATTCTTCCGCATCACCGGCGTAATTCCTGTCGATTTAGCAGTAGAACAAATGAAGAAATTTATTGTAAAATCGTATGGGAAGAAAGGAGAAGACGTTGTCAACAAAAACTATGCTGCAGTTGATCGCGGTGGAGAATACAAACAACTGACCGTAGATCCGGCATGGTCTAACCTGACAGTCGAAGCAGCCGAGCCAAACAACGATCCGGCTTTCATCAACGAAGTCGTTCGTCCGATCAATGCACAAGATGGCGATTTACTGCCGGTTTCAGCATTCAAAGGAATAGAAGACGGAACATGGCACCAAGGAACGGCAAAATACGAGAAACGCGGTGTGGCCGCATTCGTACCGGAATGGAATCCTGAAAACTGTATACAATGTAATAAGTGTGCATACGTCTGCCCTCATGCAGCTATCCGCCCGTTCATTCTCGATGCAGAAGAACAAAAGAACGCAAACTTCACGATGTTAAAAGCTGTGGGAAAACAATTCGATGGTATGACATTCCGCATGCAAGTTGACGTTCTCGACTGCTTGGGCTGCGGCAACTGCGTCGATGTTTGTCCCGGCAACCCGAAGAAGGGTGGCAAGGCTTTGAGCATGACTCATCTGGAAAGCCAGTTAGGTGAAGCTGCCAACTGGACATATTGTATAGACAATGTGAAGAGCAAACAGCACCTTGTTGACATTAAAGCAAACGTAAAGAACTCACAATTTGCAACGCCGCTCTTCGAGTTCTCTGGAGCATGTGCCGGATGTGGTGAAACTCCGTACGTTAAATTGATCTCACAATTATTCGGCGATCGCGAAATGGTATCCAATGCAACCGGATGTTCTTCCATATATTCCGGTTCGGTTCCTTCCACTCCTTATACGACGAATGAGCAAGGACAAGGTCCGGCATGGGCAAATTCATTGTTCGAGGACTTCTGCGAATACGGTATGGGTATGGAACTTGCAAACAAAAAGCTGCGTAACCGCATTGAAGATGCCATGAAAGCTGCTATTGCAAGCGAGAATACTCCGGAAGAATACAAAGCCGCTTTCCAAGAATGGATCGACGGCCGCAACGATGCAGAAAAGAGCAAAGCTGCAGCAGAAAAGATTATTCCGCTGGTAGAAGCCGCAAAAGACAAGTGCGAATACTGCGCTACTATCAACGAATTCAAGGATTATCTGATCAAACGTTCGCAATGGATTATCGGTGGCGACGGCGCTTCTTACGACATTGGTTACGGTGGTCTCGATCACGTAATCGCATCGGGCGAAGATGTCAACATCTTGGTTCTCGACACCGAAGTATATTCTAACACGGGAGGACAATCTTCTAAAGCAACACCGCTCGGCGCCATTGCAAAATTTGCGGCATCGGGAAAACGTGTACGCAAGAAAGATTTGGGATTAATCGCTACAACATACGGATATGTTTACGTGGCACAAATCGCAATGGGTGCCGACCAAGCACAAACATTAAAGGCATTGCGTGAGGCAGAAGCTTACCACGGCCCGTCATTAGTCATCGCTTATGCTCCGTGTATAAACCACGGTCTTAAAGCAGGAATGGGCAAATCACAGGCAGAAGAGGCCAAGGCTGTTGAATGCGGATACTGGCATCTGTGGCGCTTCAACCCCGCATTGGAAAGCGAAGGAAAGAATCCGTTCATGCTCGACTCGAAAGAACCGAACTGGGATAATTTCCAAGATTACCTGAAAGGCGAGGTTCGTTTTGCTTCTGTAATGAAACAATATCCGACAGAAGCCGCCGACTTGTTTGCCGCATGCGAGGAAATGGCTAAGAAACGTTATGCTTCTTACAAACGCATGGCTGCAATGGACTGGAGTGACGAAAAATAACATTCTAAAGAAAAGTCCATAAATTAAAGAACATCCGTCTCATTTTTCAGAGGCGGATGTTTTTTTATTACAATAAAAACAGGCCATTGTTTTTTCAAAAAATACACTATATTTGTGAAGAAATAAAACGGCATCTTTCCCCGAAAAAGGGGAATCCTTTTACAAAACATTTATTTAAAACTAATACATCTCACTGAAAAATGGCACGAACTTATACCTACCTTGCTTCAAAACCACGCTATGAGATATTAGACGGATTACGTGGAGTTGCAGCAATTCTTGTTTTGATTTACCATTTACTCGAACCGCATGCCATAAGTCCTGCCAAGCAAACCTTTCTCAACCACGGTTATCTTGCCGTAGATTTCTTCTTCCTTTTGTCAGGTTTCGTCATCGGATACGCATACGACAACCGGTGGGATAAAATGTCTCTCAAGGATTTTTTCAAACGCCGCCTTATCCGCCTTCACCCAATGGTTATTTTCGGCACACTCGTGGGGGCATTATTTTATTATCTGGGCGACAGTGCAGCTTTTCCTCTCATCGGACAGACCGAATGGTGGATGGTTCTTTTGCTTTTCCTGTGGGGCTGTACCATGCTGCCTGCCCCTTCCAGCTGGGATATCCGCGGATGGGGAGAGACGAACGCCCTGAACGGTCCTTCATGGTCTCTCCTTTGGGAATACATAGCAAACCTTCTTTATGCCCTGTTCATCCGCCACTTTTCCAAACTTTTATTGGGCATTTTTACTATTTTATCGGCATTGCTCACCATAAACCTCTGTCTGAATATCGACATTTTCGATGTGCTTGACACACGTTCTTATGCGGCTTATACGGTAATAGGCGGATGGAGTTTGAAACCGGACCAATTGCTTATCGGCATCACCCGCCTGTTGTACCCGTTCTTTGCCGGGTTGTTTCTTTCACGCATCAGTTTCCGTATCACATTAAGAGGAGGCTTTTGGTGGTGTTCTTTAGGAATCCTTGTCCTGTTGTTCATGCCCCGCATCGGTGGAGAAAGCCACATGTGGATGAACGGAATGTATGAAGCAATCTGTATCCTGCTGTTCTTTCCCGTGATTATAACCATCGGAGCCGGCAGTAAAATTACGGATAAGCGCTCGACCGCCGTATGCAATTTTCTGGGAAACCTGTCATATCCTCTTTACATAACGCATTATTCTCTCATCTACCTGTACTGGGCCTGGATATCCGAACACAAAGATGCGCCGGCAAGCATGCATGTTTTTTTAGCGGTTACCATCTTCTTTTTGGCAATCGGCATCGGATATGCTTCCATGAAACTTTACGATATTCCAGTCAGACAGTGGCTGACTAAAAAATTTCTGATGAAAAATAAACCCTGATAAGAATACACTTTAATCACTTCATAGGCATCAATTCATTTTCACATCATGAAACACCATCTCATTTCCGGCGTAATCTGGGCAAGCGGACTCTTTTATTTTTCTATCGGACCGGCATGTCATGCCCAGGAAGCGTCAATCTTTGTAAAACCGGACAAGGTTGAACAAACCATCACGCCCTTTTTATATGGGGCTTGCATCGAGGACGTCAACCACGAAATATACGGAGGTTTATACGATCAAAAGATATTCGGAGAAAGTTTCGAGGAACCGGTTCCCCGCCCCAAAATAGATAATTTTTCTGAATATGAAGGTATTTGGAAAGTACAAGGCAATGAACTGACCGTAAGATCGCATCCCGGAGCCAAACTCGTGTACACTCCCCAAAGCATTCGAAGGGGGTATGTCGAAACATCCTTGCGTTTCGATGAGAAAGGAGAGAACGCAGGCCTCATCGTTTGCCTGTCGCAACCGGGCAAAGGAGCGGATAATTTTTACGGATATGAGGTGAGCCTGGCTGCCGACGGCCGGAAAGTTGTTATCGGGATGCACCAGAATGATTTCAAATCGCTGGCCGAAATTCCGGTAAAATGTTCCCCCGAAGAATGGAACCGGCTTAGGGTTTCCATGCAAGACAACGATACGATTGAAGTATTTTTAAACGAAGAAAGTATTTATAAATTCCACAATACGAACAAACGTCTGCAAGAAGGAAACATCGCACTTCGTACATGGAACTCAAACGTGCGCTTCCGCGACATAAAACTATCCGATGGAACAACAGAAAGAAGGTTGTCTTTGCGAACAACGCCCCAGATATCTGTCAGCGCAGCATGGGACGCTATACAAACAGGAAGCGTAAAAACAACATTCGGACTGGATATGCAACAAGCATACAACGGGAGAAATTCACAAACCATTGAGCTGATTTCCGGCACAGGAACAGTAGGTATTGCCAATTCCGGACTGAACCGTTGGGGAATCGCCGTCAAAAAAGATCAAACATATCAGGGAGGCCTTTACTTAAAGGGCTTAAATTTAGAAGGAAAAGTCTTTATCGCCTTACAAAACAAAAACGGGACAACAGAATATGCACGCCAGGAAATTGAAGGTATTGACAAGAGATGGAAGAAATATCATTTCAAACTTACCAGCAAAACAACCGATCCTAATGCACGATTTGCCGTTTACATTGACAAACCGGGCAAGCTCTGGATAGATCAAGCAACCCTTATGAATACTGAAGACAACCAGTTCAAAGGCTTGCCGTACCGAAAAGATATTGCAGAAGCAATGGTCAATGAAGGACTGACATTCCTGCGTTATGGCGGAACGATGATAAATGTACCCGGATATCGCTTCAAGAAAATGATAGGAAATCCCGACAATCGCCCTCCTTACAGAGGACATTGGTACAGATATTCCACCAACGGTTTCGGTATTGAAGACTTTCTTAAATTCTGCGAAGCCGCAGGTTTTACACCGGCTTTCGCCATCAATATCGAAGAAAATCCACGGGACATTGCCGACATGGTGGAGTATTTAAACGGTTCCGTCACATCAAAATGGGGAAAACAACGGGCAAAAAACGGACATCCGGCCCCATACGGGGTGAAGTATATCGGCATCGGCAACGAAGAAGTGTTATTCAACGGAGACAATGCCCGCGAGTACGACCACTACGTAAACCGTTTCATTCTTCTGCACGACGCCATCAAACGGAAAGATCCTTCCATTAAACTGATCAGCACGGCCTGGTGGCGTCCCGAATCGCCCAGCATGGAACGAACATTCAAGGCGCTCGACGGAAAAGCCGATTACTGGGATTTCCATCCTTGGGCGGATGATTTAGACACAGGGAAAAAGGTGGAAACAGAACTGAGACGCATGAAAGAACTCTTTTTAAAGTGGAACCCCGACACAAAGATCAAGTGCGCCATCTTCGAGGAAAACGGCAACACACACAATATGCAACGGGCTTTGGGACATGTCACCCTCCAGAATGCAGTAAGACGCATGGGCGATTTTGTCCTGACATCGTGTGCCGCGAATGCACTTCAGCCGTACAAACAAAATGACAACGGGTGGGACCAGGGACAAATATTCTTTACTCCGGATCAAGTCTGGGGAATGCCTCCCTACTATGCCCAACAAATGGCGTCAAAATATCACCAGCCTTTCCTGGTAGAAAGCACCACGACCGATCCGAAAAACAGGCTCGACGTAACCGCCACACGCAGCAAAGACGGAAACACAATTGTACTTCACGTGGCCAACACAGACAGTTCTTCGGTATCTGCCCGAATCGTCTTCGACAACTTCAGACCGACATCCGAGTCAATCTCTGTCACCTTGTGCGGAAAACTTCAGGATGTGAACACGCCCCACGAGCCGCAACGCATTACACCCGTGGAACAATCTTTATACAAAAACGACCTTGATTTTTATATGATCCAACCATATTCTTACACAATCTTCGTCTTCAAAAAAGAATAACCTGCCCAACTTTTTATAAAAACAATGCGTAAAAACCATAAAAACATATCCAGAAAGTATGAAAAATAATATCATCAAATGCTTAATCATCGGCACATTAGCCGGAACAGGCCACTTTATTACCTTGGCACAAGACCTAAGTTCATTCACCCTTCCCACCCCGTGGACAGAAAAAGTTCTGCAAAGAGACATCCCCCTGCCGGAATATCCCCGTCCGCAGATGGAACGCTCCGAATGGATGAATCTCAACGGAATGTGGAAATACATGGGAGGAAAGGAACTGACCGATCCGACAACCGCATCGCAACCTCCGCAGTTTGTCAATGCAGAAAACATACGCGTTCCCTTCCCGCCCGAAGCGGAACTGTCGGGCATAAACAAAAAAGATGAAACTTTCATGTGGTACAAACGACAATTCACCATCCCCGACTCATGGAAAGACAAGCACGTTTTGCTAAACTTCGGAGCAGTAGACCGCATAGCTTCCGTATTTGTCAACGGGAAAAAGGTCGGTACACATACCGGAGGATATAATGCTTTCAGCTTCGACATAACCGACTTTCTGAAGAAGGGCGACAACGAACTGGTGGTAGGCGCCTACGATCCCAATGACGGAAAAGCAGCCGGCGGGAAAAACGGGCCGAGAGGCGATTATACTTACACGTCGGGCATCTGGCAAACCGTATGGATGGAACCGGTAGAAAAACAACATATTTCACAAATCAAACTGATCCCGAACCTGAAAGACCGTTGTCTGGAAATAACCATACAGACAAATGACGGAGGAAACGACAGGACAATCATTGCCGAAGCCGAGGACGGAGGAACCATTATTTCACGGGAAAAAGGAAAAAGCGGGGAAACATTCAGCCTGCCCATCTCCAATCCTCATCTGTGGAGTCCCGATGATCCGTTTTTATACGGGCTGAATTTAAAATTAGTTTCAGGAAACGGTAAGATACTCGACGAAGTCAAATCATATTTCGGCATGCGCTCTCTTGAAATAAGAAAGGTAAATGGTGTGAACCGCCCGCTGTTAAACGGAGAATTTGTCTTCCACATCGGATTACTCGATCAGGGCTATTGGCCTGACGGAATCTTTACGGCTCCCACAGACGATGCCTTGTTGTTTGACATCGAACTGGCCAAACGCTCCGGATTTAACGTTATTCGCAAACACATTAAGGTAGAACCTCAACGATGGTATTACCACTGTGATCGCCTGGGCCTCATGGTTTGGCAAGACATGCCGAATCTTTGGGAACCGGACGGGGAAGACTCCACAGCCATCCGTGCGCAATTCCGCGAAGAATTTAAGACAATGATCGACCAACACATCAGCGCACCGTCCATTGTAATGTGGGTTCCGTTCAATGAAAACTGGGGAGCTTTCGAAGCAACAGACATTACGGCCTGGACAAAACAATACGATCCTTCGCGTCTGGTAAACGGAAATTCCGGCTCAAACTATGCACCGGGCTATCGAAAAGCATACGGTGATCCGGGAAACGGCGACTTTGTAGACAGACATCATTACGGAAACATCGAACCGAACGACATGCCGAAACCCGATGAAAAACGGGCTGCTTCGCTGGGTGAATTCGGAGGAAAGGGACTGTTCGTACGCGGACATTTATGGCCGGTTCCCAACAATGCCTACGAAATGATGACAACAAAAGAAACACTGACCGAGAAATATATTTTAATGATGAACCAAATCGAACAAATGATTAAGTACGAAGGTTTGAGTACGGCCATTTATACACAAACAACGGACGTGGAACATGAGATAAACGGCCTCGTTACTTACGACAGACAAATAGAGAAAATGGATTTGGACAAAGTAAAGGAAATCAATCAGGATGTCATAAAGTGTACACGACAAAAACCATAAACAAAAGCGTCCGGACTTACAAACAGGTAAGCCGGACGCTTTCTTTTTATCGGTTCATGCTGATGCTTTTCTGCACATAAAACATTCTTTCAAAGAAAATCCCTTCTTGTTTTTTTCATACACAAGGCAGGTTCCCGTCACTCTGTCAGGGAAAAACAAGCATAAAATCAACGGCTACCGGCAAATGATCGCTGTACCCGCCATGATAACGCATCCCTCTATATGTACGATACGGTATATCTCCGCCATAAACATCGTCTTCCTCCAGCAAAAAAGGGAAATTAAGAATAACAGCCTTCGCCGCATCTGTATGAAAAGCCGAGTTTTTATCCAACAAAACTCCGTTTACGATGAGCTGGTCAAACAAATCCCATTCCCCACGATAACGATACGTTCCGCCTTCTTTTCCCGACATCAGATTGTAAAGCCGGTCTTCATCTGCCACATGCCCGGGAGGATTTGCCTGCAAAATTTCCGTCAAAGCCCGGCCGTCCGGCCCGTCATTAAAATCACCCATCACAAGGATACGAGGGAAAGAACGTTTTTCCATCACCGAATCGACGGCATGGCGCAGACACGTTGCGGCAAGCATCCGGAAAGGTTCACTGCTCTTTACTCCACCGGAACGTGAAGGGAAATGACAAACAAAGACATCCAACGTATCACCCGTCGCCACTTTTCCCGTCACATGCAGAATATCCCTGGTCGGTCGATGCCCATGTTCGCGGGAAGGAATGCGAATGGAGTGATTGGAAAGCAGGCGGAAAGTTTCCGGTTGATAAAGAAGTGCAACGTCAATTCCCCTCTCGTCCGGCGAAGAAGTCATCACGAACCGATACCCGACATCACGTAAAGGGGAATATCGCACGAGGGTATTCAAACAAAAATCATTCTCGACCTCACACAAACCAACCAAATCAGGAGCGTAAGATGCCGAGGCCGCCAAGATAACTTTCGCTATCTTATTCACCTTTTCACGGAAACGTCCGGAACTCCATCCGCGTATATTTCCAGGCAGATATTCCGTATCGTTTTTCAAGGAATCGTGTCTGAAATCGAATAAATTCTCCACATTGTATCCGACAGCCCGAAAAATTTGTTGTGCCGCAACCTCGGAAAAGGTGCAGCACAACACATACATGATGAAAAAAATTTCAAACTTACGCCTCATCATTTAGCGGGAATATGCGCCAATACATCCAACAAATGACGCCAAAACCTATCGACTGAAGGAATAAGCATGCGTTCATCCGGAGAATGCACGCCGCGCAATGTAGGACCGAAAGACACCATATCAAGCGAAGGATACTTTTCAAGGAACAAACCACACTCCAGCCCTGCATGAATCGCCTTAATCTTTGGCTCAACACCAAACAATCTTTTATAACTATCTACCGCAATATGCAGAATCTCCGAGTCCATGTTTGGCTTCCAACCCGGATATCCGTCGCCGGTAGTAACCGTTGCTCCTCCCAATTCAAAGGCCGAACGTACCATCTGCGACATATCTTTCCGTGAAGACAAAATAGAACTTCTCTGACTCGTCCCCACAACAATCTTTCCATTCCCCTGCTTCACCGAAGCCAAATTTGAGGATGTTTCCACCAAACCTTCTATATCCTGGCTCATGGCATACACACCATTATGTACAGCATATATCGAATGCAGGAAACGCATCATGGCATCTTTTTCCATAACCTCGCCTTTACTGCTCTCAGATTCCAGGTCAATCGACAAATTAGGTTCCGATACGGCATACTCGTTTTCGACTTCGGCCAGAAAAACATTTAGATCTACCCGCACAGATTCCTTGTCCTTCATCGGGACAGCACAAATTGCATAAGCCTCACGCGGAATTGCATTATGAAGATTACCGCCGCCAATCTCGCACAAACAGAGATCATATTTCTGAGAAAGCTGCATCAAATAACGATTAAGTAATTTATTCGCATTTGCACGGTTCTTGTTGATGTCATCACCCGAATGCCCTCCTGTCAGGCCCTTTACCGCAACTTTAAAAAAGAAATACCCTTCGGGTGCCGGCATCATCGGGCAGGGAAACTCGGCAACCGTTCCGGCTCCTCCCGCACATCCGATAAACATTTCCCCTTCATCTTCCGAATCTAAGTTAATAAGAATATCGCCGGTCATAAAACCTTCCTTCAGAGCAAAAGCACCGGTCAGGCCGGTTTCCTCATCCACTGTAAACAAACATTCCAAAGGACCGTGAACAATTTCTTCCGACGCCAGGACAGCCAACTGAGTTGCTATGCCTATTCCGTTGTCCGCACCTAAGGTTGTTCCTTCGGCTTTCAGCCAATCTCCGTCAATATATGTCCGTATAGGATCATTCTCAAAATCATGTTTCGTGTCTTTGTTCTTCTCACACACCATATCCATGTGCGACTGAAGCACTACTTTCTTTAAATGTTCTTTTCCTTCAGTGGCCGGCTTTCTGATTAAAATATTGCCCGCTTCATCCGTATCGTAAGAAAGTTTATGCTCGCGAGCGAAATCTTCCAAAAACTTCCTTATCTTTTCTTCTTTCTTTGACGGGCGCGGCACCTTGCATACTTCTTCAAAATAATGAAATACAACAGCCGGTTTCAACTCATTCTTTTCCATAAATATACAATCTATAAGTAAATGTTTCCAATAAAGTTCTCCGTGCAAAAATACGTTAAATTACAGTCTCTATCCATGAGAACAGCGTTTTTTTCAAATAAAAAACAAACGGAATACTTGTAAAAGCTATATATTTGCATCACAAATTTAGTAGAAATGCTTAAAATTCTCCTTATAACGATAATAATAGTTGCCATTTGTGTGGCATTATTATCCGTAAATATACTTTTAAAAAAAGGAGGACGTTTCCCAAACACGCATGTAAGTGGAAACAAAGCTCTGCGCCGAAAGGGCATCGGATGCGTACAATCACAAGACCGTGAAGCACAAATTCTCAATCCACATGCCATTCCGGAACAAAAAAGGAACAGTAAAGAAGATAATATTAACTAATTAAGATATAAATGTTTATGAAAAAAACAAAGTGTGTTCTGAATGGATTTTTAGTTTTGGCCGCCATGTTTTTATTTACTCAATGCACCGAAAAGGAACAAAAAAGCGAACAAACAGCAGCGCCGGTCGTAAAAGATGGAACAACAAACATGAAAATCGCCTATGTGGAAATCGATTCTCTATTAACAAAATACCATTTCTGGAACGATTTGAACGAAATCATGATCCGTAAAGAAGAGAATATCCGTACCACTTTAAACGAGAAAGCAAAAGAATTGGACGGAGAAATCAGAGAATTTCAACGCAAGCTTCAGAATAACGGATTCGTAAGTCAGGAACGGGCTGAGCAGGAACATATGCGAATCACTAAGAAACAACAAGACTTACAACAACTACAAGAGAAGTTAACTAACGAATTGCAAACCGAAAATCAAAAGAACAGCCTGCAACTAAGAGACTCAATAAACTCTTTCCTGAAGATATACAATAAAGACAAAGGTTACGACTTAATCATAAGCAATTCGGTTTTCGACAACCTGTTGTATGCGAATCCCGCATTCAATATTACCGATGAAATCGTTACCGGACTTAATAATCGTTATAACCCCAGCGCCGCAAAAAAATAAAATATCGCGTTAGGCAACATAACACGTCCCGTTATTTTATGAGAAATAACGGGACGTGTTTTTATTTTCTTCTGCAGGAAAAAGGTAAACGAACGAAACAAATCGTCGCCTATATCTTGATACGTTGTTTATAAAAAGCCAATCGGGACAAGACATCGTGCACAAACCGATACGTTTCCGTCCCGCGGAAATATCCGTTCTTACACACGGAATCCTGATAAAATTCGGGTTCGCTTTTCAACAAGATGTAATGTGCCACATTATTTTCCCACACGTATTTATTCCGCCCATACTTTTCTGTCAAGGCCATTGCGTCCAAAACATGACCGGTTCCTGCGTTATAAGACGCTAAAATAAACTTAATGCGTTCGTCTTTGTCCGATATATTCTGAAAGTTTTTCTGCAACAACTGTATATACTTCACCCCGCCTTTGATGCTTTCTTCCGGATCTCTTTCCTTCCCTTCAGGCACCCCCATTGCATGAGCCGTGCGTGGCATTAGCTGCATAAGCCCTTTCGCTCCTGCCCACGACACGACGTTCGGATTAAAGTTCGACTCCGTATAAACCAAAGCCGCCAACAAACGCCAGTCCCAGTCTATTTCTTTTGCATATTTCCGGAAGAAATCATCGTACAATGATATTTTCCCTTCTTCAACCGAAAGGATAGAACCGGGTGCAGTTTGCTTATTCAATTCAAAATATCTGCGCTCGACAGCTTTCACCTCCGGCGAGTCCCGGTTTTCACGAAGCCATTTATCCACTGCTTCCGCCAGCAATCTCGATGTCTTTCTTACAGCCCATGCCGAGCGTTGATCGAAGCTTATTTTCAAATCAATGTTCAGATTATGATAATATGTCTGGTTTATTTTTGCTACTTCATTGGTAGCAACCGTATAATCTATCTTCCCGTCTGACACAGCTGTTATCAATCCTTCCACCGTAACACTGTCTGATGGTAATCTGCAGATCTCGATTCCTCCTCCCAGTTCTTCATTTAAATTCTGCAAACGATCATAATATTTTCCCGGACGGACATAAACCTTTTTCCCAACCAGCTGCGTGACATCGGTCAAAAGCCCCTTTCCTTTCCGCTGAATGAGCACCTGATGGGTAATCTTCTCTTCCCCGCAATAAATCAATTTTTCCTTACGCTTATTGGTTATTCCCAGATTATAAGCAATCAGATCACCCGCTCCGGCCAGTAAACTGTCGACCATTTTCTCAGGATCATCAATTACTTTTACTTTCAACTTCAGCCCCATTGCCTCGGAAAAAAACTTTGCTAACTCATATTGAAAGCCCATTGTTTCGCCACGATAATCGAAAAGTGAAGTGGAAGTATTCGCCGTTAGCACAATTAGTTCGCCCCGTTCTTTTATCTGAGGCAAATCATCTGCGGCCACACTTCGTTTTCCTTTCTTTCCCGAAAGACCGCATGCGACTAAAACGATCACAAAAAAAACAGATACGCAAACCGACGCCCTGACCACAACAATATTTTTCAGAAATCGAAAGATGAACATATACTTATTTCAATAAATAATCATACATTTGCATAGATACAAATGTACGATAAATCATTATAAGGAACAAATCATGATCAAACACATCGTTTTATTTAAACTGAAAGAAACTATTTCCGCAGAGACGAAGGCTGAAGTTGCAGCCCAATTCAAAAAAGCAATAGAAGCACTGCCGCCCGTAATCAAAACGATACGGAATATCCGCGTAGCACAAAACATCAATGCCGAAGAAAAATGGGATATTTGTCTGGATAGCGATTTCGATTCTTTAGAAGATGTCAAGGCCTATGCCATACATCCCGCGCACCTTGCTGCTGCAAGTATCCTGAAAGAATACAAACAAGACCGCGCCTGTGTAGATTATGAATACTGATTAAACAAAGAAACAATGAAGAAAATCATCAATCCCTGGAAAGGAATAAAAGGATATTTCTGCTTCGGCTGTTCGCCCGACAATGAAGCAGGACTAAAAATGGAGTTTTATGAAGACGGAGACGAGGTGGTAAGCAAATGGCATCCTCAGGCAAAGTATCAAGGTTGGCTGAATACTTTACACGGAGGCATCCAGGCCGTTTTGTTGGATGAAATCTGTGCTTGGGTAATTGTGCGCAAACTGCAAACAACAGGCGTCACCTCGAAAATGGAAACACGCTACCTGAAACCGGTAAAAACAACGGATGATTTTATCACCCTGAGAGCGTCCATACGCGAGCAGAAGCGGAACCTTGTCACACTGGACGCATGCATTATCGACAAAGACGGCGATGTTTGCACACGCACAACGTGTACTTATTATACATTCTCGCCGGAAAAAGCCAGAACAGAAATGTTCTTCTGCGGCTGCGACGTAGAAGAAAAAGAAGACACATCTGCAGAACAGGCAGAAAAGATAAAGAAACTTCCATAAAAATTTGGAATCATAAAAATTATCATATACTTTTGTCGCAAGAAAAAGAATTCGAACTTATATGACAAACATTACTGCACATCATCACCATCATTCTCCTGACGTAAGAAAACGGTAGGCTAACGTGTTGTGTAGTTATAAGATATTATAAAGAAAGGCTTGCCGTAAAACGGTTAGCCTTTTTTATTTTACATACCAAAACATAATGAATATGATTAGAATTGCCGTACAATCTAAAGGCCGTTTATTTGAAGACACAATGGCCTTGTTCTCGGAAGCCGATATCAAATTATCCACTTCCAAACGTACTTTATTGACACAGTCGACAAACTTCCCGGTGGAAATCCTCTTCTTACGCGACGATGATATACCCCAATGCGTGGCAAGCGGAGTGGCAGATCTCGGCATCGTAGGGGAAAACGAATTCGTAGAACGTGCAGAAGATGCCGATATAATCTACCGTCTGGGCTTTAGCAAATGCAGATTGTCACTGGCTCTTCACAAAGATATCCCGTACAACGGACCGGAATGGTTCAACGGAAAGAAAATAGCAACCTCTTATCCGCATATTTTACAGAGTTATTTGGACAAGAACAACCTGAAATCCGAAATACATGTTATCACCGGTTCCGTAGAAATCGCGCCGGGAATCAATTTAGCCGACGCAATCTTCGACATCGTAAGTTCCGGTTCTACCCTGATAAGCAACAATCTGAAAGAAGTGGAAGTCGTCATGAAAAGCGAAGCTCTTCTCATTGGAAACCGCAATATATCTCCGGAAAAACAAGAAATCCTGAAAGAATTGCTCTTCCGTTTCGAGGCCGTAAAAGCAGCCGAAGACAAGAAATACATACTAATGAACGTTCCAACCGACAAACTGACGGAGATCATCGATGTATTACCCGGCATTAAAAGTCCGACAATCATGCCTCTCGCCACAAAAGGATGGAGCAGTGTACACACAGTGCTCGACCAAAAACGCTTTTGGGAAATCATTGGAAAATTAAAAGCCTTAGGCGCACAAGGCATTTTGGTGCTTCCCATTGAAAAAATGATCCTGTAAAACTGACAAAAACAACCTGAAGAATTATGAATATCATCCTCAATCCCGAACGAAAAGAATGGAATGAATTATTAAAACGTTCCGCACTGAAAAGCGACAGCATACAAGGGGTTGTCTGCGAAATATTGGAACATATAAAGAAAGAAGGCGATAAAGCCGTAAAAGAGTATGAGGAGAAATTCGACAAAGCCTGCATTTCTTCTCTCGCCGTATCGCAACAAGAATTCGATGATGCAACAAAAGAAATAAGCGAAGATCTCAAAAAGGCTATCGATCTCGCGCTGAAAAATATTACAACGTTCCACGCCTCCCAGAAATTTGAAGGGAAAAAAGTTACGACTTGCCCGGGGGTTACATGCTGGCAGAAAGCCGTGGCCATAGAAAAAGTAGGATTATATATTCCCGGAGGTACAGCACCTTTGTTCTCTACCGTACTGATGCTGGCTGCACCTGCCCGAATTGCAGGATGCAAAGAAATTATACTTTGCACTCCTCCCAACAAGGAAGGGAAAATACATCCGGCCATTCTTTATGCTGCTCAAGCCGCAGGAGTAAGTAAAATATTCAAAGTGGGTGGCGTACAAGCCATCGGGGCCATGGCATACGGGACGGAATCCATCCCGAAAGTGTACAAGATATTCGGCCCGGGAAACCAATATGTTACTGCAGCAAAACAGCAGGTTTCCCTGCACGACGTGGCCATTGACATGCCGGCCGGGCCGTCGGAAGTTGCAGTTCTTGCCGATGAAACGGCAAATCCTGCCTTTGTTGCTGCCGATTTGCTTTCACAAGCCGAGCATGGCATCGACAGCCAGGCAATATTAATTACCGTTTCAAAGACACTTTTGGAGGCCGTCTCAACCGAAGTAAAGAAGCAACTTGCCGTATTGCCCCGCAAGGAAATTGCTGAACAATCGCTAAGCAACAGCCGGTTGATCCTCGTAAACCAGATGGATGAAGCCATCGACATGGTAAACCAATATGCGCCCGAACACTTAATCATCGAGACAAAAAATTATTCCGACATTACGGAAAGAATAGTCAATGCCGGCTCTGTATTCTTAGGCTCCTATTCTCCCGAAAGTGCCGGCGACTATGCTTCGGGTACAAACCACACTCTTCCGACCAACGGATACGCAAAAGCATACAGCGGCGTCTCATTAGACAGCTTCATCCGTAAGATAACTTTCCAGGAAGTAACGAAAGAAGGTATCGGAAATATCGGGAAGGCCATCGAAATCATGGCAGCAAACGAACACCTGGATGCTCACAAAAATGCCATCACCGTACGGCTAAATTCAAGAAACAATTAAAAAGACTTTTTCCATGAAACCATTAAACGAGCTGATACGCCCCAACATTCAAGCATTAAAGCCCTATTCTTCCGCCCGGGATGAGTACAACGGTGCCGATGCTTCCATCTTTCTTGATGCAAACGAAAACCCTTATAATACGCCGAACAACCGCTACCCTGATCCCCTGCAACGGGAGCTTAAGAAACTAATAGCCCCGATAAAGCATGTCAATGCCGAACAAATTTTTTTAGGCAACGGCAGTGACGAAGCCATAGACCTGGTCTTTCGGGCTTTTTGCCGCCCGGGAATTGATAATGTTGTTGCCATCGATCCTACCTACGGCATGTATCAAGTATGTGCAGAAATCAATGATATTAATTACCGCAAGGTGTTGCTCGACGGAGATTTCCAGTTTAAAGCATCGGACATGCTGGCAGCTTCCGACGAAAACACCAAATTGATGTTCCTATGCTCTCCCAACAATCCTACGGGAAATAACCTGAAAAGAGCGGAAATACTCGAACTGCTCGACAAGTTTCAAGGCATCGTAATCGTAGATGAAGCCTATGCCGATTTCTCGGAAGAGCCTTCATTCCTGAAAGAACTTGACAAGCATCCCAATCTCATCGTGCTGCAAACTTTCTCGAAGGCGTGGGGATGTGCCGCCATACGCCTGGGCATAGCTTTCGCTTCGCCGGAAATCATCCGGATATTCAACAAGATAAAATATCCGTATAACGTCAACTTCCTGACACAGCAAGAGGCCATCCACATGATGCAAAGGCATTACGAAGTTCAACAATGGATAACTTCTCTCTTAAACGAAAGGAAACGGCTCATAAAAGAATTCGAGAAACTCAAGTGTTGCCGCCATATTTATCCTACAAACGCCAACTTCTTTCTTACAAAAGTTACCGATGCAAAAAAAATCTACGACTATCTTGTGAGCAAAGGAATCATTGTCCGTAACCGTACGAACGTAACCCTCTGCAAAGATTGCCTGCGCATTACAATCGGTACGCGTCCGGAAAACGATACATTGATAGAAGCCCTGAAAAAATATCCCGAAAACAAGGAAAACGAAGACAACGTATGAAAAAAGTACTTTTTATCGACCGTGACGGAACTTTAGTCATCGAACCTCCCACAGATTACCAGCTCGATGCTTTCGAAAAACTGGAGTTTTACCCGAAAGTATTCCGGAATCTGTACTTTATCCGCAAGAATTTAGATTTCAAGTTCGTCATGGTTACGAATCAGGACGGGTTGGGTACGTCGTCTTTCCCCGAAGAAACATTCTGGCCGGTACATAATCTGGTCTTGAAGACTTTCGAAAACGAAGGAATTACCTTCGACGACATACAGATAGACCGGAGTTTCCCAGAAGACAATGCGCCGACACGCAAACCGGGAACCGCCATGCTTACGCGATACATGGACAAACAAACATACAATCTTTCGGAAAGCTTTGTCATAGGCGACCGCCCCAGCGATGTAGAACTGGCGCACAATTTAGGATGTAAAGCCATTTTATTGCAACCGGACAAAAGCCTTTTACGGGAAAAAGACTTGGAAAATACGTGTGTATTGGCCACCACAGACTGGGACAAGATTGCCGAATTTCTCTTTGCACACGAGCGTACGGCCGAAATACGACGCACAACAAAAGAGACAGACATCTACATCCGCATGAACCTTGACGGAAACGAAATGTGCGACATCTCTACGGGATTGGGGTTTTTCGACCACATGTTGGAACAAATCGGTAAGCATGGAGGCATCGATCTGACGGTAAAAGTGAAAGGAGATCTCGAGGTAGACGAGCATCATACTATCGAAGATACGGCCATTGCACTGGGAGAATGTTTATACAAAGCCTTGGGCGATAAACGCGGAATAGAGCGTTACGGCTTCTGCCTCCCTATGGATGACTGCTTATGCCAAGTAAGTCTTGACTTCGGAGGAAGGGCATGGCTGGTATGGGATGCGGAGTTCAAACGAGAAAAAATCGGCGACATGCCTACGGAAATGTTCCTGCACTTCTTTAAATCGTTAAGCGATTCCGCCCGAATGAACCTGAACATAAAAGCTGAAGGATGCAACGAACATCATAAAATAGAAGGAATCTTCAAAGCACTGGCGCGAAGCATCAAGATGGCCGCCCGCAGAGATATTTACCATTACAACATTCCTTCAAGTAAAGGATGCTTGTAAAGAGCTGAAAACATCGGCACGTTTTACACATTTTTACCCGTTAAAAAGCGAAACGCAACACATTCCGTAATTTGTATCATCATATATGTAAATTTGGTAAGTGCCGTTTGTTTTCATTCAATAACTTCGCATCCGAAATCATTATCCGAAATCTAAATGAACAAACGTTTATTCCTTTTCATCATATCCAGCCTTGCCATAATGCAAGGCTGGGCGTTTTCTACAAGCGAACAAACCGACAGTATAACCAAAAGCCTTCCCATCGATGAAATCGTTGTCACGGGAACACGTTATGCAACCGACATCAGACATCTTCCCATGACGGTATCCGTCATCAACAGAAAGGAGATAGAAAACCGAAACGATCCGTCTTTGCTACCAATTCTTTCCGAACAAATTCCAGGATTATTCATTACTTCTCGCGGAATAATGGGATACGGAGTGTCAACCGGTGCGGCCGGAGGCATCAGTTTACGGGGCATCGGAGGCGGAGCAGCCTCACAAATGTTGATACTCATCGATGGACATCCCCAATATATGGGCCTTTTCGGACATCCCATAGCCGATGCTTACCAGTCAATGATTGCCGAACGTGTGGAAGTTCTTCGCGGCCCGGCATCCGTTTTATACGGTTCGAATGCCATGGGAGGGGTTATAAACATCGTAACACGCCGGCAGGATCGTGAAGGAAGCGACACCGATATCCGGATAGGAAGCGGTTCTTACGGAACAGTTGAGACCGAAGTTTCAAACAAATTCCGGAAAAAACGTTTCGAAAGTATTGTTTCCGGTTCTTATAACCGCACGGACGGTCACCGAGACAATATGGGATTTGAGCAATACGGAGGCTATGCAAAACTGATATACTCGCCGACTGACCGATGGAAACTTCGGGGTGATGTCAACCTGACACACTTTAATGCTTCAAACCCCGGCCTCGTAACCAATCCCATCTTCGACAATGATTCGCACATCACGCGGGGAATGAGTTCTCTTTCCGCCGAGAACCATTACGACAAAACATCCGGCAGTTTAAGCATTTATTACAATTGGGGACGACACAAGATCAACGACGGTTATTATGCAGGCGAGGATCCGAAAGACTATTTATTCCGTTCGAAAGATTACATGGCGGGCGTATCCTGGTATCAAAGTGCCGAGCTTTTTAAAGGAAACCGACTTACAGCCGGAATAGATTACATGCACTTCGGGGGAGAATCGTGGAATGAAATCATCGCAACGGGCGATAAAGAACCGGGAAGCGACAAGAGCATTGACGAAGTGGCCGGTTACATAGACTTCAGTCAACGCATAAAAAACTTCATGAACATCGATGCCGGCATCCGCATAGACCACCATTCACAAACCGGAACAGAGGTTATCCCTCAGGGAGGCATCTCGTTCCTGCTGCCCAAACAAAGTAAATTAAAGGCGATGGTAAGCAAGGGCTACCGTAACCCCACCATCAGGGAACTGTATATGTATCCGCCGGCTAACGACGCTCTGCGCCCGGAAAGATTAATGAACTACGAAATATCTTTCTCGCAATACCGCATGGAGAACAGATTAAAATATGGGCTCAACGTCTTTTACATCGACGGAGACAACATCATACAAACCGTTCCGGTAGACGGAAGAATGATGAATGTAAACACAGGAAAGATAGAAAACTGGGGAGCGGAAGCCGAACTTTCCTGCCAGATAACGAACGAATGGCAGGTTTCGACGAATTACAGTTGGCTAAACATGGAATATCCCGTCATCGGATCTCCCGAACATAAACTTTTTGCAGGAGCAAATTTTTCGAAAGGCAAATGGGACTTTTCTGCCGGATTACAGTATGTGAAAGGACTTTATACGTCAGTAACGGAAGGAGATGAACGCACTGAGGACTTTGTTCTTCTCAACATCCAAGGGAATTACCGCCTTTGTCGCTTTGTCAGCCTCTACGTAAAAGGAGAGAATTTATTGGCCCAACGCTATGAAATAAACTTGGGTTATCCCATGCCGAAAGCGACATTTATGGGAGGCATCCATATTCATTTCTGACCTTCGTCGAGAAAAAGAATAAAAAAATCTCCGGTAAACAAACTTTCTGCCGGAGATTTTTCATATAAATCAAAGAGATACTTATCACTGATGCTGCTCGCGCAACAAGTCGTTTACGGTCTTCACCGGATTAAACGTACTCAGCGGAACCTCCACAAAAATGGTATTCCAATCGCTCATCGAGCCGTTCCACAAGCCGGGCAGCTCCAATGCTTTCAAGTCTTTTCCGCCTTTCGACTTATAAGAGATGAAGCCTGTTGCCTTGTCTACATAGCGCGTTAAGTCAAATTTATCCCCTTTATAATCACGTATGGCGCAAACCAAATCCACCGGATTAAAGTGCGTTCCTTTCTCGAACATGGCTTTTTTCTCCGGATCCTTCATGTCGATTTGCGAACTTTCCAAGATCTGTAATGAAATTGTTCCGTCCGAATTGTATGCAAGGAAGGGACCTCCTCCCGGTTCGCCGACGTTTCTCACCATACCGCATACGCGCATCGGACGATTAAGTTTTCCACGCAAATAAATTACAAGCTCGGCATCTTCCAGATATTTAATGTCCTCCTTCCGACAATGCAGTTTTTGTTGCACAAAACGAATGATTTCTTCCAATTGTTCGTGCCCGTAATGTCCTCCGTCCAACAGCTTCAAATAGTCGAAAGCCTGCCTTTGTAATGCAACCAGCACACCGGCAAGTAATTTTTTATAGGCCACCGTATCGTCCTTCAAGCGGTCGGGCACCACATTATCTATATTCTTTACAAAGACAATGTCGGCATCTATATCGTTTAAGTTCTCGATCAGTGCTCCATGTCCTCCCGGCCGGAAGAGCAGTTTTCCTTTATCGCGGAAAGGTTTATTCTCCATGTCCACCGCAATCGTATCGGTGCTTGGCTTCTGTTCTGAGAATGTTACATCGTATTTAACGCCATATTTTGCAGCATACGCCTCGATCTTTTCATCAATAAGTCTGCGGAAAAGTTCCCGATGCTCGGCGGAAACTGTAAAATGCACATGCACGTCTCCATTCTTACCCGCAGCATAAAGTGCACCTTCCACCAGATGTTCTTCCACGGGTGTGCGCGCACTGTCTCCATAACGATGAAACTTTAACAGTCCTTTTGGCAAGGTTCCGTAATTCAAGCCCGCATCATCCAGCAAAAGCGAAACCACCGTTTTATACCGTCCTTCTGCAACCAATTCATCCACCGTCTTCCCCGTATTATTCAAACAAGCGGTATTCAAATCATCAAAAAAGGCAAAATCATGAATACGGGCAAAGAATTTCTTTTCAAAATCCGTACCGGGTTTGTCAGAATCTCCGTTCAAAAACTCAAACAAGTTCTTGAACATTCTGCTTGCTGCGCCCGATGCCGGAACAAATTTTACAATGCGTTTTCCTCCTTCCCTGTAAACATCCCATGCGGCCGAATACTTTTCTTGCTCTTCCTTATCGAGGGAAACGATGCCACCGTTTTCCACCGATGCCGCTGCAAACAACTTCAAAAAAGGGATACCTTTCTCAAAACAAGCCAATTGTTCGCGTATCTTTTCCTCTGAAATACCTTTTTGGGCTAATAAGTCTTTGTCTTCTTGTGTCAACATGATATAATAATTTTAATGTTAATCTTGTAGTTACCCCTCAAAAATATTAAAAAAAAACAATAAGTGAATCCTAAAGCTATAGAAAAAACTATCTTTACACTCAAAGTAAATACAAACAGTAATGGAAGATAACAACTTTTTTACTTCTGAAGAACACAAGCAATTATTCATTTTATACAGGAAACTATTGCAACTGTCCGGCGAAACGTTACACCCCAACGATTGCAGCCGTCTGAAAAAACATCTCATCCAAGCAATATCCTTAAAGAAAATTTCTCGAAACGAATTCGGCATGAATCCCATCATAAAAGACATGCAAACCGCAGTCATCATGGCAGAAGAAATGGGGATGCGCCGAGCTTCCATCCTGGGTATCATGTTGCACGAGATAGTGAAAAACGGAGTTTATTCCATAGAATCCATACAAGAGGAATACGGGAAAGACGTCGCCGGAATCATTCGCGGGCTTGTTAAGATAAACGAACTGTATTCGAAGAGCTCAATCATCGAATCAGAAAATTTCCGCAACCTGTTGCTTTCCTTTGCCGAAGACATGCGGGTTATCCTAATAATGATAGCCGACAGGGTAAACCTGATGAGACAAATAAAAAACAGTCCCAACGAAGAGGCACGTTTACAGGTTTCCAATGAAGCAGCATTCCTGTATGCTCCGCTTGCACACAAGCTCGGTTTATACAAATTAAAGTCGGAGTTGGAAGATCTTTCCCTGAAATATACACAACACGACGTGTATTATCACATCAAAGATAAGCTCAATGCCACAAAAGCAGCGCGGGACCGTTACATAGAGGCCTTCATCCAACCGATACAGAAAAAGCTCGAAGAGGCCGGATTAAAGTTTCACATGAAAGGAAGGACCAAATCCATTCACTCCATCTATCAGAAGATGAAGAAACAAAACTGCCCTTTCGAAAATGTATACGACCTGTTTGCCATCCGCATCATTCTCGATTCTCCCCTCGAAAAGGAGAAGCAGGAATGCTGGCAGGCCTACTCCATTGTGACAGACATGTACCTCCCCAACCCAAAACGTCTGCGCGATTGGCTGTCCGTGCCGAAAAGTAACGGATACGAGTCGCTGCACATTACGGTAATGGGGCCGGAAGGGAAATGGGTAGAAGTGCAGATCCGGACCGAAAGAATGGATGAAATTGCAGAAAAGGGCCTGGCTGCCCACTGGAGATATAAGGGCATCAAAGGAGAAAGCGGGCTGGACGAATGGCTAAACTCCATAAGAGAGACCTTGGAGAATGCCGACAGCGACATGGAAGCAATAGATCAATTTAAACTGGATCTCTACAAAGATGAAGTTTTTGTATTCACCCCTAAAGGAGATTTATACAAGCTTCCTCAAGGAGCAACAGTACTCGATTTCGCATTTACCATACACACTAACCTGGGATGTCGGTGCATAGGAGCTCTTGTAAACGGGAAAAATGTTCAGTTACGGCAGACCTTAAACAGCGGCGATCAGGTAGAAATACTTACCTCAAACGCTCAAACCCCGAAACAAGACTGGTTAAATTTTGCAACGACTTCGAAAGCCCGCACAAAAATCCGGCAGGCTTTAAAAGAAATTGCGGCAAAACAGGTTCAATTTGCCAAAGAGACTTTGGAGCGCAAATTCAAAAACCGGAAAATAGATTACGATGAATCCATCCTTATGCGCCTTATCCGCAAATCGGGATTCAAGACAGTTACCGACTTTTATCAAAGCATTTCTTCTGGAACGACGGATGCAAACGATGTCATCGACAAGTTCTTAGAAATGAAGAAAAAAGAAAGCGATATAAAAGAAGACGTCGTTTACCGCAGTGCGGAGAGTTTCAGCATGCAGCAAGCCGCGGAGTCTCAGAACACATTCAAAGATGATGTCCTGATTATCGACCGAAATCTGAAAGGAATCGATTACTCCTTAGCCCGCTGTTGTAACCCGATTTATGGTGATGACGTGTTTGGTTTTGTCACAATATCCGGCGGAATAAAGATACATCGCAACGACTGTCCGAACGCAAAAGAACTAAAAGCCCGCTTCCCTTACCGCATCGTCCGGGCAAAATGGGCCGGGAAAAGTCAGGGAAAACAGTATCCCATCACTTTGCGCATCGTGGGACATGACGATATAGGTATCATTACAAACATTACTTCAATTATAAATAAGGAGAACAACATCTCATTGCGTTCCATAAACATCGATTCGAATGACGGATTATTTTCCGGCATGCTGACCGTAATGGTGGATGATACTTCAAAACTTGAGGCACTCATAAAAAAAATCAAAACGATAAAAGGAGTAAAACAAGTAAACAGAGGGTGATGTTTACGGGATGAAATGATTATTTTTGTTAATATTCCTAAGTAATTGCTCTCCGTTTTATAGAAAATAATTACCTTTAACCATTTAAAAAGGGGTACAAATGAAAAAGATTCTTTTTACAACATTTTTTATCCTGGCCGGCATATTATTCGCCAATGCACGCGGAACGGCCAACATTACATTTGAAACAACCACATACAACTTCGGAGCATTTTCTGCCAACTCCCCGGTTGTTACCTGCAAATTTAAGTTTAAAAACACCGGAGACGGCCCGCTGGTGATTCATCAGGCCATCGCCTCTTGCGGATGTGCCGTCCCCAAATATCCAAAAAATCCCATTAAACCCGGAGAAACAGGCGAAATAACCGTAACATACGACGGGACGGGCAAGTTCCCCGGATACTTTCGGAAAACTATTTCACTGAGAACAAACAGTAAAAACGAAGTCACCCGCCTGTACATAGAAGGCGACATGACACCATCCGATCCCGAGAAAGAACAAACAACAGAGTAATATATCGTAAATAAAACAACTTTCTTATACGAAAAACTATGGCAAGCAGAAGACTATTAAAGAAGCAAATAGAATATCTTTCCAACTACGTTATCGGTTACGGAGTTATAAAATCCAAAAAATTAACGGGTGAGAAGGAAGAAAAAATGACCGCCCTGATATTTGAAGCATTCGATCTTCGCGATGAAATGATAAGACGCATCAGTCACACCGAACCAGGAAGTGTCAAACTATTCTACCGCAAGCTGAAAGAAGATGTCGGCGAAGGATTGGAAAGAATCATGACCAACATGCAGGAATTAAGCAAATAACGAATGAAACAAGCTATTTTCCGGTTTATTTATTATAAAATCTTGGGATGGAAGGCCGAGGTTTCCGTCCCCGATTTTAATAAATGTATCATCTGTGCAGCGCCACATACTACAAACTGGGACTTGTTCATTGGGAAACTGTTCATAGGCGCCATTGGAAGAGAATCAGGCTTCATGATGAAAAAAGAATGGTTCTTCTTCCCAATGGGGTGCATTTTCCGAAAAATGGGAGGCATACCCGTACACAGAAACAAGCATACCTCTCTGGTGGAACAAATCGTTCAAAAAATAAAGAAAAGCGAAAAGTTTCATTTAGCCATCACGCCGGAGGGCACACGTTCCGCCAATCCCGAATGGAAAAAAGGCTTTTATTATATCGCCTTGGGGGCGGGCATTCCGATTGTTTTAATCGGTATTGATTATGCAAAAAAGTGTATCAGTGCAAAAAAATACCTGATGCCTTCGGGAGACATTGAGGAAGACATGCGTGAAATAAAAAACTATTTTAAGGAATTTACGGGAAAGCATCCGGAAAGATTCGCATTGGGCGAAATCTAATATCCTCACCCGTAAAAGAATATACGGGCAAAAAAGAATACGGAGCAGCGGAACTTATGCCAACCGTATTTCACTATTTTACAATGCGGAAGGGCTTCCGCAAACTCTCACGCGGCATCAGAAGCGGCGGAATGCCGCAGCTCATTTCCTCCCCGACCAGAAAGTTTATCATCTCTTCCGCCCACTTCCCCCAAATACCCTCTGCCATATCATCAACAAGCGTAAATACCCTTTGCCGAATCTGTCTCAACGCCATTCGCCATTCGTGCTTCGACATACAGACCAAGAAAGCATTCCATGCTGTTCAATGCACTTATAAAACTTTATAACATACGCGATACCTAACTTAAAATCTCGTAGAACATAAATTTTATTACCGTTACAAATGCTATAAAGAACCGTAAAAATTACGCTGTAACAAAAAATCTTTTAACTTTGTATTCGTAAACTTTAAAACGAAAGCCATGTACACAATACAAACAAATCCTTCAGGAACACGCAGCATAAACGTAACGGAGGAGCACTTGCAAACCATTGAAAAGTATGCTTTGTTCCAACATCTCATCGACAGCAACGGCATCATCGATGAAAGCGTACTCGACAAACTGAAACTAAACATTCGTTCTTTGCTGTCTTCTTCCGAAGGAGATTACAAAGACCTGCTCGACCTCAGCCTCGATGTTATCTATCATAATAACATGAAGGCCTTTGGATTGCATCAACTCATCCTATTATATATCCAATGGGAACGAGATAAAGGAAACATTCCTCAGGAAGATTAACATGAAAGAACGAAATGTTTTACCATAAAAGAAGTAATATTCCAACATAAACGACAGGACATTTGAAACAATACAAACCGACTGACTGGCTCCCTACAACCAAGAAAGAAGTAGAAATGCGGGGATGGGATGAATTAGACGTCATCTTGTTCAGCGGAGATGCTTATGTTGATCATCCGTCTTTCGGCGCGGCTGTGATAGGACGCCTCATGGAATCTGAAGGACTGAAAGTCGCCATTATCCCGCAACCAAACTGGCGTGACGATCTGCGTGACTTCAAGAAACTGGGACGGCCCCGCTTGTTTTTCGGCGTTTCCGCCGGGTGCATGGACAGTATGGTCAATAAATACACGGCAAACAAACGGTTGCGCAGCGAAGACGCCTACACCCCCGACGGAAGACACGACATGCGCCCGGAGTATCCAAGCATTGTTTATACCCAAATACTCAAGAGCCTTTTCCCCGATGTTCCCGTCGTTCTTGGGGGAATAGAAGCTTCCCTGCGCCGACTAACCCACTATGATTACTGGGAAGACCGCGTCCGACCGTCTATCCTCTTGGATTCCGGTGCCGATCTTCTGGTCTATGGCATGGGAGAGAAACCCATCATAGAACTTTGCAAACGGTTAAAAAACAATCCGGTTATCCCTTCGGATATTCCGCAGACGGCCATGCTTGTCCCGGAAGAATCGTTTCAACCCGAAGAAAACGACCTTGTATTGTCTTCACACGAAGACTGCGTAAAGAACAAGAAAAAACAGGCTTCCAACTTCAAGCACATCGAAGAAGAATCAAACAAATACGAAGCATCACGCATCATACAGAGAGTAAACAAACACATCGTCGTAGTGAATCCTCCGTATCCCCCCATGACACAGGCAGAACTTGACCGTTCCTTCGACCTTCCATATACGCGTTTGCCTCACCCCAAGTACAAGGGGAAACGGATTCCTGCCTACGAAATGATTAAATTCTCGGTAAATATCCACAGAGGATGCTTCGGAGGTTGCGCATTTTGCACCATCTCTGCCCACCAAGGTAAGTTTATTGTAAGCAGAAGCAAGGAAAGTATTCTGAAAGAGGTCAGGGCCATTACCGAAATGGAAGGCTTCAAAGGCTATCTAAGCGACCTGGGAGGTCCGTCGGCCAACATGTACATGATGAAAGGGAACAACGAGGATTTATGCAAACGATGCAAACGTCCTTCGTGCATCCACCCCAAAATTTGTCCGAACCTGAATACGGATCACCGTCCTTTACTCGATATTTACCGCCAGGTAGACGCCCTTCCGGGAATAAAGAAAAGTTTCATCGGCAGCGGAGTACGCTATGATCTCCTGTTGCACCGCAGTAAAGATCCGAAAATAAACCAAAGTACAGACGAATACACGCGCGAACTAATTACAAAACACGTAAGCGGCCGGCTGAAAGTTGCCCCTGAACATACAAGCGAACGGGTTCTTTACCTGATGCGCAAACCGCCGTTTGAACAATTTTATCAGTTCAAACAAATCTTCGACCGCCTAAATAAGGAACAAAACCTGCGCCAACAACTCATACCTTACTTCATCAGCAGCCATCCCGGATGCACGGAAGAAGACATGGCAGAGCTGGCCGTTATCACAAAGATACTGAACTTTCATCTGGAACAAGTGCAGGATTTTACCCCCACGCCTATGACTGTTTCCACAGAGATGTGGTACACCGGCATACATCCCTACACCCTTGAACCGGTTTTCTCGGCAAAAACCAAGAAAGACAAGCTGGCACAACGCATGTTTTTCTTCTGGTATAAACCGGAAGAACGCCGGAACATCATAAACGAACTGCGGCGCATGGGACGGAACGACCTCATCAGAAAGCTATACGAACAATAATATTTACCGGAACAATCACTACTTATTTACGCCATTGACTGCAAGTATGAGAAAAAATGTAACAGAAACAATCCTGTTTTTATGCTTCCTTTCATTTATATCTATACGGATACAAGCACAAAACTTGGGGAAAGGATTACCTCCGCATACCGAATATCAGGAACTCACGGCACCGGGCACCATCGACAAGGCCGAATGGGAAAAACAGCCGGACGGGCTTTGCTTTGCATGGGGAAGCACAGATGTCAGGTATGATAAGGTAAACGTTCCCCAAAACATCCTGCATGATCGTACACTGAAATTAAGTTCCTGGAAAGGAGAGAAACTGAATGCCCAATGCCTTTTATGGAGCAAACAGACACATGAAAAGATTTCCTTAAAGTTCTGCAACCTGAAAGACAACCGCGGGAACAGCATTCCGGCAGAGTGCCTTTCTGCAGGATTTGTCAGATATGTCATGACCGACGAACTGAACAAAGAGCGGACAAGCGGATGCGGACACCGTCCCGACAAGACACAGTGGGACTCGTTACTGGTGGCCGATCCCATTGACATCACTCCTTTTTTTGCACTGAATCCTCAAAACGTATGCCCCGTCTGGGTAAGTATTAGGGTTCCGAGAGACATCCCGACAGGAACTTACAATGGAAAGATCGTCATCCTTGACAATGAAAAAGAAACGGGATCGCTACGCATACAGGTAAAAGTCGGGAAAAACACGCTGCCTCCTCCCTCCGAATGGCGCTTTCATTTAGACTTATGGCAGAATCCTTACAGCGTAGCGCGCTACTACAATACAGAAGAATGGACGGATGAACACTTTGAAGCAATGCGTCCCATCATGAAAGCACTGGCAGAAGCCGGACAAAAAGTTATCACTGCAAGCATCACACACAAGCCTTGGAACGGACAAACGTACGACTACTTTAAGTCTATGATTACCTGGATTAGAAAGTACGACGGCAGTTGGGAGTTCCGGTTCGACGTGTTCGACGCGTGGGTAGAATTCATGATATCGTTGGGAATCGACCGACAAATCAACTGTTATTCAATGGTGCCTTGGAACTTTACATTCCAATATTTTGATCAAAAGAGCAATCAGATGCAAACAATCCATACGGAACCCGGAGAAAAAGAATACACGGAAATATGGACGGCACTGCTTAAAAGTTTTGCAAAGCACCTGAAAGAAAAAGGATGGTTCGAGAAAACTTGCATAGCAATGGATGAACGACCGATGGAAGTAATGCAAAAAACCATCGAATTGATACGCAGCGTCGACAAAAACTTTAAGGTTGCCTTGGCCGGTTTGTACTATGAAGAGATAGAACCTTACATATTCGATTACTGCGTATCGACCGATCAATTATTCCCTTTCAGGGCAATAGAAAGAAGAAAGGCCGAGAAGAAAGTTACAACATACTACACTTATTGTGGTGACACCCGCCCCAATACTTTCACTTTTTCAGCACCGGCAGATGCAGCATGGATAGGCTTTTATGCCGCACGCCTGCATATGGACGGCTATTTACGGTGGGCTTACAACAGCTGGGTGGAGAATCCTCTGCAAGACTCCCGCTTTGTTACCTGGGCAGGCGGCGATACTTATCTGGTATATCCGGGATTCCGCTCGTCCATCCGCTTCGAAAGACTCATCGAAGGCATCCAACAAAATGAAAAAATTACACTGCTGAGGAACCATTATCTAAAGGAAAACAACAAGAAGAAACTTGCCGAACTGGAGAAAAAACTGCAAATGTTCGACCTGGAGGAGCTGAAAAAAGGAGCCAAAGCCGAAGATGCCGTACGTACGATGACGGAATATCTCAATAAATAAATCCCCTTCTTTTCTCGGGAAAGGGTCGTTCGCATGAACTGAGCCTGCCTTTCTTTCCGAGAAAAGAAGAGGATGATTCTTTTATTTCAAATTCAATATTTTCCCTTTAGGTTTCGATGAAAGAACAAACTCCAGCGTTCCTCCGTTCATAATATCGCTGTAAGAGAGAACAAAATTATCCAAACGATGACCGTTCAGCTTCACGGAACTTACATAAATCTCACCACCGGTATCCGACTTACGTTTCGCCGTTATTTTAAATTCTTTTCCACCCGACAGCTTGATTGATGCCTGCTCCACCGTAGGACTTCCTATAATAAATTCTCCCGAAGCGGGATTTACCGGATAAAAGCCCAATGCCGAAAACACATACCATGCCGACATCTCTCCGCAATCATCGTTGCCCGCATATCCGGAAGACGAGGTATTATACAATGTCTGCTTTATAAAACTTACCAGTTGCTGGGTTTTCGCCGGCTGTCCTGCCAGCGCGTACAGGTAAGCCACATGATGGCTTGGTTCGTTTCCATGAGCATACAGCCCCACAAATCCCGAAGCGTTATCGTTTTTCGCCCCGCTTGTTTCATCCGATGTAAAGAATTCGTCCAAGCGTTCGCAGAAGGCTTTTTCTCCACCCGTCAGCGCAATCAGGTCGGAAATATTATGCGGAACATACCAATAATACTGCCATCCGTTTCCTTCGGTGAAGGGATATCCTCCGTTTGCCCCGTACTTGTAAGGATCGAAAGGCAATATCCACTCGCCATCACTGTTTTTGGGTTGAAAGAATTTCGTCTCGGGATGATGCAAATTACGATAATAACCGGAGCGTTTCTCAAAGAATTCATAATCATCCTCCTTGTTCAATCGCTTGGCCAATTGAGCTGCACACCAATCATCAAAACTTTGTTCCAAAGTGATTGACACGGATTGCGACTGCAAATTCTCCGGCATGTAACCGTATTTGTCCCACACATCAAACGGAGAATTCGTGTGAGGCGTCGTCAAACTCTGCCTTACTGCCTCATAAGCCTTCGTTTCGTCTATGCCGGGAATGCCTTTAAGGACTGCATCCACCACGACAGGTACCGCATGATTTCCTATCATACAGTAATTATCCTGCCCCCACAGTTGCCAAATCGGCAGGTAACCGTAATAATCATATTGGCGTATCATGCTATTAACAAAGTCGGCTGTTCGCTCAGGTTCCAGGATCGTATAGAGCGGATGCGCCGCGCGGAAAGTATCCCAAAGCGAGAAAGTGGTGTAATGCCTCTCGCCCTTTGCAAGCTGACGCGTCGAGTAATCGGCCGACATGTACTGACCATTCACGTCAGACAACAAGTTAGGCTGAATCATTGTATGGTACAAAGCCGTATAAAAAATCTCTTTCTCTTCCCGGCCGGCCTCAATCTGTACCTTACCCAATTCTTTATTCCAGCAACGATAAGCCTCACGTCGTACCTCGTCAAAGCTTTTCCCTTTTGTCTCTTTTGCCAAATTTTCCCGGGCATTATCTATGGAAACAGGAGAAATTGCCAAACGACATTCCACCGTCCCCTGGCGTCCGAAATCAAAAACGGCCCGCAAGTTGTTCCCGTTTATCACCGGAATGTCGTGGTTACAACGGTCTCCGTTCCACATTTCCGTGGCAACAATCGGTTGGGAGAACTCGGCACAGAAATAAACTTTCCGTAGCTTTGCCCATCCCGTAATGATACGATATCCCTCTATACGCGTAGGGGAAACCTTACGAATCTGCGCATTAATTATCTGACAGCCCCAGCTCCCTTTGTTGGCGGAATGGTTCAAATCAAAATAAATTCGGGCAATTTTCTCTTTATTATTGTAAGTGTACCGATGCAATCCTGCATGTTCTGTCACCGTAAGCTCCACATCAATGCTGTCGTCTTGCAGTAAAACTGCATAATACCCCGGCTCTGCCTTCTCCTTCTCATGCGAGAAACGGGCATTTGTCCGCCAATCCTGTATCGGAAGCATCAGTATATCGATAAGGTCCGACGCTCCCGTCCCGCTCAACCGGGTGTGAGAAAATCCGAAAATCTTTTCATCATTATAATCATAGCCCGAGGCCTGTGCCCAGTCAGGCGCATCCTGTGTATCGGGAGAAAGCTGTACCATGCCGAACGGCATCGTCGCTCCCGGATAATTATTACCGCTCAAGCTATTGGCAACAGCGCCGGTCCCGATAAAAGGGTTCACGTATTGTGCCACATCTTGTGCCGATGTTGCAAAAGCTGCCAGCCAAAAAACCAAAGCACACAATTGCTGTTTTTTCATAACTCGTCTCATTTTATTTTTAATACATCTCCACATTTCAAATACATTACCACGCAATGGTTCTCATCCAGACTCGACGGACATTTTTTTCCGTTCAACGTAATGGTGTATTCACGGTCTTCCGGTATCTTCAACTTAAACAGATTATCGACCGTAGCCCGCAATGAAGCCTCTTTAACCTGCGCATCCTGCCATTCAGCCGACACCTCGGCTCCTCCTTTCACACACAGCCCTTTAAAACGTCCGTCCTTCCATTCCACAGGCAGACACGGCAACAACTCCACATATCCTTCCTGCCCTTGTACCAACATTTCGGCCAGTCCGGCCGCACCGGCCGCATTGCCATCGAAGATAAATACATCGTAAGGAGCACCGGCAATGCCTTCGGGAGAGATGGTCAACAGGTTCTCCCGTGCAAAATCAGACATTAAAATGTTCAGACTCTCCTCGGCTTTTTGCGCATCTTTCAGGCGGGCATAAAAACAAACCATGTTTGCCCTGCTCCATTCCACGTCTTCCCATCCCTCGGCAGACAGCCTCCGTTCAATGGTTTTACGCACTGCTTCGGTCAACTCGGGAGAGCCTTCTTTCGTAATCTGCGCGAAAGGATAAAAAGCCAATAAGTGAGAAGTATGCCTATGATTGGGATGAGCTTCTTCATAGTCCTCCATCCATTCGCAAATACCACCATTTCTGTTTATACGAAACGGAGGAAATTTTGCCAAAGCCACCCGCAAAGAATCGGCAAAAGACTTGTCGGTTTTCAGTATTTCCGAGGCCTTGACGCAGGCAGACATGATTTCGTATGCCAACACACGATCGCAGGTTGGCATCATGGAAGCCCCAAGTTCCTGTCCCTGGTAGCGGAAAGAATTCTCGGGAGAAATGCAGGGACCTGTAACCATATAACCGGTGTTCGGATCTTCCACCATGTAATCCAACAAAAACTCGGCATTCCCCTTCAACAAAGGATAGGCTGTCTTTGCCAGATATTCCTCGTCCTGCGTATATTCATAATGCGTCCACAAATGAGAAGCCATCCACGAACCGGCCAAAGGAAACAGTCCCCATCCCATGCCATTCGAGGGAGCCGTGTAACCCCATACATTTGCTACCGTGTGTGCAGCCCATCCTTTACAGCCGTAAACGGTCTTGACTGTCTTGGAACCGTGCCGTGCAAGATCGGCAATATAAGTAAAAAGCGGAGCATTGCACTCGGGCAAGTTGCCGATATTCGTCAGCCAATAATTCTGTTCCGTGTTAATGTCCAAATGATAATCGCTGGTCCAACACATGTTACATGCCAGATTATCATTAAAAAAGCCCTGTAAAGCTATCGGCAAGGGGGAATTCTCCCGCGAAGAAGCTATCGTAAGATAACGTCCGTACTGGAAAAACAATGCCTGCAGGCCGGCGTCTTTCTGTCCATTGCATAAGGCCTGCCAACGGACATCGGTAGGCAAATCCTTCCGGTTGTCTTCGCCCAACACGAGTGACACCCTATTGAACAACGCAGAATAATCCTCTACGTGCATCTGTTTAAGCCGGTCGTATGCCACATTCTGTGCATTCCTCACCGTCTTTTCACACAATGATTTATACTGATCGCTCTTATAATTCGTTCGAACGTCGGCAACAATCACTACGGCATCGGCATTCTTTACACTGACTGTCCCGTTGTTGGAAGATATGGTTCCGCTTTCTGCCTTTACAACGATGCGTCCCTGGAACATCACACCGCCCGTCCCCAAATTGGGAAACAGCGCTTGCCCGTCGAAAACCAGTTCGTCATTTTTCACAAGGACCTCGGCAGCCGTAATCATTTCCATCCGCATGTCAAACGATACGGCTCCTTTTTTATTTGACGAGAAGCGCATCACTACCGCATCCTGCGGGTTGGAAGAAAAAAATTCTCTCCGGTATTTTATGCCGCCTTTCTCGAAAGATACGGCCACCACTGCCTTCGTCAAATCCAACTCACGGCAATAATTTTCCACAGGACTACCTGCATTTGCATAATCAAAGCGTATCTTCAGGTCGCCAATGGGCAAATGTGTTCCGAAAGAATGCGGCGTCCCGACCAATTCCCGCCCGGCTATTTGATTGCCTTCCACCAGTTTTTTCTCAAAAAACAGTGTTCTCAGCGAATCAAGACGCTCGCGCCCGAAAGGTTTTTCCTGATTGGGATCGTACTCTCCCGCCCACATACTCGATTCGTTTAAAGCAACAGTCTCTTCTTCCACGCCGCCAAAAACCATCGCCCCTACGCGTCCGTTACCTATAGGAAGCGATTTCATCCATTCATCTGCCGGCTTATCATACCATAAACGCGTTTCCTGAGCATGCAGTTGAATGCCTGTTACGCATAACAAGCACCCCAAAACAAAACCAAATCTCTTATCCATATCAATAAAAACAATAAAAAATGATTATACCTAAAAGTCGTATTGTAATACAAAAAACAATTGCAAATTTAATTTTTTAAGGACAAACCACTCACAAAAAGATATCCAATAATTTTAAATTATGTCATTTCTTACTAAAAGCCCGAGAGATTTTATAACTTTGACGACAGTTTTTTTAACCGCCTAACAAGATATTTTTCATGAAATACCTCATCGTTTCCGACATTCACGGCTCATTGCCTGCAATGGAAGCCGTATTGTCTTTCTATAAAACTTCCCACTGTGACAAACTTTTTATCTTGGGAGACATATTGAATTATGGCCCGCGTAACGGAATCTTTGAAGGGCTTAACCCGAAAGGTATAGCCGAACGCCTGAACGAGATGGCGGATGATGTGATTGCAATCCGCGGGAATTGCGACTCGGAAGTGGATCAAATGCTGCTGGATTTCCCAATCTTAAGCGATTACATGCTCGTGGTTGACAACGGGAAAACTCTTTTTCTTACCCACGGACATATATATAACGAGAAAAACTTCCCGAGAGGAAAATTCAACGTCTTCTTCTACGGACACACTCATCTATGGAAATTAGAGAAAACAGAGAAGTGTTTTGTTTGTAACACCGGCTCCGTTACCTTTCCCAAACAAGGAAATGTACCGACTTTTGCCATTTATGACAACGGAAACATCAGGATTCATCAGCTAAACGGAGCCTTACTAAAAGAGATAACCATATAACATTCATCCCCGGATAATTGCTTATTACCCGGGGATGAACGTCTTTTACTGAATTGTCTGAAGGGGTTTTATGATTCGACCGCTGTCTACCGATATGTGATAAATGCCGTCGGCTCCTTTCTCACGAAGCATTGGAACAATGCGTGTGCGCCGGGGAGACACGACGGAATCGGAGTTATGCACATGATAAACATAGTATAAATCACCCTCGGGAGTGGCAAATATATCGCCATGGCCCGAACCGTTTTCCTTTACGATACTGCGATGAATAATGGGATTTCCCTCATATTTTTTCCAAGGGCCGAAAGGAGATGAAGAAGTTGCGTAGCCCACTGCGTAATCTATATTCATAAAATGATTCGCCGAATAGAAAAGATAGTACACATCTCCCCACTTCTTTACGGTAGGACCTTCCATTATCGGATCTGAAGGATAGTTATGTGTATTCTCCCACTCCTCCGTACAATCAAGACATTGCTTCAATGTTTGGGGAAGAATACGTCCGCTTTTCATGTCAAACTCTGCCACCCAGATATAATTTCCCTTATTGAATCTCACATGATACAGGTAATATTTCCCGTCATCATCCTTGAACAAATAAGGATCTATATTGTGTGCTGTGGAATCGACAGGCTGAACTTTTTCCTGTTTGAACGGGCCCAACCATGAAGAAGAAGACGCCAAGGCTACCTGTTCATCGGCCGTATATGCCAGGAACCAACGCCCGTTATCCGCAAACCATTGGGGTGCCCAGAATCCTTTTTCACCGAAAGTGCCCTCTCCTTTCTTCAGAATAAACCGAAGCGAATCGGGTATTCCCGTAGACCAGTGCAGTAAATCTTCCGACTGAAGTACGGTAAAACCGGCCGGAGACTGTGTTCCGGTCCCCGTAAGATAGTATTTTCCCTCCCACTCCATGACGGTGGGATCGGCATACAATATCTCATTCCCCGCGCTTTCCGCAGAACTTACGCCCCGTTTCCCGGATTGTCCGCAAGCCGCCAACGAAAAAAGCGCTATAAAAACCCACAATATTTTCATAAAAACATTTCAATCTTTATATAAAAAGACCGGATTCTTTTCTTTCAATTATCGGCAGTTATGGTGAGCATAGCTCTTTTCTTTCGACTTACCCAATGCGAAAGAGAGTCCCAAGAATCCGTTAACTGATTTTGAATTGTTACCGAAGAACATATAGTCTGTTCCCAGGAATAACGGGCCCAACTTCAGTCCTAATCCGAAAGACTTCCCGGAAGCCTGTACAGGAGAGTAGCTGAGTGCGAGATTAAACCAGTTCTTCGGGCGGTAAGTTGCCGAGAATGTAATCTCATTTAAGGTTTTCGGCTCCACAAAGCGTGCCGTATACATGGCACCCAAAGACAGCTTGTCACTCAACAGTGTGTATTCTCCGGCCAAAAGGACGGTAGAAGACAGTTTCTTTTTACGCGAAGTTGTTCCTTCTTCGTTTGCTTTCAAATTAAAACGTTCGAGGCTGAGGAAGTCATCATCCAGGAACTCTTGATAATTATTCTGGTTAATCTGTATATCTTCGCCTCCTTCGGCCGTAGCTGTTGTCGTGGCGCTTGATTTCCATTTAATAAATCCCAGATCAAGAACGGCGGCAGACAATGTAACATTGTCGAGAAGTTTATAGCTGGCTCCCAGGTCGATTCCGAAACCTGTTCCCGCAATTCCGAATCCTCCGTCGAAATCAAATCCGTCGGGGACGTTATTCTCATCGAAGCTCAAACCGCCTCCTTTAAATGAAGTTGCCACATGAGCCCGTGCAGAATACGAGCCGCCATAGTTCCCGTTCCAGCTGCTTGGATTGTCAGGATCGGCAGGAAGATTCATATCCACCGAGAACTCATCGACAGCCAATTCGGCACTTGCAATACCAAGAAGCACTTTGAAGCGTCCGCCCACCGTCAACTTTTCATTGATTGCACGAGAGTATCCCAGTCCGACTTCGGCATACGCGTTTACATCGAAGGCCATGTTTGTAATGCTTCCTTCCAATCTTCCGCTAGAATAATCGAATTGGTCTGCATCACGCAAGTAATTAAACATGTCACCCGGTATCGATGCTCCGATATCGGCCCGCAGTCCGACGTTCACACTCCAGAAGCCTTTTCCACGATACCAGCCGAAAGACAGGATATCGGTATTCAGGTTTACATTCAAACGGTTGTCATCTTTCAGACGATTGTACAGGTCATCGTTTGTAAACAAATCCGTTCCGGAGTCTACAATGTCGATAATGTCACTCGTCCCCAAGACGTTCGAACTTGCACCCACATTAAATGAACCGATCACAGGAAAGTTAAAATATCCGCGAGTCGGCTGCAATCCCGGATTCAATTGTAGGCGTGAAGATGTCCCTTCCATGAAATAAGATGTACGAAGATACTGCGCGTCGGCAGCCATGAAAACAAATATTCCACCCAAAAGGAGGAAAAGTTTTTTTGCACGTTCTTTCATTATTTTTTTCTTTTTTTGGTGAATTACGGCACAAAAATAACTTTTTTAAACACATAAGCTGCTAATCTTCCAACGAATTCTTTACCAAATATTCTTTATTTGCTGCTAACAGTTTGAAAAATAGAACTAAACAGACCAAAAAAAATTATCTTTTGACTACAACTGATAAAAGCGTCCCATCATTTCTTTTTTGTATTTTTTTGACACCAGCAAGGCCTTTTCCTTATTAAAAGGCGGATACATAATGCAACGGTTATCCTGAACCATCACCAAATAGCTCATATTAATAATGTATGACTGATGTATTTGAACAAAAGAAGAACTGTAACCACACAACTGTTCGGCCGTGGTATTTCTTTTCAACGGAAGGAATGTTCCGTCGGGAAGAGCGATTTCCCAAATCTTACGCCCCGAGACGTATCGGAAATAACCTATCTCCGAAGCATGTAAAAAACGCAGGTCTCCCATGGGTGTCACCACCATAAAAGGCCTCTCGGACGAGGGAACAGGCAGTTTCGCATTCAGATTTCTTGCAGAATCGTTTGCCTGACTTTCAAGAAAACGATTCAGTATCGTATCGAGTTCCTTCGCATCGAAAGGCTTCAGCAATACATCGAATGCATAAGTACGAAAGGCTTTTATCACATATTTATCGTGGCTCGTATAAAAAATGATGCACATGTTCCACGATAATCTGTCGTGAATGCCGGAGATAAGCTCCATTCCCGACATGTCAGGAAGCTCAATATCCAGAAAAAGGATATCGGGATGTGCATTCTCTATCGCCGCAATTCCGTCGGCGGCATTTCCGGCTTTTTTCACAACCGAGATATAATCATACGCTTTTAATGCCGTGCATAAATTATCGATTGCGCATTGCTCATCGTCTACAATTACGGCTTTATACATTTTCTTCATATTGTATTCTTCTTATTTCTACTTATCAACTGATACGAGTAGGCGAGCGGGATGTTGAAATATACCTCGCATCCGGTCTCTCCGTCCTCTACAATGACATTGTTCACTTCCATCCGTATGGGATGATGATTATACATATTCAGCAACGAAAGCATTTGAGTGATCACTTTCATCCCGATCCCGGTTCCGCCATATTCGCTTTTCGGACGGAAACCTCCTCCATTGTCCCGCACAAACACTTCGATGGTTTCTTGCTTTTTCTGAATTAAAATCCAAATACGTCGTTTTCCTTGTTTCGTACAAAGAGCATGTTTTATGGCATTTTCCACGGGAATTTGCAACAACATGGAAGGTATTTGTACCGAATGAATGTCTATTCCCGTCCCAATTGTCACGTCATACCGGAAATTTTCTCCCAATGCTGCCTTTTCAAGATTAATGTATGTTTCCACAAAATCGAGTTCATCTGCCAAAGAGACTGCCACGTCGTTTGTCAGCTCCAGGTTTCTTCTGATGAGTTTAACCAGATCGAATAGCTTTCCTTTCGTCGCTCTGTCGCCCGACGAACTGATTTCCCTGTTCAATACATTGAATATAAAATGGGGAGAGATGCGATTGCGTATGTTTTGCAAACGAAATGCAACAATCGACACACGCAGACGTTCCATAAAAGCTTCCCGTTTCTTCCTTCTGCGCAAGATGAGCAAACTCAAACCTATTCCCAGAATCAAAAGCAACATGACAGCACCAAACAGCCAGCTTCTGAGCACCAACTCTTTATTCTGCTGCTGCCTTATCTGAATTTCCTTCGTCATCAGGGTACTATCCTGCTGATATTTCAATGCAGTTTCCACGGTCCTCATCCGAATGCGCTCGTTGCGTATCGAATCTTCTATATGTTGATTCAGCAACTGATAACGATAAGCCTCCTTAAAGTTGCCCGTCTTTACGTAATAGCGTTCCAGGTATTTATTGCGGATATGCACCATATTGGGTTCAACATAGGCAGGAGTGACAAAACGTTTCAGGTATTTTCTGGCCAATGCGATATTGTTTTCCCGCAAAGCCAGTTCCATCAGTTGCGTATTTATATAATAAAGTGCATTACTGTTCTGCGTCTCCCGAAAAAAAGCATGACAACAATTTAGATAATATGCCGCCGAATCGGTCTCGTTCATGAGAAGAAAGGCATCGCTCATATTGATATATGTCAGATTTCGTTCGTAATCCATATCGGGATATTCCCGCGTAAGAAACAGAGAGCGCCGATAAAAATCCAATGCCGAGGCATAATCTTGCCGATAATAATACGAAAGTCCCCGATTTATCAGGAAAAGATGTTTCTCAAACGGACGCATATTTTCATAAGACTCGGCTGCCAAATTGAAATAGAAGTCGCAGGTCTTAAAGTCGCGCAACTCCATATATACCTCACCCAAACCGTAATAAACCGGATAGCGTTCTTCTTCCGGCAACCGTAACTCGTCGGCAATAGACAAAGCATGTCGAAACAAAAACGCGGCACGATCGTAGCGTCCGGTCTGGGCATACGCGTTGGCCAGATTCAATGCTGCTTCTCCGGCGTGGTATTTATCGCCGTATTTCATCCATACGTCATACGCCTCTTTAAATTCGGGAATCGACAGACTCGATTTTGAATTGCGACTCAACAGCAATCCTCTCACATACTTTACACCACCGTATAAAGACAATATGTCCGGTTCATCGGGATGCTTTACGCAAAACGTCTCGACGTCTTGCAGCAAAGCCGCCGACGAATCCTGCAAAGAAAGGAACATCATTGCCTTGGCTTTCAGGAAAAGAGCCTGATAATACCGCAAGCTGTCGCTTAACCGGGGCAGTTGGGTATCAATTTCTTCCAGCATCTTTTCCGGCTTGGCATCCAATGAGTCTCTTATCCTGTCGAAGAAAACTTCACAGGACGATACCGTGCTTTCACTATCTTTTGCGTGCGGACGACACCCCGCAACGATACATAAACTTAAGATATATAGTATGAATTGCTGTTTACAACGCATATTATACAATTAAAGGTTTACGAACAAATATAAATAAAAATAAACAACAAACAAAAATAATACGGCATCTAAAGTAAATGAATATAAAATTTCACTACTTTTGACGCAGTAAAAAAACGAAAATAACACAATGAGAACGTTATCGAACGATAAAATTACACTACAAATAGCGGACAAAGGTGCCGAATTAGTCAGCATCGTTGCCAACGAAACCGAATACCTTTGGCAGGCGGATCCTCAATTTTGGGCAAGACATTCCCCTGTGCTTTTCCCCATTGTAGGGCGTTTGTGGGACAACAAATACCGTAATGACGGGGTATGGTATGAGATGAAGCAACACGGATTTGCCCGCGACAGCGAGTTCCAGCCGGTTTACGAAGAGGAAAATGCTTTGATTTATGCTTTGGAAAGCAACGAAGAAACGATGAAACAATACCCGTTTCCGTTTGTCTTGCAGATAGGATACCGGCTGAAAGAAAACCGGATTGAGGTAATGTGGACGGTTGAAAATACCGGGAACAAGGAAATGCATTTCCAAATAGGTGCGCATCCGGCATTTTATTACCGCAAGTTTGATCCGGCAACCGACGAACGGGGATTCTTAGATTTCGGGACGGAAATAAAAACTCTCGAGTATCTTTCTCCCACAGAAAAAGGTTGCGTCTCGGGAAAGCACCGCACGCTTCACCTGAAAGACGGGTTAATGGAACTGACACGCCGCACTTTCGACTGTGACACATACATGTTCGACAACCATCAGGTGCGGAAAATCACACTGAAAGATAAGGAACTCAGACCTTACATAAGCTTAGAATTTTCCAGTCCGCTGGTAGCTATCTGGTCACCGAGCGCCGTCAATCCCAAAGTTCCCTTCGTTTGTATCGAGCCTTGGTACGGACGTTGCGACCAAGTGGGGTACAGAGGTGAATTCAAAGACAGGGAATGGATGCAACATCTCTCGCCGGGAAAGAATTTCAGCGCCGGCTATTCCATCATCATAGAAGACGTGTGAAAAAACAAACTCTCCCGCCACCTTTCTAAAACAAAACGATGGCGGGGAGAGTTTGTCTATATGAATATGGAATCCGGATAAGATATTTCTGTCAAAAACAAGGCTTTCCCCGGTACGGAAGTCCCGGCCTTACAACGATCTTTCGCCTCGATTACCCCGCGGAAATCGTCTAATGTCAACTTGTTTCTGCCCACATCCACCAAAGTTCCTACCACAGCTCTCACCATATTACGAAGGAATCTGTCGGCACGAATCGTAAAAGTCCATTCATACGCTCCCGTCTGTTCCCACAACGCATGCATGATTTTACAATTATTCGTTTTCACGTCTGTATGCAATTTACTGAAGCTTGTAAAGTCTGTATACTCAAACAAGATACGGCAAGCCTCGTTCATCTGCTCAAAATTCAGCGGCATGAAAACCTGCCAGGCGTAATGTCTGGAGAAAGGTTCCTTGTGCGTCACTATATGATATTGGTATGTTCTATAAACTGCATCGAAACGGGCATGCGCATCCGGCCTCACCTCTCTGATAGCGGACACCGATATATCGGGCGGAAGTATCCGATTCAGTTTATCAACCAACGAGACCGTGTCCAACACTCCTCCCCAATCGAAATGAGCAACCATGAGGGCGGCATGAACCCCCGCGTCCGTCCTCCCGGCACCCACTACCTCCGTTTTATACCGAAGAACGAGAGAGAGTGCATCGGCCAACGTCTCCTGTACGCTCGAACCGTTCGGTTGGATCTGCCATCCATGATAATTCGTCCCGTCGTAAGCCAGATAAATAAAGTAACGATGTCCCGATGAATCTGTCATATCAACGCACCGTTATATGAAAACAGCCCTGTTTCAGCTCATACTTCACGTAGCAACGTTCTTCCTTACGAAGGTCTCTTAGAACTTCAGCAAGCACAAGTTTCAAAGTATCCGCCCCCACATCCTGCAAAGGACGACCGTCCGGATCCTCAACTTTACGGAAACGTGCCCAACTGATGTCGAAGGTCGTTCCGTAAAAGTGGCAAGAGTTTGTAGAAGCATTTATGTTTGTCCGGCGCAAACGCTTTACATCATGTTTCGTACGCAACACGGAAGTTACGATAACTTTATTCGGGTTTAGTCCTTTATTCTGCAAAGAGTCAAGAAAATTCTCGCCAATCTCGTCAAGTAACTTCTCGGCCTTTGGGATCAAGAAAGGAATTGAATGCGTCAATGAATCGACGTCATATCGTTCGCAAGAGGCAATCTTTACCAAATCACCCCCCATATCTTCCGCAGCTTCGCGAGACGATATCGGAGAAATGCCTATGGCTTTTGCCGTTTTCAACTGCTTCTCGTTTAAATCATTAAATGTTCTTTGAAAAGAAACTACACCACGAATGTTATGGGGATTATTCATCTTCATCGACATATCTTTCTTTCCGGAGCATCCACAAACGAGAAATCCGGAACAAAAGATTGCAATCCAACAGGTACGAATCCAAACTTTCATTTTTACTTTTTAACTACATTTTCGAGCAAAGATACAAATTATTGCCATGCAACAACTAAAACTATCAAAAGGAATGATTAAATTTGCAACAATAAATAAAACGATACGAGTATAAGACATACGCACTGAATGATTGAAAAACATATAGTATTGGAAGATATTGATCCGGTTATCTTCTACGGGAAAAACAATACAAACATTCAAATGATAAAGGCTCTGTTTCCGAAATTACGCATTGTTGCACGCGGAAACGTGATAAAAGTAATGGGAGAAGAAGAAGAGATGTGCGCCTTCGAAGAGGTCATTTTATCACTTGAACAGTATTGCGCACGGCACAACTCCTTAAACGAAGAAACCATTCTTGAGGTCATAAAAGGAAACAAGCCGAGCGATTCTGAGCAAAACAACAACGTAATAGTATACAGCGTAACGGGAAAACCCATCACTCCACGCAGTTCCAACCAGCAAAAGCTGGTAAAGGATTTCGAGAAAAGCGACATGATTTTTGCAATAGGTCCCGCCGGATCGGGTAAAACATATACAGCCATAGCCCTGGCCGTGCGCGCTTTAAAAAACAAAGAAATAAAAAAAATCATCTTAAGCCGCCCGGCTGTGGAAGCAGGCGAGAAGTTAGGTTTTCTACCCGGCGACATGAAAGATAAAATAGATCCTTATCTTCAGCCTCTTTACGACGCGCTGCAAGACATGATCCCCGCAGCGAAATTAAAAGAGTACATGGAGTTTAACGTCATTCAAATCGCTCCGTTGGCATTCATGCGCGGACGGACGCTGAACGACGCCGTGGTCATTTTAGATGAAGCCCAGAATACGACTACCCAACAAATTAAAATGTTTCTCACCCGCATGGGGATGAATACAAAAATGATCGTGACAGGCGACATAACACAAATCGACCTTCCGCCTTCACAAACGTCGGGATTGATTGAAGCACTGCGAATTTTAAAAGGGGTGAAAGGCATAAGTTTCATTGAACTTGACAAAAAAGACATCATACGACACCGACTTGTTACCCGAATCGTCGAGGCTTATGAAAAATATGAAAGCAAGCAACTCGAGGAAAAACGGAAGAAACAAGCAGAAAAATAACGAAGAAAATATCTATTCATCTACTAAAATACAACGAATATGAGCAAAGCATTAACAAAAACTGATTATCATTTTCCCGGACAGAAAAGCGTTTATCACGGGAAAGTTCGTGATGTGTACAACATCAACGACGAAAAATTAGTAATGGTTGCCACCGACCGTATCTCGGCTTTCGACGTCGTTTTACCGAAAGGAATACCTTACAAAGGACAAATGCTAAACCAAATCGCCGCAAAATTTCTTGATGCAACAACAGATATCTGCCCAAACTGGAAATTAGCTACACCGGATCCGATGGTAACCGTCGGCGTAATCTGCAAAGGATTTCCCATTGAAATGATCATTCGCGGCTATCTTTGCGGCAGCGCATGGAGAGCTTATAAAAGCGGCGTGCGCGAAATATGCGGAGTAAGCCTGCCCGAAGGCATGAGAGAAAACGAAAAATTTCCCCGTCCCATCATCACGCCTACTACAAAGGCCGAATTGGGCATGCACGACGAAGACATCTCGAAAGAAGAAATTCTAGCAAGAGGTCTTGCAACCCCCGAAGAATATGAACTGCTGGAACGCTATACGCTGGCATTATTCGAGCGCGGAACGGAGATAGCAAAAGCACGCGGTTTGATACTTGTCGACACGAAATATGAATTCGGCAAATACAATGGAGAGATTTATCTCATGGATGAGATTCATACGCCCGATTCAAGTCGCTACTTCTACCTCGAAGGTTACCAAGACCGTCTCGAAAAAGGTGAGCCTCAAAAGCAGCTTTCCAAAGAGTTTGTCCGCGAATGGTTGATGGATAATCACTTCCAAGGAAAAGAAGGACAAGCAATTCCCGAAATGACGCCGGAGATCGTCAACTCAATCAGCGACCGCTATATCGAATTATACGAGCACATTACCGGAGAAAAATTCGTAAAAGCCGAAACAGACGACCTCGCATCCCGTATCGAACAAAACGTTACTAATTATTTGACGAAATAATATCTGCCGTAAAAGAAGTCGGACAATGGGGAAAAACAACGAAACATTTTCTCCATAAGTCCGGCTCCTTTTATTACAAACAACTCGTTATTATGACCGGTTACCCGCAAGAAAACATCAAGCCTTACAACGAAAGCGAAAATAAAACCGCGCAGGTTGAAAAGATGTTTAACCATATCGCACCGACATACGACAGGTTGAATCATCTGCTTTCATGGGGCATTGACAAATATTGGCGCCGAAAAGCCTTAAAATGCCTCAAGCCCTTCCGCCCGCAAGTCATCATGGATGTAGCAACAGGCACAGGAGATTTTGCCATACAAGCCTGCCGCATGCTGAAACCTGCCCGGCTGATTGGCACAGACATCTCGGAAAACATGATGGATATTGCCCGCGAAAAAGTGCAACGCGAAGGCTTGACACAACAAATATCTTTTGCAAAAGAAGATTGCACGGCGCTATCTTTCTCCTCAGAACAGTTCGACGCTATTACGGTCGCATTTGGAGTGCGTAACTTCGACAACCTCGACCTTGGCCTGAAAGAAATGTACCGTGTACTCAAAAGAAACGGACATCTGGTCATATTGGAGCTGTCCGCTCCCGAAATCTTCCCGATAAAACAACTGTATCACCTTTATTCAAGAATGATAATTCCCTGTTTGGGAAAAATTCTCTCGAAAGACCGTCGTGCATACACCTACTTGCCCCAATCCATACAAGCCTTTCCGCAAGGAGAAGTTATGCAGAACATCATCCGCAAAGCCGGGTTCTCTGAAGTATCATTCAAGCGACTTACGTTTGGAATATGTACGCTTTATTTCGCAACTAAATAACTATTTTCTGCAATATGACTAAAAAATATGGTTTAATCGGTTACCCCCTTGGACATTCTTTCTCGCGCAGTTTCTTCAATGAAAAGTTTCTTTCCGAGAAAATCGACGCGGAATATGTAAATTTCGAAATCGCGTCTATCGAAGAACTTCCCAAAATCATTGCTTCAGAAATGAATCTGGCAGGTTTAAATGTCACCATCCCTTACAAAGAACAAGTCATTCCTTACCTTGACGACTTGGATGAAGAAACCAGATCCATCGGCGCGGTAAACGTCATCAAACTGGAAAAGAGTAAAGGAAGAACGAAACTTACAGGATATAACTCCGACGTCATCGGGTTCACCCGCTCCATCGAACCGCTGCTGGAAAGCTATCATAAGCAGGCATTGATCCTGGGAACAGGAGGAGCATCGAAGGCAATTTATCACGGATTACGCCGTCTGGGACTGAAAGCAACGTTTGTTTCGCGTTCGCCGAAAGGCGAGAACACCATCGGATATGCCGACGTTACGCCAAAACTTCTCGAAGACTATAAAGTAATTGTGAATTGTACTCCTCTGGGCATGTACCCCAAAACGGAAACATGTCCCGATATTCCGTACGAAAGCCTTACGCCTCAACACTTGTTGTACGACTTGATTTACAATCCCGATACCACCTTGTTTATGAAACGCGGGCAAGAACAGGGAGCCATAACCAAAAACGGACTTGAAATGCTGCTCTTACAAGCGTTTGCTGCATGGGAGATATGGAACCGATAAATACATGAATCCATGAAAAAGAAACTATCGTATATCATCGGAAGTGCCCTTCTTATAATTGCCGCATGCATTATCGGAGGCGGAATCTTCATGGTCAATTTTGCTCTTTCCCCCGAAAACAGAGGGAAAGACATGGAAACTTCGATGGCATACATGCGGGAGACTTATCCGCAGATAAACGAATGGATAGACAGTTTACAGCAGCACAATGCTCTGAAAGATACGTTCCTTACCGCCCCCGACGGCACCCCTTTGCATGCTTTTTATGCCCGCTCCTCAAAACCTACGGCCAAAACCGCCGTAATCATTCACGGCTATACCGACAATGCAATCCGAATGTTCCACATAGGCTACCTGTATAATAGCAGCCTCGACTACAACATTCTGTTGCCCGACCTGCGATACTCTGGATTAAGCGGCGGGAAAGCTATCCAGATGGGCTGGCTTGACCGTCTGGATGTACTGCAATGGCTCAATACAACTCCCCGGATCTTCGGTGACAGCCTCCGCGTCGTCGTACACGGCATATCAATGGGAGCTGCCACAACCATGATGTTGTCCGGCGAAAATCTGCCCGACTATGTACGATGTTTCGTCGAAGATTGTGGCTATACAAGCGTTTGGGATCAGTTTAAAAAGGAGTTGCATGAGCAATTCGGCCTGCCGGCATTTCCTTTACTTTACGCGGCAAGCGGTATATGCGACCTGAAATACAAATGGAATTTCAAGGAGGCATCGTCCGTAACACAAATAAAAAAATGCACAAAGCCCATGTTCTTCATACACGGCGACCAGGATTTTTTTGTTCCTACATCGATGGTCTACCAACTGTATGACAGCAAGCCCCAACCCAAAGCCCTATGGATTGTGCCTAAAGCCGGACATGCCGATTCTTATCGCCTCTACCCTTCCGAATACACCCGACGGGTAAAATCTTTTACCGAAACGTATCTTTCCAATCATTCCACGGAAGCTCTAAGATAACCTCTTTGCAACGCCCTGCCTGCAGCATGCGGTCAAATACGGCAAAAGGAGGCAATCTTTCGAAGAAACAAACGGGGAAATGCCATCGGTTCACCGCGAAATCTTAAAAAAACGACTCGTTATATTTACAAGTTTTCCACAATGTTTTCCATCATACTGTACCATCGATGTGAAAAAAATACGTAAGTTTGCGCATAGAATATGAAATTAAACAATAAAATACGTATTTATGAAAAAAACATGGATTATCCTTCTTGCCGTAATAATATTGGCAGCTTTCTATTGCATATCGGCATATAACTCTCTGATAGGCCAGGAAGAAACAGTGGAAACAGCGTGGAGTAATGTAGAAAACCAGTACCAACGCCGTGCCGATCTTATCCCCAATTTGGTCAATACGGTGAAGGGTTATGCCACACACGAGCAAGAAACTTTCGAAGCGGTCGTATCGGCCCGGGCAAAAGCTACCCAGACAACCGTCGACATAAAAGAACTGACTCCCGAAAAGATGCAAGCATATCAGGAAGCACAAGGAGAAATAGGGAAAGCTCTCGGGCGTCTTCTTGCCATAACGGAGAATTATCCGGAACTGAAAGCCAACGAAAACTTTCAAACACTTCAGGCGCAACTGGAAGGAACGGAGAACCGCATCAGCGTGGAACGCCGCAAGTTTAATGAGGCGGCCCGCACCTTCAATACAACAATCCGACGTTTCCCAAAAAACATCATTGCCGGTTTGTTCGGATTTGAAAAGCGCCCTTACTTCGAAGCACAAGAGGGAAATGAGACAGCACCCGAAGTAAAATTCTAACGCGCCCGAAGATGAATTTACGGTTTTTCCTCGTCTTTTTATGTTTTTCATGCCTTATACCAATCGCCCCAGCGAAAGAATATAAAGTAAAGGATGTGCCTTTGGTACACCTTCAAGACCGTACACGCTATGTAAGCAACCCTGACAATATTCTGTCGGCCGAAACGGTTGCAAGCATCGACCGCATGCTTTTTTCGCTGGAACAAGAGACAGGCATACAAACTCTGGTGGCCGTGCTGGAAAACATCGAAGGAAACGACTGTTTCGACTTCGCTTTTCAACTGGGACAACAAAACAAAGTAGGACAAAAAGGCGCAGACAACGGTCTGGTCATCCTCTTGGTTACAGGAGAACGATGCATCCAGTTCGTTACCGGATATGGTCTGGAAGAGAATCTTCCAGATGCCGTTTGCAAACAAATACAGGTTCGGTACATGAACTCTTACCTGAGCAAAGGCAACTGGGACGCAGGAATGTTGTCGGGCATAGAGGCTGTTTGCCAACAATTAAAGGGAACCGGTACCCCTCTTTCCGCGAATCAGCATCCCGAAGATGACGATTTTTCATACGTTTTAATTATTCTTTGCTTTGCCATGATACCGTTCCTCCTGTGGAGAGTTGTCCGCCGTAGCACAAAATGTCCTGTTTGCCACAAGCACACACTGCGTCAGACATCTGTGCGTATCCTGTCGGTTACGGGAAATCTTCGCACGGAAGAGATTACTTTATGCTGTTCCAACTGTGGACACACCGAGAAAACCATACGACATACCCGGCGCAATGACGATTTCCACCACCCGGGAGGAGGAGGAATGCTGCCGGGCGGAGGACTGTTTACAGGCGGCGGATTCGGTAGAGGAAGCTATGGAGGCGGAAACTTCGGCGGCGGAGGAGCCGGCAGTCGATTCTAAGATTAAATCATTTTACAACCAATATTTTCAAGAAATCATGTATAATAACACATTCGGAAACCTTTTCCGTCTAACAAGTTTCGGAGAATCTCACGGAGAAGCCGTAGGCGGAGTCATTGACGGATTTCCCTCCGGCATTCCCATCGACACGGCGTTTATACAAAACGAGCTGAACCGTCGCCGCCCGGGACAGTCCCAATTAACGACTTCCCGCAAGGAAGCCGACCAAGTTGAGCTGTTGTCCGGAGTATTCAACGGCATTTCTACGGGTTGTCCCATAGGTTTTATTGTACGAAACACGAACCAACATTCCACCGACTACGACAATATGAAAGACGTTTTCCGCCCTTCTCATGCCGACTATGTCTACATGCAGAAATACGGCATCCGCGACCATCGGGGCGGAGGACGCTCTTCGGCCAGAGAAACAATTGCCCGTGTCGTGGGAGGAGCCTTGGCAAAACTGGCACTTAGCCGCATTGGAATCAGCATAACGGCCTATACTTCACAGGTAGGACCGTATCGGCTTGACAATGATTACACGAAATATGATTTCGACTGTATAGAAAAAAACCCCGTAAGATGCCCGGATATGGAAATAGCAGCGCAGATGTCTGAATACATCCATCGCATAAAAGGCGAAGGAGATACCATCGGAGGATGCATAACCTGCGTTGTCAAGGGAACACCCATCGGCTTGGGGCAACCCGTTTTCGGCAAGCTTCATGCTGCATTAGGCCATGCCATGCTAAGCATCAATGCCGCAAAAGGGTTTGAATATGGTCAGGGATTTTCCAACATGGAGCAGAAAGGAAGCGAACAGAACGACCTCTTTTATGACAATAACGGGGTTATCGACGTGAAAACAAACCGGTCCGGAGGAATACAAGGCGGGATAAGCAACGGAAAAGATATTTATTTCCGTGTAGCTTTCAAGCCGGTTGCCACGATACTGAAGGAACAACCTACCGTCGATATTCACGGGAAAGAAACGACACTGACGGCACGCGGCCGACACGATCCCTGCGTCCTGCCTCGCGCCGTTCCCATTGTTGAAGCCATGACAGCCATGACTTTGCTCGACTATTACCTGTTGGACAAGGCCACACGACTATAACATCCTACAAAAACTTATCACCACAATGTCTGAAGATACACGAAATATGATGAACATCAAGCAATATATCCGCGAAAATGAAGAGCGCTTTCTGAATGAATTGTTCAGTTTAATGCGCATCCCGAGCATCAGTGCTTTACCGGAACACCGGCACGATATGGAAACATGTGCCGAACGCTGGGAACAACTCTTGCTGGAAGCCGGAGCCGACCATGCAAGAGTCATGCCATCACAAGGTAATCCTTTGGTCTATGCAGAGAAGACTATCGATCCGAAAGCTCCGACAATCCTGGTGTATGCCCACTATGATGTCATGCCGGCAACACCGCTGGAATTGTGGAACAGCGCACCGTTTGAACCGAAAATTCGCGACGGACACGTCTGGGGACGAGGGGCCGACGATGATAAAGGCCAGGCCATGATACAGGTAAAAGCCTTTGAATATATGGTAAAGTCGGGGCTATTAAAGCATAATGTCAAATTCATTTTCGAAGGAGAGGAAGAAATCGGCTCGCCCAGCCTCAACGGATTTCTGAAAGAACACCAGGAACTTCTAAAGGCAGAAGTCATCTTAGTTTCAGACACCAGCATGCTTGGAAAAAATCTTCCCTCGCTTACCACCGGCCTGCGCGGATTGGCTTACTGGCAAATCGAAGTGACCGGTCCGAACAGAGACCTTCATTCGGGACATTTCGGCGGGGCTGTAGGCAATCCCATCAACATCCTTTGCGACATGCTTTCCCGGGTGATCGATGAAAACGGCCGTATTACCATCCCTCATTTCTACGACGATGTGGAAGAACTGTCCGATGAAGAAAGGAAAATGCTTGCCGATATTCCTTTCGACGAGGAAGCATATATGAACGCCATCGGCGTAAAAGCATTGAGAGGAGAACGGGGATATTCGACACTGGAACGCAACAGTTGCCGGCCGTCCTTCGATATTTGCGGCATTTGGGGCGGATATACCGGAGAAGGTTCCAAGACGGTCTTACCGGCAAAAGCCTATGCAAAAGTGTCAAGCCGCCTTGTTCCTCATCAGAACCACGAGAAAATCTCACGCCTGTTTATCGACTACATACAAGACATCGCGCCGGATTGCGTGCAAGTCAACGTCATTCCCATGCACGGAGGCGAAGGCTATGTTTGCCCCATAAACCATCCGGCATACAAGGCTGCCGAGAAAGGTTTTGAAAAAGCATTCGGGAAAAAGCCGCTTGCCGTGAGACGAGGCGGAAGCATTCCCATCATCAGTGACTTCGAACAAATCCTTGGAATAAAAACCATTCTTATGGGTTTTGGTCTGGAAAGCGATGCGATTCACTCTCCCAATGAGAACTTTCCGCTGGAGATTTTCCGAAAAGGCATTGAGGCTGTCGTAGAGTTTTATAAAAACTTTCCCCGGTAAAAAGAAGGAACGCCGGCATCTTGTTCTGAAAGGATGCCGGCGTTTCTTTATCATCTCAAGCGTAATATCGTTCCAACTTCGGGAGCAGGTGCATCGGCATCCATCTTATTTAACTTATACAACCGCGACAAACGTATCCCAAATTTCTGAGAAATCGAATACATCGAGTCGCCCGGACGAACAGTATAAACCAAATAATCTTTCGTAGCACGCTTGTTCTTTTTCTCCAAATAAACAATCTCTCCGCCGGTGAATTGATAATCTTTCGGCAATTCGTTGTATTTCCTCAGCTTCCTGCGGCTGATGCCCAACTCCTTGGACAACGATTTAAACGTATCTCCGTTTCGGGCTATTACATAAAGCAAGCCGTTTGCCAGGTAAGGCTGGTGCGGGTTGGGAAATTTTTCTGCAAATTCCAGTCCGCCTTCCTCGTCGTAACGGTCCAAATCGTACAGTTCAATTATGCTGATCAAACGGTTGGCATAACTCGGATCCGTGGCATATCCTGCCTTCTTCAATCCGCGGGCCCAACCCTTGTAATCGGTTATTTTCAATTTGAAAAGGAAGGCATACCGCGCACCTTTCCGCAAAAATTCGGAATGATCGGCATAAGAATCTTTCACACTGCGATAAGCTCTGAAACATTCTTTGGGGGCATCATCGTCGTAACGTACGGATTTTCCTCTCCAACTTCCGCCGCATTTTATTCCGAAGTGATTATTCGATTCGCGGGCAAGCGCACTTCTTCCCGCTCCCGACTCGAGCAATCCTTGCGCCAACGTGATACTGGCCGGTATATGATGTTTCTTCATTTCATGAACCGCAAGCTCACGATATTTTTTTATATACTCCTCGTATGCCGCATTGCGCCGTTGAGCATTCAGCGGAAGCACGGCAAGAACCAGACCAATCATTACGATATATCTAACCAACCTCATAATAAATTCATGATAAAATTAGCCGTCCACAAAGTTAAACGATTCGAAGATAAAACCAAAACAATACTACATTTATACAATTTTTTCACTATGTTTGTGATAAAACAACGGGAACTTTACGCTTTGTTCCCCGCAAGGAGGAATGCCATGAAAAGGAAGAAAATAGAATTTTATGTCGAGGAATATCGATACGAAGAACTGAATGATACCTACCGGAAGCTGATTGCTGCCGCAAAAGAAGCTTCGAAACACAGCTATGCACCCTATTCTCATTTTTCGGTCGGTGCGGCGGCCTTACTCGATGACGGGAATATCGTTTCAGGAAATAACCAGGAAAATGCAGCTTACCCCTCGGGCTTATGTGCGGAGCGCGTCACCCTGTTTTATGCAAACGCAAGGTATCCCGAACAGGCCATTGAGGCCATTGCCATAACGGCCCGGGATCAGGCAGGTGAAACAATTGCGCCCGTTACTCCATGTGGCGCATGCCGTCAGGTATTGCTCGAGGCAGAACAACGATACCAAAAAGACATTTGTGTCCTTCTGTGCGGAAAAGAAAAAGTTTTATTGGTAAAAAGCACAAAAGATTTGCTGCCCCTTTCATTCGGGAACGAGTTTCTGAAATAAAAGATACGCCCATCTCAAAGTCGCATTAACGGAAAATTCATCGAGACTATTGCCTTACCCCACGATATAACGTGCAGATTTCCCGAACAATTTCCTCAGGCCTATCACCAGCAGCCACGATACAAAGAAAGCAATGACTGCCGAAAAAAGAATCTGAAGCGGCACGGGGATATGGCAATAGCGCGCCAGCACAATACCCGGACCCGTAAGGAAAAAATGAATCATATATACACCGAAACCACAGATTGTGAGGTTAGCCAAGGCGTTTTGCAAGCGCAGATTGGTAACTTTCACCTTTTTCAGCAACAAAAACACCGGGATGGTCATCATGACTACATTCGGCGAACAATAATATAAAAAGAGTTCGTATTCCTCGGCCGTGCAATCGGGTGAAGCAGTCATATACCGGAAACCGAAAAACGTAACGGCATATCCGACAGCAAACATGGGGATGCCATAAGCCAAGACCTTAGACAAACTCCAATCGTGATGGCGCAAATAATGTCCAAGAAGCAAATATCCGTTAAAGCCGGCGAAGTTGTATAACATATAAAACTCGTTCCACGAACAAGAACCCCAGATATATTGATCTGCAAACATGCGGTAATACGGGACAAACAACGTAACACCCCACGCCAAAAGAAACCATCCTTTGGCCTTTTCGCTTGCCTTCTCTACCCAGGCAGAGAAGATCGGCATATACAAATACATGCCGATAAGCAGATAAATATACCACATGTGACCGTCGATTGCCGAGAAATTCAAAGGTATCTCTGCAATTGATTTCAACGAAACACCGAGCGAGCGACTCATAACGTCCGCATCGGCATAAGGGAAACACGCGAGAACCACATCCGGAGAACAGCCCAGAAGTTTCGTTACATAAGGAAATATATTATAAAGAACGGACCATATCAGGAAAGGCCACAAGACGCGACTGATGCGTTTTCGGTAAAATACAGATGTTTCCCCGCGAACCGGAAGCAGTAACGCGCCGGTAATCATTACAAACAATGGAACGCAAGGACGCAAAAAAGCTCCGTAAATGGCTCCCCAGAACTTGATATTTTCAGAATCGGCCGTGACGTTTCCCGAATAAAAATTAAACGGATCGGCCGAATGACAACATACAACTGTAAACATTGCCACGAAACGTACCACATCCAACCACACGATATGCGGTTTCGACTGCCGGGAATTTAAACTGATATTTTCCATAAAATGGGTAAAAGACTTAATCTCCGTACATACGAGCCCGCATTGCTTTTATGTGTTCGGAGGTAATATATTCGTCATACTCCATCATCTTGTCGATAATTCCATTCGCCGTCAGTTCAATAATACGGTTGGCAACTGTCTCGATAAACTCATGGTCATGCGAAGCGAACAGCACATTCCCCTTATAAGTCTTCAAGTTGTTGTTAAAAGCCTGGATAGATTCCAGATCAAGGTGGTTGGTCGGTGTATCCAAAATCAGGCAATTTGCATTTTGAAGCTGCATGCGTGCTATCATACACCGCATCTTCTCTCCTCCGGAAAGTACGTTTACTTTCTTCAGAACTTCCTCGCCCGAGAATAACATACGGCCTAAAAATCCTTTCATGTAAACCTCGTTTCCTTCACCATACTGGCTTAACCATTCAACAAGATTCAGGTCGTTTTCAAAATAGGCCGTGTTGTCCAGCGGAAGATAAGCCGTCGTTATGGTTACTCCCCACGCATAATGTCCGCCCTGAGCCTTCCGGTTTCCCGTAATGATTTCGAACAATGCGGTCATTGCACGCGGATCCCTGCTCAGAAAAACGATTTTATCACCTTTTTCCACGGTGAAATTAACATCACTAAACAGCACTTGTCCGTCTTCTGTCTCGGCGCGCAATCCTGAGACCTCCAGGATCTGGTTCCCCGGTTCACGGTTCATTGTAAAAATAATACCGGGATATTTACGCGAAGACGGCTTGATTTCCTCCACATTCAACTTCTCCAACATCTTTTTCCGACTCGTTGTTTGTTTCGATTTAGCTACATTGGCAGAGAAACGTCTGATGAACTCTTCCAGCTCTTTTCGTTTTTCTTCTGCTTTCGCCTTTTGATTTTGTTGTTGACGCAATGCGATCTGACTCGACTCATACCAGAAACTATAATTACCAGCAAAGAGATTAACTTTCCCAAAGTCTATGTCGACCGTGTGCGTACATACCGAGTCAAGGAAATGTCGATCGTGGCTCACAACCAAAACCGTGTGTTCGAAGTTTGACAAATATTCCTCCAACCACGTCACAGTATCCATGTCTAAGTCATTAGTCGGCTCGTCCAATAACAAATTATCCGGATTGCCGAACAAAGCTTGTGCCAACATTACACGTACTTTTTCCTTTCCGCTCAACTCACCCATGAGGACAGAATGTTTATCTTCCTTGATGCCTAATCCACTTAATAGTATTGCTGCATCGCTTTCGGCGTTCCATCCTTCCAATTCCGCGAACTTCTCTTCCAGCTCCGATGCTTTCATTCCGTCTTCATCGGTGAAATCTTCTTTCGCATACAATGCCTCGCGCTGCTTCATAATATCCCACAAAATTGTATGTCCCATGAGAACTGTATCCAAAACCGTGTAGGCATCATACTTAAAGTGGTCCTGACTTAACACAGACAAACGTTCTCCAGGTCCCAATGTCACACTACCTTTTGTAGGTTCCAATTCGCCGGATATTACTTTCAAAAAGGTTGATTTTCCGGCACCATTAGCGCCTATTATCCCATATATATTCCCGTTTGTGAACTTTAAATTCACGTCATTATACAAAACACGCTTACCAAATTGGACTGCGACATTAGAAACTGTAATCATTTATCTTTGTAATTTATTCAATTCGAACTTAAAAAATTGGTTGGCAAAGGTAATAAAATATAACGGGATGAGGAAATTATCAAAGAAGATTCGCAAATGTTTTGTACGGAACATCCCCATCTTTTTCACAAAATAAGGATATGTGCGTCGCAAAACACACATATCCTTTCCATCACATCAAAAGGCTGTCACGCAAAAACCGCCTGTATTTCGAATCAGAATATCACACCCAGGCGAAAGCCCAAATCGCTTTGTCCATCCACTTCGCCGAGAAGGATTCGTGTATGGTTGGTCGCATAGTTGTAAAATCCTGCTATATGGAATCCGAGTCGACAGTGACGAAACGGATGAATTTTCAGGCCGATTTCCGGGGAAACATAAAATCCCCATCCTTCATCATAACGCCCGTTTATACCAAAATAAGTCGTGTTTCTTGCAAACATTGCGCCCATTTTGGCCCCTACATAAGGACGAAACACCCTTCCCGGGCGCAGGTTATAAGAAGTTGTCAAGCCAAAAGGCAACTGGAAAGCGGAGCGTTGCTGGTCTGTCGTTAGCGCTTCTGTGGGCGACAATGCGATAGTTTGCCGGTCGATATACTTACGGTTCGTATGAAAATTTACGAATGCTCCCAAAGCCCAATGAGGCGTTATGTCATAAGTTCCTTCAAAATTCATACCCCAACCGCTGATCTTTTCCACAAAGCCGGTACCAATCGGCGCATTCATCTGCCAGTCTATGATACAATGAGCCTTTGCCGGATTCCATTGCGCATGGCTTTTTACCGGAACAACGGCAAACATTATGCAAAACATCAAGACCTTTCCCGCAATGGAACGAATTATTTTCATCATAAGCCGCCCTCCTCTGTATTAATTGTCCGAACATAACTTGATTGAGCAAAAGCCTGATTTGCGGCATCCATCATCAGCTGCACATTCACACGCAGGCTTCCATAACGATAACCGGAGGTTGCCACATACCAAATCACCGGCAAGATATGTTCTTCCTGTCCCCCGTCGTTTGCAGTAAGGTCGACCATTTCCATCAAAAAGGTCTGGGTATCAAAGCTCACCACCCGCGGGTAAGGATAGAACCAACCGCTCCACCATCCGCCCCAGAAGCCGACAGGCCACCAGGCACCCGAGACTATCTGCAAAGATTGAGGCACATACGTCAGTTGCAAGCCCACGTCGGCTTCACTTTTTTGTTCCGTCGAAAGACGCGTAAAGCCCCGTCCTTCCATGTTGCTCGCCACTTCCTTAATCACAGACAATGCAAGTTCGTCGTCCCAATACGCCACAGCATTTCCGCTTACATCCAGGATACTATCCGGCAAATAATAGGTTTTGTAATTATTAAAATCCACGCTGTTGTCATAATCTGTATAGACAGTCAGTTCCGGACTTAGGTTATCCATATTCACATCTTTCTCGCAAGAGACAAGAAATATCCCCAGGAGAAACCATAAACTTTGTCTTCTCATTGCTCTTTCTGTTTTATCATTAGCGTGTCACATCCTGACATTTTACAAAGAATTCCCTTTAAACACATTGCTTTTTTCGGCCGGCTTCAAGACACCGGTCAAGGTCACCTTGTTTGAATTTAAGTTCGGATAAACCGTCACCGAGGCGCGATTACTTTCGGGCATCAGGTAAATATCGATCTTAGCCGATATGCTTGCCCCCAAAACATCAAAGTTCAAATAAGTATATCCCTTCTTGTCTTGTTTCATCTTATACGAAGAAACCGTACCTTCAACCGTAATGCCACCCACTCCGTTCAGCCCGGGTTCGGAAGCATCGAAGGATATTTGTACCACAGCCTTGTCGTTTTTTACGGAAACAAAATTGATTCCCGGAGAAACATAAACCGTTTGCATGTTCCGAAGGACTACCCGGTCTGCCTCCAACACGAAGAACTGATTTGCCATTGCCCGCAAAGCTTCGGTATGAAGCAGGCTGTCCAACTGTTCTTCCTTCACCTTCTTTTGCTCGCGTACGGTATCGCCTGAAGGTGTTTGTGCCGTTGCATATCCAGTCAATCCGGCACATCCCAATAACATCAATAATATAAATCTTTTCATAAGCCGTCTTTTTTAAACTCAATTATAAAACAGTTTTTTACAAACATCACTGCATCCGTATCATTTAAAAAAGACTAATATCTACATTTATAGGCTTCTTTTTAAAAAATATCTTTATCTTTATACAAAAATAAGCAGTTCTTTTCACTTAAACAACTTTTAGTTTTACAATAATGAACGACATATCCGACATTGCTCTTCTCATTGCCGTAATAGCTTTAGCCCTATGGCCTATCGCCTTATTCGGCCTGAATATTTTAAACAAGCAAAAAAAGCGGCTGAAACATCTCGAACAATTGACAAAAAACGAGCTGGATGACATAAAAACACAAGATCTTGTTTCCAACACGCTGAAGAAAATCGGCTGCCAACCTGCCCTTAACGAAGACGGAAACATTCGTTTCAAATATCAGGGAGACGACTTCTACATAGCAGCAGAAGAGGAAAACCGTTTCATCATGATATGGAATCCTTGGTGGGGTTCCATCAGCATCGACAATGAAGCCTTCCCTTATCTGAAAGAAATTATCAATCTGGTAAACATAAACTCGATGATAACTACCGTATACATGGCGGACGAAGACGGAAAGACCGTAGGGCTTCACTCGCGATGCCATACGTTTTTCTCTCCGAACGAGGGCGAACTGGTAGAACACATGCAGATGTTGCTCGACCAATTCTTCGATGTGCACAATGCCATAAAAGATAATTTAAACCAATTTGGGAAGAGCACCGGAAACGAAAAAGGCAAAACCGAGCGCATACAAGTGAAAGGTTTTTCCGCATACAAAGACAACTCCGAACCGATAGAACCTCAAAAAGAAAAACAAAATCCATAATTCGGTAAACAAAACATTTATGACTTCGAACAAGATATTCCCGAAAGAGTGGATGGAAATTCATCCTTATACCAACACTACCCCGACAGATATGTATTTTACCACGCTGGCCAATGAACTGTACCGACAGGAATTTCCGCCGGAACTTCCCGACATTTACCGAAGGAAAATGTGCCTTTACGCCTCGGCTTACCTGGAAGATACGATTTCCGGCCTCGGCCTTTGGGCATCATTTATCGGGGAACATGAACGGTTATACGGGAAATTGCTTCCGTTTTGGCCGGCAGAAGAAAATTATGTAAGAGATGAAGTTAACGAAACAGACCTGCGTTTCATCATCTGGAACACATGGGAAAAGGCCACTTACCCTCATCCTTACATTAATCCCAACGACGAACGGATTATAAAACTGGCAGCTTCCTTTTACGACACGCTCTCGAAGGCATACGAAACAGCGCCGGAAAACGAGCGGTTAAACGGTTATTTCACAAAATTCAATAGCGAAAAAGAAGCCGAACATAAGCTGACATGGCTGTTCGCACATACTTATCTTACCGAACCGGCCGTGGCCCCTTACATAAAAGACATGGCTCCTCATCATCGATTTATTATCCCCACCGGCCCGCTGGCGCTATTCTTACACGAATGGATCGGCATTCTGTCAGACGACACCTCGTGGAAAACGGTAAAAGACCTGTTCCCCGTTCCGGAAACACTTCTCGAAGATATGAAAAAAACACATGCGGAAATTTACCAAAAGTTTACGGAAGGTACGGGAGGGAAACGCATTGTTTATTTAGACGGATACGAGAGTCTGCACCGGTTTCTTGCAGACATTTTGAAATGGCCCGACGACGAAGATCACATGCTGCCGCAATTAAAGAAACATAAAGACTTCATCCTGATGGTACATCCCGAGAAAGGAATCCTTCTTGCAAAAGATATTTGTGCATACATTGCCGACAAAAACAATCCGCTTTACGACAAAGAAGAAGCTCAAAAGCATGCATTCCGCTTACTGACGGAGGAGATGCTTTGCCCGCCCGATCTGCTGACTTACTGCATAACAAACCGACTTTTACCCGACGCCATGCTGCCGGGCGAGAAAGAACAAATGCTGGTTTCTCAAAATGCCGACTTCATAGCGCGCCATGCCCTGCTAAGTTTTTACCGGGGAGACTGAACGTTCTGTCCCGAAGAACAGCCTCTTACAGACGGTTCACCACAGTTTCAACTCCTGATACAAGCGTTGCACGGGCAGACCCATAATATTATAGAACGAACCTTTCAGGCCTTTTACGCCGATAAAGCCGATCCATTCCTGCACGCCGTACGAGCCGGCTTTATCAAAAGGCTTGAATGTCCGGACATAAAAATCGATTTCTTCGTCGGACAAGGTGTCAAACATCACTTCCGTTACCGAAGAGAATGTTTTCTGTTTTTCCTGTGAGGTAAGGCAAACTCCCGTGATGACATGGTGCGAGCGTCCCGACAAAACATGCAACATACGATAGGCATCCGCTTCATCTACGGGTTTTCCCAAGACTTCCCCGCCGATGTACACAATGGTATCGGCCGTAATAATCAGTTCATCGGGCCGCATAACGGAACGATAAGCCTCGGCCTTTTCACGAGCGATATACATCGGGATTTCTTCTCCCCGCAATGAATCCGGATAAACTTCGCTGATATCCGGCAATACTTTCACTTCGTAGTCAATCCCCAACCCCGACAATAATTCGCGACGACGCGGAGAGTTCGACGCCAATATCACTTTATAGTTCTTCAAATTTTCCAACATACGCTTTCAAACATTTATTACCATCCGAACGCATCCCGATGCGTCATCCATTTCCCTTGCGCACGCAATACCTGTTCTATCACGTCGCGTCCGCAACCGTATCCGCCCTTCCTGTGAGAAGTGTACCGGCAAACTGCCTTAACCTCGGGAGCCGCATCGGCCGGACAACACGGCAATCCGACTAAAGAAAGCACTTCGTAATCGGGAATATCATCTCCCATATAAAGAATCTCTTCAGGCTTTAAGTCATATTTCTGTATAAAATCGGTATATTCACGAGTTTTCACAGCCGCTCCCATGTAGATATCTTTCACACCCAACGCCTCGTAACGTTTTCGAATGGCATCGGATTTTCCTCCGGTAATAATGGCAATGTGCAATCCGCACTTCGCGGCCAGCTGCAACGCATAACCGTCTTTGATGTTAACCGTACGCATGGGTTCCCCCTCCGGATGCAGCAAAATGGTTTCCGCACTTAGGACTCCATCGACATCGAATATCAAAGCTTTTATTTTTGTCAAATCATAATTTATCATAGACTGCTATTTGTGATTCTGTTCATAATCTTGAATGTCTTTACTAATCAGCTCGTACAACCCAGCCAATGCCGGTTCATCTGCCAACATTGCCCGATGAGCGGCCAGAATTTTTTCATCATTCCGCCTTGCCGGCCCCGTTTGTGCATCAACCGGAGCGAGATGATGAACCTTACGCGCCGTTTCGTCTATTAAAGGCAATAACGATTCGAAAGGCAAATCGTGCTTTTCCATCAACCGGGCGGCTACGGCATACATGTGGTTTGTGAAGTTGCATGCGAAGACTGCTGCAATATGCAAGATGCGTCTTTGCGCAGAAGTTATTTCATACGCCTTCGATCCCAACTGACCGGCCAGCGTCTTCAGTAAAACAACGTCCTGTTCTCTGTTTGCTTCGACGAAGAAAGATACCTCCGAAAAATCCACCGGACGCGACTTCGTAAACGTTTGCATCGGATAAAAAACGCCGAACCGCATGGCCTTTCCCCTCCAGACATCTATGGAAACACTGCCGGACGTATGGACAAACAAGGCATTCGGATTGCTGGAAGAAACCGCACGGGTAACATCCTCCAACGCATCATCAACCACCGCAACAATATAAAGTTCCGCATCGGCCTCGATCTTTTCAGAAAAAACCGCCGAAGAACAGCCCAATTTACCGGCAAGTTCTCGGGCAGAGGCCGAGGTCTTACTGACCACCTGACACAGCGTATGCCCGCACTTTTGCAAAGCAAGTCCCAAACACGTGGCAACGTTTCCCGCACCTATCAAAACAATTTTCATAAAAGCTGCGTTATTTTCCCCCGTATTTATTCAGATGTATCTTCTCCCACTGCAGATGAGATTCATCAAACGGCTTGCGTTCCATCCCCTTATGCCCTATTACCACAATGGAAAGAACCTGAAGTTGCAACGGAATGCCGAGAACACCGTGCACATATTCGTCGGCCGTCATCCCCGTAGCTGCAAAACGTTCGCGCACTTGAACCCAACAACTGCCCAAACCCAAGTCTTCGGCCTGCAACTGAAGCATAAATGAAGCAATGGAAGCATCCTCAATCCAGACGTCACTCACCAAAGGATCTGCCAGAACGACGACCGCCAATGGCGCATCTTTTATAAACGAAGCCCCCGACTCCTTGCAACGCGATAATTTATCGAGCGTTTCTTTATCGTCCACCACAACGAACTCCCAACAATTACTCCGCTTGGAAGAAGGAGACATCAAGGCAGCTTTCAACAATTTCACCACATCATCTTCCGACAATTGTTCCGTTGTAAACTTACGCATGCTTCGGCGTTTCGTTATCAATTCACTGAAGTCTTTCATAAAATCTCATTTTGTTTTACAGGAACAAATATAGGCTTTCTAAACGGATTATCTGACCATTATTTTACATTTTCTTTACAAACTACCATGAAGATCAAAACAAAATGAACATATTCCTACCCGCATCAGTGTTTTTTTTCGATAATTTTCATATATTTGCATATATGGTTATCCGCCTGACAACATATTATCATTCGAAAGATATTCCGGATCTTCCGGGCACAAATATCTTTCATTCCACCGAATTGTTTCGGGTTTTAGAACAAACGCCGGGTTATTCCCCTGTCCTATTGGTAGCCTTCATCGAAAACAAGCCGGTAGGCAAACTACTTTGTACCACTCGTCGGAATCTTCGCCTGATAGGTTTTACAAACATCACTTACATATACGGGACAGGAGAATACTTTAATCCGCCAATAAAAAAAGAAGAAATATTCAACGAACTGCTCACCTATTTCACCAATCGCTTTAAAGATAAATCTTTCTTATTGGAATTTCGGAACATAGAGACGCCCCTCTTTGGATACAGATATTTCCGCCAAAATAATTATTTCCCCATAAAATGGCTTCGCGTACGGAATTCTATTCATCAACACAATTTAGGAAAATGGATGAGTGCTTCGCGGAGACGCCAGATAGCAAACGGACTGAAAAATGGAGCGACCGCCAACGTTGCCCAAAACGAAAACGACATTCGTGAATTTTTCTCCAGTATGAAGAAATATTATTCTTCGAAACTTCACAAATATTTTCCCGACGTTAAATTCTTTCTTTCACTATTAAGTCAACCTTCGAAAAAGGAATTAGGACAAATATTCCTCGTAAAACATGAAAAAAAGATTATAGGAGGCTCCGTATGCGTTTACTCAAACGACACAGCTTACCTCCTTTTTTCAGGAGGTATGCGGAAAAGTTATCCACGACTTTATCCCGGCGTTCTGGCGGTTTGGTACGCCATGATTTATGCTCAAAAGCAAAATTATAAACACTTCGAATTCATCGACGCCGGACTTCCTTTCCACAAATACGGATATCGCGACTTTATTTTACGCTTCGGAGGGAAACAACTTAGCAGCCGACGCTGGTTTCATATCCGATGGAACTGGTTAAACCGACTGTTTATTCACATTTATGTATGATAAACATCGAAAACTTAAATATACTTATCGAATGATTAAATATTTTATACCAGGGAAAATAAAACAAAAAAAAGTTTCGTTTTTACGCACAAATTTATTTCCTTTGTGCAGTTTCACGAAGGAACTTTAAACTTAATACCCCTAAAAATAACACAATTATGAAAATCTCTCACATCGAACATCTGGGCATTGCTGTAAAAAGTATTGAAGAAGCCCTTCCATATTATGAGAAAACTCTCGGATTAAAATGTTATAACATAGAAACAGTAGAGGATCAAAAAGTAAAAACCGCCTTCTTAAAATGTGGAGAAACCAAAATAGAACTTTTGGAACCAACGAGTCCCGACAGCACAATCGCCAAGTTCATTGAGAACAGAGGCATGGGCGTACACCACGTTGCATTTGCAATAGAAGATGGAGTGGCCAACGCCTTATCGGAAGCAGACGCTCAAGGAATACGTTTAATAGACAAGTCTCCTCGGAAAGGTGCCGAAAACTTAAACATCGCTTTCTTGCATCCGAAGTCCACAATGGGCGTTCTTACCGAGTTATGCGAGAAATAAAATCTATATATTTATTCATTTAAAAGATCTCTAATACCATGAGTAGTCAACTTGAAAAAGTAAAAGAACTAATAGAATTACGCGCCCAAGCTCGTTTGGGAGGAGGAGAAAAAGCAATAGAAAAACAGCATGCAAAAGGGAAATATACAGCACGCGAACGCATAGCCATGCTCTTGGACGAAGGCAGCTTCGAAGAAATGGACATGTTTGTAAAGCATCGTTGTACGAACTTCGGCATGGAAAAGAAACAATATCTGGGCGATGGTGTTGTAACAGGTTACGGAACAATCGAAGGCCGACTGGTTTATGTCTTTGCACAAGACTTCACCGTTTCGGCCGGTTCGCTGTCGGAAACCATGTCACAGAAAATCTGCAAAGTGATGGATATGGCCATGAAAATGGGGGCTCCCTGCATTGGTATCAACGACTCCGGCGGCGCGCGTATTCAAGAAGGTATAAATGCTTTGGCAGGATATGCCGAAATTTTCCAAAGAAATATTCTGGCTTCCGGTGTAATCCCGCAAATCTCCGGGATATTCGGTCCTTGTGCAGGAGGAGCCGTTTACTCACCCGCTTTAACAGATTTCACGTTAATGATGGAAGGAACTTCTTATATGTTCCTCACCGGACCGAAAGTGGTAAAAACAGTTACCGGCGAAGATGTGACACAAGAAAACCTTGGAGGAGCCAGCGTTCACTCAACTCGTTCGGGAGTCACGCACTTCACTGCCGAAACAGAAGAAGAAGGATTAGCCCTAATCCGCAAATTATTAAGTTACATTCCGCAGAACAATTTGGAAGAACCTCCTTATATAGATTGTACCGATCCGATAGATCGGCTGGAAGATTCGCTGAACGAAATTATTCCTGACAGCCCGAACAAGCCATACGATATGTATGAAGTTATCGGAGCAATAGTAGATAATGGAGAATTTCTCGAGGTGCAACGCGATTTTGCCAAGAACATCATCATCGGATTTGCCCGCTTTAATGGTCAATCGGTGGGAGTCGTTGCCAATCAGCCCAAGTTCTTAGCCGGAGTTCTTGACTGCAATGCATCAAGAAAAGGCGCACGTTTTGTCCGTTTCTGCGATGCTTTCAACATTCCCATCGTATCGTTAGTCGACGTTCCCGGCTTCCTTCCGGGCACCGGACAGGAATATAACGCCGTAATCCTGCATGGAGCAAAACTATTGTACGCATACGGCGAAGCAACAGTTCCCAAAGTTACCATTACATTACGCAAGTCATACGGAGGATCTCACATCGTCATGAGTTGCAAACAACTGCGGGGAGACATGAACTATGCATGGCCTACTGCAGAAATCGCCGTAATGGGAGGAGCCGGAGCCGTAGAAGTTTTATATGCAAAAGAAGCAAAAGACGCACCGGATCCCAAAGCATTCATGGCCGAAAAAGAGGCAGAATACACAAAACTATTCGCCAATCCGTACAATGCAGCCAAATACGGATACATAGATGATGTCATCGAACCAAGAAATACCCGTTTCAGAATCATCCGTGCCTTGCAACAATTACAAACAAAAAAACTTACGAATCCGGCAAAAAAACACGGAAATATTCCACTATAATCTTAATCTTTAATTTATTCATCATGAAAAGATCGCATATCGGAATATTCCTTTCATGCCTGCTATTACCCTTTTTCTGTTCATGTGGCGAGAAAAAAGTACAAAAAAAACTCGTCATTAATGAAGTTCTTATAGATAATCAGAGCAACTTCGAGGACGACTATGGCGTACACAGCGGATGGATTGAGATATTCAATAAAGCATATAAAAGCTCTGATCTCGCGGGATGTTTGCTAAAAATCAGCTATCAACCGGGAGATACGATTTCTTATTTTATACCAAAGGGCGATGTGTTAACTAACATCAAACCGCGTCAGCACGCTCTCTTTTGGGCAGACGGTCTGCCACGTCGCGGCACGTTTCATACAAATTTCATCTTAAGCACAACCAATTCAAACTGGATAGGTTTATATGATTCCGGCGGAAAACTTTTAGATGACATTGTTGTTCCTGCAGGCATATTGAAAACAAATCAGTCGTATGCGCGCGTCAGTGATGCAAGCGACGAATGGGAAGTAAAAGACGACAGCGAAGAAAAATATGTAACGCCGAGCACAAACAACAAAACTCTCGACAGTAATCCGAAGATGGAAAAGTTCGAATTACACGATTCGATGGGAATCGGTATGACAATCACCGCCATGAGTGTTGTGTTTATCGGCCTTATTTTACTTTACATCAGCTTTAAATGTGTGGGAAATGCTGCCATCAAATTGCGCAAAAAGAACGCAATGAAAGCACATAACGTCACCGACAAAAAAGAAGCCAAAGAAAGAAAATTCGGAGAAGCACCGGGAGACGTAATCGCAGCCATCTCGATGGCTTTGCACGAAGCATACGGAGATGATCACGACGTAGAAGAAACAATTCTTACCATCAGCCGCGTAAAACGCAGCTACTCTCCTTGGAGTTCGAAGATTTATACCCTGCGTGAGACACCACACAAGAAATAATTTTATAAAACATACGACAATGAAAGAATACAAATATAGAATAAATGGTAACCTTTATAAGGTAAGTGTAGGAGAAATCGAAGGCAAGAATGTGCACGTTGAAGTAAACGGAACGGCCTACACAGTAGAAATAGAACGAGACATCAAGCCGAAAATCAGACCGGTAATGCGCGCAACTTCAACAACACCGGCGACGCCTCCTCCCGCCATTACGCGCCCGGTCGTAACAGGAAACCAGAAATCAGGAATCAAATCACCGCTTCCCGGTGTCATACTTGACATAAAAGTTAAAGAAGGAGATGCCGTAAAACGAGGACAAACACTGTTGATATTGGAAGCAATGAAAATGGAAAACGACATAAAATCTGACCGCGACGGAAAAGTTGTTGCCATCAATGTCAACAAAGGAGAATCAATTCTTGAAGGAACAGACCTTATAATCATCGAATAACTATGGGAGAATTTGTCAGTTTTTTACAAAATAATCTTGCCGATTTCTGGACATATACCGGATTTTACAACGCAACTCCGCAACATTTAATCATGCTTTGCGTCGGTATATTCTTTATTTATCTGGCAATCTCGAAAGAGTTCGAACCGATGTTACTCATTCCTATCGGTTTCGGAATTCTAGTCGGTAACATACCTTTCAACATGGAAGCGGGATTACAAGTCGGGATTTATGAAGAAAATTCAGTACTTAATATCTTATACCAGGGCGTAACTTCGGGATGGTATCCGCCTCTTATTTTTTTAGGTATCGGCGCGATGACAGATTTCTCGGCGCTTATATCCAATCCGAAGCTGATGCTTATCGGAGCTGCCGCACAGTTTGGTATATTCGGAGCCTACATTATTGCACTGGAAATGGGATTCGATCCGATGCAGGCCGCATCCATTGGTATTATCGGTGGAGCTGACGGACCGACAGCAATCTTTTTATCTTCGAAACTTGCGCCCAACTTAATGGGAGCCATTGCCGTTTCGGCGTACTCATACATGGCGCTTGTTCCTGTAATCCAGCCGCCCGTTATGAGATTACTTACCACAAAGAAAGAACGTTTAATCCGAATGAAGGCTCCGCGTGCCGTATCGCATACGGAAAAGGTGATGTTCCCCATCGTCGGATTATTGCTCACATGCTTCCTCGTACCGTCAGGATTGCCTTTGCTGGGTATGTTGTTCTTCGGAAACTTATTGAAAGAAAGTGGCGTAACACGCCGATTGGCAGAAACAGCGCGAGGCCCGTTGGTCGACACAATCACCATCTTACTGGGACTTACCGTCGGTGCTTCTACTCAAGCCTCTGAGTTTCTTACGATGGACTCCATTAAAATCTTCCTCTTGGGAGCGCTTTCGTTCATCATTGCAACAGCATCCGGCGTACTATTTGTCAAGATCTTCAATCTCGTTCTAAAGAAAGATAACAAGATCAATCCGCTAATTGGTAACGCAGGAGTTTCGGCCGTTCCTGATTCTGCCCGCATCTCACAGATCCTCGGATTGGAATATGATCCGAGCAATTACCTGTTGATGCACGCCATGGGACCGAATGTTGCCGGAGTAATCGGCTCGGCTGTAGCTGCCGGTGTCTTGTTGGGATTCCTCATCTAAAACAAACTTCATATAAAGCAATCGCCTCAAATTATCCAAAGATTCGGTAATTTGAGGCGATTCTTTTTTTACGTCACTTCCCGATTTCCACGCTACTTACGGCAACAGGACAGGAAGTTTTTCCTAAAAAGTGCGGTCAATCATTCCAAACGGCTGCGATACCCTGCAAAAAACTTCCTGAAGAATACCCACTGATAATCCAACGCATTACGCCAATATCTGTCATTATGCTGACCGGGGCGCACGATAAAATCGTGAAAGATGCCACGTTTATCCAGCTCTTCATGAAATGCTTTATTCACTTCGTAAAAGAAATCATTCTCCCCGCAATCGAAAATCAAAGCAAGGTCGCCGTTCTTTAGACTGTCCAGCTGGGTAATTACGGTATGTTGCTCCCAGGCTTCCGGATTATCTTTCATCTCTCCCAACTGTTTTTTCATGTCCCAGTTATCAGGAAACGGGCGAATATCCAACCCCCCACTGGTACTTCCTCCTGCACCAAACACATCCTTATGACGAATGGAAAGCCACATTCCTCCATGTCCTCCCATACTCAATCCGGTAATGGCACGTCCTTTCCTGTCACAAACCGTCGGGTAATGCTTATCTATATAGCTTACAAGTTCGGATGAAACGAACGTTTCAAACTGACTGTCGGCATTCTTCAGACTATCCCAAAACCAACTGTTCTCACCATCGGGGCAAACAACCATAATACCGTCACGATCTGCCATGTCCGATAATTCGGGCTTTATGCGCAACCAATAGTGTTCGTTACCCCCATAGCCGTGCAGCAAATATAAAACAGGGCATTGTTTTCCCTGCAATGCCTGCTCCGGTACAACAACCACTACGGGAATCTTTCTGTCCATTTTCCGGCTTTCAACCGACAACGTATCGATACGGGCTGCCCGGGCCGACAATGTCAGACTTAATAGAAGCAAGCCCAATAAAACTATTTTACTTTTCATTTTTCAAATCTCCCAAATTATTTTTTCTCATACTATACTCGCATCCACAATACTGCTGGTTATAAAATCCGTATTCTTTTATAATCTCTACCCGACGTTCACTCAATCCTCCCTTCCTCCAGTTCTGTTCCCACCACAATACATCCGGATATTTCTCCACGGCATAACGCCCGGCTTCATTAATCTGATCTAAACTTTTCCAACGAGACGAAGCCAGCGTCGTGGTAATCACTGTAAATCCATGCTCATGCGCATAACGAGCCGTGTCGAGTAAACGCAGCTTAAAACAGTTCAAACAACGTCTTCCCCGCTCCGGTTCTCCTTCAAGACCTTTCACTTCACAGAGCCATTCGGCATGATTGTAGTCGGCATCCACAATATCAAGTCCCAACATTTTCGCATAACGGCTACATTCATCCTTACGAATCTTATATTCTTCCAACGGATAAATGTTGGGATTGCAATAATAAATTGTAGGACGTATTGCATGCTTAAGCAGGCATTCTATGATAGCCGAGGAGCAAGGAGCGCAACAAGTATGCAGTAGCACGCTATTTCCTCCTCCGGGGATCTCTATATCGAACTTCTTCTTCATGACCGGACATTATCATTCTCCAACAATTTGACCAGCGAATTCGGTATTTCCATCCCCGAGTTTTCAAAGTTAGTCAGGCATTTTTTCGCCTTATCCGTCAGCAACAAAAACTTTTGTCTCTTGTCATCCTTTCCCACCAAACAGCGCAAAAGGTTCTTGCTTTCAGCCGAATGGATAATTTTCGACACATTATATATACTTATTCCGGTACGTAAAGACAACTCTTTAATTACGACTCTTTCAGAACCTATGCTGTACAATACAACCATTTCATTCAATGAAACGCCATAATCTTTTAATAATTGACGTTCAAAATCTCTTATCTGTTGTCCGAACTCCCGTAATTTACAAACATAATCCAACTTCTTCATAAAGATATAAACAAGAATATATACTAAAAAACACCGCAGGAAACAAAATATAATTTCCGCAAACAAATGTAACATTATTTTTGTTTGCCGAAACAAATTCCATTTTGATTTTCTCTCCGATTCAGGACGCTTTATAAGGCAGACGCCCACCATTTACCCGAAAAACCTGCAGGACAAAGAAAAAACTCACAGCAATTTATGTTCTGCGAAATACTTCCACAGCGGAGCAGCCATCAATGCTTGACGAATTTCATCGCCAACAAGCAGCGAACGCACTTCGTCCACCGTAAGCAAATGCACGGAAATGTCTTCGGTAGGTTCCAGATGTTGTCCGGAAACCGGCACGACATCTGTCGCCAAGAAACAGTGACAAAGGTTTGTCATCGTACTGGTATTTCCCGAAATCGTCATGTAATGTTTCCAGTTACCTCCCGAATAACCGGTTTCCTCATGCAATTCTCTTTTGGCAGCATCAAGAGGAGTCTCCCCCTTCTCGCAGACGCCCGCACAAATTTCATAGCCCGTCCACTGCAATCCGTGGCGGTATTGCCGCTCCATCAAGAATTTCCCTTCCGTGGTAATGGCTATCACATTTACCCAATCGGGGTATTCAAGTACATAATATTCCTTATTAATCACGCCATTAGGCAAGCGCACTTCATCTTTTCGCGCCGTCAGCCACGGACGTTTTATGAGATATTCGCTGTGCAATATCTCCCATTTTTTATCAGCGCATTTCATTCTTTTACCGATTTAACTACGTTTCCGTTCCTTATAATAGCACATATAGTCCCGCATTTCTCCCGTCTGAAGCAATTCCGCACAGTGAAGTGTTCCTTCAAACACGAAATCAAGTCGAGACAACAAACGCAAAGAGCGTTCATTTTCCGGGTAACAATTGGCTGTAACCAGCGCAGCTCCCAAACTGTCGAAGCCATAATCTATAATTTTCTGCGCGGCTTCAAGGGCATAACCACAGCCCCAATAATCTTCACCCAGCCAATATCCCAACATCAAAGCCCTCGGGTTTTTACGCAAAGTATCGGGTGTCAGTCCGATTGCTCCCAGCAATTTCCGGGAACTTTTCTTCACAATTGCCCAACGGTTTTCCTTTTCTATAAAGACCGAGCGCAATATTTCGAGCGATTCTTTCGGCGTGTCATGAGGCTTCCATCCCGCATTATTCCCCACATTCGGGTTATGACAGTATGCAAAGAAGTCGGGCAAATCGTCTTCGGTAAACGGCCTTAACAACAAACGTTCCGTTTCGAGAAATGCCGTGCGGTATTTCTTCAGATGCAAAATGGGATAAGGTTTACCGGCCGAATCCACCTCGCCATGACCAATAACCGTAAATCCTTTATGAATATAGAAAGCAAGTGCATCGGAATTCTGCTCGTTTACATCCACCGTATCGAGTCCTTTTTCATAAAAGGCGAAGTCAACCAACATGCTTCCATAGCCTTTTCCTTGCTCATCGGGGTGAACAAACAGCATCTCTATCATGGTCTTTCCCAAACCGATAAAGGCCGTTATATGCCCTTCACCGTTGCGAATGACATACAAATCCACCGCGGGGAAATAATCACGTTCTATTGCTTCCTTATAATACTGAATATCTTCTTCCGAAAGAAAATGATGTGTGCTGCGTACCGATGCTTCCCACAGAGAAACCAACTCGGCATAATCGTTTTTCCCTGCAAGACATATTACAGGTTTATCTTTATCGGGATGTTCTTTTTTCATGGTCATTTGTCTTTAACGTCTCATACAAAGATAGGTTTTCTTTTTATATTTCAAATAAATTATCTTTGCGTTTTAGAAAAAACAATCCATCGTTTTCCCATGAACAAGCAAAACTTTATCATAACATTTTTCCTTCTTTTGTTCCCGTGTCTGGCATGCGGCAACAACCTTGAGGAGAGCATTTCCCGACTCATTGCCGGAAAGAAAGCACAAGTCGGCGTGGCCGTCATCCTGAACGGTACAGACACCGTTACCATAAATAACGACATTCACTATCCGCTGATGAGTGTTGTCAAGTTTCATCAGGCATTGTCCGTCGCAAATTTCCTGCATGAAAACAAGATATCTCCCGATTCATTGATTTTCATTTCCGGAGAAACCATGCGACAGAACACATACAGTCCGTTACGCGATGCCCATCCGCAAGGAAACATCGGCATATCCGTCAAAGAACTGTTGACGTATACTTTGCAATTGAGCGACAACATTGCATGCGATGTACTCTTTTCTTTTATCGGAGGCACGCGATACACCGACAAATACATCCGTTCCTTAGGCTTCGAACAATTTGCCGTGACCCAAACAGAAAACGACATGCACCGGGATATAAACGCATGTTACCGCAACTGGAGCACGCCGCTTGAAGCGGCACGCCTGCTGGATGTCTTTATCAGCCGTACGCTTCCTTATCCGGAGATGCAGACCTTTATAAAAAGAACCATGATCGCTTGTGAAACAGGAACAGACCGTTTGGCCAAACCGCTGCTCGGGAAACAATGCATCGTCGGGCATAAAACGGGAACGGGCGACCGTAACAGTTCCGGGAAACTCACCGGCATAAACGACATCGGCTTCGTTCTCCTCCCCGACGGACGCCGATATACCATCGCCGTATTCATCAAAGATTCAGAAGAAAACGAAGCCGACACAGCCCAACTTATCGCCGATATTTCAGAAACAGTCTATCGTTTCATCAATCGGCCACGGTAAGTGTAACGATACAATCCGTATCGGGTGTCAGAGAGGCGGTATAAAACAACGTACCGTCTTTAATCTTTTCATAATTCACTTTCTCGCCCGAATCAAACAATACCGCTTTTTTCACTTTTATGCCGGCGGGAAGAATGATATGTTTCGGCATCCGGTCGGCAAGGATATGCAAATAAAGCGTATTCCCCTTACGGGTTGTCGTTCCCCATTCCGCCGTCATTACATCACCCGCCGTTGTGTCGTAGATTGTTTCTCCGTATTTATCCAACCATTCCCCGATTCCTTTCAGACGGTCCAATGCCTTCGCCGGCAGTTCACCGTTCGGCTGAGGACCGATGTTCAGCAATAAATTTGCGCCCTTTCCTGCAGCTTTCACCAGCATACGTACCAAATCGCGGGTAGATTTATAGTCTTGGTCTTTTATACGATAGCCCCACCATGCACCGGTTATCGTCTCGCAAGTTTCCAAAGGGAGGTTACTTATCTCGCTCTCGCCCGAGAAACCTGTTTTGTTTTCCCCCGGCAGGTCTCTTTCAAACATCTGAAAATCTTCTCCGTCGTACGGTTTCTTGTGATGATTGTTTCCTATCAGACAAGCCGGTTGCAGCTTATGAATCAAGGCATACTGCTCGCTCAATCGCCAATCGAAATCGGGCTTGTCCCACATACCGTCGAACCAAATCGCACCAATCGGGCCGTAATTGGTAAGCAATTCCGTCAACTGATTATTCATAAACTGATAATAAGAGCTCCACTCGCCGTGGTTCGTGCGTCCCGTTCCATGCCCGGTTCCACCCAACGGATAATAATCTTCACGCGTCCAGTCCAAATGAGAATAATACAAATGAAGCTTTATTCCTTCCTCCTTACAGGCTTCGGCCAGTTCTTTTATCACGTCCCTTTTAAAAGGCGTGGCATCTACGATGTTGTAATCCGAGTATTTTGTATCGAACATGGAAAAGCCGTCGTGATGACGCGACGTGAAACAGATATACTTGGCTCCCGCCGCCTTTATTGCTTTAACCCATTCTCTTGCATCGAACTTCGAGGGATAAAAACCCGAAGCCGCCTTTGCATATTCCCGATAATCGATATTCTCCATGTTCATGTAGTGCTCTCCTTGAGCAAACATGCTGTAAATTCCCCAATGAAGAAAGATTCCGAATTTGTTTTTACTGAATTCTTCTCTCGCCTTTAAGTTCTCAGGTGAAGGCGTATAACTTGTTTCTTGTGCAAAAAGAGGCACACCACACAGCAAAAAGCCCAAAAGGAATGTTTTTAAAATGCCTGATGAAAGTGTTTTCATGATAACGTTTGTTTTTTTGAATAATGAAATGCTTAGAGTACAAATATAGCGATTATAAACCAAACCGCCGTTTTCCTTGTAAAAAAATCTGCGTTTCTTTTCGCAAAAAGAAAAGGAATTTCTCGTCAAAAGTCCTCCGTAAAAAGAACTGAACAACGCACATTTTGATGTATTTTCCCCTGATGGCAATCGAAGATAACGCAGATTTATGTAATTTTGCATATTGATACAATTTTAAAAGACATGCAGACAAACAACGAAACAACATATCAATTGCCCGACTTGTCCGGCTCGTTAGGCGGACACTTAGGCATTCAATTCACTGAAATGAAAGAGGGGTTCGTCAAAGCAACGATGCCGGTCGACGAAAGGACCTGCCAGCCTTTCGGATATTTAAACGGAGGAGCTTCGCTTGCCTTGGCAGAAATCGTAGCCGGACACGGCTCCATTATCCTCTGTTCGCCACAACAAATGCCGTGCGGAGTGCAGGTCAGCGGGAACCATATCCACCTTGTTCCGGTTGGAACATACGTAGAAGCCACGGGAACCATTGTGCATCGCGGACATACTTCCCACGTTTGGAACATTGATATTACAAATTCCGAGGGGAAACTTGTCTCAACGGTACGAGTCGTTAACCTCATCGTAAAACGCCGTTCATGAATATACCCGAACAGAAACTTCAGCAGATACTCGACCGTCTGACGGGATGTGCGGCAAACTTTGCCCTGTACCGCTTACCATGGGCCGACAGTCCGATACTTGTTTTTCAAGAGAGCGATGAAACAATCATCCTCAACGGACTGGATGAATTAAACGGGCGGTGCGGCTTTGTAATGGCTCCTTTTCAGGAAACGAAAGCACATCCCATCGTATTGATACGCCCCGACCGGGTGACCAACGGGTGGAAAAACATAGAAAAAGCGCTTTCTTCCATTCCCCATTATGCCACAATTTCCTACGGACAAGAAACTCCTGAAACAGCCATAACGGAACGTTCGAAAGCCGATTATATGAAAGCATTCGAACAATTCATCGTGCCATTAAAGGAAAGGCGCTTTCAAAAGTTGGTACTTTCCCACCGCTCCCGGTATTCTCTTCCCGATGATTTTTCTCCTGTAACGGCATTCATCCGTGCATGCAACAGCTATCCGCGCATGATGATTTCGCTCTGTCATACCCCGATAACGGGAACATGGATCGGGAGCACGCCGGAAATCATTTTAAGCGGAAGGGAACAACAATGGCATACGGTAGCATTGGCCGGCACAATGCCCACAAGAAATGAAATCGACCTCTCCGAATGGGATGCAAAAAACCGGGAAGAACAGGCCATCGCATGCCGATATATCCGGGAAATTATCCGCACGTTCGATCCCGATCTTACCGAAAACGGACCTTATACAGCGCGGGCCGGTCACATGATACACCTGAAGACTGATTTTTATTTCCGCCTGCCCGATACGAAAAAGCTGGGCAGCTTATTGAAAAAACTTCACCCTACCCCTGCCGTATGCGGCCTGCCAAAAGAGGAGACTTTCGGTTTCATTTCCCGGCATGAAGGGTACGATCGGAGTTATTACTCGGGCATCATCGGATGGTTAAATCCCGATGATGAAACAAATCTTTACGTAAATTTACGGTGTATGAACACAAAAAAAGAGCAGACTTTCCTTTATGCCGGAGGCGGAATACTGGCGTCTTCCACTCCGGAGACGGAATGGGAAGAAATCACTCAAAAGATGAATATCATGCGAAATATACTTTAATCCAGCCATTATGTATACAGATAAGAAGAGTATCCTCCAGTTGACTGCCCTGCTGAAAGCATACGGCATAAAGAAAATCGTGCTTTGTCCGGGTAGCCGGAACATCCCCATTACGCAAACTTTTGCCAACATTCCGGAGTTCACATGCTATTCCATTACCGACGAGCGCAGTGCCGGTTTCTTTGCTTTAGGCCTTGCACTGCAAGGAGGGGCGCCGGCTGCTGTATGCTGCACCTCGGGAACAGCGTTGCTGAACCTGCATCCCGCCGTTGCCGAAGCCTTTTATCAGCAAGTGCCGCTGGTGGTCATTTCAGCCGACCGCCCTGCTGCCTGGATAGGACAAATGGACGGGCAGACCCTGCCTCAACCGGATGTTTTCAAAACGCTTGTAAAGAAGTCGGTAAATCTTCCTGAGATTGTAACCGAAGAGGACGAATGGTTTTGCAACCGCTTAATCAACGAAGCACTATTGGAACTCGATCATCACGGCAAAGGACCGGTACATATCAATGTACCCATCAGCGAGCCTTTTTTTAAGTTGCCGGAAACCGAACTGCCGAATGCCCGTGTCATCACACGATACCGGGGACTTTCTATTTACGACAAGGATTATCAGCCGCTGATCAAACGGTTGAACAAATACCGGAAACGCATGATTCTTGTAGGACAAATGAATCTCATCTACCTGTTCGACAAGAAATCTGCGAAAATGCTCTACAAACAATTTGCATGGTTCTCGGAGAATATCGGCAACCGTACCGTGCCGGGCTTACCGATACGCAACATCGAACCATTGCTTTGCTCCATGAATTTTGAGGCACAAGAGCGCATGCGTCCCGAACTTCTTATCACGTATGGCGGACATATTATATCGAAACGCATGAAAAAGTTCCTGCGCCGTCATCCTCCCGTTGAGCATTGGCATGTATCAACCAACGGAAATGTTGTCGACTTGTTCGGCACGCTGACAACCGTCATTGAGATGGATCCGTTCGAATTTCTGGAACGAATTGCCCCAATGATGGATATGCAAACGCCGGAATACCCCCGCCAATGGGAGAATCTTTCACAAGCAATCCCCAAAGCCGAGTTTGCTTATTCTGAAATGTCGGCCATAGGAGCATTGATCAGCCGGCTTCCCGTTCCGTGTTCGCTGCATCTGGCCAACAGCTCGGCCGTGAGGTATGCACAACTTTTCGACGTTCCTGCCGAAACAGAAGTGCTGTCAAACCGCGGAACCAACGGCATAGAAGGTTCCCTGTCTACCGCCATAGGTTATGCCGCATCCTCAAACAATCTGAATTTTATCGTCATAGGCGATTTAAGTTTCTTCTACGACATGAATGCCTTATGGAATGCAAACTACGGAAACAACATCCGCATTCTCCTGCTGAATAACGGCTGCGGAGAGATTTTTTACGCACTGCCGGGACTGGAGCTGCACGAGAATGCCGAAAAATTTGTAACGGCATGTCACCGGACATCGGCTTGTGCATGGGCAAAAGACTGCGGATTTGAATATCTGTCCGCCAAAAACGAAGAAGAACTAAACCACGCCATCGAACATTTTACCAATCCTTCGACAACAAACAGCCCGATGCTTTTGGAAGTATTTACCGACAAACAAAACGATATAGAACTACTGAAAACCTATTATCACAACTTAAAACAACAATAATTATGGCAACAAGAGAATGGAAAACCATTAAAAAATACCAAGATATTCTGTTTGAATTTTATAACGGCATTGCAAAAATTACGATAAACCGCCCGCGCTATCGTAATGCATTTACCCCCACTACGACAACAGAAATGAGTGATGCGCTTTACTATTGCCGCGAATGTCAGGACATCAGCGTCGTTGTTTTGACCGGCGCGGGCGATAAAGCCTTCTGCTCGGGCGGCGACATGCACGTAAAAGGTTACGGCGGATACGTCGGAACAGACGGAGTTCCGCGTTTGAACGTGCTGGACGTACAGAAACAAATCCGTTCCATTCCAAAACCGGTAATAGCAATGGTCAACGGATTTGCCATCGGGGGCGGACATGTATTGCACGTTGTTTGCGACCTGACAATCGCTTCCGACAATGCAATCTTCGGGCAAACCGGACCGCGCGTAGGCAGTTTTGATGCCGGATTTGGCTCGTCATATCTCGCCCGCATCGTGGGACAGAAGAAAGCACGCGAGATTTGGTTTCTCTGCCGAAAGTATTCTGCCCAGGAAGCTCTCGAAATGGGTTTGGTAAACAAGGTCGTTCCTTTCGACCGTTTGGAAGATGAAACCGTGGAATGGGCCGAAACCATGATGCAACACAGTCCGCTGGCTTTACGCATGATAAAAGCGGGATTGAACGCAGAACTTGACGGGCAAGCCGGAATACAAGAGCTTGCAGGCGATGCCACCATGCTATATTACATGACAGACGAAGCACAAGAAGGCGGAAAAGCATTCCTTGAAAAGCGGAAACCGGACTGGAGCAAGTACCCGAAATTACCGTAATCCTGAAACAAACAACCATGTATAAGATAAAAATCATTCCGCGTACCTTGCATTTCAAGCAGCCGGCCGGGACATCCCGGGGCGTTTACCTGGAACGAAAAGTGTGGTATCTGCTTCTCACCGATACGGAGGAAACCGGACGCTTCGGCGTGGGCGAATGTGCTCCATTGCCCCGTCTGAGTTGCGATGATATCCCCGAATACGAAACCATACTTGCCCGGCAATGCCGAATATTTGAGCGAGAAAAAGCCATCGATTTCGAGGCGTTACGCCCTTATCCTTCCATTCTTTTCGGACTGGAAACAGCGCTCCGGCATCTAAACGCGGGGAACATCCGCCTATGGGACAGCGCCTTTTCACGGGGAGAACAAGGCATTCCGATAAACGGACTGATATGGATGGGCAACTTCGACGAGATGTTTCAACGAATCGAGGAAAAGATACGGGCTGGATTCCGCTGTATCAAAGTAAAAATCGGGGCAATCGATTTTTCCAAAGAACTGGAACTTTTAAAACACATCAGGAAACATTTCTCCAGGGAAGTCATCGAATTGCGAGTAGACGCGAATGGAGCTTTCACACCCGACGAGGCGTTTGGGAAACTGGAACGGCTCGCTGCTTACGATTTACACTCCATTGAACAGCCAATCCGTGCCGGACAATACAATAAGATGGCCGAACTTTGTGCTTCATCGCCTATACCTATCGCACTGGATGAGGAATTAATCGGCGTAAACGACACCTTGCATAAAATAGAACTACTCGATACGATTCGCCCGCAATACATTATTTTAAAACCATCGTTGCACGGAGGTATCCGGGGGGCGCAGGAGTGGATAGACCTTGCCGCCCGACGGGGAATCGGTTTTTGGGCAACTTCCGCACTGGAGTCGAATGTGGGCTTGAATGCCATTGCCCAATGGTGCGCCACCTTGCGCCCGGAAATTCCTCAGGGACTGGGGACAGGCTTGCTGTTTACCGACAACATCGATTATCCCCTTCACATTCAAGGCGACTGCTTATGGTTTCAGCCGCAAGAAAACATGCCCGACTTCTACAAATATCTCAATCAGTAATGCACTTTCATACCATCATATCCGAACAAGCTCTTACCATCGACAACGAAACGTTCACGGCAAAAGAGATGGCCATCCCCGCCGCAGACAAGCAAAGCGCCCTGCAAACAATCTTCAGAGAACGATATGGGAACGACAGTTTTCAGGCTTCTCTTGCCGATTTCCTTGCCGAATGGTTTTCCCCGGCAGACACTCTTTGGGTACAAACGTCGGGTTCTACCGGCACTCCCAAAAGGATGCAAGTGGAAAAACGCCGTATGATGAACAGCGCAATGCTTACCGTATCTTTCCTGAACCTGCAGGAGAACGACGACGCATTACTGTGCATGCCGCTGAAATATATTGCAGGAAAAATGGTGGTGGTCCGCGCCCTCATCGCAAAATTACGGCTCGTTTTAATCAGTCCGTGCGGTCATCCGCTGGAAAACATCGGGAAGATTCCCGCATTTGCCGCCATGATTCCGCTACAAATATATAACTCCCTGAAAACTCCGGCCGAGAAAGAACGGCTGAAACAAATCAGGCATCTCATTATAGGCGGAGGAGCAATAGAACATTCCATGGAAGAGGAACTGAAAAACTTTCCTTATGATATTTGGAGTACATACGGCATGACAGAAACACTTTCCCACATTGCATTGCGCAAATTAAGCGGGTATTCCGCATCAGAATGGTACACGCCTTTCAGCAATGTCACGTTATCGTCTGCCCCCGACGGCACCCTTATCATCGACGCCCCGTCGGTTTGCTCCCAAAGACTGGGCACAAACGACATCGTAGAATTCAACTCTCAAGGACAGTTTCGCGTACTGGGACGAAAAGACAATACCATAAATACGGGAGGCGTAAAAGTACAAATAGAACAAATCGAGGCAGCTCTTTACCCGTACATGCCCTTACCGTTTCAGATAACATCCGCTCCCGATCCGAAATTCGGCGAACGTATTGTCTTATTAATCGAAGGGTGTACAAAAAAAATAACGCCCGAATTAGAAGGGATCATGGGAAAAGCTTTCGACAAACTGCCCGCATACTGGCGCCCCAAACAAATTGTTTTTGTCGCCTCACTGCCCATGACCGAGACAGGAAAGCCCGACCGCGCAGCAGCCAAACAGCTCGTTTTGCAATAATGATAAAAATTTTTATTTTTCATGCAGCATTCTTTGGCTTTATTCATTTCACAATAAAAAACAATAAATTGAATAAGAAATAATATAAAAAGACCTTCCATTAAAAAAAATGACTACCTTTGCAAAAAAATTACGCCGACATACGGTCATAAGGATTTATTTCCGAGTTTAAAAAGGCCGGAAAAAATGATGTGACATCCGTAAAATATTTTTAAAAATATGATTATTGCCATCGATTTCGACGGAACCATTGTTGAGGACAGATACCCGTCTATCGGAAAAGAAAAGCCTTTTGCCATAGACACACTTAAGAAACTTATAAAAGACGGACATAAACTAATTCTTTGGACAGTGAGGGAAGGAACGTACCTGGAAGAAGCGGTTTCATTCTGCAGAGAACGCGGAGTGGAGTTTTATGCCGTGAACCGTGATTACCCGGAAGAAGAAAAAGACCGGAACAAACACTATTCAAGAAAACTGAAAGTAGATGTGTTTATTGACGATAGAAACGTAGGAGGTCTACCCGACTGGGGAAGCATTTACGAAATGATTTCCAAAAAAATTTCTTACGAGGAATTGATAGAAACATTCGACAGGTATGATGATGAAGTGGAAACGCGTCCCAAAGGATTCATAAAACGTTTGTTCCACAAAAAATAACATTAACAAATACACTAACGATTTCGAGGTTTACCAGAAAGAAACGAACAAGTTAATTTTATTTGACTAAACATTCTAAAGTATGAAATTTAGATTTTTAATTTATACAACCGCCGCTTCCATTTTGATTTCGGCATGTACCTCTTACAAGAAGGTCCCCTATTTGCAAGATCCCGAGACGGTCAACAACTACGGAAAGGAAATTCCTTTATACGATGCGAAGATCATGCCGAAAGACCTTCTGAGCATTACAATCAACACAACTGATCCTCAAGCTGCCGCACCGTTTAATCTTACGGTACAGACTCCGATGAACGCAGCAAACACAAACATCAATACGACAACACAGCCTACGCTGCAACAATATCTTGTCAACAACAACGGGGAAATAGATTTCCCCGTTTTGGGACGTTTGAAGGTAGGCGGACTCACAAAGAACGAAGCTGAAGACCTCATCAGAGAACGTCTTAAACCATATCTTAAAGAAGTTCCCATCGTAACCGTGCGTATGGCCAACTATAAGATTTCCGTATTGGGAGAAGTTGCCCGCCCTGGAACATTCACCGTATCGAATGAAAAAGTCAATGTGCTCGAGGCTCTTGCCATGGCAGGCGACATGACTGTGTATGGCGTACGCACAAACGTGAAACTAATACGCGAGGACGCCCAGGGAGAACGCCAAATTGTGGAACTCGATCTGACGAAGTCCGATCTTATTCTTTCACCATACTTTTACCTGAAACAAAACGACATTCTTTACGTAACACCGAATAAAACCAAGGCAAAGAACTCCGACATCGGTAACACAACTACCACTGTTATTTCGGCAACATCTATTCTCGTTTCAATAGCCAGCCTTATCATTAACATAACAAACAAGAATTAATTGCACTTTTAAAGAGAAACATTTCTGAGAAAAAACATAAGACTCACTAATCATGATCGAAGAAGAAAACAAAAATCAGAATACGGAACAGGAAGAAGCCATCGACCTGCGAGCTCTTTTCTTTAAATATTTAGCCTACTGGCCCTGGTTCGTGGCAAGCGTAATTGCATGTCTTTTTATTGCTGTCGTGTATATAAAGTTCAGCATCCCGCAATACAGTGTCACGGCATCCCTCCTTATTAAAGAAGAAGATAAGAATTCAAGTGCCAGCGGCGCGAACCCCTTATCGGCCATTCAAGACTTTGGAATGTTCTCCATGTCCAGTAATTTCGACAATGAAGTGGAGATCCTCAAGTCGCGTACCCTCATAAAAAGTGTTGTAAACGACCTGGGATTGTACCAAAGCATCTACGAAAAACGTCTGTTGGGATACAACATTCCGCTGTATAAAAACTCACCGGTAAACATATTCATGTCGGCCCAGCAAGCAGACCAACTGGATGCTCCCGTAGAATTGGACATTACATATCGTCCGAACAACGAGATGGAGGTCAAAGCTCAATACGTTCTTGAGGAGGAAGAATACGAAATGAAGCAGACATTCAACGAGATGCCTGCCGTAATGCCTACCCCCGTCGGTGTGATAACATTTACGCCCGACTCGGCAATCATTGCAGAAAGAGAAGATCCCGAAGAAACCATCAATCTGAAAGCATTCATCAGTTCTCCCACAAGCACCGCGCAAAGTTATGCAAACAACCTCACGATAGAACCGGTTTCCAAAACAACTACTATCGCAAGACTGGCGCTTATCAACTCGGACAAAACGAGAGCTGCCGATTTCATCAACCACTTGGTTTACATTTATAACGAAGATGCCAATGATGAAAAGAATGAAGTGGCACAGAAGACCGCAGACTTCATTGAAGAACGAATCAATATTATAAATGAAGAACTCGGCGTGACAGAAACACATCTAGCGGATTTTAAACAACGTTCGGGAATGACTACCGACCTGACAATGGATGCTCAGATGATTTTACAGGAAAATTCCAAATATGAACAACAGCGTGTTCAGAGCGAGACGCAGATCAATCTGGTGACATACCTTCAGGAATATGTAAACAATCCGAAAAATGATGAAGAAGTCGTTCCGGCAAACGTGGGACTGGAAGACATTGCCCTGACTACGGCCATCGAGCAATATAATAACATGATTATTGAAAAAAAGAAATTGCTTCGGACTTCTTCTGAAAACAACCCCGCCATCATCAACATGGATGCCGGAATAGAGGCTATGAAGAAAAGCGTGAAAACGACAATAGAAAGCGTTCTTAAAGGATTATTAATCACAAAAGCAGACATAGAGAAGCAGTCAAGAAAGTTTGAAGGCCGCATAAGCAATGCACCGCAAGCCGAAAAAGAACTTATCGGAATCTCACGTCAGCAAGAGATTAAGGCATCGCTTTACATCATGTTACTGCAGAAAAGAGAAGAAAATGCCATAACATTGGCCTCAACGGCCAACAACGGACGCATCATAGAAGAAACGCTTCCAGAAAAAAGTCCCGTGTCTCCCAAAAAGATGATTATTCTTTTTGGAGCATTGGTGCTCGGCATCGGAATCCCTGTGGGCATTATTTACTTATATGACATTACACGATTTAAGATAGAAAACCGTTCCGACATCGAGAAAATAACGAAAGTTCCCATCATTGCCGAGCTTCCCCAAATGGGAGAAAACGGAGATAAGAAATCGCTTGTCAGGGAAAACCAGAACGACATTATGGAAGAAACGTTCCGAGGACTGCGAACAAATCTGCTTTTCATGCTTTCGCCGCAGGAAAAGGTCATCATGTTTTCTTCCACGCAACCGGGTGAAGGAAAAAGTTTCGTTGCAGGAAATACGGCTCTTTCATTGGCCTACTTAGGAAAAAAGGTCATTGTTGTAGGTCTTGATATTCGAAAACCGGGATTAAACAAGGTATTCTCTCTGCCACGCAGAATCATCGGCATCACAAGTTACCTGGTTGATCCCGAGAATAACCCGCTTGAAAATCTGATTGTCAATTCGGGGATTTCACCCAATCTGGACATTCTTCCGGGAGGACAAATTCCGCCAAACCCGACAGAGCTCGTATCAAGAGACACACTCGACAAGTGTATAGAAGAGCTTAAAACGCGTTACGATTACATAATCGTCGACTCGGCTCCCATCGCAATGGTGCCGGATACAGCCATTATTGGCCGAATAACTGACACATGCGTCTACATCTGTCGCGCAGGCGTCACGCCAAAAGCCGGATTCGAATTCATTAACGAACTCCAAAAGCAGAAGAAATTCTCAAATTTGTCTGTCGTCTTAAACGGAATCGACTTCACAAAACGGAAGAACTCTTACGGTTACGGAAACAAATACGGCTATCATAAAGGATACGGATACGGCTATAATGACAACAAGACGGCCGAACATAAGAGAAAAAAATAACGGAAAACGAGTCATACAAAAAGGAACCGCCGGAGAAAAATCTCCGGCGGTTCCTTTTTATCTTGCCTTAGGTTTTTATAATTTTACTTCTTGTACAAAAACATCGCCGAAACGATCTGTCACTTCCACGCGAATCTTTTTAGCTTTTCCCGATGGTTTTGCCCGATAAAGATGACGGGTATGATAACCACTCTTCTTCCCCTTTTTCATCGTTATATAGTCTTGATCTTCATCATCAAACTGTTGCATGGCACCTTTCAACTTGCCGTCTTCATACCAATTTACCGTATAAGTCCGGTCACAATCCCAAACATTGACCACCACATACCCGGACTGCGACTCAAACTCTCCCGGCTTATATAAACGGAAACGGTAATCGGCCGGATGACCGGTCGCCTTGTAACGCCATTTCACATCCGTTCCATCGACATTGACAACCAGATATCCGTTTGGGGCGCCGCAACGGTTTACATTTCCGGCCCACCATGCTCCACAGGCAGCACCGATATTATGTTCATAAATGGTGGGCGCCGGCTCGGTATTTTCAAAGTAATGAGTATGACCTGAAAAGATATGAACTTTGTAAGGTCTCAGGATATTAAACAAAGCATTGGCATTTCTTGCATTCCCTCCGGCGCTAACTGTAGAATTGGACACCGGGGCATGTACATTCAAAAATACCAGGCTACCTTTCGGAATATAGCTTAAGTCTTTCTTGAGCCACGCCAGTTGCGCCTCGGTAAAACGTTCCGTATATTTTTTTCGCCCCGTATAATCAATATCTTTCATGGCCACCACATGGACTTTTCCCACATTAAACGAATAATCCGTAGGGCCGAAATGACGGAAATAATTCGATTCCGCATATCCGTTTTCAGGAAGAGGCGTGCGCTCCATATCCACGTATTTCTGATCGAAATCGTGATTTCCCATCAGCTGAAACATTGTCATTCCCAGATTGGATACGGCTTTTTTATAAGGCTCGCTCAATTCCATCACATCGAAGACCAGGTCGCCAAGCCCCATTCCTATAATTTCTTCCCCGGCAAGCTCTTCCACCGTCGCACGCAAATCGACAACCGTTTCATTACGAAAGCGGTCCAACTCGTGTTCATTGCGAACCTGCGGATCGGATATGGGAATAAATACAAACGAATCGGTCGTTTTCTCGCGTTTCTTCAGCACGAAATTACATTCGTTTTCTTTCTTCTTTGCGTCCTGATACTGATAAAATCCGTCTGCAATGCCGTTTTTCTGCGGCAATTCATAAGCAGCCGGAGTGGATATATACACCAACGGATTACGCAACGGATCGGAATTCATACGATAACTCCCCTGCACGTCGGTAACGGAAAAATTCTTTCCGTCTGTCACAACAACTCCGGCAACAGGATTGCCATTCGTATCTTTCACCGTCCCTTTTACTATCGCTGCGTTTATCGCAATGGCGTTCGACAAACAAACCGCGACGAGTAAGCACAAAAATTTCCAAGAAATTGTCTTCATATCATTGCATTGTTTTTAATGAAACATTACTTTCTCACAAAGAAAAAATCGGGACGTTTCATCCCGATTTCAGCAATATAACAAATTGATTATTCAGTTCCCCATAGATACGGATCGTAACCTTTATTCTTACGCCACTCGTTACGCCACTTATGAATTTCGTTCGGGCCGACAAACGGACGCAGTTTTCGCATCTCCTTCGTGGGCGCCTTCGGGAGAGGAGCCGCCTCGCTTTGATACCAATAGGCCACACTGCCTATGTCAAGCGTCAGATTATTATCGTGCCCGTGTTCTATCGTTCCCTTCAGAGCTTTCTCGAAAAAGATGGGATCGTTGATGAAGAAACGATAAACATGTGTCCGTCCCAACCAGCCAATGTCGTTATTCACGCGCGGATAGCCGAAGTAGGGAGACAAGAAAGGCTCTTTCGGACACCATGACGTATTAAAGAAATCTTCCGTACCTGTCCCCACGAGCGAAGGCTTCGTTTCGCCGTCTATAAACCACATATCATCGCCTTCTCCATACCACATCGGCGTGGGGCAATGCACATAATAGTTTAATCCTACGAAATGGCCTTTCCCTTTTATGTCGGCAAACACATAGTTTTCTGCTCCGGTCGTGTTATTTCCCTGCGGACCTGTCAGTCCCCATTCGGTTTCTCCCTCGGGAGCAGCTCCGGTCAATGCATGATTATACCATGCGTGAAAGCGCCCCAAATCCTCAGGAAAGTCATCCATCTCAAGATAGTCCACATAAAAATAGAACGAGTTTATGGTCACATCGGCCTGATTTTCTATTTCTATCCGCGCCCCGTCGGCAAAAGGCATGGAAAAATACGAAGACAATCCCGTACCGCGCCCCGGTGCTGCCGAAAGAACCGCCGATGAATAGTTATATTGCTCGTTCCATCCCTGACCGAAGAACGGCCCGATGGGAGATTCCACCGAAGGATAGTCCTTCCCGTCCCAGTACATTCGCAGAATCACATCACTGCGATTCAACTGAGACGGCTCGGGAGATATGGTAATCCAGATGTGGTTTATCACCCCGCTTCCCTTAATATCCGCTATCACACGCCTTTCTCCCGGCTTAATGTCGCGGAAACTGTCGGCGTTTCCTCCCGACGGATCTGTGCTGCTGATTCTTTTATTGCGCACTCCCGACTTGATCTTTGCCAGTTCATACAGGTCGCCCGAAAGATTTTCCTGCGCCGCCAATGGTAAAACAAACGCTTCCGACAGCAGCAACATCACGGTAAAAAAGAAAAAATGTTTCCTCATGAAAAATAAAACAAGCCGTTAATATGTTATTCTTTTTCCAATTCAAACCCCAACTGCAAGCCGTCGTATTGCTCCAACAACTGGGTGGCTGTTCCCAAAGTTGCGTTTGAAGATACATTTCCGGCCGTTTCTCCGACTGTCTGTATGAGGGACATTAACTTATCGGCATTAAACAAAAAACTCATCGTCTTGCCGGTCAGTCCGAAAGACACCGTCGCATGAAATTTCAATCCCAACTTTGTTTTCAACTGAATTTCCTTGGTCTGATTGTCATACGTATAAGTTCCTTCCGAAGTATGTCCCTTTATCGTAGTAGAATATGTGCTGTCTGAATTAAACACATAAGTACATCCTTCATCAAAGCCCAGCTTGGAAAGGACATTACTCATCATGTCTTCTATCTTCTGAGCAGCAACTTCACCTCCGGCTTTCGCCAACAAATTGTCGCTTTGAAACTTACAATCGGGTGAAACATACCGCCATGTTCCCGTAACCGATACACTACTTACACTGTCTACCTTGCTCAATACGTTCTGAGCAACTCCGGAAAGTATATCTTTCCAACTTTGCGCATGAGAAAACGTCACATTACTTAATAGCAAACATAAGAATAAAACGATTTTCTGCGCATTCCTTTTTACTAACATATTATCTCCTTTTCTAACAAGCCTTAAAACTCATGTCCAATCCTTTTACAGAATGTGTCAAAGCGCCCACCGAAATGTAATCAACACCACACTCGGCATAATCGCGTAACGTATCGAATGTGATACCTCCCGAAGACTCCGTTTCGTAACGTCCTCCTATCATTTCAACAGCTTTTTTCGTATTCTCCGGTGTAAAGTTGTCGAGCATAATCCTATCCACTCCGCCTACTTCAAGTACCTGGCGGAGTTCATCCAGATTACGGACCTCGATTTCTATCTTCAAGTTCTTGCCCTTTTCCTTACAATATTCTTTTGCTCGCGTAATTGCCTGGCTGATTCCTCCCGCAAAATCGACATGATTGTCTTTCAACAATATCATGTCGAACAAACCGATGCGGTGGTTTACTCCGCCTCCTATCTTTACTGCCATCTTTTCCATGACACGCATTCCGGGAGTTGTCTTGCGCGTATCGAGCACACGTGTCTTTGTTCCTTCCAAACGTTTCACGTAACGATTGGTCATCGTGGCAATGCCGCTCATACGCTGCATGATATTCAGCATCAAACGTTCTGTCTGAAGCAAAGACTGCACGCGGCCTTCTACCACCATTGCCACGTCGCCGGGTTTCACTTTTTCGCCATCGTGAATAAAGACCTCGACTTTCATGTCCGGATCGAAGCGGCGAAACACTTCTTTTGCTACTTCTATTCCGGCCAAAATGCCTTCTTCTTTTATCAAAAGTTTCGATTTGCCTCTTGCATCGGCCGGGATGCACGATAAAGTTGTATGGTCACCATCGCCGATATCTTCGGCAAACGCAAGATCAATCAAGCGGTCTATTAAATCTTTTACTACCTTTTCATCCATAAGTTTCTGTGTATTTTACAGTTCGTTATCGAAACAAAGATACGCATTATTCACTATCTTTGCAAAAAGAACCCGACGGAAAAACTTATGAAATTTGCATTACTCGCGATAGGGCGGACCGTAGAAAAGCATTATATTTCTGCAATAAATGATTATGCCGAAAGGACAAAACACTATATTCCTTTCGACATTGAGATTATCCCCGAACTGAAAAATACCAAAAATCTCAGCACGGAACAACAAAAAGAAAAGGAAGGTGAACTGATACTGAAAGCACTTCAACCGGGAGACATCGCAGTATTGCTCGACGAACATGGAAAAGAATTCCGCTCCGTTGAGTTTGCTTCATGGATAGAGCGCAAGATGCATACCGTAAGCAAACGTTTGGTTTTCATCATCGGAGGGCCTTATGGCTTCGCTCCGTCTGTATATCAGGCTGCACAGGAGAAGATTTCTTTATCGAAGATGACCTTCTCACACCAGATGGTACGACTTATTTTCATGGAACAGCTTTATCGCGCAATGACCATACTGAGCAACGAACCTTATCACCATGAGTAAATCTTTAGCGACTGTGGCGCATACTTCGGACGATAGCTTTCGTTTGTTCATCCACACGACGCGACTCAACAATTTTCTGCAAGGCTTTACGATAAATAAAATCATCTGAAATTTTTGTCTTCAGACAGGCCATTGTTTCTTCGGGGAACTTCACGAAACATACCGACAAGGCCCATGCCACCGCCATTCTGGCGTAATAATCCTCACTGCATATCTCGCTGTAACGAGAAAGCAACGCTGCGATGTGTGCCTCATCAACGAAATATATCATGCTCATCACCACGCCGAAACGCAACTCATATTCCCTGTCCGACCGCATCCAATAACATACATATTGCCACAACCGTTCGGAATATTTGGCAACGAAACGTTTTCCTCCGGCAAATTCAAACACATCGCATACCGACCAACTGTTGATAATCCGTACAAATCTCGACACCCTTTCAAGATATACTTCCACATCTTCATCGGGCTTTATGCTCCCCAGTACCAGCCCTTGCAACATTCTTTCTTCCATATAATAGGTATCGGCGTCGGCCAAATATTGCTTCCAATCGGCTTTTGCTATGCGGCTTGCCAGCTTACGAAGGTCGCCAATGCGGATGCCCAACACGTTTTCCACTCCCGGATTCAGGCTCTCAGTAAATTTTTTGTTCCCGCTTTCCGATAGTTTTTGCAAATGTTCTTTTATGGTCAACCCGTCGATTTTAAAATTATCCATATCAGTTGAAGAAATAATACTCGAAATTTTAATGCAAACAAATATATACAAAAAAAGATTGTCCGCCGATTTTCGGCAGACAATCCTTTTGTTTACTCTAAAATAATGTTATGTTTTTCCGGTTTTACCGCATATCCGACATGGAAGGCGGCAACTCGCCGTCAGAAGACCAGCCGGAAGGTTTACTGCCCATCACAAACTCTAACGTACCTCCTCCCGATATGTCGGCGTGACGGAACCAGTTTTTGTCGAGAGATTTGCCGTTCAATTTAACCGAGTGTACATAAATATTCTTGTCACTGTTCTTTTTCACCGTAACGGTCAACGTCTTTCCGTTCTCAAGATGCAGGGTTGCCTTATCGAAAACCGGACTGGAGATAAGATAAACATCCTGCCCCGCATTGGGATAAAAACCTAATGAATGGAAGATATACCATGCAGACATGGAACCGGAGTCGTCGTTGCCGGGGATGCCGTCACGCGTTGTTTTATAACGATTCTCCAAGATGTTACGCACAATGGCCGCCGTCTTATCCTGACGGTTTACGTAATTATACAGCACAGGAGTGAGGAATCCCGGTTCATTCGATACTTGGAACATGCCGATACGCCAGCGCTGATCTCCTTCTTTATGGGTAAAGAACGTATCGAGACGCGCCGTGAATTTTTCTTCCCCGCCACATTTCTTTATAAGTTCTTTCATGTCATGCGGCACATACAAGGATAATTCGAAAGAGAATGTCTCGTAAGTAGGATTCTCCCATCCGCCTCCGGTCAGAACGGTATACCGATCTTCCGGCCAGAAATTCCCGTTTCGTTCCTTAGGCCATGCAAATCCTGTATGCCCTAAGGCGGTAATCTTTTCATTCCATGTATTCTGCCAATTGGATGCTTTCCGGTAATATTTTTCGGCAACGTCCTGCTTTCCCAGCCGCTCGGCTACTGTTGCTATGGCAAAATCACAGTTGGAATACTCAAAAGTGCGCGTCAGACATCTTTCAAAAGCCGACGATACGTATCCCAACGTATTATAGTCGGGCAACCCGCCTCGTCCTTCTTTTCTTTCATTATCACCGGGAGAAACTTCCGCATTTTTCAGCATGGCTTGAAGACCTGCTTCGTAATCTATACCCTGAAGGCCCTTAACTATTGCATCGGCTATCAGGATGTCGCAGTTACTTCCTCCCTGTACCCGTCCGTTATCATTACCGCTTCGTGCATCGGGCATATAGCCATCATTCCGATAAATATCAATTAAAGAACGTACAATATTGGCTTGAACCGAAGGAGTCAACAAGGTAAACAGCGGATGTGTTGCGCGGAATGTATCCCAAATGGCGTAGTAATCGTCGAAATTCGGTTCCCCCGATGTCCACTTCGGATTCTCTCCTGTCTTGTCTGTGGGCTGAAGATAGCAATGATACAATGCCGTGTAAAACTTCACTTTATCTTCTTCTTCTCCGGAAAGTTCTACTTTGTTCAGAATTTTATTCCATTCGTCCACCGCTTGTGCGCGCACCTCATCGAAACTCCACGTCGTAATTTGCCTCAGATTTTCGCGGGCTTTTCCGCAACTGATGTATGAAATGCCCACACGTAAGTTGATCTTTTGCCCTTCGGCCGTAGAGTAACAAAAATAAGCTCCCGTCTTTTCACCCGAATCGAACTGAGCGTTTACCCCGGGGAACAGCTGCGTTCCCTTCCATGTTCCGATACTATCGGCCGGAGTATCGGCTTCCGCATAAAAATATACCGTATAAGCCTCACCCTCATTCCAGCCGCCTTTCACGCGGGTATATCCTTCCACCGACGAATCGGACAGCACACGTACCTCTGAACCTACCAGCCTTTGTGTTTCACACCACTGTAAAGCCAGACAACTGCCCAAATCAAAAATCACTTTCGATTCCTTACTTTCCGGAAAAACATACTCATGAAATCCGGCTTTGCTCAAGGCCGTCAGACGGACTTTTGTCCCGTAACGAGATAAATCTACCTTATATTCTCCCAGCACCGCCTCTTCATTGGCGCGCGGGGAAGAGTAATCTTTCAACTGAAGTTCTCCGGTCAAGGGCAGCATCAATACATTCCCGTACTTAGAACCTCCTCCGGTTCCGCTCACATGCGTATGGCTGAACCCATGAATATTGCCGTTTGTATCCCACCCCGAATTCGATTCTTTATTTCCGCAATCCGGTCCTAACTTCATCATGCCGAAAGGAACACAAACACCGGGGAAGACGTTTCCATCACCTTCTACGCCGATAAACGGATCAACATAGCGGGCATTTCCCGGAAGAACATCGGCTGTTACAACAAATAATGGCATGCACCCTAAAGCACATGTCATTATTCCTTTTCGCAATATACTAAAATTCATATTCTCTATAAGCTTTCTTTTCTTAATACACCTCTATTTTTGAAGCCAACGATTTACATTTTTCGCGTAAAGCCTCCAGGTCGCCTCCGCATTTGTCATAGCAAAGTACTACCCCCATGCGACGATTTAACCTCGTAAACGGTTTTCCGAAAATCCGAAGATAGGTATTGGGCTGAGAGCAGACCTTCTCTTCCCCCCGATAACGAGGAGCTTCTTTTCCGGCTATCGGCGAAAGAATTACCGCACTTGCGCCGATGTGTTCCTGAGTAATTCCCGGGATAGGCAGACCCAACACGGCATATAAATGCAACTCGAACTCGTTCAAGTTCTGCGTATTCCCCAATGTTACCATTCCCGTATCGTGAGGACGCGGAGACAATTCGGAGAAATATACGCCCTTTTCATGGCTCAAGAAAAATTCCACTCCCCATAAACCGTATCCTGTAAGAGCTTTCGTTACCTTATCTGCCATCATCTGTGCTTCGGCCAAATGCTCCGGATCAATGTGTGCGGGCTGGAAACTTTCCCGATAGTCGCCGCCCTTTTGCACATGACCTATCGGCGGACAAAACAGCGTAGGGCCATCTTTTTGGGTAACCGTCAGCAGGGTTATCTCACAATCAAAGTGTATGAACTCTTCTACGATGAGTTCTTTTATGTCTCCTCTGCTGCCGCTGCATCCATAAGTCCACGAATATTCCAAATCTTCCGGGCTTTTAGCAACCGACTGCCCCTTACCGGAAGAAGACATCAACGGTTTGATGACACAAGGATAACCTATTTTATCGGCGGCTTCTTTCAGTTCTTCGAACGAAGAAGCGTAAAAATATTTTGCAGTTTTCAGTCCCAGTTCCTTCGCTGCAAGGTCGCGAATTGCTTTACGGTTCATGGTGTAATTAACGGCACGTGCGCTCGGAACAACCTGAATGCCGCTTTCTTCCCAATGATACAACCGCTCCGTGCGGATAGCTTCTATCTCCGGAACAATAATATCCGGGTGATGTTTTTCTATCACCTTATCGAGTGCTTCACCATCCAGCATGCTGAAAACTTCATATTCATCTGCAACTTGCATGGCGGGAGCGCCGGCGTATGAATCACACGCAATCACATACTGCCCCAAACGTTTGGCAGCTATTACAAACTCTTTTCCTAATTCTCCGGAACCTAACAAAAGTATTTTCTTTGTCATAGCAGTAATTTGTTTATACTCACTTGCAGCAAAGATAACATTTATTTGCTACTTACGTTTATTTTATTTCCCAAAAGTAGTCATCACACGTAGAAATTGAGCGGATACTGCAGGAACAAAGCAATCCCCAAAGCCAAAGAAACCATCCAAAGCAGGATAAGAAATACCCGAACGCCCGTAGACATTGGTTTCCATCCTCCGAATGCTTGCATTAAAATCTGCAACAGAGCCAGTACGGGAATGCCCAGAGCCAGCACCGCACATACGGAAAATGCCAACGTAAGAGCGGGAGAAACCGTTGTAATGATGTTCCAGTCTACTTCCGGCCAAAGCTGAAAAAACATGACCGGAACACTACCTGCCACGCCGACAGCCACCACCAATAATATAAAGACAACGATCAGCCCAAACAAAAGAGCCGGTGTAAGACAGACAGCAAGGAGTACCAACAGAAATTTAATGAGAAATCCCACCACTTCCACGATGCCGTTTCCTAACGAATGCAGAAACGATTTTGTTTTTCCCGCGTTGACTTTTTCGCCAACCTTATCGACTCCTTCGGTCACAGTCTTGCCGATATTTTCCATATTAATGGGTTGTCCACGCATCTGCAACTTCTCCGTTGCCGTACGAGCCAGCGGTATGACTATCCAAAGAATGATATAGATTAAAATCAAAACATGGACAAAGAAAACGGCGACCAGCAACAAGAGGCGAAGCAGAGTGGCATTTATTCCAAAATAGGCTGCAATACCCGACAGGACACCTCCCAATATCCGGTCGTCGGGATTGCGGAACAAACGTTTGCCCATCGTCGTGCTTTTATCGCCCGCCCACGATCTTTTACCGTCCGCATCGGCATCTTCATCGGAAAAGTCCTCGGGCTTTCCCATACGTCCGATGACCTTTTCCACATTTTCTATCGTAATCACAGTCTGTTTGTCTCCAAGATCTTCATTCAACAATTCGGCTATGCGTGCTTCCATATCGCGCACAATCTCCTCGCCGTCGACTTCTCTTTTAAAACATACACGCAGGTTTTTCAAATAACTATCCAACAAAGCATAAGCATCCTCGTCTATATTATAAACCGTCCCGCTCAAATTAACTGTTACTGTCTTCTTCATAATTTTTAGATATTAATAAATTTGTTCTTAAATGATTCACCGTTCCGGAGAGTTCATCCCATGCCATTTGCAATTCGGATAAGAAATCTTCTCCTTTTTCCGTCAGGCAATAATATTTACGCGGAGGTCCTTGTGTGGACTCAACCCACTTATACGACAACAATTCATCGTTCTTCAACCGGGTAAGCAACGGGTAAAGCGTACCTTCAACCACAATCAGTTTCGCCTCTTTCAGGTCCTGTATGATGTCTGAAGCATACGATGCTCCCCGATGAAGCAGAAGCAGTATGCAATACTCCAGCATCCCCTTCCGCATCTGAGACTTTACATTATCTACATTCATAGGCTTAATATATTGAGTTATCTACATCATTTATAATTCTTACCGGACACTTTCCGCAAACAGTTTCCGTTTCGTCTGTTCCATCAACCCGTCTTTATGCAGCATGACATAAATGGATTTCATCCTCATGTAGGGCGCACTTATATAATAGTATCCGCCCAACCCGAAAGATGTTCCCCAGGAATTTTTACATTTATAGAAAACATTTCCGTTTTCATCTCTGGCTTTCCCCACGATGTGCATGTTATGGTCGTCGGTGGTACGGAAACTTTCAAAATCTTTCTGACGACGTTCCGGAGAAAACACGCTGTCGGAAGGCATCAAAGCGAAGCCTTCCATGACGGAAATGCCGGGTTCGCTAAGATCCATCGCCACGGCAAGAGAATAACCGTGTGCCAGTGCATGATCGATATTTTCCATATATTCGTCCAAGGGGACGTTAAAATATGCGGCACTGCTCCAATTGGCGGGGATAGACAGCGCGGAATATTTATAGGGAAGCACGTGAAGAAACGAAGTAAGATTTACATAATCCTCCGAGTTCAGCCCCGTGTATTCCCAAAAGGTTTTCGGCGTAAACCACCGTCCGTCATATTCGAACGAGTCGATTGGCGCGCCCAAATGCTTATTCAATACCGAAGGGATTTCCTCTCTCCAGTCGGATTTCATCTCTTTTTCCCTGTCGGCATAATCAAACACCCGCGGATACAGTTCCGCAAAAAGGCCTTGATGACTCCCGACCGTATCGCCGCGATACGTACCGAAAGGCACTGTTCCCAACGAATCGACGGCAAGTAACGGATCGTAATTGCAGCCGCCCTCCGTAAAACGGGCCGTCCCCTGACGGAGTATGTAGTTTTCCGCTTTCTGCAAATAAACGTTCCGCACAAAATACATTGCCGAAAGTTCTATAAACTTTCCTTTAGTCCGGTATATTTCCGATTCCAAAAACGATGCGGTGGAATAGGCCCAACACGTTCCTGAAATCTGTTGTTTTACAGAAGTGACGGGAACTTCATTCAAAACGGTCAGGCGAATCGTGTCCGCCTGCGGAGTCATATTTTCCGATTCTTTCCGCTCTCCTTTACAAGCAACCAAAGCCATCATCAAAAACAACCATATCTTTTTCATAATCCTTCTTTACCAATCTGCTTAAACAAAACAATCTTTTGCATAGTTTGTATGGCACAAATATATAAATTATTACAATACTATGTATAACATAATTCTATATTTTATTTATTTTAACGTTATAAATTCTCCAAAATGCCGAAAAGAAACAACTAAAATGTACTTTTGTTGGAAAGTAAATCTTTAAATCATTATACCACAATGTTTACAATAAGAAAAGCAGACATCAGCGACATTCCCGTAATCAATAAGCTGGCATGGGAAGTTTTCCCGGCAACTTACAAGGAGCTCATCAGCGAAGAACAAATAAACTTCATGATGGACTGGATGTATTCCCCCGAGAACCTACGCAAACAAATGACAGAAGAAGGACACATTTATTACATCGCATACGAAGAATGCGAGCCGGCTGGCTACGTATCCATACAGCAGGAAGGAGAAAACGTATTCCACTTGCAAAAGATATATGTGCTGCCTTATTTCCAAAAGAGCCATTTGGGACGGAAACTTTTCGAGCAGGCCATCCGGGGTATTAAGGAACTTCACCCGGGACCTTGCCGAATGGAGCTGAACGTAAACCGCAACAATCCGGCATTAGGATTCTACAAACACATGGGAATGACGAAGCTTCGCGAAGGAGATTTCCCGATAGGCAACGGATTTTACATGAACGATTACATCATGGGGCTGGATATTTGACATAAAACGCGCCGTCATTCTCTTTCAAACATACAGATGTTCAGGTCGGAATGACGGCGCATTTTTATAACTTTCCGGGAAAGATTATCCCGTCACATCCCCGAAGAGGAACGGAAAGTTTCTTGTCAACGCATTGACTTGTAAGCACGTGTCAGATTTCTGTCCTTAAGTACCAAGCTATCGCCCGATATCTTTTCTATCAGGAACGTATCGCGGAAAGAGATTGTCTGCCCGTTTCCTATACTATTTCCCGAAAGAATCAACCGGTTGCCGACCTTCTCCCAACCGGTATATTGCAACGTTGCCATATTGACAGAAGCGGCTTTTCCGCCTTCCGACAGATTAAAACCTTGCACTTCTCCCTCCATTCCGGGGACAGGCTCTACCCATACTCCCTCAACTGACGCTTCTCCACAAGCGGACAATGCCGTAAGACCGGCAAACAAAAACAAGCTGCCTAAAACTTTCTTCATAACTTTTTTCTTCATTACTCCCGTTATTTAAAAAATCATTTCAAACTCTTTATCTCCAAAACTTCCATTACATAATACGTATCATGGTAACCGTCCGAGAAACCTATCTCTGTCTTTCCGGCATTTACCACGCGTAACTTTGCCCAAACAGGAGTGCCACTCTTAGGAATGCCGCCCGCAGCCTCATCGTATGCCCGATAAAGTTTGCCCGTTTTATCCACCACCCAATGTTCAAGCGTATCGTTCCCGGCCACAAAACACCGCACCTCATGCCCAATACGCAATACGCCTTCTGCGATAAACGACGAATCGTTTTCTGCCTGCACACACTGCCCTGCAGACAAGTCATCTGCACCCTTATCGGACTTCTCCGAAGAGTTTATGCAACCGAAAAGAGAAAATGTTACAAAAACAATAAAAAACAGGTATCGCACTTCAGTAGTTTTTTTTATACAATGAATCAAAGATAGGATTATAAGAAAAAGATGTGTTTCTTCTTTTTTGCTTTTCTGCAAAACTCTTGATGCGCATCAAGAAGTTGAAACTATATTTTATTCAAATAAGAAGTACGCATCCGGCTGAGTGTTTCCGGAGTAACACCTATGTAAGAAGCTATATCTTTTAAATTGACACGATTAAATATATCGGGAACTCTTTCCTTTAAACTGAAATAACGCTCCTCGGGCGTATCGCAGGCCCACGACAACATTTTCTGAAGAAAGCCAAACGCAATGACTTCCGTAAACTGAGGGACATATACACTCCGGCCAATCTTTTTCTCAAAAAACTGGCGGTAACGACTCACCGGAAAAACATATATCACAGAATCTTCCAGGGCCTGTACATTCATCAAAGCCATGCTTTCGTTTCGGGACGGAATGTAATTTGCGATAAATTCCCCTTCGAACATGAAAGACAATATCCTCTCTTTCCCGTCCGTCCGCGTCCGTGTGTACTTGAAAGCTCCACGTTTTATATAAGCAATCCGATCGGAAGCATCACCACACTGCACAAAATAGTCGTTCTTACGCACACATACTCTCTCTCCGTGGCGTAAGACCAACTGTTTCAATTCGTCCCAATCGGACTTTCGGGCATATATTTCCAAATCAGACATACAACGTTCTTTTTCACACTACCCACAAAAATAATGAAACGCTCTGCACCTTCAAAAAAGAAATCCGATAAAAAAGAATAAAAAGAAACTGCCGCAAGAAAGAAAGGATGCTTATATCCTTTCTTCCCCGCGGCAGGCTTTCAAAAAAAGTCAGACCGACATTTTATGATTTCGTCAGATTCCCAATGACTTTTTAATGGCTTCTATCTTCTCGGTAGCCTCGGCTGTTGCTCCGGCATAACACTTCGGACAACCCATCTTGCCCTTAACTTCCATATAGAACTTAATCTTAGGTTCGGTACCGGAAGGACGTACAGATACTTTCGTACCGTCGGCCGTAAAGAACTGCAATACGTTCGATGTCTCAGGCATATCTATTGCAGAAACGTTACCCTCGGCATCCGTTGCCTTTAATGTCTTATAATCTTTCACCAAAACAACCTTCGAGCCACCCAATTCTTTCGGAGGATTGGCACGGAAGCCTTCCATCATTGCTTTAATTTCGTCGGCTCCCGTCTTACCGGGCTTCACAACATTTACCGTAACTTCCTTAGAGAATCCGTATTCCACGTAAATCTCCATCAGAATATCATACAGCGTTTTACCCTGATCTTTTGCCCATGCACAAATTTCCGCCAGCAAAGAACAAGCAGAAACTGCGTCTTTATCGCGAACAAAGTCTTCAGCCAGGAAGCCATAGCTCTCCTCGCCTCCGCCAATGTATTGCTTCTTTCCCTCATTCAGTCGAATTTGTCTGGCAATCCACTTGAAGCCCGTGTAGCAATCATACATCTCGATATGATTCTTTTCTGCCACTGCTTTGATCAATTCGGTGGTAACAATGGTCTTGACAATAAATTCGTTTCCCTTCATCTTTCCCATTGCGATACGGTTTTTGATGATATAATACAAGAAAATAAGGCAGGTTTGATTCCCATTTATCAGCACCCACTCTCCTTTATTATCCTTACAAGCCATTCCCACACGGTCAGCATCCGGGTCGGAAGCCATCACGATATCGGCATCCAATTGCTTTGCCAGATTAATAGCCATGGATAAAGCTTCGGCATTTTCCGGGTTGGGCGATACAACTGTTGGGAAATCTCCGCTCTTAACCATTTGTTCCGGGACGCAATGAACGTTCTCGAATCCCCACAATTTCAACGACTGAGGTATCAACATCATGCCGGTTCCGTGAATCGGAGTGTAGACAATCTTCAGATCTTTCTGGCGTTTAATCACTTCCGGATCGATGGAAATCGTATGCACCATCCGCAAGTATTCGTCATCTATTTCCTTTCCTATAATCTGAATAAGGTCTTTATTTCCTTCAAACTTAATCTTATCTACAGAAGAAACATTGTTCACTTCGTCAATAATTCCCTTATCGTGCGGAGCAAGCACCTGCGCCCCATCGTCCCAATAAGCCTTATATCCGTTATATTCTTTGGGATTGTGTGAAGCAGTGATGATGATTCCGCTCTGACATTTCAGCGTCCGGATGGCAAAAGACATCTCCGGTGTGGGACGCATATCGTCGAACAAATAGACTTTTATGCCGTTCGCTGAAAAAATATTGGCGGAAATCTCGGCAAAAAGCCGGCTGTTATTACGGCAATCGTGCCCAACCACGACTGAAATATCCTTCTTCCCTGCAAAACATTTATTCAAGTAATTGGCCAGTCCCTGGGTAGCTGCTCCCACAGTATAAATGTTCATCCGATTGGTTCCTGCGCCCATAATACCACGCAAGCCACCGGTTCCAAACTCAAGATTGGTATAAAAAGCGTCTATCAGCGCCGTTTTATCCGGATTATCCAACATACGTTTTACTTCAGCCTGCGTGTCGGCATCATAAGCCGGAGTCAACCATTTCAGTGCTTTCTCGGTACATTGTTTAATCAATTCTTCGTTTTCCATGATCGTATTTTATTTTATTGATAAATATTTGTACAAACAAAAATAAACGATTATCTTATTATTTCCTAATAATAAAATAGAAAAGATTATTCCATTTCTTTCATCTTATACCGATCGCCTGTGGCTTTTACCAGTTCTTTAAGGAATTCTTCCGGATAACCGGGGCGGTCCAACGGAGCGACATTTCCCGTTTCGGGACGTTGAAGCTTTCCATCCTTCATTTTTTTCACTACGCCGTCATTGTAACGAACTATCAGAAATTCTCCCAAATGCTTCCAACTTTCAACCGCAGTTTTCGCCGTCATTGCCGTATATTCCGCCAAGAAATCCTTTGCTTTCTGCGGATCTTCCGAATAAAGATTCAGCGCTGCCGATTCGATACCTCCTTGCGCATTGGCATACATATCCTCAAGAGCATTTTGAACCGTGCGCATATCTTCCACCATCAAACTGTATCGGGGACGAATCATATCGGCAACCCAGTTGTAAATCCAGAAGGCCGAATCCCAAGAAAACGTAACGCAATCGCCATTCCCTTGGGCATATACCGCCGGAACCTTACCGGTATTGCAATAAACCGGCGTAAAGACAGTCATGTTCGCATCGTCCACTCCGAACCAAAGCACGCCGCCAATTGCATCGGGCATCGTAGAACGCATTTGGGAAACAAAGGCAAAAGCGCTCTGTTGCGTCGAGATGGGGCGTTCGTTGAAATACGTCTGTCCGTCCACTTCAAACGTTAAAGGAGACAAACGATAAGGAGTTTCAAACATGCCCGCGCCCATGTCTTTTGTAATGTCCAAGGGAGTTCCTTCATAATGATCGCGCATGGCTTGTTGAATATCGCGAACCGATACTTTTTTATCGGGTTTCACGTAAAGAGGCATCGGCTCGTTTGACTCTCCCTGTACGTAAGAAAGATAAGCTTTTCCCGTCGATTTACTGAACATATTATAAAAACTCCACACACGCGCCTCGCAAAAACGGACACCACTAAAGTTTAAAGGACAGTAAGCATCGGCAAAACTAAAGTCTTTGTTCACGCCGTCAAAATAACCTTTTTCCCGTGCAAAAGATATTACATCGGGAGAATACAGGCAATTGTCCTTGTCGTTCATGTCAAACTTATGTATTCTGCTCTGATTAGCATGGGCAGCTATGCAGTCATCCGGTATGCGGACTGCCACCCAAACCGCTCCTTTTATGCCGGGACCTTTCCCAATCATTTCCAAAATCCATGCCTCGTTCGGATCGGCAATAGAGAAAGATTCTCCGCTACTGTAGTAACCATATTCCTTAACCAAGTCGGTCATTACCTTGATAGCTTCTTTTGCTGTGCGCGAACGCTGCAGGGCAACATAAATAAGGCTTCCATAATCCATGATGCCGGTCGAATCGACCAACTCGGGACGCCCGCCGAAAGTTGTCTCTCCAATGGTAACCTGATACTCGTTGATATTCCCGATTACGTTATATGTTTGCTTTGCTTCTTTTATCTGCCCCAGATATTTTCCGGTATCCCAGTCGTATATATCACGCATGGTTCCCGAAGGATGTACTGCCGCAGGGTAATGACATAAGAAACCGAACATGCCATACGAGTCGGCAGAATACGACACTATAACCGAACCGTCGGCAGAAGCTTTTTTCCCCACGATGAAGTTGGTGCAGGCCCAACCGCTTGCCATCATTGCCGCAAAGAATATTACGGCCAACATTATTCTCTTCATTTCAATCATATTTTGTTTTAAAATTCATAATATTCACGCGTCTCATTTCCGCAATAATCCGTTACGACAACCTCCAAACGGTGACGTTTTCCCCAGCTCACCCTGTTCTTATCCTGAATGACAAGAATGCCTTTCTTCAAACCGAACAAAACAAATGCTCCGTCGACATACACCTTATATTCGGATATTCCCGTTTCTCCGTCACTCACGCGGAAGCGAATGTTCCGGGTTGACCGCCAGGATGACTCACCCAATGGGGTTATGCGGGGAGGAACCGTATCGACTGCCACGGAAAACGTCCCGAAGTTACGCACCTTTGTCCGCACCCAACCATCGGAATATTGCCCGCCTTCCGAATATTTCCGCCGCCCGTCTTTCCTTACGATATAGTATTTTGTGGTATCGGCAACGGATTGTTTTCGCACGCCAATGGCCAAATCGCAATAATCATGCAGGGGCGTGTTTCCGGCATCAAGCACATAATCAAACGAAACACCCGCACTGTCATCTTTCATTTCCGTATAAAGTTCGGCATCGTCGTACAGCATTCCTTTGGGAATGACGAATTCCATTCCCGGTTTCTGCACCACATTTGCCCTATTCCAATGCAAGCGCATACCCTTTTCTTTTCCTTTTTCTGGTATATCCTGACGCTTCCCCTTTACGGTGAAACGATACGTTTTCGTATTTCCAAAGTTATCTTCCAGCACATAGCAGAAGGCATAATCGCGTTCTTCCGCTATGGTTATCACGCCATTATCCGTATCCACCGACAATAAGTTCAAGCCGTTTCCCGGCGACTTATACGAGCGCATGATCAACCGGCGCGTGCGTTGCAACTCATCGTAATCGATGAAACCGTTGATCATCCGGTTCTCATCGGCAGAAAACTCGTCCGTCTTACTGCAAAACACTTCCACCGAATCGACATACAACGTGACAGAATGCACGCCATAATAGTTTGTCGTCCCATCCATATAGTCTTTCGCACTAATGCCCGTATAAATCTTTCCCCACGCATATACCGGCGAATTTAAAGAAGAAACCCCGCGCAGCAGTTTCTCTCCCGAACCGTTTATTACACCTTGCCCGACAATCGGATAAAAAGCTATCAACGAAGCTTCGGGAACTTTTGTGTCTTTCAAATATTCCCGGAAGCGAGGCAACGGATCGGTGTAGTTCCCATTGTCGGAACGCCGTATTTCCAAATGCAGATGCGGCCCGGCCGATGATCCTTCATTGCCGCTCAATGCAATCATATCACCCGCTTTCACAGGAAATTCTTCGGGTTCGAAAGACAAATCGCAGGTGAACGTTTCATATTTATACTGATATTCCCTCACCCGTTCCTGCAGGGAGGGCGCAAAAGCCTCTACATGTCCGTACACAGAAGTATGCCCGTCGGGATGGGTAACATATACGGCTTGTCCGTAACCTCCGTGGAAAACTGCCACACGAGATATGTATCCATCGGCAACCGCACGCACCACTTTTCCCGTCACCCCCTGCGTCTTTATGTCGAGTCCGCCATGAAAATGATTCGGACGAAGCTCACCAAAGTTCGCGCTCAACAGCATCGGAAAGTCAACAGGCGAGCGGTATATCACGCTATCCGCGTCTTGCGCACGTGCAAAAAGCCCGATGCCCCATAAAATTACTAACCCAATTTTACGTATCATCCCAAATGGTTTTAAACGATGAGCAAAGATAATACTTTTGGGAAAAACCCATTCCCTGAACCTAACGTTATTGTTTTTTTGTTATATTTATTTGGAAAATATACAAAACCTGCCTATCTTTGCACGCAAATAACACCACGTTTTACTCCAATGAACAGGATGTTTACATACGGTCAACGAGAAAAACTTGTACCGCCCCTGCAGGTGCAGGGCAAACGCATCGTACACATCCATTGGTTCAACGGGTTTCTCTAAAACAGCTTTCCTTTTCTTTTTTTAAAAGCGTCACGATACGCTATTGTTTTAAAAGCTTTTAGTTAATCCCTAAAGACCGGAGTATTATGCCCATCGTTATCGGATTTATGTTCACAGGTATCGTTGTGGGATACCTTTTACGAGATATTTCTTTTTTGAAGAATACGGAAAAAACCATTACATGTACCGTTTTATTACTGCTTTTTATTATAGGTATTTCAATAGGTTCAAATAAATCAGTCATAAACAATCTGCCCCATTTCGGATGGCAAGCCGGAATCTTGGCAGTTTTATCTACATGTGGTAGTATATTCGCGTCGTGGATGGTTTTGAAACTATTCTTTCAAAAAGGAGGAAAATCATGAGACACAACGTAATTATTTTGCTTGTTTTCATGATGGGATGCGTTTTGGGCGGAATGAACCTCGTACCGTCTGACATGTATCAAACGAATGTTTCAATGTACATCCTTTATGCATTGATGTTGCAAGTGGGATTAAGCATCGGATCGAATAAAGATTTTAAGAACATGATTTCAGGAATAAATCTGAAGCTTCTGCTGATCCCGCTTGCAACGATTTGCGGCACTTTATTGTTTTCGGCGCTGGCCGGTCTGTTGCTTTCGCAGTGGAGTGTGTTCGAATGTATGGCCGTAGGGAGCGGATTTGCCTATTATTCTCTCTCATCCGTGCTCATCACCCAGCTGAAGGCGACCACCATAGGCGCCCAACTTGCCACGGAACTTAGCATCATTGCCTTATTGTCGAACATATTCCGCGAAATAATTGCCTTGATCGGTGCTCCCCTTATTTATAAATATTTCGGCAAACTGGCTCCCATTTCGGCAGCGGGTGTTAATTCGATGGACGTCGCCCTGCCCGTAATCTGCAAGCATTCGGGCAAAGAGATGATACCGATTGCCATCTTTCACGGCATCCTTATCGACATGACTGTCCCCTTTTTCGTTTCTTTTTTCTGCCGATTGTAAACATTTAACCCGTCTTTCCCGATAAAGACACGATAAAAACAAAAATAAAACTCAGTGACAAACTAATTTTTTACCCTACAAAACTACAGACATCATGCTTAAAAAAGGAAACAGAGGAAACACCCTTCACGGAATTTTGCTGATAACCTTATTTACATTTGCGGCATTCTACATCGCCGAAATTCCTTTTGTCAAACACCTATCGTTTAGTCCTCTTATCGTAGGCATCATCTTAGGTATGCTTTATGCCAACAGTCTTCGCAATCATTTACCCGAAACTTGGGTGCCGGGCATCAAGTTCTGTACGAAACAAGTTCTGCGCGCAGGTATCGTTTTATATGGATTCAGACTGACATTGACGCAGGTCGCCTCGGTCGGACTTCCCGCCATTGTCATCGACACAATCATTGTTGCGGGAACGATTTTCCTCGGGATTTGGTTGGGACGCCTGCTGAAAATAGATAAAGAAACCTCGCTCATGACGGCCACAGGCAGCGCAATCTGCGGAGCGGCTGCAGTGCTTGGTGCAGAACCCGTCGTAAAATGCGAAGGACACAAGACGGCTATTGCCGTGTCTACCGTCGTCATTTTCGGAACCATCTCCATGTTTCTTTATCCTGTTCTCTACCGAACCGGACTTTTAAGCGCATTAGGCGATACGGGCGTGGCCATCTATACGGGAAGCACCCTGCATGAAGTGGCTCACGTGGCGGGAGCCGGCAACGCAATGGATCCGACAGATTCGTTAGGAATTGCCGGGACCGCAACAATTACAAAGATGATTCGTGTCATGATGCTTGCCCCCGTTTTGGTAATCATGGGATTCGCCTTGGCAAAAGGCCGAAAGGCAACAGGCAACGGCCGGGCGGAAAAAAGCAAAATCACCATACCCTGGTTTGCATTCGGCTTCATCGGAGTAATCTGTTTAAACTCGCTTTTACAATATATCACGGGGGCGGAAAGCGTAAAGGACATCCCCTTTAACGGAGTAATCGAGTATATTGACACCTTTATGCTTACAATGGCCATGACAGCCCTGGGCACGGACACAAGCATAGAAAAGTTCAAACAGGCCGGAGCAAAACCTTTCTTACTCGCAGGACTGCTGTTCGTCTGGCTGGTTGGCGGCGGGTATTTGCTGACAAAATACCTGGCTCCGAGCTTCATGTAAAAGTATTCAACAGAAAAGACCTACAAAACATCATAAAAACATCCCGACATCCCGAGCGAAACAAGGCATTGTTTCCCGCCGGGTGTCGGGATGTTTTATTTGCTGCACCGGCACTCTTTCGCAACATATTAGAAAAATAATCCGTAAAAGTTCATTTTTTTTATTTCTTTTGTACTCCATATTAAAACAACAATTTATTCAAAAAAACGAACAAAAACCCTGTACTTTTAAAATTTTTACGAAGAAAATAATATTCCCTTTCAGAGCGTCATATTGAGAAAAAACGTATCTTTGCAAAAGGAAGTTACGAAAAGAGTGTAATTTATTGGAAATGAGCGTAGGTTAATTGCTCTTGATAGTAATAGGTTACGATTTAGTTAGTTATCTACTGCATTATCCTTCTGCGCGTTGCGTAACCTTCAAAG
>CALUET010000022.1 GCA_944319745.1 uncultured Phocaeicola sp. | reverse complement strand
GGGAGGTAGTTGTTACGGCCAAACGCCAGGCCGTGTCACTAACGCCCACGGGGTTGATTTATAACATGGATGAAAATCCGTTGAAAGACGACAATGCGTTGGAAGCTTTGCGGTTTGTCCCGATGATGATGATAAATCAGAATGAGTTGCCTGACGTTATAGGGCGAGGTACTCCGGTAGTTTATGTAAATAATAGAAAACTGCCTTATAGCGGGCAAATGTTGGCCTCCTATTTAAAATCCCTGCCTGCAAAGGATATAAAGAGTGTGGAAGTTATTCGTTATCCAGGTGCAAAATATGATGGTGCGGGCAGTGTCTTGTCCATCACGTTGAAAAAAAAGGAGTACGAAGGAGTGAGAGGCTTTTTGAATGGTGGTGTATATGTAGAAACTGGAGAGGTTTCGGAACAGGTGAGTTTAAGTATGGATTATACCAAAAACAAGTGGAGCAGTTTTCTTGCGGCACAGTGGGGTGAGAATCGATTCAAGGTTGACGATATGTATGAAACGCGGTATTTGCGCGAGAACTACACGTTGAACCGTACGAATGCCACTCATTCAAAAGGAATGTTTGGTAACGTGAGTTTTATTGGAGTATACCAATTTTCCGATAGACGTAGCTTGGGAATTAATGCGGGGGCAAATTTCTCGGGTAATAATACCGATGCCGAAGGTCTGTCTGTTTACAGTCATACGAAGCAACGCATTTCGTCTTTGAGCGATAGAGATGGAGATGTGCAAAATGTTGCGGCCAATTTGAATTATCAGTCCCGCGCCAAAGATGGAAAAAGATATTTTAATGTCGATGTGGATTATTTGTATAATAATTATGGGCAAAAGGTTACTAATGAAATGAATAATGTGGACGAGCAAGGATCCGTCCAGTCTTTGTATCTGAAGGAGCAGCAAAATGTTCCTCAAAAGAGTAATGTCTATTCGGCTAAGGTGGAATTTGGAGGCAAAACAGACGATAGTTTCACATATGATTTTGGGGCAAAGGGCTATTATTCTTATATCAGGACAAACGATCAATATTGGAACTGGAATGGAAATGACTTTATTTTTGATTCTCAGATAGGCAGTAATTATAAAATAAAAGAATTTGCTCCAAGTTTGTTTTTTGACCTTAATAAATGGTGGACAACGAATTTTGCTACAATCTTGTCGGCGAGTTTAGAATATACGAATTATAAAGGAGAGGAATCCCGACAGAATACATCTTATGAGACGGACTATTTCAGAGTATTTCCTGTATTAAATCTATTCTATAGATTTTCAGGGAGCAGCACTCTTAACTACAGTGTTAGTTATAGTTTATCCCGTCCGTCATTTTATGATTTAAATCCGTACCGGCGGAGAGATTCTCCCACAGAATATAGTGTAGGAAATCCTTATTTACAACCGACCAAAACATTTTTTACGGAAATATCGTATGTGTTTTGTTCCAGTTATGGCCTTTATCTTCAGTATCAGTTGATGGATGACATAAGAACGACCATTCAAAATGATGTAGGTAACGGTATGGTGGAAAACAAGCCGGAAAATATCGGTAAACGTCATTATGTGGGTGTGGGTTTCTGGGGAAATCTCTCATATTTAAATAACAGGGGTGCGCTGAATATGCGAGCAAATTATGCTTGGTTTGACATGAATGGGATGACAGAATCCGGTGGATTGAATTACAGACGTCACCTTGCCAGCGCGAATTTCACCAATAGTTTTCTGTTGTTCCCAAAACAGAATATCCGATTTGATCTCATAGGCGAATTCCATTCAAAAGAAAAAAGTGGGTATACTGAAGTGCCGGCATCTCTTAGTGGGTATGCAGCATTAAGAACAACTATCAAAGATTTTTCCTTAAGCTTATATGGCCAGTTGACAGGATATTGGGGAGATGGGGAAATTTCAGGAACAAGGAAAACGGTGATGGAAAATGACTTCTTGGTAAATACTCAATATATGTCGAATCATAATTATCGAGTTGGTATTCGGTTCTCATATACTTTCGGTAATAAGAAAGTGAGAGAAACCAATAAAAACAGAAAGGGCTCTAACGAGGGTATTAAAGACCGTGTGGGTAAGAGCTTTCAATAAATAAAGATAAAGGTGGAATCCGAAAAACCTGGACAGAGTAGGAACAATTAAAAAATTATGGTCATGGAAAATAAATTTGGCCGCGTTAAAGCATTTGTAGACGAGCTTGAAAAAGTAGAGCTTGTAGAGAATGAAGAAGCTTTAATGCTTCTGGGATCTTCCGGCGGAAGTGGATTTTATGGCACGGGAAACAATTGCAAGTGTAATGGAAACAATTGTGATTGTAACACTGTATTGGGATGTGGAAATACCGGCGAAAGCGGTGGAAGCGGCGGAAGTGGAGGCATGAATCTCTTGTGTCTTTAATTAATGGAATGCAAAGGTTATCTCAATGGAAGATAACCTTTGTTTAAAAGATTCTGATATGAAAAAAAGTTTATATAATACATTAATTTCATTATCATCCAAGACGGATGTGTTATACAACGCCTTGTCTGATACGTTTATGTTCGTTCGCAAAATGAATGATTCGCTATGGGCTGATCCGGAAAAGATGAAATCGGAACGCCCGGCGCTGTTCAAACAGTTATGCGATAACGGCTTTTATGTGGAAGACGGTTTTGATGAGTTTCAAACGTTGCAGCGTTTGAATCAAAAGGTGGTGAATAATGACAGAGATTATTTCATTATCATAAACCCCACGTTGGCTTGTAATTATAAATGCTGGTATTGTTATGAAAGTCATGTTCCACGTTCCAAGATGTCGGAAGACACGTTGAACAGACTTTTCAAGCACATGACACATATTGTCAAGACGCATACCCGGCTGCAATCCTTCCCTATTGCTTTTTTCGGCGGGGAGCCTTTGCTCTATTTTAAAGATGTGGTATTGCCTATTATTCGTTTTCATGACAAGTTGTGCAGAGATAATAATATACCGTTCAAAAGCATCGGTTTTACGAGTAACGGCGGTCTGCTTACCCCTGAAATAATAGATACTTTGGCAGAATATGGGAATGTGCACTTCCAGATAACGCTTGACGGAGGGAAAGAGGCTCATAATAATACCCGTTATAGCTATAAAGGTCAAGATACTTATACGTTGATATTGAATAATGTCATGTTGTTGCTGAAAAAAGGGATCAACGTACGTCTTCGCATAAACTATACTTCGGAGAACGTAAGTACGCTGACCGATATAGCCGATGACTTGAGCGGATTGTCTGAAGCGGAAAAGAACTACCTGACTGTCGATTTTCATCAGGTATGGCAGGAACGTGAACTTTCCAAAGATCTGGAAGGAATCAGAACGGTGGTGGATTATTTTGACGAGAAGCGTTCGAACGTTATATTTAACGATGTAAACATGCTTCGTAACGGTTGTTATGGCGACAGGCGGAATACCGCTGTCATAAATTATAATGGCGATGTGTATAAGTGTACGGCCAACGATTTTACTGAGGCCAACCGGGAAGGTTATCTGGATGAGAACGGGAATATCGTGTGGCTGAAATCGCAAGACGACAGGGCGAACATTCGCTTTAAAAATGGAGCTTGTAAGAATTGCCGTATCGCTCCCCTATGTGGCGGAGGATGTTCGCGGCATCTTCTGGCAAGAGCTGCGGGGCAAGAAAAAGATTGCCTTTTCGAGTCGGAAGAACGTATAGACGAATTGGTCCTGGACAGGCTGGATATGTTTATCAGAAACAAACAATTGTATGGATAGATTTCCTTTTTTTCATCAGTTGGATTCGAATGATTGCGGGCCGGCCTGCATTCGGATGATTTGTAAGTATTATAAAAACGAATATTCGGTGGAGACGGTCAAATCATTGTGTAATTTGACAAGAGTGGGAGTAACTTTATTGGATATAGATTCTTGCCTGAAACAAATGGGGTTTGATACCGTGCTGTTGAAGATTACAGATGAAGAAGCCGTAAAAATGCCATTGCCTTCTGTACTTTATTGGAAACAGGAACATTATGTGGTGCTGTATAAAGTTTCCTGCAAAAAAGGAGAATATTTTTTTCATATAGCCGATCCGGCTTTTGGGAAGATAAAGATTCCGGGAACACTTTTCCGGAAAGCTTTTTTAGATAACAACAATAAGGGAGTGGCACTGGTGGTAGACCCTACGGAAGCTTTCTTTCAAAAAAAAGACCGGAAGGTTTCTTTGCGCGAAAGGATGGAGAACATTCTCTGTATATTTCGGGAAATATTAGGTAAATATAGGCGGCGTTTTCTGACAGTCGTTCTTTTGAGCATTTTAGGGATGGTGCTTAATTGGATATTCCCTTTGCTTTTCCAGCAGATCATAGATAAGGGTATTGCCGGCAAAGATTTCCATTTGATATTGGTTTTGGCTCTTTGTCAATTTATTTTGTTTTTCAGCTATGCTGTCTCCGGCAGTTTATCTAATATCGTGTTGTCGAAAATAGGTTTTAGCGTGGGGGTAACATTTTTATCCGATTATTTGGAGAAACTGATAAAACTGCCTATCAGTTTCTTTGATGTGAAGGCCTCTTCTGATTTGATTCAACTGGTGGATGACCAGGACAATTTGAAATCTTTTTTCACTTACGAGGCCATAAATGTGTTGTTTGTCGTGACAAATTTTGTGGCATTCTCTGCTATTCTTATTTATTATAATTATCAGGTATTTCTGATTTTTCTGTTTTTCTCCGTTCTTTGCATTGGCTGGTTCTCATTCTTTTCGCGAAAGCGGAAGATGATAGATTATTTAAAATTTGCCGTATCTTCCGAGGGGAAAAGCAATATCTATGAATTGGTGATGGGAATGCGCGAGATTAAGATAAACAGTGCCCAGCGTTGTAAAATAGATAAGGTAAAGGAAACACAGGAAAAAATCAACACGTATCAGTTGAAAGATTTGTATTTGAATTTTTATTCCACCATCGGTATTTCCTCTATTAATAAGGTAAAAGACATTATTGTCGTAGTATTTTGTTCTTATTTCGTGATAAGCGGTGAGATGACAATCGGTGTACTGATGACCATTACTTATTTATTGGGGCAGTTAAGCGAACCGGTAAACCGCATCATGTCATTGGCACGTTCTTTCTTACAAGCTAAGTATAGTCTGGACAGACTGTCTGAAATACAGAAAACGCCCGATGAAAATTCGAACGAAAAGATAACACCTCCCGCGATAGCTAAAGGAATTATGCTGGCCGGCGTGTCTTTTAAATATCCCGGGACATATAATCCTTATGTATTGAAAGACTTGAATCTGGTCATTCCGAAAGGACAAGTTTCGGCTGTTGTGGGAACAAGCGGAAGCGGGAAAACCACTCTTTTGAAATTATTGCTTTCATTTTATTATCCGCAGAAGGGGGATATTTATTTGGATGACAAAAAAATGAGTGGAATAGAATCTGATAAATGGAGAGAAAGGTGCGGTATTGTGATGCAAGACGGCTATATCTTTAGTGGAAGCATCGCCGAGAACATTGCTATTGCTGATGCGGAACCGGATGATCAAAAAGTAAAAGAGGCGTCTAAGATAGCTTGTATAGACGATTTCATAGAGATGCTTCCCATGAAGTATAACACAAAAATAGGGAACAGGGGAATTGAATTGAGCGGGGGACAGAAACAGCGGTTGTTGATAGCGCGCGCAGTATATAAAAACCCTGACTTTATATTTTTTGATGAAGCTACTTCTTTTCTTGATACGAAAAATGAATATATGATAATGAATAACTTGAAGAATTTTTATCGTGGAAAAACGGTGGTTATTGTAGCGCATCGGCTCAGTACAGTGAAAGACGCCGATAATATTCTTGTACTGGATAAAGGATGTTTGGTAGAGCAGGGAACGCATAAAGAGTTGTCGGCGCGGAAGGGACATTATTATAATTTGATTAAGAACCAGTTAGAATTGGATACTTAAAAACTATATGGAAGAGTGCATTTTTACAGAGAGAGAGCAGGTAATTCACCAGTTGTTTTTGAAAGCATATCTGGTGAAATCTCCTGGGTTGCTTTATGGAAAGATGGGGTTGGGCATAGCCTTATTCGATTACGGTCGATATACGGGTTGTTCTTTGTACTCAGATTTGGGAGATGAGTTGACAGACGGCATACTGGATGACGTGGAATGTAAAACAGGATTTGACTTTGCAACGGGATTATCCGGTATTGCATGGGGAATAGAATACTTGGTACAAAAAGGGTATGTGGAATGCGATACGAATTTGGTTTGTGGTGAAATAGATAAACGTATGGAGAAGGTATGTGTACATCGGCTGAAAGATTTGTCTCTTGAAACAGGATTGGAGGGAATATTGCATTACGTGTTGATACGATTGAAAGGTTCTTTGATGCAAAACGGGAATATCCCTTTTTCTTCCGACTTCTTGGACGATGTACAGTCAGCCGTAACCGATGTGGAAGAAGATAAATCATCTGATTCTTTGAAAAAAATGATTGATGTTTTTCGTGGTTTTATATGTAGTGGAAAGAGGGTTGACTATACGCCGGACATACGTTCATTTATCATAGAAAAACCTTCTCTTGAGAATATGGAAAAGGTGTCTTTGAGCCTGAGAAAAGGTCTGGCCGGATGGCTGTATGCATATGAATGATTTTACAAGAAAGGGAGACTATGAATGTTATTATTATAGATGATGATGCAAGTTCCCGAATAAACGGGATAGGAACATATCTTAAAGCCTTGATTGGCATATTCAAACGGATGGGTGCCCGCATAACGCGAGTGGGTTATAGCGCTTCTTGTAAGACATTTGTTGTTCGGGAAGAAAACGGGGTACGTGTTATCTTGTTGCCTCCGCTTCCGGCATCTTGTTATTTTAAGATAATGGATAAGTTTCTTGGGCTGTATATAAAGGATGCCGAAGAAAACCTTTTTATGTTACATTACAGCCCTTGTGACGATTTGATTCGTGTTTTGAAGAAACGTTTCCCGTTATCCAAGTTTACATTTACCATTCATGACATGATATGGACGGCGTTGTTGCGGGGAGATGCGGCGAAATTGAAAGAAATTGTCACTTCCGGGCCGAAAGAAGGGGAGTTGGAGACATATGCGACGGTTCGGAAATCTTTTAAGGCGGAGCAAGCTATGTATGCGTTGGTTGATGCCGTTATCGTGTTGGCAAGAGGAACATATCGTGTGTTAACCGATGTTTATAAAATAGAACCAGAGAAAATATATTTGATACCTAACGGGTTGAAGGATACTTATTCTCCCGTGAGCGAAGATGTGAAACGTGAAATACGGGCTGATAAATTTTTGTCTGAGCATGAAAAGATTCTTTTGTTTGCGGGCAGGGTACACTATATGAAAGGAATTCATTCGCTAATTCGATGTTTCGGACAGGTTTTGCAGGCGTATCCAGAATGCCGTTTGGTGATAGCAGGTTTCGTAATGGACGTGCCAAAGGTCTTGTCTTTGACAGGAGATGCTGCCTCCAGAATTATTTTTACGGGGCATATCCCGAAAAAAGAATTGGATAAATGGTTGAAAATAACCGATATTGGAGTTTTACCTTCTTATACGGAACAGTGTTGTTATTGGGGAATCGAATTGATGATGCATCGGATTCCTGTGATAACGACGGACGGTTTTAATTTGACAGAGATGTTTATGGACGGTCTCAATGCTGGTGTCGCTGAAATAGGACATCGGGGAGATACAGACAGATTTGAGCATAATCTTTCTGGCGAGATTGTAAGACTGTTACGCGCAGAAGGGGAATGCAGGAAACTGGGAGCGCAGGGAAGGCTGGTTTATGAAAAATGTTATACGGCAGAAATTATGTATGAAAATTATAAAAGACTGACAGATGCTTTATTCTTAAAAGCAGACAAATAATATTTATGTTATGAACAGAATACCGAAAATGATTCATCAGGTTTGGTCGGGGATAGACGAACCTTTACCGAGGCATTTTGAAATATTGGGAGAAAGTTGGAAGAACGATTATCCGGAGTGGGAATATATTGTATGGGATAATCAGAAAATGAATGATTTTATTCAATTGTATTATCCGGAGTATTGGGATATTTATCAGGCATATCCTTATAATGTGCAGCGGTGGGATGTGATACGCTATCTGATACTTTATCGTATGGGAGGGATGTATGTAGATTTCGATTATCAATCTTTGGAACGGATGGATAATTTGCTCGCCGACAAGGAGTGCTGTTTCTCTGAGGAAGAATTTTATATTGACGGGCATGGTAACAGAATAAGTGTTTTTAATAATGCATTGATGCTGTCAATACCTGGACATCCTTTCATGAAAAAAATTATAGACGAGGTGTTTACTGAAGGTGTATTGAAGTATCCGGCAATACCACGTAGCACATGTGTCTTAGAGACAACAGGACCCGGTATGCTGTGTCGTTTATATAAAAACGCAACTCCTACAGACCGGGACAGTATTTATTTGATACCTTCTTGCTATGTTTCACCGTTTTCGGTCAAACAAGCCGGAATGGTGAGAAGAGGATATAGAGGAGCAGAGGTGGAAGCTGCCTTGGAAAATGCCTATGCCGTGCATTATTTTTGGGGAGGATGGCTGTAAATTTGTATGAGAAAGACAATGTTTCATTTGATAAGCCGGAATGTTTTTGAAAAAGAAATACGGCGTTTTTATTGGATGACGATGCCCATTTTCTTCATCAGGAAGCAGGCATTCATGTTTTGTGCTACACCTTCCCGCAGTTTGTAGGAAAAAGTCAGCTCGTCGTTCGTTATATCGGCCTCAAAACAATAGTTCTGAATATACTCGGGGAATTGTTCTTTAAGCCGGCTTAACATCAAATCGTGCGTGGCAATCAACCCGTTTGCCTTCAGCAATATAAATTGCCTTATCAAATCGAAGGAACCTTTTTGTTTGTCTTCCGAGTTGGTTCCTTTCAGGACTTCGTCCAGTATGATGAAAAGCTCCGTTCCGTTGTTTAACAAATCGATAATTCGCTTCAAACGTTTCAGCTCGGCAAAGAAATACGACTCGCCGTCTGTTAAAGAATCGGACGTGCGCAGGCTTGTAATAAGCCGTGCCGGATAAAATGTCAACGAGGCGCAACAGACAGGAGCGCCGATGCATGCCAGCAGATAATTCGTTCCGATGGTTCGCAAATAAGTGCTTTTCCCGGCCATATTGGCCCCTGTGATGATAAGGAAGTAAGGACGTGTGGGAATCAGTGCATCGTTTTTCACGCAAAGCCGGGGAGACATTAACGGATGCCCCATATCTTTTGCTTCAAAGATGAAGGGCTTTTCCGCACATGCCGGGTACGTGTATTCCGGATGATTGAAAGCAAATGTGGCAAGCGAGCAGAGCGCGTCAATCTCTCCCACGGCTTCCAGCCATTGATTTACATATTTCCCGTACCGTTCTTTCCAACGTTCTATGCGGAAGATTTGCTGCAATTGGAAAAAGATGCATCCTTCCAATATGACAAAAAGTAACTGGTTGTTGCGAAGGTCGAGCCGGTCTAATTCTTTCGACAGCTTCTGCAGAATCTCCACCGGCGACTCGTCGTTTATGGAGAGGCGTTCCATCAGTCTCGTCATGTCGTTGCTTTGCCATTTCTCTTTCCGGGTAAGTGCTATCAGACGGGTATAATTGCTTAACGTCTTCATCTTCTTCCCGTACAGGTCCTGTATCACTGTGGCGCGTTTGATGAATGAAAACCCTGCAATGACGAAGAGGCAGAACGACAATCCGAACCAGTTGAAGGAGATGATTCCGGTTATGCCTGCCACCAGCAGCAGCGCATTGACGAGCGGGACTCCCCATATCAGTAATTTTACCCAAAGGGCTTTCGTGAATTTCGTCGGGGACGTGCTCCATTTTCGTATCTCCGTTTCATCCGAAATGTTCCCTTGATAAATCATTCCGTTGATACGGAATTGCTCGCGGAAAAGGTTTCGTTCAGACAACTCTTTTATGCTTTGTTGCCGTGTCTCGATCTCTTTTTTGTTCGTAAGATGATTTTTCAACCATCCGGCCAGCGTGTTTTTCCCTATCTGTGTACATGTCCGGTTCAGAGCCTGAAACAATGACGATTCGCCAAACACGTCGAGGTCGAACGAGTAAGGATGTTCGCTGTCCGTAAATTCCGCGCCATTGTCGAAATGGCTGTTGTCTCCCTCCAGCGCTGCTGCCTCAGCCCGGTTTACGGATGCTTGTATTTCCAGCCATTCTTTTCTGTGGAATAAGCGGTTATGGGTTTTTATCAGAATGAAAAAAGGCAGGAACGTACAGCCGATGGCCAATAGAATCTTCCACGTCTCATCGTGAAAAAGGAGGATGATGCTTAGAATTCCTGCCAGAAAAAACAGTACACGTAAGGAGCTGATGCGTAAGATGCGTTTTTTTACGCGCGAAAGTTCGGTCTCCGTCTCGGCCAAACGTTGAGAATACCATGTTTGGGGTGATGTCATGTATTGATAAAAAAGAAAGGTAAAGCGAAATATTTTCTTTTTTACTTCGCTTTACCTTAAGTGAAACGATGTATTTAGATACACTTCATGGCTTGTTCCAAATCGGAAATAATGTCGTTTACATTTTCTATTCCCACAGACAGACGAATTAAATCGGGAGCAACGCCGGCTTCAATCAGTTGTTCGTCACTCAATTGGCGGTGGGTATGACTTGCTGGATGCAATACACATGTGCGTGCATCGGCCACATGCGTCACAATGCATACCAGCTTCAGACTGTCCATAAAGCGGATTGCTTCCTCACGCGAGCCTTTCAGTCCGAAAGCAATGACGCCGCATGAACCGTTAGGCATGTATTTTTGTGCCAGTTCGTAGTATTTGTTGCTTTTCAGTCCGCAGTAGTTTACCCATTTCACTTTCGGATTCTTTTCCAGCCATTCCGCTACTTTCTGTGCATTCTCGCAGTGTCTGGGTACACGCAAGTGCAGCGTTTCCAAGCCGAGGTTCAGCAGGAACGCATTTTCCGGCGATTGGATGGAACCCAAGTCGCGCATCAGTTGGGCGGTGGCTTTGGTTATGTAAGCCATCTTCCCGAATGCTTTCGTATAGGTCAGTCCGTGGTAAGACTCATCGGGCTGTGTCAGTCCGGGGAATTTGTCGGCATGCGCTTCCCAATCGAAGTTGCCGCTGTCTATAATCGCGCCGCCCACACAAGTAGCATGTCCGTCCATATATTTCGTGGTTGAGTGTGTTACGATGTCCGCGCCCCATTCAAACGGACGACAGTTGATGGGAGTAGCAAATGTATTATCCACAATCAGGGGTACTCCGTGCTTATGTGCGATGCGGGCGAACTTCTCGATGTCCAGGACATTTATTCCCGGATTTGAAATGGTTTCCCCGAAAAGACATTTCGTATTGGGGCGGAATGCCTGACTTATTTCCTCCTCCGAAGCCTCGGCATCAATAAAAGTACATTCGATACCGAGTTTTTTCATTGTGACGGCGAAGAGATTGAACGTACCTCCGTAGATGGTTGATGAACAAACGAAGTGGTCTCCTGCCTCACAGATGTTGAATACTGCATAAAAATTTGCAGCTTGTCCCGAAGAAGTCAGCATACCTGCCACTCCGCCTTCCAGGGCAGTAATCTTCGAAGCTACTGCATCGTTGGTCGGGTTCTGTAGGCGTGTGTAAAAATATCCGCTGTCTTTCAGGTCAAACAGTCGGGCCATTTGTTCACTCGTATCATATTTGAATGTGGTACTTTGGTAGATGGGTAACACACGGGGTTCTCCGTTTTTGGGCTCCCAGCCGGCTTGTACACAGAGAGTCTCTTTGCTAAGTTTCGTATCCATATTGGTTCTTTTTCTTTATTGTTTTTATTCGGCGAACAAAAATAAGGAAAAAATGATTCCATTTTGTCTCGTGAAATAAGTATTAACATTTCTATATATACTTACATACAGAGCATCGTATGAGTGAGGTGTCGTAATTGTTGTATGGTAGATATATTCTGATTTTTTGTAAACGCTTTGAAGATAAAATGCGACGAAAGAAATAATTCATCCGTTTATGGCTGTAATTGTTTAAAAAACATTTATATTTGGGGTGCGTATTATACTTTTTTATTATGACAGATGATTTAATCTTTAGACATCAGTTGCCTGTGCAAATCCGTTTCAGCGATGTTGATCAATATGGCCACATGAATAATTCTTCGTATTTTTCTTTGTACGATCTGGCGAAAACTGCATATATGCATGATGTATTTGGCAATGAAAATTGGAATAAGTTGGGCATTGTCGTGGCTAATATTAACGCCGATTTTCTGGCTCCGGTCTTTTTCTCCGATAAATTGATGATAGAAACAGCCGTAATTCATTTGGGACATAAAAGTTTTACGCTGCTTCAACGTGCCGTAAACCAGACCTCGGGTGTGCTGAAATGTCAATGTCGTACGGTGATGGTAGGCTATGATGTTGCGACGAAAGAGCCTGTGGAGATTCCGTTAGACTACAAGCAAGCGATTTGTCAGTACGAAGGAAAAACGTTGGAAGAGCTGTCGGAATCAGTCATTTTGTAGCATCTCTTTTAATACGGAATGCGATGAAAATGAAAAACGTTTTCCGCTATGAGGAGGGGAAATCGTTTGCATTTGAGAATACATATTGGCGTCTCTTTTGGAAAAGGCGGAAAGTGAAAGAAATCTATGGGGCTTGAAGCTGTAAGGGAGACCTTTTTTAACTATTAAAACGTAGGACACTATGTTAAACCGACTCGTTGTTTTAATGGTAATGTGTCTGGGATTGGGTGTGACAAATGCCCAAAAGGCATATTTTGTGGACGGGTATCACGGCGGAATTTACGGACATTATCCGGTAGAGTGGCAAACGCAGTTCATGACCGACAGGTTGCGTGCATTCCCCGAATGGCGTATTTGCCTGGAGATAGAACCGGAAACTTGGGATACCGTGCGGGTGCGTACCCCGGATGCTTACCGTGTTTTCCGGAAAACGGTGAACGATCCGCGTGTGGAGTTCACGAACCCTACATACGCTCAACCCTATTGTTATAATATTTCGGGGGAAAGTATCATCCGACAGTTCGAGTATGGCATCAGGAAAATTCATGCGCATTTCCCGAATGTCTCGTTTTCTACCTATTCGGTCGAGGAACCCTGTTTCACCAGTTGCCTGCCGAAAATCCTAAAACTGTTTGGCTTTAAATATGCGGTATTGCGATGTCCCGATACTTGTTGGGGCGGATATCCTGTGGCGTATGGAAAAGATTTGGTGAACTGGATAGGTCCCGATGGAACATCCTTGCTGACAGTTCCCCGCTATGCTTGCGAAGCTTTTGAGAAAAACTCTACGTGGCAGACTGCCTCGTGGAATAATTCAGACGAATTTCTTGCGGCCTGCCTCGCTGCGGGGATAAAAGCTCCTGTGGGGATGTGCTTTCAAGATGCCGGATGGAAGGGCGGCCCCTGGCTCGGCACGGGAGAGGGAATAAAGAATCATTCCGTTTATACGACGTGGAGCGAGTACATTGAAAAATATTCTCCGGGGATGTCCGACGACGATTGGCACGTTTCTCAGGACGATTTCCGTGTAGCTCTGATGTGGGGGAGCCAGGTCCTCCAGCAGATAGCCCGCGAGGTGCGTGCCGGAGAAAACCGGGTGATTGCAGCAGAAAAGATGGCTGCCATGGCAAATCTTTCTTGCGGATATACCTGCGAATCCGCACGTCTGGATGAGGCTTGGCGCACGTTGATGTTATCGCAACACCATGATTCTTGGATAGTGCCCTATAACCGCTTGAATGAAAGGCATACGTGGGCGGAGGAAATTGCCTGTTGGACGGGAAATACACTGCGTATTTCCGATGAAATCATCGGGGAAGCTGTTGCAAAAGATTGCTATGTTATGCCGAAAAGCTCGGGGGAAAATCGGATACGGATTTACAACACCACGGGAACGGCGCGCAGTGAAGTGGTGAATGTTCTTGTGCCTTGCAGTTTTGGCTCGGAGGGCGTTTCGTTGTACGATGCGGAGAATCGTCGGATAGATTGTCATGCGGAGCCGGAAGAAGCGGGAACGCGGTTGTATTTCGTGGCCGATGTGCCTTCGTTCGGCTACGCAACTTATGCCGTTCGTGCGGGTGGCCGGATGGTGAAACGCCGTTCGTCGGTGACGAATGTGAGCGGTAACAAATGGATTGTTGAAAATGATAATTATCGAATCGTGTTCGATGCTTTGAAAGGAGGGGCGGTCACCGAACTGGTTGACAAGAAAGGTTCGGGAGAAAATATCGTATCTTCCTTCGAAGGATGCGGTTTGGGTGTGCTGAAAGGCTATTTCTATGAGGAAGGACGCTTCCGCTCGTCTGCCGAGATACCTGCCGAAATCTCTGTCCTGCGGGATAACTTCTTTGAAGTCGTTTTGCAAATAAAGGGTGAAATAGCCTCACATCCTTTTACGCAGATTGTGACGCTTAAACGCGGAAGCCGTAGCATCGATTTTGATTTGCAGATAGACTGGAAAGAAAATGTGGGCATCGGCGAGTATAAACAATTGGGGGAGGATTGGCAGAAATCCCGTCGCGGATTTTACGACGACCGTTTCAAGCTGAATATTCTTTTCCCCGTGAACCTGAAAGAACCTTGTGTTTATAAAGATGCTCCTTTTGATGTATGTGAAAGCCGCCAGTCGGATACGCATTATAATTGCTGGGATAGCATTAAGCATAATGTCATTTTACACTGGGTAGACTTATATTCTGCAAAGCAGAACAGCGGCCTGGCGGTGTATTCCGACCATACTACATCGTATGCATACGGATCCGGTTATCCGTTGGCTTTGACCGCACAATATTCCGGTGTCGGGCTTTGGGGTATGGATTATCGAATAACCGGACCGTTGAAAATGAAATATGCCTTGGTGCTTCACGATGGACGTTGGGATGAAGCTGCACTGTCTGCGCTGGAGGAACAGCGAAATGAACCGCTGTATGCCCATGCACAATATGATATCCCGTTGGGAAATAAGTCGTTTATTGACTTGAAAGACAGTGGCTATCGACTAAGTGCGGTAAAAACGACGGGCAAAGGAATCTTGTTCCGCTTGTTCAATGCGGAGGGTGATGAGGCTCCGGTGGAGATAGTATTGGGTTCTCCCGCAAATATTAAGGAGATAGATTTAAACGGGAAAGAAACGGGTAAGGAATATTCCGGTGGAAAAATTTCTGTATCAATGCCTCGTTTCGGCTTGAAGACTTTTTTGATAGAATAATTATATAAACAAAATAATTTTGAGATATGAAGTATTTATTTATAGCGAGTGTATTATTTTTATCGGCCTGTGCTGAAAAAACGGTTACGACACTGGATAATCCGGCCGATTATGTGAACCCGTTTATCGGAGCGACAACCAATGTTGCGAAAGCAGAAGCCTATCATGGCCTGGGAAAGACGTTCCCCGGAGCCACAACTCCTTTCGGTATGACACAGATTAGCCCGAATACAATTACCGGAGGTGATAACGGAAGCGGATACAGTGATGAGCATCAGACAATAGAAGGATTTGCATGTACCCAAATGAGTGGGGTGGGATGGTATGGCGATCTTGGAAATTTTTTGGTAATGCCAACCACCGGTGCTCTTCAAACAATTGCAGGAAAGGAAGACGGGAGCATTACGGGTTACCGCTCGCATTACGATAAACAAACAGAAACGGCGAAGGCCGGTTATTATTCGGTTTATTTGACCGACTATGATATTAAGGCGGAATGTACGGCAACGCCCCGTTGCGGCATCATGCGTTTCACGTATCCCGAAAATAAACAGTCGCGTATTCAGATAGATTTGGCGCGCAGGGTGGGAGGAACTTCCACAGAACAGTATATACAGGTTCTTAATGATTCGACCATCCGGGGCTGGATGAAGTGTACTCCCGACGGGGGTGGCTGGGGAGATGGTGCCGGTCAGGCCAATTATACGGTGCATTTCTATGCCACGTTCGACCGCCCGTTGTCCGACTATGGCTTCTGGAGTGCAGAGATTCCCGACGGACAAAGTCGGAAAAACGGCGATGTGACTTCGGTCCCTTATCTTGAGATAGTGAAGAAAGCGCCGATTATAAGAGGCGAAAAGGAGCTGAAAGGAAAACATCTGGGCTTCTTTACCGATTTTGCAACAACGGCAAACGAAAGTGTCTGCATGAAGGTGGGGATTTCGTTTGTTGACATGGAAGGTGCCGAAAAGAACTATCGGAAGGAAGTGGCCGGCAAGACATTCGATGAAGTGCGTGAAGAAGCGGTAGACCGATGGAACCATGAATTGAGCCGGATTAAGGTGTCCGGGGGAACGGAAGAGGAAAAAATAGTATTCTATACGGCGTTATATCATACGATGATCGATCCGCGCACTTATATGGATGTCGACGGACGTTATATCGGTGGGGACTATCAGATTCATACGGGCGACGGTAAGTTTACGAAAAGAACCATCTTTAGTGGATGGGATGTATTTCGGAGTCAGTTCCCTTTGATGACTATTATTAACCCGGAACTGGTAAGCGATGAACTGAACTCGCTGATAACTCTGGCAGAAGAGAGCGGGAAGGAATATTTCGAACGTTGGGAGTTCTTGAATGCTTATTCGGGGTGTATGATTGGAAATCCGGCATTGTCTGTACTGACAGATGCCTACATGAAGAACATTCGTACTTACGATGTAGAGAAAGCATATCGTTATGCTGTAAATACTTCGCGGAAATTCGGAAACGGCGAGCTGGGATATTCGCCGACCTCGCTTTGTATTTCTGAAACTTTGGAATATGCGTATTTCGATTGGTGCATAGCTCAATTGGCAAAGGCCTTGGGAAAGACCGAGGATGCGGATATTTTCATGAAGAAAGGGCAAGCGTATCGGAACATATTCGATAAAGAGAAAGGATGGTTCCGTCCGCGCAAAGCTGACGGCTCATGGGAAGAGTGGCCCGAAAATGCAAGGACGAAAGAATGGTACGGTTGCATCGAGGCAAATCCTTATCAGCAGGGTTGGTTTGTTCCGCAGGATATTCCCGGCATGATCGAGCTGATGGGAGGAAAAGAAAAGGTAATCGATGATTTGAATTATATGTTTTCTCATACGCCGTCTCACCTGTTCTGGAATGAATATTATAACCATGCGAACGAACCGGTTCACTTTGTTCCTTTCTTGTTTAACTGCGCCGGTGCACCTTATCTTACGCAGAAATGGACCCGTTATATCTGTAAGAATGCTTATAAGAACCAGGTGGAAGGCCTTGTAGGAAACGAAGATGTGGGACAAATGTCGGCATGGTATATCTTGGCGGCTTCGGGCATTCATCCGGTTTGTCCGGGCGACAATAAGATGGAAATTACAAGTCCGGTGTTTGACCGTGTAGACTTTAAACTTGATCCCAAGTATGCTTCGGGTGAAACATTTACGGTTATCGCGCACGATAACAGTGAGGAGAATATTTATATTCAGCGGGCTTTGTTGAACGGAAAAGAGTATAATAAAAGTTTCATCGATTTTAAAGACATAGCCGAAGGAGGTACATTGGAACTTTTTATGGGAAAAGAACCGAATAAGGCTTGGGGTACGGACGAAAAAGAATGAGTGACATGAAGAAAATAATCAGAAACGTTCTGGTGAATGCAGCCGTTGTGTCTGCCGTTTTTCCGGCTTTTGCCCGACAGGGTGAGGGCTTTAATAACCCGGTGATACGCGGTGATATACCGGATCCTTCCGTTGTTCTGATAGAAGATACTTATTATATGACGGGGACATCCTCGGAATGGGCTCCGTTTTACCCGTTCTTTTCTTCAAAGGACCTGGTGAACTGGACACAGGAAGGGCATGTTTTTTCTGAAAAACCGGCATGGACCTCCAATTCGTTTTGGGCTCCCGAATTGTTTTACCATGACGGCAAACTGTATTGTTACTATACGGCACGCCGGAAAAGCGACGGGATTTCTTACATCGGTGTGGCGGTTGCCGGAAAACCCGGCGAGGAGTTTACCGATTACGGCCCGATTATCACGTATGGGAATGAGGCGATCGACGCATTTGTTTTCGAAGATAAGGGACAACTTTATATATCGTGGAAAGCCTATGGGCTGGACAACCGCCCCATCGAACTTCTGTCGTCAAGGCTTTCATCGGATGGTTTGCGCTTGGAGGGGGAACCCTTTACACTGTTGGTCGATGACGAACGCATCGGTATGGAGGGACAGTATATATTTAAGAAAGGCGGTTATTACTATATAGTGTACGCTGCTCACGGATGTTGCGGCTTTAACAGTACGTATGACGTATATGTGGCACGTTCGAAAAATTACGAGGGACCGTATGAAAAGTATCCGGGAAATCCGGTTTTGTGCGGAGGAGGGAAAGACTACATCTCTTGCGGTCATGGTACGGCCGTACAGGTTCCGGATGGAAGAATGTTTTATTTGTGCCATGCTTATGTGAACGGTGCATGGCGTTTTATGGGGCGTCAACCCATCTTGCAGGAAATGATTGTGGAAAAAGACGGGTGGATTCATTTCGTTTCCGGGAAATATGCTTCGATAGAGCAGCCGGCTGTTTTTGGAAAAGGGCAGAAACAGCAGTCGATTCTCGATTTTGAAGATAAATTTGATGGCGATAAATTACGCCTGGAATGGACATGGAATTATCCGTATTCTGATATCGATGTAAGAATCAATGAGGGATGTTTGTCGTTAGGTGGTTCTCCGATAGACGATAACCGCTATGGAACGGCTTTGTGTGTGCGAGCTCAACAGCCGGATTATGCGTATGAAACGCAGATTGTCGAGAGTAATTCGGCATTAAAAGGGCTGACCATGTATGGCGATCATCAGAATCTGGTAATACTGGGAGCGGAAGGAAATTCTCTGGTGTTGAAGAAGGTTGTGAACGATAAAGAGTCCGTTCTTTATAAAGCACCGCTTCTCGTAGAGAAACCTTACTTGAAGATAGAAGTGAAACAGGGACAATATCTGAGTTTTTACCAAAGCCGGAACGGAAAGAAGTGGCAACGTCTTCCCATAGATGCCGTAGATGCCGAGTTTGCTGCTCGTTGGGATCGCGTGGCAAGACCGGGTTTGTTGTATGCAGGGGATGAGGAAAATTCGGGGAAATTTTCATATTTCAAACTGGATAATGAGCAATGAAAACTTGGAAATTTTGTATGTTATGAATAATTCTTATACATTTGTAGCGTAACTTATTGCAGCAAAAAAGTAAGGACGCGAGAGAAAGCAGTTGGAGAATGCTTTTTAAATGCTGCAGCTTATTCAATATAATATTAAAAACAAATCATGGAAAAACGAAATGTAACCAAACAGGTGTTATTTAGTTCGGCATTCTTGTTTGCCGTATCATTCGGGACAGTGCATGCGAATCCACTGCTTTCAGTGAATGAGAATTGCGGAATCGCTGTAGCCGATAATGTGAAAGACTATAAAACGAACCGTCCGGCAAAGTCAGACCGCTTGTTTTATTCTGATGCTGTGGAGAAGAAAATAAAAGAAGTAAAGGGAATGTTGACAAATCCGTACTTGAGATGGATGTTTGAGAACTGCTTCCCTAATACATTGGATACCACGGTTCATTATCGAGTTCAGGATGGAGAAGACGATACATTCGTTTATACCGGCGATATTCATGCCATGTGGTTGCGTGACTCCGGCGCTCAAGTTTGGCCTTACGTGTCTTTAGCAAACGAAGATCCGGAATTGAAAAAGATGTTGCGCGGGGTAATCCTTCGCCAATGGAAGTGTATTTGCATTGATCCGTTCGCAAATGCCTTTAACGATGGCCCTACCGGAGGTGATTGGATGAGCGATTTGACCGACATGAAGCCGGAGTTGCATGAACGCAAATGGGAGATTGATTCATTGTGCTATCCGTTACGTTTGGCTTACCATTATTGGGAAGTGACGGGCGATGATTCTGTTTTCGGAGATTTATGGTTGCAGGCCATTCAGAATATATTGGCAACGTTTAAAGATCAGCAACGGAGAGATGGAAAAGGTTCTTATCATTTCCAACGTGAAACGACACGCGCTCTCGACACCATGACAAACGACGGTTGGGGAAATCCCGTGAAACCGGTCGGATTGATCGCTTCGTCTTTCCGTCCGTCTGATGATGCGTCAACGTTCCAGTTCCTTGTTCCTTCCAACTTCTTTGCGGTGACTTCATTGCGTAAGGCTGCCGAGATCTTAACGAAAGTTAATAAGAATCTGGCTCTGGCAAAAGAATGTACCGACCTGGCAAACGAGGTGGAAACGGCATTGAAAAAGTATGCTGTTTATGATCACCCGAAATATGGTAAGATTTACGCCTTCGAAGTTGACGGATTCGGTAATTATCTTTTAATGGACGATGCAAACGTTCCGAGCCTTTTGGCTATGGCTTATTTAGGCGATGTCGACGTGAACGATCCGATTTATCAGAATACCCGTCGTTTCGTATGGAGTGAAGATAATCCGTATTTCTTCAAAGGTTCGGCAGGAGAAGGCATTGGAGGTCCTCATATTGGGTATGATATGATTTGGCCGATGAGCATTATGATGAAAGCGTTCACCAGCCAGGACGATAAGGAAATAGCTGATTGCGTCAAGATGCTGATGACAACCGATGCAGGAACGGGCTTCATGCACGAATCATTCAATAAAGATAATCCGGAAAAGTTTACGCGGGCATGGTTTGCTTGGCAGAACACTTTGTTCGGAGAACTGATTATTACCTTGATTCAAAAAGGGAAATTGGATGTGTTGAATAGCATCGATGTAAAGAAATAACGAGGACTTGATAAATTCATCTTGTGTTTTGTCATAAAAAACACAAGATGAATTTTATAATTGCTGTAAGTCTTTTCAGGCTTGCAGGGCACAAATCTGATCTAAACCTGAAAAATATGAAAGCATTTGTATTAGGCGTTTTCTTCTTATTGTTGGGGGGGCACTGTCTGTGGGGGCAGGCTGTCCATGTAGAAAATTATCTGAATAATCAGTATCCATTGCAGCGGAAGGCTTATATGGAGCTTCCGTTGGGATCGATTCATCCCAAAGGTTGGCTGCTTGAAATGTTGCAGAGGCAAAAAGACGGTGCGACCGGAAAGATGGATGAACTTTATCCGGCTGTGATGGGAAAACGAAACGGCTGGTTGGGCGGCGACGGCGATCAATGGGAGAGAGGCCCTTATTGGATTGACGGGCTGTTGCCTTTGGCCTATACTTTAGGCGACAAACAGTTGATAGAAAAAGCTCAGGAATGGGTTGAATGGACGTTGAACAGTCAGCAGCCGGACGGCTTTTTCGGACCTTCTGTCGATTATCCCGACGAACCGGGCATTCAGCGTGGTAATACGCGGGATTGGTGGCCGCGAATGGTCGTGTTGAAAATTTTGCAGCAGTACTATTCTGCCACGCAAGACGAGCGGGTTATCCCGTTTATGTCGAATTATTTCCGTTATCAGTTGAAAACCTTACCCGAAAAGCCCTTGGGAAACTGGACATTCTGGGCTGAATTTCGTGAAGCCGATAACCTGCAAGCGGTGTATTGGCTGTATAATATTACCCGGGAGCCGTTCTTGTTGGAGCTGGCCGAGCTGTTGCACAAGCAAGGGGCCGACTTTATCGGGATGTGGCAGCGGGGAGATTTTAAACGTATCTGCTCGATTCACTGCGTAAATCTGGCGCAGGGCTTGAAAGAACCGCTTATTTATTATCAGCAACATCCCGAACCGTTCTATTGGGAATCTGTAAAGAACATTTTGAAAGACATCCGTCAGTTTCACGGACAGGCACAGGGCATGTATGGTGGAGATGAGGCTTTGCATGGCAATAGTCCCACACAAGGTTCGGAATTGTGCTCGGCCGTAGAACTGATGTATTCCCTTGAGTTGATGATGGCAATTACGGGCGATGTGGATTTTGCCGACCATTTGGAGAAAATAGCATTCAACGCGCTGCCTACTCAAATCTCGGATGATTTCATGACGCGGCAGTATTATCAACAAGCCAATCAGGTTAAGATAACCCGTCACCGCCGCAATTTTGATCAGGATCATGACGGGACGGATCTTTCTTTCGGCTTGCTTACAGGGTATCCGTGCTGTTCTTCGAATATGCACCAGGGGTGGCCTAAGTTTGCAAATAGCTTATGGTTTGCAACTCCCGACGGTGGACTGGCTGCAATGGTTTATTCTCCTTCGGAAGTGACGGCGAAAGTGGCGGATGGCTGTCGCGTTACAATCAGTGAAGAAACTTTTTATCCGATGGACGAGACCGTATGTCTTGTTGTAAAAGATGTAGACATAAAAGGTAAGAGCGTGGCGTTTCCTTTGCATCTTCGCATACCGGGATGGTGCAAACAGGCTACAATCAGCGTAAACGGCGAAGATGTTCAAACGGTAAGCGGGGGAGAAATGGCCGTAATCAACCGGTTATGGAAAGAAGGGGACCGTGTTCAATTGGAATTGCCTATGCAGATTCGTACTTCGACATGGCGTGAAAATTCCATATCTGTGGAGCGAGGACCGTTGGTTTATGCCTTGAAGATGAAAGAGAATTGGGTTCGAAAGGAGACAGACAACAAAAACTTTGGTGAATATTATTATGATGTTGTTTCCGATTCGCCCTGGAATTACGGCCTGGTAAACTTCGATCGTAACAAAGCCGATGAGCATGTTCGTGTGGTAATAAATGAGGAAAAGCAGGAAAACGTCTTCCCCTGGAATGTGGAAAATGCTCCCATTTCTATTTTTATGGAGGCACGACGCATCCCATCATGGACATTGTATAATGAGATGGCCGGGCCGCTTCCTTACTCAATTTACGGAGGAGCAGAAGGTCCCGTTGAAGAGATTGAACTGATACCTTATGGCTGTACGACGTTAAGAATCTCGCAATTCCCGCTCGTATGGCGTTGATTGGTGTGAAATCTCGCGGCCTTTGGAGGAAAAGAATGTAGAATTATAAAAAGAAAAACGTAACCTTTATGAAAAAATTATTGCTTGCGGCATTACTGTCGTTAGGATGCCTGAACAATTTCGCGGAGAACTTACCGCGCCCGGAATACCCGAGACCTCAATTTGAACGGGAAGAATGGGTAAACTTGAACGGAACATGGTCTTTTGATTTCGACTTCGGTTTGTCGGGAAAAGACCGTCAGTTTCAGAAAGCAGAACAATTCAGTCGGCAAATCACCGTGCCTTTCTGTGCAGAGAGCAAGTTGTCTGGCGTACAGCATCTCGATTTTATAAACTGTATGTGGTATCAGCGGAAGCTGACGATTCCCTCCGATTGGGCAGGCAAAAAGATATTTCTAAACTTTGGAGCGGTCGATTATTTGTCGGAAATATACATCGACGGACAGCTTTTACAGCGTCATTGGGGAGGTTCTTCTTCATTTTCTGTCGATATAACCCGTTATGTAAAAGCCGGACAGACACACAATTTGGTGGTTCGTGTGGAAGATGACCTGCGTTCGGGCAAACAAACCGGCGGAAAGCAGTGCTCCGGTTATTATTCCGGCGGGTGCTCTTACACCCGTGTGACGGGAATTTGGCAGACTGTTTGGATGGAAGCTGTAAACGAGAATGGCTTGAAAGCAGCCGTAATCCGCCCCGACATTGATCAGAAGCAGCTGGTCATCGCACCCGAATTTTATAAGGAATCTAATAATACGTTGGAAGTTGTTTTGCGGGATGGCGATAAAACCGTAGCCAAGAAGACCGTGCTTTGTGCCAACAGTGCAATTGTTGTTTTGCCTGTAAAGAATATGAAACTCTGGTCTCCCGAGTCGCCTTTCCTTTACGATATCGAATATCGGGTGAAAGATCAGGATGGAAACGTAATAGACGAGGTGAAATCGTATGCAGGCATGCGCAAAGTGCATACGGCGGATGGTAAATTTTATTTGAATAACAAACCATATTTCCAGCGGTTGGTGCTGGATCAGGGGTTCTATCCTGACGGAATCTGGACGGCTCCTTCGGATGAGGCTTTGAAAAATGACATTATGTTAGGCAAGAATGCCGGTTTTAACGGTGCCCGTTTGCACCAGAAAGTGTTCGAGGAACGTTACTATTATTGGGCAGATAAATTGGGTTATCTTACTTGGGGAGAGAGCGCAAGTTGGGTAATGGACGTTAATGATGAGTTGGCCGTGCGCAATTATTTGACTGAATGGAGCGAGGTCGTTGTACGCGACAGAAATCACCCTTCACTGGTGACGTGGACACCTTTGAACGAAACATGGGGCAGCCGTGATGGGGTATATCCTCGTTTTGTGCGTGATCTTTATCATTTGACGAAAGCGATGGATCCCACTCGTCCTGTAAACGATGCAAGTGGAGACGATCACATCTTGACAGACATTTGGAGTGTTCATAACTATGAGCAAGATGGAAAACGCCTTGCCGAGCAACTGACATTTACGGAAGGAAAAGAACCTTACCGCAATAGCCGCGACAAGAAATTCCTTGCAGTGTATGAAGGACAGCCTTATATGGTGGATGAGTTCGGAGGCATCGGATGGATGGCACCGGAAGACCGGAAAGATTCATGGGGATACGGCGGCCTTCCCGAAACGGCAGAGGAATTCTATACCCGCCTGGAAGGACAGGTTAAAGCGTTGAAAGATTCGGAACATGTCGTAGGCTTCTGCTATACCCAGCTGACGGATATCGAACAAGAAAAGAATGGTATTTATTATTATGACCGTACTCCGAAGCTGGACATGAAGAAGATTAAAGAAATCTTCGAGATGATTCCTTCATCGCATACGCACTAAGTTTTATTCTCTGTGCTGTTTTGAGAACGGAAGATTGTGGTTTTATGGAATTTTAGTATGAATATAAACCGAAAAGATATGAAAAGATTATTCGTATTATGGAGCATGTGTATCATATTTTGTGGAAATATGATTCTTGCCAAAACCGTCGATGTGAAGTCTCCATCGGGAACTTTACGGGTGTCCATTGAATTGAATGACAAAATTTGTTACTCAGTATATGCCGGAGATGATGTGTTGTTGAAAGATTGTTCATTGGCATTGGACTTGGGGACGGAAGTGTTGGGCGAATCTCCTAAGTTGCGTAGTACGAAACGCGGTAAAATAGAGGAGAAAATAAAACGTGAAATTCCTATAAAGAATGCGTTGGTGGCCAATCATTGCAACACGCTTCGTCTGAATTTCTCGGGGAATTATGCGGTAGAGTTCCGTGTGTTTGATACCGGAGTGGCTTATCGCTTCATCACCAATAAGAAGAAAGATATAGAAGTGATGGGAGAAGATTTTACAATTAACTTCCCCGACAGCTATATGGCTCATATTTCCAAGACATCCGGATTTAAGACTTCTTATGAGAATCCTTACACGCATGTAAAGACCACCGACTATAAAGCGAGCGACGAAATGAGTTATTTCCCGGTATTGCTCGAAACAACTCACGGATATAACATCTTGATTTCTGAAGCCGACCTGTACGATTATCCATGTATGTTCGTTAAAAGTACAGGAGAAAACGGGCTTACTTCCGTATTCCCGAAATATCCTTTGGAATTTGGCGAGGACGGTGACCGAAGTGTGAAGATCCTGAAAGAGGCAGATTACATTGCCAAGACGTCCGGCATGCGAAGTTTTCCGTGGCGTTTCTTCGTTATTTCAAAAGATGCTTGTGATATAGCGGAAAATGAAATGTCGTTTGTTCTTTCTTCTGCTCCGGGCGTTACAGATGAATGGAACTGGGTTAAGCCCGGGCAAGTGAGTTGGGAATGGTGGAACGGTGCGTCTCCTTACGGACCGGATGTAAATTTTGAGGCCGGATTTAACCAGGATACCTATAAATATTTCATCGACTTTGCTGCAAAGAATAAGATTCCTTATATCTTGATGGACGAGGGATGGGCTTTAAGTACGAGAGATCCTTATACACCAAACCCGAAAGTCAATGTACATGAAATCATCCGTTACGGAAAAGAAAAAGGTGTTGGCGTATTATTATGGCTTACATGGCTTACAGTGGAGAATCATTTCGAGTTGTTCAAGACATTCTCTGAATGGGGGGTGGCCGGAGTTAAGATAGACTTTATGGACCGTAGCGACCAGTGGATGGTGAATTATTATGAAAGAGTGGCCCAAGAAGCTGCGAAATATAAGCTTGTTGTCGATTTTCATGGCTCGTTTAAACCTGCAGGCTTGGAAAGAAAATATCCGAATGTGCTTTCTTACGAAGGAGTACGCGGCATGGAACAGATGGGAGGATGCTATCCGGATAACACACTTTACCTGCCGTTTATGAGAAATGCCGTAGGGCCGATGGATTATACGCCGGGCGCAATGATCAGTATGCAACCCGAAGTTTACCATTCCGAACGGCCTAATTCGGCAAGTATCGGTACACGTGCTTACCAGATGGCCTTGTATGTAATATTTGAAAGCGGCATTCAAATGTTGGCCGATAATCCTACGATGTATTATAAAAATCAGGAATGTACCGATTTTATCGCGTCGGTTCCTGTTACATGGGATGAGACGAAAGTGCTTCAGGCTAAAGTTGGAGAATATATCATTACGGCACGCCGGAAAGGAAACGATTGGTTTATCGGCGCAATTTGTAACGGAAAAGAACCTGTACGGGAGTTTGAATTGTCATTGGATTTCCTTGAAAGTGGGAAAGATTTCCAGCTGACTTCTTTTGAAGACGGTATCAATTCCGGAAGACAGGCGATGGATTATCGGAAAAAGACGGCGACTGTCAAGCAATCGGATAAGATAAAAATAAAAATGGTACGTAACGGAGGGTGGACGGGACGCCTTTCTTCTATGTAAAAAGAACCCGATATATTAAATTTTTAAGGAGGTATTTTTAATGAAAAAACCTGTAATTTTATTTGCTTCACTGTGGCTTTTATGCTCAGGGATGATGAAAGCTCAGGAGAGTAACAACGATACTCATGCTGAGAACTTGAAAGCTTATGTGGTGGCGGATGCCCATTTGGACACGCAATGGAACTGGGATATCCAAACCACAATTCAGCAATATGTGTGGAACACGCTGAATCAGAACTTGTTTTTATTGCGTAAATATCCGGAATATGTATTCAATTTTGAAGGAGCAGTGAAATATTCTTGGATGAAAGAGTACTGGCCTTTACAATATGAGGAATTAAAACAACGGGTGAAAGAAGGTCGTTGGCATGTTTGCGGCACGGGTTGGGATGCAAATGATGTATTGGTCCCTTCAGCCGAATCGTTAATTCGCAACCTGATGTACGGTCAGAATTTCTATCGGAGCGAGTTGGGTACGGAAAGTACCGATATATTCCTTCCGGACTGCTTCGGTTTTGGTTGGACTTTGCCGACCATCGCTCATCACTGCGGCCTGATTGGATTCTCTTCTCAAAAGCTCGGATGGCGTAACAATCCGTTTTATGGCGATAAAAAGTATCCGTTCACCATTGGCCTTTGGCAGGGTATCGACGGCAGTCAGATTATGTTCGCTCATGGATACGACTACGGCCATCGGTTCAAAGATGAAGATCTGTCAAATAGTAAAGAATTGAAAACTTTGGCAGGTGAAAGCCCGCTGAAAACGGTTTATCGTTATTATGGAACAGGCGACACGGGAGGTTCTCCTAACTTGGCTTCCGTACGTGCGGTAGAAAAAGGCGTTAAAGGTGACGGTCCGGTGGATGTAATCAGTGCAACCAGTGACCAGTTGTATAAAGATTATGCCAATAAGCACGATCAGCTTCCCGTATTCAACGGCGAGTTGCTGATGGATGTACACGGAACAGGATGTTATACTTCACAGGCTGCAATGAAAACTTACAACCGTCAGAATGAGTTGTTGGGAGATGCAGCCGAGCGTGCTTCCGTAGCAGCCGAATGGCTTAATCAGAAAGCATACCCGCAACAGGCTTTGGATGAAAGCTGGAAACGGTTCCTGTTCCACCAGTTCCACGATGATTTGACGGGAACAAGTATTCCTCGCGCCTATGAATTTTCATGGAACGACGAGATGCTTTCCATGAAAGAATTCTCCGATGTGCTGACTTCATCGGTGAATAGTGTGGCTCGATTGCTGGATACGAAAGTAAAAGGAACGCCCGTTGTTCTTTACAATGCCTTGGGTTTCCCCGTAAATGATATGGTGGAAATGGAAGTTTCTTCAGCTAAAGAACCGAAAGGCGTAACCGTATATAACGCAGAAGGCGAGAAAGTTGCTTCACAGCTCATCGGGTATGAAAACGGAAAGGCTCGTATTCTTGTAGAAGCATCTATTCCTGCTACGGGATATGCTGTGTACGATGTGCGTACTTCCGGTTCCAAACAAGCTAAAGTGAATGAAGAAAATGTAAATACATTAGAGAATTCTTTGTATAAGATTACATTGGATAAAAAGGGAGATATCATTTCATTGTTCGACAAGAAGGCAAATAAAGAATTGGTTGCTTCGGGAAAAGCAATCCGTCTTGCTCTCTTTACGGAAAATGAATCATTCTCTTGGCCTGCATGGGAAATCTTGAAAGAAACAATCGACCGCGATCCGATTTCTATAACCGACGGCGTGAAACTTACTTTAGTGGAAGACGGTGCATTGCGTAAATCGTTGTGTGTGGAAAAACGTTACGGCGAATCAGTATTCCGTCAGTATATCCGCATGTATGAAGGCAGTCGTGCCGACCGGATTGATTTCTACAATGAGATAGATTGGCACACGACAAATGCTTTGTTAAAGGCAGAGTTCCCGTTAACCGTATCGAACCCGAAAGCAACTTACGACTTATCTTTGGGAAGTGTTCAGCGCGGAAATAATACCATAACGGCATACGAAGTTTATAGCCACTATTGGACCGACCTGACCGATAGCAAAGACGATTACGGAGTTTCCATTATGAATAACGGAAAATACGGATGGGATAAACCGTCTGACAATACAATTCGTCTGACTTTACTGCATACTCCGAAGACAAGAGGCGGATACGCTTATCAAGACAAGCAGGATATGGGCTATCATACCTTTACGTACAGTATCGTTCCTCACGAAGGAGCTTTGGATAAAGCGGAGATTGCAGAAAAAGCAGAGGTGTTGAATCAGACAATAAAGGCTTTTGAAGCTCCGAAACATAAAGGAGAACTGGGTAAAACATTCTCGTTTGTTTCTTCCGACAATTCGAATGTTATCATAAAAGCTTTGAAGAAAGCTGTGGCATCCGACGAATATGTGGTTCGTGTTTACGAAATCTCCGGAGCAGGGAAACAGGAAGCTTCTCTTACTTTTGCAGGTGATTTGGTTGCAGCTGTCGAGGCAGACGGAACAGAGAAAACCATTGGAAAAGCTGATTTCTCGGGCAATAAGCTTAACGTCTCTATCGAACCGTTCTCGGTAAAAACCTATAAAGTACGTTTGAAAAAGGCCGATACTCCGGAGTTTAACCTGCAATATGCTGCTCTCGAATTGCCTTTCAATAAAAAATGTACTACGTATAATGAGTTTAGAAACGAAGCCGATTTTGAATCAGGTTACAGCTATGCTGCCGAATTATTGCCCGATTCTATCGTAACAGACCAGGTTCCTTTCCGTTTGGGCGAGAAAGATACGTTCAACGGGCTGAGCTGTAAGGGAGATACTCTGATGCTTCCCGAAGGAAATACGTATAATAAACTTTACTTCCTTGCATCGGCTGCATCGGTAGACGACCACAAAATTGCGATACGTTGCGGTAAAGAGACAACAGAGTTCATAGTTCCTTCTTACACGGGATTCGTCGGACAGTGGGGACATTCGGGACATACGGATGGTTACCTGAAGCCGGCTCAAGTAGCTTATGTAGGTACACACCGTCATGCTTCGGATGGAGATAAGGTATACGAATTCACTTATCTGTTTAAGTTCGGTATGGATATTCCGAAAGGAGCTACTTCCATTATTTTGCCGGACAATAAAGATGTAGTGATTTTTGCCGCTACATTGGTTAATGAACCAGTGGCAAATGTAACTCCTGCCGGCGCATTGTTCCGTACGAATAACAAGACTAATGCTGCATTTACGGGACAAGAGGGCGAAGTGATCCAGCGCGAAAACATATTGAAAGGCGCCAAGATTATTGCTTGCTCGGGCAGTGTGAACAAAAAGGAAGCCCCAGAAGCTGCAATCGATGGCGATGAAACAACAAAATGGTGCGATATAGACGGCCTGCCAAGCTACATAGATTTCGATTTGGGCGAAGTGCAGAACATGAAATCATGGAAAGTTTTGAATGCAGGAAAGGAAAGCGGAAATTATATTACGAGTCAATGCTTCCTGATGGGGAAAGTAAACGAAGGAGATGAATGGGAAACAATTGATTCTTTCGACGGGAACCGCAGCAATACGGTGTTCCGTAAGTTTGATTCCGCCAAGGCTTATCGTTATTTACGCCTGATGGTTACGAGAGGATGTCAAGAACCTTCAAGCCAAGATGTACGTATATACGAAATAGAAGTTCATAAGTAATTGTCATAAACTTTTACGACAATGACTGAAACGGCGGGCATTTGTGAAAATGTCCGCCGTTGTTTTTTTGTGTGAAGGTCTTTTTCTTTCGAATCAAACTTTACGGTATTTGGAACTCGTAATGCCCGCCTTTTACCTGATGAATCTTATCTGCGTAAATCGTAGCCCGGCAGCCTTGCGGAATATCAACCGAAAGCGTGATATGGTCGTCTGCGCGTTCCCATCTTACATTTATCGTTCCTTTTACGGTATGCGAGCTGCTTTCAGCCCAATCTAATCCTTCGGGATAATACGGGCGGATGATGATGTGCTCGAAACCCGGTTCTTTTTCATCGTAATTGATACCGGCAATTGTTTGTTTCATCCAGGCCGCAATTTCTCCCATGAAGACATGATTTACGGAAGCATCGCGAAATTCGGGGCTAAGCAGCCATGTTTCCGCCAAAGTCGTGAAGCCCTGTCTCTCTGTCCAATAGCCCCATGATGGCGCTTCTGTCTGAGTGGCCATGCGGAATGATGCATCGTGATAACCGTAACGGCTCAATACATGCAGCACGCTTTTGCTTCCCAACAAGCCGAAATCGAGGAAATAATGGTTATCTTTTACCGTTTGATACAAATTACGGGCTACGAGAAGTTCTTTATCGCGGGGAACGATATCCCAATAAAGCGGAAGTGCGAGCGATGTCTGGCTGCCGTTCCCGTAAATTCCCGTTTCGGGATTGAAGAAGCGGGAATTGATTGTTTCTTTTATTTGTTCGGCTTTGGCTTCGTAAAACTTTGCGTCTTTCCCGAGTAAATTGCAGAAACGTGCCATCAACTTGTAGTCAAGATAGTAGTATAAGGTGGAGGTATAATCGTTGGGAGTCTGTGCTTTATATGAAAGCCAGTCGCCGAGTCCGAAATTCAGTATCCCGTTCTTTTCTTGTTTTGTTATGTAAGAAATATAGCGTTTCATGGTAGGATACAGTTTCTCGATGCAGCGTTTGTCTCCGTAATAATTATAAATAGCATTCGGAATAATGAATAAAGCGGCATCCCATACCGGGCCGGGGAAACTTCCGTATCCCCATGTGTCGGTCGGAATGATTCCGGCTATGGAACCATCCGGACGTTGGTTGTCTATAAAATCGTTCATCCATTTTTCATAAAAACCTATTCCGTCATAATTTTGCAGGGCAAGGTCGATGGCTGTATGAGCATCGGCTGTCCATCCGTTCTTCTCTCTTTGCGGACAATCTGTAGGGATGCTGTGTATATTTCCCTCATAGCTTAACATGGTTGCGTCCCAGATGTGATTAAGTACGGGCAGTGAACAGCGGAATGTTCCCGATTTTTGTACGGCAGAGCGCAGGACAAGGGCTGTAAGGCTTTTCTTGTCGAGTTTGACAGGAAGCGAACTTGTTATTTCCACATAGCGGAAACCGTGATAAGTAAACTGGGGAGTAAATTCTTCTGTCTTGCTCGTTCCTTTTAATGTGAACCAATCGGTTTGGAAAATCTCGCCCGGTTTTACGGGACGATAGTAGATGTTTATGTTACCCTGCTCCAATGAACCGTCTTTTTTCAGCAGTTCTCCGTGTCGGATGCAGAGGGTGGTCCCGGCATCTCCCTTTACCTTCAGGCGGCAGACGCCCGCAATGTTTTTCCCGAAATCGAAGACATACGTAGTGTCGTTCAGCATCTTTACGCAGACGGGCTTGATTTCTTCCGTGATTTGTATGGCCGGAGCTGTTTGAGCAACTAAAAGAGGTGCGGGAGATTTTACCTCCTTTGCAGCGGTCCATTGTGAGTCGTCAAACTTCCGATCGTTCCATCCTCTCTCTTCCAGGCGCGCGTCGTATTTATCGCCGCTATAAATATTGTTGTAAATAAAAGGACCGGTGGATGTAAGCCAGCTTTTGTCTGAACCGATCACTGTGGCATTGTTTTGCTTATCGTATATGCGTAATTCGCAAATCATCCTCGGCCGATCGCGCCAACGGGCTTTTTCAAAGTCCCATACGGCACGGCTTTGGCAGTTGTAGAAGCCGTTGCCCAATACGGCTGCCACAACGTTTTCTCCTTTTTTCAGGTAAGAAGTAATATCGTGAACGGCATAGAGCGAGCGTTTGTCGTAATGTGTATATCCCGGATCCAGGAAGTTTTTCCCTACGCGTTTGCCGTTAATGAATAATTCATAGTATCCGGCTGCGCTGATGTAGGCACGGGCCTTGTCGATATTGCCTTTTACGGTGAATGTCTTACGGAAAAGAGGAGCTGTTTCCACCTCCTTGTCTTTGTTGTCGGAAATCCATCGGGCCTGCCAGTCGTTGCGACTCATCTTCGCAGTTTCGAAGACATTTACTTCCGATTGATACGAGTTGTTACGGTTATCCCCGATTTCGATCTGCCAATAATAGCAGGTATGTGGTAGCAATTTTTCTGTTCCTTTATAAACAGCATAAGGAAGATTGCTTTCTGTTTTCCCGGAGTCCCATATGTCGGGCTGGTTCTTTTTCAGTAAATCTGCTGATGTTGCAATGGAAAGACGGTAATAAGTTTGTTCGAAATCGGCATCTTTCCCTTTAAATTCCCAGGTGAATCGGGGAGATGGCGTATCAATGTTCAACGGATCTTTCTGATATTCGCATCGTAAATTGGCAATGTCTATGGCGTATGACGGGAAAAACAATGCAGAGACCATGCACATCAGTAAAAAAAGATGGAGTTTTTTCATTGTATCTCAGGTTTTTGTTTTTAATGGATATTAGCAGTATAAAAAAGTTTCACCCGGGCAAAAAGATTCCTTTTGCCCGGGTGAATAAAAGAAACTTATTGATAAATGGCCGCCAGGCGTGCATACATTTCCACCATGGCACCTTGTGTAAGAACCGATTTCTTGCTGTCTTGGTTTTCACCCGTCAGGTCTTCATTGAACAAACCGTGAGCGTCTCTTCCATGATTCCAGGCATAATCCAGACTCTTGTTGAAGGCATCCAGGTAAGTCTTGTTCCCGTCGATGTTATACAGCTCGATAAAACCTCTCAGCATGACGGCGGTAAACCAGACGTTGCCTTTGTTTATCATCTTGAAGGATTGGCCTTTGTCGTCTGTCCGGTCGGAGAAGAAATAATTGATGCAAGCTTTTGCAATGTTCTGTGCATCGGCAAGATATTTCTCTTCTTTGGTTAGTGTATATAAAAGAGCTGCCGATTGCATCATTTGTCCGCTGTTGTATGCAAATTTTGCTTTTCCGATGTTTCCGTTTAAGCCGATGTTGTCGAAGTATAAGAAGTCGGAATCTTGCAAATGTGTCTGCGTCCATTCGTACAAGGCTTTCCCTTGATTGAAGTAAGTGCTGTCTTGTGTTGCTTTAAACAGCTTCAGAGCAAATACAGAGCCCGGAGCATTCGAGCAGGTATTCTTCGATGTTTTCTTTTGTTCGCACCAATAAATTCCGCCGCCGAGCTTTTCATCTGTTCCGCTTTCGATGAACTTCCAGATAAGTTTTGCCTTTTCCAGATAATCGGCATTCTGTGTTTGGGCGTAAAGATCGGTGAAGTCGATGCCTAACCAGATGTTGTCATCATAGAAACGGTCGGAAAGAGGAGCCGAAGTAATGTAAGAAGAGTAAGCATGCGGTTCGCGGCTTGTGTCGAAATATTCCTCCAATCCTACGAGAGTACGCTTGTCCAGGTTTTCACGGAACTTCTCGTCTTTCGTTGTTTCATACAATGCGCTCACTCCGGAAAGGCTTCCTGAGAACGGCCATAAGTAAGAATATGGATTGGGACGATTCGCTTGTTCTTCCGAAGCAAGGTAAGTCGCTTTGTAATTTTCGTCGAAGGGGAAAGTCTCTCTCAGCAGGCAAGAACCTTCCACGCCGTAGTGACTGTATAAAGAGTCGAGCGTTTCTTCTGCACGTTGCTGGTTAATGTTGAGATCATTTGCTTGTTGCTTTTGATTAGAAGCACATCCCGTCAGGCATAAGGCCACGACCAGGGAATTCATAAACTTTGTTGTTTTCATGCACTTGTGTTTTTATAATTGATATTTGTTTCTTTCTTTTGGTCTGAATTTTGCTGCAAATTTAGAAAATATAAGGAAGAAAAGCTGTATATGCTTCCGTAATAATTTCTTTTTATCGTTACAAACCGGGAAAAAGAATGAAATGTTTTCTGTAAAGCATGAATAATTTCAATTTTTATTGTTGCGGTAAGAATGCCGGAGCAGGCAGATGCATGCCTGCCATGACGAGTTTGTTCTCGCGGGCATACTGAAGGATCCGTATGCGGGTATCTCTGGCTTTGTCTTTATCCATGTCGTAATTTGCACAATATTCCGGATATGCGGTTTGTAATGCAGCGCCGTGCATCAGGTCGCCGACAATGAGGAGTTTTCCGACTTGAAAGGCGGTATGTCCGGGGGTATGCCCGCCGGCATCGATGGTCATGACGTTCCCCGGCAGCGTATCTCCAAATTCAAACAAGCGGATGCGCTCTTTGTAGTGCTTGACCATTTGGGCGAATTGTGCATTTGCCTTGTCGGACATGGTTTCCCATGCTTTATATTCTGCAGACGAAATGTAGACTTCTGCTTTGGGGAATACCACGCTGTCGCCTTTCAGCAAGCCTCCTATATGATCTCCGTGGAGGTGTGTCAGATAAATATATCGGATTTCATCCGGACGTACCTTCAGGTCTTTCAGCTTGTTGGTCAGCTGTCCCGCCGGATAACCCAGCCCGGTGTCGAATAAGATGCGCAAGCCTTTCGTCTCGACCAGGAATGTGCTTACGGAGGAAGGAATTCCTTCCTGCAGATGGAGCTTCTCAATGATACTGTCGGGTGCATCGGAGAATAGAGAACGCGGCATCAGTTTGTCACCCGGATTGTCTTGTATCCAGGTTGCGGTGAGGTCTTCCAAGTGTAAGGCCTTCGTTCCGGCTACGGTTTCTGTTCTTGTTTCCGGCACTGTCTCGCCGGTAGTTGTTTTTGAACTGTGCCCGCTGCAGGCAGATAAAGTAAGCATTGCAGCAAAAAGTAATCGGGCATTTTTCTTTAAATAATGTTTCATCGTTGGTATGGATTATTATTTATCTTCAAAAATAGCAATTAAATCTGATAATTTTTCTTTTCTTTGCAAACAGAAAAATTAAATAAACATGTAAACAGATGATAGCGGCTATCGTATGGGATGCAGATCCCGTAATTTTTCATATAGGCTCTTTTGCCGTACGTTGGTATGGTTTGATGTGGGCTTTGGGTTTCATTTTGGCTTACGAGCTGACGTCCCGCCTGTTTAAAAAGGAACATTATCCTGAAGGATGGGTAGATAAATTATTTATGTACTGTTTTGTCAGTTCCATCGTCGGGGCGCGTTTGGGACATTGCCTTTTTTATGATCCCGGTTATTACCTTTCCCATCCGGTAGAGATCCTGAAGATTTGGGAAGGAGGGATGGCCAGTCACGGAGGAGTTTTCCTTCTGATACTTGCTTTGATGTGGTATTCCAAGACAGTGACGAAGAAAAATGTATGGTGGCTCTTCGATCGTTTGATACCGGCCGTCGCCGCTGTTTGTTTTTGCATTCGTTTTGGTAATCTGATGAATTCCGAAATTTTCGGTTATCCCACGACGCTTCCGTGGGGCTTTGAGTTTGTCCGTTCCCGTGAATGGCAGGAATTGTACAATCGCGACGGGGTGGCACAGGCATGTCATCCCACGCAGATATATGAAATGCTGTATTGTTTTGTGGCATTCCTCGTGTCGTGGATCATGTATCATAAGTATCATTTGCAAAAACATATCGGACTGATAACGGGAGTGTCGCTGCTTATTTTCTTCGGAGCGAGGTTCGGATTGGAATTTATGAAGAACCCTCAGGTTGCGGCCGAGCAAGGCATGGCATTAAATATAGGGCAACTTTTGAGTCTTCCGCTCATATTGTTGGGAATTTATCTGATTGCCACCTGCAAAAAGCGTAAGGAAAGTTTTAGTATAGTGTAATATGTAATTATAAAAGATTGGAATACCATGAAACATTTTATTTTGACTGTGTTATGTATGTTGCTGGTAACCTTCAGAGGAGGTGCGGAAGAGCAACAGATTATTCGTATTTCTACTGATAAAACCGACTTGATTCTTCAGGTAGCGGATAACGGACGATTGTATCAAACATACCTTGGAGAGAAACTGTTGCATGAAGCAGATATAAAAAAACTTGCGAATGGCGGAGCATCCCAACAGGGCTGGGAAGTTTATAGCGGCTCGGGGAACGAAGACTATTTCGAACCGGCTGTCGCCATAACCCACAATGATGGAAATTCGTCTACGTGGCTGTATTATGTATCTTCTTCCTCTCATCCGGTGAAAGGTGGAATGCAGACCGACATAAAAATGCGGGATAACCGTTATCCGGTAGACGTTGTTTTACATTATGTTGCTTATCCGAAAGAAAATGTCATCAAGACGTGGAGTGAAATTACGCATCAGGAGAAGAAGCCCGTGCTATTGTCCAGATATGCTTCCACCATGCTTTATTTTTCTTGTCCGGCATATTATCTGACGGAGTTCAGTGGCGATTGGGCAAAAGAGGCGCAGATGAGCAATCAGCAGTTGCAGTTCGGCAAGAAAATTATAGACACCAAACTGGGAAGTCGTGCGGCCATGCACGTCTCTCCGTTCTTTTTGGTCGGTCTGGGTGAGCCGGCAAGCGAAAAGGAAGGCGACGTCCTGATGGGTACATTAGGCTGGACGGGTAATTTCCGCTTCACCTTCGAAGTGGACAATCTGGGAAATCTTCGGATAATTCCCGCCATTAATCCTTATGCTTCGTCCTATAAATTGGAGAAAAACGTACCGTTCGTTACTCCGGAATTTGCTTTTACTTTAAGTAAAGGAACGGGAGAAGGTAGCCGTAACCTGCATGAATGGGCACGCAATTATCAGTTGAAAGACGGAAATTCGTCCCGTATGACCTTGTTGAACAATTGGGAAAATACTTATTTCGACTTCGATCAAGAGAAACTTATCGGCTTAATGAAGGAGGCAAAAGACCTGGGCGTTGACATGTTCTTATTGGACGATGGATGGTTCGGAAACAAATATCCTCGCAATAATGACCAGGCAGGTTTGGGAGATTGGGATGAGAATCAGGCAAAACTTCCCGACGGCATAGCTTCTTTGACGAAAGCGGCTGATGAAATCGGCGTCAAGTTTGGACTATGGATTGAGCCGGAAATGGTGAATCCGAAAAGCGAATTGTTTGAAAAGCATCCGGAGTGGGTGATACATTATCCCAACAGAGAGGCTTATTATTTCCGTAATCAGCTGGTACTCGACCTGAGCAATCCGGAAGTACAAGACTATGTATATGGCGTAATCGACAAGCTTTTGAAGGAAAACCCCGATATCGCTTATTTCAAATGGGACTGCAACAGTCCGATAACGAACATATATTCTATGTATCTGGAAGAGAATCAGGGGAACCTTTACATCGATCATGTACGCGGATTATACCGGGTTTTGCAACGTGTACAGGAGAATTATCCCGATGTTCCCATGATGCTTTGCTCCGGAGGAGGCGGCCGTTGCGATTACGAGGCGTTGAAATATTTTACAGAGTTCTGGTGCAGTGATAATACCGATCCTGTTGAACGGATCTTTATTCAGTGGGGATTTTCTCACATCTTCCCGGCAAAGGCAATGTGTGCACACGTTACGAACTGGAACCGGTCGGCATCGGTGAAATTCCGTACCGATGTGGCTTCTATGTGTAAGCTGGGCTTTGACCTGGGACTAAAGGATCTTACGAAAGATGAAACAGCCTATTGCCGTCTGGCCGTTTCGAACTGGAAACGTTTGCAATCGGTTATTTTAGACGGCGAACAGTATCGTTTGGTCTCACCTTACGAAGCAAACCACATGGCTGTTAACTATGTAAGCAAAGATCAGCGGAAGGCTGTTTTGTTTGCTTACGATATATATCCTCGCTACCAGGAGAAACTTTTCTCTGTCAAATTGCAAGGTTTGGATCCGGACAAGCTGTATAAAGTGGAAGAGATTAACCTGATGCCGGGAACTTCTTCCGATCTTCGGGCCAACGGAAAGGTATTTTCCGGGGATTATCTGATGAAAGTCGGCCTCGATGCTTTGGATTGCCGGCAACTTCACAGCAGGGTTATTGAACTGACAGCGCAAGAATAATAAAACAATAAACGTATGAACGCGACAAATAAAGTAGGATATGGGACCTTGATCCCGGTGATGCTTTGCTTTTTTGCCATGGGATTTGTCGATCTGGTAGGCATTGCATCCAACTATGTGAAGGCGGATTTGGGATTGTCCGATTCGCAGGCTAATATTTTCCCTTCGTTGGTTTTTTTCTGGTTCCTCATATTTTCTGTTCCGACGGGCATATTGATGAACAAAATCGGGCGGAAGAAGACGGTGCTGTTAAGTCTTATCGTCACCTTCGTGTCGCTGCTTTTGCCTATATTTGACGACGGGTATGAGGTGATGCTTGCCTCGTTTTCTCTGCTCGGAATAGGGAACGCGTTGATGCAGACTTCCTTGAATCCTTTGTTGAGCAATATCATTTCGGGAAATAAGCTCGCCAGTTCTCTTACGTTCGGGCAGTTCATCAAGGCAATAGCTTCTTTTCTTGCTCCGTATATAGCGATGTGGGGAGCGACACAGACGATACCGGATCTCGGATTGGGATGGCGTGTCTTGTTTCCCATATACATGCTTGTTGCCATAATCGCCATCGTGTGGTTGGGAGTTACTCCCATTGAAGAAGAACAACCTGACAAGGCTTCGGGCTTTATTGCCTGCTTCAAGTTGTTGGGACGTCCGTTTATTCTGCTGTGTTTTATAGGAATCATATGTCATGTGGGCATCGATGTTGGAACAAATACAACGGCACCTAAAATATTAATGGAGCGTTTGGGTATTACGCTCGATGAAGCGGGTTTTGCAGCCAGCCTGTATTTTATTTTCCGAACAATAGGATGTCTTTCCGGAGCCGTGCTTTTGCAGAAGGTTCCGGCCAAGCTCTTTTTTGTGATAAGTGTGCTTCTCATGCTTGGGGCGATGGGAATTTTGATGACATCGGAAGCAAAAAGCATGCTTTATTTGGCTTTTGCTTTAATCGGTTTGGGCAATTCGAATATATTCTCGATTGTCTTTTCCCAAGCAATTTTATCCGTTCCGGAGAAAAAGAACGAAATATCCGGTTTGATGATCATGGGATTGTTTGGTGGAACGGTCTTCCCTTTGTTTATGGGATTTGCGAGTGATGCTGTGGGACAAAGCGGCGCTGTTGCCGTAATGGCAATCGGTGTGCTCTATCTATTGTCTTATACATTGAAGATAAAGTATTAATTTTTTAAATAAAGATATTATGAGCGATATTGTAGTAGGTATGGGAGAAGTTTTGTGGGACATGCTTCCTGAAGGGAAAAAGATAGGCGGTGCTCCGGCCAATTTTGCTTATCATATGTCGCAATTCGGCTTTGACAGTCGTGTAGTGAGTGCAGTGGGTGATGACAAACTTGGAAAAGAAATTTTAGACGATCTGCATGAAAAGCAGTTAAACTGCATGATCGAGGTTGTTCCTTACCCGACGGGAACTGTGCAGATTGAGCTTGATGAAGCCGGCATCCCGCGTTATGATATAAAAGAGGGCGTGGCATGGGATAACATTCCCTATACAAATGCTCTGGAAGGTCTGGCAGGAAATACAAAAGCCGTTTGCTTCGGCTCGCTGGCACAACGCAGCGCTGTGTCGAATGCAACGATAGAACGTTTTCTGGACACCATGCCTGATGATGAAAACGTGCTGAAGATTTTCGACGTGAATCTGCGTCAGGGGTTTTATACGCCGGAAGTTTTATGCAACTCTTTCAAGAAATGTAATATATTAAAAATAAATGATGAGGAGCTTGTAACGGTTAGTCGTATGTTTGGTTACCCGGGCATTGACCTGCAAGATAAGTGTTGGATTCTTTTGGCAAAGTATAATTTGAAGATGTTGATACTGACATGCGGAGTAAATGGAAGTTATGTCTTTGCACCCGGAAAGGTTTCGTTCGTGGAAACGCCGAAGGTAAAAGTGGCAGATACCGTAGGGGCTGGCGATTCTTTTACGGCCACATTTGTTTCGGCCATCCTGAAAGGTCTGTCAATGATGGAAGCGCATAAGTTGGCGGTTGAGGTTTCGGCTTATGTTTGTACGCAGGATGGTGCCATGCCTGTGCTCCCCGATTATCTGAAAGCACGTATGGGTTAAGCATAAAGGCTGCGTGTCTTTTTAGAAAACTTAGGCGAAAAAGAATGAAAAGAATGAGGCGAATATTATCGTTGATCGGCTTGTTTTTAGCCGTATCCTTGCATGCGCAGAACATAAGAGAACTGTTTGTGGCCATGCCCGACTCCTTGTCTCCTCTGCTTACGGCCACGAATCGTGCCGATTTCGGCGATTTTCTGGATTATAACATGAAGGCTGAGGTGAAGAATCGTTTCGACAAGACATCGGAGATGCTGAAACTGACGGATGATTATTTGTGCTTGCGTATGAGTTCGGCCAGTACCGTCGAGATGAAACTCTTGCCCGTTTCCGATTCCGTAAAGGTAATTTGTGCAGTGCATACCTACATGGCTCCCGCCCCCGACAGCCGGATTTTGTTTTATGATACGCAGTGGAATGAATTGTCTCCGGAGAAATTTATACAGTTGCCTCGGGAGGATGATTTCTACTTGCAGCCCGATTCATCGGGAAAAGCCGATGAATTGAAGAACCTGCGCGCCCATGCCGACATGTATTTGTCGAAGGCATCTTTGTCGGAAAACGGAGATTCTCTGAAATTTGTCTACACCACTCCCGTCTATATGGATGAAGAAACGGCAAAAAAAATAAAGCCTTTTCTGAAACCCTTGGGGATATGTTATCTTTGGACCGACGGAAAGTTTATGATGATTGGAGAATAATATCGCGATGGGACGTGCGTATGTTGTCTTCTTGCCGCAGACCTTTTCTATGCGGATGAGGTGAATGAGGGCATGAAAATGTCTTGTTTTCGTTGGAAAATCATGCTTTTTTGGTATATAAAAGGGCGTGACGTATGAAAATACGTGAAAAAAACTTAATATAAGGTGCAGACAAAAAGAAAAAAATTATCTTTGGAAAAGTTTTTTGGAACAGTATGTTTCTGAAACAGAAATAAGAAAAACGAAAACACGAAAGACGTAACGGTATTCTTTTTCTTTTGAGATATATCACATGTGACAAGGAAAAAAGAGTAAGAATACCCTTAAAAAGAAGAAAGAAGATAAGATGTTTTTTAATGGTATTAAGACAATGGCGGTCGCAGTGCTGGCGATGTTTGCCACACAGGCTTGGGGGCAAGACCTGTTGGCACGTCAGGCTCCTATCGACAAGAAGCTGAAAGCGGTCGATTCTTTGGCATTGGTCCGTCAGATTGAAGCGGAGAAATCTGTTTATCCGGCCTATGCGTTATATCCGGAATGGAGTAATAAATCAGTTCATAATTATGGTTCAACGGTTCAGGTGCCCGACACGTTTCGTATAGATCTTACGGGTTTCTGCATGCCTACAACCCATACGAAGATTACGTCGAAGTGCGGCCCTCGCTGGAGACGTATGCATAACGGGCTTGACATAAAGGTTTATATTGGCGATACGATTCGTGCTGCATTCGACGGGAAGGTGAGAATGGTGGCATACGAACGTTACGGTTACGGAAAATATGTCGTAATCCGGCATGATAACGGCCTGGAAACCATTTATGGTCACCTGTCGGCACAGATTGTGAAAGAGGATGAATATGTGAAAGCGGGCGATCCTATCGGATTGGGCGGCAACACGGGTAGGTCGACAGGCTCGCATCTTCATTTTGAAACACGCTTTTTGGGGCAGGTAATTAATCCAGAGTTTATGTTCGATTTCCCCAAGCAAGATATCGTAAGCGACAGTTATCTGTTTGTGAAGGGTGCAAATCTTTACGAATACCAACGAAAGGCAGCTTTGGCTTCTATAGCCAACGGCAAGTCGTTCAAGGCGGAGACTGTAGCCATCCGCTATCATAAAGTTCGTTCAGGCGACACTCTTGGAAGCATTTCAAGGAAGTATAATGTTTCGATTTCCCGCTTGTGTCAGTTGAACGGTATCAAGCGTTCTTCGATTCTGCGGGTTGGTCAGTTATTAAGATGCTCGTAATTTTATAAGAAATAAAAAGATTCGTGAGGCGGAAAAGCATATTCTTTTCCGCCTTTTTATTGGGAGCTTCCCTGAAAAAAACGTAACTTTGTTCCTCGAACAAATACAGAGAAATATGGAGGCAACCAAGCAACAATTTGAACATGTTATCGGCATTTGCAGAGATTTGTTCGCAAAAAAATTACATGATTACGGCGCTGCGTGGCGCATAATGCGCCCTTCTTCGGTGACAGACCAGATCTTTATTAAGGCAAACCGCATTCGGAGTATCGAGATTAAAGGGGTTGCGATGGTAAACGAAGGGGTGCGTTCCGAATTTATTGGAATCGTTAATTACGGAATTGTCGGGCTGATACAATTGGAGTTGGGGTATGCCGAGGTTGCCGACAAGGATGAAGAAGACGCATTAATGCTTTATGATAAGTACGCCAAGGCCGCATTGGAACTGATGCTTGCTAAAAATCATGATTATGACGAGGCATGGCGTGGTATGCGCATTACATCGTATACGGATCTGATTCTGATGAAAATTTACAGAACAAAGCAGATAGAGTCATTAAGCGGTGCGACGCTGGTGTCGGAAGGTGTCGATGCCAATTATATGGACATGATAAATTATGCGGTGTTTGCTTTAATCAAGTTGGAATTTGGAGAGTAAACGTTTACATACAGCTATCGTTGTTTGGACGAATTTCTGCCGTTTCTTACTGGCGATCGTCTTCATATTTTCCGGATTTATCAAGGCTAACGATCCGTTTGGAACGGTTTATAAACTGCAAGACTACTTAGAGGCTTGGGGATTGACGGGCATTTTTCCGGACGCAACTCTGTTTCTTGCAGCTATGGCATTGGGGGTTTTCGAGTTTGCATTGGGCATTTATTTGTTATTTGGTATCCGTCGTAAACTAACTCCCTTCCTGGCTTTACTGACAATGTGCGTAATGACTCCCTTAACGCTGTGGTTGGCTTTGACCGATCCCATCGATGATTGCGGATGTTTTGGCGATGCAATCATACTGACAAACTGGGAGACATTCGGAAAGAATGTGGTATTGCTTATCGCCGCCGTCTCGGTTTTTAAATGGAGTAAGCATCTTTTTAAGCTTGTAACCGAGAAAGTCGATTGGCTGGTGGCCTTGTATAGTTTTTTGTTCATTATCTTTTACGGCATCTTCTGCGTAAAAAGTTTGCCGGTATTCGATATCCTTCCGTATCATATCGGCGCGGATATTCGGAAAGGAATGGAAATTCCGGAGGGAGAAAAACCGCCGGTGTATGAAACACACTTCATCTATTCCAAAGACGGTGTGGAAAAAGTATTTACGATAGACAATCTTCCGTCGGATTCGACGTGGACTTTTGTCGATTCGGAAACAATCGTTAAAGAAAAAGGTTACGAGCCTCCGATTCACGATTTCTATATATCTTCGCAGGCGAATGGCGAGGATTTGACAAATTGGGTGTTGGACGGAGGAAAATATACCTTCTTGTTGGTCTCTCCGTCGCTGGCCAAGGCTGATGATAGCGGGATGGATCTGATAAATGAAGTGTACGATTATGCTTTGGAGCGCGGATATCGCTTTTTATGTGTTACAGCCTCTTCGGATGAAGACATAGCCATGTGGCAGGAAAGTACGGGAGCGGAATATCCTTTTGCCTTGATGGATGAGATTACATTAAAGACAATGATTCGGTCAAATCCGGGATTGATGTTGCTGAAGAACGGGGTGGTTATTAACAAATGGAGTGTGATGAATCTGCCGGATGAGTATCAATTGTCTGCCCCGTTGGAGAAACTTGAGTTGGGGACGCTGAATGAAAAAACGGAAATACACAGAATCCTTGAGGTAATAGGGTGGTTCGTTTGTCCGTTGTTCTTTTTTGTTCTCTGCGATTTGGCCTGGTTACAGTATCGGGGACGACGGGAAAGACAGAAAAAGAACGAGAAGGGTAGTGTAAGTGAATGAAATAATTATTATATATTAATCTTTTAAAGTAGAATAAAATGAGAAAAAGCATTGTCGCAGGAAACTGGAAAATGAACAAGAACCTGCAGGATGGTATAGCATTGGCTAAAGAATTGAACGAAGTTTTAACGGCAGATAAACCGAACTGTGACGTGATTATCTGTACACCTTTTATTCATCTGGCATCAGTAACCCCGATTGTTGATAAATCAATCATCGGTGTGGGTGCGGAAAACTGTGCCGATAAAGCATCTGGTGCATATACAGGAGAGGTTTCAGCCGAGATGGTCGCTTCTACAGGAGCTCAGTATGTTATCCTTGGACACTCGGAGCGTCGTGCATACTATCATGAGACAGTTGAGATTCTGTCTGAAAAAGTTAAATTGGCTTTGGCCAATAATTTGAAACCGATTTTCTGCATCGGCGAGGTTTTGGAAGAACGTGAAGCTAATAAACAAAACGAAGTGGTAGAAGCTCAGCTGGCTTCTGTTTTCTCTTTGTCTGCAGAAGATTTCCAAAAGATCATTTTGGCTTACGAACCGGTTTGGGCAATCGGTACTGGTAAAACCGCAACTCCCGAACAAGCTCAGGAGATCCACGCATACATACGTTCTCTTATTGCTGCAAAATATGGCAAGGAAGTTGCAGAAAACACTTCTATTCTGTACGGTGGAAGCTGCAAACCTTCTAACGCAAAAGAACTGTTTGCAAAACCGGATGTTGACGGTGGTTTGATTGGTGGTGCTGCATTAAAAGCTGCAGACTTCAAGGGAATTATTGATGCTTTTAAGTAAATAATTGTACAATGTCCGGTAAGATGTGTCGATTCTTTCCGGACATTTGTTTTTTTTAATATAGAAACGAATAAGAACCGATTGTATGAAAAGATGTCTATTCTCGTTGACTTTGTTTTGTTTCATGGGAGTGGCGCATGCTCAACAAACGATTGTTGAGAGTTTGCAGACGAAACGTTCCGGAGAAGGAACGGTTAGAATATATCAGGACGACCGCATCACGGAATTAATAGGTTCTCGTTTTGTTGCCGGAAGTACGGATTCTTCTCAGAAAATATTGAAGGCAAGAGGCTTTCGTGTGCAGGTCTATGCCGGAAACAATTCGCGCATTGCAAGAAACGAAGCAAATGCCGTGGCCGAAAAGGTGAGAGAAGAGTTTCCGGACATGCCGGTATATACCTATTTTCAACCGCCCCGTTGGCTTTGTAGAGTGGGTGATTATAAAAGTATCGAAGAGGCGCATGCAGCCATGCGACTGCTTCATGAGAGTGGAAGCTTTAAGGAAACTACGATTGTACGCGAACAGATTAATATACCGATTGAGTAATGAGTGATACTATCTTGCAAAATTTCCCCGAAGAGAAGGTGGAAAAAATGATGCAACACTACAGAGAGATTCTTTCTATTATAGGAGAAAATCCGGAACGGGAAGGCTTATTAAAAACACCGGAACGGGTTGCTAAGGCCATATTAACCCTAACCGGAGGGTATAATATGGATCCGAAAGAGGTACTGAATGCGGCAAAGTTTAAAGAAGCATACAGTCAGATGGTCATAGTGAAGGATATAGATTTTTTCTCGATGTGCGAACATCACATGCTTCCCTTCTATGGAAAGGCCCACGTAGCGTATATTCCTAACGGATATATCACGGGATTAAGTAAGATAGCCCGTGTTGTTGATATTTTTTCTCACAGGCTGCAAGTGCAGGAGCGCATGACTTTGCAGATAAAAGAGTGCATACAGGAGACGTTGAAACCGCTCGGGGTGATGGTTGTAATAGAAGCAAAGCACATGTGCATGCAGATGCGCGGGGTAGAGAAACAAAATTCGATTACTACGACATCGGATTTCACCGGAGCGTTCAACCGCGCGACCACACGTGAGGAATTCATGAATCTGATACATCAGAGAAGGTGATTTCTTATCCCTCCTTCCGGTTATTGTGGATTGTGATGCGGTTTTAGATTTTTAAGACTACGCGATCGCCGGCTTTTTGTGCCATCGAACTTTGGATTTCCTGTAATTCTTTGAACCGTTCCATTATCTTCTGGTACTGCTGCGGATCGTTTGCTATGGACTGATCGGCGAGAGCTTGCAGTACATGCTTCATTTCCTCTTCCACGATAGACAGTTTAAAATCGATTAAAAGGTGCGGCACAAGTTCATGAAGCCGTTCCTCGTCGGGGATGATGCGTTGCCCTTTCGAATGGTATTTGCTGAGTTGGTATCGGTCACTTGCCAGCTCGACAGCCAGTTTACTTATCGCAGAATCGGGGTGAGCAATGAAATATTTCTCGGCAATGAACCCCGTGTCGTGTAAATGCATCTCGGCCTCTTCCATGATTTTCCGGTGCAGGGCATTGTGAAATTGAAGATTGTCTTCTTTCAGTCCTGTGGAAATACATTCTATCACTGTAAAGGGCTTTTCCGTTCCATTGTCATCTTCTATGTAACACATTACCTTTTCTCCGTGGCGTATCAGGATGCGCATCAGTTCCCGTTCTTTTGCAAAGAATACTTTTTGCTCGTTTCCTTCAAGAGGGATGTACGAGTCGGGGATGTTTGTCTGCTGTGATTCATCGGGTGATTGGGGTGATGCAGCAGGAGGCACTGCATCGTTTCCCGGGAAAGATGCAGGTGTTTCTTCCGTTTTATCAGGATTTTCCTCTTGAAGGCCCGTGGCGTTTTGCAAAGATTCATGGTCATTCTGCCGGACGGAAGGGGAGGTCTGTTGTTGCTGCTCGCGGTACAATTTGCGTTGCTCTTCCTTTGCTTTCTCCTCGCGTGCCCGTTCTTTCAGCTTAGCAACCGATTCCACCAGGATTTTCTCTTCCATCTGCAACATTTGGCTGCACTCCCTTATATATACAGAACGCACAATGGCATCCGGAATGATGGAGATGCTTTTTACGATGCCGGAGATGAGTGAAGCACGTTTTATCGGATCTTTTCCCGCTTCTTCCATAAGAAGATCAGTCTTGAAGCGGATGAAGTCGGTCTCATGTGCATTAATATATGCCTGAAAGTCGGTGGCATTATGCTTACGGGCGAAGCTGTCCGGATCATCTCCATCGGGCAAAAGGCACACTTTTACGTTCATTCCTTCCTCAAGCAACATGTCAATTCCCCGGATACTTGCCTTTATTCCGGCCATGTCGCCGTCGTAAAGCACAGTAATATTATTGGTAAAACGGTGAATCATGCGGATCTGCTCGCCGGTGAGTGCAGTTCCTGAAGAAGCAACAACGTTTTCCACTCCGCTTTGGTGCATGGAGATTACGTCCGTATAACCTTCTACAAGGAAGCAACGATCCTGGCGTACGATGGCTTGCTTGGCGAAGAATATTCCGTACAATTCCCGGCTTTTGTGATAAATCTCCGATTCGGGCGAGTTAACATACTTCATTTGTACGTTTTTTGTCTGCGCGTTTAGCACACGCCCGCCGAAAGCCACAATCTTTCCCGACAGCGTATGTACCGGAAAAATGACGCGTCCCCAAAAACGGTCTCGTAAAGAGCCGTCGTCTTTCCGTATGCAGAGTCCCGTTTTCTCCAGAAATTCTGCTTTAAAGCCCCGTTGTTGTGCGGCACGGGCCAGCGCGTCACGAGAATCTGTGCTGTAACCCAACTGGAATTTCTTGATAATATCGTCACGGAATCCCCGTTGTCTGAAATAAGTCATGCCGATGCGTTGCCCGTCGATATGGTTATAAAGAATGTCTTGAAAGTATTCTGCTGCAAATTGGTTCACGATGAACATACTCTCTCTCAGGCTTTGTGCCTGCTTTTCCTCGGCGGTCAGTTCACGCTCTTTTATCTCGATGTTGTATTTTTTTGCCAGCCACCGTAGAGCTTCATAGTAGGAAAGTTGTTCATGTTCCATGATGAAGTGTACCACATTTCCGCCTTTCCCGCAGCTAAAACACTTGCAAAGTCCCTTACTCGGCGAGACGCTGAACGAAGGCGTCTTCTCGTTGTGAAACGGACATAAGCCCACGTAGTTCACTCCACGCTTGTGCAGTGTGACAAATTCCGAAACGACATCGACTATTTGTGCTGCGTCCAGAATACGGTCTATGGTAGCTTGGTCTATCATGATGGAGGCAAAATTACAGAAATAATGGATAAAAACGTACAGGTCTCCGTTTTCTTCATGGGAATAGACATGTTAAACAAACAAAAAAAACGCTTCTTCACAGGTTACAACTTGCGGATTAATTATGTACTTTCGTGCCGGATTTTCACAAAAAAACAAAATAACATGAGTCACAAGTTGCAGAAGAATTGTTTCGTTTACGTAAACAAAATCCATGATTTTCATTCATGGGGAGTCGCAGCTTTAATATAATGTTATTTATTCCTTTTTCTTCATTTATATACAAACCCTAATTATTTATTAAAATTTTATGAGCAAAAGAAGCGGGCTCATGGTGTTATGTTTCATAACACTATGCAGCCAATATTTGCATGCCCAAGCCAGATTAATGGGCATTGAGGAGATGTTTAGTCTTGCCGATCGAAACAGTAAAAGTATACAAGGCTATAGAACCGGAAGGGAAGCTGCGGTTGAGGCCGTAAAGGCGGCGAAGGCACAACGATTTCCCGATATTGAAGCTACGGTTTCTGCCAGTTATTTAGGTAACGGAAGGCTTTGGGACAGAGATTTCGCCAACGGGATGAAGATAGATATTCCGCATTTCGGAAATAATTTTGCCCTCGAGGCGCAGCAGGTTATTTACGCCGGTGGAGCAATAGATAGTAATATTGAGATGGCAGAACTGAATAAACAGTTGGCAGACCTCGACTTGGAAAAGAATAATCAAGACATTCGTTTTTTGCTGATTGGCTATTATCTGAATTTGTATAAGCAGAAGAATCAGATATTGGTTTTGCAGAAAAATCTGGAACTGACGGAACAAATTATTGAAAACATGAAGGCGAGAAATGAACAAGGTACTGTTCTTGAGAATGATATTACCCGTTACGAGTTGCAAAAGGAAACGTTGAAGTTGCAGATTGTTCAGGTTGAAGATGCCTGTAAAGTGATAAATCACCGCCTGGTAACGCTGTTGCATTTGTCGGAAGATACCGTAATACTTCCCGATTCAACCCTTTTGGACAGGCATATTTCGGTGTTGGAAAAAAAAGAGTGGCAGGAGATTGCTGCGCAACACAACATCGATTTGCAACAAGCACAGTTGGAAATTGAAATAAACAGGCAGCGGGTGAGGATGGAAAAATCGAAAAGATTGCCAAAGATTGCTCTTGTTGCAGCGGAACATCTGGACGGACCGATAACCATCGAGGTTCCTGTTTTGGACAATAATTTCAATTATTGGTATGTGGGCGTAGGCGTTTCATATAGTTTATCGTCATTGTTCAAGGAACATCGGAATTTGAAACAGTCGAAGCTAAACGTCCGGAGGGCGGAAGAAAACTATGATTTGGCGAAAGAACAGGTTGGCAATGCGGTTCAGGAGTGTTACGTCAACTTCCAGACGGCGTTCACCGATCTGCATGTTCAGGAAAAAAGTGTAAAACTTGCAAATGAGAATTATTCCGTGACGAATAATCGTTATGAGAACGGCCTGGCCATTCTTACAGAAATGCTCGATGCGAGCACAACAAAGCTGAATGCCGAGCTGGGATTGGTCAATGCGCGTATAAATATCTTGTACAACTATTACAAGATGCAATACGTTACCCATACGCTGTGATGCTGAAATAATGGTAGAAAATAGTAAATAAAAGAGTTATGTTAACAAGGAAAATCAGAAAAAACATTTATAACTTCATTGTGATCTGTCTGCTGGTTGGAGGACTGATTTATGTATCTTCCCGTTTTATTCACGTCGGCGTGGAGTACACGGATAACGCTCAGGTAAGACGACATATTACGCCTGTCAATACGCGTGTGCAGGGATTTATCAAGGAAATACGCTTTGAAGAATATCAGCCGGTGCGAAAAGGCGATACGTTGTTGCTCATCGAAGACTCGGAATTTAGGTTGCGTCTGGCTCAGGCGGAGTCGGATTTGGCCAATGCTCTTTCGGGAGAGCAGGCAGCTTCCGCCGGTGTTGCTACACTGCAAAACAATTTAAGTGTGAATGACGCCGGGATAGAGGAAGCTGAGATTCAAATGGAAAATGCGAAAAGGGAGTATCTTCGTTATGAAAAGTTGCTGGCAAAGGGAGCTGTAACCCGCCAGCAATATGACAATGTACGGACGGCTTATGAGGCATCGAAGACGCGCCATGAACAACTCTTACGGGCAAAACACTCTACTTCGCTGAGTAAAAACGAGCAAACGCACCGCGTGGCTCAAAATGCGGCAACGGTACGTCTGGCACAGGCTGCCGTGGATTTGGCAAAACTGAATTTGTCTTATACTGCGATTATTGCCACGTGCAATGGGGTGACCGGGCATAAAGACATTCACGAAGGCCAGCTGGTGCAGCCGGGGCAGACGATGGTGGATATCGTGGACGAAGACGATTTATGGGTGATTGCGAATTATCGTGAGACTCAGCTTCCGCATATCAAGGAAGGTTCCGAGGTCTCCGTAACTGCCGATGCCGTTCCAGGAACCGTTTTCCAGGGAGTGGTTGAGTCTGTTTCCGAGGCCACCGGAGCTGCTTTTTCCATGATTCCTCAAGATAATGCCACAGGAAATTTTGTGAAGGTGGAGCAACGTGTCCCGGTGCGTATCGTTTTTAAGGAAGAAGATCCGGAATGTTTAAAGGTTTTGAAAGCCGGGCTTAATGTGGAATGTAAAATAAAATATTGATTATGGGCGCGCCTTTTCCGAATGTTCCCTTCTCGATGCCGATGTTTCGTAAGTTCGTTCCTCCCCGGATACGGCCATGGATTTACGTGTTTATGGCGGTGTCTTTCCAATTTTCCGGAGGGCTTTATCTGGGAACATTGAATCAGATGATGGGAGAGACCGCGTTGATGCGTGAAGATTTACTGATGTGTCTTTACGCAAACCTGGGAGGTATGGCCATTTATTTCCCGCTCCTTTTTCGCATGAAATTCCGCTTTACGAATAAAACTTTGTTATGTTCTGCGGCAACCGGCGTTTTGTTTTGTAACGCTCTTGCGCCACACGTTACCAGTCTGCCGCTGCTTTGGTTGATTTGTTTCGTAGAGGGTATGTGTAAAATACAGGGCACGTTCGAATGTATGTCGAATATTCAGCTGTGGATGACGCCGAAAAGAGATTTTACTGTCTTCTTCCCCGTGCTGCATGTTGTAATTTTAGGGAGCATGCAAATGTCGGATTTGCTTGCAACTTACCTGATGTATTATTATCATTGGAGCTATATGCACTGGTTTATGTGCGGAGTCATGATGGTAGACCTGCTGATCTTGACCGTCTGCACTCGGCATTTCCGTGTGATAAAGAAGTATCCTCTTTACGGAATCGATTGGTTGGGAGCCTTGCTTTGGGCGGTATTATGTCTTGAAATAACCTATTTTTTCGATTATGGCGACTGGTACGATTGGTGGAACAGCGAGGTTATCCGTAAATTGGCCGTAGCAATTGTTCTTACGTTTGGCCTTTGTCTTTGGCGCATGTTCTCCGTCCGTCATCCGTATTACGAGCCTAAAATGTGGACATATCGTTATTTGTTACCGGTACTTATCCTGATAACATTGGTGGAAGCCTTCCTTGCGGTGGAACATGTGTTGGAAGAAATCTTTTATGAGGAAGTGATGCATTACGAGGAAATGGTCAGTGTTCGCTTGGATTGGCTTGCATTCTTTGGAATGATTACCGGCTGCTTGTTTGCCTATTGGTGGATGCATATAAAGCGTTTTCCCTATGTGCGTTTGATAACCGTCGGCATCATTATGTTGGGATGTTACCTGGTGGGGTATTATTTCCTGTTGTCTTCAGACATTCATATTTCGCAATTATATTTGCCTGTGGCGTGTCGCGGCTTTGCTTATGCCGTTTTAAGTACCACATTTATGGTTTGTCTGGAAGAAATCATGAGCTTTCAGCACTTTTTTCAGGCCTTGAGCGTATTCAATATATTGCATATGTTTATCGGAGGTGTCATCGGGGCTGCTGTTTACACTCAAGGGATGTCCTTCTATATGGCCGATAATATGGCGCGTTACGGGCAGAAGATAGACCGTGTCTTTTTCGGCAGGGAACTGTTTGATTTGCCTCATTATATGGAAAACTTCGTTTCGGCGATGATGGAAATCAGCATAAAGCAGATATACGGCTGGGTAATTTGTGCCTGTATGCTCTTGTTGTGGTTGTTCCTTCTTTACGATGCGCCTTTGCGAAGAGAGTTGAAACAGATGCCGGGCTGGCGCAGTCTTCGGAAAGAAATAGTCGATACCTTGAAAAAAACAAGGCGGTAAACATACCGAAAGCATGTCTTCTTTAAAGAACGTCAACGGGGAAAATCCATCGATTTTCCCCGTTGACGTAAATAAGAAATAGCATTGTTTTGTATGAAGGACGAACGAAATTGGTCTGATTTTTTCTTTTTTTTTCTTTTTTTGAGGAAAAGAATTAGGATATATAATTATTTTATGTACCTTTCGTGCCGTTTTATAAATGTAATATTAATCTTATAATTTTAGTAGACTAAACGAACTTATGAAAACTTACAAGACGAAAGACTTAAGATTTAAATGGCATTTTTTGTCCTTCCTGGTGTTATTGATGAGTGTAAATCTCGCTGCATGTAGCGATGATGAAGGAGAATCCGATACTCCCGGAACGATTTCTGGTCCCTCTTCGCTGACGGTAACCGCGACGAATCTTGCGGCCGAACTGCAGATTCAGTTCCAAAACACAAACTACATGAACGTGAAGACGATAGAAATCTCCTACGAAAAAACCGATGGAACAGAACCGGGTACTCTTTCCCTGAACGGCGCAGACTATACGGTTGTGTTCAATTATTTGTTGAAACTTCCTTCAGTCGGTACATACGAAGTGGGCGTAACCCTGATAGGTTACGGCGGGGAACGTTCTGAAACGGTTACGAGGACGGCCACAACTTTCGATCCCGGTACGGTAGGAGATACGCCAATGATTGACCTGGCAAACGAGGCGATGCAGAACCTTATTGAGAAATATTTCCATAAAAGCTCACGTACTATTTGGCAAACGTGGTACCCGAATGTGATGTCGGGCAACGGCGTTTATTGGGATGGCGACGCATTGGTTTGGGGACAGGGCGCGGGCTTGTCTGCATTTGTTTCCATGCGTAAAGCCACAAACGGCCTTTCCATCGGTGGAGATTATCTGGCGTTGGAAAACGATATGTTCGATGGTATTCAAGGTTTCTGGAAGTTTGATAGTCGGGATGGCGTGACGGCTTACTCTTGTTATCCCGATGCAGGTAATGACCGATTCTTTGATGATAACGTATGGATCGGCCTCGATATGGCAAAATGGTACGAAATTACCAAAGATCAGCGCTATCTTACCCAGGCAGTTGCCGTGTGGGAGTATCTGACAACCGTAGGCTATGACGAGACATGTCACGGAGGAATCTTGTGGAAAGAACTGCCGGAGAAGAGCACGAGTAAGCATACTTGCTCTACAGCCCCTGCGGGAGTGTTGAGCTGCAGGCTGTACAATATTACAAAAGATGAGAAATATCTGGAGTGGGCAAAGAAGTTGTATGAATGGTTGGTTACATATATGCAGGATCCTTCCGACTATCTTTTCTGGGATAATGCACGTCCGGATGCAAATAATCCGCTGGAGATAGGCAGCATAGAAACGCCCAAATATGCGTACAACTCGGGGCAGCCTTTGCAATTGGCCTGCATGTTATATAAGATAACCGGCGAGGATAAGTATCTGAATAATGCGTATAACATAGCAGAAGCTTGTTTTAATAAATGGTTCATAACCTATACTTCCAACGTATTTGGTGCGGAAATCAACATACTGAAACCCAATGAAGACATGTGGTTTAACGCAGTAATGAGCCGGGGCTTCTTCGAACTTTACTCGATAGATCAGAATCCTGTTTATCTGGATGCGTTGAAGAAGACCATGATTCACGCATGGTTTGGTAATGCACGCCGTGATAACGGATTGATAGATTACAATGATTTGACTGGAGGAGGCACGCCTCAGACCAGTTGGGAGGTGCGTCATGAAGCTGCGATTGTAGAAATGATGGCTGAACTGGCCTCATGGGAGAGAGAAAAAGAAGCGGAATAACACCGGTCGGCTCGCCGTCGGGCGGTCGATAGATGGAATAAAAAAGAGCTGCTTCCCGTAGGAAGCAGCTCTTTTTGTTTGGTCTCTTGTGTGAATCTTATTTGATGTTCGGATTCAGTTTGTTCCATTCAGAAATAGCAGGAAGTACGCCCATTTCGATAACTTCGTCACGCAATGCGCACAAGTGTTCGTAGCTCTTGTCCAAAGCTGCTTGTTCTTCTGCAGTTCCGTTCAGTTTCTCACAATGACATCCGTCGGCAGTGATGTTGGTTTCCCATGCCATCATGATGTGATCGTACTTGTCGTTTGATACATATGTACCGGCAGGCCAGCGGAAAGCTTTGCCTCCCATAGCGGCAGCAATCATTTCAATTGATACATAAGCCGGGCTCTGGAATGAAGAACGTCCGCGCAGGTTGATGATGTTTGCACCACCTTTTGTAACCTTTTGCTGGATCTCTGCCCATTGTTCTTTCGTTAAAGCATCGGTTCCAATGATATCTGTCAACGGTTTTCCGTTTACTTTTGCAGTAGAAGCGAAGACAGCCATTTGCTCTCCGTGGCCTCCGTAAGTGCGGCAGTTCTCAACAGCGTCCATAGATACGCCGAAGTGTTTAGCCAGTTCACTGCGCAGACGGGTAGAGTCAAGAGCAGCCAATGTTGTAACCTGGCCCGGTTTCAAACCTGAATATAACAGTGTGATAAGACCTGTAATGTCGGCAGGGTTGAAGATGACAACGATGTGTTTTACATCCGGACAGTATTGTTTAACGTTCTTTCCGAATTCTTCTGCAATGGCAGCGTTACCTTTCAACAAGTCTTCGCGTGTCATTCCTGCTTTACGTGCCGCACCACCTGAGTTAACAATATATTTAGCTCCGGTTAATGCTTCCTTGACATCAGAAGTATAAGTAATGTTTACACCTTCGAAACCGCAGTGAAACAATTCTTCTGCAACGCCTTCCAATCCCGGAGCATACGGGTCATACAAACAAATGTTAGGAGTTAATCCCATCATGATGGCAGTTTGTGCCATGTTTGAACCAATCATTCCGGCTGCACCGACGATGGTAAGTTTTTCATTTGTTACGAATTTCATAATGTTTGTTATTAGAGTTATATATATAATATAAAGTTCTTCTTTCTCTTTTTCCGGATACAAAGATAGAAAAGTTCTTCTTGAAAAAATAATCTTTGGCGGAAGAATCGCATGCGGAATGGGAACCTTTGAGAATTATTACGGAAAAATTTCACTATTTTAATATACGTATTTGTTTATTGTAAAGGACAGGTTACAATATTCCCCGTGTTATACGGAATTTATGCCGGAATACCTTTTTTTAAAAGGCGATTGTGTTTTCGGAAAATCGTTACGGCGTTTTGTTCGGAAAGTCGGAATGTTTTCAGGTAAATTTGGGCGGAGATGTATTTTTGTTTACATTTGCTGGAGATAAAACAAGGGCACGATGATTCAAAATGTATTTTGGAAACAGACCGGAACGATTCGCTTTCATCGCTGGAGCAGGAAGAAATATGCCATGTTCGGCAGCATTGGGAAGTGCGTTACGATAGGATGTGTTTGTAAAAGTATTGCAGATGCGTCCTTGGGAAAGGGCAGGCAGTTGATTGCGCCCCGTCGTGAAGGAAGTTGTGCAAAAGGAGCGGTGAAAGAGGAAGATGCCTTGTTTGCAGATGGGGTTCCCGATAATGCATCCGGTTTCTTGCGGGAGGGTGAATTGTGCCTTGCCGTGTCGTGTCTTCAGAAAATTGATATTGTGGGAAAATATTGCCGTAATGCATATGGCAATGTGAGTAATATTATTGATAAACAATGCGGTAAAGTCCGTCATGCGTATCCATTGTACGCATGGCGGACTTTCTTTTTTTGATAAAAGCAGGAAATAAACAGTAAATATTGCAGTTATGATACCAGAAATAGAAAAAGAAATAGACAATGGGAATGTTCCGTCTCCGGAGCGGGTGCTGCAGGTCGTTACGGAAACATCTTTGGACGAACTTTGTGAGTTATCCCGTCGAATAACTCACAAGCATGCACCGTTGAAGTTTGATATGTGCTCGATAGTAAATGCTCGTTCGGGGCATTGTCCGGAAGATTGCAAGTGGTGTGCACAGTCGGCACGTTATAAAACGGCGATAACGACGTATGATTTGATTTCTTCCGACGAATGTTTGCGTCATGCGCGTGCCAATGAAATACGGGGAGTAGGGCGTTTTTCTTTGGTAACAAGCGGGCGCCGTCCCGGAAAGGCGGAGCTTTCCCGGCTGTGCGAACGGATTGCTTTCCTGAAGGCACGTACCGGAATCTCCCTGTGTGCCTCGTTAGGTTTGGCAGATGAGGAAGCGTTGCGCATGTTACACGAGGCCGGAGTGTCGCGTTATCACTGTAATTTGGAGACAGCGCCCTCGTATTTTTCATCGGTTTGTACCACGCATACGCAGGAACAAAAGGTGGAAACACTTCAGGCTGCGCGGCGTGTGGGGATGGACATCTGCAGCGGTGGAATTATCGGTATGGGAGAAACGATGGAACAACGCATCGAACTGGCATTTACTTTGCGTGGTTTAGGGGTAAAGTCTATACCGTTAAACATACTTCATCCCATAAAGGGTACCCCTTTGGCGTCTTGTCCTCCGTTGTCGGACGAAGAAGTTTTGCGCACGGTGTCGGCATTTCGTATGGTAAATCCCGATGTGTATCTCCGTTTTGCGGGAGGGCGTTCGCAATTGTTTCGGGAAACGGTGCAGAAAGCGCTATACATGGGAGTCAATGCGGCTATTGTTGGTGATTTGCTGACGACGCTCGGCTCAAAAATATCACAAGATGTTGAACAGATTAAACAGGCAGGTTATGAATTATGAACAGTTGTTTGATGCTTTTGACAAGGAGCATCTTTGGCATCCTTATACATCGGTTTCCGAACCTCTCCCTACATATAAGGTAAAAAGTGCCGAGGGATGTATTATTACCTTGGCCGATGGGACACGGTTGGTCGACGGGATGTCGTCGTGGTGGTGCGCGGTTCACGGCTATAATCATCCGGCTTTGAATGAGGCCTTGCGCAGGCAATCGGAACAAATGGCGCATGTCATGTTCGGAGGATTGACGCATGAACCGGCCATTGCCCTGGGAAAACGATTGCTCGCCCTCGCGCCTCCGTCCATGCAAAAGATATTTTATGCCGATAGCGGCTCGGTGGCTGTGGAAGTTGCCCTGAAAATGGCCGTGCAATATCATTATGCGAAAGGACATCCGGGGCGAAGTAATTTTGTAACGATTCGTTCCGGTTATCATGGCGACACGTGGAATGCGATGTCGGTTTGCGATCCTGTGACAGGAATGCACGGACTGTTTGGTCCGGCACTGCCCGTCCGTTATTTTGCTCCTTCGCCCTCTTCCCGTTTTGGCGGAGAGTGGAATGAAGAAGACATTCGTCCTTTGCGCGAGATGATAGAGAAACATCATGATGAATTGGCCGGTCTTATTTTGGAACCCGTCGTTCAAGGAGCCGGAGGGATGCGTTTTTATCATCCGCATTATCTGGTGGAGGCGGCAAAACTTTGCCGTGCTTACGGAATATTACTCATTTTTGACGAAATCGCAACGGGATTCGGTAGGACAGGGAAGCTGTTCGCTTGGGAACATGCCGGGGTGGAACCGGATATTATGTGCATTGGAAAGGCATTAACGGGCGGATATATGACATTCTCGGCCGTAATGACTACGGACAATGTAGGGCAGGTTATTTCCGGTGCATATCCTTATGCTTTTATGCACGGGCCGACGTTTATGGGAAATCCTTTGGCCTGTGCGGTAGCTTGTGCCTCTATTGATTTGCTTTTATCGTACGACTGGAAAGAGAAGGTGCGGAAGATTGAAGCGCAGTTAAGGCGTGAATTGCATCCTGCACGGGCTTTTTCTCAGGTGGCCGATGTGAGAGTTTTGGGAGCAATCGGGGTGATTGAAATGAAAAGTCTCGTAAATCTGGCATGGATACAGCGGCGTTTCGTGGAAGAAGGTGTATGGATTCGTCCTTTTGGCAGGCTGGTTTATATTATGCCGCCCTTTGTTATTTCTGAAAAGGAACTGACGTTTCTGACAAATGCTTTGCTGAAAGTGGTGAGTGAAACAAATAAAAACGCGGAAAATCATGAATGAAACGGATAAAACATACTGGCAAACCTTGAAACAGTTGGAGGACGACGGATGCTTGCGTGCGCTTCCTGAAATGGTTCACTCGGGGAAATGGGCCATTGTCGGCGGAAAACGTTTGTTGAATCTTTCCTCGAATGATTATTTGGGACTGGCTTCCGATACCGATTTGCAAGGCTCCTTTCTGACCGGATTATCCGGTGAGGAAGCGTTGCTGTCTTCTTCTTCCTCGCGTTTGCTCACGGGAAATTTCGCTGTTTATCGGGAACTTGAAGCAATGATTGCCGAGCGATATGGAGCGGAAGCCGCGCTTACTTTCGGAAGCGGATACCACATGAATGCCGGAATACTTCCGGCTGTGACCGATAGTAATACCTTGATTTTGGCAGATAAGCTGGTGCATGCCAGCCTGATTGACGGCATTCGTCTGTCGGTGGCTCGATGTATTCGTTACAGACACGGAGATATTTCTCAACTTGAACTGTTGTTGCAGAAGTATCATGCTGTTTTTCCCCGAATAATTATCGTTACGGAGAGTATTTTCAGCATGGACGGTGACCTTTCTCCCCTGATGCGTCTGGCCGAACTTAAGCGGAAGTTCCCGCAAACAATGCTTTATGTCGATGAGGCACATGCGGTGGGCGTCCGTGGAGAACACGGGCTTGGTGTGGCGGAAGAGCAAGATTGTATAAAAGATATTGATTTTTTATGTGGTACCTTCGGGAAAGCTTTGGCATCTGTCGGGGCGTTTGTCGTGTGCAGTAAGGTTATGCGCGATTATTTAATTAATAAAATGCGTACATTTATCTTTACGACCGCTCTGCCTCCTGCAAATGTTTCGTGGACAAAGTATGTTTGGTCGCGGATGGATGACTGGGCGGATCGTAGGGCACACTTGCGGGATCTTTCCGTTCGGTTGAAACAGATACTGAAAGAGGCCGGCTGTCATGATGATTCGCAAAGCCATATTCTTCCGATGGTGATAGGAAAAAGTCCGGAGGCTGTCCGTGTGGCTGAAAAACTGCAGGCCGGCGGATTTTATGTATTGCCGGTACGTCCGCCTACGGTTCCGGCGGGAACGGCGAGAATTCGCTTCTCGCTTTCGGCCGGAATAACGATGAATGATTTGGAGGGTTTGCAATGTTTATTACAAGATAAAAAGGAATAATATCGTGAAACAATGTTTTTTGAAAAAAGAAGGAAACCGGCGTTTGCTGCTTTTCTTCGCAGGATGGGGAGCAGACGAACGGCTGTTCGACCGGCAGGTGGCCGAAGGATACGACTACTTGTTGTGTTTTGATTACAGAAAGCCCGATTTCGATTACGGATTGTTGGCCTCGTATGAAAGCATCCGCCTGCTGGCCTGGTCGATGGGAGTGTGGGTGGCCGGAAAAACGTTCGAAGGGAATGACACATATCGTTGGGAAATGAAGGTGGCAGTAAACGGAACTCCTTTTCCTGTCGACGGCGAAAAGGGAATACCACCGGCTGTTTTCGACGGAACCCTGACGCGTTTCTCTGAGAATACGCTGGCCCGTTTCCGCCGACGGATGTGCGGCTCCGTAGAGCAGGTAAAGGCTTTTCTATCGCATAATCCTTATCGTTCTGTGGAAGAGTTGCGTGAAGAACTGGCCGTGCTTGGCGAGGTGGCAAGAACTTCTCCTGCGGATGCCTTTTCATGGGACAAGGCGATTGTCGGGACGCACGACAATATATTTCCGGTAGAAAACCAGCGTCGCGCATGGAAGGGGACGGCGGTTTGCGAAATAGATGCGGCACATTACGACGAAAGACTGTTTGATGCATTGTTACTTGATTCGGAGAAAAATCTATGGATAAGGGATTGATACGGCGAAGATTTGCGCGTGCTGCCGGAACTTATGCGAAGAATGCGGGAATGCAATGCCGTGTGGCCGAAGAAATGACGGGACGAATCGAACAATATGTCCCGAAGATTTTCCGGAACCGCGTGTTGGAAGTGGGATGCGGAACGGGCATTTTTACCCGGATGTATCGTAATCGTTTTCATCCGGAGCGGTTGTTTTTAAACGATATATGCCCCGAGATGAATACATGGGTGTCTGATTTTTGTGGGGAAAATACGGCCTTTTTGCCGGGCGATGCCGAGGCTTTGGATTTTCCTTCCGGACTGGGAATGGTCGTATCCTGTTCCACTGTTCAGTGGTTCGAGAATCCTGAGCGATTCTTTTCCCGCATCCGTTCCCATCTTGTGGCAGGCGGTTACCTGGCATTCAGTACGTTTGGGGAGAAAAACATGCAGGAAGTGGCCGAACTGTCGGGCGTTTCGTTGCCGTACATCCCTTTTGAACGTCTGAAAAATATCCTGCATCAATATTATACGGTGGAATATTCCCGGGAAGAAATAAATACGTTGTCTTTTCTTTCTCCCTACGATGTGTTGAAACATCTGAAGGCGACAGGCGTAACCGGCATAACTTCTTCCCGATGGACGAGGAACGCTTTGGCTGATTTTTGCCGGGATTATGAGAGAAAATACTCGGATGGCAATGGAAAGGTGACGCTTACTTACCATCCTCTTTACTTTATTTGTAAAACAAGATGCTTATGAATAAGAATGTTTACTTCGTATCGGGGATCGATACGAATATAGGAAAAAGTTATACGGTCGGGTATTTGGCGCGGACGTGGAACGAAAAAGGTATCAAAACCATTACGCAAAAGTTCATACAGACAGGGAATGTCGGTTTGTCGGAAGACATTGAGTTGCACAGAAAGATTATGGGTGTTGACCTGTTGCCCGAGGACTTGTCCGGGCTGACCATGCCCGAAATCTTTACATATCCCTGTTCTCCTCATCTGGCGGCGGAGATAGATAAGCGAAATATCGACTTCTCCAAGATAGAAGCTGCAGTAAATCGCTTGAGCGGAATGTATGACGCCGTGCTGTTGGAAGGGGCAGGAGGGTTGATGGTTCCCCTTACACGTAAGTATTTAACGATAGATTATGTTGCAGAAAAGGGCTTGCCTTTGATACTTGTTGCCTCCGGACGGTTGGGAAGCATTAATCATACGTTGTTAAGCCTGGAGGCGATCCGGAACAGGCATATCCCTCTATATGCGGTGGCATACAATCTTTTTCCCGAAAGTGATGATGCGTTGATACGTACCGATACGGAAGATTATCTCCGGACATTGCTTTCCGAGGATTTCCCCGATACGAAATTCCTTCGGATACCCTACATCAATGTAGATTGAATCCGAAGGAATTTTCAGGTATTCTTTGAGGCGACTGTCTCAGTCTTTGTCAATCTTGACGACACTTCCCGTCTGCGGATTGAAGATAACGCGGGTATTGACCTTTTTGTCGAACAGCCCGTCTACCAAGACTTCCGTATTTCCGAACTGGGTAATCGGCAGTTCGCCTTTAAAGAATTCCTTGCCGTTATAGCTTATTGAAACCATTCCTTTCCCCGGGATATTGTAGATTGCTCCTTTCAGCTTTTCTTTCTTCTTGGCATCCTCTTGTGATGTGGCAGGTTGTTTCAGCGTACTTTTCAGTGTGAGATAAACCGGCTCTCCCGATAAATCCTGGGCGGAAAGTATTCCCAGACTGCGGGAGAATCGGAATACGATATGGTCTTTCATTTCGTCGTTCGGAATGATGCGGAATGAGAAGACCTTGTCTTCACGGTCTTTCCTGCCGGTGAACAGTTCGGTAAGAGCCCGTTCCTGCTTGTCCAGATTGTCAATAATCAGTTTGAGCGACGCACCGTCTTTGGGCATAGTATCCGCTTGTCCGCGTAAGATGAGGTTTTTACTCTCGCGGATGTTGTAAATCTCTTTAGCAGTCAATTCCGCCATCTTTGCAGTGGAACCCGCCATCAGGATGTCTTCGGTCATATATTTTCGTGCATTTTCGTGCGCCGATGTTTTTTCCAATGCATATTCTTTGAGCGGTTCTTCCTTGGGAGCTTGCGTGTTTATGGCCTTGATGAGGCCATCTTTCGTCAGTTCGATGTTTGAGATATTGTTTTTATCTTTCACCTTCATGCGGTAAGCATTGGTGGAATCGGGTATTCCGACAGAACGAACATCGATTTGTTTGATTTCCCAATACGTCTCTGCGTTGGGATTTATATCGTTCATTCTCATGTATCGGTTGGCATATTGGCAAAAATCTCCCGGTTGGTATGTCACTTTTGTCGCAATGATGTTTACGTCCAATGCCGTCTTAGGGAGGAAATAAACGACGCCTTCGTCGCTTCCCGGCGTGTAACGGCTTATGTCTTGTGCGTTTGCTGTCGGTAAAAGAAACAGAAATCCTAACGCGAATAATAATTTCTTCATGGCTTGTTTTTATTTAGCTTATTGTTAAACTTTTCCAGGCTTCGGGTAATGCCTCGACAATGTCGCCGGCAGTCATACTGATTTCTCCCAAACGTTGTGCGGCAATATCACCGGCAAGGCCGTGAACATATACGCCCAATCGGCAGGCTTCCTCCTGTGAATATCCCTGTGCTAACAGAGACATAAGGATGCCTGTCAGAACATCTCCGCTGCCGCCTGTTGCCATTCCCGGGTTTCCTGTGGGATTGAAATAGCAATCTCCATCCGGAGTGATGACGGCGGTCCATGCGCCTTTCAGTATAATGAAGCATTGCAGTCTGGCGGCCAGTTCGATGGCTTTCGTTAAACGTTCGTAGCTGTTATTGCATCGTCCGATGATACGTTCCAGTTCTCTTACGTGAGGCGTGAGGATGCTCAGAGGAGGGATCAGGTCTAATTGCTCTTGATATGTGCTGAAAATATTCAGGGCATCGGCATCGAGCACCAAAGGGATCGGGCACGTTTTGATTTGTTCCAGCGTGGCAAGAGCCGTATCTTCCTCTTGTCCGATGCCGGGGCCGATGGCTATTGCCTGAAAACGGCTTATCTCTGTGGGTGCGGCAAAATAACGATCGAAGACGTCATCCTGCACGATTGCTTCGGGGACCGCTGTTTGAAGGATGAAATGATTGCATATCGGTGTATGTATCGTAAGCAGCCCGATGCCCGAACGCAGTCCGGCTTTGGCGGAAAGTACGGCAGCACCGGCCATTCCGTATGAGCCGGCTATCAGTAAACCATGCCCGAAATTTCCTTTATGGGCGAAGCGTTTGCGTGGTTTTATCAGTTTGCATACATCGTTTCTTTCCGTGATATGGTATGGAGTATTTACCTGGTTGATGAAATCTTTGCTTATCCCAATGTCTATGTTTTCCCATTCACCCACGAATTCTTCATTTTCCAGAAACAGAAAAGACAGCTTGGGAGCGTGTACACATAGCGTTAAGTCTGCCCGAATGATGTTTTGTCTGATGTTATTGGAATTGTTTTCTCCCATCAGTCCCGACGGGATGTCGATGGAAACAATCGTTGCGGGAGAAGCATTTATGCGTTGGACAATGGCTGCGAACCCGCCGCTTAAAGGCTTGTTCAGGCCCGAACCGAACAAACCGTCGATAACAATGTCGCCTTCCTTCAGCTTCGGGAAGTTGAAGGTTGAGTAAACTTCATTGAAATTGGGGAATTTGCATTCCTGTAACCTCTGGATGTTTATTTGACATTCCTCCGATAGCTGACTGGAAACATTGAATACATAAAGTGTAACGTTGTATCCTTTCAGGAATAACAAGCGCGTAACGGCTACGGCATCTCCGCCGTTATTCCCCGGACCGGCGAATACTGTGAAGGAATGTGTGCTGTCCCATCGTTTGCAAATAGCCTCTGTTATTTGTATCGCAGCCTTTTCCATTAGTTTGATGGACGGTATGGCTTCGTTGGTTATCGTATATGCGTCTGCTTCTTTTTGCTGAGAGCAAGTTAGTATTTTCATTATCCTTTGAAAAATAAAAAGTTATTCCATGATTTATTTGTCGGTAAAAATACGAAAAAAAGCTTGGATATATTTATAATTCTTCCTGAAAATATATTTAAAACATGCAGACGTTTTTCTGACTTTAACGGATAATTTGTAATTTTGCTGCCGATCTTTTCAGTGAAGGTTCGGTATGGATATAATTCGGATAAAGGATAAAGACTTTAAAACATTTCTGTCGGAAGCCGTGATTATGCGGGAAATATCTCGTGTGGCTGCGGAAATGGAGCATGATCTTTGCGATAAAAATCCGTTGTTTGTCTGCGTGCTGAACGGATCTTTCATGTTTGCAGCCGATTTGTTAAGACGTTTGTCTTTCCCGTGTGAAGTGTCGTTTGTGAAATTGTCTTCCTATGTAGGGACGGTTACAAGCGGGAAGGTGAATGAATTGATCGGGCTGGATTTTGATATTGCGGGGCGTTCTGTCGTGATAGTGGAGGATATTGTCGATACGGGTAACACCATGCAATATTTATTGGAACAGCTTCGGCGGAAAAATCCCCGCGACGTTCGTATCGCTACGTTGCTGCTGAAACCGGGAAAGTTGCAGGTGGATTTGAAAATCGATTATGTGGCAGTAAAAATACCTGACGATTTTATTGTCGGTTATGGCCTGGATTATGACGGATACGGGCGCAATCTTCGTGAAATATATGTAGAAACAGATAAATGTTGAACTATAAATTTTAAATAAAACAAAGATGTTGAATATTGTAATTTTCGGGGCTCCCGGTTCGGGAAAAGGCACACAAAGTGCTCGTTTGGTGGAGAAATATGGCTTGAATCATATCTCAACCGGTGATGTTTTACGTGCAGAAATAAAAAATGGTACCGAGCTTGGCAAGACAGCAAAAGGTTATATCGATAACGGACAGCTGATCCCCGATGCATTAATGATTGATATTTTAGCAAGTGTATTCGATAGTTTTAAGGATAGCAAAGGGGTGATTTTCGATGGTTTCCCCCGTACAATTGCGCAAGCCGACGCATTGAAGGCCATGTTGGCGGAACGGAATCAGGAAGTTTCCGTAATGCTTGACCTGGAAGTTCCCGAAGACGAGTTGATGGTGCGCCTTATCAAGCGCGGACAAGAGTCGGGGCGTGCCGACGACAATGAGGAAACCATAAAAAAACGTTTGGCCGTATATCATAATCAAACGGCTCCTTTGATCGACTGGTACAAGAAAGACGGCAAGTATAGCTACATTAAGGGCGTGGGTACGATGGATGGTATCTTTGCCGACATCTGCGCTGTGATAGACAAACTTTGAAATATTTTTATAAAAACATCGGGATGAGCCTTTCGGTTCATTCCGACTTTTTCTTGTAATAAAAGAAATGGCTGAATCGAATTTCGTAGATTATGTGAAAATTTATTGCCGCTCCGGAAAAGGCGGACGGGGATCGATACACTTGCGGCGCGAGAAATATATTCCAAACGGTGGCCCGGACGGAGGAGATGGCGGTCGGGGAGGCCATGTCATATTACGTGGAAATCGCAACTATTGGACGTTGCTTCATCTGAAATATGAGCGGCATGTCTTTGCCGAACACGGAGGAAACGGCTCGAAAAATAAGAGCTTCGGGAAAGACGGAGCCGATAAAATCATAGAAGTTCCCTGTGGTACGGTGGCATATAACGCAGAAACGGGAGAGTATGTCTGCGACATTACCGAACACGGCCAGGAAGTTATACTGTTGAAAGGCGGTCGGGGAGGTCTGGGAAACTGGCATTTTCGTACAGCAACCCGGCAAGCTCCTCGGTTTGCGCAGCCGGGTGAACCGATGCAAGAGATGACAGTGATCCTTGAGTTGAAGCTTTTGGCCGATGTCGGGCTGGTGGGTTTTCCTAATGCCGGCAAGTCTACATTGCTTTCTTCCTTATCGGCCGCTCGTCCCAAGATAGCGAATTATCCGTTTACTACGCTTGAACCGAACTTGGGAATCGTATCTTACCGGGACGGGAAGTCGTTTGTTATGGCCGACATTCCCGGTATCATTGAAGGAGCAAGCCAGGGAAAAGGATTGGGATTGCGCTTCCTTCGCCATATCGAACGCAACTCTTTGTTGCTTTTTATGGTTCCTGGCGATTCAGACGACATACGAAAAGAATATGAGATCCTGTTGAATGAGTTGAAAACCTTCAATCCGGAAATGTTAGACAAGGAGCGTGTGCTGGCAATTACGAAGAGCGATTTGCTGGATGACGAGCTGATTCGTCTGTTAGAACCTACATTGCCTGAGAATGTGCCGCATGTGTTTATTTCGTCGGTGGCAAATATTGGACTTCAACAATTGAAGGATTTATTGTGGACCGAGCTGAACAAAGAAAGCAATCGATTGGAGCCTTCAGGAAAAGCATCCATCGTTCATCGTTCGAAAAGCCGGGCTTTATTGCAGGAGGAGCTGGATGAATTGGGAGATGACGACGACTTTTCTTATGAATACGATGATGATTCTGATGAGGAACTGGAAGATTATGAATACGAAGACCTTGATTGGGATGATGCTTCGGAGGAAGAAAAGTAAGGCTCAGTCCTGATAAATATCTGCGGATATGCGGTAGGAATTCATAATTGCCGGGCATCTTTTTATCTCTCAACCGTCTTCGGGTGCGGAAATGACGGAGGGCATTTATCCTGGATAACCCGATGTTTTGCATTTATTATTGGTGAAATGGAGAAAAAGCAGGCTTCTGTCTTTTCATTGGACTTGCCTCTTTATTTGACAAATGTGTGTAGAGACGGGAAAAACTTGCAGGCGTATATTGCAGGGAAGACGAGAGGCTTGAATCTTCTGGGCAGAATACAAAAAGAATGAAAAGGTTTGGTATTGCCGCGAAAAGCACTAATTTTGTCTTATTGTATAGGTGATTATTATATAGGAAGACCGGAATGAAAGAGATAGAAATAGGTGTGTCCGATGAATTGTATCGTGCTTGTCCGCAGTTTTGCGGCGTGGCAGTTTTAGCCGAAGTAAGAAATTCTGCTTATAATGCGGATTTATGGGAAAAGATCGACGACTTTTCCGTGTGCTATCGTGCCCGGTATACCTTGGATTCATTGAAGGAGATTCCAACAATTCAGGCCACCCGTCAGACGTATAAACGATGCGGGAAAGATCCAAGCCGGTATCGTCCTTCGGCCGAAGCGCTGTGTCGTCGCATTTTGCGCGGCATTCCTTTATATCAAATCAATACGCTTGTTGATCTGATTAACCTGGTCTCTATATACAGCGGACACTCTATTGGTGGTTTTGACTTGGATAAAATTCAAGGGAATAAACTGGTGTTGGGTATAGGAAAAGCGGACGAACCGTATGAAGGAATCGGTCGTGGAGCCTTGAATATCGAAGGCTTGCCGGTGTATCGCGACAGTGTCGGAGGGATAGGAACGCCCACAAGCGATAACGAGCGGACAAAGATTTCGGAAGAAACCGTGCACTTGTTGACAATAATAAACGGATACGACGGGAAGAACGGGCTGGAAGATGCGGCATATTATATGGTAAAGTTGTTGAAAGAATTTGCTGAAGCAAAAAACGTAAAGCAGATTTATTTTTAAAGGATTGGGACAGATGGATATAGAAAAGGTATTGATAGACGGCCTTGTCTTTCGTGGAAAGGGGGAAAGCTCGGCGCAAAAAGACAAAAAGGTCAAGACAAAAGCAAAAAAGAAGACGTACATTACCGGCTTGCATGGCTCTGCTTCGGCAAAAATAAAGGCAGGTTATCGGAAACGTCGTGCGGAACGTCATAAAAATAAATGAGAGGAAGAAAAGAATACATCGGAAACTTTCGACTGCTTTTCATTCCTTTTTGGCCGTAAAATACCTTATAGGTATGTGAGTCATTTAATATTTTTGCATATATTTGTCATATAAAAATTATTAATAGATATAGTTGGAGATATGAAAAAGCTGGTACTTTCATTGTTATGCGTCTTTTCGATGCTCTTTGCCAATGCTCAAACCGTGACAACTTTAAGCGTGGAAGCCGGATTAGGTCTCAGCACATGGATGGGGAATAATGGCTATAATTCGCATGCTCTTTTTAATCAGCATGTGGGAATTGGTGTGGACATTCCGTTAAACGGTTGGTTCTCTTTCAAGACAGGATTGCGTTGGACTTCTTTGGGAGCGATGTATGAGTTGCCGGAAAATGACCTGAAAGTAAATCAAAATTACTTTCAAATGCCGATCTTGGCGTCCTTGCACATCGGGACGAAACGAAACTTTGATGTCGTTGTTTCGGCAGGTCCGTATGTAGCTTACGGCGCAAAGGGTAAAACATATCAAACCATTGATGACGTAAGAATGTCTTGGGATACATTCAACGACGGGCAAATCCAGGGAGTTGATATCTGGAAAGGATTGAGACGTTTCGATGCCGGTATTGAAGCCGGGGTAAGTTTGGATTTCCCCGTGTGGATGATCGGAGTAAATGGTGACTTTGGTTTGTGTCGTTTGCAGAAGAATGGTCCCCGTAACGTGGGTGTCTTTGTAAGTGCAGGCTACAAGTTTTAAATGAAGGCATGGCTTAAGTTTGTCAGCATATCGGTAGGGTGTGCTCCGCTTCTTACCACGTTTGCTCAAGAAATTCCCGATAGCATTCGGAATTATTCCATTCCGGAAGTCCGGGTAACAGAGCGTTATTATACACGTGAGGTGCGTTCCGGAGCTCCGATTCAGATTCTTTCGGGTGATGAACTGAGAGCTTTGAATGCCATGCAGGTATCGGATGCCGTAAAACATTTCGCCGGTGTAACCGTAAAGGACTACGGAGGAATAGGAGGGCTGAAGACCATTTCTTTAAGAAGCTTAGGCGCTCAGCATACAACAATAGGGTATGACGGAGTGACCGTGACGGACTGTCAGACAGGACAAGTCGATATCGGGCGATTTTCATTGCATAATGTTGACCGTTTGATGCTGAATAACGGGCAGAGTGATCAGATCTTTCAGTCTGCCCGTTATTTTGCTTCAGCCGGTGTGCTGAATATTTTTACATTAACGCCTCGTTTCAGCGAAACAAAGCATTCGAACTTTCAGACGGCATGTAAGGCCGGATCGTGGGGATTGGTGAATCCTTCGTTTTATTGGGAGCAACGATTGTCCGGAAAATGGAGCCTTACGGCAGATGCCGAATGGTTGTCTTCCGACGGTGATTATCCATACATTTTGTATTATGGCGGGGAATATGATCAGAAAAGTCGCGAGAAACGTAAAAATACATCCGTTCGTAACCTGCGTGCCGAGGCGGCTTTGTTTGGAAATTTCTCCGAAACCGAACATTTACGCCTGCGGGCTTATTATTATCAGTCGTCTCGCGGTCTTCCTTCTGCCACCACCTTTTATTATGATGACGAATCCCAGCATTTATGGGATAAGAATGTTTTCATTCAAGGAAGCTATAAAAAAGAATTCAACCGCCGTTGGGCGATAAAACTTGCCGGGAAATGGGACTGGAATTATCAGCGCTATTTGGATGAAGATTATAAAGGAAGTGCCGGAAAATTGGAAAACAATTACTATCAGCAAGAGTATTATTTATCGGCTGTGGCCTTATATAGGGCTACGGATAATCTGTCTTTTTCATTGGCAACCGACGGAAGTGTCAATAAATTACACGCCGATGCGGCAGGTTTTGCCTCGCCCGTGCGTTATTCGTGGCTGACGGCTTTTGCGGGGAAATACGTTACGAATCGTTTAACATTGTCGGCTTCGCTGCTGTCGACCATCGTCGATGAAACTGTTTCCGACGGGAGCAGTGCCGAAACGCGCCGACGTTTGTCGCCCTATGTCAGCATGTCTTTTAAACCTTTTCCTCAGGAAGAGTTCCGCATACGAGCCTTTTACAAGCATATTTTCCGCCTTCCTTCGTTCAATGACCTCTATTACGGAGTGACAGGAAACCGGGATTTAAATCCGGAAAACGTCACGCAGTATAATGTCGGACTGGCGTATGCAAAAAAAATGTCCTCTTTTCTTTCTTACATATCGGTGACGGCCGACGGATATATAAACCGGATTGACGATAAAATTATGGCGATACCTACGCGAAACCTTTTCATCTGGAGTATGGTGAATTTAGGAAAAGTTGACATAAAAGGCCTTGATCTGACGTCGAACCTCGGCTTGTCGTTGTGGAAAGATTTCGAACTGACGCTGACCGGAAACTATACTTTTCAGAAAGCATTGGATGTGACGAGTTCAGATCCGAGTACGGTGGAAGGAAAAACTTACAAGAATCAGATTGCTTATACGCCATCTTCATCGGGATCGGCTTCCGCTGTTTTGGAAACGCCTTACATTGATCTGTCGTATTCCATGCTTTTCTCGAGCAAACGTTACATCTCCGGCGAGAATATAGATCAGAATCTTTTAAACGGTTATACCGATCACAGCATCTCCGTGTCGAAAGATTTCCGGTGGAAGAAAGTATTGTGTGCAGTAAATGCCGGGCTTCTGAATTTTATGAATAAGAATTATGAGATAGTAAAGAACTTCCCCATGCCGGGACGTTCTTTCCGTGTTACATTAACTTTTAAATATTAATTGGTATGAAGTTTCTTAATAAAATGTTTTTAACTCTTGCCGCTTGTTTGGTCTTGTCGGCTTGTGATGATTCAAATGAGCCGGATCCTACTCCGGAAGGCGATGATTTTCCTTTGGTAGAAGACGGGACCTCTACACTTTTAGTGTTGTGTAGCGGCATGTGGAACCAAAATAACAGTTCGCTTTTCCGTTATTCTTTTGAGACGGGAACGAGTGTTTCCGATTATTTTCTCGCGGAAAATGGCCGGGGACTTGGCGATACGGCAAATGATATGGGGATATATGGTTCGAAGATTTACATCGTGGTTAACGAATCGAATACGGTGGAAATTGTAGATAGAACTACGGGAAAATCGTTGAAGCAGCTGTCTATGGTGGACGATGAAAACGGAGCACGACAGCCTCGAAGCGTTGCTTTTTACAAAAACAAGGCATATGTTTGTTCGTTCGACGGAACTGTTGCGCGGATTGATACGACGTCTTTGAACATAGACGGCTGGATCACTTGCGGGCGCAACCCCGATGATTTGTGTGTGCAAGACGGAAAACTGTATGTTGCAAACTCGGGCGGTTTGGATTATATGGAGCCGATAGGAGTAGACCGAACCGTTTCTGTGGTCGATTTGAATACATTTTCCGAGATAAAGAAGATAGAGGTAGGACCGAATCCCGGAAAGATTCTTCCCGGTCCGGGCCATTCTGTATATGTCGTAACGCGGGGCGCTCTTTCTACGGCCGAGGATTATCATCTTGTGAAAATCGATACGAGTGCGGATGTATGCGCAGAAATTTACGATGTGCACCCGGAGAATTTTGCAATCTACGAGAATCGTGCTTATCTGTATCGTTATGATTATACGACATCGGAGTCGGAAATCGCAGTGTTTAACCTGGAAAGCAGGCAAATGGAACGTGAGGATTTTATAACCGACGGGACAAAAATCAATACTCCGTCGTCTATCGAGGTGAACCCCGTTAGCGGGAATGTCTATATTACCGACGCGAATGCGTATATGGCGTCGAGCGATATTTTAAGTTTCTCGCCGGAAGGCACGTTGAACGGGCGGTTGGACCGGATAGGAGTCAGTGCTATTTGCATCGCTTTCGAGTAATCTTTTCATTTAATTGTGAGGTTGTATAATGATAGACGAACTGTTGAAGTTTAATAAAGACTTCGTAAAAGGGAAAGCTTACGAGAAATATCGTACGGATAAATACCCGGACAAGAAGATAGCCATCGTGACATGTATGGACACACGTCTCGTCGAGTTGATTCCTGCCTCGTTAGGTTTGAAAAACGGTGATGTGAAAATGATAAAAAATGCAGGCGGTACGATAACCCATCCGTTTGGAAGTGTGATGCGGAGCCTGCTCGTGGCCGTTTACGAACTTGGCGTGGAGGAGGTCATGATTATCGGTCATACCGATTGCGGGGCGCAGCACATGGACTGTAAAGAAATGCTGTGTCACATGAAAGAACGCGGGGTTTCGGAAGATACCATTGCCGAGGTTCGTTATTTTAATATCGATCTGGATGGTTGGTTAAGCGGTTTCGACGATGTGGAGCACGCCGTGCGCGGAAGCGTTCGTCTGGTAAAACGTCATCCGCTCGTCCCGGAAAATATTATTGTACGGGGATTTATCATCGACTCGGTTACGGGAGAACTGACGGAAGTCCGCAATTGCGACTGATGCAGGAGCCGGCCGTCGCAGAAGAATAAGGCGTTTGCCGGAGGAAAAGTCCGGAGCGTTTCTACGTAAACTTCTTGAGGTTTGCGCAGAAACGCTTCAGACTTCTTGCATCAGACGGTTTCACAGGGTAAAGACAAGGCGCCCGTTATGGCTCTCTTCCGCATTGTATGTAAAGCCTTCCCAATTGAATCCCTGCAATTCTTCCGGTTGCGCTATGCGGTTTTTCAGGATATATCGCACCATTTCTCCTCTGCATATTTTCGTATAGATTACGATATTTCTCGGTTTGTTGCCTTTATTTACGAGAAACTCCGGCGTGATGACACGTACTTCTTTCTCCACTTTTTCCCAGTTCAGAAGGTTTTTCATCTCGCTGCTTGCCAGGTTGACAAGAATCCCGTCGTCTTCTTTTATCTGCTTTATGAAGAAGTCGGTGAGTATGGGTTTCCAGTAATCAAACATGGTGACGGCATCTCTCTCCGGCAGTCTGATGTCTCCTTCCATGCGATACGGTTTTATGCCGTCCAAAGGACGCAGGAGTCCGTACAGAAACGATGCTATTAGCAAATGGCTTTGTGCATATGTCCAGTCGTTGTTATCGAAAAGTTCCGGTCTGATATGCTTGAAAACGATGCCGGTATATGCGTTTAATGCCGGGATGGGCCGATTGTTTTCTGAAAAGAAATCGTGATAGCGCAGATAATTCTCTGCGGCCAGTTTCGTGTTGACACGAAGTTTAGTCTTCAGCTCTTCGGCAGAAAATTGTGCCATGAAGGCGGCGTGATCATTGGCTTCCGTGCCGAAAACAGGGAGTGTGGTGAAGGGTGTCTGCGTTTCGGCGCGGTTGTTCATGGTCTTTGCGCACGAGATATAAATAATCATAAGCCTGTCTCTTTTTCGTTAAAACTCATTACAAAGATATGCATAAGGGAAAGAGTATCGGACGATAATCCGTATATTTGTTTCGGATATACGAATATTTTATTAAAAGACAAATGTTATGTCAGGAAAGATGAGAACATGGGCTTTGATTTCGCTGCTGGTGTTTATAACAACGGCGGCTTTCTCTCAGGCGGAAAGCGGTAAGCTCGACATTGGCGATTCGTTGCCTGTTTTTACGTTAAACTCGGAAACTTACGGAACTGTGTCGCCGGCCGACTTGAAAGGCAAGGTCGTTCTGGTTACTTTGTTTGCCACTTGGTGCGGACCTTGCCAGTTGGAATTGGCCGAATTCCAGGAAAAACTTTATCCTTTGTATAAGGATAATAAAGACTTCAGGCTGTTGGTTATCGGCAGGGAACACGATGATGCTGCATTGGCAAAGTATAATGAGAAGAAAAAGTTCTCGTTTCCGCTTTATCCCGATCCGGAAAGAGAGGTCTTTTCATTGTTTGCTGAAAGCACGATTCCCCGCACCTTTTTGTTCGACAAAGAAGGAAAACTGATTTATTCTTCTTTAGGTTATACCAAAGATGGCCTTGCGAAACTGAAGAATGCCATTGAAGAAGCATTGTAAATATGGCATGAAAAAATTGTGACGTTTACTTGTTGTCCCGTGCGGCTGCCGGGCGAGAGCAGACGGAAGTGCGTTTTTTCGTTTAAACAAATACGTGAAAGTTTCAGAAAAACGGTGGGCTTATGAATGTGGAAAGCGTAAGAGATTACTGTTTGTCGCTGCCGTTGGCTACGGAAGATTTCCCTTTTGATGAGACAACGTTGGCCTTTCGTGTCATGGGGAAGATATTCGCCATGATCGATCTTGAGGAAACGGAGTGGTTCGTATTGAAGTGCGATCCGGATTATGCGGTGGAGTTACGCGATACTTATCCCGAAATTAAGGGAGCTTGGCACATGAATAAAAAATATTGGAACCAGGTAAGTTTGTCGGGGACGCTCACAGATCGGTTGGTAGAAGGCCTTATCAGACACAGTTATGCCGAAGTGGTGAAGAAATTGTCCCGTAAGGTAAGGCAGGACAATGCCGTGATTCTTACGGTGGAGTAGCCGCTGTGCGGACAGGTATCCCGGCTGAAAAGGCGTAATGTGGCTATAAGTTTCGCAGTGCGTGGAAATGATGTTAATGAAATAATATAAAACTCTCCCCGAAGGAATGCCCTTCGGGGAGAGTTTTATTAAGAATCAGTTGTATTCCTGCCAGCTCTTTATTTGGATATCTTCCTGCTTCATGTTGCAGAACGCCTCGATGAAGGCTTTTGCCAAACGGGCATTTGTTATCAACGGAATGTTGTGGTCTATGGCACCTCGGCGGATGCGGTAGCCGTTGGTCAGTTCCCTTTTTGTGTGATTCTTGGGAATGTTGACGATCAAGTCGAACTTATGTTCGGCAATCATCTTCATTACGTTGTTCTCTGCGTGGGGACGTTCATCCGGCCAGAACACGGGTGTTGTCGGAATGCCGTGCGAGTTTAAGAACGTTGCCGTGCCCAAAGTGGCATAAATCTGGTAGCCTTGTTTACTTAACATGTAGCTTGCATCCAGCAAATCAACTTTTGATCTTGTCTCTCCCGAGGAAAGAAGTACAGACTTCTTCGGGATCTTGTATCCGGTAGCTATCATTGCGTTAAGCAAAGCCTCGTTGAAGTCGTCGCCAAGGCAGCCCACCTCTCCGGTGGAAGACATGTCTACTCCTAATACCGGATCGGCGTTTTGCAGACGGGCAAACGAGAATTGTGATGCTTTTACCCCGATGCGGTCAATGTCGAACGCCGACTTGTCGGGATGACTGTAAGGAGCATCGAGCATGATGCGTGTGGCCGTTTCGATGAAGTTTCGTTTTAGCACTTTCGAAACGAAGGGGAAACTGCGTGAAGCACGCAGGTTGCATTCGATTACTTTTACCTCGTTTTTACGTGCAAGGAACTGAATGTTGAACGGTCCGGAGATGTTCAGTTCTTTAGCAATCAGGCGGCTTATTCGTTTAATCTGCCGGGCCGTTGAAAAATAAATGCGTTGTGCCGGGAATACCAACGTGGCGTCTCCAGAATGGACGCCGGCATATTCGATATGTTCCGAAATTGCGTACTCCACAATCTCGCCGTTTTGTGCCACGGCATCGAACTCGATTTCTTTCGTATTCTGCATAAATTGTGAAATGACAACGGGATATTCTTTCGAAACTTCGCTGGCCATTTGCAGAAAACGTATCAGCTCTTCTTCGTCATAACATACGTTCATTGCTGCACCGCTGAGGACGTACGACGGACGAACAAGCACCGGATAACCTACTTTTTCGATAAATGTTTTCACATCGTCCAGGTTGGTCAGCTCCTGCCATGCCGGCTGGTCGATGCCAAGCTGGTCAAGCATTGCCGAGAACTTGTTGCGGTTTTCTGCACGGTCGATGGAGATCGGAGACGTTCCAAGCACGGGAACAGACTGACGATAGAGTTTCATGGCCAGATTGTTCGGGATCTGTCCGCCCACCGATACGATTACGCCGCGCGGTTGCTCCAGGTCTATCACGTCGAGCACGCGCTCGAACGACAACTCGTCAAAGTATAAACGGTCGCACATGTCGTAGTCTGTCGATACGGTTTCCGGGTTATAATTTATCATGATGGACTTGTATCCTAACTTTCGTGCCGTTTGTATGGCATTAACGGAGCACCAGTCGAATTCAACGGACGAGCCGATTCGGTAAGCTCCCGAGCCGAGTACGATGACAGACTTCTCGTTTTTGTAATAATTGACGTCGTATCCTTCTACGGCATACGTCATGTATAAATAATTTGTTAGTTCCGGATGTTCGGAAGCAACGGTATTGATGCGTTTTACGGCCGGGAGGATTCCAGCTTTCTTTCGTAATGTCCGTACGGCAAGATTCTCTTTTTCCATGTTGCCGCTCTTGGGCTTCAGGACGAAACGTGCAATCTGGAAGTCGGAGAATCCCAATACTTTTGCCTGGCGTAATACATCGATCGGGAGTTCCTCGAGCGAATTGTATGTTTGAAGCTTGGCAGCATAGTCGACAATGTTCTTGAGCTTTTCTATAAACCAGGGATCGATTTTGGTCAAATCATGAATTCGTTGCACGGAATAACCTTCTTCCAATGCCTGGGCGATGGCGAATATTCGCAAATCTGTCGGGTTGGCCAGCTCGTCATCAAGGTTTGTAAAGCGAGTATGATCGTTGCCTACAAATCCGTGCATGCCCTGTCCTATCATACGAAGTCCTTTTTGAATGATCTCTTCAAAGGAACGTCCGATAGACATGATCTCGCCCACCGACTTCATGCTTGAGCCGATACGACGTGATACGCCGATGAATTTTGTCAGATCCCAGCGGGGAATTTTACAAATCAAGTAGTCGAGTGAGGGAGCGACATAGGCCGAATTGGGAGTTCCCATTTCACCTATTTCGTCAAGAGTGTAGCCTAATGCAATCTTTGCTGCGACGAATGCCAGCGGATATCCTGTTGCTTTGGATGCGAGCGCCGATGAACGACTGAGTCGGGCGTTGACTTCTATTACGCGGTAATCGTTGGTTTCGGCATTAAACGCATATTGAATGTTGCATTCGCCTACGATATTCAGGTGACGGATGCACTGGATTGCCAGTTCTTGAAGCATACTTACTTGTTGTTCGCTGAGAGAACATGTGGGGGCGACCACGATGGATTCGCCGGTATGTATGCCCAGCGGATCAAAATTCTCCATGCTTGCAACGGTAAAGCAGTGGTCGTTTGCGTCGCGGATGATCTCGAATTCGATTTCTTTCCAGCCCTTTAACGATTCCTCAACCAATATTTGCGGTGAGAAGGTGAAGGCGCTTTCCGCCAACTCGATGAACTTTTCCTCGGTAGGACAGATTCCGCTTCCCAGACCGCCTAAGGCATAAGCCGAACGGATCATGACAGGATAACCGATTCGTCGGGCTGCGGCAAGTGCATCTTTGGTATTTTCTACGGCCTGACTCGCCGGAGTTTTCATTTTTATCTCGTCGAGTTTCTTGACAAATAGGTCTCTGTCTTCGGTATTCATGATGGCTTCTATCGAAGTTCCCAGCACGTTTACTTCATATTTCTCGAGTACTCCGTTACGATACAGTTCTGTTCCGCAGTTTAGGGCGGTTTGTCCTCCGAAGGCCAACAGGATGCCGTCGGGTCTTTCTTTCTTTATGATTTCTTCAACAAAGTAAGGAGTGACGGGAAGGAAGTAGACTCTGTCGGCGATTCCTTCCGATGTTTGGATAGTTGCAATGTTTGGATTTACCAAAACCGAGCGGATACCTTCTTCCCGAAGGGCCTTTAATGCCTGTGAACCGGAGTAGTCAAATTCCCCGGCTTGGCCGATCTTTAATGCGCCGGAACCTAATACCAGCACTTTTTTCAGTTCTTTTTTCATATTAAATGTTTCAGACAGTGTTTGTAATTATCAAAGGCTTTCTATAACAAGGTTACTTCTGCTTACTGCAAAGAAATAATTAATTTTGAAGAAAACAAAGGAATATGTTATCTTTGCTGCAATAATTTGCGAATAAGACTGGTTATATGGAAAAAGAAAAAATAATATTGACCGGCGATCGTCCCACGGGAAAGTTGCATATCGGTCATTATGTTGGCTCGTTGCGCCGGCGTGTGGAATTGCAGAATTCGGGAGCTTACGATAAAATCTTTGTGTTCGAGGCAGACGGACAAGCCTTGACAGATAACATAGAAAACCCGGAAAAAGTGCGGCAGAACGTGATAGAGGTAGCACTCGATTACCTTGCTACGGGACTTGATCCGAAGAAAACTACACTTTTTATTCAGTCGCAGATACCGGAGCTCTGCGAATTGAGTTTCTATTTTATGGATCTTGTGACGGTTTCGCGCCTGCAACGTAATCCGACGGTGAAGACGGAGATACAGATGCGTAACTTTGAAACAAGTATTCCGGTGGGATTTTTTACTTACCCCATCAGCCAAGCTGCCGATATAGCTGCCTTTAAGGCGACTACTGTCCCTGCGGGGGAGGATCAGGAGCCGATGCTCGAGCAGACAAGAGAAATCGTTCGTCGTTTCAATTATATCTATGGAGAGACGTTGGTCGAGCCGGAAATCTTGTTGCCCGAAAACAATGCTTGCCTGCGTCTGCCGGGAATTGATGGGAAGGCGAAGATGAGCAAGTCGCTCGGAAACTGCATTTATCTGTCTGATACAGCGGATGAGGTGGAGAAAAAGGTGAAGAGTATGTACACCGATCCTACCCATATTAAAGTGAGCGATCCGGGGAAACTGGAAGGAAACACGGTGTTTACTTATCTGGATGCTTTCTGTCGTCCGGAGCATTTCGGGCGTTATTTGCCGGAGTATGCCGGGTTGGATGAATTGAAAGCCCACTATACACGTGGAGGTTTGGGCGATATGAAGGTGAAAAAATTCCTTGCGGCCGTGATGCAGGAAGAGCTTGAACCGATACGTACGCGCCGTCATGAGTTTGAAAAGGACATCCCCGGTGTGTATGAGATGCTGAAGAAAGGATGTGAAGTGGCGCGTGAAGCAGCCGCAAAAACGATGTCGGAAGTGCGTAACGCCATGAAGATTAATTATTTCGAAGACGCATCGTTGATAGAAGAACAGGCAAAACGTTTTGCCGAATAAGGGAGTTTGAATGGAAGGAACGACTTGCGGGAGAGAAAAGAATCCGATGTTTTCGGGGAAGGTTCCCGTTGTCCTGTGAAAAACTTTTGCATGTTTTTTATAGAAAAAACGGAAGAAAAGTTTGCACGATTAAAATAAAGTCGTATCTTTGCATCCGCAATTGAGAGCAAAGCCCCGGGCGTTTAGCTCAGCTGGTTCAGAGCATCTGCCTTACAAGCAGAGGGTCGGCGGTTCGAATCCGTCAACGCCCACTTCCGAATACGCTTGCTCTCATTGATAAACTTCAGGGCGTTTAGCTCAGCTGGTTCAGAGCATCTGCCTTACAAGCAGAGGGTCGGCGGTTCGAATCCGTCAACGCCCACATAAAAAGCGGTATATTTCACAAAAGAAATATACCGCTTTTGTTTGTTGAATGTGGTGGGCTTATTATTTAAAGCGGGTATTGTTCGAATGCGTATAAATCGGTGGAGAGGTATCTTTCCCCCGTGTCGGGAAGCAGAACAACGATGTTTTTTCCAGCATAGGCGGGATCTTTTGCCAATTGCAAAGCCGCAAAAACAGCTGCTCCGGAGGATATTCCTACCAATAACCCTTCCTTGAATGACAATTCCCGTCCCGTTCGGATGGCATCATCATCCTTTACCCGTATGATTTTGTTGGCGATACCTTTTATGTAAGTCTTCGGGATGAAACCGGCTCCGATGCCTTGTATTTTGTGTGGGCCTGCCTTGTCTCCCGATAAAACGGCGGACGAATCAGGCTCAACGGCGATGATTTCTATATCGGGGTTGTGCTGCTTCAGACCGATACCCGTGCCGCTTAGTGTCCCTCCCGTGCCGACGCCTGCCACAAACACATCGACTTTCCCGTCGGTATCCTGCCATATTTCCTCTGCCGTGCTGCGGATGTGGGCTTGAGGGTTGGCCAGGTTTTCAAATTGCCGCAGTATGAGAGAGTTCGGATCGGCCTTATGCAGTTCGTCGGCTTTCTCTATTGCCCCGCTCATTCCCTTGCTTCCGGGTGTCAGAACAATTTCGGCTCCCAATGCTTTTAACAGGTTCCTTCTTTCCATACTCATGGTTTCAGGCATTGTAAAAACCGCTTTATATCCTTTGACCGATGCGATCCATGCAATGCCCACTCCCGTATTTCCGCTGGTAGGCTCTATAATGGTTGCTCCGGGTTTCAGCAAACCTTTTTGTTCGGCATCCTCAATCATTGCGAAAGCGATGCGGTCTTTTACACTGCCTCCCGGGTTGAAATATTCCAGTTTGGCTATGAGGTTTGCGTTGATGTTGTGGGCTTTCCCGAGTCTTTCCAAGACCATCAGGGGAGTATGACCTATCAGGTCTGTCAGTTGTTTGTAGATTCGTGCCATAATGATTGTATTGTTTAGGTTGTTTCTATCGCAAATTTAAGGAAAAAGAATGAATTGGTCAATGTGTTTTCCGCGCGGCGTTTTGCGGGAAGGACAAGAAAAAAAGGAGAAAAGATGCTTTTCTCCTTTGTGTTGCGGAGGCCTGACTCGAACAAGCGACCTTTGGGTTATGAGCCCAACGAGCTACCAACTGCTCCACTCCGCGATGTTGTTTGTAAAAAATATAAGTGAAGTTTATTCTTCTTTGTTGCGGAGGCCTGACTCGAACAAGCGACCTTTGGGTTATGAGCCCAACGAGCTACCAACTGCTCCACTCCGCGATATGACTCTTTTCGTAAATTCGTGTGCAAAGGTACGTTTTTTTCTTTTAAAAAACAAATAAAGTAATTAAAATAAATTGAAAGCGGAGAATCGTTGAAAAGAAAAGCATCTTTTACCCGGTTTGTCGGGGCATTTGGGGTGAAAGAATTCGTTGCTCTTTATCGAAGATGCCTATAATATATTTATGTATTATTTGTGTGTGAAAAAGAAATACCTTAATTTTGCACATATATATAACGTGTGTGCAATTAAATGATAGCGTTGAAAACCCGGGACAAACTCGTTGATGTGGCTCGTCAGCTCTTTGCAAAGAAAGGAGTCGAGGACACAACCATGAACGATATTGCCGTTGCTTCAAAGAAAGGGCGGCGCACATTGTATACATACTTCAAGAGCAAAGAGCAAATCTACGTGGCTGTTGTAGAGTCGGAACTGGAGCGATTGCTCGATGCAATGGAAAAAGTTGCCGAAGAGCCGATAGATCCTGCGGAAAAGATCCTGGAGTTGATCAATGCGCATCTCGAAATTATAAAAACGGCTGTATATCGTAACGGGACATTGCGGGCGGATTTCTTTCGGGATATATGGAGAGTGGAAGCCATACGTAAGCATTTTGACTCAAAAGAAATCAAGCTTTTCCGTGTGATACTGCGGGAAGGGAAGGAAAAGGGGATATTCGACATCGACAATGTTGAGATTACGGCAGATATTTTGCACTATTGTATTAAAGGAATCGAAGTGCCGTATATTCGCGGACAAATAGGCGAAGATCTGGATGACGCTACGGGTTGGCGTTATGTGGCCAAGATCGTTTACGGAGCTTTAGGCGTGAAAAAAGAAAAAGAATGAATCTTTAAATAAAAAACAAATATGGGATTATTAACAGGAAAGACAGCCGTTGTGACCGGTGCTGCACGTGGTATCGGAAAAGCAATAGCATTGAAGTTTGCATCGGAAGGTGCGAATGTGGCATTTACCGACTTGGTTATTGATGAAAATGCGAAGAATACTGAAAGCGAGATCGCGGCCTATGGCGTAAAAGCTAAGGGTTATGCATCGAATGCAGCGAGTTTCGAGGAAACGGCTCAAGTGGTAGAGCAGATAAAAGAAGACTTCGGAACCATTGATATTTTGGTAAATAATGCCGGAATTACGAAGGACGGTTTGATGATGCGTATGAGTGAAGCACAATGGGACGCGGTTCTTAATGTGAACTTGAAGTCGGCGTTTAATTTCATTCATGCTTGCACACCTATCATGATGCGCCAGAAAAGTGGCAATATCATTAACATGGCTTCTGTAGTGGGTGTGCATGGAAATGCCGGACAATGCAACTATTCTGCATCAAAGGCCGGCTTGATTGGCCTTGCAAAATCCATTGCTCAGGAGTTAGGCTCGCGGGGAATCCGTGCAAACGCCATCGCACCGGGATTCATCATCACCGAAATGACAGCCAAACTTTCCGACGAAGTGAAAGAAGAATGGAATAAACGCATTCCGTTGCGCCGCGGCGGTACTCCGGAAGATGTGGCAAATATCGCTTTGTTCTTGGCTTCCGATCTGTCTTCTTACGTATCAGGTCAGGTGATACAAGTAGATGGCGGAATGAATATGTAAAAGGATTCTTTTTAAAGTTAGACAATAAAATGGATGGAAACCGGAGATGGTGCGAGCCGTTTTCGGTTTCTGTTTTTCAGTTTTTATGTATTTATGACTGTAGTTTACGAGGATAATCACATTATTGTGGTGAATAAAGCTCCTTCGGAAATCGTGCAGGGGGACAAGACGGGCGACGAGGCTTTGTCGGAAACGGTGAAGCGTTATTTGAAAGAGAAGTATTCGAAGCCCGGAAACGTTTTCTTGGGTGTGGTGCATCGTCTGGATCGGCCGGTGAGCGGACTTGTTGTTTTTGCCAAAACAAGTAAGGCTCTGGCGCGGTTGAATGAGATGTTTCGCTCCGGAGAAATAAAAAAATCATACTGGGCATTGGTGAAAAATGTTCCGGAGAAGCCGGAGGGCGAATTGGTTCATTACCTTGTGCGCAACGAAAAACAAAATAAATCGTATGCTTACGACAGGGAAGTCCCCCGTTCCAAAAAGGCTGTTTTGCATTATCGTCTCATTGGTCGTTCGGAAAATTACTGTTTGTTGGAAGTAGACTTGAAGACCGGCCGTCATCATCAAATCCGTTGTCAGCTTGCAAAAATGGGATGTCCTATTAAAGGAGACCTGAAATATGGTTTCCCTCGTTCCAATCCGGATGGAAGTATAAGCCTGCATGCGCGGAAAATCACTTTCATCCATCCGGTATCCAAGGAAAAGATTGAGCTTACAGCTCCCGTTCCGGATGATAATTTGTGGAGAAGTTTTTGTTCAGACAAATAAAAAAGAGAACGCTGTCACAGCGTTCTCTTTTGTTTTAACACATAGGCATCTTCATTTTTGTTCAAGAGGTTATACTCATTTTAATTCGTCAACCTCCTGTTCTTATTCTATGGGGTTGGGTTATAGTCTGTTTAGTTTTTGTGTTATTATCAATACTCTTATGTGTTGTTGAGATGATTTTCTCTTACACATAAAGAGATGCAATAACCGTTCCAAACTGGCGTTTTATTTATAATGTGCTGTTAATCTGATTGATAAAATGTTTTGCCGTGTGGAAAGCTGGTGTGGAAATTGTGGAAAAGATGTGGATATGCGTGGAAAAGTTCCACATGTTTACTGCAAAATGTTGTAGAGCTTTAGTTTGTTGTACAGCGTCTTTCTGTCTATACCCAGCAGTTTTGCAGCCTGACTTTTGTTGTTGTTTGTTTGTTGCAATGCGTTTAGAATCCGTCTTTTTTCCGTTTCTTCATCATGCAGGGTGAGAGATTCCTGTATGTTTTTCGTCGGCATGCAGATTTCTTCTCCCAATTCGCGGGGAGTGATAAACTCGCCTTGTGCCAACAAGGTCGCGCGTTTTACGATGTTTTTCAGTTGTCGGAGATTGCCCGGCCAGGCATATCTTTGCAGGGCTTCGCTGGCTTCTGTGTCGAAACCTGTGAGGTTTCGTCCCAATTCGCGGTTGGCTTGGTCAAGGAAGAAGTTGGCAAACAGCAGGATGTCTTCGGGCCTTTCTTTTAAAGAAGGCATGTGAAGTGTGAATTCGTTGATGCGGTGATATAAATCTTCGCGGAAAGTCCCTTTTTCCAAGGCCTCTGTCAGGTTTTCGTTTGTGGCACTTATGAGCCGGATGTCTACAGGAATTTCTTTATTTGAGCCGATGGGGCGGATATGACGTTCTTGTAAAGCCCGTAAAAGCTGTACTTGTATTTCGTAACTCAAATTGCCGATTTCATCCAGAAACAGCGTGCCGCCGTTTGCTTCCTCGAAGGCTCCGGTCTTGTCGTTCAGGGCTCCTGTGAAAGAACCCTTCACGTGTCCGAAGAATTCGGAGGCAGCAAGTTCTTTGGGAATCGAGCCGCAGTCGATGGCGATAAAGGGCTTTCCCGCACGTTTGCTTAGTTCGTGGATGCGATGCGCCACATATTCTTTCCCCGTTCCACTGGCTCCGTTGATAAGAACAGACATTTGTGTGGGAGCAACCAACTGCACATAGTTGTAAAGTTGTCGGGCAGCTTCGCTTTCACCCTCCAGAAATTGCAGTGTCTCACCCGAAGTCTTTGCGGCGGTTTGTTCCGTGGAAGTAGTTGTTTCAGGCAGAATATTTTCCTGAATCTTCTTCAGCAGTTCGTCCGGTTGTATCGGCTTGGTGATATAATCGCCTGCACCATGTTTCATGGCTTGCACCGCAGATTGAATTTCCGCGTAGCTCGTCATGATGATGAATGGTGTTTGATCGTGGTTTTTGCGCAGTTCCGTAAGTAAATGAATGCCGTCCTGGTCGGGAAGGCGCAGGTCGGAGAGTATCAAATGATAGCTGTGTCCGTTCAAAAGTTTTCGGGCGCGTGCCGTATTGCCTGCGGTATCTACTTCAAAGCCCTTCTTCTTCAGCCATGTTTTCAGCATGGTTGAGAATGTTAAATCATCTTCTACAATGAGTATGGACGGATTCATTTTCTGCAGCAATAAAAAACTTTTGTTACAAAGATAGCGGAATTCTACGATTTAGATGAGAAAATCTTTAAGTTTTTTGCCTGTTGAATGGCCTCACGGATGCTGGCAATAATCTTTGGTATAATGTCGGATGTATCGGCGGATATTTCGGTCTCTTCTTTCAAAGATTCCAGCTTCCGCAGTAGCGGAGTGATGTTTTGTGCTTTAATCATAGTGAACGTAGGAAGCATCTTGTGCGATACGGCAGAAAGGTCGTGCATGTTTTTTTCACGGAAGGCCTGTTCGAATCGTTGCAGATTCTTCTCCGTTTCCTGTATGAATGTTTCGATAATTTCCTTGGCTGCGGTGATGTCGTCTCCCGAGAATGCCGTCAGTTGTGAAAAGTCATAAGCATCTTTTCCCGGTAAGGTTTCGTTCTTTTCTTCGGCTTGTTGCGGGCATTCGGATGAAACGTTTCGATATTTTCCTTTAAGGATTCGTTGCAGGTCCGACTGATTGAACGGCTTATAGAGGCAACCTGCGAATTTTTTCTGGATGAAATCGTTTTCGTTTAAGTCATTTCTTGCCGTGATGGCGATAACCGGAATGGTTCGTGCCTGTGGAATGCCGGCATGTCGTAAAGCCTGCAACAGGTCGAATCCGTTCATTCCCGGCATCTGTATGTCGGTAAACAGCAGATCGAACGGTTCGGTTCTCAGCAGCTCGAACAATTCTTCCGGGCGCTCACAAGAGCGAATCGTGAGGCTTTTCCCGTTAGGGAGCGAGCGTAACATGGCCTCTGTCAGGTTTAATTGTATGCGATCGTCGTCAATTAATAAAATCCGCAGGGGTTCTTGTGCTTGTATCGTCTCGATGTTTTCGTTTACGGGCCGCATGTTTGCCGGCGGAAGTGGAATGGAAATGCGGAATGTACTGCCTTCTCCCGGAGAACTTTCTACGTTGATGTTTCCTTTTAAAAGCTCCGTTAGTTTCCGCGTAATGGATAATCCCAATCCGAAGCCCTCTTTCCCTTGCGCACTTCTCAGTCGTGTAAACTCCTGAAAGATGTGGCTTTGTTCTTCTTCTGTCATGCCGCATCCCGTATCCGATACGCTGAAAGTAAGTACACCCTCGCGGTAGCGTGTTTGTATCGTGATGTTTCCCCGTGTCGTGAACTTCAATGCATTGCTCAACAGATTTTCGGCTATTTGCCGGATGCGGAAGGGATCTCCTTCAAGCAATTGCTTGCGTCGCAGATTATTCTCGAGCGTCAGTTCAAGATCCTTCTTTTCTGCCAGAGGAAGAAAACCGGTGTATATGTCTTCAAACAGCTCGTATGGATTAAAAGCTATCGGGTTTAGGTCCATCTTCCCGGCTTCCAGTCGGTGATAGTCGAGCAGGGAAGTTACCAGCTTCAGCAGGTGCTGGGCGGAACTCTTCATGTTGTTCAGGTAAAACAGCTGTCGTTTGTCGCGGATCAACCGCATGAGCAGGTCAATATATCCGATAATAGAGCCGGTAGGAGCCTTGATGTCGTGCGTAATGGTGAGCATGAGTTTTTCTCGCGTCTCCAATAAATTTTCTGCATACGACTTTGCTTTTTCCAGTTCGCGGCGGTAATGGTTGCTGCGCGTCAGGTCTTTCCAAATGATTATAAAGAATATTAGAATCAGAAGAATGGCCAGTATAGCAATGATGGCCATCGTTCGTGCGGCCTGTTCTCGAATTGTTTTTTCTTTTTGCAGCTCATCCTGCATGGCTTTTTGCTCGTCTGTTTCGATTGTTTCCAGCAGCTGGTTCACACGGGTTCCCAGCTTTCCACCTGCAATTCGCAGGCGTGTTAAGCGTCGGCTCAGCACCTGTTGATGCTCCTGCCGCGTTTGGGATACGCGTTGCTGTATATTATTTATAATTCCGGCGAGGGTGTCTGCCGCATTGTATGGCTCCTCTATGGTATCGGAATAGATTTCTTGCACAACATTGCTGACTTGTGTCGAGTCGGATTTATCGGGAGAGAACACATTTGCCAGGCGCTTAAAGAATCCTTTGGGCTTATGATATACCGTATACGAATTGTGATGTGTGACAACTTTCTTGCGTACTCTCAGGCTATTCAGCACAGAATCTTGTTGGGCTATCAGGCTGTCTATCTGCATTTGAAACAGCTCGTCGGCAGGTTGGGTGCGTAATCCTTCGAGCACCAACAGCATGTTTCTCTCTTTGTCCCTAAGTAAAGTGCGTATGGTATCGAGGCGTGCCAGTTGAATGGTGTCGGTCAATAGAAGTTGTAATGAGTCGACTGAGTTACTAACAACCTGCATTGCATTCTTATATGTATCGTATTCTTGCAGATTTCCTGTCCGCAAAGTTTGTCCGATAACTTCGGCTTGATAGAGCTGGCTGACGATTTGGTGAGTGGTTTTTCGGCGTTGTTCCATGATCGCTTCCGTTTCATTTGTGGAAGTGAGTATCGTCATCTGTTGATAAATATACCCGGTTGCCGTGAAAAGCAGGCAGATTAGTATCAGGTATCCGAATGCAATTTTTGAAGAAGTTGAAAGCATAGTGTCAGGTCTTTGAAGCGGTTTTGTATCTGAAGCGCAGATAATACATGATTCCGGCGCTGCTCAATCCGAAGGGGAAAGCCATCCATATTCCGGTCAGACCGCCACCAAGTATGAATCCGAACAGGTAACTTGCCGGAAGCGATATGAGGAAGTAAGCAATGAATGCAAATAACGTCATGAGTTGAACGTCGGCTATTCCGCGTAAGGCGTTGGCAAAATTAATTTGTAACCCGTCGCCGAACTGATAAAGCAGAAATGGAATAATAACTTGTGGAATCATTGCAGCAACAGCCTCGTCGTCGGTGAACCAGCTTCCGATATAATTTCTTAGTAAAAATATGGGGATTGCGGTGCAAACGGCCATGACAAGTATGATGTGGAAGCCGACGTTTGCGGTACGGCGTACGTTTGTTATGTCATTTTGCCCGTAGAAGTTGCTGACACGTACGGAGACGGCCGCTCCCATTCCATAGTACACCATAAAGCAAACCTGCGAAATGACGATCATAATCTGGAAGGTCGCCAGCTCGGTACTTCCCAGCCATCCCACCATAATGGCGCTAAGACTGAACGAAGCCGTCTCCATGCCCATTTGCAAAGCTATCGGCCAACCCAGTTTGTTTAGCTGTTTGAGGTCGGATTTGTTGACGTGGCCTGTGTGGAATCCTTGTCTGTAAACGCGGTATCTGTCGGTAAAGAAGAAGATAATGATGTAGGCTATTACCATGAAAACCCGCGAGAGCATCGTAGAGATGCCTGCGCCCAGCAGTCCTAATTCCGGCATCCCTAACTTACCATAAATAAGAATATAGTTTCCAATAATGTTGAAAAGGTTTCCGCCCAACAGCACCCACATGGAAACTTTTGTGTCGGTTATGCCATCTGTAAACTGTTTGAATCCGTTAAACCATAGGACGAACGGGAGAGAAATTAGCAGGACGAGAAAGTAAGGGCGCATGTGAGGCAGCAATTCTTCCGGCTGTCCCAACCGATTTATATTCAGGTAAAGCGTCAGCATGACGAGGCAAACGATACCGGCGAGTGCGGAGTTTGCCACCAAACTATTCTTCAGTATCTTTCCTGCTTCCGTATGTTTGTTCTGACCGAACAGCTTCCCCACGATGGGAGTAAGGCCGTAAGCGAAGCCTGTACTGAATATTATGGCCAAGTTGAACATGTTGTTTACAAATCCCGCTGCGGCAAGTTCCATGGAACTGTGCCGTCCTACCATCAGGGTATCGGCAAATCCCAGAATGATTACGCCGGTTTGTCCGATGACGATGGGAAATCCTAATTTTAAAAGATGTCGGTAATGGGATAAGTTCATTTTATGGCTTTATAATAAAGAATGTTGCAGTTTTCGGGAACAAATATTCGATTGGCCGTGTCTTTTATGTCTTTTGCCGTGATGGAACGATATTTCCCGACTTCGAGATTGAGGTCTTCCGCTTTTCCCAACAGCTCGAAATAAGCCAGGTTTGTGGCTATGTTCAGATAATTGAGGTTATTGAATATTTGTTCGCTCTCGAATTTGTTTTTTACTTTTTCCATTTCTTCCTCCGGAACAAGGCATTCTTTCAGTTTAAACAATTCGTCCCATACGTGAGTTTCCGCCGAAGATAGGGATATTCCTTCTGCAGGTTTTCCCACAATGAACAGGAGACCTTCATCGATGCTTCCCGATATATATGCATCAATGGAGGAAAAAACTTTCTGTTCTTGCACCAAGGAACGGTTGAGGCGTGACGAACGTCCGTTTGAAAGAACGTCGGTTATGAGGTCGCAGTGGTAATACTCCGGTTGAAAACGATTCGGCATGTGAAACGCCATATACAGGGCATCTACCGGAACGTTGCGCTCCACTGTCCGGCGACGAAGAGACGTTTGCGGTTTTTCTTTCGGGAGTTGTCTTATCTTTACGTCGCGAGGCGGGATGGGGGCGAACCATTTTGTGGCAAGACGTACGGTTTCTTCGAACGAGATATGCCCGGTCACTGCAAGGATTGCGTTGTTCGGTGCATAAAAACGATAGAAAAAGTCTTTTACATCATCCAATGTTGCGTTGCTGATGTGGCTTATGTCTTTACCGATTGTTGGCCATTGGTACGGATGAATCTGGTAAGCCATCTCTCGAAGCAAATGGGACGTGTCGCCGTAAGGCTGGTTCAAGTTGCGTTGTTTAAACTCTTCTATGACTACATTCTTCTGTATGTCCAGACTCCTTTGACTAAACTTTAAAGACAGCATGCGGTCGCTTTCCAGCCAAAAGGCGGTTTCTGCGTTCTGGTAAGGAAGGGTTATATAGTAATTTGTAATGTCGTTGTTTGTCCAGGCATTGTTCTCTCCTCCTGCATTTTGTACCGGCGTGTCATAGTCGGGAATGTGGGCGGATCCTCCGAACATCAGGTGTTCGAAGAGATGAGCAAAGCCCGTGTGGCTCGGATCTTCGTCGCGTGCACCCACATCGTACAGCAGGTTCAGGCAAACCATTTTCGTTGTATCATCTTCATGATGCACGATACGCAGTCCGTTTGTCAGGATATGGCGGTTGACATGTATCATAGATTACTCCTTTATAACCGTAGCTTTTACGATGCGGATGTCTTCCTCCGGGCGGTCTGCTCGGCCCGTTTTCGCTGTATTTATCTTGTCTACGGTGTCCATGCCGTCAACGACTTCTCCGAAAACCGTGTATGATCCGTCCAAATGAGGGGCGCCTCCTATCGTGGTATATGCCTGCTTTTGTGCTTCGCTAAACTTTGTTCCACCTTCTTCTTTCAATTGTTTTCGTGCTTGTGCCTCGAGTGTATCTTGTAAAGCCAGCAGTCCTTTTTGGTCGTTAGCCTTTCTCATTTGGTAAATTTCTTTCATGTGTTTGCGTGCCAACGTGTCGAATACGGCAGTTAATCGGGTGCTTTCCATCTCGTTTTCGAGAGAAATAAGTTGCGGCTCGCTGAATGTTTTCCCGGTTACGATGTAAAACTGGTAGCCCGATGAGGCTCTTTGTGGATTGATGTTGTCGTTTTGTCGTGCGGCAGCCAGCGCTCCTCTTTTATGGAACAGGTTCTTGTTGATCTCGGCCGGAATCTTATGTTCGTTACTTGCGTCGCCCAGTAAGGTATTGGCCGTAGCGTTTTTGCTTTTTGGATCGCCCGCTTGAATCATAAAATCCTTAATGACACGGTGAAATAAAGTCTTGTCGTAAGCACCTTCTTTCACCAGTTTGATGAAATTATCACGGTGTTTGGGCGTTTCATTATACAGCTTTACAATGATATCTCCTGATGTTGTTTCAATGCGGACGAGTGGTTCGTTTCCTTCTTTCATGTATTTTTTGTTTTTGAAATTGCCGGAACATGCCGTTAGAATGCCGGCAATTGCGGTTAGTAAAATAAATAGTTGTTTCATACAGCCTGTTGTTTATATTGCAAAAGTACGAAAAAGTAGGGTTTCTTTTAGGGTATTCTGTTTTTATGTGGCAGAATCGTTCGTAAAACATCATCAGAACGGATAACCGATGGCGAAATGTATTCCCATACCGTCCTTGAAGTTCGGAATATTATAATAGCCGCTCTTGCTTGTTTCGTAGGGAACATGGAGCGCAACGCCCCAGTCGAGGCGAAGCACGAGAAACGATAAATCGTAACGGATTCCCAGGCCGGTGCCGAGGGCGATGCTGTCGAAAAATTTATGTAAGTCGAACTCTGCTTCAGGACGTGCCTCGTCTTTTCTTAAAAGCCATACGTTTCCTGCGTCAAGGAATAGCGCTCCGTTCAGATTTCCCCCGAGAAAGTTGGAAAAGATTCGGAATCGGTATTCCAGATTCGCTTCAAGTTTTATGTCTCCCGTCTCGTCTACATAAGAATATGTGGAGTTCTCTGCCGGATGAAAACGCCCCGGACCGATGGAACGAACGGTAAAAGCCCGGATACTGTTGGCGCCGCCCACGTAAAACTGTTCGTTGTACGGGGCAATTGTCTTGTTTCCGTATGCCCAAACAATGCCTCCCATCAGTCGGCTCGCTATCTGATGTTTGTCGCTGAAGGCATAAAGATGACGAAGTTCGGTAGTATATTTTAAAAATTGGGCGAAGGGATTTCCCAATAATTTCTTGTCTTTTTCTTTGAAACTCTTGCCGAATGCAGCATAAATAAGCGATGTAACGTTTCCGGCTGATGTGATAGAGTTCTCCCACCATATGCGGTTTCGTTTCTTTTTCCAGCTATTATCATAGGTAAACGTGTAAGTGATTGAGGGAATGAACTGGTCGTCCAGACTATGAAACAGCATTGGGTTGGCCGAAGCAATGGAATCGAATGTGGCAGTGCGGTGTTGAAGCATGTTAAAGGCCAGGTGCAATGGCGTGACAGTATGCTTCATGCTTCTTGAAGGCTGGAAGCTGTATGCAACGGTTCCGCCGAAAGACAACATCTTGAAATAGCGCGCACGGTTTACTTGCTCGACATAAATTTTAAAATTAGTTTGGGAAGGGAAACGGAACGGATCGACGCGGTCTCTTACCCAAGGCAGTATGATGCGCGGAAAGTCTAGGGAAAGGGCTGCGCCTAACTCGTAAGAGTTCATAACGGAACTCTCTCCGTCGACGGTGGAACTCGTTTGCCATTCGTAAGAGCCCTTTAATTCTAAGTTAAGCGACGCGCCCATTCCCAAAAAGTTCTTACGCGAAAGACTGAAGATTGCCCCCGGTCCGGTCTGTTTGGTGCTTTTGGTTGTTACATTTAATTCCAGCTCGCTGTCATAAGGTAGGTCGAATGTGGCATTAACTCTTACGTCGAGTGTGTCTTTTCCCTTGGGAATATATTGAAACTCGCTGAACTTGAATGCTCCGAGCCGCGCCAAAGCTTCTTGCGTATAGTTTTGTTTTGTTTGCGAATAGAGTTCTCCGGTCTTGTATAAGAAGCGCTTTGTCAGTACATTATAGCGTATTCCCGGTTTTTCCCCGGCAAAATAGACAGTAAAGTTCTTCCTCTTTAGCGAGTCGGTTGGCGGTTCTCCGTTGTAACCCGTAAGATATATCGAGGTATGCCCGATATGATATGTTTGCAATGCTTCGGGCGGGACGTTCTTTTGAGGCAGGATTTTCAGATAAACATGACCGGGGTTGATAAGCGTATCGGCGAGAAAAGTGATTAAATCGTTGCGGTAGTAATAGTAACCGTTGTCACGAAACAGGTCGACGAGGCGCTGGCGTTCATCGTTCAGCCGGGTTACATCAAAGTGATCGCCCCGGCGTATGAGCCGTTCGTTGTAAGTGGCTTTTATCAGACTATCGCCTCTTGGAGAGAATCCTTCGTAAGAAATAGAGTCGAGGAAGAAGGGCTTTCCCATATCTATATTGTAACTTAGCTTGATGGCCCTCGGGTTTTTGGTACTATCCACTTGATAAGTTACTTTTCCATTGAAATAACCATAGTCATGGAGCAGGTTGCTTGCCACCTTTACCCGCGTTTCGGGGTTGACAGTAGAGAGTAAAACCGGATCGGCGGCCAGCTTGTTGAATATCCATCGTCCAAATCCTTTCTCATATCGTTCGAAACGATTGTATATCCATAACCCGAAGGGAAAAGGAAAACGTTTCTTCGAACTTCCGAAAAACGAGTTGTTTGGAGCGATACTGATGGCGGCTTCTACTTCCTCCATCGTCTTCTTTCCGTTGTCGCTCGGATCGTTATTCAGGATGTTGATGACCTTTATGCCGGTGTACAGCACTTCTCCTTCGGGAAGATGCTTGGTGGTTGAGCAGGATTCCGTTATCGCCAAGAAAAAAGGAAGGCAGAAAATAATATAAATAATTCGCTGTTTCATGTCATTTGTCGGTTTGTTTTTCGGAAACATTGGCGGCTTTTTTCCTGTTTCTGAAGATAAATAGTTCACCCAATTTGCTTACTTTCTTCCGAAGAACGATACCCGCTCCGGTTTCGGTTACTTCGCCATCGAGAATGCTCTCGTAATTTTTCTCATGAAATAGTTTTATATAACGTGTTCCGCTGTTATCGAGGCGGTACTCCAACGAGATGTTATCGATGAAAGATTCGTCGTCTTGTACTTCATTTCCCGTAGAAATCTTTCCACCTATGACCACGCGTACCCTGTTATTCCAGAAACGTTTTGCAAATTGAAAGTTATAATCGGTTCGATCAGTTCCGGCTTCTTTCTCGCCGGTCGTCTCCATTCCGAAATTTATGTCGATGGTCTTCAGTGCACTTCCCGCGATATTGTTTATTTCGCTTTGTAAAAATGAGTTTAACGCGCTGTTGGCATCGAAACCCTTTCCCGATGTGTTTCCTTCAACCATGTACATTCCTGTGACAAGCATGGTGACGGCTAATTTATTTCTTTCCTCGGCCGACATGGAAGCCAGCTCGTTTTGCACGCTTCCATCGTCGGGCGCTTCCAAAGTAAAGGTAAATCCTAAGTTCTCCAACCTGTTGGTCAGATTAACTCCCACGTCGAAATTTACCATACGTGAGCTTCCTTCACTCTGGTTGACGGATGCTCTCATGCGTTCCGACGCCTTGATGTTTAAAGAAGGATTCATTATGTTTCCTGTCCACTCGATATAACTTCCGCTTTGAATGTGGAATGTTTTCAAGGGGATGATGGGCATTTCGTATTTCATTTCGCCGCTTATCAGCGAATAACGTCCGTTTAGCAGCATATTGCCGTCGGGTTTGTATTGAAAGGAGAGATCCCCTCCGCCTTCCAACTGTATATAATTGCTCCCGTTCTCGTTTAAATCCATCCGACACTGTACGGCTTCGTCGATATGTAATGTGAGCAACATGTCTAAACCTCCAAGTGCGATAGTGGGAAGTTCGTGTTTCATGTTTGATGTCGTGTCGTTGAAGTTTATGAAAGTAACGGTTTCGTTCAGACGATCATCTACGGTGAGCGGAGAATCTTTCAGTATGTATGTAAAATTACTGCTCCCCAAAATGTTGGCATTCCCGCGCATCATGAGAGATTCGGGCGTGCCTTTCAGCGTAGAGTTCAGGTCGATATATAATTTGCCGTAGACGATTGCCTCTTTTGTTCGCTTTGCGTTCAGTACTTCAAAGTTGTAAGCATTCATGTTGAGGTCGAGGTTTATGGCAGACAAATCCTTCATATTGACATCTCCATCAATAATAAATGGAGACTTTCCCTGCGTGGCTATTTCAAATTGGGCGAACCGGAGACAATTGTCTGCAATTGTTATGGGACGATTGTCGAGATATAATGTAAGAGAACCCTGAGGAATGTTTACGGATGTGCTGTCTAATCGTAACTCTCCATTCAATAGAGGAGCACTCACAAGGCCGGAAATTTGGATGTTTCCGTCGAGGTCTCCGGCCAACAAGGCGGTCTGGTCGGGGATAAATGCATTGGCTATGCTTAACGGAAGGTGGGAAACCGACAGATTCCCGGCGATGCTGTCTTTTCCTGCTTCGGCGGAAGACGAAGAAGAATAGTTTCCGCTAACGGAAACAACCTCTTTGTTGTTGTGAGAGACGAAAGCATCGATGAAAAAGTTCTCCTTTTCCTGCGTGAAGTATGCGCAACTCATTGCCCAGTCGCCTAAAGGTGTCCGGTTATAAGTCAGTTTATTTACATTCGTTTCCAGCGACATAAACGGTTGCGAGTCCTTTTGTATGAAATGAGCTTCGGCGTCGATGATGCCGGCGATGTCCGGCATGTATGGAATGATTCGTTTAAATTCGGCAATATCAATCCGGTTTAGGGCAAGCGTAATGTCTTGTTGTGCGGTAGAGTCTGCAGTGGAATATAAATACAACCCGCAGTTTTGTTCATCATACAGGCTTATGTCTGTCAGAATACGCCCGTCTTTTTGTAAAAAGAGGTAATTGTTTTTGTTTACTTTAAACGGGCGGTAGATCAAAGTCGGCTCATCCGGTATGAGATGAATGTTGAGTCCTTCTTCGTGGAAGGCAAAATTACAGCCGATTTTTGCCCCTGTTTCTTTTTTTTCATTCAAGTACTCAAGTAATATCTGAGCATCATTGTCTGCAATGAATCCCTCCGATAAAATATTGAATGCTTCCTGTTGCTGATTGTTTGGTGAAATAATGCTGCTGTTGAAGTGGATTTTTGTAGAATCCTGCCATGCTTTAAACGAAATCGTATCGATGAGGATGCTTTCCGTTTGCAGCTTTTGTAATAAAACATCGCTTTGCAGGCCATTTTCGGTGGAAGTGGTCAGATGGAGAGATGCTTGGTTATAATAGATTTGTTCGTCGGAAAGGAACGTCCCGATGAGGTTGTCTTTCCCTGCCGATAAGGAAAAATATGCATCGGGCAGTGAAGCCATGATGGAATTATGGTCAATCTTTTGTCGTTCTATCTGGTGTTGTATGAGGGAAGATAACCGTCCGGCTTTGTCAATAAGGTTGTTTAATCCTTCTCCCGTGCCGAACCGGCATTCCAGATCCCCCGTTCGGATAACGCTTCTGATGGAATCTTTTGTCGTATGAATGTGAATGTTTATGTCTTTTGCCGGGATGTCATGCCCGTTATTCCGGATATTTATTTTGCTGAGGGCGGCTTGTACCAGATGATTTTCCTGCATGTCCGACTGTAATTGCATGTCAATTTCCTGTGAAATGTCGAGCGGAAAATCCGTAAGATAGAGTTTTTCCAGTTCAAGGCGCTCGATGGACGTGTGAAGTGTTGCCAGAATCTGTTCTTTTTTTATCTCGGCTTTTATCAGAGCATCGATTTCCATTGCCTTATCGTTGAGATATATGTGCGATGAAAGCTCCGATTCTTGCAGAGATGCATCGAGGCCGATGCCGGAAAATTCGCGTCGTCCGTACCGGAGGCTGTCCAGATGTATTTCGGCCTGTATCGATGTTTGTGGAGAAAAAAAGTCGAAACCTTGTCCTTTTGCCGTCAAAGATGCAGAAATGGTGCCCAAAGAGTCCTGGGGTAAAAACGGGTGTATGTCCCAACGGTCGATGAGAATTTCTGAAGCATAGGCAGTGTCTGACAAATTGTATTCGGCCGTCAGATCGATTTTTCCCGTTCCGTGTGCAATATGAAAGTCTGTTTTAATCAGGCCACTGTCAAGTTTTGCTTGCCCGTTGAGCATTAATTGCGGAGGTATGGCAAAACTTTTCGTCATGCGATTGATAAAAGACAGGTTGCCCGTCTCCATGTTTATGTTTAAATCGCCTTTACGTTTCAGGCTGTCCAGCGGATTTTCTATCTGTCCGTCGGCTTGCATCCGGAATGTTTCCGGGATGGATATGTCGAAATGCGTAAGGCCGAGTTTCTGTAAGTTCCCATCTATTCCGCTTCGGATGCAGATCGGTGCCGACGGGAAATACTGCTTTTGCACTGAAAGACTGTCGGGCAGGAACCGGAACAAGTCGTTTTTTCCTATATCCGCCTTGATGCGTGTGCTTAAATTACCGTTTCCTGTTTGAGAAAGGGCGTTGAGCTCGGCCAAAGCATAAAGGTCGAACGACGAATCCGTCGTGTTTAGTTTGAAAGAAGGAATATATGCTGTTTCGGAATTGACGAGGAATTTGCCTTGTGCCGATTCGATTTCTATGCCGGAACGTTCCTTCATTTTCAGCATGTGCAGCGTTGCCCGTATGCTATCGTTCCCATAATATGCGGAATCGACGGACAGGTTTAATTGGTTTATACTGATGTGTGCAGGATCGAATCCCAGTGTTTGTATGGGTTGATCGGAACTGTTGTAGTCGATTGAGCCCCCTGTCAGTCTGATTTGTCCCAGACTGTAGGATGATTGTTGCAGATCGATGTTTCCGTCGTTGAGGAAGGCCTCTTGCAAATAAAAGCGGGAACTGATTGTGTCGAGAGGAAGTATCAGGTCGAATGATACGTTTTGTATCCCCGCTTTCAGCAGTTTTATTTTCCAAAGAACGGGTTCGCTTGCCGTTGTGTCGGCAGCTGTTGTGTCATTCAGGCTCAATGAAAGGTGAGTATCTTTCAATGCTATCTGGTCGATGACGGCCGTTTCTTTGTCAAGGGCCACATTCTTTGCGGAAATGAACAGCTCGCCCAGATTGCCGTTCAGGCTCATTCCCTCTATCAGATTTGCAGAGTTCAGAGAAATGTTCTTCAGGTTTAACCCGTCCAATTCCACCTTTTTTCTCAACAGGGGAGACAATTTGAGCTTAACCTTTAGTTGGTCGGCATAAAGTATCGTATCGTTTTGTTCGGCAACATGTATATTTCGGATGTTCAGGTCGAAGGGAAAACCGAGCACAATGCGCTCGATTCTAATATCCATACCGGTTGTTTTAGAAGCATATCGGGTTGCTTGGCTTACCATGAACTGTTGTATGGGCGGTAAGTATATCAGGATGCACAGTAAGATAAAGAGAATAATTGGAGAAAAAACGATGGCTCCTCCCCATTTTATATATTTTCTTTTCATTGCGGCAAGCTTTATTTTATGCGAATGTACGAATTTAACTACGATAAATGTATTTTCTTTTGTAAGTATTTTATGGCAAATGTATTATTTTTTACCTTTGCGTTATTACTAATTTTAAGTTGAAAATTATGAAACCGACTTTGTTTGTTTTAGCAGCAGGTATGGGAAGCCGTTACGGAGGCTTGAAGCAATTGGATGGATTGGGGCCGAATGGTGAGACTATTATGGACTATTCTATTTTCGATGCAATACGTGCGGGCTTTGGTAAAATCGTTTTTGTTATCCGGAAAGACTTCGAGAAAGATTTCCGAGAAAAGATAATCAGTAAGTATGAGAGCCACATCCCTGTGGAGGTTGTATTCCAGTCTTTGGATAAACTTCCCGAAGGATTTACGTGTCCGTCGGAACGAGTGAAGCCTTGGGGTACGAATCATGCCGTACTGATGGGAAAAGATGTGATTAAAGAACCGTTTGCCGTGATCAATGCCGACGACTTCTATGGGAGAGACAGTTTCGCCGTTTTGGGTAAATATTTGTCGGCTTTGCCGGAAGGAGCGGAGAATGATTACTGCATGGTAGGTTTTCGTGTGGGAAATACGTTGTCGGAAAGCGGAACGGTTGCCCGCGGTATTTGTTCAACTGATGAGGAACAACACCTTGTTTCGGTGGTGGAACGTACGGAGATTATGCGCATAAACGGGACGGTTTGTTACAAGGATGAGAAAGGAGAATGGGTGCCGGTGGAAGACAATACGCCCGTGTCTATGAATATGTGGGGCTTTACCCCCGATTATTTCCGCTATTCGGAAGACTATTTTATCGCCTTCCTGAAGGAACAGATAAACAACATTAAGGCGGAATTCTTTATTCCTTTGTTGGTAAATAAGCTGATAAACGATAAGACTGCTACCGTAAAAGTGCTTGATACGACCTCGAAATGGTTCGGAGTGACCTACGCTGCCGACCGTCAAGGCGTAGTCGATAAGATTCAGGCATTGGTGGAAGCTGGCGAATATCCCGCTAAGTTATTTTAAGGAAAAGCGGACGTCCGTATAAGGAGGAGCTGTCGGAATGGGCAGTTCCTCCTTATGTTTTTTTTGGTATGACGGGATTTTTTACTGAAAGCATCGGGAACTTTTACTCAAAGGTGTGCGGCCTTTTTCCATAAGGAATGCGTGTGGCTGACACATTGTTTGGCATATTGGGAATGAATGGGTGAAAAGAAAATTGTCAGCCTTCCCCATAGGGTAGACTGACAATCGGTATTGTGCGCTTGATAGGACTCGAACCTACACGTCTTTCGACACCAGATCCTAAGTCTGGCGCGGCTACCAATTACGCCACAAGCGCATCTCTTTCACACATTGTGTAGAATTATTTGCGCTGCAAAGATAGGGTGATTTACCGAAAGTGCCAAATATTTCCGCCTAATTCTTCAAAATGTTACAAGCCGTTTCTATGATTGTATCTTTCCCTCTTTCGATGTCTTCGCTGGTCATGTCCACCTTCTCATCCGGATCGATTCCAGATTCTATCTGATTCATATCGGGATCAAACATCGGACTTGCCGAGAAGCGTACCGACCAACCATTCGGTATTTCCGAACTAAAGGGCAGGCCCGATCCTCCTCCTGTCTTGTCTCCCACAATCGTTACTGAGGGAAGTTGTTTCATACTGTTGACGAAATCGTTTGTGGCGCTGAAGGCGCGTCGGTTGGTCAATACGGTTACTTTCTTTTGCCAGCGTACGCCTTCCGACGGTTCCAAGTAGATGGGATGCGGAGAAGAAAACTCGTCATGTCCGGGACCGGTCTTATGACTTATGTATCCTACCAGCACCTTTTCGTTGGTGAAACGTGATGCTAATTTCTGAGCCGTAGTCAAATTGCCGCCTCCATTGTTACGAACATCGATGATGAGGCCGTCGCACGTTTCCAAATTCTTTAGCGTTTGGTCTAAATTGCCGTCGCCTATTCCGTTGGAGAAGCTGGAGCAATAAATATATCCGATGTTGTTTTCGAGAATCTGATAGGTTAAACCGGAAGAATTGATATAGTCTTTTTTCAAATAGTTGCTTTGGATGCTGTCACTGAAATTGCGCGGGTAGCTGTCGAACCAGGCACGATATTGTGAAATTTCGTAGGCGCTGCTTAGATTTACATGCCCGTCGCGCAACTCATTAAGCATGTCCGATAAGACTTCGAACAGCTCTTTTGAGGTCATCGACGGCGTGATTCGTTGTGAATACCGCTCGTGCACTTCGTCCCAGTCCAGCCCGTATTCTTCGTTTTTATACTCCAAGAAACAGTATTGTTCGTCTATTATTTTCCAGAGCGCTTCGAAATTGTCTTCCGGACTATTCCCCGAAATATCTTCCCGAATGCAGGAACTTTGTCCGAAGCCGAGGATGACGGAGGCAAAAAAACATAATATGCGGATAAGTTTTTTCATAAATCAGAAGGGAGAGTTGGTGATAGGTATGCTGATTTTTCTTTTTCCTTTCAACAGATAGAAGTTTTTTACGAACCCTATCATGAAGTCGTGTGAATAAGCATGGCTCTTCAGGTTGTTGACTTTTGCCTGTTGGATGTCGCAAACATAGCCGATGCGTATGATGGATTTCCTGATGGGGAAGTCTAAAGTAAGCATTTGCCGTAGGGAAGGGGCGTTATGCAGTGAAGTAAACAAAACGTGATTTCCTTTGTTTTTTAGTGTAAATATTTCGTAATAAGACTCGCCATATTCCGGAGAGAACATGAGGTTTAATAAAGGAAGATTGGCCTGATAACGTAAAATAAAGGGACAATTTCTGATATTGAACTTATAAATCAGCATACCCGATGCGCCAAATCCGCCATAAGCCTTGGCTTGTGCCGGATTATTTGAGTTTCTTTCATTGTAAACAACGCCGCCGTTTAGTTCAAGCATCGGGCCGAATAAAATTTTTAACTTGTTGTTCAGTTGCCATTGATAGTGTAATGTATAGCTCCAATTGAGAAGTCCTGCATAAGTCGTTGCCGACTTTGCCGGATTCTTTGTGTGCGAAGCATTGATCTGAAAGATATTTTGAGCAGAAACATGCCCATCCATCAAGCGTGTCATTTTGATGCGTTCGTGCATGATTCGAATGCTTTGCCCCGTATATTCCAAGGGGGAAAGATATGTTTCGAAGATGTTTGCGCGTCCGGCTCCGAATGTTGTTGCATGTACAACGTAGCGTGTGGTCTGCAAGCTGTCTTCTTGTGCGTGTAAGCACGGAACGATTGCCGGTAACATAAGGCATATCGTCAGTGCAATTTTCATGAGCTTTTCCATTTAGAACAGGTTCATTTGTCCGTTTTCACCGGGTGCGGGCGAAAAATCGTTTGTATCTTCCGTTTCATCAGTCTCGGCCTCTTTTATCTCCGGCATGCGCGTCGGTTCCAGTTCCTCGATATGCTCTACAGTGAAAGTTGTGAGGCGTTTCCCTTTTGCCTTAAAACTTTTCACTCCGACAAAGTCGCTTGCTTCGATAATCATCGGTTCGCGGAAACTGTCATTCCCTCCGAATACGATCTGCAGGCGCGGATAGACCTGGCATGATAACAGGATGAGTTGGTTCTGTTTATTCTCTCCTAAAAAGTTTTGCCGCCGTGAGGTTTTCTCAAAGTAGAACCTCTTCAGGTAAGGATAATGCTGCTGATCGGCATCATAAAGGGCGGCTGTCCAAACTTTCGTCTCATTGAACTTTTCAATGAGTAGTATTTCTTGTTCGTAATGATTGTTTAAATCGAAGTCAGTCGTGTAGAACTCTCCGTTCTTTTGTACCACTAAAATGCTTTCTCCACTTTGGAATTCTCCGAGGTATTCCCCGCGTCCGTCATAGTTAAGGCGCAGAACATCCGTATCGAACCATACCTTGCGTCCTCCCAAAGTTGAGCCTCCTTTGTGCTTCAGACTGATTTTGTGTACATCGTATTTCGTGAGAAGATTTCCCATCGATTGGCGTCCTTTGATGTTGATGGTACTGAAATCTTTTTCGAAGACCAGCTTCTTGATGCGCGGATTGGGGCGTAGACTGATTTTAATGACTTCGGCTTCGCCGTTTGAGTTTGCCGTGAAATAGACGATGCGTGAGCCGGGAGTACCTTGTGTAATGTCGTATTCGCGGTCACGGATCATGGAGGTTATATTAAACCGTTTGATGTAATAGAAACCTTCTTTGCCGTCACGGTATATAACATTGTAGATTGTTCGTTTATCGTTCTTCTTGAATATGTTGACATAAAGGATATTTTTGCCAACAAAGATCTTGTCGGATATGCGAATGATCTTGTACTTTCCGTCTTTATAAAAGATTATTACATCGTCTATGTCGGAACAGTTGCAGATGAATTCGTCCTTCTTCAGTCCGGTTCCTATAAATCCTTCTTCGCGGTTGATGTAGAGTTTTTCATTGGCTTCCACGACCTTTGTGGCAATAATTGTATCGAAATTGCGTATTTCGGTGCGGCGCGGGTAGTTTTTCCCGTACTTCTCTTTGATGCTGCGATACCAGTCTATTGTGTATTCGACGATGTGTGCCAGATGGTTTTCTATTTCGTTTATGTTGGCTTTCAGGCGCGCGATGGCTTCATCGGCCTTGTCTTTGTTGAATTTCAGGATGCGTGCCATCTTGATTTCCATCAGCTTCAGGATATCGTCTTTCGTTACTTCTCTGACAAGTTGTGGATAGAATGGCGTAAGCCGTTCGTCGATGTGGGCACAGGCTGCATCCATGCTTTCTGCCTGTTCGAATTGTTTGTCTTTATAGATGCGCTCCTCGATGAAGATACGCTCCAATGTTGCGAAGTGAAGAGCCTCAAGTGTTTCGTCACGTTCGATGTTCAATTCCTGGCGAAGCAGGCTTAAAGTGTTGTCAACAGACTTTTTCAGTACATCGCTTACCGTGAGGAAGTGAGGCTTTTTATGGTCTATTACGCAGCAATTGGGCGAAACATTTACCTCGCAGTCGGTGAAGGCATAGAGAGCATCCAGGGTTTTATCCGATGAAACACCGGGGGCAAGGTGGATAAGTATCTCCACTTTTCCAGCAGTATTATCGTCGACTTTCCGTACTTTAATCTTGCCTTTTTCTACGGCTTTCAGTATCGATTCAATCAGCGACGATGTTGTTTTTCCGTATGGAATTTCGCTGATGCATAAAGTCTTGTTGTCTAATTTTGAAATTTTTGCTCTTATGCGCACCATTCCGCCGCGTTCTCCGTCGTTATAGCGTGAGACATCGATGGCTCCTCCCGTCTGGAAATCGGGATAAAGCTGGAACGGTTCGTTGTGAAGATAGGCGATGGCGGCATCGCACAACTCGTTGAAGTTGTGAGGAAGTATCTTTGATGAGAGTCCTACGGCGATGCCTTCTACTCCTTGAGCCAGCAGCAATGGAAATTTTACGGGCAGCGTGACAGGCTCTTTGTTGCGTCCGTCGTAGGAAGCCTGCCATTCGGTTGTTTTAGAGTTGAAGACGACTTCGAGAGCGAACTTCGACAGTCTTGCTTCGATGTATCGGGGAGCGGCCGCACTGTCGCCGGTCAAGATGTTTCCCCAATTGCCCTGACAGTCGATAAGCAGGTCTTTTTGTCCCAATTGCACCAAGGCGTCTCCTATGGAAGCATCCCCGTGAGGATGAAATTGCATGGTATGTCCTACAATGTTTGCCACTTTGTTGTAGCGTCCGTCATCCAGTCTTTTCATGGCATGAAGGATACGTCGTTGCACAGGTTTCAGCCCGTCGTTGATGTGAGGAACCGCCCTTTCCAAGATAACATACGAGGCATAGTCCAAAAACCAGTTCTCGTACATCCCGCTCAATTGGTGCTTTACGGCATCATCGGTGCCGTCTGCTGGCTTATAATCCGAATGCTCTTCATTCGAATGTGCCGGGGTTTCATTTATGTCAAAGGTATCTTCACTCATATATACGACTGTCCATCTTTACGAATGTACAAAAATAAGAAAAATAAGTTTAGGTCAAAAATTTGAAAGTGTAAAGTTCCTTTATTGGGAAGGAGGGGAATTAATGTAAAAGCTGTCTCGAGGTGTGACGTGCTTCCTCGGGACAGCTTTTTGCGATATTGATGTTTTTTTACTTCGTGAGTTGTTTTTGCTTGTTCTTATTCCTACCTTCTTCCGGTGCGATTGAAGGCATCTTCGGATTTCTCAGCGCAGAAGTTTTGGCGGAAAGACAGCATTTTTTCCGCCAAAAGATAGCGGGCTTTTCAGAACACCAATGTAATCTTGTTGCGGTTCGGTCGCAATGTGAATACCAGATTCCTTCCGGCCTGACGGTTGTCTACGGGCGCCCCTTCCTCCAATTTTACGGAATAGTCGAATCCTTTGTAGGAAGAAGCGATGGTATTCCCGCCGATGTATTTGAAAGGAAGTTCCGTTTCCGGGGCAGTCATAAGGCATAGTTCCCACGTATAGATGTACTTTCCCGGTTTACATTTTATCTCCATTTTGTCTTCCGTGAAGGTAATTTCCAGCCGGGCCGACTTGTCGGCAAACGACCATTTTACCGTCAGTTCCGTTCCATCTTTCTCGCTTATTTCGGGAATTTCGCCCTTGGCTTCGTGCCGTTGCCCTCGCCAGTCAATGTAAAATAGCCGTAATCCGGCAGTATAGCTCTGCGTGCTCCACATACAACCGTCCACCAAAGGCAAAGTAGTATAGATACATTGTGTAGAATTTCCGGCTTTTGTAAGATAGTCCGACTGCATCTTTTCGTCGAACTTATGTATGTCGCGGATGCGGAACCCGGCGCCTTCCCACAAAAGGTTTGCCCGATAATGGCGACTGTTATACCATACGGTTCTTTTTTCGCTGTGGCGCACGTCGTCCATTGTAACGACTGCCGTCGGAGGAGTTACCGTGAAGTTCTCTTTAAACCAAGCGCCCGATTCTCCCAATGTCTCCACGCGTATCTTTCCCGATTGGGACATTTCCTGTAAAATGGGGATTTGTATTTCCAAACCTTTCTTCATGGCATCCCAGGTGAAAGAGTTTTCTTGTCCGGCTTGTACGTAGGCAAATGAGAGACACGGCTCGTCGAACATGCTCTTGAAAAAGTAATCTACCCATTCTTTGTTGCCTCCGGCTTCGCCATACACCGGCTCGAGTGTGATGACAGACTGCGTTGTGCCGCCTATTCCGGCCTCATATTGATAAATCGGATCGCTGCCCAGCATACGGAATATGGGCACGTTTATCTGTCCCGCTTCCGTTTGTGCAGGCATATAAGCGTTAAGTTTGCTGGGATAGTACGCCTGGTTCCAATATCCTCCCCACAGTGTGTATCCGTCTGTCCCGATTTGATCTTTGCAGTTGCACGAGGCGGAGATGTGATATTTCTCGTACATATAGTTCAGAGTGTGGGCATCGATGAACCAAGAGCCGACGGATGCCGGATATTTTCCGAAGACGGATTTGAATTTTTCCATATATACATCGACCAGTTTTTCCCGTTCCTGCGGAGTATATCCCGTGGCGAATCCTACATTGGCATGCCAGTCCCAGGGATACCGGCCTCGCCATTCCAGTCCGGCAGCCTCGACGTGTGGCTGAGTAATTTCCCACCATGCACCAACTTCCGAGCCTTCAAACAGTTCGTTCTTCATGAGCTCCTGATAACGCGGCACGATCAATGCGTCGTATTGCAGCAGGAAAGTTCCTTTCAGACGGTGTTCTTTTAATTGAGCGGCCTGTTGTTTTGTTGTTTCAAACAAGACATCTTCCGTAATTTCAGCCGAGCGTGGTTCTATGGCACGCACAAAGTTGATAATATTTACGATGCGCGGAGCGTCGTTTTTCCCGGTGTTTTTAGCTTGTAATGGGAAGGTTAACAAATGACATGCCGAAAGGGCAATAAACATAAAAGCATTAACAGTTCTCATTTTCGTGAAGTTTATTGAACTTGAAAGGCACGAGCCGCACAATCATTCATGATATGCCGGAGCTTTCATGGAGAAGTGCCGTTCGTGCCTTTGGTAAATTATTTCAGATTGTTTACTTTAAAAGTTCCATTCTGAACGTATATTCATACGTGTGGTTCTTCTTGATTTCATATTTGGGACGCGGGCCCGGACCGCAGCTGGCGTTACCTATACCGCGTTGGATGCAGTCAAGATTCAGCACAATATCCTCTCTGTGGATTTCATCAAGGTTATGTCCGTATTCTATTTCCCACAGCTCTTTGTCGGTATAATGCAGTGCAGAGAAGTCAAGCATGCCTTCGGCTGTAATCTTTAACCCTTTGCCTTGTGCATCGGTCAGGCTTAACCAGCGTGTATCACAGCGTTCTCCCATTGATTGGGCGCGGACATAATATTCACGCATCTGCTCGACTGTTGTCTTATATAGGCCGACGTATGCTGCATTCTTGCGGTCTTGATAATTTTCTATCGGGCCGCGTCCGTACCATGTCAGGTTCTCCAGTCTCGGACTCAGCATTGTTTGCAGGGAAAGACGGGGAAGTCTGAAATTTTCATCGGTATGGAACGAAGCTTTCACGTCGACGGTTCCGTTGCTGTAAACCGTATAATCGATGCTTTGATTTACAGTGTTTCCTTGGGCTTTCGTCTCTATTTCAGCATGAATTGTCGCAATGTTCTTCGTTTCATTGAGAGACCAGTCGAAAGCTTTCAGGGTTGATTCGCTTTCGAACCACGTGCGTTTGTCGTTATCAATGGAGCGATACAAGTTAATGCTCGGCCCTTCACGGTGATGCAATAAGTTTCCATCGGCTGTACGAAGCTCAATCATTTGTCCGTTTTTCGTATTGAATGTTATTTTTGCATCCTCTCCGAATAAGTGAAGACAGCTATTCTGATCTATGAAGACGCGGGCGAATGCCTTATCGGAATGCACTTCGGGGAGTGTATTTTCAGCTTCTTTCAGTACAAATTGCTCGGAAGCGATTTCATGTCCTGCCTTTGCCCAATTGCAATCGTCCTTAAGACGGATGCTGAAGTTGATGTAATATTCACCATCTCCGTTCGTGTATTTATCGGCAGGAACGGTAATTGTACAACGTTCCATCGGCTTGCAATCGGGAAGAGCCGAAGTTCTTTCTCCGACAACTTTTCCGTCTTTCAAAATAGAGTACTGAAGTTCGAACTCATTTAAGTTGGTGAAATTATAACGGTTCTCCAGTTCGTAAGTATTATTATCGTTCTTTTTGAACCGAATGTACTGATAAACTTTTTTTACTTCCAGCATCTTCGGGGTAATACGTCGGTCGGGAGTGGTCAGACCGTTGCAGCTGAAATTATAATCGTTAGGAGTATCTCCAAAACTTCCGCCGAAATAATAATGATCAGACGGTTCTCCTTGCATGTTAATTCCCTGATCTACCCAGTCCCAGATGCAGCCGCCTATCATACGTTCTGAGTGATTTTCTATGTAATCCCAGTATTCTTCCAGATTACCGACGGCGTTACCCATTGCATGAGCATACTCGCAAAGGAAGAAAGGTTTCTGACGATCTGCCTTATCGTATTCGATCATTGACTCGATAGACGGGTACATACGTGAATCAATGTCGGCAGCATCGTTCATACTTTCGTAGTGAATAGGACGTGTATTATCGATTGCTTTGGCTGCTTTATACTCGGCAATGATGTTACATCCGCCGCTGGATTCGTTACCCATTGACCAGAAAATGACAGACGGATGGTTCTTGTCACGTTCCACAACGCGTACCATTCGATCAACGTACGCAGTCTCCCATTCAGGATTATTGGTTATTGAACCGTTTCCATGGGCTTCTTGGTCCGCTTCGTCCATGACGTATAATCCAAAATAATCAAACATTGCATACATTCTTGGATCATTGGGATAGTGACTCGTGCGGATGATGTTCATATTATGCCGCTTAAATAATAAAACATCTTGTAGCATTGTTTCTACAGGAACGGCTTTTCCGTACTTGGGATGGATGTCGTGTCGGTTAGCTCCCTTAAACATTACCAACTGATTGTTGATATAAACTTTGTTATTCTTGATTTCGATTTTGCGGAAACCAAACTTTTGAGTTGTTGCTTCGAGGACTTCTTTTTTATCGTTCAACAGCTCGATGTTGACAGTATAAAGGTATGGTTTTTCAGCGCTCCACAAGTGAGGATTGTTAACAGTGCCTTTTCCTGTGATGTCGACCTCGCTCTTTGAACCGATAGCTCCGCTTTCAGTGGTAAATGTGCTGACTTGTTTTCCTTCGGCATCCAAGAGTGTGACACGAACGGATGCGTTCTTTACACTGCCTCCATGGTTATTTAAAGAACTTGTAACGTTAAGAGTTGCTTTGTCTAATGTCGGAGTCAGATCGGAAGTAAGGAATATATCGCGTAATTGAAGCTTGGGAGTTGCCACCAAATATACGTCGCGGTGGATACCGCTTAGGCGGAACATGTCCTGATCTTCGATATAACTTCCGTCAGACCAGCGGTAAACTTCTACGGCTACCGTATTGTTTTTCCCGGGTTTTGCGTATTTTGTGATATTAAAGCGGGCGTCATTGTTTGCACCTTGGCTGTAACCTACTTTATGACCATTCACCCAAACATACATAGCACTGTAAACTCCGTTGAAATGGATGAAGATCTCTTTCCCTTTCCATTCCGACGGGATCTGGAAATCGCGGCGATAAGAGCCTACGGGATTCGGCTCCTGATAGGAAGTATATCCCCGTTGTCCCTGAATGAATGGAGGATTGTTTCTGAACGGGTGCGTAATGTTTGTGTAAATCGGTGTGCCGTATCCTAACATTTCCCAGTTTGAAGGAACAGGAATTTCGTCCCATTCTGAAACGTCGTAGCTTGTCTTATAGAAATCTTCCGGGCGTTCAGACGGTTGTTTTGCCCAGTGAAATTTCCAAGTGCCGCTTAACAGTTGGTAACGTGACGAGTTTGTCTTTTCCCAAGGATACGTGTATGTGGGATCTTTTTGCATTTCTTCCACGCTGGAGAACGGGATGAATGTGGAGTTTCCCGGTTCTTTGTTGATACCTACGATTTGAGGATTTTCCCAATCATTGTCGCTTTCTGTCTTAATCGGCTCGGTGGCTATAACGACATCACTCTTTACCAGTACCCATTGCTGGCTTTCTTTGTTTGCATCGGCCTTGAGCTGGTAAACAGGTTCTCCCACTGCTCCGGAAAGAGGATAACCAAGATTGAATCCGCTTCTTACGCTGGTTATGGTATAGTTCCCGTTGTTCAACTTGGTGAATTTCCATTGTTGGTTAGGATTCTGGGGATCTCTGTCCCATTGCAAGACGGGGCATTCTTTATCCGCAAGGTTTGCATTGTCTACGTTCTGCTCGGTCAGCGGACTGAAGATCATGTAAGATCCGTTGTCGCAAGGGATAATTTGCCACACTTGTGACTCTTTTTTCTCGACAGGTTTCGAGATATAGATGCCCGATCCCGAGCGTAAACTGCCTTGATTGTCGAGAGCCAGGCCCGAAACGGTCCTGATCTCGTAATTTTGTCCTTGCTTAATGTCTTGTGCATGCACGAGAGGTATCGCGCATAAAGCAAGGATAAAGGTTCCGATTGTTTTCAGCTTTAACATGTTCATATTGGTTTTAAGTGATTAATTTAATCTGTTGTTTTTGTCGTGGGGATGAGGCGGATGCAGTCGAGCCCTGCCAGATATTTGGCCCCGATTGCTTTGGAATTTGCACCTTTCCATACGATTTTCAGTTGTATTTTCCCGTCTTTCGGGGTAAAAGTTCCCAATCGGATGGGGGATGCGGGCCTGACATCATGATGATAGCCGTCCCAGTTCTTTTTTACCAGCCGGCCGTTTATGTAGAAATCGAGGGTGGCATAGTCGTTGGCCATCGTGTTGTATAAAATAATTTGTCGGGACGTTTCTCCCAAATCCCCGAAAGAAAATTCAATGAAGTCGCCGGGCTTTCCGTCGAAACACAGCAGATGCTTTGCTTTGCTCCAGCGATGTTTTATGTATTCTGTCATGTCTTGCTCTCTGATTTGCAGGCCCGTCGATTTGGAAGTTGGAGTTAATGTCTCGAATTCTATGGCATCGGCTATCTTGTATTTGGCGGGATCTTCCGGAGCGGGAAGTAATTTTTCGCGAAGTTCGTTGAGGCCGGACGTGTTGTATGCTTGGGAATCGTAGTCGCCGTACCAGTAAATTGTGGTGGAATAATCGGCATACCCTTTGTCCCATCCCAGCATCTCGATGTCAAACTGCAGGCTTTTTTTAAACGGGATGCCGTCAAGAATGCGTGTCCGGAAGAACGTGTTATAACCATGCGAGCTGTTCAAGTCGGCACGAGGCGCGCCTCCGAACGGAGTATGAAAAGGAACAACCGGAGCCCACGAGCTGTTGTAATAGTCTTCTGTTCCTGTTCCGAAGTGGGAAGGAAAGCGTTCTTCGTCTACCCATATCTTCTCGTCTCCTTCGCCATACCAGCGTGGAGCATGATTGAAAAGGGAAAGAACATCTCCCATGTACAGCCCCTTTCCTTTGATGGATGCAAAATTCCATGTGACGCACCGGTCTTCTTCTTCCGGATTGTTATGGATGTAAATATGTTTTTGTTGCCTCCATGATGCGTGAAAATACAGGGATTGTTCGTCCCATTTGGCGGGAATTGTACGGGCGCACAGTGAAATTTTTGCTGAGTTCTCGGAAAGATTTTTCAGCATCAATTCGCCTTCTTCCCGGTAAGGCATGGGCCATCGGCTGATGATGTGCCCTTTTCCGTCGGAAGACAAGAACCAACTTTCTACGGCCGGTGCCCCCATTCCTCCTCCCGAAAAGTCGCTCAGCGGAGCCCATACGGTTTGCTTTTTGTCGAAACTCGCAGTAAAAAGCAGTTGGCGCATGCATTGTGCGTATGCATTGCTGTCGGGCAATTGTATATTAAACTCAATGGAGTTGATGCATTGTTCTCCCTTGGGAAGAGAAAGCAGCAGTGAATCTCCCGGAAGAAGTTCCGCTTCCGTTTGCAAAGGCGTACCCGTTTCATGGAATGTGGGGTGAAGCAGTTTCTGATTCACTTCCGCAATTAGTTTGGAAGCCTTGCTTACGCTTTTCAAAGAAAAGGTTTCTATTTTTGTCTCAGGCGGATATTTCCGGTAGTTTATTTGGTAATATTTGGGAGTAGGCTGAACTCCTTTTTCATCTTCAAACGTTATTTTGCAACTTTTCCCGTAGGGAATGGGAAGGAAAGAGGTGTTGCCTCCTTTCCCTTCCGGGGAATAACTTGTATGAGCTTGGATTAATCCTTTTCCTACGCCGGGAAGATTTGCTTTCAACAAGTCGTAAGCCGGGATAATCCATCTCGGAGTTTGCTCCCCGTCGAAGTAAAATCTCCAGGTACCCCGCGTGTCGAGCGTGGTAATCCAAATGCGGGTTATAACGCCCGGGCCGTTGTCGTCGAACATAACCTTCTCGATACACCCTCCCATTGTATCCGTCCGTATACATCCGAACCCGTCATTGTTGGCGAACCATCCCGGCTGATCTGGCGACACCGATGCGCGGTCGTGGCTGCTTTCCTGCAGGCAGACAAAATAAGGCTCGGGAAAACGCGTTACGGTTTCGGGAGAAATCATGTCTGTCAGCAACGATTCTAATGTGATATCGTGCTTGTGGCAAGAAGAAAGGAACAGGCCGAACCCTATTATCCATGCAAAGGAAAGTGGTATAAGACGGTGCGCTTTTTTCATATATCTCGTATAAAACGGAATTTACCAAATGGAATCGACAGAGAATACTTCGAGGTCTTTTACTGTAATGTTGTTTCCCCAAAAGTGGAAGCCCTCCTTGTTGTTACTATCCGGCCGGCGTTCCATGGAGTAAGAATAGAGGCCTCCGTCGATAAATACTTCGATGCTTGTACGATCTATGTAGATGTCTGCCGAAAGTTCCATGCTTGTTGGATCCTGTGGAGAGTAAAATCTGCCGTTCAGTGTCGTATTGTTCATGTCGTATCCTATGATTCTTTGTCCGAAAAGATTGAATCCGGCATCGGTGGCATGCGAGAGTTTGATGGTTGTTTTTACGCGCAGGCAATCGGCATCGTAGTATTCTTTCATTAGCTTGTTCGCTTCGTCCGAGGTCAGATTACTCCAACTTTTTAACGGATGAAACAATTGTTCTGTCTCTTTTATGGGGGCGCTTGTCAGACGGATGCCGTCTTTTGTGGTGATAAGCTTCAGTTCCGTAGGCAAAAGATACATACCGTTGAACGGCATGCCCGCGTGGCTGATGCGTCCCCATCCTATTTGTATCCGTCGTCCTTCGGGTTGATTGTTGAAAGTCTGGGCGGCATAGATGGAACCTGTCGCGTAGCAGTGCTTGCCGGATTCCGGTGTGAAGATTCTTCCGTCGAATTGTCCTATCATGTAAGTGCCGGAAGCTCCGTACATAACCCACTTTTTATTGTTCGGATTGTCGTCGACAGCCAGCTCAAATAATTCGGGGCATTCCCAAAAACCTGTAATGTGACTGCGGTAAACCCAGTCTTTTAAGTTGTCGGACGTGTAGATGCTGTGCCCGTCACGTTCGTTTAAAACGAGTACCCACTCGTCGTTCGGTTCGTAACGGAACAGCCTCGGGTCGCGAGTATCATTCGAGTTCCATAAAAATTTTGAGTCGATTACCGGATTCTTTTCGTATTTGGTGAACGAACGTCCCCCGTCCAAACTGTAAGCGATTCCTTGTGCTTGTCGGTCACTGCGGGCATAAGTAAAGGCAACGACCATCGGCTTTATGCCGTTTGATCCGAATCCTGAAGTGTTTTCATCGTCGATAACGGCCGAACCCGAGAAGATGGTTCCCAACTTATCCGGGCATAAAGCATCGGGAAGCTCGTGCCAATGGATGAGATCTTTGCTGACGGCATGTCCCCAATGCATGTTTTCCCATTCGCGTTCGTAGGGATTATGTTGGTAAAACAAATGGTACTCTCCGTCATGATAAACCAGTCCGTTGGGATCATTTATCCATCCTCTGCGTGAAGTGAAGTGAAATTGCGGGCGGTTTTTCTCGTTGTACAGGCTGTCCTGCCCCGCGAATTCATCCGATTGATAGATGTTTTTTAGTCCGGTTTTATCGCCGTTGTAGCTGATTTTAACCGTTTCTCCTTTCAGATGCGATACGTCTTTGAATACCCAATAGTCGGCCTTTTCCGGAGCCAAACGTATATTGACAGTCAGGTCGGGCTCGCTTTCCGTTTCAAACGTCATTTGATGTCTGTCGGTTTGATGAGATATGGGGAAGTTCAGATAACGTTTGGTTATTTTAAACGAGATGTCTTCCGCAGAGGAAGATGCGCAATAAAGAAATAATACACTTGCAAAAAAGAGTGTTTTTTTTGATGTACCCATGTATTCCTAATGTGTTTTTTATGGCTTGATTTTACGTAAATGTGCGATGTACTCGCTGTTCTTTTTCCCGAAGACGGGAGATGTATTTCTCGCAAAAATATAAAGATATTTGTAAAACAATGCATGGTTTCTGATAAAAATAAGCTTCTTTGCTTGAAAACAATAGCATGTTTTATTGTAAATAATTCGGGCAGTTATTTGGTTTGCCTATATCTTTTTTATTTATAAATTTGTGTGTTCCTCGGAAAGAGGAGTTGTTTTGCAGATGATATTGTTTATTAATAAAAATCTTTCTATGAAAAAAAATCAATTGTTTGCGGTCGTATTATCTTTGGCATGTGCGGCTTGTCAGTCTGTTACCTCGCCTTATGGGGAAAATGGAGCTGACGGAAAAGACGGTGTAACTCCGCCTATTATGGGATGGAGCTCGTGGAATACGTTTGGAGTTAATATTAATGAAGACATTATTAAGGCTCAAGCTGATGCAATGGTGGATTTGGGCTTTAAAGAAGCCGGCTATTCTTACATAAACATAGACGATGGTTTCTTCGGATGGCGCGACTCCGTTTCGGGAAAAATGACTTATGATGCAAACCTGTTTCCCTCGGGAATGCGTGCAATGGCCGACTACATTCATTCGAAAGGCCTGAAGGCCGGAATCTATTCCGACGCGGGAATCAGTTCCTGCCACTCGATATCCGATCCGACCTGCCCCGGTGTTCAAGGCGGATTATACGGTTACGATTTGCTGGACGCCAAATTGTATTTCGATGAATGGGACTTTGATTTTATAAAAGTCGATTATTGCGGGGGAATGCAGCTGGGCTTGGATGAAAAGAAACGTTACCATGAAATTTATGAAGCAATACAGCAGACCGACAAAAAGGACCGCGTGTCGATGAATATCTGTCGCTGGGATTTTCCGGGGACCTGGGCAAAAGATATTGCGGCGTCTTGGCGTATCAGCGGAGACATCGGCTTGAATTGGAATTCCATCAAATACATTATTGATAAAAACATGTATCTTTCGGCTTATGCGGGCAGAGGTCATTATAATGATATGGACATGTTGGAAATCGGACGTGGGCTTCCTCAGAATGAAGAGGAGGTACATTTTGGCATGTGGTGCATCATGAGTTCTCCGTTATTAATCGGTTGTGACATGACGACAATACCGGAATCTTCCAAAAAGCTGATGCAAAACAAAGAGTTGATTGCCATTAACCAGGATCGTTTGGGCCTTCAGGCTTATGTGGTTTCGCACGAAAACGAGGAATATGTGTTCGTGAAAGACATAGAAACCTTGCATGGAACCGCTCGTGCCGTTGCATTGTATAACCCCACGGATACCGTTTGTGCATTTGATGTCCCGTTGGAAAAACTGGAATTGGGCGGGGAAGTGAAGGTGCGTGACTTGATTGCTCAGCAAGATTGCGGGGTTGTTAAAGGAAGTCTGACGTATACTTTGCCTCCAAGGAGCATCAAAGTTTTCCGTCTGGAGGCTGAAGAACGTCTGGATGCAACGTTGTACGAGGGCGAATGGGCTTACTTGCCTTGCTTTAATGCGCTCGATATTCGCAAATTTGCCCGTTACAGTTATTCGGAAACGTTGTCGGGAAAGACAAAAATCGGCTTCTTGGGTGCCCGACCGGAAAACTATGCAGAGTGGAAAAATGTGTATAGTTCCGAAGGAGGAAACTACGACTTGACCGTAACTTATGTCTGCGATAGCAATCGTTCCTTGTATATTGAGGTGAACGGAGTGCGCACGAATCTGAAGAATCTTAACTCCGGTTCTTTCGATACTCCTGCAGACGTAACCGTATCGGTCTCATTAAACCCCGGATATAATACCGTTCGGATGGGATGTGATTATAATTGGGCTCCCGACATCGACAAGTTCTTTTTGAAAAAGAAATAAACGTTTCTCTCAGAAGACGGGGAGAAAAATGAAAGAAGAAAGGCGGGAACAGACTAAATCTTCGCGTTGTGTGCATGAACGGGATGGTCTGTTCTCATCTTTTTTAGTACGCCTACCGTAAGAGGAATCGCAATAATGAATGAACATAAATCGGATACAGCCTGACACATTTCTACGCCTTGCAGACCGAAGATGGTCGGCAGCAACAAGATGAACGGGATGAAAAACAGTCCCTGACGGGCAGACGAGAGAACGATGGCCCGCGCCGGTTGTCTGATTGTCTGCAACATCATGTTGCAAAGTATTACCCATGTGCCCAAAGGGAGCGTAATCAATTGCCAGCGAAGCGCCTGTGCTCCGATCTCAATAACGAGAGGATCTCCTTTACGGAACCAGGAAACAATTTCAGGAGCGTAGATGTATCCGACAACGGAACACAGCGAAAGGAATACAACGCCTGTTTTTACGCAAAACCAGAAGCCCTTTCTTACGCGAGTATATAGCCCTGCTCCGAAATTAAATCCGCATACAGGCTGGAAACCCTGCCCGAATCCGATGATAAACGAATTGATGAACATGCAGATTCGAGAAACAATTGACATACCAGCAATGGCAGCGTCGCCGTACTTTCCCGCGGCAATATTCAGAAAGATGGTGGCGGTACTGGCCAATCCCTGTCGGCAAAGTGAAGGACTTCCTCCGAAAACGATTTCCTTTAACAGCGCCGGGCCCCATGAAAAATTCCTGAAACGGATGCGGATATTTGTTCCTTTGTGATCCATGATGAGCAAAATTGTAAAACTGCATACCTGGCTTATGAAGGTAGACCATGCGGCTCCGGCAATACCCATCTCGAAGATAAAAATTAATAACGGGGCGAGTCCGATGTTTAATAAGGCTCCTATGCTGATACCAACCATGGCATATACGGCATTTCCCTGGAACCTCATTTGATTATTCAGCACCAAAGACGAAGCCATAAAAGGGGCTCCCAGAAGAATGATGCCCAAATATGTTTCGGTGTAAGGCAGGATGGTAGGCGTAGAACCGAGGACGGTACAAATGGGGGTGAGGAATAAATGCCCGAAAATGGCAATCAATACACCCATAAAAAAAGCATAGAAGAATCCTGTCGATGCCATCTTTTCTGCATTTGCGTAATCTTGTGCTCCAAGTTTACGCGATATATAGTTTCCCGATCCGTGGCCGAAAAAAAAACCGAAGGCTTGTACGATGGCCATGACCGAGAACGAAATGCCTACCGCTGCCGTTGATTGGGTGTTTATTTTACCAACAAAATAAGTATCTGCCATTACGTAAAACGATGTAACAAGCATACTTATGATGGTAGGAACAGCCAATTCTCCGATAAGTTTCGGGACTGAAGCCGTAGTCATTTGTATATATTTATCTGTTGCCATGCGGAATTTTTTGGTTCATATTACGGTTTGTCAAAACGTTTGTCACTACGTTCGACAGGTAAAAAGGTAGTGCAAAAGTATGAAAAAAAGGTGTTTTTTTGTTTTTTATATCCTTTAAAGAGATAGAATACTAAGATAAATTAATATTACTATCACCTTTTTTTATTTATAAATATCTATCTTTGTGCCCTATTAGAAAAGGAAATAAGTAAAAAACAAATAGATAAAAGAAATGGCACAAGAAGACGTTTTTAAGAAATTGGTCTCACATTGTAAGGAATATGGTTTCGTGTTTCCTTCAAGCGATATCTATGATGGACTCGGAGCAGTGTATGATTATGGCCAAATGGGTGTAGAGTTGAAAAACAATATCAAGCAATATTGGTGGCAAAGCATGGTGCTTTTGCATGAAAATATTGTGGGAATCGACTCGGCAATATTCATGCATCCGTTAATATGGAAGGCATCTGGGCATGTAGACGCGTTCAATGATCCGCTGATTGATAACCGTGATTCGAAAAAACGCTATCGTGCTGATGTCTTGATAGAGGATCAAATCGCCAAATACGACGAGAAGATAAATAAAGAAGTGGCCAAGGCTGCAAAGAAATATGGCGATGCTTTCGATGAAAAGCAGTTTCGTGCAACCAATGCTCGCGTGTTGGAACATCAGGCAAAACGCGATGCTTTGCATGAACGGTATGCAAAAGCCATGAATGCAAACGATTTGAATGAACTGAGACAAATCATTCTTGATGAAGAAATCGTGTGCCCTGTTTCCGGAACGAAGAACTGGACTGAAGTACGTCAATTCAATCTTATGTTTACAACGGAGATGGGTTCTACCGCAGATGGTGCAATGAAAATCTATCTTCGCCCCGAAACAGCACAAGGAATATTCGTGAATTATCTGAATGTTCAGAAGACGGGACGAATGAAAATACCTTTTGGTATCGCTCAAATAGGTAAGGCTTTCCGTAATGAGATCGTGGCCCGTCAGTTTATTTTCCGCATGCGTGAGTTTGAACAAATGGAAATGCAGTTCTTCGTAAAGCCGGGAACCGAACTGGAGTGGTTCAACTTTTGGAAACAGACTCGCCTGAAATGGCATAAAGCATTGGGTTTCGGTGACGATCATTACCGTTTCCATGATCATGAAAAACTGGCGCATTATGCAAATGCGGCGACGGATATCGAATTCCTTATGCCGTTCGGCTTTAAGGAAGTTGAGGGTATTCATTCTCGTACGAACTTTGATTTGTCCCAACACGAGAAGTACTCTGGTAAAAGCATTAAGTATTTTGATCCGGAAATAAACGAAAGTTATACTCCGTATGTCATCGAAACGTCAATTGGAGTCGACCGGATGTTCCTCAGCGTAATGAGTGCGGCGTATACGGAAGAAACGTTGGAAGGAGGAGAAACACGTGTTGTATTGAAACTCCCGGCAGCGCTCGCTCCGGTAAAACTGGCCGTAATGCCGTTGATCAAAAAAGACGGACTGCCGGAAAAGGCGCGTGAAATCATCAATGAATTGAAGTTCCATTTTAACTGCCAATACGACGAGAAAGACAGTATCGGGAAACGTTATCGTCGTCAGGATGCCATCGGTACGCCGTATTGTGTCACCGTTGATCATCAAACATTGGAAGATAATTGCGTAACATTGCGCAATCGTGATACGATGAAACAGGAACGAGTTCCTATTTCCGAGTTAAATAGTATCATAGCCGACAAGGTAAGTATTACAAGTCTTCTGAAAACATTATAACAAATATGAAAATAAAATTATTCGGCTTTGCCGCTTTCCTTTATGTTTTGACGTTTTGTTTTGTGTCGTGCGACGATAACGATGACGATGATTATTGGCGCTGGGAGAATGAAGCATTTATTGATTCCATTGCGGCCATCGTGAATGCTAATCCAACTCCCGCGGGCTGGGCGAAATTTCAGAACTATAAAGTTGATCCGGCTTTCAGCTCGATGCCTTTGACGAATAACGATTATGTATATGTAAAGTCGTTGGGGGGTAGCGAAGAGTTGGGCATAACTCCAAGTTTCACTGACACGGTTTATGTGTATTACCGGGGAAGTTATATCAACTCTTATGTCTTCGACGATAATTATTCCGGCGATTTTGACCTGAATGTTACGCCGAAAAGATATGAGCCTACTCCGTTCGTTGTAAAAAATCTTATCCCCGGTTGGACAACAGCACTGCTACATATGCGTGAAGGCGAGCACGTGCAGTTGTTCATTCCTTACCTTATGGCTTACGGAGCATACGGAGATAGTGGCATACCCGGCTACACGAGTTTGATATTTGAAGTCTATCTTGAGCGGGTAGTTCACCCGGAAGGTCCGGATGACCGCAGCATGGAAGCGGAAGAATAAGGCGTTGCGTAAATGAAAACATCCCGTTGTTTCCTATAAAACATTTCGTTGGACAGGAGGAAACGACGGGATGTTTTTTTGTGTATGCGGAGAACGTTCCCGTAAGGTTTCGGCGGTAAATATTTTTTGTTTCAGGACTTTTGGCGGATAAATCCCTGAAGATTGCAATTCAGTTGCACGATATTTATTTGGATGTAAGCATCTTAATGTCTATATTTGCCCGTGAAATTTATGAAAAGATATGGGAAAGAGACAAAAAGCATACGTATTGTTGATCATCTGCGTCCTCATGCAGGTGGCATCTGCTTTCCCTCATCATCATCACGGAAGCCTTTTTTGTTTGCATTCCGATGCTGCCTGTTGTAAAACATTCTGCGAGTGCTGTGAAAATACTTTCCCGGACGATAATAAGGATGCGCATACGTGTGGCACCGATTGTATCACTCATTTTCAGTGCGCATCGCCGGATTCTCATCACCTCGTGCTTGTTCCCGATTATACTTCCTATACATTTATATATCCCGGAACCGGGGATTCTTGTATTCTTTCGCCCGATTTTATTCTGACGGCGAAGGAATTGTTTTGTTATAGCGAGGCTCTTTATTCGCGGGAAATACCGCGTTCGCTGGGGCTTCGTGCGCCTCCTTCCTTGATTTGACCTCATGTTTTTTACCGGTTACCGCCGGCTCTTATTGCGCTTTTGCGCCACTTTTTCTGTTAATAATTAATTATACATTTTTTATATTGCTCATGAAACAAACAATTTTTATGGGGATGTTGGCTGTTTTCTTGTCGGCATCCTGTGCCGGTCATGCGGATCATGATCATGACGAACACGGTCATGCGGAAGAAAGTCATGCGGGACATTCAGATGAGATCATACTTTCTCCCGAAAAGGCGAAGGCTGCCGGGGTGGTTGTTGACACGGTTAAGGCCGGAACTTTTCGCGATGTAATCGAAACCGGCGGGCAGATTCTTGCAGCGCAAGGCGACGAATCGCAACTTGTGGCTAACGTTTCGGGTGTGATTTCCTTTCCCCGTCCGGTGGTCGACGGGATGTCTGTGAAAAAAGGCGAGGCCTTGTTTACAATATCGTCGGGGAATTTACAAAATGGTGATGAAATAAAACGTGCCCGTATTGCCTATGAAACAGCAAAAGACGGGTACGATCGGGCCAAGTCTATGCGTGAAAAAAACATTGTGTCCGAGGCCGAGTTTAACACGATTCGGGAAACTTATGAAAACGCGCGTATAGCTTATGAAGCCTTGTCGCCGAGTGAGGACGGAAAAGGCGTAGCCGTTAAATCGCCATATTCGGGATATGTGAAAAATTTATTGGTTAAAGATGGTGAGTTCGTGGCATTGGGCACTCCGTTGGCTGCCATTACAAAAACCGAACGTTTGCAGCTTCGTGCAGACGTGTCGGAACGTTACTACGCTTATTTGCCGAAAATCACGTCGGCCAATATCCGGGTTCCGTCAGTCGGGCGCACTTATCAGCTGGATGAATTGCAGGGGCGGTTATTGTCTTATGGAAAAGCTTCGGGCGATTCGTCGTATTATATCCCTGTGACCTTCGAGTTTCGCAATACGGGAGACCTTGTCCCCGGAGCATTTGTCGAGGTATATTTATTGTCGAAGGAGCGGGAGAATGTGATCAGTCTTCCCGTTAGTGCCATTACGGAAGAGCAGGGATTGTATTTCGTTTATGTCCGCCTTGATGAAGAAGGATATAAGAAACAAGAGGTAAAGCTCGGCGCGACCGATGGAGAACGCGTAGAAGTTATTTCAGGTTTGACGGGAGGAGAACAGGTAGTTATGCAGGGAGCCATTTATGTGAAACTCTCTTCTGCAAGCAATGCAATACCGGCTCATACTCATAATCATTAAGGACTATGCTGAATAAGATTATACATTTTTCATTACAGAACCGCTTGTTGGTCCTGGTTGCTTCGGTTCTTTTGCTGATAGGAGGCACATATACCGCTTTCCATGCCGAGGTGGATGTCTTCCCCGATCTCAATGCTCCGACGGTAGTAATAATGACCGAGGCCAATGGGATGGCGGCCGAGGAGGTGGAACAATTAGTTACTTTTCCAATAGAAACGGCTGTTAACGGAGCAACAAACGTTCGTCGTGTACGATCTTCTTCGACGACCGGATTTTCTGTCGTGTGGGTTGAGTTCGATTGGGACACGGATATTTATCTGGCGCGCCAGATTGTTTCGGAAAAGATTGCGACGGTGAGTGATGAACTTCCCGATAACGTAGGAAAACCAACGCTGGGACCTCAGTCGTCTATCTTGGGAGAGTTGTTGATTATCGGCCTTACGGCAGACAGTACGTCGATGCTTGATTTGCGAACGCTGGCGGACTGGACAATCCGTCCCCGTCTGCTTTCTACCGGAGGCGTGGCACAGGTTGCAGTTTTGGGCGGAGATATTAAAGAATATCAGGTGTTGCTTCACCCCGAACGCATGAAACATTACGGCGTAACATTGGGAGAAGTGATGAATGTTACCCGCATGATGAATCAGAACACCAGCGGGGGTGTGATTTATGAATACGGAAACGAGTATATAGTGCGCGGCGTCTTGTCGACCGATGACGTAGATGCCATGGCTCGTGCAACGATAAAAAATGTAGGCGGAGCGCCGGTGACACTGGAGGATGTTGCCGATGTACGCATCGGGGCACAGCAACCAAAGTTGGGATTGGCCTCGGAAAGAGGAAAACCTGCTGTGCTTGTTACAGTGACAAAACAGCCTAATACCGGAACAATCGAGCTGACGGAGAAACTGGAAGCTGCGTTAAAAGATTTACAGAAAAACCTGCCTTCCGATGTAAAGATCTCGACGGATGTGTTCCGCCAATCGCGCTTTATAGAAAGTTCCATAGGGAATGTACAGGAATCGTTGTATGAAGGTGCCATATTTGTGGTCATTGTCTTGTTCCTTTTCCTTGCCAATGTTCGCACAACGATTATATCTTTGGTTACTTTGCCTTTGTCTTTGGTGGTGGCCATCCTGGTGTTACATTACATGAATCTAAGTATAAACACGATGAGTTTGGGAGGTATGGCCATAGCCATCGGCTCGTTGGTGGACGATGCCATCGTCGATGTGGAGAATGTTTGGAAACATTTGCGGGAAAACCGTATGTTGCCCGTTGCCGAACGTAAGCCGGTTCGGGATGTCGTGTTTCATGCTTCCCGGGAAGTTCGTTTGCCCATTTTGAACTCGACTCTCATTATTGTGGTAAGTTTTGTGCCTTTGTTCTTCCTGAGCGGCATGGAAGGTCGCATGCTTATTCCGCTTGGTATTGCATTTATCGTGTCGCTTTTTGCTTCAACCGTCGTGGCGTTGACATTGACTCCCGTGCTTTGCAGTTACTTGTTGGGCGGAGATTTTAAGAAAAACGGCCTGCCGAAGGAGGCATTTCTTGCCGTGTGGCTGAAGAAACATTACGAAAACGGATTGAATTGGGCCTTGTCGCATAAGAAAATCGTTTTGGGAAGTACGGTAGTAATATTCCTTGTTGCATTAGGTTCATTCTTTACTTTGGGACATAGTTTCCTGCCGTCTTTCAATGAAGGTTCTTTTACGATAAATGTAAGCTCGTTGCCGGGTGTGTCATTGGAGGAGTCGGACAGGATAGGACGTCAGGCCGAAATGTTATTACTATCCGTTCCTGAGATTCAAACGGTGGCCCGTAAGACCGGACGGGCCGAATTGGATGAACATGCCTTAGGTGTGAATGTGTCGGAAATAGAAGCACCTTTTGAGTTGAAAGACCGCTCGCATGCGGAAGTGCTTGAGGATGTCCGGTCGAAACTTTCCACAATTGCCGGGGCAAACATCGAGATAGGTCAGCCCATCAGTCACCGTATTGATGCGATGCTGAGCGGAACTCAGGCGAACATCGCTATAAAACTTTTTGGAGATGATCTGAATAAAATGTTTGCAATAGGCAATCGTATCAAGTCTACGATTGCCGACGTAGAAGGAATTGTCGACCTGAATGTGGAACAACAAATAGAACGTCCGGAGTTAAAGATCGTGCCGCGTCGGGAAATGTTGGCCAAGTATGGAATTTCTTTGCCGCAGTTCAGCGAGTTTGTTACGGTGATGATGGCCGGAGAAGTCGTATCGCAAGTTTATGAACAGGGCAAGGCTTTTAATCTGGTTGTCCGCTCGAGTGAAGACAATCGCGGCGCGATAGAGAAGGTAAAAGACTTGATGATTGATGATGCGAACGGCAACAAAGTGCCGTTGTCTTACGTTGCTGATGTCGTTTCGTCGACGGGACCGAACACCATCAACAGGGAAAACGTGAAACGGAAAATCGTTATTTCTGCCAATACGAGCGGAAGAGATTTGAGAAGCGCGGTGAATGAAATCAGAGAACGTATAGACGAAAACATAGATTTGCCGGAAGGTTATCACATAGAGTACGGGGGGCAGTTTGAAAGCGAACAGGCCGCCAGCCGCGTTTTGTTGCTTGCTTCGGCCATGAGTATCGTCGTGATATTTTTATTGTTGTACTTGCAATTTAAAAATGCTGCCCAAAGCGGAGTGATCCTGCTGAATCTGCCTTTGGCATTGATTGGCGGTGTCTTTGCATTACTCCTTACTACGGGCGAGGTAAGTATTCCGGCTATTATCGGTTTTATTTCATTGTTTGGAATAGCCACCCGCAACGGTATGTTGCTGATAAGCCATTATAATCTGTTGCGCGAGGAACAAGGTTTGAACCTGCACGACTGCATTATTAAAGGTTCTTTGGACCGTTTGAATCCGATTCTTATGACGGCTTTGTCGTCGGCTCTCGCTCTTATCCCGTTAGCCTTGCGGGGAGATCTTCCGGGTAATGAGATTCAAAGTCCGATGGCTAAGGTTATTTTGGGAGGTTTGCTTACGTCGACTTTCTTGAACGCCTTTATCGTTCCGATAGTATATGAGTTGATGAATCGGAAAAGAAAACTAAATTCACAGGAAATATGAGAAGAGTTTTAAGTATAATAACGTTATGTTTTATTGGAAACATTGGTGCGTTTGCACAAAATGTTGACGATGTTTTGCGTACAATAGAACAGAATAATAAGGAATTGCAGGCGCAGCGTCAGGCAACGGATGCGGCCAAGTTGGAGATTCGTTCTCAAAACGGATTGGAAGATCCCTCGGTGGAGTATAGCCCGTTCTTCGCAAAAAATGTCGACGGAATGGCAAGTTCTGAACTGGTTGTCAAGCAAGGTTTTGATTTTCCTTCGGTTTATGCGGTAAGACATCGCTCGGGAGAATTGCAACAAGAGGCGCTTGAGCGGCAATTGCAGGCGGCGCGTCAGGAAATCCTGCTGGAGGCCAAAACACTTTGTCTCGATCTTATCCGGTTACGTCAGGAATATTTGTTGTTGGAACAGCGGAAAAAGAACGCCGAAGAACTGCTTACTTTGACGGAAGAACGCTTGAAGAGAGGTCATGTGGGCGTGTTGGAACTGAACAAGGTGAAGATGGAGCGGATGAATGTTCAGGCAGAAGTGGCAAGAAATAAGGCTGATAGTCGTACGATAGAGGGAAGGTTACAAGCCATGAACGGAGATAAACCACTCGATTTTACGGGATCCGATTATCCGAAGATCGAACCGGTAGAGAACTATGCAGAGCTTTATAATGAGATTATGTCGGGTGATGTGACGTTGCAGGCCTCGGACTTTGCCGCGCAGGCTGCCGATAAAGAGGTTAACGTAAATAAGCAAAAATGGTTGCCGAAGCTCGAGATTGCGTATCGCCGCAATACAAGTTTGGGAGAAAAAAGCAATGGTTTCCTTATAGGAGGCAGTATTCCCATATTCTCCAACAAGAGGAAAGTAAAAATTGCGAAGGCCGAAGCCGTAAGTGCTCAGGCACAATTGGAGAATGTCCGCCTGCAAGTTAAGGCAGATATCGAGAGCCGGTATCACGAAATGCAGCAGCTTCGCGAGACAATGAGCGTTTACGATGTGGTGTTGATGCATAAAACATTGCAGCTTCTTTACGATGCTGTAAAGGGAGGACAACTGTCTGTCATCGATTATTACGTGGAGGTCGAGAATGTTTATAAGAATCTTCAGGCTTACATGGGCATAGAAAATCAGTATCAGAAGCTGATGGCCTTGATATATAAAAACCGTTTATAACGGTTTTTATACCGGTCCGCTTCTTGCCATGACGAAACGTATTTTATGTTTTTATGTGGTAAGAAGCGGATTTTTTCTGTAAATTTGCGTTCAATAAACCTGTAAGAGAAAAAGTATGCCGCTGAAATTACCCGATAAACTTCCCGCCATTGATCTGTTAAAAGAAGAGAATATTTTTGTAATCGATACGTCGAGAGCCGATACACAAGACATTCGTCCGCTCAAAATTGTGGTTCTCAATTTAATGCCGCTCAAGATAACTACCGAAACAGATCTGATTCGTCTGATCTCAAACTCGCCGCTTCAGATAGAAGTTGACTTCATGAAATTAAAAAGTCACACGTCGAAGAACACGCCGATTGAGCATATGATGGCCTTTTATCGCGATTTTTCCGACATGCGCGACGAGAAGTTTGACGGAATGATTGTCACGGGAGCTCCGGTAGAACACCTTTCTTTTGAGGAAGTGAATTACTGGAATGAGTTGCAAGATATCTTTGAGTGGATAAAAACACATGTGACTTCTACCTTGTTTATTTGCTGGGCCGCTCAGGCCGGACTGTATCATTATTACGGTATACCGAAGTATTCGCTCGAAAAGAAGATGTTTGGGATATTTGAACATCGCATTTGTGACGGCATGCAGCACCTGCCTATTTTCCGGGGATTCGACGACTTGTTCTTTGTCCCTCACAGCCGTCATACCGAAGTGCGCCGTGAAGATATAGAAAAGAATCCGGCTTTGCAGATAATTTCGGCGTCAGATGTCTCGGGCGTTCACATGGTTATGGCACGAGGCGGCCGGGAATTTTTCATAACGGGCCATTCGGAATATTCGCCTTACACGCTCGACACGGAATATCGCCGTGATCTTGGGAAGGGTTTGCCTATTGAAATGCCGAAAAATTATTACCGCGATGATGATCCCGACAAGGGGCCTTTGGTTCGTTGGCGCAGTACGGCCAACCTGCTTTTCTCGAATTGGTTGAATTATTACGTGTATCAGGAAACACCTTACGATATCAGTCTGATAAAATGATCCCGAAGCATTCTGTAGAATTATTGGCTCCGGCAAAAGATTTGACGTGTGGAATCGAAGCAATCAATCACGGGGCCGATGCAGTGTATATCGGTGCTCCCCGTTTCGGAGCGCGAGCCGCAGCCGGAAACTCGCTGGAAGATATTTCTTCGCTGGTTACGTATGCACATATATATAACGTAAAAATATATGTTGCGCTGAATACAATTTTGTATGACTCGGAGTTGGAGGATACGGAGAAGATGATTTGGGCATTGTATCGTGCCGGCGTGGATGCTTTGATTATACAGGATATGGGGATAACAAAGCTGAATCTGCCTCCCATACCCTTGCATGGAAGTACACAAATGGATAATCGTTCGGTGGAAAAGGTGAGATTCCTTTCTGAGGCGGGCTTCCGTCAGGTGGTGCTTGCACGCGAACTTTCTCTCGACGAAATCAGGACGATTCATGAAGCTTGTCCCGAAGTTTCCCTTGAAGCATTTGTACATGGGGCATTGTGCGTGAGTTTCAGTGGGCAGTGTTATGCCAGTCAGTCATGTTATGGACGCAGTGCAAATCGTGGAGAATGTGCCCAGTTTTGTCGGTTGAGCTTTGATTTGCTGGACGCCGAAAGCCGAGTGATTGCGAAGAACAAGCATTTGCTTTCGTTGAAAGATATGAATCAAAGCAACAATTTGGAGGCATTACTCGATGCAGGCGTCTCGTCGTTTAAAATAGAAGGCCGCCTTAAAGACGTGTCGTATGTGAAGAATGTAACGGCATATTATCGGCAAAAACTGGATGAAATATTGAAACGCAGGCCTGAGTTCATGCGCTCGTCTTCGGGAAGTGCCCGCCTGTTTTTTGTTTCTCAGTTGGATAAAAGTTTTAATCGTGGTTTCACGGAATATTTCATAAAAGGGCGTAAACCTGATATTTGTTCGTTTGATACTCCGAAGTCTTTGGGCGAAGAGGTGGGGACGGTAAAGGATGTTCATCCCGGTTATTTTACGGTTGCAGGTGTAAAGTCTTTCAGCAATGGTGACGGATTATGCTATGTAGATGATGAAGGAGTGCTGCAAGGGTTCCGGATTAATAAGGTAGACGCGAATAAAATATACCCTCAGGAGATGCCTCGATTGAAACCAAAAACCGTACTTTTCCGCAATTACGACAAGGAATTTAAGCGGGTATTGGACGGCTTGTCGGCCGTCCGAAAACTGAATGTCCGCATTGAGCTGGCGGAAAACAACTATGGTTTTACGCTGACAATGCAGGATGAAGATGGGAACCGTGTGGCCATGGGTTTCCCTTATGCGAAAGAAAAAGCACGAACACCGCAGGAAGAAAATCAAAAGGTGCAGTTGGGTAAATTGGGAAATACGCCTTTTGAGGTAAAAGAAGTCGAGGTCTTGTTGTCAGAAAGTTGGTTTATCCCTTCGTCTTTGCTGGCCGAATGGCGCCGTCGTGTGGTGGAACGCTTGCTGATGCTGCGGCGTATTAACTACCGGCAGGAGATTGTCCGGCTCAAGGAAACGCATCATTCCTATCCGGAACGGGAGTTGACTTACTTGGGGAATGTGATGAATCATAAGGCAGAAGACTTTTATCGTCAGCATGGAGTGACGCGTATTGCTCCGGCCTTCGAGAAAAAAACACCGGAAGCAGGCGTTCTTATGTTTTGCAAACATTGCATTCGGTATAGCATGGGCTGGTGTCCGGTGCATCAGAAGGGCAGATCTCCTTATAAAGAACCTTATTTTTTGGTAAGCGGCGACGGTCGTCGTTTCCGTTTGCAGTTCGATTGCAGAAACTGTCTGATGAAAGTTCTTGCAGAGTGATGCTTTATGCGGGAGAAAAGGTTCTGTTGTCTTAAAAAAAGATCAGGCCGTTTTACCCGGAAGGCCGGCGCCGTCTTGAGAAAATGCATGCCCGTTCAGATCGGAGCCTGCCGGGCGTTGGAAAATCTGAAGGCCGAATTCGGGAAGTATCGCCAGCAGGTGGTCGAATATCTCTCCCTGTATCTTTTCGTATGGAAGCCATTCGGTAGTGTGTGTGAAGCAATAAATCTCTATGGGAAGTCCTTCGCTTGTGGGCTGCATCTGGCGTACCATTAACATTAGATCCTGATTAATGTTGGCATTCGCCTTCAGGTATAGTGTCGTATAATATCGGAAAGCATAAAGATTTACCAATTCTTCCGTATCGACTTGTTCGTCGATCCAACCTTTCGACCGGAGCCTTTTCTTTTCTTCTTCGGTACAAAAATGTATGGTCGTCATGTCGATGTTAATGGAACGTTTGATTCTTCTTCCTTTGATTTCCCACATGCCTCTCCAGTTTTGAAAGGAGTCGCTTACTAAAATATAGGGAGGAATTGTAGTAATCGTTTGGTCGAAATTGCGTACTTTTACGGTTGTTAGGGATACTTCAGTTACGAATCCGTTGGCACCATGCTTGGGCATTGTAATCCAATCGCCGGGACGAAGCATGTCATTGGCCGAGAGCTGTATGCCGGCAACCAGGCCCAATATGCTGTCTCTAAAGATAAGCATTAGTACAGCGGCCGAGGCGCCCAGTCCAGCAAGTATGCTTGTTGCGTCTTTATTAAGGAGAGTGCTGATGATTAAGATCCCGCCGATTCCTATGGCGATCAGGTTCATCATCTGATAAATTCCCTTTAGAGGGCGGTTTTTGAGCTTTTCATGTTCGTTGGATATCTCGTAAAGCGAATGAAAAAATGCATTTATGAGCATCAGTATAACGATAATGAGATATACATAGCATACTTTTAAAAGGATGGAAAGTACGTTTGGTGTGTCGGGAAAAACGAGAGGGAGGAACAAATACCAGACAATGGGAGGAATAAGACGTCGGAAACATTTCATTACTCGTTTGTTGAATAAATAATCGTCCCATGTGGTTTTTGTTCGTATTGTTATCTTGTGTATGGCCGGAATAACGGCGTGTTGAAAGATTTTGGATGTGAGATAAGCAATAATAAATATGCCAATGATAAATATAATGCTTTGGCCCCATGTGAAGAAGCTCTCTTCAATTCCTAAATAAGTAAACAATTGGTGAATATACTGTTGCAGTCGTTCCATAATAAATGATGGTATGAAGTGTTAGCAAATATACATATTTTTATTACATTTAGGCTGAGTTTTACTTGATAAACCGATGAAATAATGGGCATTTTTATAAAAGGAATTATCATAAGTTTGTGTTGTTTATGCCAGTTCTCTTGCATACACGATGATGAATCATACGAGTATGTGGACTTGAAGCCGGGTGATATTGTTCCGAACTTCTCGGTCGTGATGAACAACGGCGAGCTTTTCAGTACATCTTCTTTGAAAGGAAATGTGTCATTAATAGTCTTTTTTCATACGGAATGTCCCGATTGTAGAGAAGAATTACCTGTAATTCAAAGAGTTTATAATAGGTTTAAGGACAAAAAGACTGTCGAGGTTTGTTGTATAAGTAGGGAAGAAACGGCTTCGGATATTGAAGCATTTTGGCAGGAAAATGCCCTTACGTTACCTTATTCTGCGCAACCGGATCGGACGGTTTATTCGTTGTTCTCAACGGAACGAATACCTCGTGTATATGTGGTAAAACCGGATTTGAAAATTTACTCGGCTTATTCCGATTCACCTGTCGCGTCGTATGAGGAACTTGTTGCTGATGTATTGAAATGTCTTGGTGAATAGTGGTGAAAACATTGGTTTTTTATCTGTAAATTCATTTTGTTTGCCTATATTTGCTGCGGAATAAATGCTTTCAATTAATTTTGTTGCAGTAATTTAATAATACCAAAAATAAGATCAGATGAGTTTGAAAATTGTAGTGCTGGCTAAGCAAGTTCCCGATACAAGAAACGTAGGGAAAGATGCCATGAATGCGGACGGAACAATAAACCGCGCAGCTCTTCCGGCGATATTTAACCCGGAAGATTTAAATGCCTTGGAACAGGCCCTCAGATTGAAAGAGACACATCCGGGATCCGTTGTAACGATTTTGACAATGGGACCGGGCCGTGCTGCAGAAATAATTCGTGAAGGATTGTATAGAGGGGCGGACAATGGCTATTTATTAACCGATCGTGCTTTTGCCGGAGCGGATACTTTAGCAACATCTTACGCATTGGCTATGGCAATTCGTAAGATTGGTGATTATGATATTATTATAGGAGGACGTCAGGCTATCGACGGCGATACGGCACAAGTTGGGCCTCAAGTTGCGGAAAAATTAGGTTTGCCTCAAATTACTTATGTAGAGGAAATAGAAGAAGTTGCAGACAAACACATTCGCGTAAAACGTCATATTGATGGCGGAGTGGAAACAGTAGAAGGTCCGCTTCCCATTGTTTTGACTGTAAATGGCAGCGCAGCTCCTTGTCGTCCGCGCAATGCCAAACTTGTACAAAAGTATAAACGTGCTTTAGGCGGGCAAGAAAAAGCTGCATTGACGAAAGACGGCGGAGTACTTCCTTATGCTGCTTTGTATGAAAGCCGCCCGTATTTGAATATAGTGGAATGGAGTGTTTCCGATGTAAACGGGGATACAAAACAATGTGGATTGTCGGGTTCTCCTACGAAGGTGAAGAAGATCGAGAATATTGTTTTCCAGGCAAAGGAAAGCAAAACGTTGACGGGGAGCGATGCTGATGTAGAAAATTTGATTGTTGAACTCTTGGCTAATCATACAATAGGCTAATGATATGGCGGAAAAGTCGAAATGTTTTACAGAAAACCACGTGGCGTTTTCGATAAAAATTCTCGGCTGGAAGCAACTAAAAAGGAAACACTATGAATAATGTATTTGTATATTGTGAAATAGAAGGCGTACACGTTGCTGATGTAAGCCTTGAACTTTTGACAAAAGGCCGCAAACTGGCAAATCAGTTGAACTGCCAGCTTGAAGCGATTGTAGCAGGTACAGGACTTGCTGACGTGGAGAAACAAATCTTGCCTTACGGCGTTGATTGCGTACATGTATTCGATGCACCGGGATTGTTCCCTTATACATCTCTTCCTCACACTTCGATCCTTGTCAATTTATTTAAGGAAGAAAAACCGCAAATTTGCTTGATGGGAGCTACGGTTATCGGGAGAGATTTGGGACCACGCGTGTCGTCTGCTTTGACAAGTGGTCTTACGGCCGACTGTACACAACTGGAAATAGGCGATTATGAGGACAAAAAGAACGGAATAGTTTATAAAAATCTGTTGTATCAGATTCGTCCGGCTTTCGGAGGGAACATCGTGGCTACGATCGTTAATCCTGAACATCGTCCGCAAATGGCAACGGTTCGTGAAGGAGTGATGAAGAAAGAAATCATAGATGAGGCTTATCAGGGAACAGTTGTTCGGCATGATGTCGCAAAATATGTGCCTGAAACCGATTATGTGGTAAAGGTGATAGATCGTCACGTCGAGAAAGCTAAACATAATTTAAAGGGTGCTTCCATTGTAATAGCGGGAGGTTATGGAATGGGAAGCAAGGAAGGTTTTGATATGCTGTTCGAACTTGCAAAAGAACTTCATGCTGAAGTCGGAGCAAGCCGCGCAGCAGTGGATGCAGGTTTCTGCGACCATGATCGTCAGATTGGGCAGACGGGTGTGACAGTACATCCTAAATTGTATATAGCATGCGGTATTTCCGGACAAATTCAGCATATAGCCGGAATGCAAGATGCCGGAATTATTATTTCAATAAACAATGATCCGAACGCACCGATCAATACAATTGCCGATTATGTTATCGATGGAAATGTGGAAGTTGTTGTTCCTAAGTTAATAAAGTACTACAAAAAGAATAGTAAATAATGGCAAACTTTTATACAGAAAACCCGGAATTAAGTTTCCATCTGAAGAACTCTATGATGGAACGTATCTGCGAATTGAAAGAACGCGGTTATAAAGATAAAGATGAATTCGATTATGCTCCTCAGGATTATGCGGATGCTATCGACTCGTATGAAAAGGTTTTGGAAATTACTGGCGAGATTGCTGCTGAAGTGGTTGCGGCCAATGCCGAAAGCGTCGACGAAGAAGGTCCACATTGTGCAAACGGTCGTGTAGAATATGCTTCGGGAACGAAGAAAAATCTCGAGGCGATGGTTCAAGCCGGTCTGAACGGAATGACGATGCCACGCCGTTTTGGTGGTTTGAATTTCCCGATAACTCCGTACACGATGTGCGCTGAAATTGTTGCGATTGCTGATGCGGGATTCGGAAATATCTGGTCTTTGCAAGATTGTATCGAGACTCTTTATGAATTTGGTAACGAAGATCAACACAGCCGCTTTATTCCTCGTATCTGTGCGGGCGAAACAATGTCGATGGATTTAACCGAGCCTGATGCAGGCTCCGACCTTCAAAGTGTAATGCTGAAAGCAACATTTGATGAAAAGGAGAACTGCTGGCGATTAAATGGTGTAAAACGTTTCATCACAAATGGCGATTCTAACTTACATTTGGTCCTTGCGCGTTCTGAAGAAGGTACGCACGATGGCCGTGGTTTGTCTATGTTTATCTATGACAAGAACGACGGTGGTGTGGATGTACGTCGCATTGAAAACAAATTAGGTATTCATGGTTCTCCTACGTGTGAGCTGGTTTATAAGAACGCGAAAGCCGAACTTTGCGGTGAACGTAAGTTGGGTTTGATTAAATATGTCATGGCGTTGATGAACGGAGCCCGTCTGGGTATCGCAGCTCAATCGGTAGGTTTGAGTCAGGCGGCCTATAATGAGGCTTTGGCTTATGCCAAAGAACGTAAACAATTCGGCAAGGCTATTATTAATTTCCCGGCAGTTTATGACATGTTGGACACGATAAAGGCAAAATTAGACGCCGGTCGTGCATTGCTTTATCAGACGTCTCGTTACGTAGACATCTATAAAGCTTTGGATGATATTGCCCGCGAACGTAAACTTACTCCCGAGGAACGTCAGGAAGAAAAACGTTATGCAAGACTGGCAGACAGCTTCACTCCGTTGGCGAAAGGCATGAATTCGGAATATGCAAACCAGAATGCTTACGACTGCATCCAGATACATGGCGGATCGGGCTTCATGATGGAATATGCTTGTCAGCGTATTTATCGTGATGCGCGCATTACAAGTATCTACGAGGGCACGACACAGTTGCAAACAGTTGCTGCCATTCGTTATGTAACAAACGGAGCTTATGCTACAACTCTGCACGAGTTTGAAGCAATACCGTGTGCTCCGGAGTTTGAAAGATATATGGATCGTATCAAAGAGATGACGCGCAAGTTTGAAGCTTGTACCAATGCTGTAAAAGAAGCAAAAGATCAAGAACTGTTGGATTTCGTGGCTCGTCGTCTGTATGAAATGGCTGCAGTATGTGTTATGAGCCATTTATTGCTGCAGGATGCTACGAAAGCTCCGGAACTTTTTGCCCGCTCGTTGAATGTATATGTGAATTATGCCGATGCGGAGATTGAGAAACATTTCAATTTTATCCGCAAGTTCCGGCCGGAAGAATTGGACAATTATCGTTATTGATCGCTCGATTTTGAATATAAGGATAAAAGAATGTCGGAGATTGTATCCCGGCATTCTTTTTTTGTCTGCGCGTGAGGGGTGCAGGGCGCTTCATTCCGTTTTTGAAAACAACGGGAGTTTTTTCGGAAAATAATCCCGGTCTCTGAACATGTCTTCGCATTCTTTCTGTGAGGACAATGCGGTTATTTAAGAATTTTACGGGGAGATAAAGTCACTTCACGGGGAAATTTCTATTGAATTATATTCGTCTTTTCAAACTTTTAGGAGGGAACGGAGGAAATGACTGCGGAAAATATTATGCCAATATCGTAGGGAATTTGGATTATTATGTGTATCTTTGCAGCCGATTATATAAACTTTAAAGGTGGAACCTCTTGGTATATATCAGATAGATTTGAAGAATCTAAGCAGTGATTCCTGTGAATATACATATTCATTGGACGATGCTTTTTTTGCCGGACTGAGTGCTTCGGAAATACAGAAGGGGAATTTGAACGTATCTTTAGAAGTAAAAAAGATTCAGAAAGCCTTTAAATTATGTTTTCACATCGAAGGGTTTGTGTTTGTTCCCTGCGACAGATGCTTGCAGGACTTGAGGCAGGATGTGAATGTCGATGAGGAAATAAACGTCCGCTTCGGCGCGGTTCCCTCGGAAGATGACGATCTGATAGTCGTTTCAGAGGAAGAAGGCATTATAGATGTGGCGTGGCTCATCTATGAATTTATCGTCTTACAACTCCCCATGGTGCGGATGCATGCTGAAGGAGAATGCGATGAGAGTATGATGGAAACGTTAAGTAAACATCTGTGCATCGTGGAAGATGATATGCCATTCCCTGATGCCGAAGAAAAGGAACACGGCGAGACCGATCCCCGATGGGATAGATTGAGAGAAATATTAAATAATAATTAAATAAAGTTTTACTAAAATGGCACATCCTAAAAGAAGACAATCAAAAACAAGAACTGCCAAAAGAAGAACTCACGATAAGGCAGTAGCTCCTACTTTAGCCGTTTGTCCTAATTGTGGCGCATGGCATGTATATCATACAGTGTGCGGTGCTTGCGGCTATTACAGAGGAAAATTAGCGATAGAAAAAGAGGCTGCTCTTTAAACGTCGCATAGTTTTAAACAGTTTGCTTCGTTATAGGGATTAAAATGCCGAAGGATTTTTCAGAATTTAGCCTTTTAATCCCTATGAACGCGGTAAGCAAAACCTTGAAACGATGGAGAAAATAAATGCAGTAATTACAGGTGTCGGTGGTTATGTGCCGGATTATGTTCTGACCAATGAGGAATTGTCAAGAATGGTAGATACCAACGATGAGTGGATTATGACACGCATCGGAGTAAAAGAAAGACGTATCCTTAATGAAGAAGGCTTGGGTACTTCTTATTTGGCTCGTAAGGCTGCTAAGCAATTAATGCAGAAAACAGATTCAGATCCGGATTCCATTGATTGTTTGATCGTGGCGACTACTACTCCCGACTATCATTTCCCTTCTACTGCTTCGATATTGTGTGACAAGTTGGGGCTGAAAAATGCTTATGCATTCGACCTGCAGGCAGCATGTAGCGGCTTCCTTTTTGCAATGGAGACTGCCGCATCTATGATTCAGTCTGGGCGACATAAGAAAATAATTATTGTAGGAGCAGACAAAATGTCCTCGATGGTTAACTATTCCGACCGTGCAACTTGCCCGATTTTTGGCGATGGAGCTGCTGCTTGTATGGTGGAAGCCACTACCGAAGATTATGGAATCATGGATTCTATTTTGAGAACTGATGGAAAAGGTTTGCCCTTCTTGCATATGAAAGCCGGAGGCTCTGTGTGTCCACCTTCCTATTTTACCATAGATAATAAGATGCATTATTTGTATCAGGAAGGAAAAACAGTGTTTAAATATGCTGTATCCAATATGTCGAATGTCACGGCGCAGATTGCGGAGAAAAACGGACTGAATAAGGAAAATATTAATTGGATTGTTCCTCATCAGGCAAACTTACGTATTATAGATGCAGTTGCATCCCGGTTGGAAATCCCATTGGATAGGGTAATGATCAACATCCAGCGCTACGGAAATACCAGTGCGGCAACCTTACCTCTGTGTCTTTGGGATTTTGAAAAGCAATTGAAAAAGGGAGATAACCTTATCTTTACAGCTTTCGGTGCCGGATTTACATGGGGAGCCTCTTATGTGAAATGGGGATATGACGGGAGCAAATAATTTGATCAAAGAGAATCATATTATAAACATACGAGGAAAACGCATCCCAATCGATGCGTTTTCTTTGTCTATAAACTAAATATTCAGTGCTATGCATAAGGCTGGTTTTGTAAATATTGTGGGAAATCCCAATGTAGGAAAGTCTACATTGATGAATTTGTTGGTGGGGGAACGTATTTCCATCGCGACATTCAAGGCACAAACAACGCGCCATCGCATAATGGGAATACTGAATACCGATGATATGCAGATTGTGTTTTCTGATACTCCCGGTGTTTTGAAACCCAATTATAAGCTTCAAGAGTCAATGTTGAACTTCTCGCAGTCGGCCTTGTCTGATGCTGATATTTTATTATATGTAACCGATACGGTGGAAAAGCCGGATAAAAATGCCGACTTTATCGAGAAGGTTAAAAAAATGCAGGTGCCCATTCTGTTACTGATCAATAAAATTGATTTAAGTAACCAGGGTTCTTTGACTGAAATGGTCGAGGAATGGCATTCTGTACTTCCTCAGGCAGAGATTATCCCGATTTCGGCAAAAGTTCGATTCAATGTGGATGTTGTGATGAAACGCATCAAAGAATTGCTGCCCGATTCTCCACCATATTTCGGAAAAGACCAATTGACCGATAAACCGGCACGTTTTTTTGTGACCGAGATTATACGGGAGAAGATTCTGCTTTATTACGATAAAGAAATACCTTATGCCGTTGAAGTGGTTGTAGAACAGTTTAAAGAGACGGAAAAGAGCATTCACATCAGTGCGGTTATTTACGTCGAACGTGATTCCCAAAAGGGAATTATTATCGGGAAGCAAGGCAAAGCTTTGAAAAAAGTAGCCACCGAAGCGCGTAAAACATTGGAACATTTCTTTCAAAAGACGATTTACCTGGAGACCTTTGTTAAGGTCGATAAAGATTGGAGAAGCTCGGATAAAGAGCTGAAGAACTTTGGCTATCAATTAGATTAACCTCGGCTGTGACAGCCTGAATAGAATAAAATTAAAATATGGGAAACTTAGTTGCGATCGTAGGGCGACCGAATGTGGGAAAATCTACGCTGTTTAATCGTCTGACTCAAACGCGTCAGGCTATTGTAAACGAGCAGGCAGGTACAACACGTGACCGCCAATATGGGAAAACTGAATGGAATGGAAAAGAGTTTTCATTGGTAGATACCGGTGGATGGGTGGTTAACTCTGATGATATTTTTGAGGGGGAAATCAGAAAACAAGTCATGCTTGCTTTAGAAGAAGCGGATGTGATTCTGTTTGTTGTCGATTTAATGACCGGAGTGACCGACCTTGATATGGATGTCGCATCGATACTTCGCCGGTCGACAAAGCCGGTGATTGTTGTGGCCAATAAGGGCGACAATAATGTTTTAATGTATAATGCGGCGGAATTCTATTCGTTGGGACTGGGCGATCCTTACAGCATTTCCGCATTGAGTGGAAGCGGAACGGGTGATCTCTTGGATTTGATTCTGTCTAAGTTCAAGAAAGATGTTTCGGATGTTGCGGAAGAAGATATTCCTCGCTTTGCAGTCGTGGGGCGTCCGAATGCCGGAAAATCATCAATTATCAATGCGTTTATTGGGGAAGACCGTAATATTGTTACAGAAATAGCGGGAACAACCCGTGACTCCATCTATACGCGTTACGATAAGTTCGGCTTTGATTTTTATTTGGTTGACACGGCAGGCATACGAAAGAAGAATAAAGTGACGGAAGATCTTGAGTACTATTCGGTGATTCGTTCCATTCGGGCCATTGAAAATTCGGATGTGTGTGTGTTGATGCTGGACGCTACTCGTGGGGTGGAAGGCCAGGATTTGAATATCTTTTCGTTGATACAGCGGAATCAGAAGGGCTTGGTTGTGGTCGTTAATAAGTGGGATTTGGTGGAAGATAAGAGTTCGAAGGTGATGAACAACTACGTGGAAGCGATAAGATCTCGTTTTGCTCCGTTTACCGATTTTCCGGTTATCTTTACATCTGCCCTCACGAAACAGCGAATCTTCAAGGTGCTTGAAGCTGCGAAAGAGGTTTATAATGCACGGACAACCCGTATTTCCACCTCGAAGCTGAACGAGGAAATGTTGCCCCTTATCGAGGCTTATCCGCCTCCTTCGAATAAAGGCAAATACATCAAGATAAAGTATGTAACGCAACTTCCCAATACACAGGTCCCTTCATTTGTGTTTTTTGCCAACTTGCCGCAGTATGTGAAGGAACCGTATAAGCGTTTTTTGGAGAATAAAATACGGGAACGTTGGAAGTTTTCGGGCACTCCGATCAATATTTTTATCCGTCAGAAATAAAAAGCACGGCTTTTTCATATAAAAACATCGGGATGTTTCAACTGAAACATCCCGATGTTTTTGTTGGATATTATTTGTTTTTTTCTTCTTCTTTCTTGACCTTTCGCAGTAAATCGGACGCAAATATGAAATTGTTCAGGCGTTCGTTCGTGGCAGAGAACACTTCGTCTTTAGTCCCGCTCCATTCTTTTCTTCCCTGATAGATGTAGAGAATGCTGTCACCTATGCCCATGACCGAGTTCATGTCGTGCGTGTTGATGATGGTAGTCATGTTATATTCGGTGGTAATGCTGTGGATCAATTCGTCAATGACAAGGGATGTTTTGGGGTCAAGGCCGGAGTTCGGCTCGTCACAGAAGAGGTATTGCGGCTGGAGAGATATGGCTCGTGCAATGGCAACGCGCTTTTGCATACCGCCGCTTATTTCCCCCGGGTACTTGGATTGTGCGTCAAGCAGGTTTACTCTGTCCAGACAAAACTGGGCACGCTTTACGCGCTCCCGGTAAGTTTTGTTCGAGAACATGTCGAGAGGAAACATAACATTTTCCAAGACCGACAGCGAGTCAAACAATGCGGCACTCTGAAAAATCATCCCCATTTCCCGTCGTAATGTCTGTTTTTCCTTCTTCTTCATTTCTGTCAGATTGCGTCCGTCGTAGAAAACAGCCCCGCTGTCAGGCGTAAGCAATCCCACGATACATTTCATCAGCACGGTCTTTCCCGAACCACTCTGCCCGATGATCAAGCTGGTTTTCCCGTTCTCGAACGTAAAGTCGATGTCCTTTATGACAGAACGTCCTTCAAAAGATTTGCATATATTGTTTATTTGTATCATCCCATTAGTAATTGAGTGAGTAAAAGATCGGAGAACAAAATCAAGATGCTGCTGGAAACTACGGCATCGGTGCTGGCTTTTCCGACGGCGATTGAGCCACCTTCTACCGTGTATCCGAAATAAGCCGATACACTTGCGATGATGAATGCGAAAAATAACGACTTGATGAAACTACACCAAATGTACCATTCTACGAAACAATACTGAAGTCCGTACTCCAAGTCGGTAGCGTTCATTATACCGGCAAACCATGCTGTACAAAAAGCTCCGATTATTCCGGCAAAAATACTGAATATAACCAGGAAGGGGATGATGGTCATCAGTCCTAAGATCTTCGGCAAAATCAGGTAAGATGCCGAATTGATACCCATGATTTCGAGAGCATCTATTTGTTGCGTTACACGCATTGTTCCGATTTCTGAGGCAATGTTTGAGCCTACTTTCCCGGCAAGGATGAGACACATGATGGAAGATGAGAATTCCAGCAGTAATATTTCTCGAGTCGTATAACCGACAACGAACCGGGGCATCCACGGACTTTCGATGTTTAATTTAATCTGAATGCAGATAACGGCGCCGATAAAGAACGAAATCAACAGCACAATCCCGATAGAATCGATGCCCAATTGAGTCATTTCATTGATATATTGTTTGAAGTAAACGCGGAAGCGTTCCGGCTTAGCGAAAATCCTTCCCATCAACATAAGGTATTTTCCTAAGGTAGTAATAGGTTTGACCATGATTAATAATTCAATTTAATCTGATACAAAAGTACACTTTTTAGTCATAATTATCTCAAAAGGTGGAACGAAAATGGAATGAATGACCATATAACCCAATAATTTTACTACTTTTGTATCGTGTCAAAAGATTGAAAGATGGCAGAGAAAAAGACGCAACAATCAGTTCCGGAACAGAGTTTTGAGCTTCCTTCCGACGGAAGGATGGTGCTTCGCACGGAAAATCTTGTAAAGAAATATGGTAAACGAACCGTAGTAAGTCATGTCTCGATCAATGTGAAGCAGGGAGAAATTGTCGGGCTTTTAGGTCCCAACGGGGCAGGAAAAACCACGTCTTTCTATATGACTACGGGATTAATTGTGCCGAATGAGGGACATATTTACCTGAATAATGTGGATATCACCGATTATCCTGTGTATAAACGTGCGCGCAGCGGAATAGGTTATCTGGCACAAGAAGCTTCTGTCTTCCGCAAAATGAGTGTGGAAGATAACATTTCTTCTGTGCTTGAATTGACAAATACTTCAAAAGAGTACCAGAAAGAAAAATTGGAGAGCCTGATCGCCGAGTTCGGTTTACAGAAAGTTCGGAAGAATTTGGGGGATCAATTGTCGGGAGGCGAACGCCGCCGTACGGAGATTGCCCGTTGTCTGGCTATCGATCCAAAGTTTATTATGCTTGACGAGCCCTTTGCTGGTGTCGATCCGATTGCCGTTGAAGATATTCAAAATATCGTATGGAAGCTGAAGTATAAGAACATCGGCATTCTTATTACCGACCACAATGTGCAGGAAACATTGAGTATCACTGATCGGGCTTACCTGTTGTTTGAGGGAAAAATTCTTTTTCAAGGAACGCCTGAAGAACTGGCCGCTAACCAAATTGTGCGCGAAAAGTATTTGAGCAATAGTTTCGTTCTTCGCAGAAAGGAGTTTCAGTTGAAGAGTTGAAGCGAGACGAATATATGGGAGGAAAGCATAAAAGGGTGGAAACGATTTCCATCCTTTTTTTATTTTGTAACAGTGCTTGCAGGACCTTTTTAGCGGATTTTTCTTGCCCTGTCGGGCTTTTCCCGTTACTTTTCGTTATGGTTTTAAAAAGCCGTTATTGTCTTTTTCGCAAAGGAACGGGTTGTTTCTGTATGTTCGATACTGTCTTTCCGGAGAAATATCCTCATGTTTTTATTCGCACGGTGCTGTGTGTGGCCTTAAAGGCGAGCCGGGAGAATGGAGAGATTATGCGTTTCCCGGGGTATAAACAACAAAAGACCGAATTGCATAATCCGGCCTTTATACTTTTTGAGTGTTATTCTCAAGCTAAACTCTTGATGTGTGCAGACAACTTTGACTTCAAGTTTGCTGCCTTGTTACGGTGGATAATATTACGTTTTGCTAATTTATCCAACATTTTCTGTACGCTGGGATACAAAGCCAAAGCCTCTGTTTTGTCAGTGACTGCGCGAAGTTTTCTCACGGCATTACGCATGGTTTTTGCATAATATCTGTTGTGAAGTCTTCTTTTTTCTTCTTGTCTGATTCTTTTAATAGATGATTTGTGATTTGCCATCTCGACTAATCTTTAAATATTGTTCGTGATATTGTTTATTATGTAGCCCGTGGGGGAATCGAACCCCCCTTTCAAGAATGAAAATCTTGCGTCCTAACCGATAGACGAACGGGCCGCCTTTGTAGGTTTTGGGAACGTATTTCCAGAACCTTAACGGGAATGTTTCATTCCTTATTCGCGGATGCAAAGGTATGAATATTTTTTGTTTTGCCAAAACTTTCCTAATATTTTTTGCGATTCTCCCTCTCCGATAATATCTTTCATTATTGTATCTTTGTCAGAAGTTTGATAGGATTGTTTACGGTGTTGGCATTATGTTGAAAAAATATACCGGGATAGTGCTTCATACGTTGAAGTATAATGATAAGTCGAATATTGCGTATTTTTTTACGAAGGAGGAGGGGAGGAGAAGTTTCCTTTTTCCTTTGCGGAAATCGCGTAAGTCGGCCATGAAATCTGTGCTTTTTCAGCCTTTGTCGATGGTGGAGATTGAGGCGGAAGTTCGCCCTCATGCGGAGATTTATTCCGTTCGTGAGGCTAAAATGAATTATGTGTTTCGTTCGTTGCCTTACGATCCGTATAAATCGGCTATCGCTCTTTTTTTGTCGGAGTTCCTGTTTCGTGCTTTGAAGGAAGAGGGAGAAAATGCCCCTTTGTTTGCATATCTTACTTATTCGGTTCGTTGGTTGGATGTATGCAATGCGGGATACTCTAATTTTCATTTGGTTTTCTTGATGCGTTTATCCCGTTTTCTCGGACTTTATCCCAATGTGGAGAATTACGAAGACGGTTGTTTTTTCGATATGCTGAACGCTTGTTTTGTTACTTCACGCCCGTTTCATGGTCAGTTCCTCGATGTCGAAGAAGCATCGCATGTAGGCAAACTGATGCGGATGAATTATGAAACGATGCATTTGTTTGCGATGAACCGTTACGAACGCCGGCGTTGTTTGGAGATAATATTGGAGTATTATCGTTTACACCTGCCCGATTTTCATGAAATTAATTCGTTTGAGGTACTGAAAGAACTGTTTTAATCCCGGTCAATCTTCCGGCGGTTTAGGGATGATGCTCGGCATTATTGACCGGGAATTTCTTGTCGTTTTATTCTTCGGAATCGGGTGAGGAGATGAGCCTTGCGGCCCCTTCCATGAGAGACGCCCCGCTGGTTTGCGCTCCCATTGAGCCTGTTCCGTCTTTCGGAAATGTTTCTCCCCAGAAATAGTTGCAGTACATGGCCGGCCATTGACTGCGGTCTAAGTGATGACGCAGCGTTTCCGCGTTCTGCTCGATGCACGTGTATATTTGCGAACGAACGGACGTTTGTGCGCTTTCATCGAGAGAAAGGTTTACGGCATACGGTATCAGTACAGCCTTGAATATGCTTTGATCCATGCTTTCGCCCTCATGCCTTAAGATGCCGTTGCTGGTACACCGGTCGCTTGTCAGGCCGTAAATGATGGCTTCTTCGGCGTTTTTCATATAATGGCTTTCGCCTGTTGCGTGATACAATTGCCGGCATGCCTCACCGAATGTGCCTTGTGTGTAGGTAAGAGGGGGTTCTTCTATTTTTCCGTTTCCTTCTTCCAGATTATCCATCACGTAGCGGTATAGCGTTTTTGCGTTTTCAAGATAATTTTCATTGCCGTATTTCAAATAAAGTTTGGCGGCAATCAGGCATCCCGGCGCGTTGGTACAGGCATTTCTGTTCGAGTCGTCGATTTCCCACGGAAGTCCTGTGCCCCGGTTGTCGGTCCATGCACGTGTAATGATGTAGTTATCGTAAACCTTTTTTGCCGTTTCCATGTAAAGATTATTGCCGGTTGCTTCTGTCATGTGTATCAGCGTCAGGCAAATCCAACACATGTCGTCGGTAAAATCGTTGAGGAATCCGGTCTCGTCCGTCGGATCATTATGGTAATTGTTTGCATGGTTTTCGTACCAAAGGCGGAAATAGTTTTCATAGGCGGATGCCCGTTCGGGATCAAGATCCTTGATACGTTCGTACGAATAGATCACCACATCCATAGCATGAGCCTGCTGCCAATAGATGAATTCGGAGTCATGATTTATGTCGTGGGGCGTGCTCCAGAAGGTACCTTTTTCCTTGTCCATGAACTGTTCTATCAGCACGTATGTGCAACTGTCTGCCAGTTCGCTCCAGTTCATGCGGAAGTCTTTTTCTGCGGGCGTCCCTTTGACTTTTACTTTTTCCGAGCGGTTTCCGTCTTTGTCTATGGCAACGGCTCCTATATAATACGTCCCGTATTTACTTACAGTGATTCTTCTTTCTTTTTTAATTCCGCTGAATATGCTTACGTTTGTCGTGGATGCTTCGCTTTCTTCTGCGTTTTCCGGCCACCAGGAAAGCTCAACAGTTGTGACGTTTGCTGCGTTGTCCCAGCTGATTAAAAGCTCGTTTGCTTTCTCCGTTTGCGAGGCTTTCAGATTGGTAACCGCATTTACCTTTGTGGTGCTCTCCGTTTCATCGTCTGTTTGTTCTTCTTTTTCGGGGATGTCGTTGTCATCTTCACTGCAGGCATACAGCGCGGGCGATAAAGTAAAGGCTGTGATCAGGAGGAAAAAGATAGGTATGTTGAGTTTCATAGTGGGGTAATATTATAAGGAGAATAATGTTTCAGTGGTTAAAAGAATGGCGTGTTTTATAAGAATCGCTTCGATGTTTTGTTATAAACATCGAAGCGACTGATTAAGGATATGGATGTCTTTTTTTTAATCCGGTGTGAGTGTCTTATCCGAGTAATTCCTTAACTTTCGCGGAAATGGCACGTCCTTCGGCCAGTCCGGCAAGTTCTTTGCTTGCTACGCCCATCACCTTCCCCATGTCTTTTCCGCTTGTGGCGCCCACACGGGCGATGATTTCTTTCAGTTTTGTCTCCAGCTCTTCGGGGGACAATTGCTTGGGAAGATAGGTTTCAATTACGCGTACCTGCTGCATTTCTTCGTCGGCAAGGTCGGCCCGTCCCTGTCCTTCGTAAACAGCAGCCGAGTCTTTTCCCTGTTTAACGAGTTTCTGCATGATTTTTAATGCGGTTTCATCGGTCAACGTATCGTTTGCTCCGGGAGCAGTTTTGGCTTCGAGGAAGCATTTTTTCACGTTGCGCAACGTCTCCAGTCTCACTTTGTCTTTCGCCTTCATGGCGTCTTTAATATCATTGCTGATTTGTTCGAATAAGTCCATTGTATTTAAATTTTAAAAATGATTGTTCGTTAGAATGTAATGGTCATAGAGTTTTCATCGGTTGCATTCGGCTGATTGATTACAGGCTCGTCGTTGAGGGATCTGGATAAGATGTTGTCCAGGTCTTTTTTTATCCGTTTGTATGTCGGACTTGCTTCAACCATGCTGATGATGTCGTCGTTGTCCAAGTCGTTTTGCTTGAATATATAGCTGTAAACGTGGTTATGTTTCTGATAGATTAAATGGGTATTTCCATAATATTTCCCGATTCGTTCCATACGACGCTGGCGCTCTTCTTCCTCTTCTTTGCTTTGCATCGTAGAGTCCGTCTCTATTCCCGGTATATCTTTTATGCCGAAACCCGTGGCAAGGAGGGTAACTTTTATTTTTCCTTCAAGGCTTTCATCGACGTATAATCCCCATTTTGTTTCCATTTCTTTCCCGAAACGGTTCATAAAGTCGTTTACCTCATTCATCTCATCCATCATAAGGTCGCATGAAGGACTGTATGTAATGCTGAAAAGAACCTTTTTCGAGTTGAAGATGTTATTGCTGTTTATCAAAGGAGAATGCAAGGCTTCGTTGAAAGCTTTGGTTATGCGTCCTTCTCCTTCGCCATAACCTGTACTCATGAGGGCGATGCCTCCGTCCTTCAGTACTGTTTTTACATCGTTGAAGTCGAGATTAATCTTTCCTTCCAATGTGATGGTTTCTGCAATACTTTTGGCCGCGATGGATAATGTGTCGTTGGCTTTTCCAAAAGCATTGTCAACACTGAGGTCAGGATACACGTCTCTTAACCGCTCATTATTGATAACTAATAGCGCATCGACGTATTTGCTCATCTCTTCCACGCCGTCCAATGCCTGATTTATTTTAGGGAAACCTTCGAAAAGAAAAGGAATGGTTACGATGCCGACCGTCAGGATGCCCATCTCTTTTGCTGTTTTTGCAATGATGGGGGCGGCGCCGGTTCCTGTGCCTCCGCCCATTCCTGCGGTGATGAATACCATTTTACTGCCGTCGTTTAGCATGTTCTTCACGCTATCGATGCTCTCTTCTGTGGCAATACGTGCTTTTTCGGGGCGGTTCCCGGCGCCAAGTCCTTCACTGCCCAACTGGATCTTCATGGGGATGGGCGACATGTTAAGCACTTGTCTGTCGGTATTGCAGATGGCAAATGTCACGTCGTGTATTTTTTGTTCATACATGTGATTGACGGCATTGCCGCCACCGCCTCCCACACCGATTACCTTGATTATGCTTTCATTCCTCTTAAATTCGAATGGCATGATGTTATCTTCCTGCATGGCTGTTCCTTTCTTTCTCTTTGTCTGCTGTTATGGATGGTATAATTTATTTCTCCTCGTCTTTCATAATATCTTCAAATTGTCCGAAGATTTTTGAGAGCCACTTGTTTTCTTTCTTTTGTTTTTTTATTTCTTCTTCCAGGGCTTTTATTTCTTCTTCTTTGTCGGGTAAGTTCATTTGCTGCGCTTGTTCTATTTTGGCAAGTGCTGCTTTATGATTTTTCTTCTGCATGAGTTGTTTGGCCTCTTGCATAAGCTGTTCGAACGTGTTGAGTTGTTCTTGCTTTTCCTGTGCAGCCTCTTTTTCTTTTGCCTTGATTTCCTCCTTCAGTTGCTGAATGCTTTCTTTTTTCTCATTTAGATTCATTCCGGAAGCTTTGTCAAGTTTTTGCAGGGCCTCCGCATAATTCCGGCCGTTAAGGGCCTTTGTTGCTTCAAGTATAAGCTGGTCGCATTCCTTTAACATCTCCTCGTTCTTTTTGATTTCATCAAATATTGTGGGGTTATCATTGCGGGAATCGATCTTACAGCAGTTCTCCTTTCCGGCATACAATAAGCCGATAAGTGTGTTTTGTGTGCCGTCTTGCGGCAGGTTTGTTTCGCCGGTCAGCTTAACATTTGCCGTTCGTGCAATTCGAACCTTGTCGATTTTGGTGATGTTTGTGAACGCCTTTTCCAGATTTGGCAGGTTTGAACCTCCTCCTGTAAAGACAACTCCTGCCATTAATTTGCCGTTGTATTCAGAATGTGTTATCTGGTTTTGTATGTTTTCTATGATTTCTTTTACCCGTGATTCTACGATGTCTTCCAGTTTCAGTGCCAATATGTTGCAGTGTCCGTCAATGGAATATTCTTTTTTTGTTTCGTCATTATTATTAGTTGTTTCGGTATATGCACTGGCATATTTCAGTTTTAACTGTTCGGCATCATCTTCCTCTATTTGCAGGCTGCATATATCTTTGGTGATATTATTGCTGCCTAAAGGGATGACGGCGAGATGTCTGAGCAGATTGTTCTTGTAAACCGATACGGTTGTTGTCGATGCTCCGAAGTCAATAAGGGCACATCCCGACCGCTTTTCGCTGTCTGTCAGGATTGCGTCTGCCGTTACAAGGGGAGAAAGAAGGTAGTCTGCCACCTCATAACCTGCTTGTCGGATGCATTGTTTTATGTTGCTTTTTAGTGTGTTTTTGCCGATGATGTTCAGAAAATGACCTTCTATGTGGTTGGCAGGAATGCCGATTGGTTCGGTTAGCAAATTGTTTCCTATTTTATATTCTTGCGGTTCAACAGCCAATATTTCCCGGTCAATAGGAGCTTTCTTGCGGTTGTCCCTCATCATCGAATCTATGAGAGCCTGCGAAACTTTGGTAGCTTCGTTCAGTGTTTTGGTCTCTGTGTTGAGAATTGTCTGTATTGATTGTCCGCCAACGCCTACATAAACTTTTTTTATGGGCGCTTGAAGTTTGTCTTCCAACTGCTTGATGATTGAGCTCAGACCTTGTGTTGTTTTGTCCAGATTGTAAATGATTCCTCTTTTTATGCAGTTTGACGCAGGCACTTCTGCGTATGCTAATATCTGAAGATTGCCGTCCGCATCTTTTGTTCCCGCGGCGGCTGTGATTTTTGTTGAGCCTAATTCTATTGCTGCAATGAAGTTTGTTGCTCCCATGTTATTTATCTTTTTTTGTTCCGATGATTTGGTTGTTAAACTCTATGCTGATTCGTTTGTATTTATTCCAGCCCACTTGGTTTAGGGCTTTCTTGTAAAACGTTTGCAATTTAGTGAATTTTTCGTCATAATTGCCGGGTTTTCCCAAAAAGAGTACGTGATCGCCAACTCTGGGGATTAGCTCGATTTCGTGTTTGGACGTAATGTTTATTTGTTCTATTTGTGCATTCCAAAAATGATTTTCCTGCAGGAATTTAGCTAAAGGATACAATTCTTGTTGCGCAAATTTCCGATCGATCATTCCGGTAGCTACGACAACATGTGCGGCTTTTCCCGGTAGTGACATGAATTTTCCGTTGTTGTCTATGTAATAATTCTCGCCGTTGTTACTCATTACCCGTATTAAAGGAATCCGTTGATAAATATTGATGGCTACTTTTCCGCCGGAAGTTACGTAACATTCTACCTCCCGTATGAGAGGATGCTGGGATAATGTGTTTTCTAACTCTTGCGTGTTGATGTTGTTCAGCTGTTTTTTTTCGGGGAAAAGTTTCTTTTGCTGTAAGATACGTTTTATTTCTTTTTGGGTAACGAAATCGTAATTTATGCTGTCTTTTACGGCTAATATCACTCCCTGGCAGACCGCGTTTTGAGGTTTGTCATTCAGAAAAGTTACAGCTATAATGAGATAAACTGAAACCAATATCAGGCCGAATAATATGAAAAAACGTTTAATCATCTGTCTTTTAATGCATCGTAAATTTGAGGCACGTAATCGTCTATGTCACCCGCTCCCAATGTTATGAGAACGTCAAGAGGTTTATTTTTGAGATATTTCACGAGTTCTTCTTTTTTGCAAAAGGACTTTTCTATTCCGGGACGGAGATTGTCGTAGATTAATTTGCTGGAAACTCCGGGTATCGGTTCTTCTCTTGCCGGATAAATATCAAGAAGAATTACTTCATCGGCCAGGGAAAGACTTTCGCCGAATGCCGTATAAAAGTCTCTTGTGCGGGTATATAGGTGCGGCTGGAAGGCCACGGTTATTTTTTTTGTCGGGTATAATATGCGCAAGGAATGAATGCTTTGTTTTATCTCTGCGGGGTGATGTGCATAATCGCTTAGGAAAACGATGTGTTCGTTCTTCAGCTTGAAATCGAAACGTCGGTCCACTCCCCGGAAACTTGCCATGGCATTGCGTATTTCTTCGGCGGAGGCACCTCCGATTTGTGCCAAAGCCATGGCTGCAACGCCGTTTTCTATGTTGATATATATAGGGACACCCAGTTGAATGTCTCTGATACTTTCCAAAGGAGAAATGAAATCAAAATAAATTTCCCCGTTGGTTATGCGGATGTTTTCGGCGTGGAAGTCTCCGGTTTTCTCCGAGTAAGTATAAACCGTGACGCCCGGTTTGACATCGGGGATCAGGTCGATACCTTCCTTTATTATCAGGAAACCGTTTTCCTGAATGAGGGAAGTATATTTGCGGAAGCCTTCAATATACTCTTGATGCGTCCCGTAAATATCTAAATGGTCGGAGTCGGTTGCCGTGATGACTGTTGCGTATGGAGTGAGCCAATGGAACGAACGGTCAAATTCGTCGGCTTCGATAACGACAAACGGGCTGTGATCCGACAATAAAAGATTCGTTCCGTAGTTTTTTGAAATGCCTCCCAGAAACGCATTGCACCCGATCTTTGATTGATGCAATATGTGAGATGCCATTGTAGACGTCGTTGTTTTTCCATGTGTACCCGCAACACAAAGTCCTTTTTCCGTGTGGGTCAACATGCCCAATGCTTGCGCTCTTTTCTGTATCTCGAATCCTTTTTCCCTAAAGTATGCCAATTCTGTGTGCGTGGCAGGCACGGCCGGTGTATAAACAACGAGTGTTGTCTTTGCATCGGAGAAGTCGGACGGGATAAGCGATATGCAGTCTTCGTAATGTATGACGGCACCTTCTTCTTCTAATTTCTCGGTGAGTTCGGTACGCGTTCGGTCGTATCCTCCCACTTTCTTCCCTTTCGATAAGAAGAACCTCGCCAAAGCACTCATGCCGATTCCCCCGATTCCTATAAAATATACAGCGTTTAGCGTATTAATGTTCATGGTCTGTTTTGTATTTTATGGCCAGCTTATATACTTCGTCGGCTATCATGTCGGCCGAATTATAAAGCGCCAGTTTGGAAATGTTGGTGCTGAGTGTTGCAAGCAACTCCGGGTTATGAACCGATTGAATGGCCGAATCGAGTAATTTTTCTTCGGCTTCTGAGTCTTTGACGTAGAGAGCTGCCTGTTTTTCCGTCAGGGCCAATGCATTTTTTGTCTGATGATCTTCTGCAACATTGGGAGAAGGTACCAGGATTACCGCCTTCTTCAGCAGACAGAATTCCGAGATGGAACCGGCTCCGGCCCGGCTTATTACCAGATCGGCGGCGCTGTATGCCGCATTCATGTCGGTGATAAAATCGGTAGTATAGATCATTTCGGGATTACCGGCGGCGTCGATTGCTGCTTTTGCCTCGTTGATGTAGAATTTTCCTGTCTGCCAGATAAACTGGACATCGGATTGTTTTATTTTTTCCAGTCCGTGCATGATGCAATTGTTGATGGTGCGTGCGCCCAAACTTCCGCCGATAACCAGAATGGTTTTCTTTTCGGGGTTCAACCGGAACGTGCCGATTGCTTCGTTTCGTCCCATTGTTCCTGACAACAGATCCTGACGGACCGGGTTACCGGTCAGGATGATTTTGTCTTTATCGAAGAATCTTTCCATTCCTTCGTAGGCCACACATATTTTGCACGCCTTCTTGGCCAGCAACTTATTTGTCACTCCGGCGTACGAGTTTTGCTCTTGTATGAGTGTGGGGATTCCCATCATTTCGGCAGCTTTTAGCGTCGGACCGCTGGCATAGCCGCCCACTCCTACGGCAACGTGCGGCTTAAACTCTTTGACAATCCGCCGTGCTTTCCACTGGCTGCGCAGAAGTTTGATCAGAACCGCGAAATTTTTCAACAAATTCTTCCTGTCGAATCCGGCAACCGGCAGCCCAATGATGTTATATCCTGCCGCCGGTACGCGTTGCATTTCCATGCGTTTTTCGGCGCCGACGAAGAGGATTTCTGCATCGGTATGCTTCTTTTTGATGGCATTGGCAATGGAAATGGCCGGAAAAATGTGGCCTCCTGTTCCTCCGCCGCTTATGATGACTCTGATAGATTCTTTCATTTGTATAAATATTATGATACAAAATTAGGAATAAACTTCCAATAATACGGAAGGAGATCCCGTTATTTATTCTTTTTCTTCGGCATCTTTTGGAGAAGATGTCTCGGTGTTTCTTTCAAAAGAATTCGTCGTTTCTTTTTCGGAAGCCAGGCTGTTTGCCGCATTTCGCAGTAAAGTGATGGCGGCTTCCTGCACCTGTGCCTGTTTTTCCGCCTCTTCGGCTTGTTGTTTGTCCTTTTGTTCTTTCACGTAGCGGCTGATGCTTAAAATAATTCCGATGTAAATGCTGTTGATAAGTATAGACGTTCCTCCTTTACTAATGAGAGGTAGCGGTTGACCTGTTACCGGCCCTATCCCGACGGCTATCAGCATGTGGAATAAAGCCTGCCCGACCATCAGAATGCCGATGCCGGTGATCAGGAAAATATAAAACGGCTTGTCGCATTGGTTGGCTATTCGTCCGATTCGTATCAGCAGCGCGATGTACAGAAAAGCTATTATTGCGGCAGGAAAAAGTCCCAGTTCCTCGATGATGATTGCGTAAATGAAATCGGAAAAGGCCTGCGGTAAGAAGTCCCGCTGTATGCTGTTTCCCGGTCCTTTCCCGAGAATGTTGCTTGTGGCGATGGCAATGTTTGCATAAGCTACCTGGCCGTCATTTTCCAAATCATACTTGGCTGCCGGTATTTCTGTCTGGTCAACCAGTTTGGTGATTCGGGATTTCCATGTGGAAACGCGCTTTAATCCGATTTTCTCCCAGCCGTTGTCTGGGACGGTCATCATGGCTGTTGTGGCCAAAGCGCCTCCAATGATGCAGACAGCCGTCAGCTTCAGCATTTGTTTTGTCGGTATTCTTCCCACAAACATCATGAGATAAACGCTTACAGCTAATAGTAAGGCAGTAGATAAATTCTCGGGAAATATGAGAGCACACATGGGCACGGTTGTCCATAAAATAAACTTCATTGCTTTCCGGTTTGCGTATTCTCCTTCCCGGAATCTGGAGAGGATAAACGCAACGACTACTATTGTTGCCATTTTCCCAAGCTCGGAAGGTTGGAACTGGATGCCGGCTATTTCGAGCCATCGTCGGGCCGAATTGGTTGTTGCCCCGATAAAAAGAACAGCCAATAACATCCCTATTGCGATGGGATATAGCAGAATCATTCGGTTAAACCACCGGCAAGGTATGTTATGTATAACCCAAGCCAGTGCAACTCCCGCCATTAATAATGTAAAATGCGTCCCTATGGGCCGCAAATGATCTCCGCTTTTGAACGTAAGCAAGCTGGATGCGCTGAAAACTTCTATAAATGAAATCGCGCAAAGTATTATAAATATAATCCAGATGATCTTATCGCCTTTGAGAAAATTATGTAAAAATAGCTTCATCAGACCAGCAAATCTTTTATAGGTTCTTTACACATTCTTTAAACTGATTGCCTCTGTCTTCATAACTTTTGAAGAGGTCGAAACTGGCACAACACGGACTTAACAGTACGGTTTCTCCTTTTTTTGCAATTTTGTAGGCCGCGTCGACAGCATCTTTCATGCTCTGTACGTCGAAAGTCGGCAGTCCGAATCCGTCAAAGAAGGCATGAAGTTTCTCGTTGTGCAGCCCCAGGAATATCAAACCTGTACATTTTTCCTTTACCAGGTCGGCAATTTCGTTGTAGTCGTTCCCTTTGTCTTTCCCGCCCAATATCAGGATTGTTTTGGTTTTCATGCTTTGCAGGGCGTACCAGCACGAATTGACATTGGTAGCTTTCGAGTCGTTTATGTATTCCACTCCGCGTACGCGTGCTACTTTTTCCAGACGATGTTCTACACCTTTGAAGTCGTTCAGGGCTTCACGTATGCACTCTTTACGTATACCGGCGATATTTGCCGAGATACCTGCCGCCATGGAGTTGAACAAATTGTGCGTGCCTGTCAGGGCAAGTTCTTCTTGTTCCATGTTGAACGCGACAGGCTCTGTGAAATAAATCATGCTGTGTTCGGAGAAAGCGGCCAGGCCTTCTTTCTTATGTTCCGCGAAGGGGTAATATTGTCCGTGTATTCCGTATTTGTGAAGTTCCTTTTGAATAATCGGATCATCGTCCCAAAATACAAAAGCATCCTCGGCCGTCTGGTTCTGCAATATGCGGAATTTTGCATCAACATAGTTTTGCATCTTGTAGTCATAGCGGTCTAAATGGTCGGGAGTTATGTTCATTAACACGGCAATGTTGGCATGAAATTGGTACATGTTGTCCAGCTGGAAACTGCTCAATTCTATTATGTAGTAGTCATGATTGCATTCCGCTACCTGATAGGCGAGGCTCTTTCCGATATTTCCTGCCAGGCCTACGTTTAATCCCGCCTTTTTGAAGATGTGATAGATCAGCGACGTTGTCGTGGTTTTCCCGTTGCTTCCTGTGATACAAACCATTTTCGCGTGAGTATATCTCCCGGCGAATTCTATCTCCGATATAATTGGAATGCTTCGTTCTTTAGCTTTAAGTATGATGGGTGCGTCGTTCGGTATGCCGGGACTCTTTATTATTTCGTCGGCACTAAGGATAAGTTTTTCCGAATGTTTGCCTTCTTCCCACTCAATGTTTCTTTCGTTCAGCATGGTTTTATAGTTCTCTTTTATGAGAGACATGTCTGAAACAAAAGTGTCGAAACCTTTCTTTTTTGCAAGGATGGCGGCTCCTGTTCCGCTTTCTCCTGCTCCTAAAATAACAATTCTTTTGTTCATGATCGTTATCTTATCTTTAAAGTTATAATTGTAATGGCAGCCAGTACGATGGTTACAATCCAAAACCGGACGGTTATCTTCGATTCATGGAATACATTGTCGGGACGTGTAAACACATAAGTGCACGTCGGATCAAGTTGCGACAAGGTTGTTCGGAAATGATCGTGGATAGGTGTCCGCTTAAAGATGCGTTGCTTGACTCCCTTTTTCTTTCCTTTTTTATAGTATTTTACCTGTAAAATCACCGAGAGGTTCTCTACGAGGAACACACCGCAAAGTATTGGTATCAGTAATTCTTTGTGAATGATGATTGCAAATACGGCGATGATTCCTCCGATTGTCAGGCTTCCTGTGTCTCCCATAAACACTTGTGCAGGGAAAGCATTGTACCAAAGGAAACCGATAAGCGCGCCAATAAATGCACAAATAAAGATAACAAGTTCCTCGCTTCCCGGGATGTACATGATATTTAAATAGCTTGCGTATTCAATATGACTCGATACGTAAGCCAGTATGCCGAGGGTGACTCCGATGATGGCCGAGTTTCCCGCGGCCATTCCATCCATTCCGTCGTTCAGGTTTGCGCCGTTCGATACGGCAGTTACGACGAAGATTGTTACCAAAATAAAGATAAACCATCCTGCTGTTTGGGAATATTTTCCTAAAAAGCCGACAAAATCGGCGTAATCCAAGTTATTGTTTTTGAAAAAAGGTATCGTTGTTTTTGTTGATTTCTCGTCGTCATTTTTATGAATGACTTCCACGATTTCACCGTTTTTATGCACTTCTATGTTTTCTCTGATTACGACATTCGGACTTAAATACAGGGTGAGTCCTACAATCAGTCCCAGTCCTACCTGTCCGATAATCTTGAATTTTCCGTGTAACCCTTCCTTGTCTTTGCGGAAGGTTTTGATGTAATCGTCAAGGAATCCCAATGTCCCTAACCAAACGGTGGTTATCAGCATTAGAATCATGTAGATGTTATGTAGTTTTCCCAACAGCAGGCAAGGGATAAGTATGGCAACAATGATGATAATCCCGCCCATGGTCGGTACACCGGTCTTGTTTACGTTAAACGGATCGATGGCGGCATCGCGTTGAATCTCCGTGATTTGTTTCTTCTTCAAACGGTTTATAAAGTATTCTCCAAAGATGGCCGATATCAGCAACGCGAGGATGACCGCCATTAAAGAGCGGAACGAAACGTAGCTGAACATGCGGGCTCCGGGGAAATTGAACTGCTCAAGGTAGTGGAAGAGATAATATAACATGTCGTAGTTGTCGTTAGGTTATTTTTCGTTGTCGAATATGTTTTTTAAAATCTCCTTGTCGTCGAAGTGATGTTTTACCCCTTTTATCTCCTGATAATTCTCGTGTCCTTTTCCGGCCACGAGGATGACATCGCCGGGAAGCGCCAGTAAACAGGCTGTGCGGATGGCTTCTTTTCGGTCGACGATGGAGACTACTTTTGACATGTCTTTCGGTTTTACCCCCGAAAGCATGTCGTCGATGATGGCTTGCGGTTCCTCGAAGCGGGGATTATCCGACGTTATGATGACCCGGTCGCTTTGTTTCACGGCCTCCTGCGCCATGAGAGGCCGTTTGCCTTTATCGCGGTTTCCTCCTGCACCAACTACGGTAATGATTCGCCCTTTGCCCTTCTGTACCTCGTGGATTGCGCTTAATACATTGGTAAGAGCGTCGGGAGTGTGGGCATAGTCGACAATGGCCGTGTATCCTTTCGGCGATCTCATGGCATCGAGACGACCGGATACGGGACGTAAAGTGCTTAATATAATCAGAATGTCTTCCGGCTTTTTACCCAAAAGACAAGCGGCACCGTAAACGGCCAACAGATTGTATGCGTTGAAACGTCCGATAAATTGTACGTTGACTTCCCGATTGTTGATTTCCATCAACATCCCCTCCATTCCGTCTTCAAGCACTTTTCCTTTAAAATCGCATAGAGTTCTTAGAGAATACGTGGCGATGTGTGCCTTGGTATTTTGCACCATTACCATGCCGTTCTTGTCGTCTGCGTTGGTAAGGGCGAAAGCGTTTTTTGGTAATTCGTCGAAGAATGTCTTTTTTGCTTTCAGGTAATTTTCGAAAGTTTTGTGATAGTCCAGATGATCGCGGGTAATGTTTGTAAAGATACCTCCCGCAAATTTTAGTCCGCTGATGCGTTTTTGTGCGATGGAGTGCGAACTGACTTCCATGAAAACATACTTGCATCCTTCATCGGCCATGCGGCCCAGCAGAGAGTTCAACGTGATGGGATCGGGAGTTGTATGCTCTGTTGGAATTGCTTCCCCGTCAATATAGTTGCAGACCGTTGAAATGAGTCCCGTTTTATATCCCATCTTTCGGAACATATTATATAATAAGGTGGCAATGGTTGTCTTCCCGTTTGTACCCGTTACTCCTATTAATTCCAGCTTATCGGTGGGATCGCCGTAGAACTTTGTCGCCAGCTTTCCGGTGGAACCTTCCGTATCTGCTATTCGGATGTAGGTAACTTCCGGCTTCAAGTCCGAGGGCAATTGTTCGCAGACCACGGCGGTTGCTCCTTTTTGTATCGCGGCATCTATGTAAGCATGGCCATCGGCCTGCGTACCTTTTACGGCGATAAATAAGTTGCCTCCTTTTATTTGTCGGGAATCAAGCTGAATGCCGGTAATATCTTTTTCCGTGTTTCCGACAATATCGTATGTTGTTATGCCTGTAATTAGTTCGTTCAGTTTCATAATCTTTTCGTCAATGTTTTAGTGTTAGCGTAATGGTTTGTCCTTTATGTATGGGCATTCCCGGAGAAATGCTTTGTTCTCTTACCGTACCCGTCCCGATGATTCGAGCTTTCAGTCCGCAGCTTTCCACAAGAAAGACGGCGTCTTTTGCTCCCATCCCCTTGACGTTTGGAACCGATTTCGCGGGAATTTTTATGGAACTCAGTTCTATCTGGTCTTGTTGCTTGGATGCTTTTCCCCAGATGTGCGCATTCTTGCTGTCTGCCGTTGCCGGTTTGTTGGTCTTTATATCGAGATCTTCCAGTACGGTTAATGCTTCGGCCATGTCACCTCTCTTGACGTCCGGGACAAGTATTGCAGTAGAATCTTTTGCTTCGGCGAGATCTTTAAACAGATGCTTTGCATAGATGCGCTCGGCAATCTTGCTGAAAACGCTGCCCGCCTGCAGGCCTCCCGAAGCAGGTCCCTTGGGGATTTGTATGGATACAATGCAGCTGTACTGAGGATGCTCGGAAGGAAAGTAACCGCAGAAGCTGACAAGATAGCTTACTGTGCCCGATTTGTATCCGCTTTTTCCTTGGGAAATCTGGGCGGTCCCCGTTTTCCCTGAGACATTGAATTGCGAACTTCCGGCCGGTTTGGCAAGCCCTTCCGATACGACTTTCTGCAGAATTGTCTGTATTTGCTTCAGTGTCTTGTCTGAACAGATGTGCGGATTTACGATTTCTGTCGGGAATTCTTTAATCGTTTTCCCGTCTTTTTCTATGGATTTTACGAATTTGGGCTTTACCATCGTGCCATTGTTTGCGATGGCATTATAGAAATTCAGGATGTAAATAGGGGGAAACATTGTTTCATAGCCGATGCTCATCCATGGCAAAGATGTCTTCGACCAGGGTAAGGCACCTTCTCTTTCTTCACGCTCTTTCGGCCCGAGTATCCGCGGAGATGCCTCTCCTACGAATCCCAGATGGAGAGGTTTGTCTATGCTCATCCGCTTCAGTCCGTCGACGAACTTCTGCGGATCCTTTCCATAATACTTGTCGATGATGGAAGATACCCCGACGTTTGACGAAACTTCGACGATGCGTGTCACATCAATCTTCCCGTATCCGCCCCGATGCCAGTTATGATCTCTCATTTTGCTGCCGTGCATGTCGACAACTCCGTTCTTTGTATCCACCATTGTTTCGGGAGTTATGTATCCGTCTTCCAGGGCCACCATGATGGAGGCGGTCTTGAATGTGGAACCCGGCTCCATTAAACTGCTAACCGCATCGTTGCGCATTTCGTAATAGTTGCCGTCGTTTCCTCTTGTCATGTTGACGTTTGCTTTTACTTCTCCCGTTTTTACCTCCATGACAATAGCCACTCCGGAGTTGGCTTCCAGCTTCTTCAACTGGTCGACAAGCGCTTTTTCTGCAATATCCTGCACGTCTACATCGATGGTGGTCACGATGTCACACCCGTCAACTGCCGGTTTATCGGTTATTGAAAGGTATTTGTTCATAATCTTTTGGCGGTGTATTATCCCGTCTTTTCCTCTTAAAATGGAATCATAAGTGAGTTCCAGTCCGTTCTTTGCGCCCTTGCTCATGTCAGGATATAGGTCTCCTAATGTTCGCATGGCCAGGGTTCCGAATGGTTTTTTCCGCAGGTTAAAGGTATCAACATGCAGTCCTCCTTTGTTTTTGCTTAGGCGAAATACCGGCAATTTCTTCACTTCTTTGTATTGGATATAGGAAATTCTTTTGGGATAAAGCCGAAAGTGTTGGCTTTTCGCCTTGCGCCCTTTCAGAATGTCTCGCCGGAATTCAGATACACTCTTGTCGGGGAAGATGGCATTCAACCCCTTGCATATTTCCGTTAAATGGTTTATCAGCATGGAATCTTTCTCTTTTCCTCCGGCAAGGAAGTCCATGTATATCTTGTATTCCGGCAGGCTGCTGGCCATAAGTTTTCCGTCGGCCGACAGGATGTTGCCCCGCGTTGGATGAACTACAACGTTTTCATTTACGAGACGATTGGCAACATCTTTCCAATATTGCCTTTCTGCAAACATGATATATCCCGCTTTTATGATGACACAAATGACTGCTATTATCATGAGCAGCACAATGAATGTGTAATTATGTTGTATCTTGTCTTGTCCGGGTATCATATGTTTTAATCACTTCATTTAATTAAATAGGGAGGGGTCGTTGCGGTTTCCAGTGAATTCCCTTCCTTCGATATGTATTCTTCTATGTGCGATTGGCGGCTTTTTTCCGTAAGTTCGGAAGAAATGGTCAGCGCATCATACTTGGTATCTATCAGTTCTTTCTTCAATTTGTCGATTTCAATCAGTTCCTGTTGGCTCAAGTATCTGTTCTCAATATATAGAATGGTTAAGAACACGATGAGGATGATCAGGTTGGCTTGCCGCTTAAAAAAGTCATGCACAAGGATGTCTCCTCCCAAAATGCTCTTGAGGGTAAGGTGCGGCGATTGCTGTGTTTTAATCTCTTTATCTTCCATGTTCTGTTATTTTTTCTCGGCAATTCTTAGTTTTGCACTCCTGGAGCGCGGATTTATGGCGGTTTCTTCGGGAGTGGGGACGATGACTTTGTTGTTGATGAGCCGGAATGGAGTTTCGATGTTCCCAAAGAAATCTTTTTGAATTTTCCCTTCGGTGTTACCGGTTTTCATCATGTTTTTCACCAGACGATCCTCTAAAGAGTGGTAGGTGATGACGACCAATCGGCCTCCGGTCCTCAATCTTTGACATGCCGCCTGTAGCATTTCTTTCAGCGCATCCATTTCCTGGTTCACTTCGATGCGCAGGGCCTGGAAAACTTTTGCCAGTTCTTTTTTTTCTCGTTCCCGTCCGAAGAACGGCCGAACGATATCTATAAACTCTTCCGTGGTGGTGATTGGTTTGTTTCCTCGGCTTTTTATTAAAGCGGATGCCAGTCTTCGGCTGTTTTTAAGCTCGCCGTATAAGTAAAACACATCGGCCAATTGTTCTTCGCTGTACGTGTTTATGACATCGGCCGCCGTTTTTCCGGCTCTTTTGTTCATGCGCATATCCAATTTCCCTTCAAAACGAAACGAAAAGCCACGCTCCGAATCGTCGAAATGATGCGATGAAACTCCCAAATCTGCCAGAATTGCGTCCGCTTTATCTACATGGTAGTAGCGAAGGAAATTGTTGAGGTAACGAAAATTACTTCTTACAAATGTAAAACGCGGATCGTTTAAGATGTTTTTTTCGGCGTCCTCATCCTGATCGAAGCTGAATAACTTTCCTGTTTCATCCATTTGTCTCAGTATTTCTTTGGAGTGTCCTCCTCCCCCGAATGTCAGATCTACGTAAATACCTCCCGCATGAATGTTCATTCCTTCTACGCTTTCACGGAGTAATACCGGCACGTGGTAAGTCTGTTCTGCTTCACTCATAATCAATCGAACTTGTTTGCCTTACATTATTATAATGTGTAATGAGGCAGTAAAATTACATATTTCCTTACAAATACCTGCAACGATGATATAAAAAACTTCGAATAAGTTTTCAACATAATTGGTTATTTGTTTGAAAATGTCTCGGAAAATCGGATGAAGCATTTCCGGCTTTGTTTTGAAAGACCGTCGTCTTTTCAATGCGGGAATGGAATGTTTGAAAAAGTCGTTGTGCAAAGTGGGGAGTGAAGAAGTTCGCACACAATTTTAAAGAATGTGCAATTTGTTAGTTTTGCACTTGTTTTTTTTAAAGAAAAGGTCGTATTTTTTTAGGAATAAATAGGGAGTTTTCAAAAGAAGAATTACATTTGCATCAATAAATAGGGAAGGAAAAATGAGTGGAAACTCGATTTTTTTGATCGATATAGACAAGATCGTAAAGGAGAAAGCCGGCGAGAAAGCGAAACGGATTCCCCGTTTCGTGTTGTCGTATCTGAAGCGGATTGTGCATCAAGATGAAATAAATTCTTTTTTAAGAAGCGTTTCGGATAAGCAAGGCGTTGAATTCCTTGAGGCAGGGATGGAGTTCCTTGATGCGAAATTAGACGTCAAAGGCATAGAAAATCTTCCGGAAGACGGGTTGTGTACCTTCGTGTCCAATCATCCTTTAGGCGGGCAAGACGGCGTAGCATTGGGCTATTTGCTCGGGAAGCATTACAATGGCCGTATAAAATATCTGGTAAATGACCTGTTAATGAACCTGCATGGTCTGGCGCCTCTCTTCATCCCCATTAATAAGACCGGGGCTCAATCGCGAGATTTTCCCAGGATGGTGGAAGCTGCATTTCGTTCCGACGATCATATTATCATGTTCCCCGCCGGATTGTGTTCGCGTCGAAAAAAAGGACTGATACGTGATTTACCCTGGAAGAAAACGTTTATTACAAAAAGTATCGAGACAAAACGTTATGTGGTTCCTATTTATTTTGAAGGAAGAAATTCAAACTTTTTCTATAACCTGGCGAATCTCAGCACCTTTTTAGGAATAAAGTTTAATATCGCAATGCTTTATCTGGCAGACGAGATGTTTAAAAACCGGCATAAAACATTCCGGGTTTTCATAGGAAAGCCGATTCGTTGGGATATGTTTGACGCTACAAAAAGCCCGGCAGAATGGGCTTCTTATGTACAGGGACTTGTTTATAAACTCGCATTGCCGAGTACTTAATAAATAAAAGATGGAAGAAATTATTGCACCGATAGATAAGGATTTGTTGAAATCGGAACTGACTTCTGAGCGGCGTTTGCGGTCAACCAACAAAAGTAACAACGAAATTTATGTTGTAAACTGCAAGAATGCTCCGAACGTGTTGAAGGAAATCGGTCGTCTGCGTGAGATTGCTTTTCGTACAGCGGGCGGAGGAAGTGGAAAGTCTATGGACTTGGATGAGTTTGATTTAATGGACGATCCTTATCAACAGCTGATAGTTTGGAATCCGGAGGCGGAAGAAATCTTAGGCGGATATCGTTATATTTTGGGAGATAAAGTGCGTTTCGATTCGCAAGGGAAGCCTATCTTGGCCACCTCACACATGTTTAATTTCTCTGAAAAGTTCCTGAAAGATTACCTACCCACTACGGTTGAGTTGGGACGTTCCTTTGTAACTTTAGAGTATCAGTCCACGCGCTCCGGGACAAAAGGTCTCTTTGCTTTGGATAATTTATGGGATGGATTGGGGGCGCTTACCGTGATAAAACCCAATGTGAAATACTTCTTTGGGAAGATGACAATGTATCCTAATTATAACCGCTTCGGGAGAGATATGATACTTTATTTCCTGAAAAAACATTTCGGAGACAAGGAAAATCTGATAACTCCGCTGATGCCTTTGCAGATAGAAACCGATCTTCACGTTCTTGAAAACTTGTTTCATTACGATACTTTCAAGGAGAATTACCGGGTATTAAACCGCGAAGTTCGTAAACTGGGCTATAATATTCCTCCGTTGGTCAACGCCTATATGAGCCTTTCTCCCACCATGCGGATGTTTGGAACGGCAATTAATGATGAATTTGGTGACGTGGAAGAAACCGGAATCCTTATTGCGGTTGATGAAATATTGGAAGAAAAGAGAATACGTCACATAGAATCTTATATAAAAGAACATCCCGAAGCATTACACATTACCTCGGGAGCCAATCCGGTGGTCTCGAAAAGCAAATGAGAACGTCGGGAAAAATCAGTCTGAAGACTTAGACGTTTGGCAGACTGTTTCCGTTTATTTTCCGGTAAAGATCGAGGGCATATACATCGGTCATGCCGGAGATGTAATCTAAAACCGCCTGGATTTTTCCGTAAAGGGTGGAAGCTTGTATCTCATATTGCTTGGAAACCCGATTGATAAGCAGGCGGGAATAAGCTTTGTTGGGGAAGCGTACTGCTTCGATCATCAGGTCGATCAGTGTGGTTATTACCTGATAACCGGCCAATTCGATGTCTAAAACATCTTTGGAGCAGTAGATCTTTGCAAATGCCGTTTTCGAGCAATTCTCGTAAGCGCCTTTTGTTTTCTCGTCCATGTATCCGATGAGCGGACCGTTGAAACGGGCCGAAAGAATCTCTTCTTCGTGTTCTACAAACACACGGGTGCATTCTTTTATTAAAATCCCGATGGCAGATGAACGCAGATATGCGATTTGTTCGTTTGTGTCGGTGACGAGTTTGCAGATTTCATGAATGCGTTTCAGTCTGCTTTCCGAGAAGAAACGGAAGTAAAGTGCTTTTGTTTCTTCAGTTGTTAGTATTTTTAGCTTGTGAGCATCCTCAATGTCCATCATCTGATAGCAGATGTCATCGGCAGCTTCTACCAGAAAAGTCAGCGGATGACGCGCGTATCGTATGGGCTCTCCGTCCTTGCTCAGACGGATAATTCCTAGTTCGTTTGCTATTTTCTGGTAATCTTTTTCCTCGCTTAAGAAGAAACCGAACTTTTGTTTATCCCCGGCAAGTGAGGAAGAATAAGGATATTTTACGATGGATGCCAGTGTGGAATAGGTCATGACAAAGCCTCCGGGACGTCGTCCCCTGAATTGATGTGTCAATAAGCGGAAGGCGTTTGCGTTTCCTTCAAAGTGCGTTAAGTCTTCCCACTCGGCAGGACTTACCATGTTTTTCAGGGGAAATCCTTTCCCTTCTGAGAAATAAGTGCCGATAGCTTTCTCGCCGGAATGTCCGAAGGGCGGGTTGCCTAAATCATGAGCCAGGCATGCAGCCGATACGATGGCGCCGATTTCTGACAGGTGCGACTGGGCGAGTTCCGGATGTTTTTGTAGAAGTTGGGTGGAAACTTCGTTGCCCAATGACCGGCCGACGCATGAAACCTCTAAACTATGAGTCAGTCGGTTATGCACGAAAATGCTTCCGGGTAGGGGAAACACCTGCGTCTTGTTCTGAAGACGCCGAAACGGAGCCGAGAAAATAAGGCGGTCGTAATCGCGTTGGAATTCGGTGCGGTCTTCTTTTCGTGTCTCGTGAAGGGCTTCAAGGCCGAAGCGTTTGTTCGATATAAGCTGGTTCCAATTCATAAAACGTTGAATCTGTTGTGCGCAAATGTATAAAAGATTCACTTAAAAAATGGTAAACTTAGCTATAAATCCCGTGAATTATGTATTTTCGCATCTAAATCAAGTTGAAAGAATGAAAGTACAAATTATTAATAAATCGAAGCATCCGTTGCCAAACTATGCCACATCTTTGTCGGCCGGAATGGATCTGCGGGCAAATTTAACGGAACCCGTTTTGCTGAAGCCCCTGCAACGTTGCCTGGTTCCTACCGGGTTGTATATATCTTTGCCGGCAGGTTTTGAGGCACAGATACGCCCGCGTAGCGGACTTGCCCTAAAGAAAGGCATTACATTGCTGAATACTCCCGGTACGATCGATGCCGATTATCGGGGAGAAATCGGCGTAATCATGGTAAATCTGTCGGCAGAAGATTTTATAATTGAGGACGGAGAACGTATCGCGCAAATGGTTATTTCACGGCATGAACAGGTTGAATGGGAACCGGTTCAGGTATTGGACGAGACGGAACGCGGTGAGGGAGGATTCGGTCATACCGGAACAATTTAATGGGATATTTATGAGAAAACTCTGTTACATTGTATTCTTTGGGGTAGCGTTTCTGCTTGTTTCCTGCGGGACATCGGGACGTTTGCAAAAAAATAAGAAAGCGTCTGCACAATCTGTCTCGGAGAAAGAGTTGCTGACACCGGAACAAAAGCGGAAGTTCGATTATTATTTTCTGGAAGCTGTGCGCTTAAAGCAAAAGGAAGAATACGATGCGGCTTTTGAACTGTTTGAACATTGTTTGGACATCAACCCCAATTCCGCAGCAGTTCTTTACGAGATTTCCCAATTTTATATGTATTTGGGGCAGGTGAATAAAGGCGAACAGGCCTTAAAACATGCGGTTCTTTCAGACAAAACAAACTTTTGGTATAAGCAAACTCTCGCGAACTTTTATCAAAGAGAACATGATCTTTCCAAAGCCATAACGGTATATGAAAGTATGGCCAATGAGTTCCCTTCACGATTGGAGCCGTTGTTGGCGTTGATCGATCTCTATAATCAGACGAAAAAATACCAGGATGTGATCAGAATCCTGAACCGCTTGGAGGAACTCGATGGGAAGTCGGAGCAGATAAGCATGGAGAAATTCCGGATGTATTTGCTGTTGGATGATCAGGAACAAGCTTTTAATGAAATCGAAAGCCTGTCGAATGAGTATCCGTACGACATGCGCTATCGGACAATACTTGGCGATGTTTATTTGAATAATAATAAGTATCAGGAAGCATTTAATACGTATTCCGACGTACTGAAACGGGAACCTGGTTATGCCCCGGCGCTGTTGTCTTTGGCAGGTTATTACCAGAAAACCGGACAAGACAGCCTTTATAAAGCTCAACTTGACACGGTCTTGTTGAACGATAATGTCGAGACGGAAACAAAAATGGGCATAATGCGTCAGCTAATCTTGCAGTCGGAGGAGACCACGAAAGACAGTACGCAGATTATTTTACTGTTTCATGAGATGCTGAAGAGGCCGCAACAGAATGCCGACATTGCCATGCTTTGTGCACAATATATGATAAGTAAGCAAATGACCAAGGAATCGATTCCCGTATTGAATCAGGTTCTTGACCTTGATCCGGAGAATAAACCGGCACGTTTGCAGCTGTTGAGTTATGCAATTCACGACAATGCTTTGGATGAAGTAATACGTATTGCCACTCCGGCTATCGAATACAATCCGGATGCTTTAGAGTTTTATTATTATCTGGGATTAGCATATTATCAGAAAGACGATTCGGACAAAGCTCTGGAAGTATTCAATAAAGGCGTAAAACAAGTAAACGGACAAGGTGATAAAATGCTTATTTCCGACTTCTACGCCATATTGGGTGATATTTATAACACGAAAAACTTGCACAAAGAGGCTTATGCAGCTTATGATTCATCCCTTGTTTATAATCCGAACAATATATCGACCTTGAACAATTATGCTTATTATCTGTCTTTGGAAAGGAAAGATTTGGACAAGGCCGAGGAAATGAGTTACCGAACTGTTAAGGCCGAACCTAATAATGCAACCTATTTGGATACGTATGCTTGGATATTGTTTGAGAAAGAACGTTACACCGAAGCGCGTATTTATATCGAGCAAGCAATGCAAAACGGGGGAGAAAACAGTCCGGTCGTCGTGGAGCATTGTGGCGATATATACTATCTGTTGGGCGAAAAGGCGAAGGCTTTGGAGTACTGGAAGAAGGCCGAAGCTATGGAAGATGTGCCCGATGATGGTTCAACACCTCGAACGGAAGAAGAATTAAAACGTTTGAAGCGGAAGATTGCTTTGAAAAAATACATTGCCGAATGAGGTCTCTGATCCGAATTTACGTGTTCTCTTGCTTGGTTATCCTGCTGATGGGAGGATGTTCTTCGGTGCGTAAAGTCGAAAAGACGCCGCCGAGCGTGCGGTTGTCTGCGGAAACTTATGTAAGAAAACTCATTGAGTCGGAATCTGCCTGGGATGCTATCAGCGGAAAGGCCACGTTGTTTCTGGAAGTTGGCGGAGAAAGAAGCAAAAAAATTGCGGCAAATGTCCGCATAGAGCGAGGGAATATGATTCGTTTCTCTGTGGCTCCTTTATTGGGAATTGAGGCCATGCGTTTGGAAATATCATCGGATGGTGTGCTGTTGCTGGACAGGTTGCACAAACAATATGCCCGGGTTTCGTTCGACGAAATAGGCCGCTTGTTGCAGGTTGATCTGGACTTTCAGACATTTCAATCTCTTTTTCTCAACGAATTATTCCTGCCGGGCAAAACAAATTTGCAGGCATCCGATTTAAATAAATTCAGGATTACGGAAAACGGCGGGGATATTTGGCTTGAAACGGATGCGGTGAGATACATGGATTTCGGTTTCTTGATTTCGGGAGATAGCGGTTTATTGGAAAAATGCTGCATAGGTGTGAGAAAGACATCCTGTTTCCTGAATTGGGATTATGCGGCATTCGAGGAACTCGACGGAAAGTTATTCCCTCGCCACATGGTCTTGTTTACGGAAGGAAGCGGTAAAATGTTAAGACTTGACCTGTCGTATTCTCGTTTGTCTGCGGCGGAAGCCGTAGGAGAGCGCACGGCTGTTCCTTCCCGATATGCGGAGATTGAATTACGTGACCTGTTAAAGAAGTTAGATGAATGAGGCGCCTTTTTTTTATCGTATTGATGTTTGGCTGTGTGGCTGCCCTTCATGCGCAGACAACGCCTAAGATTAAAGCTCTGGAGAAGGAACGAAATGAGCTGAGGGAACAGATTGCCGAGTCGGAAACATTGTTGCAGTCGACCAAAAAGGATGTGGCAAGCCAGATGAATAACCTGGTGTTGCTGTCGGAACAAATGGCCGAACGGAAAAAATACGTGGCACTTATAGAGAAAGACGTCAAGGAAATCCAGCGGGAAATTGATGTCTTGCAGGTAGAACTTAGGCATCTTCAAAAAGATTTGACGGATAAACGTAAGAAATATGAGCAGTCGGTCAAATATCTTTATCGGAACAAATCAATCCAAGAAAAACTAATGTTTATTTTTTCGGCCGATAATTTAAGTCAGATGTATCGCCGTCTTCGCTACGTACGCCAATATGCCGATTATCAAAGACGGCAGGGAATGCAGTTACAGCGCAAACAAGAAGAGGTGAAAGCCAAGCAGGGTTCGTTGCTGGCAAGCCGGAAAGCAAAGGAAGATTTGCTGAAGCAGGGAGAGGAAGAAAAGAAAAAACTGGAAAAACAAGAGAAAGAACGTAAGGCTTTGTTGGCGTCGTTGCAAAGAAAGCAGAAGAGCATTCAGGCGGAGATCACCCGAAAGCGTCGCTCGGCCGAGCGCTTAAATACGGAAATCGACCGGATGATAGAGCAGGAGTTGGCGGAATCCCGTAAAAAAGCCCAGGAAAAAAATAAAAAGCAAGGCCAGCAGAACGATAAGCCGGCGGATAAGAATTTGTTGGCCAAGGCCGATGCTGCGAAAGAAAAGCCGGCATCACCCGAAGCAATGGATGCGTACAAGGTAGATGCGGATGCCAGCGTATTGTCGGGAACATTCGAACAGAATAAGGGAAACATTCCCATGCCCATAACAGGACCCTACGTCATTGTAGGACATTATGGGAAATATCAGGTAGACGGATTGAAGAATGTGCGCTTGGATAACAAGGGGATTGACATAAAAGGTAAGGACGGAGCGATGGCACGCGTCGTGTTTGACGGGGAAGTGTCGGCGGTCTTTCAGTATAACGGCCTGTCGAATGTGTTGGTCCGTCACGGCAATTATATTTCCGTGTATTGTAATTTAAGTTCGGTGATGGTAAAAAAGGGAAGCCAATTAAAGGCTCGTGATATTATAGGCCGCATATATACCGATAAAGATAATAACACGATTTTGCATTTTCAGCTGAGAAAAGAGGTGACGAAACTGAATCCGGAGGTTTGGTTGCGGCATTGAGTTATAAAAAACACTTGCATGTTTTAGGTGAAACGCGGCGTTGGCCAATGAGGAACAACGCCGCGTTTTTTATGGGAAAACCGTATGTTTATAGCTTCAGGCCGTCGAGTATGTGAATGTAAGTCCCGATGGCCTCTTCTATTTCATGAATCATGATGTATTCATCGGCGGTATGTGAGCGTGATGATTTCCCCGGCCCGATTTTAAACGATGGAAATGGCATCAGTGCCTGGTCGGAAAGAGTGGGCGAACCAAAGGGCTGCTTTCCCAGTTCCACGGCACGTCTTACGGCCGGGTGCTGGGGATCGATGTGTGAAGAGTTTAGCCGGAACGAGCGGGCTTTTGCCTCGCAACTGATGTGTGTACAGATTTCTTTGAACAATTCTTCGTTGGAATAATATTCATTGCTGCGTATGTCTACCACGAAAGAACAAACGTCGGGTATTACATTGTGCTGAGTGCCTGCATTAATTTGCGTTACGCTCATCTTGACAGCTCCCAGTAAGTCGGAAACTTTCGGGAATTGGTAGTCGCGAAACCATTCGATGTCTGCCAACACTTTATAAATTGCATTGACCCCTTCTTCGCGGGCAGCATGTCCGGATTTGCCGTATCCCGTCACATCCAGTACCATTAAACCTTTCTCGGCAATGGCAGGATTCATCTCGGTCGGCTCCCCTACGATGCCCAAAGTTATCGGCGGAAGTTGCGGAAGTACGCTTTCTATGCCGTTTTTCCCCGAGACTTCTTCTTCGCAGGAGGCAAGGAAAATGAGGTTGTAAGCCTGTTCGGTGCTGCTGAGGTAGCGGTAAGCCTGAAACAAAGAAACCACGCTTGCGCCGGCATCGTTACTTCCCAATCCGTATAACTTCCCGTTCTCCACTTTGGGAGTGAACGGTTGTTTGTGCCATCCGTGTACGGGTTTTACCGTATCGATGTGGGAGTTTAGCAGAATTGTTGGTCGGCTTGTGTTAAACATGGGGCTTATGCACCATATGTTGTTCCCGCTTCTTCCGGTCATGATACCTGTTTCTTCGATATAATTTTGCAGGAAATCGGCTGCGGCTTCTTCCTCCCTGCTGATGGAAGGTATGCCTATTAAAGAATGAAGCAGCGTAAGTGCTTCAGAAGTATAGTGACTGATATCTAACATGGATTCTTTTCTTTTTGTGTGACAAATATAACAGATAAAATAATATCTTTGCATAAAGGAATCTTAAAACAATCGGCAAATGGGTAATTCTTGCATGTCTGTTCTGATAAAGAAGCAGGCGGAAAAATATGGGGATCGGGTTGCTTTGAAATATCGCGACTATGCTGTGGGGAAATGGCTTCCGGTGACGTGGAGGCAATTCTCGGAACAGGTTGAAAAAGTTGCCGATTCGTTGGTCGCTTTGGGCGTAAATGTGCAGGAATGCGTCGGGGTGTTTTCACAAAACATGCCGGAATGTTTGTATATGGATTTCGGCGCATTTCGGTGTAGAGCGGTAACTGTTCCGCTTTATGCGACGAATTCTGAAGCTCAGGTGCATTATATTTTGGAAAACTCTTCGATACGTTATTTGTTTTTGGGGGAACAATATCAATACGATGTGGCCTACAGAGTGCTGAATTTGTGCAGTTCCCTGAAACAAATCATTATTTTTTCTCCGTCTGTCAAACGGGCCTCCGATGACCGGAAGTCGATTTATTTCTCCGAATTCTTGAAGGTGGGCGAAACGGCAGATGTCCGTGAAGAAGTGGAAAAACGCAGGGCCGAGGCGGTAAGCAGCGACTTGGCCAATATATTATATACGTCCGGAACGACCGGAGAAGCGAAGGGAGTCATGCTGCATCACTCATGTTATGAAGCAGCTTTTGCCGCTCATGACAAGCGTTTGCTTACGCTTTCCGATAAGGATGTGGTGATGAATTTCTTACCTTTTGCCCATATTTTTGAGCGGGCGTGGTCTTATTATTGTTTGTTGCGGGGATGTTTGTTGTGCATAAACCTGAGGCCTCAAGATATTCAAAAGACCATTAAGGAAATTCGTCCCACGGCAATGTGTAGCGTTCCCCGTTTCTGGGAGAAGGTTTACGCGGGAGCCATGGATAAGATTCATGAGGCAAACGGCATAACCCGCAGACTGATGTTGGACGCTTTGCAGACGGGGAAGAAGTATAACATCGGTTATTTGTCGAAAGGAAGCGTTCCTCCGCTGTGGTTGCAGGTGAAATACAAGTTTTACGACCGCACGATTTTCAGTCTGTTAAAGCGTACGGTCGGCATTGAAAACGGGAACTTTTTCCCAACGGCCGGCGCGCCTATTCCGAAACGGGTGGAGGAATTTGTTCATTCGGTGGGAATCAATCTGGTGGTTGGCTACGGACTTACGGAAACAACGGCCACAGTGTCGTTGAACTGGATGAAGGATTTCAGGGTAGGATCCGTCGGGCATATCTTACCCGGATTGGAAATAAAGTTCGGAGATAACAATGAGATTTTGTTACGCGGCGAGACCGTAACAAAAGGATATTACAAGAAAGAAGCTGTGACACGCCAGGCTTTTACGGAAGACGGCTGGTTCCGTACCGGAGATTCCGGTTATATGAAAGATGGTTTCTTGTATTTGACAGACCGGATAAAGGACTTGTTTAAGACATCAAACGGTAAATATATAGCGCCTCAGGCGATAGAAACCAAAATGGTTGTCGACAGGTATATCGATCAAATATCCGTTATTGCCGATCAAAGAAAGTTTGTTTCGGCTTTGATTGTGCCGGAATACACTCAAGTAGAAAAGTTCGCATCCGACCATAACATAGCTTATACCGACCGGAAGGACTTGTTGCAAAAGCCGGAAATTCTCGAACTTTTCCGAATGCGTATAGATACTTTGCAACAGGAGTTTGCACATTACGAACAGATCAAGCGGTTTACTTTGCTGCCGGAACCGTTTAGCATGAAAAAAGGAGAACTGACAGATACATTAAAGATCAGGAGGTCTGTGTTACTGAAAAACTATGCATCTGAGATAGAAAAGATGTATGAAGATTGAGATATGCCGACAATCCACTGTGGAAACGCTTAAATTTGTGAGAACTTTTTGTAATTTTGCACTCCGAAGATAAAAGGATCTTATATGGTTACAACAGAGCAATTGAAAGATATAAAGGCGCGGACGGAAGCTCTTTATCGTTATTTGGATATTGAAAACAAGAAAATTCAGGTAGAAGAAGAGCAGCTTCGTACACAAGCTCCCGGTTTTTGGGATGATGCGAAGAAGGCCGAGGCTCAGATGAAAAAGGTAAAAAGTTTGCAAGGCTGGATAGAAGGTTATAACGAGGTCAAGACGCTTGCTGATGAATTAGAGCTTGCTTTTGATTTTTATAAAGACGAACTGGTGACAGAATCGGAAGTCGATGAGGCATATTCGAAGGCTCTTTCTGCAGTAGAAGCGTTAGAATTGAAAAATATGCTTCGTTCGGAAGCTGATCAGATGGATTGTGTTTTAAAAATCAATTCGGGAGCCGGAGGAACGGAAAGTCAGGATTGGGCATCAATGCTGATGCGTATGTATATGCGCTGGGCAGAAACCAATGGATATAAGCTGTCGATTGCCAATCTGCAAGAGGGCGATGAAGCCGGAATAAAGTCGGTGACGATGAATATTGAGGGGGCGTATGCTTACGGTTATCTCAAGGGAGAAAACGGAGTACACCGTTTGGTTAGAGTATCTCCCTACAATGCTCAGGGAAAACGTATGACTTCTTTTGCTTCTGTATTTGTAACTCCTTTGATAGACGACTCGATAGAAGTGGTGGTTGATCCCGCTCGTTTGTCGTGGGATACCTTTAGAAGTGGCGGAGCCGGCGGACAAAATGTCAATAAGGTGGAGTCGGGTGTTCGGTTGCGTTACCAATATAAAGATCCTTATACGGGAGCCGAGGAGGAAATCCTGATAGAGAATACCGAAACTCGTGACCAGCCTAAAAATAAAGAAAACGCTATGCGGCAGTTACGCTCGATATTGTATGATAAAGAGCTGCAGCACCGTATGGAAGAGCAGGCGAAAGTTGAAGCAGGAAAAAAGAAAATAGAATGGGGATCACAGATAAGAAGTTATGTGTTTGACGACCGCCGCGTGAAAGATCATCGAACAAATTATCAAACTTCGGACGTAAATGGTGTGATGGACGGGAAGATCGATGGCTTCATAAAAGCCTATCTTATGGAATTTTCTGGCAGTGAATCATAAAAAAAGATTTCGTATGGTTCTTTTGGAAAATTAATTGTATATTTGGATTCGAAGTGTAATCTAAATATCATTTACCATGAAACATACGAGTAAGAAGAAGCAACGTTATAGCAAACGCGAGGAGGAAAAGGCAAACCGATTGATAAAGGTTTTGTGTATCGGCCTGCTCTTTTTAGCGTTATTAACTATTATAGGTGTTGCATTGGCGAGTTGAAATTATGAAATTATTCCGGGAGCAGAGGTAAAACTCTGCTCCCTTTTTTGTTGAAAAATGGGAAAAGAGATTGAACGTAAATTCAGAGTTAAAGATGATTCTTATAAAGAATTGGCTTATGCCGTTCGGAGAATAAAGCAAGGTTACCTCAACAGTGATCCGGAACGTACCGTAAGGGTGCGTGCCGACGGGGAGAAAGGTTATCTGACCGTCAAGGGATGTTCTGATAAAGCAGGCATCAGTCGTTTTGAATGGGAACGGGAAATTTCTTTGAATGAGGCGGAGGATTTGTTTCGTTTATGCGAACCCGGCATGATAGATAAGGCACGTTATCTGATAAAGGCTGGGAAGCATACGGTGGAAGTGGATGAGTTTTTTGGTGAAAACGAAGGACTGGTTCTGGCAGAGATTGAATTGCATGATGTGAAAGAAGCCTATGATGCTCCTGCTTTTCTTGGGGAAGAGGTGACGGGGCAGGAGATGTTTTATAATGCTTTTCTTGCCAAGCATCCTTATTCTTCGTGGAAGGAATAAGAATCGCTGCCGGGATTTTCTGGTATGGATGACGGCCTTTTGCTGAAAATCTGCCGTAAAAACGCGGGAAATGCTGTGGTGTTTTCGGATGTCATTCGTGGAGATGCGTTGGCTTGTTCTTCGGCTTTTGCCTCTTCTTTATTTGTAACGGAATCAAAACATAACGTCCGATGAGCCAGGCAATGGCCACGCCTAAAGAATTGGTCAGGAAATCGTACCAGTCGCCTGTGCGGTTTTCGGTGCATATACTTTGTAGTATTTCAATACATCCGCCCATGATAATGGGAAAGACCACCGTGCTTGCAATCAGGTATCTGCGTCCTTTGGGTTGTACGCGCAATAAATATTCTCCCCATAATACGATGCTTAATCCGCCATACATACATAAATGAGTGATTTTATCCATAAATGGTATCGTATCCAATTCGGTTTGTGGTACATTGAAAAATGACAGATAAACGATGACTCCTGCAGTGATTAAAGAAAAGAAATGGGTCCTTAAACAAAAATCCATAATGAAAATTTATTAGTTTCTTCCGCAAAGATATAATCTTTTTGCTATTTTTGTGACCATATATATTCTTATTTTCTATAAAAGACAGTAGTTTATGCGACATCACGAGCGGGTAAGTTTCGGAAGTAGATTAGGCGCTATTCTGGCAGCAGCGGGTTCGGCTGTCGGATTGGGGAATATATGGCGTTTCCCTTTTGAGGCCGGAAATCATGGAGGAGCAGCATTTATCTTGATATACCTGGGCTGCGTTTTTATATTTGGTTTGCCGATTATGATTTCGGAATTCATTATTGGAAGGCATTCAAAGGCAAGTACGGGGCGGGCTTATGCCGTGTTGGCTCCGGGCACCCCGTGGAAATGGGTGGGATATCTCGGCGTATTGACCGGTTTCCTGATATTGGGGTATTATTCTGTCGTGTCTGGTTGGACACTTGAATACATTTTTCAAGCTGCAACAGGAGGATTTTCCGGGAAGACGCCCGATGAATTTGTAGCGATGTTTAACGATTTTTCCAAAGATCCGTTGCGGCCTTTGCTCTGGTTGTTCGTTTTCATGGGGCTGACTCATTTCGTTATTGTGAAAGGAGTAAAGAGCGGAATTGAAAAATCGTCTAAGATTATGATGCCGTTGTTGTTCGTGTTGATAATCCTTCTTGCCGTTTGTTCGATTATGCTTCCGGGAGCCGGGAAAGGAATCGAGTTCTTGTTGAAACCGGATTTCAGTAAAGTTACATCGGATGTTTTCCTGGGAGCGATGGGACAGGCCTTTTTCTCTTTGAGCTTAGGCATGGGCTGTCTGTCGACTTACGCGTCTTATTTTTCTAAAGATATACGTTTGGGACATACGGCCATGAGCGTCGGTTTGATAGATACATGCGTTTCTGTTCTGGCCGGACTGGTAATTTTCCCGGCGGCTTTCTCGGTTGGTATTCAGCCGGATGCAGGTCCTTCTCTGATTTTTATTACACTGCCTAATGTATTCCAGCAGGCCTTTGGCAACATTCCGGCTCTTGCGTATATCTGCGCAGTGGCGTTTTATGTGTTATTGGCCTTGGCGGCTTTGACATCCACTATCTCGCTTCATGAGGTTGCAACGGCATTTTTGCATGAAAAGTTCCAGTTCTCTCGTGGAAAAGCTGCCCGTTTAATCTCTTGTTTATGCCTGTTGATAGGAATTGTCGCTTCGTTGTCTTTGGGAGACTGGAGTGAATATCGGATTGCATCGTTGACAATTTTTGATGCACTCGACTTCTTGACTGCTAAAATTATGCTGCCGTTTGGAGGTATGCTGGCCGCAATTTTTGTCGGATGGTTCCTGAACCGTAAGATCGTTCGCGACGAGGTTACGAATAACGGGCGCATAAAAGCGCCTTACTATTCGCTCTTCCTGTTTATCTTGAAATTTGTTGCTCCCATTGGTATTTCCTTTATTTTTATCAATGAATTGGGCTGGTTAGGATAATGGGATGTGGAAAGACTTTTTTTATTATTCTAAAGCTGAGCGGCGGATAATTCTTTTTTTGTTTGTAACGGCCTTGGGGTTTATCTGCATGGGTGTTTATCTGTCGGGGAAGAAGTCGGCACAATATATGTCGCACGGCGAGAACGGTTTGATAGATTCGTTTCTTGTGCATGTGAAGCCGATGCCGTATGCAGGGAATAAGAATGTTTTGTCTGCATCAGAGAAAAACGAGGTGGATAATTACAGACTGCAATATTTCGATCCGAATACGGTCGATTCTTTAACCCTGCGTCGTATGGGACTTTCCGGTTTCACGGCACGAAATGTGTTGCGTTACCGCGAAAAGGGAGGAGTTTTTCGCGATGAAGAATCTTTCTCCCGCATATATGGCCTGACAAGCGAGCAATTCCGTGTGTTGCGCCCCTACATTGTGATAAAGAAAGAATCCCGTAAAAGTCAAGATACCGTGCCGGTCTTTGAGCGGAAACCCCGTATTCTTTCCGAAAAATATCCCGAAGGAACCGTGCTTGATTTGAATAAAGCCGATACGAATGCCCTGAAACGTGTGCCGGGCATAGGAAGCGTTTTATCGAAAAGAATCGTTGCGTATAGGGAACGGTTGGGAGGTTTTTATGAAGTAAAGCAGTTGCAAGATCTTTCTCATATCGGTGAAGAGGTGAATCGGTGGTTTTGCGTGAAGGCAGATTCCCTGCGGAAATTAGAGATTAACAAGGCGGGATTGGAAGAATTGCGCCGTCATCCTTATATGAATTTCTACAGAGCGAAAGCAATTCTTGAGTATCGTCGTAAGCGGGGAAAAATAAAAAGTCTTTCCCAGCTTTCACTCTTTGAGGAATTTTCCGGGAAAGACCTTTTACGTTTGTCTCCTTATTTATCTTTCGAATAAAGGTATTTTATTCTATGGTGTAACCGGCTGCTTGGGCAATCTTCTTGGGAATGTCCGTATTGTCTATGCGTCCTTGAAACAGTTCAGCTCCGGCTCCTATGGCAAACACCGGCACATATCCGGCAGAATGTCCGCCGCTTGTCCATCCTACTAAAGCAATTTCGTTGAGAATGCGCTTGGCTTCTGCTGCAATCGGTTCGTCTTGTGCGTATTCACTTTTCTCCATTTTTACTTCTTGATCCTTGAAACTTTTGTCGTACGTGCTTTTCAGTTTTGCTTCTTGTTTCGACGAAAGTTTTATGCTGTCCCAAAATCCGAAGTTCTCTTTCAGCGCCTCTTTCACGGCTTCCCAGGGCACTTGGTTTTTATATTTGGCGCGTAGCTGGTTGACGATGCGGGTAAATCCTTGTTCGCTTACTTTCTGATTCTTCAAAGCCTGCAGGTTTAGTTTGTAAGCACCGGTGCCCAGTACGAAACCTCCCGTCTCGTGATCGGCAGTTACTATAATTAAAGTTTCGTCAGGATGCTGGGAATAGAATTCATACGCCACCTTGATTGCGTCGTCCAAATCCATTACTTCGTGTAAAACAGTGGCGGCATCGTTGCTGTGGCACGCCCAGTCTATTTTACCTCCTTCTATCATCATGAAGAAACCTTTGGATAAATCTTTCGACAAGAAGTTGATGCCTGAGCGGGTAATATCCGAAAGAGTCAGATCATTTTTCCCACGATCGATGGCATACGGTATGGCGCTTCTGTCAATTTCAGACGCCTTTTCCGATTGGAAAAGGATAATTTTATCGGCCTTCTTGCTCTTCTTTTGATAATCTTTGTAGCCGCGTGCGATGACATAACCGTTTTCTTCAGCCATATCATAGAGGCTTTTTGATTTTTTGTCGTTGTCGGGATATAAAAAGTCGGAGCCGGCATAAAAATCGAATCCCGTTTCATACAGGTCAAGACCTATTTCATAGTATCCGTTTCGGCTGGCGTTATGTGCATAAAATGCCGCCGGTGTGGCGTGATCAACGCTGACACTGGTTGCGACGCCCACGCGGCAACCCTTGTCTTTTGCCCATACGGCAACGCTGCTAACGTCGGTTTTTTGGTCTTTTTCCATGCCGATTGTCCCGTTTTTACTCTTGTGTCCGGAGGCAAGAGCCGTACCTGCTGCGGCAGAGTCCGTGACTCCGTTCGTTGCAGAAAAGGTTGTTGCTGTTGTCGCGTAAGGGAATTGTGTGAAAAGGAGCGGGGTTATACCGATTTTTCCTTCCAGTTCTCCTTGATAAAGTTCGGTACCTTGTACTTGGTTTACGCCCATACCGTCGCCGATAAAATAGAACACGTATTTGGCTTCTTGGGCATGAAGCGTCAGAACCAATAGGGCGCTGACGATAAAAAATGACAGTCTTTTCATAAATCAATTCGATGTTTTATGTGATTTGTTGGGACAAAAATACAAAAAGAACGGAAAGTTTGGTCCCGGGGATTGCAAAAAAACAGTTTAAAATATGGCGTCGTAATAAAAATGTAGCGTTATATAAATGAACTTTTTTGTAAAACGATTAAATGAAAAACTATGAGAAAAGTACAAATGTTTTGGGGCTGTCTTTGTCTGCCTTTCTTGTTTGCATGTCATCAGAACGAGTTTGTCGGAGGAGAAAGTGCGGACGATTCCGCTTTAAGAATACAGGCTTCGATAACCAAGTCCGCCTTGGCGCGCACAAATACGGAGCAAAGCGGAGTGGTAACGTTTGAGGAATCAGACAAAATAGGCTTTTATATGCCCGAAAGTTCCCTGTCTGTCCAATGGACGTATACAGATGGAGAGTGGATCGCATCGGAGAATTTGTTTTGGCCGGACAAGGTGAGTGACTGGACTTTTCAGGCATATTATCCGTTTACGGAGGCAGTCAGCCGTACAAACATAACCATGCCCAATTTAAGTCTTCAGGATGGAACACTGAAAAATATCGGGAAGTATGATTTCCTGACCTCGTCTGTCGTTACGAATTATGCGTCGGGCAGTGGGGTTGTTGCCTTTACAGGGAAACATTCGTTTAAGCATGCCTATTGTTTGTTGATGGTCACTTTGAAAGAAGAACAGAACTCGGGTGCAACACGATTGAAGGAAGTTTCTTTAAGCGGGGAAGACATTGCAACCCTGCATCGGTATAAATTTGATGAAGGTGCGGGAAGTATGGAGAAAATACCGGAGACGCCCTCGGTGAACAAACTTATGTTTGCGCCGGACATTGTGATACCTTCTGAAGGACATCCCACCGTTGTCCTGATTAATCCTTCAGATTTGGAAACTCCGCTGAGTTTCATGGCAAAGTATGAACGCGCAGATAAGTCGTTCGAAGCCGGAACGGTAAATTTAGGTTCCCGTTTCGAGAGCGGAAAGTTTTATAAGATTAGTGTAAAAATAAGAAAAGAAGGACTGGTCATAGAGGATAATTCAGTTGAAGATTGGGTAATAGACGAGTCGTTGGGCGAGGTTATTGTAGACGAAACGCCGGCAGAATGATTGCATAATTTCTTCTTGAAATCATAAAACGCAGGGATATTTCATCGGATTTATCGCTGCGTTTTTTTTATTTTATCGGTTTCTTCTGTGGAAAAGCTGGGGAATATTAAGGCAAAACATGTACCTTTGCAAAATTAAAATTAAGGAAATATGAAAGCGCTTAAGGAACGGATTTTGCAAGACGGCAAATGCTTTGAAGGAGGTATTCTAAAAGTTGATAACTTTATAAACCATCAAATGGATCCCATTTTGATGAAGTCTATGGCGGTAGAATTCGTGCGTCGTTTTGCAGGAACGCCAATAAATAAAATTCTGACGATAGAAGCAAGCGGAATTGCGCCGGCCATCATGGTAGGATATCTGCTGGAATTGCCGGTTGTTTTTGCAAAAAAGAAAAAACCAAGTACAATGGAGAACATGCTCACCACGACGGTTTATTCGTTTACTAAGGATCGTTCGTACGATGTGTGCGTAAGTAGCGACTATCTTTGCGCGGGAGATAGGGTATTGTTTATCGATGATTTTTTAGCAAACGGAAATGCTGCAAAGGGAATTATTGATTTGGTGAAGAAAGCCGGTGCAGAGTTGGTGGGAATGGGCTTCCTTATTGAAAAAAGTTTTCAGCACGGAGGTGATTATTTGCGCGGGCAAGGCATTCATGTCGAGTCGTTGGCTATTATAGAAAGTCTTGATGATTGTAAAATAAGAATTAAAGAATAAGAGTAAAAGAAAGAATGGAAAAAGAACAAAGCATGCCCCGGAGTGCCGGGCTTATTTACGGGTTGAATGATCGTCCTCCCTTAAAAGAAACAATTTTTGCTGCGCTTCAGCATTTGTTGGCCATATTCGTTGCCATCATTACTCCGCCGCTTATCATTGCCGGAGCGTTAAATTTGGATATAGAGACGACGGGCTTTTTGGTTTCTATGGCGTTGTTTGCTTCGGGAATATCCACGTTTATTCAATGTAAAAAGCTGGGACCTGTGGGATGCGGCCTGTTGTGTGTGCAAGGAACAAGCTTTTCTTTTATCGGGCCAATTATATCGGCCGGCCTGACGGGCGGGTTGTCTTCTATTTTCGGCGCGTGCATTGCGGCATCTTCCGTGGAAATGTTGATCAGTCGCGTGCTGAAATATACACGTAAGATCATTACACCTTTGGTATCGGGTATCGTTGTTACCTTGATAGGATTGAGTTTGATTAAAGTGGGGATCTCGGCGTGTGGCGGAGGAGCTGCGGCTCAGGCCGACGGAACATTTGGATCTTTGAGAAACATCGGCTTGTCTGTTTTTGTTCTGATTCTGATTATTTTCTTTAACAGAAGCTCGAACCGTTATTTGCGCATGAGCTCGATTGTGATAGGATTGGCCGTGGGTTATGTGATTGCATACTTTTTCGGCATGGTAGATTTCTCGTCCGTCCGTGACTTTGGAGGCGTGAATATTCCTGTTCCGTTTCGTTATGGTATATCATTCGATGTGTCAGCCATTGTGGCTTTGGCCTTGATTTATCTGATAACGGCGATAGAAGCTTACGGTGACATAACCGCCAATTCATTGATTTCCGGTGAACCGGTAGAAGGAGAAACGTTTGTAAAGCGGGCTTCCGGCGGGATCTTTGCCGACGGATTCAACTCGATGTTGGCTGCTTGCCTGAATTCTTTTCCGAATTCCATCTTCGCGCAGAATAACGGAATGATACAGCTTACGGGAGTAGCAAGCCGTTATGTTGGCTATTTTATTGCGGGCTTTTTGGTGTTGCTGGGCTTGTTCCCGGCAGTCGGCCTGATCTTTTCGTTGATGCCTGAGCCGGTTTTGGGTGGAGCAACGCTGCTGATGTTTGGAACGGTGGCCACTGCCGGCATACGCATCATATCGTCCCAGCAGATTGATCGGAAAGCTACATTGGTCATGGCGGTAAGTTTTTCGTTGGGACTGAGCGTGGAGTTGGTACCCGAAGTCCTTTCTCAACTGCCGGAAGTGCTTCGAAATATTTTTTCTTCGGGTATAACGACCGGAGGTTTGACCGCGATTCTTGCCAATGCTCTGATTAATATAAAAGAATAGTGTGGCCCTTTGGCTGAAAACAATGAAAGCTTTCCACTGAAACAATGTGTTGTCTCGGAGGAAAGCTTTCGGCCTTTTTAGTCGAGAGGCACGATGTCTCCAGTTAGTTTCATGCTTTTCTTGATTGTTTTAAGCGGTTTGGCCGACGTCTCTACGGGGGCGCATCCGCCTACATAAACGGTGATTTTACCCGGACGCACATTGCGTTTTCCGTTTTCATCCACGCAAGACAAGTCTTCCGGCGCCAATGAGAACGTAAGAGTTTGCGATTCTCCCGGTTGAAGTTTCACACGCTTAAATCCTTTCAATGCGGTTATGGGAACCAAAACATTTTCTTCCGGGTGAGAGATGTACAGCTGTACCACTTCTTCTCCGGCTGTTTTTCCGGTATTCTTAACGGTAACGGTTACGGGAAACTCTTTGTCTTTTGTCGTTCCGGACTTAGGCATCTTGAGCGAAGAATAAGCGAATTTCGTGTAACTTAATCCGTATCCGAAAGGATAAAGCGCTTTTCCTGTGAAGTAACGATAGGTACGTCCTTGCATGTCGTATGACTCGTAATCGGGCAAATCATTGTCGCTTGCATAGAAAGTGACGGGAAGTTTTCCCGAAGGGTTGCAGTCGCCGAAGAGAACATCTGCTATTGCTTCACCTCCATATTGCCCTCCATACCATCCGTTGATGATGGCCGGAATGTTCTCGGCTTCCCAGGGTATGGCAAGAGCGCTTCCAGTCATCATGACAAATATGGTGGGGATGTTTTCTAGGGAAAGCATCTTCATGACTTGAGTCTGGGCTTCGGGCAAGGCGATTGTCGTGCGGTCTCCTCCGCGGAAACCTTTTTTGTCGACAGGCATTTCTTCACCTTCCAACCGAGGACTGATGCCTCCGAAGAAAATGACCGCATCGGCATCTTTCGCTTGTGCAATGCATTTGTCGAGAAGTTCATCGGAAGGTGTTTCAATGTAGTCGAACCCTTCGATGTAAACCACCTCTGTTTTTTCAGAAAGACGCGAACGTATGGCTTGCAACGGGCTTGTGATATGTGAGGGGAAACCGTTGTAATTGCCTAGCATTATTTCGGTGTCATTGGCGTTCGGGCCGATGATGACAAGCTTTTTCAGCGTTTCCTTATCCAAAGGAAGTATTTGTTCGTTTTTCAATAAAACGACAGACTCTCTTGCCGTTTGTTTTGCTAAATCCTGATGCTTCGGGCATTCAAGGATAGAAAGAGGAGTCTTGGAGTAAGGCACTTCCTCGTCCGGATCGAAAAGTCCCAGTCGGAAGCGTATTGTAAACAGACGTCTTAAAGAAACGTTCAGTTCTTCTTCCGTAATAAGTCCCAGTTTTACCGAGTTTACAAGGGCTTTGTATGCATTGGTTCCGCAGTCCAAGTCTGTACCATGTAGCACGGCATCGGCCGCAGCAGTTTCAGCATTTGGCTTGGCTTTGTGGTTGATGTAAATATCATCTATCGCTCCACAGTCGGACGTAACGTAGCCTTTGAAGTTCCATTTGTCGCGCAATATGGATTGTAAAAGCAGGTTGTTTCCGCAACACGGTTGTCCTTTGAAAGCATTGTAGGCGCACATCACTCCGGATACGCCGGCTTCGGTGACCAAAGCCCGAAATGCAGGCAGGTAAGTGTCCCATAAATCGTAAGTACTTACGTCGGAGTTAAACGTATGACGATTGTATTCGGGACCGCTATGTACGGCATAATGTTTGGCACAGGCCGAGGCTTTCAGGTAACGGGGATTGTTTCCTTGCAGTCCTTTGACGAATGCTTTTCCTATCTGGGCTGTGAGGAACGGATCTTCTCCATACGTTTCTTGTCCTCTTCCCCAACGGGGATCTCGGAAAATGTTGATGTTCGGTGTCCAATAAGTTAGGGCCTGATATTGGCTGTAATCCTTTTTCTTTTGTGAATCATGGTAGATTGCCCGTCCTTCGTCTGCAATGGAAGAGGCAACTTCTTCGATGAGTTTATCGTCCCATGTCGCAGCCATTCCGATGGCTTGCGGAAATACGGTTACACGATATTTGGTTCGTCCCACTCCGTGTAAGCATTCGTTCCACCAGTTGTAAGGCGGAATTCCCAACCGTTCGATGGCGGGAGTGCTGTTCAGCATCTGGGCGACCTTTTCTTCCAACGTCAGTCGTGAGATCAAATCTTCTACGCGTTCTTCAATGGGAAGGCGTGTGTCGCGAAAAGGGAACGTTTCTTGTGCGTTTGCATTTGCCAGTGTCTGGACTAAAAGAAATGCAAATAATCCGGTTTTCAGTTTCATGTCATTAGAATTTAATGGGGTTGTTCTTGATAAAATGACAGGACTGTAGAATGATTATTCATGCAGTCCTGTCTATATGGAAAGTTTGAACAAAAGTTCTTAATCGAGGGTTCTGATGTTCATGTTGCGGAACCATATCAGAGCATTACCGTGCTTTCCTTGCAGGCCGATGTAACCTTTTGTCGGAAGTTCGGCGAACGGTTTGGGTAACCAACTCGGTATTTCGGTACCATCGGGGTTAACTTTTCCCGAAGTCCACTTGGACATATCCATTTCAGTTACCAGCTCTCCGTTTAATTCAACCGTAATTTTTTGTCCTTCGCAGCGGATGCGCATGCGATTCCATTCACCCGGACGTTTTACAACACGGTCACGTTTCGCCGGAAGATGACCGTAAATTGCGCCAGAGCGGGCATAAGGTTTGTCGTTTGCCCACTGTTCGCAGTAATCGTCTGCAATTTGAATTTCTACGGAATTCGGGATCCAGTTCTGAATATCGGTACAATATACCACAACCCCGCTGTTCGTTCCTTCATCGGTCTTAAATTCAAGGTCGAGCTCAAAGTTTTCATATTGAGCTTTTGTCCAGATGGATTCGTCCTTGTTTGCTGAAAGAATTCCATCTTTTAACGTCCATACATCAGGATTGTAGTTGGCTTCTTCCAGATTGTTGCCGAACAAAGGTTTCCAATTGTCTTGTGTGTTTACGCAAGACGGCAGAAGAGAGATGCAGCACAAGCAGGCTGCCATAAAAAGATGTCTCATGGTAAATAAAAATTTATAAATTAATTTGTGTAATAGTTTCGCATCCAAATATACGGATAATATTGCAAAAATAAAATTCCGTTCGTCGTTTTACATAAATTTATTCAGTTCGGGATTGTATTCGAACCCGGCTTTTTCTAAAGGGACGAGGATGTCTGTCTTATTGACGTGCATGTCTTCACAAAGAGCATCCAGTGAAGGGTAAAAATCGCGTAGTTTCATGTTGATGAGGCTGAAGAGCATCATCGGGTCTTTTGGTAAATCCATAAGTTGTTTATTAATTCTTTTTTATTGGGACAAAGTTATGTTTTTTCAAAACATTTCGGGCGTTTATGAAAAACATTTTGATGTTTGCGGCATAACTTCAGGAAGTTTTAAGAAAATTGTTTCGTTTTTTTAGCCAGATATTATTATGTTTGTCCGGACAGAATTACGGATAAACAATGAAAATACGAAATTGGATAATAGCCATGATTGCACCATTGTCGATGATGGCTGCGTGCTCTGGCGGGAATGATGCGGAGCAGCCGGGACAAGGAACGGCGTTTCAGACCATTTTGCGGCGGACAAGTGTCAGAGATTACGTGAAAGACAAGCCGGTGGAACAGGGAAAAATCGATACGTTGCTGCGGGCGGCAATGGCTGCGCCGAGCGGCATGGACAGAAGACCGTGGGAATTTATTGTGGTGGATAAACGGGAGATGCTCGATTCGCTTGCGGCGGGATTGTCGAATGCCCGCATGTTGGCCCGTGCTCCATTGGCAATTATCGTTTGCGGAAACGAGAAAACTTCTTCTTATTGGTACTTGGATTGTTCCGCAGCGGCGCAGAATATTCTGCTAACGGCCTGTTCTTTGAATCTGGGAGCCGTGTGGACTGCTGCTTATCCCTACGAGGACAGAATGAACGTAATACGTTCTTGTGTGCAACTGCCCGAGGATGTTAAACCTTTATGCGTAATTCCTGTGGGGTATCCTTCAGGCGATTTTACGCCAAAAGACAAATGGGACGAGTCGCGCATTCACCGTAATTGTTGGGAATGAATGTGAAATAATTTCTTAAACTTTGCAGAACAAGGGCTAAGGGTTCGAGAAAAAGCATTAAATTTGCAGCTCATTTATTTAAAGAACAACGCAATGATGGATCTTGATTTACTTACGGCTATATCGCCAATAGACGGGAGATACAGAAACAAAACGGGAGTTTTGGCTGCATATTTCTCGGAGTATGCACTGATGAAATACCGTGTGCGGGTGGAAATTGAGTATTTTATTTCTTTATGCGAGCTTCCTTTGCCTCAATTGAAAGGCTTCGATTTTAAATTCTTCGAAACCCTTCGCGATGTTTATCGTAATTTTTCAGAGGAAGATGCACGGCGTATTAAGGAAATAGAGAGCGTAACCAATCATGATGTTAAGGCCGTTGAATACTTTATTAAGGAACAGTTTGATAAAATCGGCGGCTTGGATGCATATAAGGAATTTATTCATTTCGGACTTACGTCGCAGGACATCAACAACACTTCCGTCCCCTTGTCGGTGAAAGATGCGTTGAATGATGTTTATTATCCGCAGCTGGAGAAATTGATTGCGCAGTTGGATGCTTATGCGGAAGAGTGGAAATCTATTCCGATGTTGGCGAAAACTCACGGACAACCGGCGTCTCCCACTCGCCTTGGTAAGGAAATTAAGGTATTTTCATATCGGTTGAATCGCCAGTTGGCCGCGTTGAAATTTTTGCCTGTTACTGCCAAGTTCGGTGGAGCGACGGGTAATTTCAATGCACATCATGTGGCTTATCCGGAAGTGGATTGGAAAGTTTTCGGAAATCGTTTCGTCGCAGAGAGATTAGGATTGGAGCGAGAGGAATATACCACGCAGATCTCCAACTATGACAATCTCGGCGCGATATTCGATGCAATGAAGCGTATTAATACAATAATGGTGGATATGAACCGCGACTTCTGGCAATATATTTCGATGGAATACTTTAAACAGAAGATAAAAGCGGGAGAAGTTGGCTCAAGTGCGATGCCGCATAAGGTAAATCCTATCGATTTTGAGAATGCAGAAGGCAATTTGGGTATGGCAAATGCCGTGTTGGAACACTTGTCGTCCAAGCTTCCTGTTTCCCGTTTACAGCGAGACTTGACCGATTCCACCGTGTTGCGTAACATAGGAGTTCCGTTCGGGCATACGATTATTGCCATACAAAGTTCTTTAAAGGGGCTGGGCAAGTTGCTGCTGAATGAGCAAAAGATCTATGCAGACTTGGACAACTGTTGGAGCGTTGTTGCCGAGGCTATTCAAACAATATTGCGGCGGGAAGGTTATCCTCACCCGTATGAAGCATTGAAAGCTCTCACTCGAACCAATCAAACCATTACGGAATCTTCTATAAAAGACTTTATAGAGACACTGAATGTTGGTGATGAAGTAAAAAATGAATTGCGGGCCATTACTCCACATAATTATATAGGTATGTAAAGAAATGCATACGAATGAAAGATAAAAAGATTGTATTTGATAACCCGCGAGGGTAAATTTTAAATTATAAAACAAGAAATATGATGACAGACAAAGAGAACAGATCGGGAAATGAATACACCCCTTCTGGCCGTGACGGTAATAGAATGTATAAAAAAGAAGAGTATTTCAGAAACAATCGTTTCGAGGGAAACGACGGTTACAGACGTCGTTCATACGATAATCGCGGGGGCGATGAGGGACAACGTGCCGGTCGTTCTTCGTATAATTCCCGTTATTCTAACTATAATAACGAGGTCCGCCCGCAACGTAATTGGGGCAATCGCCCGCAACAACGCTATTACGGAAATGATTCTTCTTACGGAAATCAGGAGAATGGCGAAAGAAATCCGTATGCTTCTCGTTTTAACAGAGAAGGACGTCCGCAACGCCCTTCCTATAATTCCCGCTATGGAGCGAATGAACAAGGCGAACAACGCCCTTATCGTCCTCGTTTTAATGGTGAACAGGGCGGGAGAAATAATGGCTATCGTCCGCAGGGAGGTTCCTATTCACGCTATAATGAAGGACGTTCGAATGGCTATGCAGGACGTTCCCAACAGGGAAATTATCGGCAACGGACGAAGGATTATAATCCGAATGCCAAGTATAGCATGAAAAAACAAATCGAATATAAGGACGTTCTGACCGATCCTAATGAACCAATCCGCCTGAACAAATTTTTGGCGAACGCGGGCATTTGTTCACGTCGCGAGGCCGATGAATACATTACGGCGGGAGTGGTTTCGGTAAACGGGCAGGTCGTTACGGAACTTGGCACGAAGGTTAAGCGGACGGATGAGATTAAATTTCATGATCAGCCGGTATCAATTGAGCGAAAGGTGTACGTGTTGTTGAATAAACCTAAGGATTGTGTAACCACTTCAGACGATCCCCAATCGCGGAAGACGGTGATGGATCTGGTAAAAGATGCTTGTCAGGAAAGAATTTATCCGGTAGGACGTCTTGACCGTAACACGACGGGTGTGTTATTACTTACCAATGATGGAGACCTGGCATCGAAATTGACTCATCCGAAGTTCCTGAAGAAAAAGATATATCACGTCTATTGTGACAGAAACGTAACGGAAGGAGATTTGGATCGTATCGTTTCGGGTATCACACTTGATGACGGAGAAATACATGCCGACGCGGTAAGTTATGCGTCGGATACCGATAAGTCTCAGGTCGGCATTGAGATTCATTCCGGAAAAAATCGCATTGTTCGTCGTATCTTTGAGGCATTGGGATATCGCGTCGTGAAGTTGGATCGTGTATATTTTGCCGGACTGACGAAGAAAGGCCTGCGGCGGGGGGACTGGCGCTTCCTGACAGAGAAGGAAGTGAATATGCTTCGGATGGGATCTTTCGAGTAATAAAACAGATTAAATAATGAATGGGAAGTACATGTTTAAGATAGAATCTTGAAAAGTGCTTCCCGAACATTTTAAAAGAATAATAAGATGGAAATGATTCGTAGAACAAAAATTGTTGACCTATTAAAGTGTCAAAATTACGGAACGCTGGTCAATGTTAAAGGATGGGTACGCACCCGGCGCGGTAGCAAACAGGTAAATTTTATCGCATTGAATGACGGTTCTACTATAAATAATGTGCAGATTGTTGTCGATTTGTCTTCATTCAATGAGGAAACGCTGAAGCAGATTACAACAGGAGCATGCATCAGTGTAAATGGAGAACTCGTTAAATCGGTTGGTTCCGGCCAGTCTGTCGAGATACAGGCGCGGGAGATTGAAATATTGGGCGTGTGCGATAATACATATCCTCTGCAGAAGAAAGGACATTCAATGGAGTTTTTGAGAGAAATTGCCCATTTGCGTCCGCGAACCAACACGTTCGGTGCTGTATTTCGTATCCGTCATAACATGGCAATAGCGATACATAAGTTCTTCCATGACCGCGGCTTTTTTTATTTTCACACGCCGTTGATCACAGCTTCCGACTGTGAAGGAGCCGGACAAATGTTTCAAGTTACTACAATGAACCTGTATGATTTGAAAAAGGACGAGAACGGATCAATCATTTACGACAATGATTTCTTCGGAAAACAGGCAAGTTTGACTGTTTCCGGGCAATTGGAGGGCGAATTGGCCGCGACAGCTTTGGGAGCTATATACACGTTTGGACCGACTTTCCGTGCGGAAAACTCAAATACGCCGCGCCATTTGGCCGAGTTTTGGATGATCGAACCGGAAGTTGCATTCAACGATATTAATGATAATATGGATTTGGCCGAGGAATTTATCAAGTATTGTGTGCAATGGGCTCTCGATAATTGTTATGATGACGTGAAGTTCTTGAACGATATGTTCGATAAAGGTCTGATAGAACGTCTGCAGGGAGTGCTGAAAGAAACCTTTGTCCGTTTGTCGTATACGGAGGGAATCAAAATACTGGAAGACGCTGTTTCGGCCGGTCATAAGTTTGAATTCCCCGTATATTGGGGCGTGGATCTGGCATCCGAACACGAGCGTTACTTGGTAGAAGAGCATTTTAAGCGTCCGGTTATCCTGACAGATTATCCGAAAGAAATCAAGGCTTTCTATATGAAACAGAATGAAGACGGAAAAACCGTGCGGGCCATGGATGTGTTGTTCCCGAAGATTGGAGAAATCATCGGCGGCTCTGAGCGTGAAGCCAATTACGATAAGCTGCTTTCACGCATACAGGAATTGAATATCCCGATGAAAGATATGTGGTGGTATCTCGATACGCGTAAGTACGGATCGTGTCCTCACTCGGGATTCGGCCTGGGCTTTGAACGATTGCTGCTGTTCGTTACGGGAATGGCCAACATTCGGGATGTGATTCCATTCCCGAGAACTCCGAAGAATGCCGAATTCTGATTATTGATATATCACTTTAAAGCACGGAGATTACCCCATGTTGGTAGTCTCTGTGCTTTTTTGTTTTTTATGGCTTAATGAATTGTTTTCCGAAATTCGGTGGGAGAGATTCCCTCTTTCCGCTTGAAGAAAATGGAAAATTGTCCCGGGCTTTCAAAGTGAAGCATGTAAGCTATTTCGGCAATGGTGAGGGCGGAAGAACTTAAAAGTTCTTTTGCTTTCAGCAAACGCTGCTGCAGATAGTATTGGGCCGGGGCGATTCCCGTATGTTCTTTGAATACCTTTCTGAACTTCGAATAGCCGATACCGATTTGCGCAGCCAGTTCCTCTATGGTAAACGTGCGGCTGAAATCCTTCATTAAAAGCTTTGCTTCGTTGATTTTGTCGAGATAGAACGAGTTGGTCAGGGAATTGTTTTTTTCTTTGTAATACATGCTTCCAAGAATATGCAGCACGATGCTTGAAGCCATCTGCTGATGTCCCAGCCGTTCTTGCGAGGCAATATTCAATAACTCTTCGTATAAACTGATGATACCCGCGCTAACCCCGATCTGATGAACCGGTTCTTCTTTGCAGAAGAAGCGGTTGTTTACCCGTTTGTCTATGTGCTCTCCTCTGAATCCTACCCAATATTCGTTCCATCCTGTTTCGTTGTCCGGATGATAATTATGCCATTCTCCGGGAAAAAGCAGGAGCATTGTTCCTGCGTGAATAGGCTGCTTCGGACAAGAATCCGAGGTAAAATATCCGGAACCTTTGGTAATATAGATAAGTTGGTACTCGTTCAGTATGCGACCTTTCTTCTGTGTGAGGCGGTATTTGTCGGGATGTTCGGACAAAGGATACTGCGACTTTGGAGGAATAAACTGGTAACCTACCGTTGTGACAACGATACCCCATTTCTCATCATTGCCGGTAATTGTCAGATAATGTAACTCGTCTTTTATCGGACTTTCGTTATTCTTCATGTCAGATTTGATAGGTTTTATATCATATTTGTAAGCAAAGATATGAAATTTGCCCATAATTTTGCATAAAAGAACCTGAAAAACCAGAATAATGAAGACACATTCTTTTTTGGCATTCGACTTGGGAGCGACCAGCGGACGGGCGGTTTTGTTGTCTGTCTCGGGCGATTCGGTACAAATGGAGGAGATCCATCGTTTCCCGAATGCAATGATTCATGTGCAAGGTAAGTATTATTGGGATATATATGCTTTGTTTGAGGAGATCAAACAAGGCCTTCGCATTTGCGCACAAAAAGGCGTTTCCCCCGATTCAATGGGTATTGATACGTGGGGAGTGGACTTCGGTTGTGTGGCTCCCGACGGCGTTTTGTTGGGACTTCCCCGCGCTTATCGCGATCCGTTTACGGATGGGGCGGAAAAGGCGGTGTTCAATCGTATAAATGCCCGCGATCTTTATGCCAAAACGGGCATACAAACCATGAACTTTAACACGATCTTTCAGTTGTACCAATCCCGGAAAGAACATTTTTCTCCCTTGATGAGCGCAGAAAAGATTCTCTTCATCCCGGATCTGCTGGCCTATATGCTGACCGGAAAGCAGGTTTGCGAGTACACAATCGCCTCTACGTCTCAGTTGCTTGATGCGGTGAAGAAACAGTTCTCTCCGGCATGTTTTGAAGCAATTGATGTACCGATGTCCTTGACTTGCGACATGGTAATGCCGGGAACAACGGTTGGAATGTTGTCGGAAGATGTGGCCAGGGAAACAGGTATCGGGCAGCTTCCCCTTATAGCGGTGGCCGGTCATGATACAGCTTCGGCAGTGGCTGCCGTGCCGACTGCCGATGAACGCTTCGCTTATTTGAGTAGCGGTACATGGAGCCTCATGGGCATTGAAACAAAGGCCCCGATCCTGACAGAAGAAGCATACCGGGAAAATTTCACGAACGAGGGTGGAGTAGACGGAACCGTTCGTTTCCTTAAAAACATAACTGGCATGTGGCTGTTGGAACAATGCCGGAAAGAATGGGCAGGAAAGGGACGTCATTATACATATCCCGAGATTATGCAAATGGCACAACGGCGTTCCGATTTCAGTACATTGTTTTGTCCCGATGATCCTTCGCTGGCAAATCCGGAAAGTATGCCCGATGCCATAGCACAGTTATGCCGTCAGGCAGGTGAAGCCGTGCCGGAAACCGACGAAGAATTTGTCAGCTGTATATTCCACAGCCTGGCCAATCGTTACGGGGAAGTGTTTGAAATGTTGGTAAAGATAAGCCCTTTTCCCATCGAACGCCTTCATATCATAGGAGGAGGAGCGCAAAATGCGCTCTTAAACCAGCTCACGGCCGATCGGATCGGATTGCCGGTTGTTGCCGGGCCGTCGGAGGCTACGGCCATAGGAAACGGCATGATTCAGGCACAGGCGGCAGGGGTTGTTAAAGACCGGTGGGAATATCGTCGGTTGATTTCCCGTTTTTCTTCTTTGCAAGTATTCGAACCTAAAAAGAAAATATAATCGTTATGAATAAGGAAAGTACTGTAATTAAAGCTTTTGAAATAGCAAAAGAACGTTATGCCGCCGTGGGCGTTGACGTAAATCGCGCATTGGATGCATTGAAAAGAATATCCCTGTCTTTACATTGTTGGCAGGCCGATGATGTGACAGGCTTTGAAAACCAGAACGGAAGTCTTACGGGAGGTATTCAGGTGACGGGAAACTATCCGGGGAAAGCCCGTAACATAGATGAGCTTCGTTGCGATATTTTAAAGGTAAATTCGCTGGTTCCCGGACAACATCGTCTGAGTCTTCATGCCGTTTACGGCGATTTTCAAGGGAAAAAGGTCGACAGGGATGAGATAGAGCCCTGCCATTTTCAAAGCTGGATGGAGTGGGGAAAGGAGAACTCAATCAAGTTGGATTTCAACAGCACGTCGTTCTCTCATCCTAAAAGCGGCGATCTGACGTTGGCTAATCCGGATGAAAGTATCCGAAATTTCTGGATAGAGCATACGAAACGCTGCCGCCGGATCAGCGAAGAAATGGGAAAATATCAGGGAGATCCCTGCATGATGAATTTGTGGATTCACGATGGAAGTAAGGAAGTTCCGGTAAGTCGGTTGAAATATCGCAGCTTGCTTAAACAATCGCTTGACGAAATATTTGCAACAGAATATGCGAATATGAAAGACTGCATCGAGGCGAAGTTGTTCGGAATAGGTCTTGAAAGTTATACCGTAGGCTCGTATGATTTTTATTTGGGCTACGGAGTTCGGAATAATAAGATAGTGACTTTGGACACCGGCCACTTTCATCTGACGGAAAGCATAGCCGATAAAGTCTCGTCATTGCTGTTGTTCACGCCGGAAATTATGCTACATGTCAGTCGTCCGGTGCGTTGGGATAGCGATCATGTCGTTATCTTGAACGACGATCTGTTGGATCTTTCTAAAGAAATCGTGCGTTGCGATGCTTTAAACCGCGTACATATTGGCTTGGATTATTTCGACGGGACGATAAACAGAATAGGAGCTTATGTCGTAGGTATTCGCGCAACCCAGAAAGCTTTGTTGCAGGCTCTGCTTGAACCTTATGCGGCTTTGGAAAAATACGAAAGCACGCAGCGTTATTTCGAACGGCTTGCCTTGCAGGAAGAAGCGAAGAGTTTGCCTTGGGACGCTGTGTGGGATATGTTTTGCATGCAGAATAACGTGCCGGTAGGCGAGGATTATATAGGTGAAATATGTAAATATGAACAAGAAGTAACGAGTAAAAGATGAATATATTTATCGGCCTGTTGGTTATCGCGTTGGGCAGTTTCGGTCAGAGCAGCTCATACGTCCCGATAAAACGTGTAAAAGGATGGAGCTGGGAAAGCTTTTGGTTGACGCAGGGAGTCTTCGCGTGGTTGGTGTTTCCTCTGCTTGGAGCTTTGCTTGCAGTTCCGGAAGGTCGCACACTCTTTGAGATAATTTCGGCAAAGCCCGAGGCGGCATGGTCGGCAGCCGGTTTTGGAGTGCTTTGGGGAATAGGAGGTTTGACTTTTGGCCTGAGCATGCGTTATTTGGGTGTTGCCCTGGGACAGTCGCTTGCATTGGGAACATGTGCTGCGTTTGGTACATTGTTTCCCGCCATACTTGCCGGGACGGATTTGTTTTCCGGTAAAGGTTTGATATTACTCTTGGGTGTTTGCATTACATTGGCCGGTATTGCTGTCATTGGATATGCGGGAAGTTTGCGGTCACGCAACCTGACGGAGGAAGAACGCAATGCCGCCGTTAAAGAGTTTGCATTGACGAAAGGTTTGGCGGTTGCGCTGTTGGCTGGTGTGATGAGTGCTTGTTTTGCTTTGGGGTTAAACGCAGGAGTACCTTTGCAGCTGGAGGAGTCTGCCGATTTATACAAGACTCTTCCTGCAACTTTTATGGTAACTTGTGGCGGTTTCCTGACGAATGCCGTTTATTGTTTATACCAGAATGCCAAGAATAAAACGTTTTCCGATTACGGAAAGATCGGGTTGTGGCCGAATAATCTGCTGTATTGTGCATTGGCGGGAATCCTATGGTATTCTCAATTCTTCGGCTTGGGCATCGGAACAAGTTTCTTTGAACCGGGTTCGGTGCTGATGTCTTTTGCCTGGTGCATCCTCATGTCTTTAAATGTTGTATTCAGTAATGTATGGGGAATTCTTCTGAAAGAATGGAAAGGTTCGTCTTCTTCCACGATTGTTGTGCTCATCGTGGGACTGGCTGTTCTGATATTTTCATTGATATTCCCGAATTTGTTTTAATAAAAGAAGTTTATGAAATCGATATTGGAAGGTCGCCCTTTGTTGGCGCAAGAGATAGAAAAGATTGCAGAAACGGCAGGTTATCTTTGGCAGAAGGGCTGGGCCGAACGTAATGGCGGTAATATAACGGTGAACATAACCGATTTTGTGGACGAGGAAATCCGCCGTTTACCTGCACTTTGCGGGGCGATATCTACGGGAGTATGCCTGCCTTTGCTCAAAGGTTGCTATTTCTTTTGTAAAGGGACCAATAAGAGAATGCGCGATTTGGCGCGGCATCCGATGCAGAATGGTTCGATCATTCGCATAACGGATTCGGGCGAAAGCTATGAAATTATAGCGGATGAGCCGGTAAAGCCGACATCGGAATTGCCGTCTCACCTCTCCGTTCATAATTATTTTCGGGAAATAGGCTCTCCATATAGGGCGTCTTTGCATACACACCCGATAGAGTTGGTGGCAATGTCTCATCATAAACCGTTTTTGGAAAAGGATGTTCTCACGAATTTGTTGTGGAGCATGATTCCGGAAACGAAAGCCTTCTGTCCGAAAGGTCTGGGCATTGTTCCCTATAAGCTGCCCGGTTCGGTGGAACTGGCGGAAGCGACAATCCGGGAATTGGACGATTACGATGTGGTGATGTGGGAAAAACACGGAGTGTTTGCCGTGGGGAATGATATAATGGAAGCCTTTGACCAGGTAGATGTGTTGACGAAATCTGCACAAATCTACGTGAATGCGCGGAACATGGGATTCGAACCGGACGGAATGACTGCGGAACAAATGCGGGAAATGTCTGTGGCATTTCATTTGCCGAAATGAAACAATTCTTTTTTATGAATGTGATGGGTAAGAGAAAAGAACGATTTCTTTGTTTGTGCTTGTCGGCTCTTTTGTGCGGAAACGCCCCGATGTTTGGCAAAGGACTCCGGCATGTTTCGCCGGAGGACACGCGGCAAACGGAAACATTCGACTCGAGGGTACGCTCGTATGTTTCTCCTGTTCGTATCTTATGGAAGAGCTCTTCCGACGCGGATATTATCGAAAATGAAAGTGTTTTATTGCAAAAGGGAATCGGTCAATCGGTATTGGGTAGCAACAATGTTTGCCGCATGAAAAATTCCGCCGGGGAAAAGGCTGCCATATTATTCGACTTTGGAAAGGAATTGCAGGGAGGTGTTCAAATTATAACGGGGCAGTATCCGGTGAACAAGCCGATAAGGGTACGCATCCGTTTCGGTGAATCGGTTGGAGAAGCCATGTCCGAGATTGACGGGAAGAACGGAGCCGGAAACGAACATGCCATGCGTGACTTTGAAACGCTGCTTCCTTGGCTGGGTGTTACGGAATTGGGTAATTCAGGATTCCGTTTTCTGCGGATTGATTTGTTGGATGAAAACATTGAATTGCAGCTGAAAGAAGTGCATGCCATTTCCGTTTTTCGAAACATACCGTATGCGGGTTCTTTCCGCTCGAACGATGAACGTTTGAACAAAATATGGGAAACAGGAGCCTATACGGTGCATCTGAATATGCAGGAATATCTGTGGGATGGCATAAAAAGAGACCGTCTTGTGTGGGTAGGCGACCTGCATCCTGAGGTAATGACCGTGAACACGGTATTCGGGTATAACGATGTTGTGCCGAAAAGCCTGGATTTGATACGCGATGAGACGCAATTGCCCGGCTGGATGAATGGGATGAGTTCGTATTCCATCTGGTGGCTGTTGATACATCGCGACTGGTACTATTATCAGGGCGACCGCCGTTATTTGGAGGAACAGCGCGATTATATATGTCGCTTGCTGCAGTTCCTGATGTCTAAAGTTGACGAAGAAGGCAGAGAACATTTGGATGGAACGCGCTTTCTTGACTGGCCGTCTAGTGAAAATCCTCAGGCCATTAATGTCGGTCTACATGCTTTGATGGCGATGGCGATGCAGGCGGGCGAGGAACTTTGTACGATTCTTGGCGAGGAAAGTCTGGCGAAAGAGTGCAAAAAGACGGGAGCGTTATTGTCGAAACATGGGAAAGATGTGGTGAAAACATTTCGGAAAACAATGGGGGATCCTGCCGCACCCGGGAATAAACAGGCCGCCGCATTGTTGACTTTGTCGGGATTGATGTCGCCGGAGAAGGCCAACAAAGACGTTTTGTTACGCGATGGAGCTGCCGGCTTTTCCACGTTTTATGGCTATTATATGCTGAAAGCGATGGCAGAAGGCGGTTATTATGAGGACGCAATGAACGTAATCCGCTCGTATTGGGGCGGGATGATTGACTTGGGAGCCACTACTTTTTGGGAAGATTTTAATACGGCCTGGCTGGAAAACGCCGGCAGGATTGATGAGTTGCTTCCGCAGGGAAAGATAGATGTACATCGGGAATATGGAGATTATTGTTACAAGGGGTATCGACACAGTCTCTGCCATGGTTGGGCTTCCGGCCCAACTTCTTGGCTGAGCGAGTACGTCTTGGGTGTAAAAGTTGTAGAGCCGGGATGTAAAAAGATTCGTATTTCTCCTCACTTGGGCGACCTCGAGTGGGTAGAAGGTAGTTTTCCTACTCCTTACGGAACGATAAAAATGCGTCATGAAAAAGGAAAAGACGGGAAGATTTATTCGAAGATTGATGCTCCGGATGAAATAGAAATCGTAAAATGACAGGAAAAATTATGGTGAAAAAAGGCTTGCGGCATTTGGCAATGGCGGCTGTTTTGATCGCTTTTTCTTCTTGCGGTGACACGGATAACCTGAATGCCCTTAGAGAAGGTTTCCGGGTTGTGCCGGATAGCGTGCAGACAGCTGTTTACTGGTACTGGATATCCGACAACATTTCCGAGGAGGGAGTGGTGAAAGATTTGCAGGCAATGAAGAAAGTTGGTATCAACCGTGCCTTCCTGGGAAGCATGGGAGTTGACGGAGTCCCGTATGGAAATGTGAAATTCCTTTCGCCCGAGTGGTGGAAAATAACGCATACGGCACTGAAAACGGCGACCGATTTGGGTATAGAGATCGGCATCTTTAACAGTCCGGGATGGAGCCAATCGGGAGGCCCGTGGGTAAAACCCGAAGAAGCGATGCGGTATTTATCTTTCAAAGAACTGGTTGTGGAGGGAGATGGAACCGTGCAAACCATAGAATTGCCCGGGCAAGATGCAAATGCCCAACTTGTAAAAGTTCAGTCTTTCCCGGCATTGAGTGGGGAAAGTTTCTCCCGGTCGTTTGTGAAAGAAAACGGAAAACCTTCTTCGATTGACGTACAGATTCCCGAAAATATAACGATCCGCAGTCTTACCCTTCAGTTTAATTCACCCGTTAAAACACAGGCTTCGTTGTTGAAGAAGGACGGAGATACCTATCAAGTGGTAAAAGAATTTGAAATAGATCGCAGCAATGCTGCATTAAATGTGGGATTCATGCCTTATGCTCCGGTGGTCATTTCTTTACCGGAAACCTGTGCTTCGTCGTACAGACTGGCCATGTCTGAGGCAGGAGCGGGGGAATGTGAAATGACTTTATCGGAAATACCAGTTGTGGAACGCTATCCCGAGAAGTCGTTGGCCAAGATGTTTCAAACACCTTTACCCATGTGGCATGAGTATATGTGGCAGTCCCAGCCGGAATATACCGATAGGAAAGGTATGGTCGATCCGGAAAATATTATAGATTTGACGGATAAAGTTTCCGGGGGGACGCTGAAGTGGGAGGTTCCTGCCGGGCGTTGGACCATACTTTGTTCGGCAATGCTTCCTACGGGGGTGACGAATTCTCCGGCAGTTCCCGAGGCGACGGGATTGGAAATAGACAAGATGAGCAGGAAACATATCGAGTCTCATTTTAATGCATACATCGGCGAGATACTGAAAAGAATACCCGAAGCAGACCGGAAGTCCTTCAAGATTGTGGTGCAGGACAGTTATGAAACGGGCGGTTTAAACTGGACCGATGACATGATCGATGTCTTCCGTGACCGATATGGCTATGATCCGGTTCCGTATATTCCGACACTTTCCGGCGTGGTTGTCGGGAGTGAGGATATATCGGATCGGTTCCTTTGGGATTTAAGACGCCTGATCGCAGACCGGGTTGCCTACGATTATGTAGGAGGATTGCGGGATGTTTGCCATCGGCACGGCCTGCAGACTTGGTTGGAGAATTACGGGCATTGGGGATTTCCCGGCGAGTTTCTGATGTACGGGGGGCAGTCCGACCAGGTGTCCGGCGAATTCTGGAGCGAAGGGAGCCTGGGCGATATAGAGAACCGGGCGGCATCTTCCTGCGGACATATCTACGGGAAAAGACAAATCTGGGCGGAATCCTGCACGTCGGGCGGTCCGGTTTTCTCCCGTTATCCCCGGGTGATGAAACAACGCATCGACCGCTTTTTTACCGAAGGCATCAACAGTACGTTACTTCACTTGTATATTCAGCAGCCAAACGACCGCACTCCCGGCATGGCGGCTTGGTTTGGAAATGAATTTAACCGCAATAATACTTGGTTCAATTACATGGACTTGTTTACGGAATACCTAAAGCGTTGCAACTTTATGCTGCAACAAGGTGATTATGTTGCCGACGTGGCTTATTTCATTGGTGAAGATGCACCGAAGATGACAGGCGTATGTGATCCGGCATTGCCCTACGGCTATTCTTTCGATTATATCAATGCTGAGGTCCTGAAAAAGCATTCCCGGGTGGAAAACGGGCGGTTGATTTTGGATAGCGGTATGGAATATCGGGTTCTGGTATTGCCGAAACAGGAGACGATGAGGCCGGAAGTTTTGTCGTGTATTGCGGAAATGGTAGAGAAAGGACTGACGGTACTTGGCCCGACTCCCAGCCGCTCTCCGAGTTTGAGCGACTATCCTTTGGCCGATGAAAAGGTAAAAGAGTTGTCGGCGAAGCTGTGGAATGGGACAAAACATCGTTACGGAAAAGGTTGGGTATATGCCGATGGTGTCTCTTTGTCGGAGGTCTTTTCCGATATTGGTGCGCAGCCGGATTTCAGTTTGAAGGATAATTTAAAAGGAGATGCCTCCGTGTTGTTTATACATCGCCGCCTTCCGGGAGGGGATATTTATTTTATATCGAATCAGGAAGATGCGGAAAAGCAGATAAATCCTTCTTTTCTTGTGGAAAATAAAATACCGGAACTGTGGAATCCCGTAACGGGAAAAATATCGTCATTGCCTTACGAAGTGGAGAACGGACGGATTTCCGTTTGTCTGGATCTGCAGCCGTTTGAGAGTGCTTTTATCGTTTTTGATGCGGATCATTCGGGTAAGGCTGAAGTGAATGTGGAAGAAAAAGAGGAAGAAGTTGTGCCGCTGGATGGCGAATGGACGGTATCTTTTGGCGATGATTATGCCGTCCGTATGGATTCGTTACAGGATTGGTCCCGGTCGGAGGACGAAAAAATTAAATATTATTCGGGGACGGCTGTCTATGAAAAGGCCGTTGATTTGGTTGACCTAAAGGGACGAACGGTGGAACTGGACTTGGGAAATGTGATGGTTATGGCCAAAGTTGACGTGAACGGACAGTATGCCGGCGGTGTATGGACCGCACCCTATCGGCTCGATATTACCCGGCTTCTGAAAGAAGGAAAGAATGAAATCAGAATCAGTGTGGTGAATAATTGGATGAATCGCCTGATTGGAGATGCGAAACTTCCGCCTGAGGAGCGTACCACGTGGACGAATATTAATGTATGGAATGCCGATTCTCCGTTGCAGTCATCGGGACTTTTAGGGCCGGTGCAACTGTATTTTGTTAAGGATTAAAGAACTGTTTTTTGCGGAAGATCCCGTTGTCTTTCCCCGGATGCTGCATCCTTCAGGGAAAAACAACGGGATTTTTTTGCAAATAAACAGCGTCGGAAGTGAAAAAATGTGCTTGTTTTTTTGCAAAAGAAAAACGTAAAAACGGATTCTTTTTGCTTTTTGTCTGACAAATATTGTGTAGTGAAAAAGTTATTTTAACTTTGCAAATATTTGATATTCTTTGTGTAAATCGAAAAGAACAATGAAATGCGGCTTGTCTGGGATGCCGTATGATCTGATAAAATATATTGAGCTATGAAAAAAGTATTGTGGGTTGTGTTATGTCTGTTGCCTTCTTTGATGTGGGCAGAAAAGCATGTTTCCGATGAAGGAAACGAGAATTATCCGAAATATACGAGGGCAGATGTATGGAAAGCATACGAAGCTTTTAATGAAATATTCCTTGATTCGGATAAATATATCTATAAAACGTCTACGGAGTATGCTCATGCGGTTGACCGTTTTAACGGAGCTGCTGCGATATGGTGCCAGCCAATGTACTGGGACATGGCGATGAATGCCTACCGTTTGGCCGTGAAACAGAAAGATAAAGCGCGTGAAAAACAGTATAAGGACTTGTGCCGTAAGATATTTGAAGGGAATAAAGCTCAGTATGAAAACTTTGATTTTCACGATAACAACGAGAATACCGGTTGGTTTATTTACGATGACATTCAGTGGTGGACGATTACTTTGACACGTGCTTACGAGTTGTTTGGGGAGAAAGAATACCTGGATTTGGCGGAAGCAAGCTTTAGTCGTGTGTGGTACGGCTCGGAAAAGGTAGGTGATACAGGCTCTTACGATGAAGAAAAGGGAGGCATGTTTTGGCAATGGCAACCCATTCGGAATCCGAAACCAAACGATAGTAATCGCGACGGGAAGATGGCATGCATTAACTTTCCTACCGTTGTTGCAGCAATGACATTATATAATAATGTACCGAAAAAGAGGAAAGAATCTTCAGAACGTGTTCCTTCGTATCAGACAAAAACGCAATATCTGGATAAGGCCAAGGAAATTTATGCATGGGGAGAAAAGAATCTTTTCGATCCGCAAACGGGAAGAATTGCCGACAGCAAGCATGGCTCCGGAGAACCGAATTGGAAAACACATGTTTATAATCAGGCAACATTTATCGGGGCTTCGGTATTGCTTTATGAGGCAACAGGCGAGAAACATTATCTGGAAAATGCACTTACGGCAACAGATTATACGGTGAATGAGATGTCGGAAGAGCATGATTTGCTTCCGTTCGAGCGGGGAATCGAGCAAGGTATCTACACTGCCATTTTCTCGGAATACATTGCTATGCTGGTTTATGACTGCGGACAGACACAATATCTGCCTTTCTTGCAGCGGAATATTCGCATCGGTTGGGCAAATCGTGACAAAACACGAAATATATGCGGCGGAGATTACAGTCAACCTTTGCCGGAAGGAGCGGTTGTCGACAGTTATTCTGCTTCCGGCATTCCGGCGTTGATGCTGTTGTTCCCCGACGATAAATAGAAGAATGTTTATTTAAATTTATATCATGAATACAAAAGTTGGAGTCATAAAAGCGTTTTGTCTGTTTACGCTATTGACGGGGTGTGTGGAAAAACAAGAAACAGAACAGACGGCAAAAACGATATTTCAAACATCGGGACCGTGGAAACCTCTTACAGATGTGCGGGCAGATGCCGCTCTTGTTTACGGTACGGTAGATCGTCCGGGCTTGTCTTTTGAGCAACGTTTGCAGTCGTGGCGCGATAAAGGTTACCAGACACAGTTCATGACGGGCGTGGCTTGGGGAGAATATCAGGACTATTTTCTTGGAAAATGGGATGGCGATACGACTCATTTGCGCGAAGGACAACGCGATAAGGATGGGAATGAAATAGCACATGGTCACCTGATACCTTATATTGTGCCTACGGAAAGTTTCATACGTTACATGCAGGAGACGCAGATAAAACGTGTTATCGATGCCGGAATAACGTCAATTTATTTGGAAGAACCGGAGTTCTGGGCAAGAGGAGGATACAGTGAAGCATTCAAAGACGAGTGGGAAAAGTATTACGGCTTTGCGTGGCGTCCGCAACATGAATCGCCGGAAAATACATATTTGTCGAATAAATTGAAGTATTTTCTCTACTACAATGCCCTCGATAAAATCTTTACTTATGCGAAAGAATACGGACGAAGCAAAGGCTTGGACGTGAAGTGTTATGTGCCGACTCACTCTCTTGTGAATTATACATCGTGGCAGATTGTGAGTCCGGAGGCCAGCTTGGCATCATTGGATTGCGTGGACGGATATATCGCTCAGGTTTGGACGGGAACATCACGGGAACCGAATTATTATAAGGGCGTTTTGCGTGAGCGGGTTTTTGAGAACGCTTATCTGGAATATGGCAGTATGAAGTCGATGACGGCGCCGTTGAACAGAGAAATGTATTTCCTTACGGATCCGATAGAAGACCGGGCAAAAGACTGGTTGGACTACAAGATTAATTACCAGGCTACCTTTGCTGCACAGTTAATGTTCCCGGATGTTGACACATACGAGGTGATGCCTTGGCCCGATCGTATTTATGAAGGCTTGTACAGAGTGGCGGGAACAGACAGAAAGGAGCGCATCCCCCGTGCATATTCTACGCAAATGCAGGTAATGATAAATACGCTGAATGACATAAGCAAGTCGGAAAACAAAATAAATGGAACGCATGGGATAGGAGTTCTCATGGCAAATTCCTTGATGTTTCAGCGCTTTCCGAATCACAATGGCTACGACGATCCGCAATTTTCCAGCTTTTACGGTCAGACATTGCCCTTGTTGAAGCGGGGAATTCCCGTTGAACTGGTGCACATGGAAAATACACCTTTTAAGGAAACATTTGCAGGTTTGAAGGTGCTTATCATGTCTTATTCGAACATGAAACCCATGAAATCGGAATATCATAAGTATATTGCAGACTGGGTAAAGCAGGGCGGTGTCTTGATTTATTGCGGGGAAGACATCGATCCGTATCAGTCGGTTCTGGAATGGTGGAATTCCGATGGAAATTCTTATGCGGCGCCTTCAGAACATTTGTTCGAACTTCTGGGGCTGGAAAAGAAAGTTCCGGAAGGGACATACGCTTGTGATAAAGGAACGGTTTACGTCATTCGTAAAGATCCGAAGCACTTTGTGTTAAAAGCCGGAGGAGATGATGCCTATTTCTCTACGGTATCGCAAGCATATCATGAGGCGTGTGGAGAAGAAGTTGAGCAGAAAAACTTTTTCCTCGTGAAGCGCGATCCGTATATCGTGGCGTCCGTTTTGGATGAAAGCGTCTCGGAACAGCCATTGACATTGCAGGGTTTGTATATAGATCTTTTCGACAAAGATCTGCCCGTTCTAAAAGAAAAAATATTACAACCCGGCGAACAAGGATATTTGTATGATTTAAATGCATTGCCTGACGGCATTCGTGCAAAAGTTCTTTGCGGTGCGTCACGTGTATATGAGGAGAATGTTTCCGAAAACAGCTATACGTTTGTGGCCAAAAGCCCCGCCGAAACGACAAACGTGTCGAGGGTTTTGCTGCCGAAGAAACCTTTGGAGGTGACGGTCGACGGAGTTGCATGTGATACGCAGTGGGATGAGGATTCTAAAACATTACGGCTTGTCTTTGAGAATGATCCGGGAGGCGTGAAGGTGGAAATCCGGTGGTAAGATTTATTGATTCGGAAAGCATCGGAAAAAGATTAAGTGTGAAATGCTGTAAAAATAGACGTTTCATTTGGTATAAACCATTAAAATTGAATATCTTTGGGGCGCCGTTTTCCATTCGTCTGCGGCTTATGGAAAATTTTACGGGAAAAACGGGTGTAAAGAACGCGGCATTTCTGATAAAAGAACGGGAAATAATTTATCAATAATATTAATATTTATGAAAAAACTTTTTGTATTTGCTGTCAGTTTATTGATGGTAAGCTGTGCAACAACGGAGAAAAAGACTTCATTCACCCAGCAGGATCCGGTGGATTACGTAAGTACGCTGGTCGGTTCGAAGTCAACTTTTGCTTTGTCTACCGGGAATACTTATCCGGCCATTGCTCTTCCTTGGGGAATGAATTTCTGGTCTCCTCAGACAGGACGCATGGGAGACGGTTGGGCATATACGTATGATTCTTATAAAATCAGAGGATTCAAGCAAACACACCAGCCGAGTCCCTGGATCAATGACTTCGGCCAATTCTCAATTATGCCGGTAACCGGTCGCCCGATGTTCGACCAAGATGAGCGTGCCAGCTGGTTCTCTCATAAAGCAGAAGTCGCAAAACCGTACTATTATCGGGTATATTTGGCAGAACACGACGTTGTGACTGAAATAACTCCCACCGAACGTGCAGCAATGTTTCGTTTTACTTTCCCCGAAAACGACCATTCTTATGTCATTGTAGACGCATTTGATAGAGGATCTTCCATCAAAGTTATACCGGAAGAAAACAAAATTATCGGTTATACGACGAGAAACAGTGGCGGCGTTCCCGCGAACTTTAAAAACTATTTTGTCGTAGTTTTCGATAAACCGTTTACATATACGGCTGCAGTTACCGACGGAAAGATTGATGATACCAAGCTTGAGTCAACAGCAAATCATGCAGGCGCTCTGATAGGTTTCAAGACGCATAAAGGCGAACAAGTCAACATGCGTGTGGCTTCTTCCTTTATCAGTCCGGAACAGGCCGAATTGAATCTGAAAGAAGTTGGCAACGATTCGTTTGATCAGGTGATGGCTAAGGGCCGAGATAAATGGAATGATATTTTGGGACGTATTGAAGTTTCTGACGATAACGTAGATCATTTACGTACATTCTATTCATGTATGTATCGTTCGGTGCTGTTCCCTCACAGTATGTATGAGATAAACGAAAAAGGAGAGCCGGTTCATTACAGCCCGTACAACGGGGAAGTGTTGCCGGGATATCTCTTTACGGGCACAGGTTTCTGGGATACTTTCCGCTGTTTGTTCCCCTTCGTGAATCTGGTTTACCCGTCGATGAGCCAGAAAATGCAGGAAGGATGGGCTAATGCATATAAGGAAAGTGGTTTCTTGCCCGAATGGTCCAGCCCCGGACACAGAGGTTGTATGGTTGGAAATAACTCGGCTTCTGTTGTGGCAGATGCATACTTGAAAGGGATACGCGGTTACGATGCAGAGACTTTGTGGGAAGCTGTAGTTCACGGAGCGAATGCCGTTCATCCGCAAGTCGCATCAAGCGGGCGTCTCGGCTACGACTATTACAACAGATTGGGCTATGTTCCTTATAATGTCGGCATCAATGAAAACGCAGCACGTACCCTTGAATATGCTTATGACGACTGGTGTATTTATCAGTTTGGTAAGGCGTTGAACAAACCGGAAGAGGAAATTGCAGTTTATGCTCAGCGTGCAATGAACTACAAGAACCTGTTCGATCCGGAACATAAATTGATGCGTGGAAAGAATGAAGACGGAACCTTCCAAAGTCCGTTTAATCCGTTGAAGTGGGGAGATGCGTTTACTGAAGGAAACAGCTGGCATTATTCATGGTCAGTATTCCACGATCCTCAAGGATTGATCGATTTGATGGGAGGAAATGATGAGTTTAATATTATGATGGATTCGGTATTCTCTGTTCCGCCTATCTTCGATGACAGCTATTATGGCGGGGTTATTCATGAAATTCGTGAAATGCAGATAATGAACATGGGGAATTATGCTCATGGAAACCAGCCGATCCAGCACATGATTTACTTATACAATTATTCTGCACAACCCTGGAAAGCTCAGTATCATATACGTGAAGTGATGGATAAGCTGTACAATGCTAATCCGGATGGTTACTGTGGTGATGAAGATAACGGCCAGACTTCTGCATGGTACGTCTTTTCGGCTATGGGATTTTATCCTGTTTGTCCGGGAGCAAATCAGTATGTTTTGGGTACACCGTACTTTAAACAAGTGAAATTGCACCTGGAAAATGGAAAGACTGTTACCATTGATGCTGCTAATAACAGTACGGAAAATCGTTATATTTCTTCGATGAAAGTAGACGGACAAGACTATACGAAGAATTATTTGACGCATGAAGATTTGTTGAAGGGTGTCTCTATTTCTTACAAGATGGCGGAAGAACCGAATACGAATCGTGGTATTCAGCCGGAAGATGCTCCTTATTCATTTACAAATGAACTGAAAAATAAATAAAAGGTCGGATGCGAATGCGGAATTCGTTTCCGTAAAGGAAAAGTAAAATTGCCCTGAGTTCGGATGGGGTTGTCGGCAGGTTATGTTAAGCATGACGATATTTTCGACACCGGAATCCGAGCCTGGGGCAATTTTGTTATAATCATGAAAGGTTGAAGTGAAATGAAAAAGTTTTGTTTGTCGGTATTGTTTGCGGTATGTGCCGCAGGCTGTTTTGCTTCGCATAACAGTCGGTATGTAAACTTGTTTGCCGGAACCTCGGGAGACAACGGGCAAGTTGCTCCGGGGGCAACGGTTCCTTTTGGCATGATTTGCGTTTGTCCCGACAGTGATCCCCGTACACATGCCGGGTATGATTATGCTGTTCCAAATATATCAGGCATATCAATCAACCGGTTGTCGGGAGTGGGATGCAGCGGGGGAGGCGGGAATCTCCGTATCCGCCCGGCTTTATTGTCGGAAAAGTTGCTGATAGATAAGGCAACGGAACAGGCTGTTCCGGGATATTATACGGCGGCTTTTACGAATGGTGTGACGGTGGAATTGTCGGCAACTCCCACTGTTGCTCTTGAGCGTTATGCATTCCCGGAAGGTAAGGAGCCGTATTTCCATATTGATTTTGCTTCTACATTTGAAAATGTGGCGACTTGTTCTTTCCGTCAGACTGACAGCCGTACGGTGGAAGGATGGATAAAAGCGAAGACTGTATGCAGTCATGGTGCTTATCGTTTGTTCTTTGTCTTACAGGGAGATGTCGATTTTGTATTTAAAAAGCTGTCTGAAACGACCGGAGAATTGCGCCCTGTTGAAGAAAAGGAAAGAAAGATAGAGTTGCGCATTGCTGTTTCTCCCATAGATATGGAGCAGGCACGTGTGGAAAATAATCGTTTCCGGAAACATTCTTTTGCTCATCTGAAGAAGCGGGCGGCGCGGATGTGGAATGAAAAACTGGACATGTTCTCGGTGAAAGGCGGCACGGAAGATGAAAGGGCATTGTTTTACACCGCTCTGTATCGCGTGAATTTAAGTCCGGTGGATGTGACTTCTTCCGACGGAAGATACTTGGGAACGGACGGAAAGATTTACACGGCCGACGGATTCCGCTATTATAGTAACTGGTCATTGTGGGATACTTTCCGTACAAAGTTCCCGTTCCTTGTCCTGACCGATCCCGAATCTATGCGCGATATGTCGATGTCTTTGCTGCATTTATATCGGACCGGCAAAAAAGACTGGGCAACACCCTTCGAGTCGACGCCCACGGTCAGAACAGAACATGCCGTTATTTTACTGCTCGATGCTTATCGGAAGGGAATAACCGACTTGGATTTCCGTATCGGATATGCCGGCATGAAAGAAGAAATGGAGCGTCTTCCGATGGCTTCTCCCGATCAGAAGATGGAATCGGCCTGCGATTTGTGGGCGATGGCGCAGATCTCCGGCATCGTGGGCGAGGAAAAAGATTCGATAATATATGCAGATCGTTCGCAAAAGCTCTTCGAAAACGTGTGGAAGTCTGAGTTTATGTTGATTACTCCGCAGTTTGAAGTGATGCGCAACAACGGTTTGTATCAGGGCACGCGTTGGCAGTATCGGTGGGCAGCCCCGCAGTATCTGGATAAGATGATAGAATGGGTAGGAAAAGATCAACTCAGGGATCAGTTGATTTATTTCTTTGAACATCATTTATATAACCAGGGAAATGAGCCGGATATCCATGTTCCTTTCCTGTTCAATCGCCTGGGTGCTCCCGAACGTTCGCAGCAAATCGTTCGCAAGTTGCTGACGGAACCGATGGTGCATCGCTACGGAGGTAATGCCGAGTTCCGGACTCCTTACGTAGGGAAGGCCTTTAAGAATGAACCGGAAGGCTACAGTCCGGAAATGGATGAAGACGATGGCACAATGAGCGCGTGGTTCCTTTTCGGCTCTATGGGATTGTATCCGATGACAGTGGGTGAGGCGTGGTATGAGTTGGTGTCGCCTATTTTCGAAAAGATCGAGATAAACTTGCCCAACGGACGGCATCTTTCAATACAAACAAAGGGGCGTTCCGATAAAAATGCCCCCATCGACAAAATTATGTTCAACGGCCGTTTGCTGGAAGATTTTCGAATATCTCATGCCGACTTGCTGGAAGGCGGTGTATTGCTGTTCTGTTATTAATCGGGAAAAATGCGGTGCAGTATTCACTTGGCCTGCTAATGAAATACCGTTTTTCGGCCGCTTTTTATTGCTCTCGCCAGGCCTTTCTGTCACTGGTTGAGGGCGTTTATGGAAGATGGCGAGGAAATAATTGTAGACATGCGGTTGCGAAAAATAAATAAAACTTTTGTTGTTTCGCCGAAAAGCTGTATCTTTGCAAGCCGATTATTATCAAATAGTGATAAAAGTTTAATTCTGAACGTTTTATTTTTCTTTGTCCGGGAATGTAAAACGTGAGGAAATGTTTTTTAGTAGTAACAATTAAAAAAGAATTAAGAGTGGATACTTTAAGTTACAAGACCATTTCTGCAAACAAAGAAACTGCAACGAAAGAATGGGTTGTAGTTGATGCTACCGATCAGGTTGTAGGCCGTCTCGGTGCAAAAGTTGCGAAACTGTTGAGAGGAAAGTATAAACCAAACTTTACCCCTCACGTAGATTGTGGTGATAATGTTATTATCATTAATGCTGATAAGGTGAAATTTACCGGAAACAAGTTGACGGATAAAATCTACTTGAGCTATACGGGTTATCCTGGAGGTCAGCGTGAAATTACTCCTGCACAGTTGTTGGCAAAACCAAACGGTGCGGAAAAGTTGATGAAGAAAGTAGTGAAAGGTATGCTTCCGAAGAATCGTTTAGGAGCAAAGCTGCTGAGGAATTTATATGTTTATGCGGGAAACGAGCACAAACATGAAGCTCAAACACCAAAAGTAATAGATATTAACTCACTTAAATAATAAAGAATGGAAGTAGTAAATGCATTAGGCAGACGTAAAAGTGCTATTGCACGTATTTTCGTAAGCGAAGGTACCGGCAAAATTACTATAAACAAGAAAGATCTTGCAGTATATTTCCCTTCACCGATTCTGCAGTTTGTTGTAAAACAGCCCTTGAATAAATTGGAGGTTGCCGATAAATATGATATAAAGGTGAACTTGTGTGGCGGAGGTTTTACCGGTCAGTCTCAGGCTTTGCGCTTGGCAATAGCTCGTGCATTGGTAAAGATTAATCCGGAAGACAAGAAAGCTCTCCGTGCGGAAGGCTTTATTACCCGTGATTCTCGAAGTGTTGAACGTAAGAAACCGGGACGTCCGAAAGCACGTCGTAGATTCCAGTTCAGTAAACGTTAATGGGGAGTTAATGATGAGTAGCGAAGAACCTGCAAAAAGGTAACCGTTTTCTCATCTCCTGAAATACGTTTAGTATCTAAACTGTCGGGATTTTTTCTGTAAAGGATATCGGAAAAACTACCGGGCGGTTGGTTTAATTAACAAAAAAGAATGTAAACGCTTAAAAGAAAAAAGAATATGTCAAGAGTAAATTTTGATACATTGTTAGAAGCCGGATGCCACTTCGGACATCTAAAGAGAAAGTGGAATCCTGCGATGGCTCCCTATATTTTTATGGAACGCAATGGTATTCATATCATTGATTTGAATAAAACTGTTGCAAAAGTAGAAGAAGCTGCTGAAGCTTTAAAGCAAATTGCAAAATCAGGAAAGAAAAGCCTGTTTGTTGCTACTAAGAAACAAGCAAAGCAGATCGTGGCAGAGAAGGCTGCATCTGTAAATATGCCTTATGTAATAGAGCGTTGGCCGGGAGGTATGTTGACGAACTTCCCCACAATTCGTAAGGCTGTGAAGAAAATGGCAAATATTGATAAGTTGACAAACGACGGCACATATGCAAATCTGTCAAAAAGAGAAATTCTTCAAATTTCTCGTCAACGTGCAAAATTGGAGAAGAATTTAGGCTCAATTGCTGATTTGACACGCCTTCCGTCTGCGTTGTTTATCGTAGATGTATTGAAAGAAAATATAGCAGTTCGCGAAGCAAATCGTTTGGGAATTCCTGTATTTGGTATTGTCGATACTAATTCAGATCCGACAAACATCGATTTCGTAATTCCGGCAAATGACGATGCGACAAAATCTGTTGAGATAATTTTGGATGCTTGTTGCTCGGCTATTGCTGAAGGACTGGAAGAAAGAAAAGCAGAAAAAGTAGATATGGAGGCAGCAGGAGAGAATGCTCCGAAGGCTTCAAAGAAGAGATCTACAAAGGCTCGTATGGATAAAGCAGAAGAAGATGCTATCAATGCATCAAAAGCTGCTGCATTTATGGAGAAGGAAGACGCTTAATTTATATCTAAAAGTGAGGGAGAGTTGAGAATTGAAAGTTGAGATTGCCGGCAGGTGATTCTCAACTCTCTATTTTCAACTCTTATTTGTTTTTTTGAAACAATTCTACAGAATAATAATATTATTAACTCTATAAAAAAGATTACTATGGCTGTAAGTATGGCTGATATCCAGCATCTGCGTAAAATGACAGGTGCAGGTATGATGGATTGTAAGAATGCTTTGACCGAAGCAGAGGGCGATTTTGACAAAGCAATGGAGATTATCCGTAAAAAGGGGCAGGCTGTTGCTGCGAAACGTTCAGACAGAGAAACATCTGAAGGTTGTGTTTTGGCAAAATCAACAGGCGATTATGCTGCGATGATTGCTTTGAAATGTGAAACCGATTTCGTTGCTAAAAATGCGGATTTCGTTGCTTTGACTCAAGCAATTCTTGATGCTGCAATAGCAAACAAGTGTAAAACCATTGAAGAAGTAAAAGCTTTGCCGATGGGAAGCGGAACAGTTGCTGATGCTATTACGGAACGTAGCGGTATTACCGGTGAAAAAACAGAATTAGATGGTTATAATTTTGTGTCTGGACCTTGTACCGCAGTTTATAATCACCAGAACAAGAATCAGCTTTGTACTATCGCTGCTTTTAACAAGCCGTGCGATGCGAAGATCTCTCATGAGATCTGTATGCAGATTGCTGCCATGAATCCGATTGCAATAGACGAAGCGGGTGTTCCGGCTGACGTCTTGGCTCGTGAAAAGGAGATCGCAGCTGACAAAGCTCGTGAGGAAGGTAAGCCTGAAAATATGATAGAAAAAATTGCAATGGGGCGTTTGGGTAAGTTCTTTAAGGAAGTATGTTTGCTGAAACAAGAAAGTATTATGGATCCGAAAAAGACAGTGGCTGACACGTTGAAAGCGGCAGATGCCGAACTTACAGTCATTGATTTCAAACGTTTTACTTTGCGTGCTGAGTAATTCTTCTTGTTGAGACAGAAAATATTCAAGCCGTCCGGAGTTGAAAGCTCTCGGGCGGCTTTTTTCATGAATGTATCAAATTTCGTTTGGTAACTTGTGCTTTCGTATGACTCATATGGAAATTCTGGAAAGCACGTGGGGAAATATTACAAAGACATGACGTTCTTTAACGTGCGGCATCTGCAGGTTTCAGTCCCAATGCTTCGGCCTTTTTCAGTAAGTATTCGAAAGCCGCATCATGTTCATTGGGGATTATACCGTCTAAGATGGCGTCTTTTATGGAACTTTTCAGTTCTCCTATCTCTCTGCACGGTTGCAGATTGAAGATTTTCATTATTTCTATTCCGTCAATGGGCGGCTGGAAGTTGCGTATTCGGTCTTTTTCTTCCAATGCTTTCAGCTTTTGTCTTACCAGTTTGAAATTGTCGCGGAACCGTTGTTTCCTGCACTCGTTTTTCGAGGTAATGTCGGCTTCGCACAACATCATCAGGTCGTCTATGTCGTCGCCTGCTTCGAAAAGGAGGCGACGGACGGCAGAATCGGTCACGATGTCGTTGGCAATGCTGATGGGACGCATGTGTAAAGAAACCAGTTTCTGCACGTATTTCATCTTTTCATTCATCGGGAGTTTCATCTTTCGAAAGATGTCCGGTATCATTTTTGCGCCGATGAAGTTGTGATTATGAAAGGTCCATCCGTTGCGGGCATCCCATCTTTTTGTTCGGGGTTTCCCGATGTCGTGCAGCAAAGCTGCCCATCTTAGCCATAAATTGTCGGTTTCTTTTGCAATATTGTCTACAACTTCTAACGTATGGTAGAAATTGTCTTTATGCGAATATCCTTTTTTTGTTTCCACTCCCTGCAGGGCTGTGAGCTCGGGGAAGATGATGTCTAATAGTCCGCTGCGCTCTAAATCGATGAAACCTTTCGACGGAATGGGTGAAAGCAGTATTTTATTCATTTCATCGATGATGCGTTCGTATGAAATGATGCGGATGCGTTCTCTGTTGCGTTCCAATGCAAAGAATGTTTCATCGTCGATGTAGAAGTTTAATTGTGTGGCGAACCGGATGCAACGCATCATTCTGAGGGGATCATCACTGAAGGTTATGTCGGGATCTAAAGGCGTGCGTAGGGTACGTTCCTTCAGGTCGTTCTGTCCGTTAAAAGGATCGATCAGCTCTCCGAAGCGCTCCTTGTTCAGACATACGGCCATTGCATTTATCGTGAAGTCGCGTCGGTTCTGGTCATCTTCCAGCGTCCCGTTCTCCACGATGGGCTTTCTGCTGTCATGACTGTACGATTCTTTTCTTGCGCCAACGAACTCGATTTCTTGGTCGCGATACTTTATTTGTGCTGTTCCAAAGTTTTTAAATACGGAAAGTTTTGCGCCCTTTCCTAGTTTTTTATTGAAAGCTTGCGCCATTTCAATACCGCTTCCCACCACCACAACGTCGATGTCTTTTGACGGACGTTGCAGAAAGATGTCACGCACATATCCACCTACTGCGTAACACTCCATCCCCAATTCGTCGGCTGTTTCCGAGAGTTGTTCAAATAGTTTGCGGGTAAAGTATTTTTTTAAATTCATCGTACTCATAAATTGAACTGCAAAATTACGAAAAAGTTGCAGAAATAGTTGTATTTTTGTTTCGTATAAAGTTAGATGATTTATGAGAAAGATCTTTTTTATTGCCGGTTTTTTGACAGTGATATTGGCAGGCTGCAATGCAGACGGGCGCAAAGCCGAAACGCTATATCAGCGTGCGGAGACATCTTTTCTGGCGGAAAATTTTAGTTTGGCCAAGTTGCAGATAGACAGTATCCGCACTTTATACCCGAAAGTTTTCGATGTGCGCAAGGCAGGAATAAAGCTGATGCAGCAGGTCGAGCTGAAAGAACAGGAAAAAACACTCGTTTATTTGGACAGTGCATTGGCAGCTCAGCAACTTTTGTTGGACTCCATTAAGGGAAACTTTGTGCTTGAAAAAGATACAATGTACCAGGAAACGGGAAATTATTTCTATCCGTCTCAGGTGGTGGAACGCAATATTGGCCGTTCTTTTCTGCGTGCACAGGTCAGTGAAACGGGAGAAATGTCGATAACTTCCATTTATAGTTCGCCCAATCCCATTCATCATTGGGCAGTAAGAGTGAGTTCGGGCGATTTGTTTGCCGAGACTCCCCGGACGGCCGACGGATATGAAACGACAAATCTGGGCGTTGTTATGGAGAAAGCCGACTATAAATTGGGAAACGACGGCGGTGTGATTGCTTTTATTGTTTCCAATCGGGACAAGAAAAGTCTGAAGCTGGAATTCATCGGCGACCGTAAGTTTGTGACATATCTTTATGCCAACGACATAAAAGCAATAGCAGCTGTGAATGATTTGGCCAAAGTCTTGTCGGCAATGGAAGAGATAAGGAAAGAACAAAAAGAAGCACGTTTGAAAATACAGTTCGTGACACGTAAGATGCAGGAGGCAGAAAATAAAGAAAATGAATGAAATAAAAAACAAGCGTCCCCGGGATGATAAAAAATTCATCCCGGGGACGCTTGTTTTTATGGATCTGCGGTGTTTACCATTTATTATATATAATAACCGGTCGGTCCTTGCGGATACTCATTGAGGGGAACCACATGTCATCGGGAGTCAATCCGCATTCTTCGACAGCTTCAAAGCAGTATTCCAATTTCCCGAAGTCGGCATCTACGTTATTTGTTCCAAATGTAAATTTAATGCCGCGAGCTTTGGCTTTGCGGATGATGTCGAAACTTGGAATCTTATATCGGGCGTTTATTTCAAGAGCAATCTCGTATTTTTCCAAAACGTTCAGCACCTTGTCTATACGTTCATCGGTCCAATATTTGTCGTAGTCGGCATTCATTTCATCGGGAAGATAGGTTGGATTGGCATAAATGTCGGCAGGTTCGTTGGTAAGAATCTTTACGGTTTGGTCGACAAGATGCTCCATGTATTGTTCTTTTGTGACGCCATCGAAGTGAACTTCCTCGGGGCGGTAAATGCGCGAAAGGCGTCCTTTATGGTCAACAATGGTCATGGCGTCGGTAAAGAGGTAGTCGAATACTCCTAAAGCTTCCCGGCTGAAGGTGGAAGTCCACTTACGTCCTTCTCCCTGCACGCCGCATAAGAAAGGCATATCTTTCACTTCTTCATAATATTCGTAGACTTCTTTGTCGTTGGCGAGCATGCGACCTACTCCACCTTCTCCCGCGTTTGGTGCAACTCCATAGTTAATTCCGTAATTCATCGACATGGCGTGTGCCATCTCTTTTGTAAGGTTTCCCTTTAAATGAACGTGGTAATCGATGACGGGAAAGCCGCGTTGTTGGAAACGAATTACCGAGTCGGTACTTTCATCAACGGGAGGAAGAAGAGAGTCTGTCCCCACAGATGAATCCGATTTCAGTTGTGTTATGCTCAAATTACGGAAACTTACATTTCCTTTGATGCCGCGAATGACGATGTCTCCCCGGTTGATCAGTCTGTTAGCATAGCCTTCTATGCGAAACGGGTGCTCGGGTTCTGTATAACATACTACTTCCGTTCCGTTTATGGAAACGCGTATGGTTTTATCCAGAACGGTAATATTAAAGCCGAACCATGTACTGTCTTTAGCTAGCGAACGGTAAAGGTTTCGTATATCGGTCAGGCTTCCGCTCTTGCGCGTGCCGTCGATCGGACCATTTCGAAAGATTATTTCATATCCCGATTCGCCGTCGGAATGAAATCGGATGGCAGCTTCCGCATCGGTTTCCGTGAATGCTTCTCCCGTGAGGGTAAAGTTTTTGTAATTTCCTCTCGCAAACCAGGTTTTCCCTTCGGCAATTTTCAGTAAATCTCCTGTCAGCTCTTCGCCGTCGGCTGCATGAAAATGGTTCAGGGGAGTGGGTTTGTCGTAGCGGACGCACCCGCTGAAGAAGAAGAAACTGCCCAGCAAAAACAACAAGGTTGCAAGTCGGGGCAGTAAAGCATGGTTGTGAATGTTTGTGTTTGTCATGATTATGTTCTTTTTTTAATGAATATTTTCATGGAAAGTAATTACCTCAATCGTTGCAAAGCCAGCTTGATGATGCGTTCCACTTCGGCATGAGGCTCCTCCTTCAATAAAGCGTTTACCACTTTTTGCGAGGGAGCCGGTGAGAAACCCAGCATTGTCAGAGCCGAAACGGCCTCTTCATATATCTCATTGTTCGATATGTTTCCTGTAAAAGAACCCGCCGTTTCGTTTGAAACGCCGGCGCTTCCGATTTTGTCTTTCAGGTCGACAATGATACGTTGCGCCGTTTTTAATCCGATACCCTTCACTGTTTTCAGTAAAGTATCGTTTCCGCTGCTGATAACGTTGCACAGCTCGTTTGGTGTAAGTGCGGAAAGAATCATGCGTGCCGTGTTGCCTCCTATGCCGGATACGCTGATGAGCAGCAGAAACAATTCGCGCTCTTGTTTGGTAGCAAAGCCATACAATACGAAAGCGTCTTCTCTTATTGCCTCGTAGATGTAGAGCTTTGTTTCCTCTTTTCGCTGTATGTCAGAGTATGTATTGAGTGAAATATTGATGTTGTACCCGATCCCGTTACATTCTATTATGGCGGTTGTGGGTGTAATTTCGGCAAGTTTTCCTTTAATATATTCGATCATATTTTCTTTTTTGAAAGTATTATATTACAAAAATAGTGAGATAAAAGTCATAAATCGTAACAATTGCAATAATTATTTAGAAATCTTTGCTGAAAACGTTTGTAAAAAAAGCATCAAATTACGATTTTTGCGGAGAAAATGAATGCATGTAATAATAAATAAGATTATGAAGAAAATTAGAGCAGCCGTAGTGGGTTACGGAAATATCGGTAAATTTACGGTAGAAGCATTGGAAGCAGCTTCCGATTTCGAGCTGGCGGGAGTCGTTCGTCGTAACGGCGATGTTGATAAACCAGCGGAGCTGGCTGCATACCCGGTGGTGAAAGATATTAAAGAATTAAAGGATGTCGACGTGGCCATATTGGCAACTCCTACGCGTAGCGTGGAGAAATATGCAAAAGAAATCCTTGCTTTGGGAATCAATACAGTGGATAGTTTTGACATTCACACCCAGATAACTTCGTTACGCCGTACGCTTGATGAGGCTGCAAAAGCGGGAAATGCCGTGTCAGTCATTTCGGCAGGATGGGATCCGGGAAGCGATTCTGTTGTACGTTCACTGCTTCAGGCTATTGCGCCGAAGGGCATAACTTACACAAACTTCGGGCCGGGCCGCAGCATGGGACACTCTGTTGCCGTTCGTTCCATTGCAGGAGTGAAAGATGCTTTGTCCATGACTATACCGGTAGGTACGGGCATTCATCGTAGAATGGTGTATGTGGAGCTTGAAGAGGGTGCCGACTTTAAGCAAATAGAACAGGCTATTAAAACAGATCCTTACTTTGTAAATGATGAAACGCACGTAATTCAGGTTCCGTCAGTCGACGACTTGAACGATGTGGGACACGGCGTAAATTTGGTACGTAAGGGTGTTTCCGGTAAAACACATAATCAGTTGTTTGAGTTTGACATGAAGATTAATAATCCGGCTTTGACTGCTCAGGTACTTGTTTGTGTTGCTCGTGCGTCTATGCGCCAAACTCCGGGTTGCTACACCATGATAGAAATTCCTGTTATCGACTTGTTGGAAGGCGATCGTGAGGAACTTATCGCGCATCTTGTGTGATGTATAATAAAACTGAATAAGATAAACTCTTCCGTTTATGAAGGCGAAATTGTCGGATGAAGCGGGAGAGTTTATTTTTTTGTTCGTTGTGGTAAGGTAAATGCCTTGATGTTTTGAAAATAAAAAAGGGAAGGGATATAAAAAAGAAAAGATTTTATTCACATAAGGAATAAAATCTTTTCAGTCGGAATGAGGCGACTCGAACGCCCGACCCCTACGTCCCGAACGTAGTGCGCTACCAACTGCGCTACATTCCGATGCGTTCTTTTTTGTTTGCGCTGCAAAGGTATAGATATTTTCTAAACTGTCAAAAGAAAAATACTTTTTTTTAATCGGAAAGAAATATTTGTTTTTTTTCATGTAAAAGTTTGCAGGTTTCAAAAGTTTGCCTACCTTTGCAGCGGTAAAACAAAAGGGGTGCCATAGCTCAGTTGGTAGAGCAAAGGACTGAAAATCCTTGTGTCACTGGTTCGATTCCCGTTGGCACCACTGTGAAAGATGGAGAGTTGCAATTTTGTAATTCTCCATCTTTGTTTAAATGTATCGTAAAACGCCGGGTGAAACAAAAGGATGCTTTCTTTAGTGTTTGGGGGGATGTTTACGGAAAGATGTCATATTTTCTATACATGAAATACGGTGTGGGCTTGAAAAGCCCCCGTTGTTCAGAGGAGAAGGAGCGTTTGTTCTCGTTGGGACAACGGGTTATTTTGTTTGGGTATAGCCTTCGTTTTTCAATAAATCGACGATGCGTTGCTTCAGTTCTCCCTGTATGATGATAAGTCCGTCTTTGACGCTTCCGCCTACTCCGCACTTTGTTTTCAGTAATTTCCCGAGAGAAGCCAAGTCGTTTTCGCTGCCGACGAATCCGGTTATAATGGTTGCGGTTTTTCCTCCCCGTCCTTTTTTCTCGACAGACACCCTGAGCTTTTGTTTTTCTTTTGGTAAGGTTTCTGTGTTGTCATGCTCCTCCGTCTCGTAGCGGAAGTCCGGGTTTGTAGAATAGACAATGTTGAGGCGGTCTTTCCAATCGTTTGTTTTCATGCAAATAAATTTTAATATGGTTCCAAAGATAACGAGTTTTTGGAAATACTTTTCGTAGGTTCCGAATAAATACCGTAATTTTGTACGACTAACTTCTTAATGTAAATACAGATACGCCGATGGTATTACGTGAACCTAAAAGTATGGATAAGATACCGGAACCCACGTTGCGCAGACTTCCCTGGTATCTTTCAAATGCAAAGTTGATGAAAGAGAAAGGAGAAAAATATGTTTCTTCCACTCAGATATCAGCGCAGATAAACATTGATGCCTCGCAGATTGCCAAAGATCTTTCTTATGTGAATGTTACGGGGCGCACGCGTGTGGGCTATGATGTCGATATGTTAATAGGAGCACTTGAGGACTTTTTGGGATTTACGGATAAGCATAAAGCGTATTTGTTCGGCGTGGGTAGTTTGGGAGGTGCTTTGCTGTGCGATTCCGGATTGGTACATTTTGGTCTGGAAATCGTGGGGGCTTTTGATATTGATCCGAATATTGTGGGTACGAATATCGGCGGGATACCTGTTTATCATTCCGATGAGTTTGAACAAAGGATGAGGAATGACGACGTGCGTATCGGCGTGTTGACTGTACCCATCAGCATTGCGCAAGAGATAACAAATAAGATGATTGCCGGAGGGATCAAGGCCGTTTGGAATTTTACTCCGTTCCGCATTCGTGTTCCTGAGCATATTGTGGTACAAAATACATCGCTGTATGCTCATCTGGCCGTGATGTTCAACCGCCTTAATGCAGTAATTAAAAAAGAATGATATGAAGATTATAGCAGTAGGAATGAATTATCGTTTACATTGCAACGAGTTGTATGCGAACGAAGCATTGCCTCAAGAGCCCGTTATTTTTATGAAACCCGACTCGGCTTTGCTCAAGAATGGGAAGCCTTTCTTCATTCCCGACTTTTGCGAACGGGTAGATTATGAAGCAGAGCTCGTGGTGCGTATCTGCCGACTTGGGAAAAATATATCCGAACGTTTCGCGCACAGGTATTATGACGCGCTGACGGTCGGTATTGATTTCACGGCTCGCGATCTGCAACAACAGTTCAGAAGTAAAGGAATGCCCTGGGAATTATGCAAAGGTTTCGACGATTCGGCAGCAATCGGCGACTTCCTTCCGCTGGAACGTTTTGACGATATTCAGAAAATAAACTTTCATCTGGATATAGACGGGTGCACGGTGCAGCAGGGATATACCGGCGATATGCTTTTTACGGTGGATAAAATCATAGCGTATGTGAGCCGCTTTTGTACACTGAAAATCGGGGATTTGCTGTTTACCGGCACTCCGGTGGGAATAGGCCCCGTACAAATTGACAATCACCTGGAGGGGTATTTGGAGAAAGATAAGGTTCTTGATTTTTATATACGATGAAAATAAGAGTAGGATTTGGTTTTGATGTACACCGTTTGGTGGCGGGACGTGAGTTGTGGCTGGGCGGAATAAAACTGGAACACGAGTATGGTTTGTTGGGACATTCCGATGCGGATGTATTGATTCATGCCATTTGTGACGCATTGTTGGGGGCGGCCAACATGAGAGATATCGGATTTCATTTTCCTGACAGCTCAAGTTCGTATGAAAACATCGACAGTAAGATACTCCTGAAAAAGTGCGTGGAGCTGATTGCAACGAAAGGTTTTCGTGTGGGAAACGTCGATGCTACGGTATGTGCCGAGCGTCCAAAACTGAAAAGCCGCATCCCTGAGATGCAGAAGGTGCTGGCCTCTGTGATGGGCATTGACGAAGATGATATTTCAATAAAAGCGACAACCACAGAAAAGTTGGGCTTTACCGGTCGGGAAGAAGGCATTTCGGCTTATGCAACAGTCTTGATTGAAAAAGCAGACCGCGCATGATTTTTTTTGTTACTTTCCCGTTGGTGGTTACATCAGAATGAGGCCTAAGGAGAGAAGCAAGCCGAAAAGAAACATGTTTCGTGAGGTTTTTCCCAATATTTTATTTAGTTCTTTTCCCCGGTTTATCTGCGCCATTTCTTTGGTCGTCAGTATATGTGGCCATAAATATAGTTGTGGTAATAAAGCAGCAGCGAGTTTTCCTTCAAAAAGAAAGTAGAAACAACACCAACAAGCCGCCAGGCCGAGAAGAAAATATAGTATAAGTCCGGCTTTACTTCCCCATCGTACCACGATGGTTCTCTTCCCGCTTATGGCATCTTGTTCCCGGTCTCTGAAATTATTTACCATAAGCAGTGTGTCGATGACCAGCCCGCATGCCAGAGAAGCTGCGGTTGTTGAAACATTCCACTCGTGAGACATTACGTAATACGTGCAGCCTACCGGGATAAAACCAAAAAATATCAGCACCAAAACATCTCCCCATCCGTGATAAGACAACGGGTATGGTCCGGTGGTATATAGAAATGCAAACAGCAAACACGCGGCGCCTACGGGTAACATGATCCATCCGCTGTAATAAAGCAAACACAGTCCGATGACGCATGCAATGAGGCTCGATATGAAAATGCCTTTCTTCATGGCCTTGGGTGTTATCCATCCTTGAGCGCAGGCACGTTCGGGTCCTAATCGGTCGCTGCGGTCGCTTCCCTTTAAATAATCAAACAAGTCGTTGATGAAATTGGCATCTATCTGCATGCAAAAAGCGAATAAAAAACAAAGAATGGCGGGAATCCACTGAAAATGTCCGTAGGCTACGGCCAGTCCGCACCCGGTCATTACCGGAATAGCTGCTCCCGTAAGTGTCTTTGGACGGGCAGCGAGGAACCATGCTTTTGCAGAGTTTGTTTGTATCATTGCTTTTATATTGTAAGAAAATAAAGACAAAAGCAAAGGTACATCTTTTTCTTCGAATTGAATGTATTCGTGTTTTGTCTGTTTTGGTCAAAGTATTACATTTGCTTCATGCAAAAATTTCAGATGAAATATTTATTGATTCTTTCGGTTTTACTGGCCTTGTTTTGTTCTTCTTGCGCCACGGCTTCGTTCTCAAAATACAAGGGAGTGGGAAGAATAAAACGGTATGATATTTATAACGCGCAGTTGCCTGATTCATTCGACGGCTTCCGTATCGCATTTGTTACCGATTTTCATTATGAAAGCCGCTTTTCTTTTAAGCGATTGAACGGCATGAAATGTGCATTACAAGCCGTTGATGCGGATGTTTTGTTGCTGGGAGGTGATTATAGGGGGCGGAAAGGCGGAAATCTTGCCGAATTGTTTGATGCATTATCCGAGGTAAAAACACCTTATGGAATGTATGCGGTTATGGGAAATCACGATTTGAATGAAAATTATTCTTTGGTGAAGGCGCAGATGGAACGCACGGGTGTAAGGCTTTTGGAGCATCGTTGTGATACGTTGTGGCGCGGAAATCAGTTTTTGATCGTGTGCGGCATTCGCAATCCTTTCGATCTTTCTCGTAACGGATGGTCTCCTACCCGGGAATTGAGCCCGGAAGATTTTGTATTGATGCTGGTACATACGCCGGATTATGCGGAGGATGTTGACATAACGCATACAGATTTGGTGCTGGCCGGGCATACACACGGAGGACAAGTCAGTTTCTTTAATCGTTACACTCCGGCGCATTTTTCGAAATACGGGAATCGTTTTCTCACAGGATTGAAGTATAACAGCAAAGGAATCCCCGTTATTATTAGTAACGGGTTAGGAACTTCGCGTAAAGATATTCGTTTGTTTACTCCGAGTGAAGTGGTTTTAGTAGTTCTGCATCGGCAGAAAAAAGATTAAACGCCGTAAATATGATTCTTCTTTATCAGGCGATATACTTCCGGATGCAGGTAATAACGGATGTCTTTCCCTTCTTTCAATGCCTGACGGATGAAGGTTGAACTGATATCCATTTGCGGGGCATTTGTTAACTGAACCCGGGGAGGTAGTGAACTTGCCTCGATGTGGTATCCGGGACGGGGGTAAATGATGAGCGGACATTCGCAGAGAATTTCTTCGGGCGACCGCCAGTTATTGAAATTTTTCCAGTTGTCTGCTCCGATGATCAACGTAAAATCCCGTTCGGGATATAAATGTTTTAATGCGTTTAACGTGTTGATTGTGTAAGAAGGACGTGGAAGGGAAAACTCCAGATCGCATGCTTTGAAACAAGGATATCCGTCGATCGCTGCATTTACCATGGCCAATCTTAAATGATCATCCAATAAATCGTCTTGCCTCTTGAGGGGATTTTGCGGGGATATGAGGAACCATAACTCTTGCATTCCCCCGTATTCGCATAAATAATTGGCAATGGCCAGATGACCGATGTGGATGGGATTGAATGAACCTCCGAATATTCCGGTTTTTATACGACGCGCTTCCATTTCTTATAATTGTATATTTGCAGGGCAGCAACGAGAATCATGGCCGTACCTATGATGTATTCTTTTAAAGCGAATGCCATGATTCCCACGGCGAAAGCCGCGATTCCGATAAAAATGCAAAGAATGATCATTCTTCGCATGAGCTTCTTGGGATCTTTCATCTGGGTTCTTATGAATGAATGAATTCGTTTATTACATTAAAAGCTTCCGTTTCGGCTTTCTCTAAATCGTCGTTTATGATGATTTTATCGAATTTGGGTGCAAAACTTAATTCGAAGTTTGCTTTGGCTATACGCGACTCAATAATTTCCGGACTGTCTGTCCCTCGCTCAATAAGGCGTTTGCGTAGCTCCTCGATCGAGGGCGGTTGGATAAAGATCGACAAAGCCCGTTCTCCGTAAAAGCGCTTTATGTTGCATCCGCCTACAACATCCACGTCAAATATGACGTTCTGTCCGCTGTTTAATTGCTTTTCCACCTGCGATTTCAGCGTTCCATAAAACCGGTCCTTGTAGACTTCTTCGTATTCCAAGAATTCGTCATTGGCAATGCGCCGCTTGAATTCTTCGGGAGAAAGGAAGAAATATTCTACACCGTTCTGCTCTGTTCCTCTGGGCGGACGGCTTGTTGCCGAGATGGAAAAGGCTAGATTCAGATTTTTCTTCAGCAGGAAATTGATAATGGTCGATTTCCCTGATCCGGACGGAGCCGAGAATATGATAAGTTTTTCAGACATTTCTTTCGGTTTGTTTTACATTACATTCAGCACTTGTTCCTTTATTTGCTCCAATTCGTCCTTCATTTGTACTACGATGTTTTGCATCTCTGCCAGATTCGATTTACTTCCTGTCGTATTGATTTCCCGTCCCATTTCTTGGGCGATGAAACCAAGTTTCTTTCCTTGTCCGTGTCCTTTCGACATTGTTTCGCGGAAATAGTTCAAATGATTGGCAAGCCTTTGTTTTTCTTCGCTGATGTCTAACTTCTCAATATAGTAAATAAGCTCTTGTTCCAGGCGGTTTTTATCATAATCCACCTGCGGGATTTTGGATAAAGCATCCGTCAGTCGTTCCCGGATCTTTGCAACACGTTCTTTTTCGAAGGGGGCGATTGATGCCAAAAGCCGTTCGATATTATCTAATTTCTCATTGAATTTCTTTTCAAGGGCCGCGCCTTCTTGCTTGCGGAAATCAATTAAATGTTCGATAGCTTCTTCAATGGTTTTGTAAACGATCTGCCATTCTTCGTCGGTTAATTCTTGTATGTCTACACGGGTAAGGACATCGGGCATGCGTAAGAGCGTGGCGAACCAATCTTGTGGAACGGGAATTTGATGGATTTTTGCGATTTCTTTGATTTGATCGTAATAGTTCTTTACGAGAATGGAATTAATGGGTGTAGCCATATCTATCTCATCTTTTTCTATCCAGATGCAGAAATCTACTTTACCGCGCTCTAATTTTTTTGAAATAAGATTGCGTATTTCCATCTCTTTTTCGCGGTATAGTGGGGCGATGCGTGTGGACAAATCCATCGCTTTGCTGTTTAATGATTTTATTTCGACGTTGATTTTCTTGTTGTCGAACGAAGCGGTAGCTTTACCGTAACCGGTCATTGATAGTATCATGAGTGCTTATTTTTTGCAAAAGTACAGATTTTATGGGAAAAGACTATAAATAAAAGTGTATATTTGCACTCATAATATATTTAAAAGTAGGTTATGTCGTGTATATTACATATTGAAACTTCGACGGATATTTGTTCGGTAGCTGTGAGTTCGGAGGGCACGTGTGTTTTTTCTAAGGAAGACTTTAACGGACCTTCTCACGCCGTTTCTTTAGGAACGTTCGTGGATGAGGCTCTATCGTTCGCCGACAATCATGCGATGCCTTTGGATGCTGTTGCCGTAAGTTGCGGTCCCGGTTCGTATACCGGGCTGAGGATTGGTGTATCGATGGCGAAAGGTATCTGTTACGGACGGAATGTTCCGTTGATAGGAATACCAACTACGGAGGTAATGTCTGTCCCGGTTTTATTGTATGAAGAGCTTCCTGAGGATGCATTGCTGTGTCCCATGCTTGATGCAAGGCGCATGGAAGTGTATGCGGCTGTATATGATCGTGCTTTAAGAATGAGACGTCCGATACAGGCCGACGTCGTCGAGGAAAATTCATATGCCGAATTTTTGGAGAAACAGCCGGTATATTTTTTCGGAAACGGTGCGGAGAAATGTAAAAAGAAGCTGACGCATCCGAATGCTCATTTCATTGAAAAGATATATCCTTTGGCAAAATGGATGTTCCCTTTGGCGGAAAAAGCGATGGCGACTGGCGATTTTAAGGATGTTGCATACTTTGAACCTTTTTATTTGAAGGAGTTCGTTGCTTCTTCTCCAAAGAAACTTTTGTAGGATTGATCGAATTGTTTGAATAATATTTAGAGTATAAATGGAATATAATACCCAGCAAAGAAAATTACCTCTTCCCGAATATGGCCGGAGTGTGCAGAATATGGTTGACTATGCATTGACCATAAAAGATCGGGAAGAACGGCAGCGTTGTGCCAACACGATAGTAAACATTATGGGAGGGATGTTCCCGCATTTGCGTGATGTTGCCGATTTTAAACATAAATTATGGGATCATTTGGCAATAATGTCCGATTTCAAATTAGACATAGATTACCCGGTGGAAATTGTAAAAAAAGAAAGTTTGAGCGTAAAGCCGGAACAGATTCCTTACTCTCAAAACAATATTCGGTACCGCCATTACGGTCGTTTCATTCAAGAGCTGGTAAAGATTGCCGCAGATTATAAGGGCTCTGAAGAAGAAAAAAGGCAGCTTATCGTATTGATTGCGAATCATATGAAGAGAGATTACCAGAATTGGAATAAAGATGGTGTGGAAGATCAGAAAATATTAGACGATCTTTTTGAACTTTCGAATGGAAAAATTAAGGTAACTCTCGATGAGATACATTTAGTGGATTACCGTGCGAACACGCAACGCCGCAAGCAGACGAATAACAATCAGCCGCAAAAGAAAAAATATTAATTTCATGTTTTAAGTTTGTTATGGCTTCATTTATAATAGAAGGAGGACATAAATTACATGGGGAAATCGTTCCGCAGGGAGCGAAAAACGAAGTGTTACAGATATTGTGCGCTACACTTTTGACGGATGAGGAAGTTGTTGTCAGCAATGTACCGGATATTTTGGATGTAAATAACCTGATACAGTTGTTGCGGGATATGGGCGTGACTGTATCCCGATTGGGAACAGATACTTACTCGTTCAAGGCTGATAACATTGATCTTGCTTATCTTGATACTCCGGAATTCCTGCAACGTTGCTCAAAGTTGCGCGGCTCTGTAATGCTGGTTGGGCCGCTTGTGGCACGTTTTGGCCGGGCGGTGATAGCAAAGCCGGGCGGAGATAAGATTGGACGCCGGCGCCTTGACACACATTTTTACGGTATTCAGAAATTGAACGCCCGTTTTGATTACGATTCGCATCGGGGCGTTTTTACGATTACTGCTCAGAAACTCAAAGGAACGTCCATGTTGTTGGATGAAGCTTCGGTGACGGGTACGGCAAATATTGTAATGGCTTCGGTTCTTGCAGACGGAGTTACTACGATATACAATGCGGCGTGTGAACCATATGTTCAGCAATTGTGTCACATGTTAAACCGTATGGGAGCCCGGATTTCCGGCATTGCCTCCAATTTATTAACCATTGAAGGCGTGAAATCGTTGAAAGGTTGTTCGCACAGGGTGCTGCCGGATATGATAGAAGTTGGCAGCTTTATAGGAATGGCAGCGATGACTGGCAGTGAAATCACTATAAAAGATGTGTCATACAAAAACCTTGGTATTATCCCCGAAAGCTTTCGCAGATTGGGAATCCGGCTGGAGCAGCAGGGCGATGATATTTATCTTCCTTCACAAAGCCACTATGAAATAGAATCTTTTCTCGACGGCTCTATCATGACGATTGCGGACGCTCCATGGCCGGGATTGACGCCCGATTTGTTGAGCGTGCTGTTGGTTGTGGCTACGCAAGCCAAAGGAAGTGTACTGATTCACCAGAAAATGTTTGAAAGCCGTTTGTTCTTTGTGGATAAATTAATCGATATGGGAGCCCAGATAATCCTTTGTGATCCTCACAGGGCGGTGGTGATTGGCCATGATCATAATTTCCGTTTGCGCGGAGGAAACCTTGTTTCTCCGGATATCCGGGCGGGGATTGCCTTGCTGATTGCCGCTTTGGGGGCGGAAGGAGTGAGCCGTATTCATAATATCGAGCAGATAGATCGCGGATATCAACACATCGAACAACGTTTAACGGCGCTGGGGGCCCATATAACTCGCGTGGAATAAGTTATGATTCGTAGGGAAGAAGTTTTTAAAATAGGTCGTTTGAATAAACCGTATGGCGTCAAGGGAGAACTGTCTTTTGCGTTTACGAACGATGTGTTCTGCCGTGCCGATTGCGATTATCTGGTGTTGTTGTTAGACGGGATATTCGTTCCTTTCTTTATTGAGGACTGTCGTTTTCATTCGGGAAATACGGCTTTGGTGAAATTTGAAGGAATCGATTCGGCAGAGAAAGCCCGGCAGTTTACAAATACGGACGTATATTTCCCCGTGAAATATATGTCGGAAGAAGAACAAATTAGCTCGTGGGATTTTTTTGTTGACTTCGCGGTAAAAGACATTCGTCACGGTGATTTGGGCAGAATTGTGAGGGTGGATGATTCGACAATGAATGTCTTGTTTGTGATAGAACGGGACGGAATAGAAATTCTTTTGCCGGCTCATGAAGAATTTATTCGGGCTTTGGATAAAAAGACGCGGACGTTGACCGTAGAAGTTCCCGACGGATTGTTGTCTTAGATGCAGTGTTTATGGAAAAGAAAAGGCGGAAATTGTTTTGGCATAACATAAAGTTTAAGTATAAGCTGACGATCTTAAACGAAAATACGTTAGAGGAAGTCGTCGGAATACATGTGTCGAAACTGAACGGCCTATCCGTCTTGCTGGTGACTTGTCTTTTTATTTTTTTGATAGCCGGCATTATCATTATATTTACACCGTTGCGTAATTATCTTCCCGGCTATATGAATAGTGAAATTCGTTCGCAGGTTGTGGAAAACGCATTGCGTGCCGATTCTTTGCAGGAGGCATTGCTTCGGCAGAATCGTTACATCATGAACATCCAGGATATACTAAGTGGTCAGGTAAAGGCCGATACGGTTGAATCAATCGATTCGTTGACTATACTGAGAGCTGAGGAACTTATGGCCCGGACAAAGGAAGAAGAAGAGTTCCGCAAGCGCTATGAAGAGGCCGAACGCTATAACCTTACGTCTGTAAATTCTTCGCGTGTTGCTGCGGGGGTCATCTTTCATCGCCCGGTTCGAGGGGTTATGTCGGCAAATTTTAACCCGTCGGCCGAGCATTTCGGCGTGGATTTGATTGCCGCCCCGCACGAAAATATTTTCGCCGCCCTTGATGGAACGGTCATCCTGTCGGCTTATACGGCCGAATACGGTTACGTCCTACAGATACAGCACATGCACAATATGATAACTGTTTATAAGCATTGTGGCTCGTTGATGAAGAAAGAGGGAGATAAAGTAAAAGGCGGAGAAGTGATAGGCTTGATGGGAAAAGGTAAAAACGAGGAAGAAAAGCCTTCTTTACATTTCGAGTTATGGTATAAAGGAAGTCCGATTAATCCGGAAAAATACGTGGCATTTTAAAATATGAAAAAGCAAATCGCAATATTAGGCTCGACCGGCTCTATCGGAAGTCAGGCGTTGCAGGTCATAGAGGAACATTCCGATTTATATGAAGTTTATGCACTTACGGCCAATAACAAAGTGGAACGGCTGGTGGAGCAAGCCCGGAAATTTTTGCCGGAAGCAGTTGTTATAGCAAATGAAGACAAATATTTGCAACTGAAGGAGGCGTTGTCCGATTTACCTGTCAAGGTGTATGCAGGAGCCGATGCTCTGTGTCAGATTGTAGAATCCCGTCCCATTGATATGGTTCTTACGGCTATGGTCGGATACGCAGGCTTGCGTCCGACAATAAACGCCATTAAAGCAGGAAAAACAATTGCTTTGGCCAACAAGGAAACCCTGGTGGTTGCCGGAGAGCTGATTAAAGATTTGGCCATGCAATACCATGTTCCGATTCTTCCGGTGGATTCGGAGCACTCGGCCATCTTCCAATGTCTGGAAACTCAAAACCCTGTTTCAAAAATAATACTGACAGCTTCGGGAGGACCTTTCCGCACATATTCTCAGGAACAATTGCAGCATGCGACAAAAGAACAGGCGCTGAAGCATCCGAACTGGCACATGGGAGCGAAGATTACTGTCGATTCTGCTTCGATGATGAACAAGGGATTCGAAGTAATCGAAGCAAAATGGTTGTTTGATGTTTTGCCGGAACAGATCGAAGTCGTGGTACATCCTCAGTCAATCATCCATTCGATGGTGGAATTTGAAGACGGTGCAGTGAAAGCCCAAATGGGACTTCCCGACATGCGGCTGCCCATTCAGTATGCATTTTCTTACCCTAAACGACTCAGTTTGTCGGGCGAAAAGTTGAATTTCCTGACATGCGGGGCATTGACTTTCGAGGCGCCTGACGTGAAACGCTTCCGCAATTTGTCTTTAGCATACGAAGCTTTACGTCGGGGAGGGAATATGCCTTGCATAATGAATGCCGCAAATGAGGTTGCCGTATATGCATTCTTGAACGATCAGATCTCGTTTCTTGGCATGAGCGATCTCATTGAGAAAATCATGCAGCGAGTTTCTTTCATAGAAAAGCCCGGGTATGCCGATTATGTTTCTACCGATGCGGAATCAAGAAGAATTGCAGCCGAAATGGTAATTAATGGGTTGAAATAAATAAAATATAAATACGTATAAAAAGGAAAAACAATAAATGGAAACATTTTTAATTCGTGCCTTACAACTGATTCTCAGTTTATCTCTGTTGGTTATTGTCCATGAAGGAGGACATTTTTTCTTTGCTCGTTTGTTTAAGATACGGGTGGAGAAGTTCTATATATTCTTTGATCCCTGGTTTTCGTTGTTTAAGTTTAAGCCGAAGAACAGCGAGACTGAGTACGGAATAGGCTGGCTTCCTTTGGGAGGATACTGTAAAATTTCGGGAATGATCGACGAGTCGATGGATACCGATCAGATGAAACAACCTCCTCAGCCGTGGGAGTTTCGTTCAAAGCCGGCATGGCAACGTCTGTTAGTTATGGTTGGAGGTGTAATGATGAACTTTCTTTTGGCCTTATTCATCTATTCGATGCTTTTATTTAAATGGGGCGATTCATACATTGCATTGGGAGATATGACCTACGGGATGAAGTTCAACGAGCGGGCACAAGACATTGGTTTCCGTGATGGAGACATATTGGTGAGTGCAGATGGCGAGGCGTTAGAGCGATTTGATATGGATATGTTACGTAATATTATAGAAGCTCGCGAGGTAACCGTGCTGAGAAACGGAGAAGAAAAACAGATTCTGATGCCGGAATTAAGCCTGCTTGAAGTGGCAAAGGACGATCCGTTTTTTGTGGAGGTGCTTATCCCTAATGTGGTAGATTCCGTTGTTGCCGGCGGAGGATTTGCACAGGCCGGGATTCAGGCCGGCGATTCTTTGATAGCCGTAGGCGATAAGCAACTGAATTCGTGGAATTCTTTTGCCGAAGAAATGGGCATGTTGCGTACGAAAGCCGAGCTGGAAGGAAAAACATCATACTCTTTCCCGTTGGTATATTCGCGGGGCGGTGTGAGAGATACGGTGACGGTTCAGACGGACGATGCCTTTCTTGTGAATGCTTACGGCCATCAGCTTGATTATAAGCCGACGGTGCTGAAATATAATTTCTTCGAGTCTTTCCCGGCCGGCATCATGCTTGGTGTAAATACATTGAAGGGTTATGTGAGCGACATGCAGTATGTCTTTACAAAAGAAGGAGCACAAAGTTTGGGAGGATTTGCAACAATCGGAAGCATCTTCCCGAAAGTCTGGGATTGGCAACGTTTTTGGGAGATGACAGCATTCCTTTCCATTATTCTTGCATTCATGAACATTCTTCCGATTCCTGCGCTCGATGGCGGACACGTTCTCTTTCTTTTATATGAAGTGGTGGCACGTCGTAAGCCAAGCGACAAGTTCTTGGAACGGGCACAAGTCGTTGGAATGTTTTTACTCTTCGCTCTTCTTATTTGGGCAAACTTTAATGATATCTTACGTTTCGTGTTTTAACGGTGAAACTTAAACTTTCTTTTTATGAAAAGATTATTATCCATACTGTTATTTATTGGCGGCGCATCTGTTTCGTGTCCCGTTTCTTCACAAACCCGATTGCCGGAATATTTGCAGGCCGAGAAGTTTACGCAAGAGAAACTTAACAATATGTTGTTTTCTACAACGGTCGATCCGCATTGGTTTAATGATGGAAATCGGTTTTGGTTCTCATATAAAACGAGTGAAGGAACGTTTTGGTATGTGGTAGATCCCGCGGCCCGTCAGAAAGAACCGTTGTTCGACCGTGATGAACTGGCGGCACAGTTGACAGAAATTATGCACGATCCTTTTGAGGCCCGTCACCTTCCTATCAGAAATCTGAAGGTGAAAGAAGACGGAAAGACCTTTACTTTTGAAGTACAATCTTCACAAGATAAGAAAAAGGAAAAGGACGATAAGAAAAGAGGCCGGGGAGAAAAGGAAATATTTTACTTCTCTTATGATTATACCACCCGTGAACTTATTCATCTGAAAGACGCAGAAAAGGAACCGAAGCGCTTGGGATGGGCATCGGTTTCTCCCGATGGTCAGACGGTAGTTTATGCAAAAGATTGTAATTTGTACCGCATGTCGATAGCAGATTATCGGAAAGCCCAGAAAGACGAAAAGGATAGTACGATTGTGGAAATCCCGTTGACGACAGACGGAACCGAGGATTTTGGTTATGGTATTCCGTATAGTATCTTAAACACCGATACGCTTTGTAATGGGAAACGTCGCGGGGTGGGTGGATATTGGTCTCCCGATTCGAAGTATTTTGTGACGGTCGTTTCCGATGAAAGTGCGGTGAAGAAACTTTGGGTAATCAATTCCATTGCAGAGCCGAGGCCTACGTTGGAAACTTATCATTACCAGATGCCGGGAGAAATGACGTCGCCTGTGGAGCATTTGTATTTGTTTGACATGACAAACAATACGCGCAAAGAAATAAAAGTAACTGCATGGAAAGATCAGTCTGTCGGCATTGAGGGACGACCTTACGAGGAAAAACAACGTGATCAAGAGTTTCGGCCTCGCGTATGGCTGGGCGACAATAACCGTTTCTTCCTCGTCCGCAGCAGCAGAGATCTGCATCGTATAGATGTTTGTACCTATACTGTGGGACAGGATTCTATTGTCCCCATTGTGGAAGAACGCATGAATACTTATCAGGAAACCCGTCCCATTCGTGTGTTTAACGACGGAAAAGAGTTTATCCAATGGAGCGAACGCGATGGTTGGGCGCATCTTTATCTGTACGATGACAAGGGAAATTTGAAAAATCGTATCACTCAGGGGGCATGGCACGTGGAGCGTGTTGTGAAGGTCGACGAGGCAACCCGTACGATTTATTTCCTTGCGAACGGACGTGAAGAAGGAGAAAATCCGTATTATGAGCACTTGTACAGTGTAAAAGCCGACGGCTCCGGACTGAAAAGATTGACAAGCGGCAATTATTTCCACCAGGTGGCGATGGATGACGATGCCCGCTTTATTGTGGACAATTACTCACGGGTTAACACAGTGCCCTGCGCCGATTTGATAGATCGTAACGGGAAAAAAATCATGACAATACAGGAAAGCGACTTCTCTCAGCTCTTTGCCGCCGGTTATCAATTCCCCGAATTGTTTACCGTAAAGGCTGCCGATGGTGTAACCGACCTGTACGGCGTGATGTATAAACCGTTCGATTTCGATTCAACAAAGGTATATCCCATTATAGATTACGTGTATCCCGGACCTCAGGTTGAGGCTGTTTATTATCCTTTTACGCGAATGAGTGTGCGGACAGACCGCTTGGCTCAGGCAGGATTTATCGTAATTTCCGTGGGACAACGCGGCGGACATCCTAGTCGTTCGAAGTGGTATCATAATTACGGTTACGGAAATATGCGCGATTACCCGTTGGCCGATCATAAAGCTGCCGTGGAACAACTCGCCGCGCGCTATAAGTTTATAGACATAGACCGCGTAGGTATTCACGGACATTCCGGCGGAGGCTTCATGTCGACGGCAGCCATTTGCCAATATCCCGACTTCTATAAAGCAGCCGTTTCGTGCGCCGGCAATCATGATAACCGTATTTACAACAGATGGTGGAGTGAAACGCATCATGGGGTGAAGGAAGAAATTTCAGAGAAGGGCGATACGACGTTTGTTTATCGGATTGCTACCAACCCTGAAATAGCGCGTCGTCTGAAAGGACACCTGATGTTGGTGCACGGCGATATCGATAATAATGTGCATCCGGGGAATACAATTCGCGTGGTCAATGCCTTGATCCGTGCGAACAAACGTTTTGAAATGCTTATCCTGCCGGGACAACGTCACGGATTCGGCGATATGAACGAATATTTCTATTGGCGTATGGTGGATTTCTTCTCGGAACATTTAAAAGGACAGAAGGAGACTTCGGTCGATATACCTCAGCGTTGACATAGATATTTTAAGGTATTGTTTATAAAAAAGTTTCCGATGTTTTTCCCGAAAGACTGTGATGCAGGAGGGAAAACGTCGGAAACTTTTTTTGTACGGATCCCCTTGTGATTGTTTTCGGATGGCATAATAGAGAAGAACATTCTTGTAATTTCTTTGTAATGTGAATGTATGTTTTTTGTGAAAAAATAGCAAAAACTTTGTAATTGCCCGTACATACTTTTGCGGAAAATTTTGAAGACTAACATTATAGTTTATGAAAAGATTCGTAAAAGTAATTTTTCCATTATTATTTTTCTGTACGGCTTCGGTCTATGCCGAGGAAACAAATGTATCAAAGTTGGGCACCTTTAAGGGTCGTGTTGTCGATGCTTCGGAACAAATATTACCCGGCGCATCTGTTTATATCGAGGCGTTACATACCGGTGTTACCAGTGATGTGAACGGTTTTTATACATTCTCTAATCTGGCCCCGGGCAATTATAAAGTAAAAGTAAGTTATGTAGGTTATGAACCGGTGGAAATGACAATCACAATCCCCGAGGGAAAGACAGTGGAAAAAAACATTGTGATGAACGAAGGAGTGATGTTGCAGGAGGTTGTCGTGGGCGGAGCTTTTCACGGACAACGCCGTGCGTTGAGTTCCCAAAAGAATAATCTGGGCATAACGAACGTGGTCTCTGCCGACCAGGTTGGGAAATTTCCCGATTCAAATATCGGTGACGCATTGAAACGCATCAGCGGAATCAATGTACAATACGACCAGGGTGAAGCTCGTTTCGGCCAGGTTCGCGGTACGAGTGCCGACATGAGTTCGGTAACGATTAACGGAAATCGTGTTCCTTCGGCGGAGGGTGAGACACGAAACGTGCAGCTTGACCTTATCCCGGCCGACATGATTCAGACAATAGAGGTGAATAAAGTTGTGACACCCGACATGGATGCCGATGCAATTGGTGGTTCTATTAATCTGGTAACAAAGAATTCTCCTTATAAACGCATCATCAGTGCCACGGCAGGAACCGGTTATAACTGGGTGAGCGACAAGGCAAATCTTAATCTGGGTTTCACATACGGCGACCGTTTCTTTAACGATAAACTCGGCGTAATGCTGTCGGCTTCTTATCAGAACAACCCGGCCGGAAGCGATGATGTTGAGATGGCTTACGAGAAAGACGATAACGGAAATGTGTATTTGGACGAGTATGAGGTGCGACAATATTACGTTACCCGCGAACGTCAAAGCTATTCTTTGGCATTGGATTGGGAAATAAATCCGAACCATCGCCTGGAGTTTAAAGGAATTTTTAATAATCGAAATGATTGGGAGAACCGCTATCGTCATACATATAAATACATGGATCCGGAAGATGTCGGCGGGGCAACCGATCGTTACGAGGTGATTTACGAGACAAAATCTGGCGGTCCTGACCAACGTTACGCTCGTTTGGAACAGCAACGTACGATGGACTTTGCTTTGAGTGGAGAGCATCTTTGGGGGCGCTTGAGCTTTGACTGGCAAGCTTCTTATGCGCAAGCCGGAGAAAAACGTCCGCACGAACGTTACCTGTCATTTAAGAAAGAAGACATTGCGATGGCAACAGATTGGAGCGATATTCGCCGTCCTTTCATGTCACCGTCCAGTAGTTCGGAAGATATTTTGCTGAACTCCGGCAATACGAACGGTTTCGAACTGGACGAATTTACGGAACAGTTTGAAGATATCAAGGAGAAAGACTTAAAGTTTAGTGTCAATTTTCAACTTCCTTTATTGCAGGGACGTTATGCAAACAAACTGAAATTCGGAGCAAAAGTTGTAGATAAAGATAAAAACAAATGGATCGATTTCTACGAATATAAACCAAACGATGAAGATGCTTTCATCGAAAATTCCTTCGCGCATCTGCAGGATCAGAACAGAAGCGGCTATATGGCCGGCGATCGTTACAAGGTGGGAAACTTTGTGGATAAGGAATATGTGGGAAATATAAATGTGGATGATGCTTCGATTTTCGAGATCGGTGATAATAACAACGGCCATACCGGAGAAATCAAATACGATGAAATGGCAGAAAACTTCGAGGCTCATGAAACAGTGACGGCAGGTTACATTCGCTTTGACCAGCAGATTGGTAAAAAATTAGACCTTATGGCCGGCTTAAGATTGGAGAATACCCATGTGACATACAGCGGATATTTGTACGATGACGGTGATGTGAGCGGCAATGAAACTACAGACGGTCTGGTATCTACCGGGGAACGTAGCAAAAGTTATTTAAATGTATTGCCTGCTGTTCTGCTGAAATGGAACGCAAGCGACGATTTGAAGTTGCGACTTTCTTTCACCAATACGTTGGCAAGACCTAAATATTCGGACCTGGTTCCTAACGTGATTATCGACAAAGAAGACATCGCTTTCGGAAATCCTAACCTTGAACCGACACTTTCATACAATTTGGATTTCAGTACGGAGTATTACTTTAAGAGCATAGGCCTCGTTAGTGCAGGAATCTTTTATAAGAAGATTAACGATTTCATCGTGGACTATCGTGAAAGCAATTACGATTATCAGGGCGTAACATACGAGGAAATGAAAACACCGATCAACGCCGGCGACGCGAACTTATTCGGCGTAGAAGTTGCTTATCAGCGTGATTTCGGATTTATTCATCCGTCTTTGAAATGTGTCGGGCTGTATGGTAACTATACATATACTTATAGTAAGGTCAATCACTTTAATTTCGAAGGAAGGGAGAACGACGACTTACGCCTGCCCGGTTCCCCCGAACATACGGCAAACCTGTCACTTTATTTCGAAAAAGCCGGCTTCAATTTGAGATGGAGTTATAACTTTGCATCCGAATTTATGGATGAAGTCGGAGAAGAAGCCTTCTATGATGTGTACTACGATAAGGTAAATTACATGGATGTAAACGCAAGTTATACTTTCGGCAAAGACTTCAAAACTACATTCTATGCCGAGGCTACAAACCTGCTGAACCAACCTTTGCGGTACTATCAGGGCACACCTGACCGCTCCAAACAGGCCGAATATTATGGCGTGCGCTTTAATGCCGGCGTAAAGATCAGCTTCTGATGCGAAACATAACGAGATAATATAGTAAAAAGATGAAAAAGTTTTTTCTGATACTTGCCGTTGTTTTATTGAACGGATGGGCTTTTGCTCAAAATAATATAGATTACAGTGTTTATGATAACAAGTTCAATGTGTACGTAGCCAACGATCTTGGTCGTAACGGATACTATGATCAGAAGCCGATCGCCGAATTGATGGGAGTCATGGCTGAGGAAGTTGGTCCTGAATTTGTGATAGCAGCCGGAGACATTCACCACTTCGAAGGCGTACGTTCCGTCGATGATCCGTTGTGGATGACCAATTATGAATTGATTTATTCGCACCCGGAGTTGATGATAGATTGGTTTCCTATCTTGGGAAATCATGAATATCGTGGCAATACGCAGGCGGTCTTGGACTATACACGCGTCAGTCGTCGTTGGACAATGCCGGCACGTTATTATACAAAAGCCTTTGAAGATGACGGCATCACTCTGCGTGTAGTATGGCTCGATACATCTCCTTTGATTGACAAGTACCGCAGCGAGAACGATAAATATCCCGATGCTTGTTTGCAAGATATCGATGCACAGTTGCAATGGCTGGAGGCAGTTTTGGCTTCTGCCAAGGAAAACTGGGTGGTTGTTGTAGGGCATCATCCGATTTATGCGGAAACATCGAAGGATGATTCCGAGCGGCTTGATATGCAAAAACGCGTGGATACGATCTTGCGGAAGTATCATGTTGATATGTATATTAACGGGCATATCCACAATTTCCAGCATGTTCGTGTGAAAGGAAGCGATATCGATTATGTGACAAACTCGGCCGGCTCACTTGCACGCAAGGTTAAACCCATTGAAGGAACGGTATTTTGCAGCTCGGAGCCCGGCTTCTCCATTCTTTCCGTTTCGCCCGATTCATTGGAATTGCGCATGATCGATAAGACAGGGAAGGTGTTGCATACGATCACGAGACGCAAATAAATGTATCTCCGAATGCGGGCTGCAGAATGCAATATCCATTTGGCAACTCAGGGATGTGCAGTTTCATTCATCGGTTGATTAACATTAATAAAGTGAATCTTAGCTTACTTTTTCTCGGGTGGTCGGTAATACTTTTATAATTTATTCTTATTTTTGCATGCAGAAATAGGTTTATTAATAGTCTAAATTTTACAACAATGGTTAATTACAAAGACTTAGGTTTGGTAAACACAAGAGATATGTTTGCCAGAGCAATTAAAGGAGGATATGCAATCCCTGCTTTCAATTTCAACAATATGGAGCAATTGCAGGCTATTATTAAGGCTGCAGTGGAAACAAAATCTCCGGTGATTCTTCAAGTATCTAAAGGCGCTCGTAACTATGCAAACCAGACTTTGCTTCGTTACATGGCAGAAGGTGCTGTGGAATATGCAAAAGAATTGGGCTGTGCACATCCGGAAATCGTGTTGCACTTAGACCACGGCGATTCATTCGAACTGTGCAAATCTTGTATTGATATGGGATTCTCTTCAGTGATGATCGACGGCTCTCACTTGCCTTATGAGGAAAATGTTGCATTGACAAAGAAGGTTGTTGATTATGCTCACCAGTTCGATGTAACAGTAGAAGGTGAACTTGGTGTATTGGCCGGCGTAGAAGATGAAGTATCTGCCGAGCATCATACATATACGGATCCTGAAGAAGTTATAGATTTTGCTACACGTACTGGTTGCGATTCTTTGGCAATTTCTATCGGTACTTCTCATGGAGCTTATAAATTTAAACCGGAACAATGTCATGTTGATCCGAAGACCGGTCGTTTAGTTCCTCCTCCTTTGGCATTTGACGTGCTGGATGCTGTGATGGAGAAGCTGCCGGGATTCCCCATTGTATTGCATGGATCTTCTTCAGTTCCGCAGGAAGAAGTTGATACCATCAATAAATATGGCGGAAAGCTGGAAGCTGCTATCGGTATTCCTGAAGAGGAATTGCGTAAAGCTGCGAAGTCGGCTGTTTGCAAGATCAACATCGATTCAGACTCTCGTCTGGCAATGACTGCTGCAATCCGCAAAGTATTTGCTGAGAAGCCTGCCGAATTTGATCCTCGTAAATACCTTGGACCGGCTCGTGACAACATGGAAAAATTGTATAAGCATAAAATCATTAATGTATTAGGTTCAGACAATAAGTTGGCTCAGTGCTGATGATTTTCTGACAGATACAGCAGGAAATAAAAAGAGGAACGCTTTCGGTGTGAGAGCGTCCCTCTTGTTTTATAATAGTTTGAGTAATTCTACCACGTCTTCTTTGCGGGTGGCCCAGCTGGTTGCCAGGCGTATTACGGTGTGATTATCGTCGTATTTTTCCCAAAAGCTGTAGACAACCGATTTGCTTAATTCCTGCATTTTTTCATTTTCGATGACAACGAACAGTTGGTTTGTCTGCGGCTGTGCCAGCAAACGGTAGCCCCGTTCTTGCAGTTCTTGGGCAATAAGTTCTGCCATGTCTATGGCATTTTGTGAAATCTGCATGTATAAATTGTCTGTAAAAAGCGTATCAAACTGAATGCCGAGCAGCCAACCTTTGGCCAACAGTGCCCCTCTTTGTTTAATAATGGAGAAGAATTGTTTAATCATACCAGGCCGTGTGATGACAACCGCTTCGCCGAACAGTGCGCCGACTTTCGTTCCTCCGATATAAAATACGTCGCACAGGCGGGCAATGTCCGGCAATGTTACATCGGTATTTCGCGCTGCAAGTCCGTAACCCAGGCGTGCTCCATCCATGTACAACGGGATGTGATGCTTATGACATACGCATGAAAGCGCCTCCAGCTCGGCAAGAGTGTATAAAGTGCCGTGCTCCGTAGGGTGAGAAATATACACCATTCCCGGAGATACCATGTGTTCGTAGTTTAAGTCGGCGTAGAAATCGTTTATAAATTTATCCACATCTTCGGCAGAAAGTTTCCCGTCGTGTTGGGGAAGAGAGAGCACCTTGTGCCCGCCGCATTCTATTGCTCCGGCTTCGTGCTGGTTAATGTGTCCGCTTTCAGCCGCTATGACTCCTTCGTAAGGCCGCAGTAAAGCAGTGATAACAGTGGCATTGGTCTGTGTGCCTCCCACGAGGAAATGAATTTCCGCCTCGGGGCAGTGGCATGCTTTCCGTATTTTTTCTCGGGCTTCTGTGCAGTAAGTGTCAACTCCGTAGCCCGGATTTTTTTCCATGTTCGTGCGCATCATGCGTTCTAAGATGCGGGGATGTGCTCCCTCCATGTAGTCGCTTTCAAAATATTGCATAATGAATAGGGTTTAATGTTTCGTGAGATTTTATGTATTTTCTCTTTCCTCTGAAAAAGAAAATACCTTTTTTTCTCTATATTCGCGCATCAAAGTTAGTAAAAGAAAGCGATAAACGGATGAAAATAATGTGGCAGGCAGGAATAATCTTCCTGTTGTTTTTCATGAAAGCCCTTGGCGTTTTAAATGCACAATCGATAAAAGGTTGCGTGAAAGATTCTGTCGGTTCGCCCGTCGATGGAGCAACGGTGATACTTCAAACGGCGGATTCGGTTTTTGTGGATGCGACGATTACCGATACATGCGGGGTGTTTTGTCTGCATTTTCAGCCGTCGCATTACCGGCTTGTGGTGCAGCATTTGCTGTATGAGCCCCGCGTTGTGGAAGGAAAAGGCGCAGATGCGGGTGTCATTATGCTGGCTTCCAAGCATTATGGCCTGGACGAAGTGGTCGTTCGGGGCGAGCGTCCTGTCGTAAAGGTCGAGGGAGGCAGTCTGGTTTATGACGTTCCCCGTCTGATGGAAAACAAGCTGGTGACTAATGCTTACGAATGTATCCGCGAATTGCCCGGCGTGATGGAGAAAGAAAACGGCCTTGTGCTGGCCGGCGCATCGTCGCTATCGGTTATCATTGACGGGAAACCTTCCACGATGACCGGAGATCAACTGATGAATTTGCTGAAGAACATACCGGCATCGCGCGTGGAAAGGGCGGAGATAATGTACAGTGCTCCGCCGCAATATCACGTGCGAGGTGCGGCAATCAACGTGGTGTTGAGTAAAAATGATGCCGATAAACCGGTGTTACAGGGCGAGATTACCGGCAGTTACGAGCAGAAAAACGAAGCCGGAGGAACCGGCAGTGTGGCTCTGACTTACGGGGCTTCGAAGTGGAACGCCGATTTCATGTATGGAGTGGAAGACTTGTACAGTCGTCAGACAATGGATTTTTCTGCCTTGCATACGGTGGAAGGGGAAGTGCATGATATGCGCCATTTTGATGACGGGCGGGGACGTACGCTTACGCATACGCTGAGAGCAGGCGGAGAATATCGTTTTGATGAAAAAAACAGTCTCGGGATAAGCTATACCGCAAGCCTGACTCCACGGCAAAAGAACATGACGAATTCACTGGGAAACTTCTCGGATGCAAGAAATGATCACCGTACGGAGAGTAAAATGCACAATGTGGCGCTGCATTACGAATCGGGATTCGGATTGAAAGCCGGCGTTGATTATACACATTATACCTCGGATGATACGCAAAACTTCCTTGAAACTTACGATGAAGAACCGGATATGGTTTTTGAAAGTTTATCGGATCAACGCATAGACCGCTGGAAGTTGTACGCAGACCAACGGCATGAATTTCCCAGGGGATGGTTTTTTAACTACGGAGCATCGTTCGCTTATGTAAACAATCGTAACCGCCAGTATTACGATATCCCGGCATTGTCTGCCCAAAACATGGAGGTTGGTATCGGTGAATATACTTATAATCTATATGCGGGATTCGATAAAAATTTCGGAAAAAAGTGGAGTTTGGGCGCGTCTGCGGCAGTGGAGTATTATAAGATGGCAGACACGTACCGGAAATGGGCCGTTTATCCGGCCATGCAGTTGAGTTATACGCCGGAAGCAAGGCATATTTTTCAGTTGTCTTTCAGCTCCGACAAGACTTATCCCGACTATTGGACGCTGAGCGGAGCCACGGAATATGGCAGCAGTTACATGTTGTCGGTCGGAAATGCTTTCCTGAAACCATACACCAGCTATGAAACTTCTTTGAGTTATATCCTGAGAAACAAGTATGTTTTCCGCCTTTTTTATGATTACAGCCCGGATTATTTCATGCAAATGGTGTACTTGGACTCCAAAGAACTGCACGCGGTTTATAACTTTCAGAACTGGGATTTTGTGAAAACCTTCGGCGTTATGGCTACCATACCTTACCGCATCGGCGAGTGGTGGGATAGCAACTTGACGCTGGTCTTCCAGCAAAAACACGATAAGGCGAGCCATTATTATAATGCACCGTTCGATAACAAATGTTGGGCAGGCATCGGCGTATGGTCGAATACATTTGCGTTGAGCAGGCAGCCGGATATAAAGATGGAGATTTTTGCTTTCGGGCAGACTGCTGCCATACAAGGGGCTTTCGACCTGCGTGCCCTCGGTTATGTGGATGCGGCCTTGCGTTATACGTTTGCAGGAGGCAAAGTTATGATCCGGTTGAAGGGCAGCGATTTGTTTGGAGGAATGGATCAAATGAAACTAACCGTGCGTAATGGCTTGCAACATGTCGATATGGGTGTGGCAAATTATAATCGTGCTTTTACACTTACGTTTAGTTATAAGTTCGGAGGATATAAGGAGAAGGAACTGAAAGATGTGGATACGTCTCGCTTCAAACATTGATCTTCCCGGTGAAATGCGGGTACAACCAAAAGAAAACGCCGGCAGCTTCACATAAAAAGCTGCCGGCGTTTGTATGAAAAGATTTCGTTCTTTTATCGAGCAACAAACAAAGATTCGCCGTTGATGGAGCGGGCTTTTTCCACACCTTGCATGTCGGGAACGATGGTAAGCGGCGTTCCGTCTTGTTGTTTCATGGTAATGGTTCCGTCCTCATTCATGGTGATTAGTTCGAAACTTTCGCCATTTGCCACTGCATTCCAAGTGCGATTCTCTTCATTGTAAACCAAGTTTAGAGCTTTTCCTTCTTCTCCTTTCTTGGTAATGGTGTAACCGTCGGCATTGGTTCGTACGATGTATTCTCCGTTTTCACCCTTTACGGTTTTTTCCGTGCCTACTTGTGCCAACGGATTTGAGCCGGACCAGAACTCGATGGAATTCAGTACCAGTACGTCTGCAAGGTAAGCAACTTCGTAAACGGGAACGATGTGGAATGCCAAGAATACAATTTCGTTAACAAATTTGTTCCCAATGTTGTTGTTCCAGTCCTTCAGGTTAGACCATAAGCCGAAGGAACCTATGCAGGAAGAACAGAGTAGGCTTCCGCCTAATATGGCGCATAGTGCCATTGTTTTCGTTTTTTTCATATCCCCTTTATTTTAATGTTTAAGATATATGCCGCGAAAAATTTCATTAAATAATTATATTACAAAGTTAGAACTTATTTTGTTTTGTGAAATAGGAAAGCGTAAAAAATGCTATCTTTGTGATGTTTTTTGTATTTTATTAAACTATGATTTAAAAAAAGAATAAATGAAAGAAATGCTTCAAAAACGATTGAGTGACTCAAAGGCGGCGCGCTGGACAGCACTTGCAATCGTCTCGTTTACGATGATGTGCGGTTATTTTCTGACAGATGTGATGTCTCCTTTGGAAAATCTGTTGACGACAAAAGGAAAAGTTGTATATTTTACGGATAATACGTCGATGTCGGTCGATAGTTTGATTTATAAGATTGGAGAACTTGCCGAGGATGAAATACTGTCAGCTCCGGATTTGGCTTCTGAAAAGATTGTGAAAGGCATGGAATATCAATATCTGGAACGGACGGAGAATGGCACGGAAGTCGTAACAAAGACAATCAGTTCTGTGGCATCCGGCAATGGGTGGAGCAGTACAGAATATGGTTTTTTCACCGGAGCTTACGGATATATTAATGTATTCCTTTTCATGTTGTTCTTCGGAGGTATTATTCTTGATAAGTTAGGAATTCGTTTTACCGGATCGATGTCTGCGGGTTTTATGCTTGTTGGTGCACTGATCAAATGGTATGCATTGTCTCATGATTTTGGAGACAGGGTGTTGTGGGGAATGAATTATCAAGTCGTTTTGGCCTCCTTGGGCTTTGCTATTTTTGGAATGGGAGTAGAGATTACAGGCATTACTGTGTCGAAAATTATTGTAAAATGGTTTTCCGGTAAAGAATTGGCCTTGGCAATGGGACTTCAGGTTGCAATGGCGCGTATTGGTACAGCGCTGGCTTTGGCTGTCAGTTTGCCCGTCGCTCGTATGATGGGTGAGGTTTCTTATCCTGTTTTGATGGGTGCAATTGTGTTATGCGTCGGCTTCCTTTCGTTTCTGGTTTATTGTGTGATGGATAAGAAAGAAGATGCTTCTGTTGAAGAACTTCGGAAGGAAACCGGAACCAAGAAGGAGGAAGGTTTTAAAATATCCGATTTGAAACAGATATTTTGCAGTAAGGGCTTTTGGTTGATAACGTTGTTATGCTTGATGTTCTATGCTGGTGTATTCCCTTTCTTGAAGTTTGCTACTAAATTAATGATTTATAAATACGGAGTTCCCGAATCGTTTGCCGGATTGATTCCTGCCTTGTTGCCTTTCGGAACAATATTGTTAACGCCGGTTTTTGGCTCGTTGTACGACAGAATTGGGCGCGGTGCCACGTTGATGATTATAGGTTCTGTAATGTTGACAGTGGTACATGTTTTATTTGCTTTGCCATTAATGAACTATTGGTGGTTTGCTGTGATTGTAATGATTGTATTGGGTATTGCATTTTCTTTGGTCCCCAGCGCAATGTGGCCTTCTGTTCCTAAAATAATTCCGATGAAACAGTTGGGATCGGCCTATGCAATTATTTTTTATATTCAGAATGTTGGACTTTCAATGGTGCCTGTACTTATAGGATGGGTTATTGAAAATTTTGCAACTTTGCGTGAGGAAAATGGTAATATTATCGGGTATGATTATAGTTATCCGATGGTGATTTTTGCATTTTTTGGCCTTTGCGCTATTGTAATTGCGTGTCTGTTGCGCTTGGATGACAGCAAAAAACATTATGGCTTGGAGGAGGCTAATATTAAAAAATAAAGAGTTCCTTTTAAGTATTTTGATGGCTTTTTGTGTAAAGCATATGAAATTTTGATATTTTGCTGGAAAATTTTTTTCGCAATAATTGTTTTGTTTTATAGCGGTTTGCGTCATTTTTTTTCAGGATTTCCGAAAAATATTTTCAGAAACATTTGGAGTGTAATAAAAAAGGCATTACTTTTGCACTCGCTTTTCGGGG
>CALUET010000021.1 GCA_944319745.1 uncultured Phocaeicola sp. | reverse complement strand
AAAAAAGTCCCACAAAATATTGATTTTGTAGGACTTGTCTTTTTGTTGTCGCCTTTTGGCTTTTCTTTTGGTGATCCGCTTGGGGCTCGAACCCAAGACCCCAACATTAAAAGTGTTGTGCTCTACCTGCTGAGCTAGCGAATCTTACCCTGTTTGCATCGTTTTTCGATTGCGTGTGCAAAGGTATGATGTTTAGTTGAAAAAAACAAATGTTTGCAATAAAAATGGAATAAATATCAGGAAATGCCGGCCTTTTAAGGTAAATGTCGGCCTCCGGAAAGGGTAGGATGCCCGGGATTGTGCGACAGGATCGTCATGTTTTTTCGAAAACATGGCGTGACATTTCTTGTTATAACTTTAAAGATTACTTTAATAAACCTCAAAAGGGGATGGAAAGTTGGGCGCACATCTGTTTTTTTATTTACTTTGGCAAAGTATTTGTTCTTTTATTGTTAAATCAATTTAAAGTAAGAATTATGATATTTAGTTGGGGATTATTTATTGCGATTGCGCTTGTTAGTTATCTTGTACAGGCGAATTTACAGAGCAAGTTCCAGAAATATTCGAAAATGCCCTTGGACAATGGAATGACCGGGCGGGAAGTTGCAGAGAAAATGCTTCACGACAATGGTATTTATGATGTGAGAGTTACGTGTACTCCCGGTATGCTTACCGATCATTATAACCCGACAAATAAGACGGTTAATTTGAGTGAAGGTGTATATCATGCCAACAGTGTGGCTGCAGCAGCGGTTGCCGCACATGAATGTGGGCACGCGGTTCAGCATGCACAAGCCTATGCTCCGCTGCAGATGCGTTCGGCTTTGGTTCCGGTGGTGCAGTTCTCATCGTCCATTGTTTCCTGGGTATTGCTTGCAGGAATCCTATTGCTCAACAGTTTCCCGCAATTGTTGTTGGTAGGAATTTGCCTGTTTGCCATGACCACGTTGTTTAGTTTTATTACATTGCCTGTGGAAATTAACGCAAGCAAACGCGCCTTGGTTTGGTTGAACCGGGCCGGAGTGACCACTTCACGCAATCATCGTCAGGCACAGGACGCATTAAAATCGGCTGCATATACGTATGTTGTAGCAGCTTTGGGCTCGCTTGCCACATTGATTTATTATGTTATGATTTTTTTAGGCCGTCGTGAGTGATACGGTGAATCGTAATGAAAATATGGGAAGCCGACTGTTTGCATTGTGAGCAGTCGGTTTTTTTATTCGGATAATTAGTGTAATTTTGCGGAACATATTTAAATATTTTATTCATTATGGCGGCAAAACCAAGCATACCCAAGGGGACAAGAGATTTCTCTCCTGCAGAAATGGCGAAGAGAAATTATATATTCGACACGATTCGCAACGTGTTTTATTTATACGGTTTCCAGCAGATAGAAACACCTTCCATGGAGAATCTTTCTACTTTGATGGGAAAATATGGAGAAGAAGGCGATAAGCTTTTGTTCAAGATTCAGAATTCGGGAGATTATTTTTCGGGGCTGACCGATGAGGAACTGCTGAGCCGTAATGCAGCGAAGCTGGCAAGTAAGTTTTGCGAAAAAGGTCTGCGTTACGATTTGACCGTACCTTTTGCACGGTATGTGGTGATGCACCGTGATGAAATAACCTTTCCTTTCAAGCGTTTTCAGATACAACCGGTGTGGCGCGCCGACCGCCCTCAGAAGGGACGTTACCGCGAATTTTATCAATGCGACGCCGATGTGGTGGGAAGCAATTCCTTGTTGAACGAGGTGGAACTGGTTCAAATGATTGATACGGTGTTTCGTAAATTCGGTATCCGCGTGGCGATTAAAATCAATAATCGGAAAATTCTGACCGGAATTGCGGAAATTATCGGTGAGGCAGACAAGATTGTTGACATAACTGTTGCAATAGATAAGCTCGATAAAATTGGATTGGAAAACGTAAACGCGGAATTAGCCTCAAAGGGTATTCCGCAGGAAGCAATCGATAAATTGCAGCCCATTATCAGTTTGAGCGGGACAAATGCCGAAAAGCTGGAGACATTGAAAACGGTTCTTTCCGCCAGTGAAATCGGTTTAAAGGGAGTGGAAGAAAGCGAGTTCATATTAAATTGTGTAAAACATCTCGGCGTTGAGTCGACCATAGAGCTTGATTTGACTTTAGCGCGCGGATTAAATTATTATACGGGCGCCATCTTTGAGGTAAAAGCACTGGACGTTCAGATAGGAAGTATTAGCGGAGGCGGAAGATATGACAACTTGACAGGAGTATTTGGTATGGACGGAATGTCGGGAGTGGGCATATCTTTTGGGGCAGACCGCATATACGATGTGTTGAATCAACTGGATCTTTATCCCAAGGAAACGGCGGCAGGTACACGTTTGCTGTTCGTAAACTTCGGAGAAAAAGAAGCCGAATTTGTATTGCCGATACTGTCTGGAGTGCGTAAGGCCGGCATCCGTGCCGAAATTTATCCCGATGCGGTCAAGATGAAGAAGCAGATGAGTTATGCCAATGACAAGGCGATTCCTTTTGTGGCTATCGTTGGGGAAGAAGAAATGAAGGCCGGACAGATTAACCTGAAGAATATGCTTACGGGCGAGCAACGGTTGGTTTCTCCCGAAGAGTTGGCAGATATTGTTAAAGGATGAAAATCTTCTTTTGAAAAGGTCACCATAAAGACAAAGAAATTCCCCGGTGTTTATAGGCAAACATCGGGGAATTTCTTTGTGTATAAAGCGCGGTTTATTCCGCTTCGTTTTCGGCTTCTGCGTTTTCTGCCAGCTTGTTTTGCAGACGCGGTGAGAACTTTTTCTTCGGGGTTATGCCGAGTTCTTTCAGCATTTCGGCTTGTCTGATGACATTTCCTCTTCCTTCCGACAATTGGTTGAGCGCATTTTCATAAGAAGTTGAGGCCGCCTTCAGTGAATCGCCTATTTTTTCGAAGGTTTCAGTGAAGCTGACCAGCTTTTCATATAAGGCCGTTCCGCGGGTAACGATGTTTTGAATGTTCTTTTCCTGGCGGTCGCGTTTCCATAAATCCAGCGCCAGGCGGAGTGCTGCAATAAGGTTTGTGGGACTCATCAAGACGACCTTTTTCTGATAAGCATAGTTCCATAGGTTCGGATCGCTTTGTAGGGCGAGGACATACGCCGGTTCGTTTGGGATAAACATCATGACAAAGTCGAGTGCCGACAGGTTATATTTTGAATAATCTTTGCGGCTCAGCTCGTCAATGTGTGCTTTTACCGAGGCCAGATGTGCTTTCAGGTAATGTTCCTTCCCGGCAGGATCGTCACAACCTATGTAGTTGGCATAAGCGGTAAGCGATACTTTTGAGTCGATGATGACCTGACGGTTGTCCGGATACACTACCAGTACATCCGGCTGCAAACGTTGTCCTTCTTCGTTTCGTATCGGCTCTCCATGCTCATCCTTGAGAAATTCCTGTCTGAAAAATTCCTCGCCTTCGCGCAAGCCGGAGTTTTCCAGGATGGTTTCCAGAATCATTTCTCCCCAGTTTCCCTGAGTCTTTGCGTCGCCTTTCAGGGCGCGTGTCAGATTGTTTGCGTCGTCGCTAATCTGTTTGTTCAGTTGAACCAGCTCTTTTATCTTGTCTTCCAGAGAAAAACGTTGCTTCGATTCTTTGTCGTAAGTTTCGGCCACCTGATGCTTCAATTCGTTCAGGTTTTCTTTGAAAGGCGTTAATATGGAAGAAAGACTTTCGGCACTCAGTTTATTGAAGTGCTCCGTTTTCTGACGGAATATCTTTTCTGCTATCGCTTCAAACTCCAGATTGAACTGTTTGTGCAGGGCCGTTATTTCTTCTTTCTGGTTGTTCATCTTTTCTTCCGTCGCTTTCTTCTCGGCGGCAAGGGCGGCATTGTGCCGTTCGGCTTCGTTCAGTTGTTTCAAATATTCCTGTATCTGCCTGCGCAGCTCGCCGATTTCCTGTTTCAGTTCCTCCGTGCGTGCGGTGAAACGTTCCTGTTCTGCCTTTAGGTTTTCAGCGTTATGCGTCTGTTCCAGTTCGAGCTTTGTGCGCATGGCTTCGCCCTTGCGTGCCGCAATAATATAGCCAATGATGCAGCCTATGAGGATGCCTGCCGTAAGATATATCATTTCCATACTTGTTTTATATTGTTTCTATGTCGTTTTTTCTTGCAGTGGGTGAAACAAAGCTCGGCTGTTATAAACAAAAATATGCCATATTTAGTGGCGTGGGGAAATAGCTTTTTTCATGACACGCGCGTTGATCTTACTTTGTTCTTGAGAGCTTTTGTTCCTTGAAAATCCTTTCAAATGTAGAGAAAAAACATTCCTGTGGCAGTATGGCCGCGTTAAATATTGTAAATGTTTCGGCGTTTTGAGGAAAACAACGACGGCTTTCATAAAAAAACATTGGCACCTTTTTGTGAAAAATGGCAGAGCTTTTCGGGAAAGTGTCAGGTTTCTTGTGTCAGTTTGTCAGGATTCTGTTATGGCATGATTTTCGTTATGAATTTTATGTTCCGCGTAAAGCCGAACATAATATAGTAATGAATATATAAAAATATAAAGATTATGAACATTAAACCATTGGCAGATAGAGTGCTGGTACTTCCGGCTCCTGCAGAAGAGAAAACAGTAGGCGGTATCATTATTCCCGATACAGCAAAAGAAAAACCCTTGCAAGGTACAGTCGTTGCAGTAGGTAAAGGAACAAAAGATGAAGAAATGGTTCTGAAAGAAAACGATACTGTATTGTATGGCAAGTACTCAGGTACCGAAATAGAATACGAGGGAAAGAAGTATTTGATGATGCGTCAGAGTGATGTTTTGGCGGTGTTGGGATAAATTGATATAAAACTTTTAAAAAAAGAAAGGATAAAATTATGGCAAAAGATATTTTATTTAACATAGAGGCTCGCGAACAATTGAAAAAAGGTGTAGACGAGTTGGCTAATGCCGTGAAGGTTACTTTGGGTCCGAAGGGCAGAAATGTGATAATTGAAAAGAAATTTGGTGCTCCTCATATTACAAAAGATGGTGTAACCGTGGCGAAAGAAGTGGAACTTGCCGATCCTTATCAGAACACAGGAGCGCAACTGGTTAAATCGGTTGCTTCGAAAACCGGAGATGATGCCGGCGACGGAACAACTACCGCAACAGTATTGGCTCAGTCAATTGTTGGTGTTGGATTGAAGAATGTTACCGCAGGAGCAAATCCGATGGACCTGAAACGTGGTATAGACAAAGCCGTTGCGAAGGTGGTAGAGTCTATTCGTAGTCAGGCAGAGATGGTGGGTGACAACTATGACAAAATAGAACAAGTGGCTGCCGTTTCAGCAAACAATGATCCGGTTATCGGGAAATTGATTGCAGACGCCATGAGAAAAGTTTCCAAAGATGGCGTTATCACGATTGAAGAGGCGAAAGGAACCGACACGACTATCGGCGTGGTAGAAGGTATGCAATTCGATCGTGGTTATCTTTCTCCGTATTTCGTTACCGATGCCGAGAAGATGGAATGCGTAATGGAACACCCGTATATTTTGATTTATGACAGAAAGATTTCTAATTTGAAAGATTTCTTGCCTATTCTTGAGCCGGCAGTTCAGAGCGGACGTCCTTTGCTTGTTATTGCAGAAGACGTTGATAGCGAGGCTTTGACTACATTGGTAGTAAACCGTCTGCGCAGCCAGTTGAAGATTTGTGCCGTAAAAGCTCCGGGATTCGGCGATCGTCGTAAGGCAATGCTCGAGGATATTGCAATCCTGACCGGCGGTGTTGTTATTAGCGAAGAGAAAGGTTTGAAACTGGATCAGGCAACGCTTGAGATGTTAGGTACTTGTGATAAGGTTACCGTATCGAAAGATAATACAACAATCGTGAACGGTGCCGGTAACAAGGAGCAGATCCAAGACCGTATCCATCAGATTAAAGCAGAGATAGGAAATACAACTTCCGACTATGACAAGGAGAAATTGCAGGAACGTCTGGCCAAGTTGTCAGGTGGTGTTGCCGTTCTTTATGTCGGTGCAGCTTCGGAAGTAGAGATGAAAGAGAAGAAAGATCGTGTAGACGATGCCTTGTGTGCTACTCGTGCTGCCATCGAAGAAGGTATTGTTCCGGGTGGTGGTGTAGCATACATCCGCGCAATCGATGCATTGGAAGGCATGAAAGGTGACAATGCCGACGAAACAACCGGTATAGAGATCATCAAACGTGCGATAGAAGAACCGCTTCGTCAGATTGTAGCAAATGCAGGAAAAGAAGGAGCTGTCGTAGTGCAGAAGGTACGTGAAGGCAAAGGTGATTTCGGATATAACGCACGTACCGATGTGTACGAGCACTTGCATGCTGCAGGTGTTGTAGATCCTGCTAAAGTTACTCGTGTTGCTTTGGAAAATGCAGCCTCAATCGCCGGTATGTTCCTCACCACGGAATGTGTAATCGTGGAGAAGAAAGAAGAAAAAGGTGAAATGCCTATGAACCCGGGAATGGGCGGAATGGGTGGCATGATGTAATAAAACCCCTGAGAAAAAAAGAAAACCCTTGCAAAACGATGAGTCGTTTGCAAGGGTTTTCTTTTTTATTACGTATCTTTGAATAGCGGAATAACAAGAAAACAAAAGATTGTTTGCTATGACAAAAGAAGAATTGATGCGGAGAGCCGTTGCGCTGTCGGAAGAAAACGTGAAGAAGGGTGGAGGACCTTTCGGAGCGGTAATTGCAAAAGATGGAGAGATTATTGCAGAAGGAACGAATCGTGTGACTGCCAATAATGATCCGACTGCTCACGCGGAAATGGAGGCTATTCGTGCTGCCTCGCGGTGTTTGAAGACATTCGACCTGAGCGGTTGCGAGATTTATACCTCGTGTGAGCCTTGTCCGATGTGTTTGGGCGCTATTTATTGGGCGCACATCGACAGGATGTATTACGGCAATGGAAAGAAAGATGCGGCACGTATCGGTTTCGATGACGCCTTTATTTACGAAGAACTGGGGCGGATTCCAGAGAAAAGACGGTTAAGGTCGGAAGTGATGCTTTCCGGAGAAGCGGGAAAGGCATTTTTAATGTGGGAAGAAAAGGCCGATAAAGTGAAATATTGATGCCGTCTTTTTCTTGGGAATAGTGTCTTCTTTTAAAAAGGAAGCGGGTTTGTTTTTTTAGACAAATCCGCTTCCCTTTTGTAATCTTATAAGAACTGTTGTTCGTTATCTTGCACCGTATCCCGGCACATACATGTGATTTCTTTTCATTTCCTCGTATCCTTTTTTCAGGATCATCGTTAATTTTTTCATCATCTTTTTACCTAAACTTTTTGTTATCCGGTGCAAATTTAGAAAAAATAAAAGGCCGGTGTCATCCGTTCTGCGCCGCAGTTTAGGAAAAAGTGCACAATAATTGATATGAATCAATAAAACATTGTTGGCGATGGAGCCTTATGTTTAAAAGCCATGACGCTTGAATTCGTTTTCGAAGTTCGGGGTAAAAACTCCTTTCCCGAGGTTGTTTTGTATTTTCTCCCGGCTCCAGAATTCCCCTCCGTCGAGTTCTTTACTTGGTTTTATTCGACCGTTGTAGACGGTCTTGAAAGGGAATACAAATTCTTTCTCGCATGCCGATTCGAAAATATACGGTTCTAACCTTTCGGGTGTGAAGTCGGTTATTCCCACTTCCTCTTTTGCTTCTCTCCGAAGAGCGATGTCAATGCTTTCACCCAAGTCGACGTGTCCGCCTACTGCCGTATCCCATTTACCCGGTTGAATGTCTTTCCATGCCGGACGTTTCTGCAGGAATAATTCACCCTTCTCATTGAATATGTGCAAATGTACCACCGGGTGTAGCAGTTTGCTCCCGTTGTGGCATTCGCTTCTCGTCGCACTTCCTACAACATTCCCGTTTTCGTCTACCAAAGGAAACAGTTCTTCCGGATTATCTTTCATGATGTTTTTGGAAAGAGATGCTTATTCTTGGTTCAAATTTTCGTCGATGGCTTTGATTTTCTGGCGTACAAGTTCCAGATCGCCTTTCAGCTTTTCAATCTTTTTATTGATTTCGGCTACCAGATTGTTTCCGCTTTTTGATGAAAGAGAAAGGAATCCCAAGTTGTTTTCGTACGTTTGAATATCATTTTTCAAGCTTTCGTATGTTCTAACCAGGCGTTCGCGGTCGCGATGCAAATTGTTCCCTTTGCTAATTTTTAGCTTGAAACTGTTTAACTTGTTCTCAGAGGCCGATAGGTTTAATTTGCTGAATAGTTTGTCTACCGCCGTGTGAAATTCGTTATACAGCCGGTCTTTTTCTTTAAACGGTACATGTCCTATGCTGTTCCATTCTTTTATAAGCGCGTGAACCTGGTCGGAAATTTCTTCATCAGTCAGCTCTTCGGTTTCCAAAGAAGTCAGTTTTTTTACAACTTCTTCTTTTTTCTTCAGGTTCTCTTTCTCGGCCTGATGCTGGGAAGACGTTGCGTTGTTCTTTTGTTCAAAGAAATAATCGCATGCGGAAATGAAGCGTTTCCAAATAGACTCGGAATGCTTTTTTGCTACGGGACCTATGGTTTTCCATTCTTTTTGCAGTTGTGTCAGGATTTCGGCCGTTTCTTTCCATTCGGTGCTGTCCTTCAGTGCTTCAGCTTTTTCGCATAATGCTTTCTTTTTTTCCAGGTTTTCGTTCATGCTTTCCTTTATGCTCTTGTAGAAAGCTGCTTTGCGTTTGAAAAATTCGTCGCATGCCGCGCGGAAACGTTCGAATATTTTTACGTTTTGTTTCTGCGGCGCGTAACCGATTGTTTTCCATTTTGCCTGTAATGCAAGCACTTCTTTTGTTTTTGTGTCCCAGTCATTGAATGTACGGAAGGTGTCGTATTCCATAGATTCCACGATCTCGCAGATCACAGTCTTCTGGTCTAAGTTCTGTTGTTCCTTTTCTTTTAGTTGTTCGAAGTGTTGTTGATGGCGACGGTTTACGACCGTTGATGCAGCTTTAAAGCGTGCCCAAACACTTTCGCGCAGGTCTTTTGCAACAGGACCGATGTTTCTGAACTCTTGGTGCAGCTTCTGCAATTGGTAAAAAGCCGAGACAGCATCGGGTTCGTCGGCCAGTTTTTCTGCGGCCTCGCAGAGATGTATTTTCTGTTCCAGGTTTTTTTTGAAGTCATATTCACGGAATTCATTGTTCAACTTGACCATGTCGTAGAACTTTTCCGTATATAGTTGGTAACTTTTCCAGAGTTCGTTTACTTTGGGGGCGGGGATGAGTTTTATCTCATTCCACTCTTGTTGGAGCTGTTTAAACTCGTTGTATATTTTGTTTGTGTCCTCCTGTGTTTCGGTAAGCTCTTTCATTCTTTCGAGAATTTCCTGTTTCCTTTTCAGGTTGTTCTCCTTCTGTTGCTCGATTTCTTCTGTCATTACGTTTCTCTTTTCCTTGATAGAGCTCATTATTTCCTTGAAAACTTTTTCCAAAGGATCGCTATCAGGGATAAATTTGTCGGCTTCGCCTCCTTCGTTGATGAAGGCTTTCCGGGCATTTTCTTGCTCGGCTTTATGTAGTTTATAGAAATTTTGCTTTAATGAGTCGAGTTCTTGTTTGCTTGCATTGCAGGCGTCTTTATCGATCTCTTTAAGGCGTTCGATGATTTCTTCTTTTGTTTGTTTTGATACGGGAGCAACATTTTCTTGAATGTCAACAGGAGATACAGAAGCTTCTGTAGAGGTTTCTACTTGCGGATCAGCTTGTGTGCGGAGCTTTTCATCTAATTCCATCGTATAAGATTTTAAAGAGTTATCTGTTATTTTCTGATGTTTTGTATTACAAAATAAGGGGAAATTTTTTAATTTTCATATTTTTCTTTGATTTTTTTTGCAGGTGGTTTGAAACTTTTTCTTTGTCGTTGAGGATAAATGCGCTTGTGGGTAAAGTAAAACATCCCGACATTTCATCGGGAATGTCGGGATGTTTCATTCTAAATTCTGCGGGCCTTTATGCCAAAAGTACGGTTATTCCCATGTATAGAAGCATACCCATGATGTCGTTTGTGATGGAGATGAACGGTCCGGTTGCAATTGCCGGATCAATTTTCAGCTTTTCGAGGGTAAGGGGGACGAGGGTACCGAATATGGAAGCAAACATTACAACGGCGAAAAGGCTGATGGAAACGGAATAGCTGACCGTGGCATTTGCTCCGAAACGTACGAAATTGTAAATATAAACAAGCATGGAAATAATCGTGGCATTGATGAGTGCCACGACAGATTCCTTCATGATTTGTTTGAAAGTATTCTCAACGCTCAGCGAATTGTTGGCCAGACCTTGTACGACAAGTGCCGACGATTGTGTCCCTACATTTCCGCCCGTACCTCCGATTAACGGTATGTACAGTGCCATTTCCGGGTGTGCGGCAAAGGTTGTATCGAAGTTTCCTAAAATTATAGAGTTACCAATTCCTCCCAATATGCCGATAAGCAACCAGGGAAGACGGGCTGTTGTCTGCCGGAAGACGTTATCGTCTGATTCTACGTCCTGAGACAAACCGGAAGCCAACTGGTAATCTCGTTCGGCTTGTTCGCGCACTTCATCCATAACATCGTCTACCGTAATTCGTCCGACGAGGCGTCCGATGCTGTCGATGACGGGCAATGCCACCAAATCATACTTCTCGATTACTTGAACCACGTCTTCTATCGGGGTATCTACGTGCACGGATATCGGATCTTTCTTCATTACGTGTTTTACTTTCGACACGGAAGGACTGGTAATCATCTTCTTCAACGGGAAAACACCTTGCAGCCTTTCATCGTCATCCACTACATAAACGTAATAAATCTCGTCCATGTCTTCGGCCTGAAGCCGCATTTCTCTCAGACATTCCGGCATACTCCAGTTCTCGTTTACGATGACCATTTCCGTACCCATTAAGCCTCCGGCGGTATCTTCATCGTATTTAAGTAGGTCAACGATGTCGCCGGCTTGTTCAATGTCTTCGATGTGTGAGAGGACTTCTTCTTGTTTGTCCTCGTCCATGTCGCGGATAATATCTACCGCATCGTCGGAGTCCATGTAATCGACGAAGCGCTTTGCAATGGTTTCCGAGGGAAGGATGTCGAGAAAACGCTTTCGGGCATCTTCATCCATCTCGACCAATACGTCGGCCGCCTTCTCGTTATCCAGTAAAAGATAGACGAAACGGGCCTCTTCAGCGTTGAGTTCATTGCAAAGTTCGGCAATGTCTGTCGGATGCAAATCCTTTAAGACCTCTTTAAGCCGGTCGGAATCTTTTTGTTCAATTAATTCCGATACTTTTTTTAATTCCTCGTTTTCCATACTTTACGGTATTATTATTGAACGGTTGATTGCTGCAATGCTGCTTCTACACGGTTTGTTAGTTCTATAAAATCCTGAACAGACAGTTGCTCCGGGCGCTTGTTGAATAACGGATCCGCGCATAAAGGATTGTCTTTGTCGATAATTGGTGCAATGGAGTTGCGCATGATTTTGCGTCGCTGATTGAATGTTGTTTTTACAATCTGCTTGAATAATTTCTCATTGCAGCCTAAGTTTGTCGTCTCATTACGCGTCATCCGTATTACAGCGCTCTTGACTTTTGGCGGAGGATTGAATACGTGTTCGTGAACAGTAAACAAATATTCTACGTTATACCAGGCTTGAATCAGTATGCTTAATATGCCGTATGTCTTGTTTCCCGGGCGTGCGGCAATGCGTTCGGCTACTTCTTTTTGAATCATCCCGGTGCAACATGGTATAAACTCTTTGTTGTCCAACATCTTGAAAAAGATTTGACTGGAAATATTGTAAGGGTAATTTCCGGTAAGGACGAAAGGCTTTCCCTGAAAAAGTGCAGACAGATCCATTTTAAGAAAGTCTTGTTCGATGATTTTCCCTTTCAGCATCGGATAATGTTCCTTCAGGTAAGTTACCGATTCCGAATCAACTTCCACAACTTCCAGGTCGCGTTTTTTACGAAGGAGGAACTGGGTTAGTACGCCCATTCCCGGTCCTACTTCCAAAACGGGCAGATCGGGGCACGCATCAATCGTGTCGGCTATATCACTTGCTATTTGTAAATCTTTCAGGAAGTGCTGTCCTAAAAACTTTTTTGGTTTGACGTATCTCATCCCGGACGTACTTTTTTGAGGTTAAAACTGAGAATAATTCATGCAAGATATTATCTTTGCATTATGCAAAGTTAAGCATTAATCTTTAATAAGCGGGCATATTTTGAAAGTAACTGCAGTAGAAATAAGGAAGGTTTTAAATAAAACATTACAGATAGCATTGCCTTTGGTGTTGGGATTCGCTATTTTGCTTTGGACTTATCATGGTTTCGATTTTAAAAAAGCGGGCGATGTTTTGTTCGAAAGAATGGATTATAAGTGGATGTTCCTTTCATTATTTTTCGGTATTGCCGGGCAGCTTTTTCGCGGATGGCGGTGGAACCTTGCCTTGTATCCTTTGGGCGAGTTTCCGAAACGTTCCAACAGTGTGTATGCTATATTTATTTCTTATGCGGCAAATCTGCTGATCCCGAGGGTGGGAGAAGTCTCTCGTTGCGCTGTCTTGTCGAAATATGATAATGTATCGTTCTCGAAATCTTTGGGAACCGTGCTGACGGAACGGCTGGTGGATATGCTTTGTGTGGGACTGATAACCGTTTGTACGTTGTTATGCCAGATGAAGATTTTCTCGGTTTTCTTCCATCAAACGGGAACTGCCGGCGTATTTTTTAGTGGTTTGTTTACGTCGACCAATTTCTTTATCACCTTGGCCTGCCTGAGCGCCGTGGTGATTGGAGGCATTTGGGCTGTAAGGAATATCGCTTTGTTTGCACGTGTGAGAGGATTGCTGAAGAATATTTTGACAGGTTGCCTGTCCTTGCGTCATGTACACCGGCCGTTTCTGTACATAACATATACGCTTTGCATCTGGATAAGCTATTTCTTGCAGTTCTACGTGAGCTTCTATTGTTTCGATTTTACCGAAAATCTGAGCTGGATGGCGGCGCTTGTGCTCTTTGTGGTGGGCAGCATTGCTGTGATTGTTCCCACTCCCAATGGCGCAGGACCTTGGCATTTTGCAGTCATCACGATGATGATGATGTATGGAATATCCAAAGAAAATGCCGGAATATTTGCGCTGGTGGTACACGGAATCCAAACATTTTTATTAATTTTGTTAGGTATATATGGATTAGTGGCTTTGCCGCTTACGAATAAAAAAGAGAAAAAGCTATGAATGAAATTCTTTCTTTGGCTCCACAGAATGTGTGGAAGCATTTCTATTCTTTAACTCAAGTGCCTCGCCCGTCAGGGCATTTAAAGAAAATTCAGGCATTCTTACTGGACTTTGGAAAGCGTGTCGGTGTGGAAACATTGCAAGACGAGGCCGGAAATATCATTTACCGCAAGCCTGCCTCTCCCGGTATGGAAAATAGAAAAACAGTTATTTTGCAGGCACACATGGATATGGTTCCACAAAAGACGAAAGAAACGGAGCACGATTTTGAGAACGATCCGATTCAAGTATGCGTAGATGGTGATTGGGTGAAGGCGAAAGGTACCACACTTGGTTCGGACGATGGTATGGGTGTGGCGGCAATTATGGCTGTGATGGAGGATAAAACTTTAAAACACGGGCCGTTGGTTGCACTGATTACTGCCGATGAGGAAACCGGAATGTATGGAGCTTTCGGATTGAAGCCCGGGACAATAGAAGGAGATATCCTGTTGAATCTGGACTCTGAAGAGGAAGGAGAACTATATATTGGCTGTGCCGGTGGAGAAGATCTGACGGCGACTTTGAAATATAAGGAAGAAAAGACCGATCCGGACGACATTGCTTTGAAAGTAACGCTGAAGGGATTGCGCGGAGGGCATTCGGGCATTCAGATAGGATGGGGGCATGCAAATGCAAATAAATTGATGGTGCGTTTCCTAAACCAGGTCATTGCTTACGATGAGGCTTGCCTTGTTTCGTGGAAAGGCGGAAATATGCGCAATGCCATTCCGCGGGAATGCGAGGTAGTTATCACGATTCCTGCTGCAGAGGAAGAAGATGTTTTGGCATTTGTTGGAGAGTGTCAGCAAGTTTGGCGGGATGAATATGCTTCAATAGAGGAGAATCTTACTTTTAGCGCCGAGCGCGTTGACTTGCCCGAATACATGGTTCCGGAAGAAATCCGGGATAATTTGGTTGATGCAATATATGCTTGTCCCAACGGGGTGGAACGTTTTATCCCGACAATACCCGATACGGTAGAAACTTCTTCGAATTTGGCTATTGTGGAGATTGGGAACGGATTGGCAGAAGTTAAGTTTCTTACCCGCAGTTCGCGCGAGTCGATGAAAGATTATCGCAATACGTCTATTGAAAGTTGTTTCGCTATGGCAGGCATGCATGTGGAACGTTCCGGCAGTTATTCCGGCTGGGATCCGGATGTTAATTCGCCCATTTTGCATGCAATGAAGGCTTCTTATAAGGCACAGTTCGGGGTGGAGCCGGAAGTGAAAGTCATTCATGCCGGATTGGAATGCGGTATTATTGGTTCGATAGTACCGGGCTTGGATATGATTTCATTCGGTCCTACATTACAGTGCCCGCATACTCCGGAGGAAAGATGCCTGATTTCTTCAGTGAAAAAATTCTATGAATTCTTGACAGCGACGTTGGAAAATACGCCGATGAAGTAATTGTTTGCACAGAGTTTATACCTTATTTAATAATAAAGAGAAAGGCCGATGAAATCTATCGGCCTTTCCCTTTATTGTTTTTTTACCAGTCTTATGCCCAAGTCGGTGATACCTTTCAGCGGATTGTCGCTCATGATGTGTGTTACTTTAAAGTAACATTTCTCTGCACCGTGGGCAATGTTGTAGGTCTTTCCGCTGTTGAAGACATATTGATGCAGGTTCCCTGTGTTGTTCCCGTCGCACCATTTCCCGCTTTTGTCGGCGAGATAAAAGTGAAGCGTATCCGTTTTATAAAGCAACGTGTCCTCAATGTTTTGCGATACAGTCAGCCAAATATCCCGATAACGGTACGCGTTTTCATTCCTGATTCCTATTTCTGCTTCGTAATCGCCGGCTTGTAAGTCGGCGGGCAACAGGAAGAAAAGGGTATCTTTTTTCAGCCAACCGTCTTTCGTGACGGGACGATATTGGTAATACTTCGTATTGCTTTCGCATCCTGTCAGGATATATGTCGCCAAACAAAACAGCGCCAGCAACCATTTATGCCTGTATGTTGGGAGGAGTTTGTGCTTGTTCATTGGGACGTTGCTTGTTTTCTCCTTTTATCTGTGGGCGGCGGTTGTTCTGATTCCGGTTGCGATTGTTTCTTTGTCTTCCGCCATTATCATCGCGTTTGGCATTGGCCGAAACAGAATTATGTTTTGTTTCATTGGAAACATTGGCATTTTTCTTTTCTGGTGCCGTGATGTTTTTTTCAGAACGCGGCGGTTTTTGTACGGTTGTTGCGGAAGGGGCGGGAGAAACACTTTGTTCTGTTTTCTTTTTTCTCCTGTTTTTCCCACCTTTTGTCTTGTCGAAACGTGTCACACTTTCCTGTTCCAACAAGTCTTTTGACCGCTCGTTTTCTTTACTTCCATCGCTTTGTAGTTTCTCAGGCTTTTCTCCTTTTTTGTTAAGGTTGATGACCTCAAAAGCTCTTTTTGCCGATATGACAACTTCATTTGCGAGGAAGTTTTTGTCGGTGGAGTAAGTGATTTTTCCTTTTAATATGTCTGCCTTGAAATAATAATAGGTAGAATCTTGTGTTTCCAGCGCAATTTCTTTGCTGGGCAACCGCTTTTGGCATTCCACATAAGCGTCCACTTCGTAGTTAAGGCAGCATTTAAGTTTGGCACATTGGCCGGCAAGTTTCTGAGGATTCAGCGAGATGTCCTGATAACGGGCGGCACTGGTCGACACAGAGACGAAGCTGGTCATCCATGTGGCGCAGCATAATTCCCGGCCGCAAGGGCCGATTCCTCCGATGCGTCCGGCTTCTTGTCGGGCACCGATCTGTTTCATCTCAATGCGTACCCGAAAGTTTTCAGCCAAAACCTTGATAAGTTGCCGGAAGTCTACCCGTTCATCTGCGATGTAATAAAATATTGCTTTGTTTCCATCGCCCTGATATTCTACATCTCCGATTTTCATTTGTAGTCCAAGGTCCGCCGCTATTTTTCGTGAACGTATCATTGTTTCATGTTCTTTAGCCTTGGCTTCTTCAAATTTCTCCATATCTACCGGTTTGGCTTTGCGGTAGATTCGTCTGATTTCTGCGTCGGGTTTTAAATTTGCTTTCCGCATTTGCAGCGGAACAAGCTGTCCCGTCAGGGTGACTGTCCCGATGTCATGCCCGGGATTTGCCTCTACTGCTACGATATCACCTTTTTCCAGTTTCAGTTTGTTGCTGTTTTTGTAATAACCTTTACGGGTATTTTTGAACTGAACCTCTACCATTTCTTCTTTTTCGGCGTTGTCTGGTATGTCGGCTAACCAGTCGTATGTATTAAGTTTATTGTTCTGTTTCCCGCAACCTTTGCGGCAAAGAGAACCACTTCCGTTTTTTAATATGAATTTGTTCATTGTTTTTTCTTGTTATTATGCTGGGTTTCGATCCGAAAGTTTAGGATCTTATATTAAATAGTTCGGTTAATTGCTTTTTAGTTGAACGATCATTTTCAGCGAAAGGTCGAAAAAAATCATTTTGGGATTGACGTTTTGTTCCACATGGATTTGCGCTTCTTCCAGTTCTTTTGCTATGTTTATGATGTTTCTTTCGTTTACATAAGGAGCAAAGCGCGAGGAAAATTTTCTTTCCTGCTCGTTCATATAGTTCATTTGTGGAGAGTGAAAGTTGAGAATAAAGTTTTCCCGTATCATATACTGGCAATAGTTTAGGAAACTTTTTTGTCGTTCTCTCCCTAATTCGGCCACTTGTTCGCTCCATAGTTTCATATCTTTTATTCTCCTTTGATAGGATAACCGCATCAGCGAGACAAAAAGATCGAAAAAAAGTTTTTCTTCTTCTCCTAAGCGAATGTTGTCGATTGCCTGAATGAAACTGCCTTCGGCACGACGTGCAATGTCGTAGGCATCGGTGGGGACCAAGAGATATTTCTCGGTAAGAACCTTTGCTATCTCCGATTCTTCGATGGGTGGTAAGGTAATTCTCTGCGTCCGGCTTTGTATGGTGGGCAGCAAATTGTCCGGTTCTTCGGAAACAAGTAAAAAAACAGTTCGACTGGGAGGCTCTTCCAACAGCTTTAACAGCTTATTGGAACACTCCTGATTCATCTTTTCCGGTAGCCAGATGATTACGGTTTTGTAGCCTCCTTGTGAAGATTTCAGCGATAATTTTGCCGAAATTTCCTCGCTTTCTTTCACAAAGATCTGCGCTTGTTGGTTCCCTGCTCCCATTCTTTTCAGCCATTGCTCGAGGCTGAAGTAAGGAGATTCCAGCAGTTGTTCTCTCCATTCCGGCAGGAAGTCGGCACAAAGGGTGTCTTTCCCTGCTTTTTTTTTGATGACGGGATAAATAAAATGTACGTCCGGGTGAACAAGTTTGTTCATTTTTATGCACGAAGGACATGTGCCGCATGCGTCATCTTCCTGCGGATTTTGGCAACAAAGATAGCGGGCGCAGGCCAAAGCCAACGGCAATTTCCCCGTACCGTTCTTCCCGCAAATCAGTAAAGCATGCGGCATTTTACCTGCCTTAATCTGACTTATCAGGTGCGTCTTTACGTTGTTTTGCCCTATGATATCCCTGAAGAACATATAAATCCCGTTATGATTAGAATATAGCTTTTGCAACTTCTTTTACGCTGTCCACGGCATTTGCCGTATAGAAGTGGATGCTTGGGACACCGTGCGCAATTAATTCGCGGCATTGATTGATACACCATTCTGTGCCGACGGCATGCGCTTCTTCATCCGTCCGGCATTTCATGACTTCCCTTGCGAGGTCTTGTGGTAGATCGACGTTGAAAGTTTTTGGAATGACGGTGAGCTGTGATAATTTTGACAGCGGTTTTATGCCCGGAATAATGGGTATATTTATGCCGTCTTTGCGCAAGCGTTCTACATAGGCGAAATACTTTTGGTTGTCATAAAACAATTGGGTGACGGCATATTCCGCGCCTGCTTCTATTTTCTTCTTCAGCCAGTAGATATCTTGTTCCAGATTTGGAGACTCTTCGTGCTTTTCCGGATAGCAGGCGACGCCGTAACTGAATCGGTTTTGTGGGGGCTGTGCGGATGAACCGTCGATAAAGATGCCGTTGTTGAAATCGTTGATTTGTTGTTCAAGTTCCAATGCATGGCTGTGTCCCGAGGGTTCCGGTATGAAGTTCCGCTCGTGCTTTGCCTTGTCTCCTCGTAATACAAGCAGGTCTGTGATGCCGAGAAATTGCAGGTCGAGCAGCATATATTCGGTATCTTCCTTCGAAAAACCGCTGCAAAGCATGTGTGGCACCACGGTGATGTTGTACTTGTTTTGTATGGCGGCCGCGATGGCTACTGTGCCCGGTCGGCGGCGTATGCGGTTTCGCTGGAAAAGTCCGTTCCCCAACTCCTTGTAAACATATTCACTGCGATGCGTTGTGATGTTGATATATTGCGGATTAAATTCTTGTAGCGTGTTGATGGTTTGGTACACCTTTTCTATACTTGTTCCTTTCAGCGGGGGAAGTATTTCAAAAGAAAAGGCGGTTTTGTCGGTCGATTTTATTAAATCTATTACTTTCATTACTCTTGTTTTGAGAAGTTTAATGTGAAACTACATATTGTACAAAAGTAAGAAAAATATTGTATTTCTTAAAGTACCGGCGTAAAAAGATGCGCGAACCAACCCACAAAACGTTTCCATACCGAGCGGTTTTTGTATTCGTCTTTGGTCAGGATGGTGCTGTTTTGTTTATCGGCTGCAAATATTTCGTTCAGTTCGGCGGTAACGGGTAGATCGAGGATGAAGGCGTTTATCTCATAGTCGTAGCGCAAACTGCGACTGTTTAGGTTTGCGCTGCCCACAGTACAGAAGCGTTCGTCGACCATCATCACCTTAGAATGGTGAAAGCCGCCGTTGTAGATATAAACATGTGCTCCTTTTTTTCTCAGTTTATTGGCAATGTAGAGAGCAGCGTCGGGCGTAAAAGGAATATCCGACTTGCCGGGAATCATGATTTCTACCCTTACTCCGCGTCGAATGGCCCGTCGGATTGCTTTTCGGATGCTGATGGTGGGAGTGAAATAAGGGTTAATTATCTGGATTTTATGCTGGGCTGCGTCGATGGCAGCGATGTAAGCATGACGGATAGATGCCGGGGCTTTCTTTGGAACCCGCTGTACGATGGCTATTTGCGCCTTCCCGTTTGTTTTTAAGGTATCGGAGTTGTTATTTGTGTATGGGAAAAAATCTTTCTCGTCAAGGTGTTGTTTTGTTTCTTTGTTCCAAGAGTATAAAAAGGCTTCCTGCAGCTTTTCTACGGCCGGTCCTTTTATCCGGATGTGCATGTCTCTCCATTCTCCGATTTCCGGCAGCCCCTTTATGTAATAATCTGCCACATTCATTCCTCCCGTATAACCGACAATTCCGTCGATGACGGCTATTTTCTGATGGTCGCGACTCCATACATGGTTGACATAAGGGAATTTTATGGGATCGAATGTCTCGATCTCTATTCCTTTTTGACGCAGGCTGTCGAGATGTTTTTTCCGTAAAGGTTGATTGTTCGACATGTTGCCGAAGGCGTCGAACAGCGTGCGTACCTTGATGCCCTGGCTTGTTTTGTCTGCAAGCCGCATGAACAGTTCGCGGGCGATGGAGTCGTTTCGGAAATTAAAGTACTCCAAGTGGATAAAATGTCCCGCTTTTTCGATGTCACGAAACAAGTGATTAAATTTTTCCTGCCCGCTTTTCAGTAAAACCACCTCGTTCTTTTGGGTGATAGGCGTAGATGTTTTTTGTAAATACCGCGCAAATAAGCTGTCGGAACTGCAGGGGCTTTCCCCTTGAAGTGTCGAAACGGAGATACGTTGTACACCGCAGGATGTGCAAATCAACAGCATGAGAAAATAAAAAGCATGAAATATGTTGCGGCTTTTAATGTGCATGGATGTTCAGTTTTTGCCAAGACAAAAGTAATGAAATAATATTGGAAATAAGCAAACGTTTTGTTTTTGTTTTAGAAGAATTGTGATTGTCTGGCTATTTTTTCCGTCAAATTGTCAGATAATATCTGTTTGTTTTTGTGTGTCGTTACTATAAAAGTGGATGCTTTGCACCATCTTTTCGCGATTTTCCCGAGATAAATCTTTATGTCAATGCCTGCAAGGTCGTCCAAGGCCGGAATGCTTCTTGTTAATCGGCGGTCGCGTCATCGAAATTTTCTATTCGGGTTACTCGTTTGATATTGTCTATTTTTTTTAGTTTGTTGCAAATGGTGTTGACATCGTCCACGTCGTGTACGAGCAATTGTATGTGTCCTTCAAATATTCCGTCGTTTGTTTCGATGGTTAGTTTCTTGATGTTTACGTTAAGTTGCTGTGATATGATCTCCGTAACTTTGTTTAATACGCCTACACCGTCGATGCCCTTTATGTAGACATTTACCGGGAAACTCAATGCTTTTCCGGTTTCCCATTTTACGGCCAACAGGCGATTCCCGAAACTTGTTTTCAGTTGTGTGGCGATAGGACATTGCCGTTTATGGATGATGATGCGGTTGTTGTCGTCAATATATCCTAAAACATCATCTCCGGGAATGGGTTTGCAACAGTCGGCAATGATGTAGTTTTTTTGTATTGCATCCGGTGTCAGCTTGATAATTTTCTTATTGTCTATCTGTAAGGGCGACGCGGTTTCCGCCTTTTCTTCCGTTTTTTGCTTGTTTCCGCCGAATGCAAATGAGATATATTTCTTCCAACTTGTGGCGGTGGGCCGTTCTTTTAATTCGTTCCGGTCGGCGTCTCCCAGAAGAATAACCTTTTGTCCGAGTTGCACCATCAGTTCTTCCGGAGTCTTCAATTCGTGTAAATTGCAGAGTTTTCTGATATTTTCATCAGAATACTCGACATTCTCTTGTTTGAAGAAAGCCGATAAAATATCTTCTCCGTTTTGTTGTTGTTCTTTACGTTCCCGCTTCAATATGGCTTGAATCTTGGCTTTTGCTTTTGCCGTGGTGGCAAAGTTCAGCCATGCCGGCTGCACCTTTTGTGATTTTGATGTAAGGATTTCTACTTGGTCGCCGCTCTGCAGTTTGTGACTCATCGGGACAAGTTTGTGATTTACTTTCGCTCCGATGCAGTGACTTCCCAGGAATGTGTGAATGGAGAAGGCGAAATCGATGGCCGTACAATTCTGTGGCATGGTCTTGATTTCTCCTTTGGGTGTGAAGACGAATATCTCGGATGAGTATAAACTCATCTTTAATGTGTTGAGAAAATCGAGAGCATCCGGTTGCGGATCGTCCAGTATTTCTTTGATGGTCTTCAGCCATTTATTCAGTTCGCCTTCATCTTCTCCTTCACCTCCTGCTTTATATTTCCAATGGGCCGCGAATCCTTGCTCGGCCACATCGTTCATTCGTTCGCTTCTTATCTGAACTTCTATCCATTGCCCTTCGTTACTCATGAGTGTGACGTGCAGAGCTTGGTAACCGTTTGCCTTTGGATGACTTACCCAGTCGCGAAGGCGGTCGGGATGCGGCTTGTAGATTTTGCAGATAGATACGTATATGTTGAAGCAATCGTTTAGTTCTTCCTCTTCGTTGCGCGGGGTGAAGATGATGCGGACTGCCAGTATATCATATATTTCCTCGAAGCTGATGTGCTTGGTCTGCATTTTGTTCCAAATGGAATAAGGCGATTTTATCCTCGCTATAATGCGGTAAGGCAGTTCCATCTTGTCCAGCTGGGCGCGGATAGGAGCCGTAAATTCTTCGAAAACGTGGGTACGTTCTGCTTGAGTTGCGCGGAGCTTTTCTTCAATTTTTGCGTAAGCTTCCGGATGTTCGTATTTAAAACTCAGGTCTTCCAACTCGGTTTTTATGCGGTTTAACCCTAAGCGGTTGGCCAAAGGTGCATAAATGTATAAAGTTTCACCCGCTATTTTATATTGTTTGCTGGGTAACATGGAGCCGAGGGTGCGCATGTTATGCAGGCGGTCGGCAATCTTTATGAGAATGACTCGGATATCGTCATTCATCGTGAGGAGGAGTTTTTTGAAATTTTCGGCTTGGGCCGATGCACGGTCGCCGAAGATACCTCCGGAAATCTTCGTCAACCCGTCTACGATTTGCGCAATTTTTGGGCCGAATAAATTCTCGATATCTTCAACTGTATAGTCCGTATCTTCAACAATGTCATGAAGAAGTGCAGAGCAGATGGAAGTAGAGCCCAAACCTATTTCGCAGCATGCAATGCGCGCAACGGCAATGGGGTGCAAAATATACGGCTCTCCCGAGCGTCTTCTTACCCCTTTGTGAGCTTGTTTGGCGAAATGAAATGCTTTGGTTATTATCTCGACTTTCTTACGATGTCTGCTTTCTAAGTACCGATCTAATAACTCTTGAAAAGCATCGTTTATCATCTTTTCGTCAATTTGTTCCTGCGATAGTTTCTCATCTTCCATGCATTTCTCATTTATTATCTCTATTGCAAAAATATGAAATATCGGGAATTATGCAAGAGGAATGTTATCTTTTCTTTTTTTCTGTTATTGTTGCTGGAAAAAGAACGGCACGAATAAGGAAATACGTAGCCTTATTCGTGCCGAAAGGATGCGGTCTTTTTGTTGTTTAGCGGATGCGTATGGACTTGCCCGCGCGTATGTTGCTTCCTTTTATTCCGTTTAAACGTCGGAGTTGGCTTACGCTTACTCCGTATTTTTGGGCGATGCCTCCCAACGTATCTCCGCTTTTTATTTTATAATATACGGGATTTCCCGAAGAATTGCTCTTGTTGGATGTGGTGATTTTTGCTACTGCTCTTCGGTTTTGATATACTTCGGGTTTGTAATTGTATATGCTGTCTTCATACTCTATAAAGCAGCTTGTTTTGCTGGTCGGCAGGCGAAGTACATAGGTTGCTTCGTTTCCCGGGATGATATCTCGTTTTAGTTCAGGATTTAGGGCTCGAAGTTCTTCTATATTTATATCGCAAACAGCACTGATTTGATTCAGGTTTAGGTTCTTATTAATGTGAATGGTGTCGGTGTTTTCGGGTAAAGTCATTTTAAGCGGGCTGATGTTGTGCTCGCAATAATACGTCATGATGTAGTTTACGGCGATAAATCCCGGAACATAGGCGCGCGTCTCCCGGGGCAGATAATTGTAAATACTCCAGAAATCTTTTTCACCTCCGGCACGGCGTATCGCCTTGTTTATGGTGCCCGGTCCGCAATTGTATGCGGCAAGAACGAGATTCCAGTCGTGGTAAATGTCGTAAAGATCTTTCAGATAACGGGCCGCTGCGCGAGTTGACTTTAGCGGATCTCTTCGTTCGTCTACCAGACTGTTGGTCTTTAATCCGTAGATTTTGGCAGTGCTCAGCATGAATTGCCATAAACCCGTCGCTCCCTGGCGCGATACGGCGGTGGGATTTAGTGCCGATTCTACGACCGGAAGATACTTCAATTCCAAAGGAAGGTCGTAAAGGTCGAGGGCTTCTTCGAAAATGGGCATGTAGAAATTGCAGGCACTCAGCATGATTGCCACTTTTTGTCTCAGTTTGGTGGCATATAGGTCGATAAGTTTTCTTACGATTTCGTTGTAAGGCATCTCGATAATAGCCGGGATGCGTTGCAATCGTGCGATATAAACAGAATCGCTTACCACGGGATTTTCGGCAGTGGCTGTACAGTTTTCTCCGATTTCGATGTAGTTTCTTGACAGCCAATCGAGGTACAAACTGTCCGTATCCGAGAGCATTCCTTCCGGAAGATCAATAACTTCTTCTTCGCCAGAGTCTGTTTTTATCGTAATGCTTTTGTCGTTTTCCTGAGCATAAACGGTCGTTGTACTTAAAACGGTGAGTAAACCGATGATTAATTGTTTCATAAATATTAAAATATAATACTGCATTGTAACCCGACGCCCTGCGGACGGTTGCGGGAAACATCGTTAAATATAGTAGGTTCAAGCGTCATTCCCAAGTCATTTGATATGTCGAAATTTGATAATTCTGCGTCGACATATGCATCAATAATGGAAAGTAAGTATACGGCAATGAAGGCAAATATACTTAAATCTCGTTGTCGGCGGTATAAATCTTTCCTTCGTTGGAACAAACTCTGGTAATAACTCAGGTCAGACAATACCTCGTCTTGTGAGATTCCCGGGCCCAAGAAGTTCATGTAGCTGTTGTTTTGTGGGTTATCGCTCATGATGTCTTGATAAGCTTGCGAGTAATCTTTATACATTTTCCCGTTCCATGATAAAGCATAGGCGCAACCAACAAATCCTCCATATATAATTGGAAGCTTCCAATATTTGCGGTTATATATTTGTCCGGCGCCGGGAATTGCCAAGGCGAACCATATGGATTTGTTCGGTACCGGAAGCCATTTTTTCTTATTCTCGTCTTTTGTTTGCGAGAGAGGGGGATATTTTGTTTGGTTCTCCCCGTTGGATGTAACCGAATCTGCCGATTCGTTGGAATGATATTCTCCGGTTTTGGATAAATCGATACTATCTGTTATGGCAATCGTGTCGGATTGTTGGAAAAACTGACGTGCCGAAACTTTCAGTTGCGTGCCGGATATGAGCCAAAGAACCAATCCTATGTATATAATGTATGTAAATGATCGTCCTTTCAGTTCCATTCTTTTTTTATTCTTTTGGCTTTAAGGCATCCAAAATTCCCATAATACGTTCCAGATCCGCTTCGTTGTTAAAGGGGATACTTATTTTTCCTTTCCCTTTAAGACTGCATGAAAGTTGTACTTTCGTGCCGAAAAAACCGGATAAATGGTTTTGTAAAAGCATGTATTCTTCAGATAGTTTCGCTCCTTTGGGCGAGATCTTTTTTCCGCCGGATGCAATGCTTTCTCCCGACGAGAGTGCTTTTACGATTTCTTCAACCTTTCTTACCGAGTAACCTTGGGCCAAGATTTCATTGAAAATACGAATTTGAGTCTTGGGATCGTTTAGGGCAAGCAGAGCACGTGCGTGCCCCATATCAATCTCTTTATTCTTTAAAGCCACTTGAATGGTTGCAGGCAGTTTTAGTAATCTCAAATAGTTTGCGATGGTTGTCCGTTTTTTTCCGATGCGTTCGCTTAATTGTTCTTGTGTAAGTTTGTATTGTTCTATTAAATGTTGGTAAGCAAGTGCGATCTCCAGCGAGTTTAAATCTTCCCGTTGGATGTTTTCTATCAGAGCCATTTCCATGACGTTTTCGTCATCGGCCGTGCGGATATAAGCCGGAATGGTCTTTAGTCCGGCCTGGATGGATGCACGATAACGTCGTTCTCCCGCAATGATCTGATATGAATCGTTACTTAGTTTTCGGAGCGTAATCGGCTGGATGATGCCTATCTCTGCAATAGAGTCTGCAAGTTCCTGCAGAGCTATGGGATCGAATTCCCGGCGGGGCTGGTTGGGATTGACGGATATTTTGCTCAATTCTATTTCATTGATGGAAGAAGAGCCGGAGGTCCGTATTTCATCGTCACGAGAAATAAGGGCGTCAAGTCCTCGGCCTAATGCATATTTCTTTTGTATTGCCATATCCTAACTTACTTGTTTTTTTTAATAATTTCATCGGCTAATGCCAAATGGTTCTTCGCTCCGGCAGAGTCGGCATCGTATAAAATTGCCGGAATGCCGTGGCTGGGAGCCTCGCTTAACTTGACGTTTCGCTGGATAATCGTCTTGAATACGAGTTCTTGGAAGTGACGTTTTACTTCATCATATATCTGGTTTGCCAGACGCAGACGCGAGTCGAACATCGTAAGAAGGAAGCCTTCTATTTCCAACGACGGGTTCAGTTTTGTTTTGATGATTTTGATTGTGTTCAAAAGCTTGCTGATACCTTCCAAAGCAAAGTATTCACATTGTACCGGGATGATGACGGAATCGGCGGCTGTCAGCGCGTTTATGGTGATTAGTCCCAATGAAGGCGAACAGTCGATGAGAATATAGTCGTAATCATTCACGATGGTACTCAGTGCTTGTTTCATTATTTTTTCGCGATTCTCAAGGTTCAACATTTCAATCTCTGCACCGACCAGGTCGATGTGCGAAGGTATAATGTCAAGTCCGTCGATATCTGTCGTGTAAACCGCCTCTCTGATGTCGGCACGATTAATCAGACAATCATAGATGGAACAGTCTATTTCTTTTATGTCGACGCCCAATCCCGATGAGGCATTGGCTTGCGGATCTGCATCAATAACCAGGACTTTTTTCTCCAGGGTGGCCAACGATGCGGCAAGATTTATTGTCGTAGTTGTTTTGCCTACCCCGCCTTTCTGATTGGCTAATGCTATAACTTTTCCCATATAAGTCGATCTATTTTTTACGAAGTAAATAATAATCGGCGAGAGAACAGATCGTTGGGATTGAAAAATCCTTTAAAGTGTTGAAAACTCGCTGCGTTTGTTAATAACTTCACGAGAGCAAAGATATAAAAAAAGAATGACTTTCTTTTTAGGTTTGAGAAGATTAAGATTTGTAAACGCATTGTTTCGGGCTTTTTTTGGGGAATCATTTGAAAGATTGTACCTTTACCCTCATTAATGAGTAGATAAACTTTTATGGAAATGAAACGGAAACCTCTTATACTCTTGTCGAACGACGACGGAGTGAGTGCCAAAGGACTTAGGGAATTAATACAGTGTTTGCAACCGATAGCCGACTTGATTGTGGTTGCTCCTGACGGGCATCGGTCGGGATTCTCGGCATCGATTACCTCGGAAGTCCCTTTGCGTTGCCGTAAAATAAGCGAACAAGAAGGCCTGAAAATATATAAATGTTCGGGAACACCTGTCGATTGTGTGAAGCTGGGACTGCATGCTTTGGTGCCGCGAATCCCCGACATGGTGGTAGGAGGCATTAATCATGGCGATAATTCATCGGTAAATGTTCATTACTCCGGTACGATGGGAGTCGTGATAGAAGGTTGTCTGAAACGGATTCCTTCGGTGGGATTTTCATTGTGTAACCACGATTCCGATGCCGATTTCTCGCCCGTATTGCCTTATGCGCGCCGAATCGTGGAAGAAGTCCTTGCGAAAGGTTTGCCGGAAGGTACCTGTCTTAATGTAAATTTCCCGGCGCTTTCTGCTTATCGCGGCGTGAAGATTTGTCATCAGAATAAGGGCGTTTGGGTGAACGAGTTTGCAGAATCTGTACATCCGCTCGGAGAAACATTTTATTGGCTTACCGGTGAATATGAAACTTTGGAGGCGGAAACAAGAAACTCAGACTACTGGGCTTTGAAGGAAGGTTACGTTGCAATAACCCCTACGCGCATAGATATGACAGATTATAAGGTGATGGACGAACTGGAACACTGGAATTTGTGCGTATGAAGTATTATTTGATTGTTGGGGAAGCATCCGGTGATTTGCATGCATCAAACCTGATGAAAGCGTTGAAGAACGAGGACCCCGAAGCTGATTTCCGTTTTTTCGGAGGCGATTTAATGCGGGCTGTGGGCGGTGTTTGCGTGAAGCATTACAAAGAACTGGCCTATATGGGATTTATTCCGGTGCTGCTTCATTTGAGAAAGATATTTGCGAATATGAGTTTTTGTCGGCGTGATATTGTCGAATGGAAGCCGGATGTTTTAATTTTGGTGGATTATCCCGGTTTTAACTTGCAGATAGCCCGGTATATTAAACAGCATACGCGCATACCTGTGTACTATTATATTTCTCCAAAGCTATGGGCCTGGAAAGAATATCGTATCAAGAATATTAAAAGAGATGTCGACGAGTTGTTCTCTATTCTGCCTTTTGAGGTCGATTTCTTTGCGAAATATCATTACCCGGTTCACTATGTGGGTAATCCTTGTGTGGATTCTGTTGTGGAATTTTTGCGGGCAGACCGGGAAACATGTTCCGATTTTATCTTGTCAAACGGCCTGAATGATAAGCCGATCATTGCGCTATTGGCGGGAAGCCGCAAGCAGGAAATTAAGGATAACTTGCAAAGAATGGCTATGGTTGCCGGATATTTCCCGCAATATCAATTCGTTGTAGCTGGTGCTCCGGGCATAGATCCTGCTTATTATGAACCGTTCCTTACATCGGATGTCCGTGTCGTTTTTGGTCAGACTTATCGGCTGTTGCGTCATTCCGAGGCGGCCCTTGTCACTTCCGGGACGGCAACTTTGGAGACAGCTCTCTTTTGTGTCCCGCAGGTGGTGTGTTATTATATCTCTTTTGGCCGCATCGTTTCTTTCTTACGCCGTCTTGTGCTGAAAGTAAAATATATATCGTTGGTTAATCTGATTGCAGGAAAAGCGGTGGTAACCGAGCTTGTTGCCGACGGAATGACGGTGGACAATATGGTGAAGGAACTGAGCTTGATCTTGAAAGGTGCGCCCGGGCGGGAGAGGATGCTGGCCGAATATGATCGTTTGATCTGCCTTTTGGGAGAAGAAGGTGCTTCCGAACGGGCTGCCCGTGCCATTTATTCGAAACTTTTATTGCGTAAGAAAAACGGATGAAAGCCGGTCATGTCATAGCTTTCATTCGTTTTTCTATTGGTTTCGTACCGGCAGGCTGGTTATTCTGTCTAAATCAATTCCAGACAATATAAGTAAATTACGGCGGCAGGAACTGCAAGTAAAGTGCTGTCGAAGCGGTCGAGCAAACCACCATGTCCCGGTAAAATATTTCCCGAATCCTTAATTCCCAGCGTACGTTTCAGCAGCGATTCCGTCAAATCTCCCCATGTTCCGAATACAACAACGGTCAGTCCCAATCCAATCCATTCGCCCATTGTCAGGAATGTGAAGAAATGTGCCAATACGATTGCGGCGATGATGCTGAAAATGGCGCCGCCTATTGATCCTTCCCATGACTTCTTCGGAGAAATTCGTTCAAACAAACGGTGTTTCCCAAATAGGACTCCCGTGCAATAGGCGCCGGTATCGTTTACCCAGTTAAAGATAAAAATGGATAAAGGAAGCACGGGATTGTACTGGGACATGCTGGTTTCCGCAGAAGATTGATAGGCCAAAACATTGAGAAGAGCGAAAGGTAATGCGATATAAACCTGACTCATCAGTCCGTATGCCCAGTTGTTTATCGCGTTTTTCTCCGTCCGATACAGTCCTTCAATGAAAATATATAGCGGAAACAATAGGTAAGGGATGAAGATTTCATTGCGTCCGGGTACAAGACTGATGTATCCGAAGCATAAGAACAAGACGACGCCTCCCAAGGCAGACATGCGCGTATTCATGCGCGCATCTCCGTATTTGTTGACGATTGTGCCGAACTCATAAATGGCCAGTCCGCTTATCAGGGCGAAAAGGACGGTAAACGATACGGGCCCCCCTATAATACATCCCACCAAGACTGCCACAAACAGCACTCCGGTAATGGTTCGTTGTATGAAATTGTTTTTCATGATGTATGCTTATGATTGCATTGTTTTAAATCAATTCTCGCCTTGTTCTTCTTTGTCTGTCTCGGCCTTTTCGTCAGAAGGTGCCGGTGTTTCAGCCGGCGCTTCGGGGGCATTGTCTTTTTTGTCTTCAGCCTCTGTCGTATTGTTCTCTGCCGCCATGATCTCTTCCGAGCGTGAAGCCCAAGGACGTTTGCCGAATATTTTCTCGACGTCCTCGGCAAAGATAACCTCTTTCTCTATCAGCAGTTGGGCAAGCTGGTTATGTCCTTCCTTATGGATTGCCAGCAATTCCTTAGCACGGGCATATTGTTCGTTGATCATTTTCTTGACTTCCTGGTCGATGATTTCGGCGGTATGCTCGCTGTAAGGCTTGTTAAAGCTGTATTCGTCGTTATTGTAATAACACAGGTTGGGCAGCTTTTCACTCATTCCTGCGTATGCAATCATGCCGTAAGCCTGTTTGGTTACCCGTTCCAAGTCGTTGATTGCGCCGGTTGATATATGTCCGATGAACGTTTCTTCGGCGGCTCTTCCTCCCAGTGTCGCACACATTTCGTCAAGCATCTGCTCTTTTGTGGTAATTTGTCGTTCTTCGGGAAGATACCACGCGGCGCCTAATGCACGTCCGCGCGGAACAATTGTGACCTTTACCAGCGGGTTTGCATGCTCTAAGAACCATGAAATGGTGGCATGTCCGGCCTCATGCAAGGCAATGGTGCGCTTCTCTTCGGCAGTCATTATTTTTGTTTTCTTTTCCAGCCCGCCTACAATTCTGTCGATGGCGCTCAGGAAATCTTGTTTTCCCACGGCCTTTTTAGAATGTCTTGCCGCTATCAGTGCTGCTTCGTTGCATACATTGGCTATGTCGGCCCCGCTGAATCCCGGAGTTTGTCTCGCCAATAAATCAACATCTACGCTGTTGTCGAGTTTAAGCGGGCGAAGATGTACGCCAAAGACTTCCTTCCGTTCGTTTAAGTCGGGGAGATCCACATAAATTTGTCGGTCGAAACGTCCTGCCCGAAGCAGTGCTTTATCCAAAATGTCTACGCGGTTTGTCGCAGCCAATATGATGACCCCACTGTTGGAACCAAATCCATCCATCTCAGTGAGCAATTGATTTAACGTATTTTCCCGTTCATCGTTGCCGCCCATGCTGGGGTTTTTACCACGAGCCCGGCCTACAGCATCTATTTCGTCGATGAAAATAATGCAAGGAGACTTTTCTTTTGCCTGACGGAAGAGGTCGCGCACACGTGAAGCTCCCACTCCTACAAACATTTCAACGAAGTCGGATCCGGAAATGGAGAAGAATGGTACATCGGCTTCCCCGGCAACTGCTTTGGCCAATAAGGTCTTTCCTGTTCCCGGAGGCCCGACAAGTAACGCACCCTTCGGTATCTTTCCTCCCAATTCCGTATATTTTTGGGGATGTTTAAGGAATTCCACGATTTCTTCCACTTCCTGCTTTGCAGCAGCTTGTCCCGCTACGTCTTTAAAAGTTACCCGTGTAGAGCCTTTATCAAAGAGTTGCGCTTTGCTCTTTCCCACGTTGAATACGTTGTTTCCTCCGCCCGGACCGGCGCCTCCGCTCATACGTCTCATGGCAAACATCCACAATGCGAAAAGGAACAATAGCGGTGCGATGCTCCAAAATATCTGACTGAAGTAGTTGGTCGTCTTCTTATATTCCACAGAGCCCGAGAAATGTCCGGCTGCTTCTTCCGTATTTATAAACGATTCGAAGCCTTCCGCCGATAAAATGCCTACTTTCACGGAAGGACTTCTCCCCACTTTTTTGGCATCGGCCTTAAATACATCGGCAATATGTTCGGGTTTGATGAACGCATCGACGGTGTTGTTATCGTAAGCAATAATCTTACTTATGTAATCTTTCTTTACGTATTCTTTGAACTCGGTGTAGGAAACTTCCTTATAAACTCCGCTTCCTTCTCCGAAAAAGAACATAACCGCAAGCGATATTGCGATGAGGATGTACAGCCAAGTCAGGCTTGGACGAGGAACATTAATCTTGGGTTTATTATTGTTATTTTCGTTCATATGTTCAATTTATGTAGATGTATTTGTTAATCTAAGTCGGGGATTCGGGTTAATTGTGCGTCCGCCCATAAGTGTTCCAGGTTATAAAACTCTCGAACGTCCGGCAGGAATACGTGAACCACCACGTCGCTATAATCCATTGCTACCCATTGTGCGTTGTGTATCCCGTCGATGGCGTAGACTTTTATTCCCGTGTTTTCTTTTACATAATCCTTTATAGAGTCGACAATAGCCAGAACTTGGCTTGGAGAATTGCCTTGACAGATGACAAAATAATTGCAGATTGTATCGTCTATTTGGGTTAAATCTGCAATGACGATGTTTTTTCCTTTCTTTTCTTGTATGCCTTCTTTAATTCGTTCAACTAATACTTTCGTTTCGTTCATTATGTTTTGTATAAGATTTCTATGCTTTAAAGTTTGTCTAATGAGCGGACAAATATACTTGCTTTTCTGAATATTTCGAAAGAAACTTTCTTAATTCTCTTTTTCTTTTGTGTATTTTTGTTGTCAAAAGAGCGATATGTTTTTCTGAAAACGCTGCAGGAAACGCAGGAGAAAATGGAAGTCTTCTTAAAAAAAGGATTTAAAAACTTTGCATCTTCCGAAATTGTTGTACCTTTGCACCATCGAAGAAATGAGGGAAACATCCTTATTTTTGGGCTATGGTGTAATGGTAACACAACAGATTCTGGTCCTGTTTTTCTTGGTTCGAATCCGAGTAGCCCAACAGTTTCCCGGCGTGAGTGGAACTTATGCAGGGAATCTATTTCTTTAGAGTGGGCTATGGTGTAATGGTAACACAACAGATTCTGGTCCTGTTTTTCTTGGTTCGAATCCGAGTAGCCCAACAGGGAAAGAGCAGAACGTCGTAACAAACGGTCTGCTCTTTCTCTTTTATTGTGTAAAAACATGGCGGGGAATCGGTGAAAACTCCGTGGCCTTTCTTCGGAAAGACGGCCGGGTTTTATGGAATGAGCAGCGAGGAATCGCCATAACTGAGGAAACGAAATCCGTGATCGAGGGCGTATCGGTAGATTGTTTTCCAGTTTCCGTTGACAAAAGCTGACACAAGAAGCAGCAATGTGCTTTGGGGTTGGTGGAAGTTGGTAATCATCTTTTTGACGATTTTATACCGGTATCCCGGAGCAATAATGATTTGTGTGCTGGCATGCAATGTATCGATTTGATGACAATTCATGTATCCGAGTAATGCTTGCAGTGCTTCGGTGGTAGAAAGCGTATCGGGCTTTTGGTAAGGAATCCACTGTTTTACGTGCAGGTCTTCCTGATTGGCATCGGGATTGTTTGCGACGGTTGCACCTATATAATACAGGCTTTCTAAAGTTCGCACCGAAGTTGTTCCTACGGCAACGGCTTCTCCGTTGTGCTTTAACAGCTTCTTTATGGTCGATTTATTCACCGAAATATATTCGGTATGCATTTCATGTCCTTCAATCAATTCGCTCTTTACCGGTTTGAATGTGCCGGCACCCACGTGAAGAGTTACTTCTTCCAGGTCAATTCCTTTCCTTCTCAGATCATTAAGCACGCGTTCCGTGAAATGTAAGCCCGCGGTGGGGGCGGCCACAGAACCTTTTATTTTCGAATAAACGGTTTGGTATGTTTCTTTGTCGCTCTCCTGAGTGTCGCGATTTAAATAGGGTGGTATGGGCAGTTCGCCGAAAGATTCCAGTATGTCGGCGAATGTGATTTCTTCATTGTCCCAGAAAAAATCCACCCAGTGACTCGTTCCTCTGCATTCTCCACGCCGGGCCGTCAGAGTGACAGTCTGCCCGTTTATGGTGATTTGTCGGCATAAATTGCCTTCTTTCCACTTTTTAAGGTTCCCTATCATGCAGAGCCATGCCACATGATTCCTCTGTTGGAAATTCAAAGCATAGTCGTTCGGCAGGATAGGTTCCAGGCAGAATATTTCAATGAGCGCTCCTGTTTCTTTGCGGAAGTGCAGGCGTGCCTGTATCACCTTCGTATTATTGAAGATCATAAGTTCGCCCGTTTCGAGAAAATCGGGCAGGAATGTGAATACGGATTCTTCTATATTCCCATGCCGATATACCAATAATTTGGATTGATCGCGTACGGGGAGTGGAAATTTGGCGATACGTTCTTCCGGAAGGTTGTAGTTGTAGTCACTGATTCTTATCTGTCTTGTTTCTGTCATATCCAGTTGTCCGATTATGAATTTGCGGCAAAATTACAATAATATTGCCGGCTCGGTTTAAATGGAAAGGATTTTCTTTTCCTGTATCAGGTCGTCGTTTGTCATGTGAGGTGAGGGAATGTTGCACATCCGGATGACATCTTCCGCCTGGCACGTGTAGTCGTAATATATTTTTTCCGTCTCGTCCAATTGCTCGGGCGCCTTTAGTTCGGCTTTAAGTTTGGCAAATTCTTCGGGAGAAATGCTGTCGTTTTGCTTGACAAACAGAATTCTTCTTGCAATGGGATTGTAATTATAATCGAAACAGGTGTAGATTCCCCGCAAGAAAGGCGGATGTTCATGCATGGGAAGTTTCAGGCAAATATGGAAAAGGGCGAGTTGTGGTGCTTGATGTTCGTTGAACACCAGGTACAAATGATTCACTCCGTTCATTAAAACAATGCCTTGATGTGTGGAGCCGCGCGAATTACGATGATACATCTCCGCGAAGTTCCCGCCCTTTGATGGAGTTATAAGGTAGGGTTCGACCTTAAGATTTTTGTTACTTGACGAGATGCTGTAGCTTAAATAAATCCCGCTGTAACTGTTGATTCGGTTTACAGTTTCTTGCATGTTCTCGTTCAACAGAGAAAGGAACGGGTTGTTTTCCTCGGCTTCATGCGTTTTGGGATGTGCATCCATGGCGAAGAGTGTTCTTTTGAACTTGGCGAGTGAACTTAAAAGCTTCTTCTTTGAAACATTATTTACCCATACAAGCGCATTGTCTAACGCCTCATCTTCTTCCATGCCCTTCTTCAAGTTTTTGAAATATTCCGGCAGAACGGTTGTATAAATGGCAGATAATACACTGGGAGCGGTGTCCGTTTGTTGAGCCATTTCTTTCATCTTTACACCTTTCTGGCGCAAAAAGGTAATACGTTCGTATATTTCTTTCAGCTCGTTCATGAAATTCTTACTTGTTTGTCTGTTTCGAATACAAAGTTACACATATTTTTTGCCTTAAAAAATAAAGAGCTTTGTATTACAAAACTATTTCGTTTCTATGGTGTTTCTGTTATGTATTTATGAGAATGCTGTTGCATGAATATTACTGAATTGTTACGCGGAAATGATTCATTCGTTATTCATTTTTGGGAGGGATGCGGGGAAATACTTTTGCACCGGAATTAAAAAGGAAAAAACAACATGGAATTATCATCGAAAGTTCAGCGTCTTCAAGAGAAAAGATCGGGAGGTATGCCCGACTGGCTCTTCATCTTTTGGGCCGGAGGAACCGCTCTTCTTTCTTATTCATTGGTATATGCTTTAAGAAAGCCCTTTACGGCGGCGGAATTTGCCGGGATGCAGATATGGGGAATGGACTATAAAATTGCGGTAAGTATCGTACAATTGTTGGGATATGTCTTCGCAAAGTTGTTAGGCATTAAGTATATTTCCGAATTACGTCCCGAGGGACGACTGAAATTTATTATAGGTTCTGCAGCATTGTCCGAATTGTCTTTGTTGGCTTTCGGCTTGTTTCCTGCTCCTTATAACATCTTTGCGTTGTTTTTTAACGGGCTTTCGCTGGGATGTATGTGGGGAGTTATCTTTAGTTTCCTGGAAGGTCGGCGCACAACCGACATTCTTGCCAGCATTATGGGCGTAAGTATGGCCTTAAGTTCCGGCATAGCCAAGTCACTCGGTCTGTATGTTTTGCACGAACTTCACGTCAGTGAGTTCTGGATGCCGGCATTGATAGGTGCCATCGCCTTCCCGCTTTTGAGTTTTACCGGCTGGATGATGACAAAATTTCCCCGTCCTACGGCTGCCGATATTGCTTCGCGTACGGAAAGAGTAACCCTGAACGGTGCGCAAAGATGGAATTTGTTTTATAAATTCATGCCGTTGTTGATTATGCTTTTTGCGGCCAATCTGTTACTGACAGTGCAGCGTGACATAAAAGAAGACTTCATTGTTTGCATCATCGATGTAAGTAAAGTGTCTTCATGGGCCTTTGCTTATGTCGATACGATTGCCACGTTTGTATTGCTTTGCATCTTTGCTTTACTGGCAACAACGTATGATCATCTGAAAGTTCTTTGCTTTTTGTTGATATTATCTATCGGCGGAATGGGAACTCTTTCCTTTATCGGAGGCAATTTCTCGCAATTGAATTTACCTCTGGAAGTTTGGCTTTTCCTGCAAAGTTTCTGTTTGGATATAGCATACCTCAGCTTTCAGACAATCTTTTTTGAGCGTTTTATCGCTTGTTTTAAGGTAAAAGGGAATGTGGGTTTCTTCATCATTACGATAGACTTTATCGGCTATGTGGGAACATTGGCGTTATTGCTTTTCAAAGAGTTCTTCGCCTCTCATATACATTGGACGGATTTTTATAACCAAATGAGCCTGTACATTGGTATGGTTTGCTGCGTGGCTTTCGTTGGTTCTCTCATTTATATAATACGGGCAAAGCGAAGAAGTACGAAGCCTGAGCCGACGAAAATGGAAAAGAAAGAAGAGATTGAAGAAAAAAATATTTATTTAACAACAACTGCAATATGAAGAAAATAGAATGTGTCATTATGGATTGGGCGGGAACGGCCATCGATTACGGGTGTTTTGCACCGGTTTCTGCCTTTATTAAAAGCTTTGAGACAATTGGAATCCGCATTACGGCAGAAGAAGCACGCCGACCGATGGGGTTGAATAAACGGGATCATATCCGTGCTTTATTCGAAATGGAACGTATAGGAAACGCATTTTTTGAAAAATACGGGCGCAAATATACGGAAAAAGACGTAGACGGCCGGTATTCCGAATTCCAGCGTTTGCTTTTTGCAACGCTGAAAGAATATACGACTCCCATCTCGGATGTGATCGAAACCATCGATGTTTTGCGGAAGAAAGGCATAAAAATAGGATCAACAACGGGATATACATCCGAAATGATGGATGTCGTTATACCGGCTGCTGCCGAGAAAGGTTATCGTCCGGACCATTGTGTTACGGCAGACGAGCTGCCGGGCGGACGTCCTTATCCGTATATGATTTATAAAAACATGTGTGATCTGGCAGTATCTTCGCGCTTTTTCGTGTTGAAATACGGTGATACGATTTCCGACATAAAGGAAGGATTGAATGCGGGAGTGTGGACTGTCGGAGTGATTCTCGGCAGTAATGAACTGGGTTTGACGGAAGAAGAAGTGAAAGCTTTGCCGGAAGATGAATTGAAACAACGCATGAATGATGTGCGCATGCGCATGTATGCTGCGGGAGCTCATTACGTGGTCGACTCTATTAAAGAGCTTCCTTCATTGATAGATAGCATAAACTTGCGAATGAATAACGAGTGATTTTCTTTGTAATAATAACGTAAAACAATAAAAACAACAATACGATATGAGACCTTATTTGTTATTGACTCCCGGACCTTTGACGACAAGTGAAACGGTGAAACAGGTTATGATGAGCGATTGGTGCACATGGGATGAAGATTATAACGTGGAGATTGTGGAAAAGATTCGGCAGGAACTTGTCTCTTTGGCAAGCAGCCGGCCGGAAGAATATACCGCCGTTTTGATGCAAGGAAGCGGAACTTTTTGTGTAGAGGCGGCGTTGAATTCGGTAGTACGTCCCGACGATTTTTTATTAATCGCGGCAAATGGTGCTTATGGCAAGCGCATGGGGACAATAGCCGATTACCATCATTTGAATCATTACCTGATGCAATTTGATGAAACGCAGGCTGTTGATCCGAAAGAGATAGACCGCTATTTGTCGGAACATCCGGAAGTTACGCATGTTTCGGTGGTACATTGTGAAACAACTACGGGCGTGCTTAATCCGCTGGAGGCAATTGCTTCGGTTGTAAAACGGCATGGAAAAGTATTGATTGTCGATGCGATGAGCAGTTTTGGTGGAGTTCCCATTGACATGGCAACGTTGGGAATTGATTTCCTGATCAGCAGTGCCAACAAATGTATTCAGGGCGTTCCCGGATTCGGATTCGTTTTGGCTCGCCGTTCTCTGCTGGAGAAATGCAAAGGAGTTGCCCGCTCTTTGTCTCTCGACCTGTATGATCAATGGGACGTGATGGAGAAAGGACACGGAAAATGGCGCTTTACATCGCCCACACACGTGGTACGTGCATTCATGCAGGCCTTGAAGGAGTTGAAAGAAGAAGGCGGTGTTTCTGCCCGTCACGCCCGTTATTGCGAAAACCATCGCAGATTGGTTGAGGGAATGCGTGCCTTGCATTTTCAGACATTATTGCCCGATTCAGACCAATCGCCGGTTATTACCTCTTTTTATTACCCGACCAAAGATTTTAATTTCAAGGACTTTTATCGGAAACTTAAGGAAAAAGGCTTTGTAATATATCCGGGAAAGATTTCACAGGCCGATACGTTCCGTATAGGAAACATCGGCGATGTATATCCCGACGACTTTGTTCGACTGGTAGAAACGATAAAAACACTTCAATTGCAGTAATTGAATGACGCGAAGCCTCTGCATGCTGTCGGTAAAGACAGGTGCGGGGGCTTTTTATTTCCTTAGGCTTTATTGATAAAATGCTTATGCGGGTTATTCTGTTTTTACTGTTCTTTTGGGGTATTTCATTGGGCATATCTGCACAGAGTCCGTCGCTTGTCGATTCTGCACGCGGCGCAAAACCGTTGTTGAAACCGTCTTTTTTAAAAGATTCGCAGATGAATCTGATGTTGAATACTTCGTTTACTTCCGATACGGACGGTAACGGCTTTCAAAAATTATATGGGAAGATGAACTATTTGAAGTGGGAGATGAAGGGAACTTTCTGCGAGGATTTCTTTTACCATTATCGTCAGTCGATGACAAAGGATGCGCTTCGGGGAGAAGCGGATCGTGTTTCGGTATCGGTAGATTATGCAAACATCGGTTGGAACGTTACGCCGAAATTCTCATTGGTTGCAGGAAAACAATTGCTTGCACTGGGAGGTTACGAGTTTTGGGTGAGCGGATATAAGGTGCAGGAATTCAGTGAATTTAATGATTTGATGAATAATTACGGTACGGGCATCACGTTTGTTTACCGGCCGGATGCGGTTCAAAGCATCAGTTTGCAGGTAGTGGGTAGTAAAACGGGGAGCGACGATGAGACATTTCTTTACGGGCTGCCAAGGGATATAAAGCCGTCGAAGTTTCCTTTGCTCGCCACATTGAACTGGGAACGTTACTGCATGAATCGTGAATTGAACCTGCGTTATTCCGTATCGGCGGGGCAACAGGCGGGAAAAACGGTTTTGTTTTATTTTACGAGCGGGCATGTTTTTCGGCGGAATAACTGGTTGGCTTATTGGGATGTCAATATGTCTTTCGAAGGGGTTGACCATAAAGGACTGATAAGTTCCCTGCCTGTTTTCGGAGAGGGCACGTCTCCCGTCACGGCTCAAAACGCTGTCTATTTTACAACAATAGCCAATGTGGATTATCGTGTCTCCGACTTTTGGAATGTTTATGTCAAGTCGGGATATGAATTAGGCGGAGTGACTTCGGGAAATGCCTGCTTCCGTCGGGGAACATACTTCCATGAATGGCAGATTCAGGCCTGTGTGGAATATTATCCGAAGCGTGATTTGGACCTGAAGTTCTATGCTCATTGCTTGTATAAAAACCGCAATTTGACCACTCTTTCCGCGTCTTTGGGTGGAAAAGACACATGGTTGCAGCGTGTCGCCCTGGGTGTTGTATATGCAATACCGGTATTTTAAGACGAAGTTACCCCGTTATTTTTAAAGGGTTATTCTTCCCCTTTCTGGAAATCTTGCTAAATTTGTCCGAAGAAAAAAAGGAAAAAGTAAATGAAAGTAGGAGATAAAGTCAGATTTCTTAGCGAAGTAGGTGGAGGAATCGTGAGAGGTTTTCAAGGAAAAGATATCGCGTTGGTTGAAGGAGAAGACGGTTTTGAAATACCGATGTTGGTACGGGAATGTGTGGTTGTGCAGACCGATGAGTATAACATTCCGCTGAAATCGGTGAAAAAGCCTGCGCCCGTTGAAGAAAAACCGGTGGAGAAGGAAGAAGAACGTCCTGTTACGTATCGTCCTTCGGAGATACGCGGGAACGATGTCCTGAATGTTTTTCTGGCTTATGTCCCTCAAGATATAAGAAATCTCTCGTCGACCTCGTTTGATGCTTATCTGATAAATGACAGCAATTATTTTGTTGATTATCTCTACCTTTCGGCGGAAAATGCAAATTGGCGCCTGCGAAGTCGCGGAACCGTTGCGCCGAACATGAAACTTCATCTTGAAGAATTTGATAAAAGCTCGTTGAATGAGTTTGAACATGTATGCGTCCAGTTGTTGGTATATAAGGACGACCGGATGTTTATGTTGAAGCCTTCCGTATGTGTCGAGCTGAAAATCGATACGGTGAAATTCTACAAACTGCATGCTTTCCGCCCGTCGGCATTCTTTAACGAACCGGCGTTGATATATGATATCGTGCGTGATGACAAGCCCGCAAAGCAAGTTTTTGTATCGGCCGACGAGATAAAAAACGCACTTCTGCAGAAAGACCAACCGGAGAACCGGGTAAAAAAAGCTCAAAAGCAACAGCGGAAGAAAAACGATATCGTGGAAGTCGATTTACACATCCACGAACTTTTGGATGATACAACGGGGATGAATAATTCCGATATGCTGAATTATCAACTGGATGTATTCCGCAAAACCCTTGAAGAATATAAGAATAAAAAAGGACAGAAGATTGTGTTTATTCATGGGAAAGGCGATGGAGTGTTGCGACGGGCCATATTGGATGAGCTGAAGCGCACGTATAAAACATACCTCAGTCAGGATGCTTCATTCAGAGAATACGGTTTTGGGGCCACGATGGTTACGATTCATTGACCGGGACATCGCAGCGTTTGGGGTAAAATTCCGGCATGTTTGAAGTAAAACGTCTCGATTTTCCGGTAAATTTGATGTGGAAACTTAAAGTAAAGAATATGAGAAGATTTCAATTAAGTCTGTTTTTGTTTTTTGTCAGTTGCATTTGTATGTATGCGCAGAAGGTATCGTTAAAGTTCGGAGATGAGGGAACTTTTAAAATTGTTCAGTTTACCGACTTGCATTTTATCTATCAGGATAAGCGTTCGGATGTAGTGTTGGAGTGTATTCGTAATGTTATGGAAGCAGAAAAGCCGGATTTGGTTATGCTGACCGGCGATGTGATTTTCGGTAAACCTGCCGAAAAAAGCCTTCGGACAGTGCTGGATCTGATTTCGACATACGAAGTGCCTTTTGGAATAACCTTCGGCAATCACGATGATGAGCAAGGTTTGAATAAGGAGGAATTGATGAAAATCATAAAGACATATCCTTATAATCTGACAGAATGCGAGCCGGGCTTGTCGGGATCTACCAATTATATTCTTCCGTTGAAGCAGAAAGACGGGGTGAAAGACGCTGCCGTTTTATATTGTTTCGACAGTCATTCTTATTCTCAATTGAAAGGAATCGATGGATACGACTACATAAAATCCGATCAGATCGCATGGTATCGGAAGAAAAGTGCTGAATTTACCAGCGAAAACGGAGGGAAACCTTTGCCGGCGTATGCCTTCTTTCATATACCTCTGCCGGAATATCATGCAGCTGTTGCCGATGAAAATGCAACTCTTATAGGCACCCGTATGGAAAAGGCCTGTTCTCCGGAGTTAAACTCCGGAATGTTTGTGGCAATGAAGGAGGCCGGCGATGTAAAAGCCGTGTTCGTTGGGCACGATCACGACAATGATTATGCGGTTTATTGGCATGATATTTTGTTGGCTTACGGGAGATATACAGGAGGAAACACCGTCTATAATCATTTATCCAACGGTGCTCGGATTATTTTATTGCATCAGGATGGAAAATCTTTTGAGACATGGATCCGGCTGCGTGGCGGAGAAATCATAAATAAAACGGAATGTCCCGGTGATTTCATTAAGAAATAAAAACCGGAACAAGCCTGTCGGTGGCATCCGTTTTCCTTTTGTTGGATAAAGGAGAACGGATGTTTTTTTGTAATCCGTTATTTTATGATATTCAAAATGCGCTCAACATCTTGTTGTATCATGCGGTACAGCGGAGAGTTTTTATAGTTTGTATTTTTATGAATAATGAGTTCCACTTTTGTTTGGCTGCGCTGATAACTTGTCAATTCATTCTGCAATTGAATATTATGACAGGCCAAATCGTGTATTTGTTGCTCGCGTTCACGGCGAAGCGCCGCACAAACCGGTACCAGAATTCGCAGAATGACATTATCCATAATGTGGTGTCCTTGTATGAACATGTAAGTGTTTTCAGGAAATACCCCCAGTTGCCGGAATTCTTGTTGCATGCTTTTTATGGTGCCTTGAGCATTGGGGTGACGTTTTTCCAGCTCGTGTACCTTGCGGTTTACCTTTTTTGCCATAGATTCAAGGCTGCGTTCCGGATTGCGGACGCTGAAGTTATCGAGTTTTACATACGAACAAAAGTCGAGAAGAGAGAATTCCGACAGGTTCTTTTCGCGGTAAAACCATACCGACCAAATAAATAAAGGATAGGTTATTTCGGAATAAAGTTTCATGAAGGCCGGGAAATCTATCAGGGAATGATCGTTTAAAGTTGCCATAACGCATACTTCATGCAGGCCTTCGGCGTAGCAATGATAATTCTCTATTGCGTATGCATAAGTCTGAAGGACGTAAGGATTTTCGTTGATGTAGTGCGATGTTTGTGTACGTCCCTGTAATAAGTAATCGTAATCGCTGTCGACACATGCAATCATGTTCTCGCCCAATTTGTTCCCCAATTGGTTCATCAGTACACTTTTTTTCCCTTTGGCCAGTGAACGTTTCGAGGGAAGCATTACTTCGAAATAGCGGCTTTCGTTTTCGTATTCGGCCAATAAGGAGCGCCAGAACGAGATGTCATCGTAACTTTCTACGTATGCTACGATTTTTCGTCTCGATCCTTTAGGCTTTAAGCTGTTGGCCGCGCCGAGATAGAGGGAAGAAAGATTTTCGGCGAGTCGTTTTCCCATGTGTCAGATATTGTTAACGTGTCGTTATATCGCTTACTTCTGTCACGGCATCTATCCAGCCGTTCATGATGACAGCCGGCGAGTGGGTGGTAAGAATAATTTGAACATTCGGGTTCAGGCTCCGTATGAGTTGGATGAGACGTTGTTGCCATTCCACGTGAAGGGAGATTTCCGGTTCATCCATGAACAGGGCGTAGTGCTGATTGTTTTGCACCAATACGGTCAGAAGAATGACCAACATTTGTTTCTCTCCCGAGGAAAGTTGATATGGAGTTAAGGTGTCTCCGTCTTGTTCAAACAGAATTTCATTACTTTTCCTTGAAATCTTTTTCCCTGTGTCGCCAAACAAATCGTCGATAAGGTCTTGAAATTTTGTTTTCGCGTGGGAAACTTCTGCAGCTTTTGCCTGGTCTTCCGGATTGCCCGAAGTAAGAAGTTCTATGATATGATTGCCAATGTTTACCTGATAATCCAGATAACGTCGTTGCAATTGATACAATTGCCAGTCAAGTTCGGTCTGAACATTTTGGTTGCCGATCTTCTCAAGCAGACCGGAATTAATCAGCGGTCTGTCAAAACTGCGGATAACATCGTAATAAATGTACGTGGCGTCTTCGGGAGAGAACACGAAAGATACTCCCATATTATCTTCATTGCTTAAAGAACCGCCTTCAAGTTTGTTCAAAATCTTTACGGAACTGTTCAGAATAGTGCTTTTTCCTATCCCGTTGGCACCACTTAAAATATTTACATCCGGGCGGAGGTCCCAAGAAATATTCTTGCGTCCCCATAAGCCTTTTATTTCAATCCGTTTGATATAGTCTGCACGCTTTTTCATTTTTTATCTTGTTTTGCTTGCAAAACAAAAATAAGAAATTTAGGTGAATAAATCAATGATATAAGGCAAATATTTTAATTTCCTATTATCTTTGTCGGGCACTTTTTATAGAATGAACCATTGTTTGGATTGATGGAACGAAATGTTTTCGATGAAAGGCCGGTAAGTTATTTGCAGAATCTCTACGCGTTGTTGCGAAAAGAATACGAGTATGAGAAGGAACAGTTTAAGCAACAGACGGAACGATTCGGGATAGAACGGAAGGTTTGTCGCGGCATGTGCTGGTATCCGCTTCGACTGAAAGGCAATTATTACAATTCGTTGAATCAATTAGTGGTCGAGGTTGAGCGTGAAGAAGGGCGGGGAGACGAGCATCTTTTCGAGTACGGCAAACCGGTTTCTTTCTTTGTCCGGCCGCTTTTCGGGAATTTGAGATACTTAAACTTTGTGGCGACCGTAAGCTATGTTGAGGAAGACCGGATGGTAATTGTGCTTCCCAATACAGATGCTTTGCTCGCCTTGCAGGGAGATGAAAAGATTGGCGTTCAACTTTATTTCGATGAAATCAGCTATCGAACGATGTTCGATGCTTTAAAGCAGGTGATCTCTGCAAAAAAATCCCGCCTTGCAGACTTGCGGGATATCTTTCATGGTGTGCAACGTCCCGCGGTGTTTTCTCTTTTTCCCATGCGGTTTCCTTGGCTGAATCCGACACAGGAAGTTGCTGTCAACAAAGTGCTTTGTGCAAAAGACGTAGCCGTTGTTCACGGTCCCCCGGGAACCGGTAAGACAACGACTTTGGTCGAAGCCATATATGAGACGTTGCACCGGGAAACGCAAGTGCTTGTTTGTGCCCAAAGTAACATGGCCGTAGATTGGATTAGCGAGATGTTGGTCGACAGAGGCGTAAATGTTTTACGCATAGGAAACCCAAGTCGGGTGAATGATAAGATGTTGTCGTTTACTTATGAACGGCGTTTTGAGTCGCATCCGGACTATCATCAGCTTTGGAGCATTCGCAAGGCGATACGTGGACTTTACGACGGATTGCGGAAAGGACATGGAAGAGACGCGATAAGGACGAAAATAAATTCCCTGAAAGATCGTGCTTCGGAGATTGAAGTGCGCATAAACGAGTCTCTGTTTTCCGAGGCCAGGGTAGTGGCATGTACGCTGGTGGGAAGTGCAAATTACTTATTGTACGGAAAAAAGTTCGGTACGTTGTTTATTGATGAGGCCGCCCAGGCGCTTGAAGCGGCCTGTTGGATTCCGATACGTAAGGCAGACCGTGTGATATTGGCCGGAGATCATTGTCAACTTCCGCCTACAATCAAGTCTCCGGAAGCGCTGAAAGACGGTCTGGGAAGAACCTTAATGCAATGTATCGTAAAGCATCATCCTGAGGTAGTTTCCATGTTGACTGTTCAATATCGTATGAACGATGCGATTATGCAATTCTCGTCCGATTGGTTTTATGGGGGCATGTTACAGTCGGCTCCTGCGGTTAAATGCCGGGGAATACTGGATTTTGATACCCCGATAGAGTGGGTGAACACAGAGGAACTTGCCGGGAAAGAGGAACTGATGACGGAAAGCGGAAGCCGGATTAATACGGAAGAGGCGGAATTTGCTGTCGGTACATTAAAGAATTATATCCTGCGAATCGGTAAACAGCGCTTCTTCGACGAGGGATTTGATGTAGGGCTTATTTCCCCTTACAAGGCACAAGTGCGTTATCTTCGGCAATTGTTGAAACGTGATTCCTTCTTTAAACCTTTTCGTTCGTCGATAACAATCGATACGGTCGACGGCTTTCAGGGGCAGGAACGAGATATTATTCTAATCAGTCTGGTGCGTGCCAATGAAGAAGGAACGATAGGTTTTCTTAGTGATTTGCGCAGGATGAACGTGGCAATAACCCGTGCCCGGATGAAACTGATTATATTGGGCGACCGAAGCACGCTAACGAAGCATCCGTTTTACCGGCGTCTTTATGAGTACATAACGCGTATTTCCGAGAAATAAATCGGGTTCTTTTGCAAAGAGCTACGGGATATTTTTGTATATTTACCCTTGAATATTTATTAATTAAACTTGTAATGTTATGCTGACAGATTTGTTGCAGTCTCCATATTTCTCCGTCTTTCTGATCATTGCATTGGGATTTATGTTGGGACGCGTTAAGATAAAAGGATTATCGCTCGATATATCTGCCGTAATTTTTATAGCGCTTGCTTTTGGTCACTGGGGAGTCTCTATCCCAAAGGCGTTGGGAAATTTCGGATTGGTCTTGTTCATTTACACAATAGGACTGCAGGCCGGTCCGGGTTTTATTGATTCTTTCAGGAGTAAGGGCAAGACATTAATTCTGATTACTTTGTTGATTGTGGCATCGGCTTGTATTACGGGAGTCGGATTAAAGTATCTTTTCGGTATGAGTACGCCGGATACGGTCGGACTGATAGCCGGCGCCTTGTCGAGTACGCCGGGTTTGGCTGCAGCAATTGACAGCACAAACTCCTCATCGGCTTCCATTGCTTACGGTGTAGCATACCCGTTTGGAGTGATAGGGGTTATCTTGTTTGTGAAGTTTCTTCCCAAGCTGTTGCGTGTAGATTTGCAGCAGGAAGCCCGACGGCTGGAGAAAGAACGGCGCAGCCAATTCCCCGTATTAAAAAATGCCCTCTTTAAAGTCACCTCATCATCGGCATTCGGACGGACATTGGGGCAGATGCATGTGCGAGCCCTGACGGGAGCTGTGGTATCACGCCTGCGGAGAGGAGATGAAATAATACTGCCCAAAGCCCATACGACGCTGAAAGAAGGCGATTACATACAGGCTGTTGGAAGCGAAGATGCGTTGAAACGTTTGGAGGCAATGCTCGGCTCGCGCGTGGAAGGCGAGCTGCCTTTAGGTCATGAACAGGGAATCGAGTCGCTTCTTCTCACGAAAAAAGACATGATAAACAAGCAGCTTGGCGATTTAAACCTGCAAGGAAACTTTGCATGTACGGTAACCCGCATCCGAAGAAGCGGCATTGATTTGTTGCCTTCGCCGGATTTGGCTTTAAAGTTTGGCGATAAGTTGATCGTCGTCGGTGAGAAAGAAGGAATAAAAAGCGTGGCGCGTTTGTTGGGAAACGACGAGAAACGTTTGTCGGACACCGATTTCTTTCCCATTGCGATGGGAATAGTTTTGGGAGTATTGTTCGGAAAACTGAACATTTCGTTGGGAGATGGTTTTTCTTTCTCGCCGGGTTTAACTGGAGGAGTGCTCATTATGGCATTGTTTTTAAGCGCCGTGGGAAAAACAGGACCGATACTTTGGTCGATGTCCGGGCCTTCGAACCAGTTGCTTCGTCAGCTTGGGCTTTTGCTTTTCCTTGCCGAGGTGGGAACATCGGCCGGCGCGAATTTGGTTGAGACATTCCGCGAACACGGACTTCTGCTGTTTTGTTCCGGTATATTGATTACGTTGGTCCCCATGATTGTTTCTGCCGTGATCGGGCGTGCGGTGTTTAAAATCAGTTCACTTGACCTGTTGGGTACGATAACGGGAGGCATGACAAGTACACCCGGACTGGCGGCTGTCGATTCGATGACCGACAGCAATATTCCGGGAGTGGCCTATGCCACGGTCTATCCCATAGCCATGATTCTTTTGATTATATTCATTCAGTGCATAGCCGTATTCGTGGCTTGACATCTGTTTCCCTTTTGTTTTCAGGGAAAGAGGCTGGCGAAAAATGTCAGAAAAGAAACATATTATGTCAAAAAGCGGTAGAAGGATGGTGTGAATTTCGTTATGTTTGTGCAAAAACATCTTGAAATTTACTTGAAAACATTATGGGGATTAAGAAAAAAGTATTGCTGCTTTTTGCAGGTGTTGCGGCAGTGAGTGTAATGGGGAAGGCAGAGAATCTTCCCACAAAATCGGATATAGCAATATCTTCAACGGATCTTTATGAAACATTTCGCGCCCCGGATTCGAAATATCGTCCTTTTGTTCGGTGGTGGTGGAACGGTTTGCGTTTGGACGAGAACGAGATCTTACGGGAACTGGATCTCATGAAACAGGTGGGAATAGGCGGAGTGGAGATAAACTCCATCCGTTTCCCCGATGAGGCCGACAGCGTAGGTTTTCGCTCAATGCCGTATCTTTCCGATGATTGGACGAAGATGGTCCGAGTAGCAGCCGACGGCTGTCGGGAAAGAGGAATGATATGCGATATGATAGGCGGCTCGGGCTGGCCGTTCGGAGGCGAGTTTCTTCCACGGGAACAGCAACTGCAAATGTTGACGGTGGAAACGGTTAAGATTGACGGAGGAACGGCAGGAACTGATTTCTCTATCCGCAAATCCGATGTGTTGCGACGCGTCGATCCTCCTATCATGTCGAAGAATGATCATCCGTTGAAGGAGTTGCTTTATATCCGGCTTATGCCCGAGCAGGTCAATTCGTTTACGGAAGGTGTAAACTATGACGAGTTGGCTGGCGAAGAAAATATCAGCGTTCATGTTCCGGCAGGCAAACATATCTTATACTTTTTCGTGAAGATGACGGGATATATGAACGTTATTGAAGGCGCTCCGGGCGCATCGGGTCCTGTATTGAATCACTTTGATAGAAGTGCTGTCCTGGCATATTTGAACAAATTATCGGACGCATTACAGTTTAAGAGTGCGGCCATGCGTGGGAAAATAAGAGCAACCTTTGTGGACAGTTTCGAGTTGGAGGGCGCCAACTGGAGTAATACATTACTGGACGAATGGGAAGATTATTTCGGATATTCGCTTTTCCCTTATTTGCCTTATGTCATTAGAAAAGTCGGTTGGATGGGCGATCCTTTGCCGGAGGATTACGGTTGTATCTTCTCTGAAGACGTTAAAAAGAACATTGTACAACGGGTGCGGAACGATTTCGAACGCTTTCAGATAAAGCTATTCTACGATAATTTTATCAAAACATATAACGAATGGTGTCATAAGAACGGATTGAAATCGCGTGTTCAAGCCTACGGACGTGCGCTTCACCCGTTGGAGTCTTCCATGTATATCGATATCCCTGAGTGTGAGACCTGGTTCCGTGAAGGTATGGGAACGGTTTATCCGGACAAAGACCTGTATCAAGGTCGTGCACATTCGATGATAAATAAGTTTGTTGCTTCCGGTTCTTTGCTTGCAGGAAACGGGCGTGTGAGTTGTGAGGAGATAACGAATACGGGAGAAATATTCCAGTCAACGCTGGAAGAAATCAAGATTGCAGGAGATATGAGCAATATTTCCGGAGTAAATCATTCGATCCTTCACGGATTTAATTACAGTCCGCGAGAAGCAGGATTCCCGGGATGGGTGAAGTTTGGCGAGTACTTTAATGAACATAATACCATGTGGGAGTATTATCATTTGTGGATGGATTATAAAGCCCGGCTGTCGGCTGTGTTGCAAAATAGCATTCCTCAGGCAGATATTGCCATACTTCCTCCTTTGGAAGATATGTGGTCTGTATTGGGACAACAGCGCGATCCGTATCCAGCAAATGTATATCCTTCGTATGCTCACGACTTGTGGCAGAATCTTCATCAGAATGGAAATGGTTGCGATTACGTAAGCGAACACATAATTCAGCAGGCAAAGGTAAGCAAAGGTGAACTTCGGTTTGGCCCCCGTTCGTATAAAACGTTGTTATTGATGGAGGTGGAAAGTATGGATCCCGAAACGGCTTCTATGTTGGAACGTTTTGTAAAAAGTGGCGGACGGGTACTTTGCATCGGGAAGATTCCGTATCAGAGCGTAGGATTTGTCGATTATGTGAATCGTTCGGCGAAGGTTAAAGAGGTAATCGACCGCATTCGGGAGAAATATCCTGAGCGGTTTGTTCTTATCGAATCTCCATCGGGCGACTCGCTTACCGAATGGTATGCCGACGTTCAAAGGGAATATCATTTGACTCCTTACGTAAAAGTTGATAAACCTACGAAGTGGATTTATTATAATTATTACAAGTCGGGTGATAAAGATATATTTTTCATGACCAATTTTAATCGCACGGAGACATGGAAAGTAAAAGCCGAATTTCCGAAAAGTACGAGGCAAAAGCATGCCTGGATTTGGATTCCTGAGACAGGAGAACGTTATCGTTTACCGGCGGACGGAAATGTTTTGGAACTAACATTTACTCCTTCGGAATCAAAGTTGGTAGTGTTTGATGAGGAAGAAGGCGGTGAATTATATCAGCCGTTGCGGGAATGTCCGGATACGGTTCGGGTGCTCGATGCAATGTGGTCGGTAAAAGCTGTACATTTTGATGGTACGGAAAAAACTTTTTCGATGGAATATGTGCAAGATTTCAATACCTTGCCGTTCCCTTGGTTCCGTAATTTTGCCGGAACAATTTATTATACGGCGAATCTGAACGTGGAAAATCCGGAATATTATACTGTTTTAAATGCCGGTTTGGTGCGGGGAGTGACTGAATTGATCGTGAACGGTGAAAATTTGGGTACCAAATGGTATGGAGAGCACGCGTATTCTATTGACGGAAAGTTGCAGAAAGGGAATAATACGGTAACCATTAAAGTTACGACTCCTTTGGGTAATTATGCAAATTCTCTTGTAAACAATCGTACGGCGAAACGATATGCGCATACGATGAAATCGCTGGGTTTGGAAAATCCTGTTTGTATTTATTGAAAGAAAGACAGATAAAAGAAAGGAAGAATGCCCGTTAAGGGCATTCCTTTCTTTTTAATTTGATATTTTTCGCTTATCGTTTATCTGTATAGATTAAATGGATAGTTCGCGAAGAACGGCAACAAGTTCCCGGTCAATCGGCTTATCGTTTTTGATAGCCTTCGCAAAAGGTACGTATACCATTTGATCATTTTCAATGCCGATCATGATATTTCGTTGGCCTTCCATCAATGCTTCGATACTGGCAACGCCCATTCTGCTGGCAATAATGCGGTCGTGAGCTGTCGGGCTGCCTCCTCTTTGTAAATGTCCTAAGATTGTTACTCGTACATCATACTGTGGATATTCGTTTTTTACGCGTTCGGCATAATGCATTGCGCCGCCCGTGATTTCACTTTCTGCCACTAATACGATGGAACTGTTCTTTGATTTGCGGAAACCGTTCTTGATAAATTCTTCCAATTGGTCGACTTCTGTATTGAACTCCGGAATAATTGCAGCTTCGGCACCGGAAGCAATGGCACCGTTTAATGCGAGGAATCCGGCATCGCGTCCCATTACTTCTACGAAGAACAAGCGCTCGTGAGATGTAGCCGTGTCACGTATTTTATCAACGGCGTCGATAATGGTATTCAACGCCGTGTCGTATCCGATGGTTGTATCCGTTCCGAACAAATCATTGTCGATGGTTCCCGGAAGACCGATGCACGGGACATCATACTCTTGTGCCAATAATCTGGCGCCAGTAAGGGAGCCGTCTCCTCCAATTATTATCAAGGCGTCGATTCCTTCTCGTTGCATGGTTTCATAAGCAATCTTACGTCCTTCCGGAGTCTTGAATTCCTGACAGCGTGCTGTCTTCAGAATTGTTCCGCCTTGCTGTATGATATTACTAACATTTTGCGTTTGAAATTCCTGAATTTCTCCTGTGATCAATCCTTTATACCCGCGGTAAATACCTTTAACTTTAAGTCCATTGAAAATGGCAGAACGCGTGACTGCACGTATGGCTGCGTTCATACCAGGAGCATCGCCTCCTGAGGTGAGAATGCCGATACATTTAATTGTTCCCATAAACTCTTTTTTGTGTTTGATTTTGCGGAAGCAAATTTACGAAAAATTCCAATTATATCAATAAAAACTATCTTTTTTATGTGGTGGTTTAATCTTTCATTATCACCTTTTTGCAGGCTTCCATCAGCCATTTTGGGGTAGATGTTGCTCCACATATCCCGATGGAGTTTGCTTTATTTAACAATGTGTGGTCTATATCTTCGGGGCGGTCTATTTGATAGGTATTCGGATTTACTTTCTTGCATTCTTGAAAAAGAATCTTTCCGTTGGAACTTTTGGGACCACAGACGAAGAATATCAGATCGTGTTCCGCCGCAAATTTTTGGATGTTGGGCATACGATTGGCTACTTGTCTGCAGATTGTGTCGTAATATTCAAACGATGCTTCGTGTGAAATATGGGATTGAATGTAGGCAACGATGCGGCGGAATTCATCTAAAGATTTCGTCGTTTGAGAATAAAGACGGATGTTTTTTGAAAAATCAAGTCGGGCGACTTCGTCGAAGTTCTCGACAACAACGGCACTGCCATTCGTTTGCCCTACCAAACCCATGACTTCGGCATGTCCGTTTTTGCCGTAAATGACGATTTGTTTACCCTTGTTGTTGACAGATTGTGTGTCGAATTCTTGTTTAATGCGCTTCTGCAGGCGTAATACCACCGGGCACGTAGCATCAATAATTTTAATATTGTTTTGTCTGGCTGTCTCGTATGTGCTTGGAGGTTCTCCGTGTGCGCGAAGTAAAACCTTGGCGTTTTTCAAGGATGCGAATTCCTCGTGATTGATGGTTATCAGGCCGGCTTTTTTTAATCGTTCGCATTCCTGGTCATTGTGCACGATGTCTCCCAGGCAATATAATGTTTCTCCTTTGGCCAATTCTTCTTCAGCTTTTTTGATAGCCATTGTTACGCCGAAGCAAAATCCTGAGCTCTTGTCTATTTCTACGTGTTTATGCATTTGCAGCCTTTTGATATTGTTTTATTAACCAGTTCCTCTGCTCTTCGATGGTCAGATGGCTGTTGTCTAATAAGATGGCGTCATTTGCTCTCTGTAAAGGGCTGACAGTTCGTGTCTGATCAATGTGGTCTCTTTGTTCGATGTTTTGTTTGATTTCTTCCAAATTTACCGTCTGACCTTTTGCTTTTAGCTCATCGAATCGACGTTTTGCGCGGATTTCCGGACTGGCGGTAACGAATATTTTTAATTCGGCATTTGGAAAAACAGTCGTGCCGATGTCCCTTCCATCCATGACAATTCCTTTTCTTTTCCCCATTTCTTGCTGTTGGCGTACTAATGCTTCGCGGACAAATCCTAATGCCGCAATGGGGCTTACAAGTGAAGAAACATCGAGCATCCGTATTCGTTCCTCCACATTCGTGCCGTTCAGATAGGTTACGGAACGTTTACTTTCAGGATCTGTTTGAAATTGAATGCGGATGTTCTGCAGCTCATGCTTCAGAATATCTTCTTTTATTTTTCCGTCTGCTTCGAAAAGATGGTGCTCTATGCAGTATAATGTCACGGCGCGATACATCGCTCCGCTATCTATATAAATATATCCAATGGCTTTTGCTAGGTCTTTGGCCATGGTGCTTTTCCCGCAGGATGAAAATCCATCAATGGCTATAATAATCTTTTTCATGTAAAATATGCTTTGATTTTTTCTCCAAAGATATGGAAAAAGATTGTGTATATGCTGATGCTGTAAATAAAATGTAACGTGTTAAAATAATTTTTACATAAATATTGCCTTTGAGAAAAAATGTTTTTACATTTGTATCAATAGATAATCATTAATCAATAAAAGCAGTTTTATGGAAATTAAAAAATCGCCTAAGGCAGACCTTGAGAGATCGAAATCTACATGGCTGCTGATTGGTTTAGTGCTTGCATTGGGAATGTTGTACGTTTGTTTCGAATGGACAGAAAGAGATGTACAGATTACGGTGATGACAGGCCCTTCAGAACCAATCTTTGAAGAGGAAATGATTCCTATTACTGAACAAGAGGAGCAGAAGCCAACGCCTCCTCCTGTAGAAGTGCCAAAGCAAGAAGAAATTTTGGAGATTGCAGATAATGAAGCTGATGTGGAAGAAAGTGATATCCGTTCAAGCGAAGATGATAATACGGCTGTAGAAATAAAATATGTGGAACCTGTAGTTGAAGAACCGGAACCGGAGGAAGAAGAGATTTTTCAGGTTGTGGAAAAAGAACCGTCATTTCCAGGGGGACAGGCTGCATTGATGAGATATTTGAGCGAGCATATCTCTTATCCTGTGGCAGCCCAGGAGGCGGGGATTCAAGGACGCGTCATTCTTCAGTTTGTTGTAAACCGGGATGGATCGATTGTTGACATCCAGGTTGTGCGCGGAGTTGATGCTGCTTTGGATCAAGAAGCGGTTCGTGTTGTTTCGGCTATGCCTAAATGGACACCAGGCGAACAGCGTGGTAAGACTGTACGTGTGAGATATACTTTACCTGTACTCTTTAGATTGAATTAAATTTTTTAGATGATTTTATTATCAGGGGCTGCCGTTTTGTGCAGCCTTTTTTCACATAACTAAATTTTTTCGCCATGGGGAATTGGAATACAGAGCATTTATTGGAAAAAATTCAAACTTATATTGGAAAACTATCAGCTGTTAGAGAACCTAAAGGTTTATATGATCCGATAGTTTATATCCTTTCGTTAGGGGGAAAACGTCTTCGTCCGATGTTGATGTTGCAGGCATATAATTTATATAAGGACGATGTAGATTCTATCCTTTCTCAAGCAGTTGCAATTGAGACATATCATAATTTTACGTTGTTGCACGATGATTTGATGGATCAGGCCGATGTTCGTCGTAATAAACCAACGGTACATAAAATGTGGAATATGAATACGGCGATCCTATCGGGAGACGCGATGTTGATAGAGTCTTACCATTATATGATGCAAAATTGCCCTTCTGAATATGTACAACAAGTAATGTCTACATTTTCAGAAGCCGCTCTTGAAGTATGTGAAGGGCAGCAATATGATATGGATTTTGAGAAGCGGATGGATGTGACGGTAAATGAATATATAGAAATGATTCGTCTTAAAACATCAGTATTGCTTGCTGCTGCTTTAAAGATTGGTGCAATTTTAGGTGGCGCTTCCTCGGAAGATATTCAGGCATTGTACGACTTTGGAATAAAGATGGGCTTGGCTTTTCAATTGCAAGATGATTATCTGGATGTTTATGGCGATTCTTCTTTTTTCGGCAAGAAGATAGGCGGTGATATTTTGTGCAATAAAAAAACATACATGCTGATTACTACTTTGGAAAAAGTGAAGGGAACGGAACTTGAACAGGAATTACATTACTGGTTATCCTTGGAACATTTTGTCCCAAAGGAGAAGGTCGATTCGGTAACATCTATATACAATAAGGTGGGAATAGCTGATATTTGTCGCAAAAAGATCGATGAATATTATACGGAAGGCCTGCGTCTTTTGGACAAAATTCAGGCCGATTCTGTTAGAAAGGAGCAATTGAAATCTTATGTATGCGGTTTGGTTAATCGTAAATTGTGAGCTGTCATGCTGTCTTTGATTGATACACATACCCATCTTTTTGTTGATGAGTTTAATGAAGACCGCGGACTGATGCTTATTCGTGCTGCGGAAGCCGGAGTACTTCGTATGTATGTTCCTAATATTGACGACTGTTCGGTAACGGCAATGTTGGCATTGTGTGATGCTAATGAAAACTGCTTCCCGTTGATAGGGCTTCATCCTACGTCTGTGGACGATGAATGGAAGCAGCGCCTGGGTGTAATTAAAAATTGGCTGATCTCCGGAAGAAAATTCTGGGGAATAGGGGAAGTTGGTTTAGATTTATATTGGGATACAACGTATAAAACGGAACAAATGCAGGCTTTTGACGAGCAGATACAATGGGCATTGCAGTACGATTTACCCTTAAGCATTCATTGTCGCAACGCTTTTCCCGAGTTGTTTGATGTAATAGAACCTTATCGTGGAACAAATTTGCGCGGAATTTTTCACAGTTTTATGGGCAGTGAGGCGGAAGCAGAAGCATTGCTTTCGTATGAAGGATTTATGTTGGGAGTGAATGGAGTGGTCACCTTTAAGAATAGCAATTTGCCAGTAGTACTTAAATCTGTCCCTTTGAGTCGGGTAGTATTGGAAACAGATTCTCCTTATCTTTCTCCGGTACCTTACCGAGGAAAAAGGAATGAAAGTGCATATCTTGTGAAAGTGGCAGAAAAATTAGCAGAAGTTTATGAATGTTCACTGGCGGAAGTTAGTACTACGACCACAAAGAACGCTCAAATTGTATTTGGAAGGGGGTAAGAAAGCTTTTAAAGTTTATTAATTTTATACTAATAAAATTACTTTTGCTCGGGTAATGTTGTACAAGAAATAAAAAAAAGGATATATTTGTAACTGAAAAGTTTTGTGATCTATGTTTTTATGCGTATTTTGCATCTGTTTAGAAAAAAGTAAATCTTAAAGACATTATCTTGGAGAGATGCTCGAGTGGCTGAAGAGGCACGCCTGGAAAGCGTGTATACGTCAAAAGCGTATCACGGGTTCGAATCCCGTTCTCTCCGCCTGCAATCGTGGGGAAGCAATAAGTGACGCAATTATAATTTATCAATCAATTAATCTTAAAAATTTAGACACACAATGAAAAAGTTATTTGCAATTCTTGCAGTGGTGGGAGTAATCTCATTTGGAATGACTCAGACAGCAAATGCCCAAGATCCAGCTTCTGAGACTGCTACTCAGGCAGAAGAAGTCGTTCCTGCAGCAAGTATAACAGATCCTGCTGTTGTAGAAGAAAGTAGTATGCACAAAGAATTGAAGACGAAGTTTATTGAAGGTGATGCAGGTTTTATGTCTTTGGTGGCAATAGCTTTGGTGCTTGGCTTGGCGTTCTGTATTGAACGTATCATTTATTTAAGTTTGGCTGAAGTAAATGCAAAAAAATTGATGGCAAATATTGAAGAAGCATTGGAAAAAGGAGATGTAGAAAGCGCAAAGGCTATTTGTCGTAATACCCGCGGACCAGTTGCTTCTATTTGTTATCAAGGCCTGATGAGAATCGATGAAGGTTTGGATGTTGTAGAGCGTTCTGTTGTTTCTTACGGCGGTGTTCAGGCCGGTTATCTGGAAAAAGGTTGCTCTTGGATTACTTTGTTTATCGCAATGGCCCCGTCTTTAGGTTTCTTGGGAACTGTAATTGGTATGGTTATGGCGTTTGATGATATTCAACGTGCCGGCGATATTTCTCCGACAGTCGTTGCCGGTGGTATGAAAGTTGCCTTGATTACTACGATTTTCGGCTTGATCGTCGCTTTGATTCTTCAGGTATTTTATAATTATATTTTGTCTAAGATTGAGGCAATCACAAGCCAGATGGAAGATGCTTCTATAACGCTTCTTGATACAATCATGAAATATAACTTGAAATACAAAAAATAATTATTACAATGTCTAAGTTGTCATATAAAGTATCTTACTACGTTTTTTATGTCTGTATTGCTATTATTTTAGTTGTATTGGCATTATTTTTCGGAGTGGGGTATGACCATTTAAATGAAGCAGGCCTTAATGAGCCTGTAAATACACCGGCTTTGATGTATTTAATGTATTTTATGTTTTTTGTCTGTGTTGCTGTGACAGTGATTGCTGCAATAGTACAAATTTTAGCAGCTTTGAGAGACAATCCTGCAAATACGGTTAAATCATTGCTTGGATTTGTAGGTTTAGTCGTCTTATTAATTGTTACATATACTCTCGGTTCCGATACTCCGGTTTTGTTAGGAGGCAGTGGATCTTATGATGATCCTATAATGTTGAAGGTAACAGACATGTTTATTTATTCAACATATGTGCTGCTTATCATTGCTTCGATTGCGGCATTGCTTAACCTGATCGGTGTATTTAAGAAATAATATGTAAATATAGTTTTTAAAAGATCGAAGTAAAATGGCAAAAACAAAAAGAAAAGTACCAGGAATTAATGCTACTTCTACGGCTGATATTTCTTTTATGTTACTTATCTTTTTCCTTGTTACAACTTCAATGGATACGGATCGTGGACTGGCAAGACGTTTGCCTCCGCCACCAGAGACTCAAGAACAAACCGATAATGCGATAGTAAAAGAGCGTAATGTTCTTCAGGTTAGGCTCAATAAGTTTGATGAGTTACTTGTTAACGGGGAAATATTAGACGTTAAGCAATTGCGAGAGAAAGTTAAGGAATTTATTGCTAATCCGAATAATGACGAGAACTTTCCGGAGAAACATGCTAAAACGCTTCCTTTTTTTGGAGATGTTATGCTGACGGATAAGCATGTAATTTCTGTGCAGAATGATGTCGATACAAGCTATGATATGTATATTCAGGTTCAGAACGAGCTGGTCGCTGCTTACAATGAATTGCGTAACGAATTAGCTCAAGGGCAGTTTGGTAAGACATTTGCCGAATGCTCTGAAGAAGAGAAAGAAGCTATAATCGATTATTATCCGCAGAAGATTTCTGAAGCTGAACCGAGAAAATATGTAGGGAGATAAGTTATGGGAAAATTTAATAAGAGCGGTAAGCGTGAGATGCCTGAATTAAATACATCATCATTGCCTGATCTTATCTTTACCGTGTTGTTTTTCTTTATGATTGTAACAACGATGCGTGAAGTAACCTTGATGGTTAAATTCAGAGTTCCTGCTGCAACAGAATTGGAAAAATTGGAAAAGAAATCATTGGTTTCCTTTATTTATATAGGAAAACCTCTGGAGGAATATCAGAAAAAGATGGGTACTACGGATCGTATTCAGCTGAATGATAAATTTGCAGAAGCTTCCGAAGTTCAGGAATATATCTATTCGGAGCGTGAAAACATGAGTGAGGTTGACCAGCCATTTATGACTGTTTCCTTGAAAGTTGACGCGCAAACAAAGATGGGTATTGTGACGGAAGTAAAACAAGCTCTTCGTAAAGCTTATGCATTAAAGATTAATTATTCGGCAGCGTTGCGTCAGTAGTTAATGCTTTTCACATATAAAAAAGAGAATGTTTTGCAAAAGCATTCTCTTTTTTTGTTATGTTCGGAGGAAAAAATTTGCATCTCCCAAGTAAAAGTAGACGGCTGTTACAGCGGAGGAATGCGGCGAATGCGGAAAAGAAACGCGTTATTCCGTTACCCCGTATACCGTCTTGTACAAAGTCTTTCGTATCTTTTCGAAGGAATCATCTATCGAGTCTGTGCCGGAGAACATCAAGTACAAGGGAAGAGGCTGTTCTCCGGGAACGTAAGGAGGCTGTATATAATCTTTCAAGCAGAGCTTGAAGCCGCAACGCTGATAAAATCCGATTCTTCTTTTGCTTATTTCTTCTGTCGGTCTTTCTACTTCCAATATGATGATTCCTGGAAACGAGTCAAGAAGTTTTTCCATGATTTGTTTCCCGTATCCTTTGTTGCGGATGGAAGGTGATGTAGCCAAATGCTCGGCATAAACAAATTCTTTCATGTCCCATACGGTGATGAAGCCTATGAAAGTATTCTGATTTTCTTCTATATCTTCAATTAAATAGCATTGAAATTGCGGGTTGTTGTCCGCATTATACCGTTGTGCCTGCGTTTCTCTGCGTTCGGACGAAGGGAAAGAGTCCAGCCATAATTGTTCTATGGAACTGTATGCCGGGTGTTTTGTGTCGGCAGGTGTAAATCTGATCATAAGCGTGTGTTTATTTGGTGTAGAAATTGATTAGTTTCTCCAGTGCGCGTTGACAAACAGGACAGAAAGCAGGTGCCTCGTTGATTTTCATGCGACATTCGGTCGTGGGACGGTATATTCCTTTCAATGAATAGCCGGCTCCTTCATATACTCCCACTTTGGTGTAGATTAAATCCGCTTCGGTTTCGGCCGGAGTGGGGACGGGAGTATTGTCAGGCACCATATCTTTCCACTTGCTTTCAAAGTTTACAAGTGTAGTAATGTTAGGTTCCCAAGGCTCTATGGTGTACGGATAGTAAGGACTTGGGGCTGAGTCGTAAGCATATTCGTCGGCCAGTCCTCCGAAACTATGCCCGAATTCGTGTACCACCACTGGGCGGAACATTGCGTGATGGGCTGTTGTTAATGTATAAGAATTGTATATTCCGCCGCCACCGTAAGTGTCTGTGTTGGCTAATATGATGATGTGTTCGTACGGGATGCCGGCCAACCAGTTATGAATTGTCTTTACGCTGCGTGTCGTAAGGTAGCGATCGGAATAAAACGTGTCGAAGTGTGAATTTACTGCGGTATTCTTCCACATGTTTTCTCTCGGAATACTCACTCCGCTGTCCTGGGATTTGCTTCCCACAGCCACAATGTTGAATCTGTTTTTTAGTTTTTTGAACGGTTCATGCTCGAAAAGAGCATCGCATGCCGTCTGCGCATCCTGATAGAAAAGTTCCATGTTTTCATCCGCATACCCTTCGGCCATGATTGCTACATCGATACAGTCTTTATAATCTCCGCTTTTCAGCAGATAACGGTGCGGGGTAATACCTTCTGTACCGCGCTGATGTATCAGAATATCTTTGGGATCGACATCGTGCGTCATTGTGGCGCAAGTCTGGTGATATTTGTTTTTAAGTTCGGTGGTTATGCTGACGGGTTGCTTGGGATAAGGAATCAGAAACGTGTTTTCAAACGCACGTTTAACGGATTTTGCTTCCTTTTCGTTGAGCCATTCTTGAAATAAACTCGAAAAAGACGTCCGATAAATCACGGTTCCGGCGGCTTTGTCTTTCACGGTTATTTGCCCGTTTCCCTCAAGGGGCAGTTCGTTTAGGTGATGACGTCTGCCGGCCCAGCTCGGAAGTGCGCATAATTCATCCAAAAAGATTTCCTGCTTTTGAAAATCTCCGCAGAAAATGTAATCAATTCGAAGCGTTTTATCTGTGAAAAAATCGTCAAAATTTTGTGCATGTCCGTGAAGTCCCATTTCGCAGAACAGCACGATAATCCATATTAGTTTCTTCATAACGAAAAAAGATTTTCCCGCAAAGTTAAATTTATTTGTTATATGGTAACAGAAATAATGAGAAAAGTTGCATAATTATGTGCCGATAATGAAAAAAAACGATATATTTGCCAATAAAACCTTTATAAATGAAACATCATCAATTAGACAAATTAGACGAACAAATTTTGCGGTTGATTTCGGTGAATGCGCGGATTCCGTTCCTCGAAGTTGCACGTGTTTGCAATGTTTCGGGCGCGGCCATTCATCAGCGTGTCCAGAAGTTAATGGCAGTAGGTTTGTTGAAAGGTTCGGAATTCATTATGGATCCCGAAATGATAGGTTATGAAACATGTGCCTATATTGGCTTATATTTAAAGGATCCTGTGCAGTTTGATGAAGTAACCGAAGCTTTGTGGAAAATACCCGAAGTAGTGGAATGTCATTTTACAACGGGTAAATATGATATGTTCATAAAGATTTATGCAAAAAACAATCGGCATTTATTGAAAATTATTCACGACAAACTTCAGCCTTTGGGCTTGTCGCGTTCGGAAACGATTATTTCTTTCCGTGAGGCTATCAGGCGCCAAATGCCGATTCCCGATCAAGATTCGGATGAAGATGAGTAAGACTGCGCTTTAATGTTTTGAGCGTTCGTAGTTGATAAAAGAATAAGAGTAGAGATGACTGTCGTCGGATGGATGGTTTTCTCTACTTTTTTCTTTCCATTCTTCTGCAGAGATGAGAGGAAAGAACGTGTCGGCTTCTTTCTCGCAATCATTTATTTCTGTAATATACAGCCTGTCGGCAAGGGGGAAGGCTTCCTTGTATAAGCTGGAACCACCTATAATAAATATTTCTTCTTCCCGGGAACAATGATGTAAGGCTTCGTCAAGTGAGTTGAAGCATTCCGCTCCTGCAAAATTTTGAGGCTGGCGGCTTAACACAATGTTCCGCCTGTTGGGAAGTGCTCCTTTGGGGAGGGATTCGAATGTCTTGCGTCCCATGATGATTGTATGGCCGGTGGTCAGTGCCTTGAAACGCTTTAAATCGTTAGGAAGCCAGTATAAAAGTTTGTTGTTTAAACCGATTCCTCTGTTTTTATTTATGGCTGCGATAATGGAAATCATGGGACAGTATAAATTAATTATGGTGTACGGATGAAAATTAAACGGCCACTTTTCCGGCAATGTGCGGGTGGGGATCGTAACCTGTCAGCTCAAAATCTTCATAACGGAAGTCGAAGATGTTTTTCACATCCGGGTTAATAATCATGTGGGGAAGCGGACGAGGTTCGCGCGTAAGCTGCAGGTCTACTTGCTCCAAATGGTTTAAGTAGATGTGTGCATCACCCAGTGTATGGATAAATTCGCCCGGCTTCAGATTAGTCACTTGCGCCATCATCTGCAGAAGAAGGGCATACGAGGCGATGTTGAACGGGACGCCGAGAAACGTGTCTGCGCTTCGTTGGTACATCTGAAGACTGAGTTTTCCGTTGGCCACGTAGAACTGGAAAAAAGCATGACACGGCGGTAGGTTCATATTCTGCAGATCGCTTACGTTCCATGAGCTGACGATGATGCGACGGGAATCGGGATTGTGCTTGATCATTTCTACGGCTTCAGAAATTTGGTCGATAAATCCTCCGTCGTAGGTGGGCCAGGAACGCCACTGATAACCGTATATATGTCCCAAATCGCCGTTTTCGTCTGCCCATTCGTTCCATATGCGTACTCCGTGTTCTTGCAGGTATTTTACATTCGTGTCGCCTTTGAGGAACCAAAGCAACTCGTAGATAATCGACTTCAGATGCAGCTTTTTGGTCGTAACAAGCGGGAAACCGTCTTCAAGGTTGAAGCGCATCTGATGTCCGAATACGCTGATTGTCCCTGTTCCTGTCCGGTCTTCTTTTCTTACACCTTCGGTCCGTATGCGTTTAAGCAGTTCTAAATACTGTTTCATGGAAAAATCTTCAGTTGTTGTTCAGGTTGGCAAAGATAGTGAATTTCCCCGTTTTTTCTCGAATCCGCTATTCTTATATTTTATATTTAGGCTTTTTATTGTTGCGGGAACGTGATTGCCGGATTGGAAAATTGAGATGTGCCGGATTTATCGTATTTTTGTGGCAGAAACAAAGAGTAGATGCGTATGAATTTTCCTGCCGAATTTATGGAACAAAGCCGGCGGCTTTTAGGTGAAAACGATGCCGTGTTTTTTGAAAAAGCCCTGCACGGGGAAGCGCCTGTCAGCGTGCGGATGAATCCGGATAAAGCGCCGCGTGTGCCCGAGGAAGGAACTGTTGTGCCGTGGTGTTCTACCGGATATTATATCGGCCGCCGTCCGGCTTTTACGTTCGATCCGTTGTTTCATGCCGGTTGTTACTACGTGCAAGAAGCCTCGTCGATGTTTGTCGAACAAGCCCTGCGGCAGTATCTTCGTACTCCGGCGCTTGTGCTCGACCTTTGTGCGGCGCCGGGAGGGAAATCGACGTTGGCATGTTCTCTGCTTTCCGAAGATGATTTGTTGGTTTCCAATGAAGTTATACGCAGCCGTTCCCAGGTTTTGATGGAAAATCTGGTGAAATGGGGACGTCCGAATGTGATTGTGACGAATAACGATCCTGCCGATTTTCAGGCGGCGGGCGTGATGTTTGATGTCATTCTTGCCGACGTACCCTGTTCGGGTGAGGGAATGTTTCGTAAAGATCCGTCGGCCGTGGAGGAATGGAGCCCGGAGAACGTAGAGAATTGCGTCCTGCGTCAGCGCCGCATCTTGCGGGATATATGGCCATGTTTGAAGCCGGGCGGGTTGCTCGTTTACAGCACTTGTACGTATAACCGGAAGGAAAATGAAGATAACGTGGCGTGGATTGTGTCGGAACTCGGGGCGGATGTGCTTGGACTGAATGTAAAAGAGGAGTGGAACATCACAGGGAATTTGGCGGGACATGATTTTCCCGTGTATCGCTTTTTGCCCCATCGTACATTGGGGGAAGGGTTCTTTTTGGCTGTGCTTCGGAAAAAAACAGACGAAACAATGCTTGAACCTGTGAAAAACACATCGGCAAAGATGAAAAAGAAGAAGGGGAGTAAAACGGATAAACAGGGAATGTTTCCTGTCGACACGCTGCATTCGTGGATAAAGAACGAGGAACGTTATGCATGGAGGCTGGAAAACGGGCGGTTGGGTGCTTTTCCTTTGCGGTATGATACGGTATATGAGGCACTGAAAAAGGAATTAAAAATATTGCATGCCGGAATTGTGTTGGGCGATGTAAAAGGAAAAGATTTTCAGCCGTCGCATTCCCTGGCAATGTCTTCTGCCTTTCAAAAAGAAAACTTCCCGCATGCCGAGTTGACATATAGGCAGGCCATCGATTATTTACGGAAAGAAGCGATTGTTCTTTCGCCGGATGTTCCTCGCGGATACGTGCTGGTGACTTACAGAAGTATGCCTCTTGGTTTTGTTAAGAATATCGGAAACAGAGCCAACAATCTATATCCGCAGGAATGGCGCATACGTAGTACGTATTTGTCAGACGGCGTGGTTTCGGTATTGTAGCGCGAGGTTTTCCTAAAAAGGTTTGCGGTAAGGACATCCGTTTTTCCATTCCGAACATCCGTAAGCTGTCTTCCCTTTTATCAAAGTTCCTTTTCCGCAGAGCGGACAGGGCTTTCCTGTCAAATCTTCAACTTCCGCTGTTTGATTTTTTCCCGTAGGTTTTTCCGGCACGGGTGCAGTGGTTTTTGTATTTTTTCTGCGGCTGCGTGTTGTTTTTTCGGCACTTTTAGGTGTCATCTCTTCGGTTGTGATCGTAATGCGTCGGTTTGTGTTGTCGCGCAATACATTATATACAATGTCGGTGACCATCTGCTTTAGTTCCGAGATAAAGGTTGCAGCGTTGTATTTTTTTCGTTCTATTTCCCGCAATTTCTTCTCCCATATACCGGTGAGTTCCGCCGATTTTAGTAAATCTTCGTGTATCAGTTGGATAAGCTCAATGCCGGTTTGTGTGGCTATCAGGTTCTTTCTCTCCTTACGTATGTAATGTCGTTTGAGAAGCGTCTCAATGATTGAGGCTCTTGTTGACGGGCGTCCGATTCCGTTTTCCTTTAAGGCATCGCGAAGTTCCTCGTTCTCCACCGTTTTTCCGGCTGTTTCCATGGCTCTGAGCAGTGTTGCTTCTGTATAAGGCTTGGGCGGTTGTGTCCATTTCTCCGTCAGGGTGGGAAAATGTTTGCCGCTTTCTCCTACAACAAAAGCCGGAAGATTTTCATTCTCGCCGTCATCTTTTTGTTCGTCTGTCTGCTCTTTGGCAAAAAGCGTTTTCCATCCTGGTGTTATTATTTGCTTGCCGGTGGCTTTAAATGCGATCTTGTTTGTTTCTCCCGTAACGGTTGTTGTTGAGAATTTACAGTCGGGATAGAATACGGCGATGAAGCGGCGTGCGATCAAATCGAATACTCGGTTTTCCATTTCGCTTAATCCTTTGGGTTGTACCCCGGTGGGGATAATGGCATGATGATCGGTTATTTTTGAATTATCAAATACTTTTTTCGACTTTAACAACTTCTTCCCTGCAAGTGGAGACGTGTATCTTTCATATTGTTTTAGTCCGGAAAGTATCGCGGGGCACTTGGGGTAAATGTCATCGCTTAGATATGTTGTATCAACTCTCGGGTAAGTCGTTATTTTTTTCTCGTAGAGCGATTGAATAAGTTGTAAGGTCATATCGGCCGAATATCCGAACCGTTTGTTGCATTCTACTTGCAGTGATGTCAGATCGAACAGCCTTGGTGGAGTTTCCGTACCGTTTTTACGAGTTATGTCGGTTATGGTAAAATCACTGTCTTTTATGGTTTGTAGAATCTCTTCTCCCTTTTCTTTTGAAGATAGCTTGCCTTTGCTCGCACTGAATGTCACATCCTTGTATAAAGTTTTTAACTCCCAGTAAGATTCAGGCTGGAAGTTCTTTATCTCTTGTTGGCGTTTTACAATTAGAGCAAGCGTAGGGGTTTGGACGCGTCCGATGGATAAAACTTGTTTGTTTTGCCCGTATTTTAACGTGTAAAGTCGTGTGGCGTTCATTCCTAAAATCCAATCGCCGATGGCACGGCTCAGCCCTGCTTCATATAAAGGTAAGAATTCTTGCTGGTCTTTTAGGTTGGCAAATCCCTCACGGATGGACTCTTCTGTAAGAGAAGAAATCCATAATCTTTTTACAGGACACTTGACTCCTGCCTTTTGCATCACCCATCGTTGGATTAATTCTCCCTCTTGTCCGGCATCACCGCAGTTGACGATTTCTTCGGCTTTCTGCATGAGATTTTCTATGATGTGGAATTGTTTTTTTATTCCGGGATCGTCTATTAATTTAATTCCGAAGCGTGGCGGAATCATTGGCAGTGAACTTAAACTCCACGATTGCCAGGTTGGGGTGTATTCATGGGGCTCTTTTAAAGTGCATAAATGCCCGAATGTCCAAGTGACTTGGTATCCGTTGCCTTCAATATATCCTTCTTTACGGTTCTTTGCCCCGAGAATATCGGCGATGTCTCGTGCTACACTGGGTTTTTCGGCTATGCAAACTATCATATTATTTAGTTGAATTGTGTGCAAAGGTAAAGAAAAAATATGGGCTTTTATTAGATTGATGAGAAAGTCTGTCGGCCTGTTTCTAAACTTATAAGGAGGCACTTCTGTTAATTAAAGTTATAGACGGGATATTTTTCTTGCATAATTAGCATGATATTTAAAATAAATATCTTACATTTGTAGTCCTGCTCCATTAAAAATAATGGATAAAAGGAAGAGCGCAAAGGAATAGATTTGAACAATCCAAGGCAATCTTTTATTAGAAGGCTGGAAAAAATTTTTCGCAATAATTGTTTTGTTTTATAGCGGTTTGCGTCATTTTTTTTCAGGATTTCCGAAAAATATTTTCAGAAACATTTGGAGTGTAATAAAAAAGGCATTACTTTTGCACTCGCTTTTCGGGG
>CALUET010000020.1 GCA_944319745.1 uncultured Phocaeicola sp. | reverse complement strand
TTGGAATAGCAAAAGATATTCAGAAAGATTTAGATTTACTATGTACTCCAAATAGTGCTTGATTATTAATGATTTGCAATTTTATGATATTTCTTGAATATGTAGGTTCGAGAGCCTGTCTCTCCGCCGAAAGTACCGAATAAGAACGGGAAAGATATGAAAAGAAGCCTCATAAATCGTTGGATTTATGGGGCTTCTTCCGTTATTGATTCCCATTTGGGAATGATATTTCCTGCCGAAACAGTGCACAGCGTTTCACCTAATACATATCTGAAAACGGGAACATCTGCCACATTCCAACGGTATCCATCCTTCACGGGATTCCCATTTTCACCAACGACTTTAGCTAGGCAATGGCACAACGGCCGAGGGAAAACAGAATAATCCCGGGCAATCTTTGGCGAAAAGCTCTCCACATCATTCCCCAATCCTGCAAATCTTTTAAAAGAAACGTCTTGTTCCTTTCCTGAGACTACAAGCATCGAACATCGCACGTCAGGACATACATTTGACATCCACCGGCATCAGACAACAAAACATGATTAGGGAAAGAAACAACCTTCTCTGCAATTTCCGAACAGAGCATCTCCTTCCGCAACATCATAAACAACATCTTTCAGACCATCGAAACAATACGAATTACGGAATCTTGTACCCGTTTTACCGAGCACTCTTCCGGCTTCGAAAGAATACAAGAAAAAAAAAGTATCTTTGTTACACCATTGATCATAATAAATAAGACATCATTCTTCATTGTCTCACATATTAAACTCAAAATAACTTATGGAAGAGAAATTAAATCTGACACAGGAATGGGATAAAGTTTTCCCGTTAAGCGAAAAGGTCGACCACAGCAAAGTTACCTTTCACAACCGATACGGCATTACATTGGCCGCCGACCTCTATGCGCCCAAAAACGTAAAAGAGTTGCTTCCGGCCATAGCTGTATGCGGTCCTTTCGGCGCCGTAAAAGAACAGTCATCCGGTCTTTATGCACAAACACTGGCAGAACGGGGGTTCCTTACCATCGCTTTCGATCCCTCATTTACCGGTGAAAGCGGCGGACAACCCCGATATGTTGCCTCACCAGACATCAACACCGAAGACTTCTGCGCCGCCGTTGATTACCTTTCAACGCGGGAAGATGTTGATTCGTCCCGAATCGGTATCCTCGGAATCTGCGGATGGGGAGGAATGGCCATCAATGCAGCAGCCATCGACACGCGTATCAAGGCCACGGTTTCCGCCACGATGTATGACATGAGCCGTGTTAATGCCAACGGATATTTCGATGCGGCAGACAATGCAGACGCGCGTAATGAACTGCGAAAGGCGCTCAATGCGCAAAGAACCGCCGACTATCGCAACGGTTCGTATGCCCTTGCCGGAGGATTGCCCGACGCTGTTCCCGATGATGCCCCGCAGTTTGTAAAAGATTACTTTGCGTATTACAAGACAAAGCGCGGCTATCACAAACGCTCGCTTAACTCGAATGGAGGATGGATCAAGACGTCTTCTCTCTCATTCATCAACATGCCTATCCAAACATACAGCAATGAAATACGCAATGCCGTGCTTTTGATACACGGAGAGAAAGCACACTCCCGCTATTTCAGTGAAGATGCTTACAAGAAATTGCAGGGAGAAAATAAACAACTGATGATTATTCCCGATGCAAACCATACCGACCTTTATGACAATTTCAGCAAGATTCCGTTCGACAAAATCGAACAGTTTTACCGGGAATACCTAAAATAAAATCAGATAAAAGCAGCATAAAAAGAGAGGATGTCTTCATGGTTTTGAAAACATCCTCTCCTTTCACAAGAAAAAACATCGCGTCATTTCCACCGGAACACGCTCATGTTTCTAACGTTTTTCCTCCGTCTTTTCCTTATATAATTGAGAAATCAAAGAACAAGCCGTATGAAAAGACATGTGGCCCGTATTGATCATTAAATCATAATTATGCGGATCACCCCATCTTTCATTGGTATAATGCTGGTAATGATTGATGCGCAACCGGTTTGTTTGAAGCACCTTTTCACGCACCCCGTCGGGGCTTATGTGATATTCTTCCACACACCTTTTACAAGCGTCCTCCAAATCGGTATAACAAAACACCTTAATAATGGAAGAAGCAGCACGGTCTTTTAAAATATAGTCGGCACAACGTCCTATTATCACACACGGCTCTTCGGCTGCAACTTTACGAATCACACGGCTCTGCGCCACAAACAAGGCATCGGCCGACGACAAACTTTTCTCAATAGGCGCCTCGTAGTCTTGCAGAATGATATTCAGCAAATAGTTGGATGATACTTTTTGTTCGTTCTCCGTAATATATTTTTCGGGGAAATGACTCTCCTTCGCCACCATCGAGATAAGTTCTCCATCGTAAAACTTAATGCCTAATTCTTTGGCAAGCATCTGCCCCAACAAATGCCCTCCACTCCCGTATTCACGAGCAATTGTTACAACAATCGGATAATCTTCCGCCTTCTTTTCCTCTGCCTGAGGTTGCGATACATTCAGCCAGTTGTCTAATACACGCCAATAAGGGCGCACGAAATGAGAAATCGGCCCCACTATCAGCGCAGCAATAACGGTTCCTTCGCGGACACCCTCTACCGTCGACATGAAACAAAGCGACAATATACAGGATATCAAGACCAGCGAAACATCGAAGAAAACCTTCACGAAACCAAATTCTTTATGGACAAATTTCGATATAACCTGCACCAGATATTCGCCGGTAACCATCGCTACATTTGCCTTAACTTCCAGACTGATTCCCACGGCCAAGATGAAACATCCCACCAAAAGCATCAACATTTTAGCAAGATAAAAAGTGGGATTCAACCAAGCGATGAGGTAATCCATGGAAATATCTATAAACGTTCCGAAGCAAAAGATGACGGGAATCTGACTCAACAGTTCGTAACGCTTCTCAATAATCTCCTTCTTTTTCATAAAAACCAGCTCAAGCAGGATGAAAAGGATGTTCACGATAACTGTATAAAATCCCATGCTTCCGGAAGAAAACAGACTTAAAACATAGGGGATACTGGAAATGGGAGATGTACCCAATAAGGCTTTTGTAATAACAGCAATGCTGAAAGCATTTACCAAGACTGAACAAAAAAACAAAAAATACCGCCGTAATAATTCTTTTTTACTCATTATTTTTCTCTAAAAATTCACGCAAAGATAATCATTTTCGGCTTTCGTTATCACTGCTCCACGCCGATATTGCAAACTTTTCAATGACATCATCCCTGAAATCCGAACAAGAAAACCACTACTTTCCCGAAGGCCGACTACACAAACAACCTTACCGAAAAATCGCTTGTTACCCGCCGTTCACAAGGCATGCCGAAAGGTTCTAAGAAAAACGAAACGGCGTTTCATACAAAAGCCGCAACGCTTTCCCGCAAAAGGATACGAAAGTTGTGCCAAAAGCCCGAGAGCATTTGTTAAAATATTTCCATTTCGCTAAAAATAACAATTCGTAATCATATTAGTCACATTTCGTTAAAACATATATTACATATCCAGCAATCCGTATCAATTTATCAATCTTTATATCGGAAGATACTTTTTGTTATTATCAAAGCCCGGCTACTTTTGTTATTTTGGAAGCAATATAATAATTTTGGAGCCAAATTGACAGCAATAAAGACTTAATTATAAAACTAAAGATATTTAATCGATGAAAAATATTACTTCAGGAAACATAGAGAACACCCGAAATGTTTTACAAGAAAGATGCGGCCTTTATGATCCAGCAAACGAACACGACGCTTGCGGCGTAGGCATGATTGTCAATATTCATGGAAACAAATCTCATGAACTTGTAGATGCTGCTCTGAAAGTTCTGGAAAATATGAAGCATCGCGGGGCGGAAGGAGCCGATAACAAAACCGGGGACGGAGCCGGAATTATGCTGCAAATTCCTCATGAATTCATTTTGTTACAAGGAATACCTGTACCCGAAAAAGGAAAATACGGCACCGGACTGGTCTTTTTGCCGAAAGCCGAAGAGGAACAGGCCAAGATCTTACAAATCATTATTGAGGAAATCGAACGGGAAGGATTGTCTTTAATGCACCTGCGTTCCGTCCCCGTTAATTCATCCATTCTCGGGAAAAGCGCCCAGGAAACGGAGCCGGACATCAAACAGTTATTCATCACCGGAGCAACAGAGGCCGACAAACTGGAGCGCACTCTGTATATCATACGTAAAAAGATTGAGAGACGTGTGACGCACAAAGACTTTTATATCGTTTCACTCTCAAGTAAAACCATTATATATAAAGGTATGTTGTCTTCCGTTCAAGTGCGGGAATACTTTTGCGACCTGACACAACCTTACTTTACCAGCGGGTTGGCCATTGTACATTCACGCTTTAGTACAAACACATTCCCGACATGGAGTCTGGCACAACCCTTCCGCTTATTGGCACACAATGGAGAAATTAATACCATAAGAGGCAATCGTGGCTGGATGGCTGCGCGGGAAAGCGTGCTCTCCACTCCGCAGCTTGGCGACATAAAAGAGATACGTCCCATTCTACAGCCCGCCATGAGCGACAGTGCTTCCTTCGACAATGTTCTGGAATATTTCGTAATGTCCGGATTAAGTTTGCCGCATGCCATGGCCATGCTTGTGCCGGAATCATTCAACGACAGGAATCCTATCAGTGAAGACCTGAAGGCATTTTATGAATATCATTCCATTCTAATGGAACCTTGGGACGGTCCTGCCGCACTGTTATTCAGCGACGGACGTTACGCAGGCGGCATGCTTGACCGCAACGGACTGCGTCCGGCACGTTACCTGATCACCAAAAACGACATGATTGTTGTGGCAAGTGAAGCAGGAGTAATTCATTTCGAGCCGGAAAACATCAAGGAAAAAGGGCGACTGCAACCCGGAAAAATCTTACTAATCGATACGCAAGAAGGACGTATTTACTACGATGAGGAGCTGAAGAAACAGCTGGCTTCCGCAAAACCTTATCGGCAATGGCTGGCAAACAACCGCATCGAATTGGACAAACTCAAGAGCGGACGAAAAGTAGAAAACACGCTTTCCGACTATAACCGCAAGTTGTATGCTTTCGGATTTACCCGCGAAGATATAGAACGTATCATTATTCCAATGAGCATAAGCGGTTCCGAGCCTACGGCTTCCATGGGAAATGACACGCCGCTTGCCGTTCTTTCGGAAAATCCACAGCTGCTTTTCAATTATTTCCGCCAACAGTTTGCCCAAGTGACGAACCCTCCCATCGATCCCATTCGGGAAGAATTGGTAATGTCGCTTACGGAATATATAGGAGCCGTGGGAAACAATATACTGCAACCCGACGAGAGTCATTGCAAAATGGTGCGTCTGCCACATCCCATTTTGACCAACACCCAACTGGACATTCTCTGTAATATCCGCTATAAAGGCTTTAAAACGGTCAAATTGCCCATGTTGTTTGACGCATCGCAAGGCGAAAGCGGACTGCAGGATGCCATTACCTCTCTCTGCCATAAAGCAGAAGAGTCGGTTACGAACGGCGTGAACTATATCATTTTATCCGACAGGGACATCGACTCAACCCATGCGGCTATTCCGTCTCTGCTTGCCGTAAGTGCCGTGCATCACCATCTTATCGCCGTACAAAAACGAGTACAGACCGCACTGATCGTGGAAAGCGGTGAGATACGCGAGGTTATGCATGCTGCCCTACTGCTGGGTTACGGAGCAAGCGCCATCAATCCTTATATGGCATTTGCCATATTAAACGATCTGGTAACGCGGGATGAGATACAAATGAGTTACGAAAATGCTGAGAAAAACTACATTAAAGCCATCTGCAAAGGACTATATAAGATTATGAGCAAGATGGGAATCAGCACAATTCGTTCCTATCGGGGAGCAAAAATATTTGAGGCAATCGGTCTGGACAAGGGGTTACTGAAAAATTACTTCGGCACTCCTTCGTCAACCATCGGAGGCATCCGTCTGAAAGAGATAGCAAAAGATTACATAACATTTCATGATAACGGATATTTGCCCGAGGAAGTCGACACGCTCCTTCCTTATATCGGACAGTTTTCATACCGGAAAGATGGAGAAAAACATGCCTGGAATCCGGAGACTATCAGCACCCTTCAATTGGCAACCCGCTTGGGAAGTTACGAGAAGTTCAAAGAGTTTACGGCAAAAGTCGACAAAAAAGACAGTCCCATATTCCTGCGTGATTTCTTCCGCTTCAAGAAGAATCCTATCGACATCGAGAAGGTTGAACCGGTAGAAGACATTGTAAAGCATTTTGTAACGGGAGCAATTTCTTTCGGAGCCATAAGTAAAGAAGCACACGAGGCATTAGCCTTGGCCATGAATAAGCTTGGGACACGCAGCAATACGGGAGAAGGCGGAGAAGACTCCGCACGCTTTCATGAGACGTACAACGGTGTTTCCTTATGTAGCAAGACAAAACAGGTAGCATCGGGGCGCTTCGGCGTAACAACCGAATACCTTGTTAATGCGGAAGAAATACAAATCAAGGTGGCACAAGGCGCGAAACCCGGAGAAGGAGGCCAGCTTCCCGGATTTAAAGTTGATGAAGTAATCGCACGTACGCGCCATTCCATCCCGGGCATCTCGCTGATCTCTCCGCCGCCGCACCACGATATTTATTCCATAGAAGACCTTGCTCAGCTCATTTTCGACCTAAAAAATGTCAATCCCAAGGCGAAGATCAGCGTAAAGCTGGTGGCCGAGAGCGGAGTAGGAACCATTGCTGCCGGCGTAGCAAAGGCAAAAGCCGATCTGATCGTCATATCGGGTGCAGAAGGAGGTACGGGTGCTTCTCCCGCATCGTCCATGCGTTATGCCGGAATCTCGCCGGAAATCGGACTGAGCGAAACGCAACAGACACTGGTTCTTAACGGCCTTCGCGGACAAGTCCGCCTTCAAACCGACGGACAACTCAAGACCGGTCACGACATCATCAGCATGGCTTTACTGGGAGCCGAGGAATTTGCATTCGGAACAACGGCACTTATCGTGTTGGGTTGCGTCATGATGCGGAAATGTCATGCCAATACTTGTCCGGTGGGCGTCGCGACACAAGATCCGAAACTTCGGGAACATTTCCGCGGAAAATCGGAATATTTGGTCAACTATTTCCGCTTCCTTGCACAAGAAGTTCGCGAGCTTTTGGCTGAAATGGGCTTTACCCGGTTGGATGACATCGTGGGCCGTACCGACCTGATTGAGATTGTTCCTTCTACTCCGGGCTCAAAAACCTCCTTGCTCGACTTCAGCCGTATTTTACACAAGGTGGACAATGGAGCAGCCCTTCACAATGTTTGCCTGCAAAAGCACGAAATCAGTCAGGTATTGGACGTGAACATGCTGGCGGCGGCAAAAGATGCTTTGGAAAAACAAAAAGAAGTTTCTTTAGAATATACCATAGCCAACACTGACCGTTCCACGGGAGCCATGCTATCGGGCGCGGTTGCTTCCCGATACGGACAGGCAGGTTTGCCGAAAGGAACGATTCAAGTCAAGTTTAAAGGCTCGGCCGGACAAAGCTTCGGCGCGTTCCTTGCATCGGGAATAAGCTTCCGTTTGGAGGGAGAGGCCAACGACTATTTGGGAAAAGGGCTGAGCGGCGGACACATTTCCGTACGTCCTCCCATCAGAAACAGCTTTTCCGCCGAGAAAAACACCATCGCCGGCAACACACTATTATACGGCGCTACAAGCGGAGAAGTATATATTAACGGTCGCGTGGGCGAAAGATTTGCCGTAAGAAACTCGGGTGTCATTGCCGTTGTTGAGGGCGTTGGCGACCATTGCTGCGAATATATGACGGGAGGACGCGTCGTCGTATTGGGTGAAACCGGACGAAACTTTGCAGCAGGAATGAGCGGCGGCGTTGCCTATGTATGGGATAAAGACCACAATTTCGACTATTTTTGCAACATGGACATGGTGGAACTTTCGCTTCTGGAAAACGCAACTTCTCAAAAAGAACTGCACGAACTGATCAGACAGCACTATCTTTATACAGGATCCGAGCTCGCCCGCACCATGCTTGACGAATGGAACCGCTACATACACGAGTTTATTCAGGTTACCCCAATAGAATATAAGAAAGTATTGGCGGAAGAACAAATGCGAAAACTTCAGGAGAAGATAGCCGAAGTACAACGTGATTATTAATAAATTGACCTATTCATTGACTATAAACGAACTATTATATGGGAAATCCGAAAGCATTCTTAACCATACCTCGCCAGGAAGCTGGATACCGTCCGATACAGGAACGTATCGCAGACTTCGGCGAAGTAGAACAAACGCTCAACACCGGAGAGCGGAAATTACAAGCATCCCGTTGCATGGATTGCGGGGTGCCATTCTGCCATTGGGCTTGTCCGTTGGGTAACCGCCCGCCGGAATTTCAAGATGCTTTATTCAAAGGCAAATGGCGAGAGGCATATGAAATACTTATTCATACGAACGACTTCCCGGAATTCACCGGGCGTGTTTGCCCCGCATTATGCGAAAAGAGTTGTGTTTTAAAGTTAAGTTTCGATGCACCTGTCACCATCCGCGAAAACGAAGTGGCCATCATTGAAGCAGCATTTAGAGAAGGATATATCCAGCCCAAGAGCTATAAACGCAACGGACATAAGGTTGCAGTCATAGGTTCCGGCCCTTCGGGACTTGCCTGCGCCAACCAACTTAACCGGAAAGGCTACGAAGTTACCGTATTCGAAAAGCAGGAATACATCGGAGGATTGCTTCGTTTCGGCATCCCCAACTTCAAACTTCACAAACCGGTTATCGACCGCCGGTTGCAAATAATGAAGTCAGAGGGCATAAACTTTCAGGTCAATTCAGAAATCGACCTGACAAAGCTGCCTCAAGGTTTTGATGCTTACTGCATTTGTACGGGAACTCCTCACGCGCGCGACCTCAACATCCCCGGAAGGGAACTCAAAGGTATTTACTTTGCAATGGATTTGCTTGCCCAGCAAAACCGCGTCCTTGCGGGACAAGTATTCCCTAAGGAAGAACGTATCTCGGCAAAAGGCAAACATGTTCTGGTCATTGGCGGAGGTGATACCGGCAGCGATTGCATCGGAACAAGCATACGTCAGGGAGCACTCGACGTCACGCAGATAGAAATTATGCCCAAGCCTCCCGTAGGAACAAATCCGTCTACCCCTTGGCCGATGTGGCCCCTTGTATTAAAAACAAGCAGCAGCCATGAAGAAGGATGTACGCGCAGATGGAGCCTCAACTCCAACCGTTTCATAGGGAAAAACGGGCATGTATGCGGAGTAGAGGTAGAAGAAGTGGAATGGAAGCCCAATCCTAACGGAGGACGCCCCATAATGCAACCCACCGGACGGAAAGAGATTCTCAAGGCCGACCTGGTCCTTCTGGCAATGGGCTTCCTTAAGACAGAACTTCCTCCCCTACCCGAGAATGCATTCATCGCGGGAGATGCGGCAACAGGAGCCAGTCTTGTCGTAAAATGTATCGATTCAGGGCGTAAAACAGCAGCACGAATTGATAATTATCTCTGCACGTTTCATCACTAATACGCCATTCTTATAGATAAAACAAATACAAACCCACAAATAAATAATGCCATGTGTGGAATAGCATGTATATTTAATATCAAACAACAAACGCCTGAATTAAGAAACAAGGCGCTGGCTATGGCAAAGAAAATACGCCATCGCGGTCCGGACTGGAGCGGTATTTATTGCGGAGGATCGGCCATCTTGGCTCATGAACGCCTGTCAATTGTCGATCCGCAAAGCGGGGGACAACCACTTTATTCACCGGACCATAAACAAATACTTGCGGTCAACGGAGAAATTTATAACCATCGTGACATCCGTGAGCGCTACAAAGAAAAATATATATTCCAAACAGGGAGCGACTGCGAGGTCATCCTTGCCTTATATCGCGACAAAGGTTATGACTTTTTAGAGGAACTGAACGGCATATTCGCCTTCGCCCTTTACGATAGCGAACGCGACGAATTTCTGATAGCCCGCGATCCGATTGGGGTAATTCCCTTATATATAGGATACGATAGCGACGGAAAAATTTATTGCGCCAGCGAATTAAAAGCACTTGAAGGCATGTGTGAACGATATGAGCCGTTTCCTCCCGGACATTATTATTCGAGCAAGAAAGGAGAAATTCTCCAATGGTACAAACGCGACTGGATGGATTTCCCAAAAGAGATGCTGAAGAAGGGAACAGAAGAAAACACTATCCGTACCGCTCTCTGCAGTGCCGTACGCCGGCAATTGATGAGCGATGTTCCTTACGGTGTCCTTCTTTCCGGAGGACTCGACAGTTCCATCATCTCAGCAATTGCGAAAAAATATGCATCGCACCGCATCGAATGTGAAGGACAAAAGGAAGCATGGTGGCCTCAGCTGCATTCTTTTGCCATCGGATTGAAGGGAGCTCCCGATTTGGCCAAGGCGCGTGAAGTAGCCGACTTCATTGGAACAATACATCATGAGATTAATTATACTATACAAGAAGGACTGGATGCCATACGCGACGTCATCTATTACATAGAGACCTACGATGTTACTACAGTTCGTGCCTCCACTCCCATGTATCTTTTGGCACGTGTCATTAAAAGTATGGGCATAAAAATGGTATTAAGCGGAGAAGGAGCTGATGAAATATTCGGAGGTTACTTGTACTTTCACAAGGCTCCCGATGCCAATGCTTTCCACAAAGAAACCGTAAGAAAGCTTTCCAAGCTCTATCTTTACGACTGCCTTCGCGCAAACAAATCGCTTGCTGCGTGGGGAGTGGAAGGACGAGTTCCTTTTCTCGACAAGGAATTTCTTGACGTTGCCATGCGCGTTAATCCTGAAGAAAAGATGTGTCCGGGGAAAACCATCGAGAAACGTATCTTACGGGAAGCCTTTGCAGACATGCTCCCTTCGGATGTTGCATGGAGACAGAAGGAACAGTTTAGCGACGGAGTCGGTTACAGTTGGATAGATACATTGAAGGCCGTAACCTCAGAGGCCGTGAGCGACAAACAAATGAACGAAGCGGCCGAACGTTTTCCTGTCAATCCTCCGCGCAATAAAGAAGAATATTATTACCGAAGCATCTTCGAAGAATACTTCCCCAGTGAAAGTGCAGCACGAAGTGTACCGAGTGTTCCAAGCGTGGCTTGCTCCACTGCTGAAGCATTAGCCTGGGACGCTTCTTTCAAAAACATGAATGAACCCAGCGGACGTGCCGTGGCGGGAATACACGAAGAAGCTTATCAATCTTAAAAACAAACAAGGATGAACATCGAATTTACCAAAATGCAAGGAGCAGGCAATGACTATATTTATATCAACACATTGAAATATCCCATTGCCAACCCCGAGGAACTTTCCGAAAAATTAAGCCGGCCGCATACAGGAATCGGGAGTGACGGACTGGTATTAATCGGGCCTTCCGACAAAGGAGACTTCAGCATGCGCATCTTCAACGCCGATGGATCGGAAGCAATGATGTGTGGAAATGCCAGCCGGTGCGTGGGAAAATACCTTTACGAATACGGGCTTACCCAAAAAACATCGATAGATCTTGAAACACGTTCTGGCATCAAACGGTTATATTTACACGTCGATGACAAGCAAACGGTTGATTCCGTTACGGTCAATATGGGCATCCCCTCTAACATTCACCGGATTGATTTAGACAATGACAGCCCGGCTCGCGAAGGGATTGCCGTATCGATGGGGAATCCTCATCTGGTCATTTTCGTAGAAGACCTGCAACAAATAGATTTAACCCAAACGGGTTCCCGCTTAGAACATCATCCGCATTTCCCTGACAGAGTGAATGTGGAATTTGCACAGATACTCAATGGCAACCGCATCCGTATGCGCGTTTGGGAAAGAGGATCGGGTATCACACAGGCCTGCGGCACGGGAGCTTGTGCAACAGTGGCCGCTGCTGTCTTCACAAAACGATGCGGTCGTAAAGCAGATGTCATCATGGACGGAGGAATCCTTCACCTGTACTGGGATGAAGAAAGCAATTACATGATGATGAACGGCCCGGCCGTCAAAGTATTCGACGGCACAATAGACATTTAAAGAATAAATAAAAACACGATAACAATGGCACTTGTAAACGAACACTTTTTGAAGTTACGCGGCAATTACCTGTTTTCCGACATCGCAAAAAAGGTCAATGCATTTAAAGTAACGCATCCCGAGGCCAAACTTATCCGCCTCGGCATAGGCGATGTAACGCGCCCTTTACCACAAGCGTGCATCGAAGCCATGCATAAGGCCGTCGATGAGATGGCAGACGAACGAACCTTTCACGGGTACGGACCGGAACAAGGTTACGACTTTCTGATAGAAGCCATATTGAAAAACGACTTTGCGCCACGAGGAATAAACCTGAGTCCTTCCGAAATATTCATCAGCGACGGAGCAAAAAGCGACACGGGAAACATCGGCGAATTACTTCGTTGGGACAACAGCATGGGCATCACCGATCCTGTTTATCCCGTTTATGTCGACAGTAATATTATGTGCGGGCGGTCGGGCACGCTGGGCGACGACGGAAAATGGAGTAACGTTACTTACTTTCCATGCACGGAAGAAAACAACTTCATCCCTCCCATTCCGAACCATCGCGTAGACATTATCTATCTATGTTACCCAAATAATCCTACGGGGACGACCTTAACCCACGACCAACTAAAGCAGTGGGTAGACTACGCACTGGCCAATTATACCTTAATCGTCTTCGACGCTGCATACGAAGCCTACATTCGCGAACCGAACGTTCCGCATTCCATCTACGAAATACGCGGAGCAAAGAAGGTGGCAATCGAGATCCGCAGTTTCTCGAAAACGGCCGGGTTCACCGGAATGCGCTGTGGTTATACCGTCGTGCCGAAGGAAGTTACGGCAGCCGACATCAACGGTCAACGCATTCCTCTCAATCCGTTATGGAACCGGCGCCAGTGTACCAAATTCAACGGCACAAGCTATGTCACCCAACGCGGGGCCGAAGCCATCTATACGCCGGAAGGAAAAAAACAAGTAAAGGAAACAATCGATTACTACATGGAGAACGCCCGCATCATGCGTGAAGGCTTAAAAAGTGCAGGCTTCCGTGTTTATGGCGGAATAAACGCTCCTTACATCTGGCTGAAGACGCCGAATAATTTAAGTTCGTGGAAGTTCTTCGAAAAACTTCTCTACGAAGTAAACATTGTCAGCACGCCCGGTGTGGGATTCGGGCCGAGCGGAGAAGGATATCTGCGCCTGACTGCTTTCGGAAAAAGAGACGATTGCATAGAAGCAATAGACCGTATCCGGAGATGGATATAGGAAAATCATAAATTCTACCGAGAAACAATAGCCGTTAATGCTCAATCATTGCAAGCAAAAACGGCTATTGTTGTATAAAAACATTACATTCTTTCCACAAAAACAAGCCGTCCTTTCCGGCAATACCCGACGGGGTTTCCCTCTCAGAAACATCACATACAATTCTGCACGCAGCATTGTTCCTTCTTGGGGACAACACCGTGTGTTTTTTATCATGACGGCACAATCTGTTTTCCTCCCCGACGTTCCAGACTGAAAATCGCCATACGAAAAACTATTTTACGCAGGGCACCGGATAACATTTTAATACATACGTACAGATAAATAGTTATACTTCACACAAAAGATGCCAGAAAGAATACGAATTTATTACAGGCTTAAATTAAATTGCTCAATATTCTACAATTTACTTGACTAATTAATCAAATTGAAACAACTTTGCAGTGTAATAAAAACAAAGAGATAGTTAATTTGATTATTCATTATCAAAATGCTTAAACTATGAAAGGGATAACTCGAAAGATGCAGGCAATTATCATCATTGCTGCAACAACTCTTTTTATTGCACCGCATGCAAAAGCCCAAGACAAAGTGGAAACATCTTTGGGAGCCGATATTGTCAGCGGATATATATGGCGCGGACAAGATTTGGGAAACGTCAGCATCCAACCTTCAGCCTCCATCAGTTACAAAGGTTTTTCCCTAACGGGCTGGGGATCTGTCGGGCTCGACCGAGAAGACACTAAAGAATTTGACCTGACATTAAGCTATTCATTCAACAATTTCAGCGTATCGATTACCGATTATTGGTTCGATAACGGAGCCGGTTATTTCCATTACGGTGCACGAAATACGGCACACGTCTTCGAGGCACAAGTCGGGTATGACTTCGGTTTCCTTGCAGCCAACTGGTACACGAACTTCGCGGGGAACGACGGAGTAAACAAAGATGGGAAACGAGCATACTCATCTTATATCAATCTGACGGCACCCTTCCGCCTGGGAGGCCTCGACTGGACAGCAGGAATCGGCGCAACTCCTTGGGAAACGAGCTTTTATAATGGCAATGCGAACGGGTTTGAAGTGACAGACATCACGATTGGCGCAAGCAAAGAACTCGACATCACGTCACGTTTCTCACTTCCTTTATTCGCGAAGTTCATTTGGAATCCGGCAACGGAAGGCGCCTATTTTGTATTCGGAACCAGTTTATAAGCATAAAAATTATCAAAGGCTAAGGAAAAAGATCTCAGGATAACATCCTATTCGTAGAAATATTAAACACAATAACACCCATGAAGAAAATTGAAGCAATTATTCGCAGAAGTCGATTCGACGACGTAAAAGAAGCACTTCTTGCCGCCGATATCGAATGGTTTTCATATTACGATGTAAGAGGAATAGGCAAAACCCGTGAAGGACGTATCTATCGGGGAATCGTTTACGACACAAGTTCTATCGAACGCACGCTGATCTCCATCGTGGTACGCGACAAAAATGTAGAGAAAACCGTGCAGGCCGTCATGAAAGCCGCCCGTACAGGCGAAATCGGAGACGGACGCATTTTTATCATTCCCGTAGACGACTCTATCCGCATCCGCACGGGAGAACGGGGCGACATCGCACTGTACAACGCAGAACAAGAGAAATAACCAAACAAAAACTGTAACTATTTAAAAAGAAAAAACTATGGATTCTATGATACTTGACACGGGAAACACCGCATGGATAACTGTGGCTTCCATACTTGTATTGCTAATGACCATTCCGGGCATCGCATTGTTTTACGGAGGATTGGTAAGGCAAAAAAATGTTTTAAGCATTATCATGCAAAGTTTATTGATAGTGGGCATCGTAAGCGTGCTATGGATTGCTTTCGGATATAGTTTTGTTTTCGGAAAAAGCCTGGCAGAAAGTGACAACGCATTCGGCGCCATTATCGGAGGATTCGATAAAGTTTTCTTAAAAGGAATTACACCTTCCACGCTGACCACGGGCAACATACCCGAACTGACATTCGTTCTTTTCCAATGTATGTTTGCCATCATCACCCCGGCGCTTATATTAGGTTCTTTTGCGGAACGGGTAAAATTCTCCGGTTTCCTGCTGTTCACCGTACTGTGGAGCGTATTGGTTTACATACCGATGGCTCATTGGGTATGGGGAGGAGGCTTTCTTCAGGAAATGGGAGCCATCGACTTTGCCGGAGGAACCGTCGTTCATATCAATGCCGGAATATCGGCTCTCGTCATGGCCATACTGGTGGGCAGACGAAGCGATTACAAGGCTTCACATCCCATGACACCGCACAACATTACGTTTGTCTTCATGGGCACGGCCTTTCTTTGGCTCGGTTGGTTCGGTTTTAATGCAGGAAGTGGATTGTGCGCCGACGGGATTGCCGCCAATGCCTTCCTTGTTACACACATTGCAACCTGTGTCGCTGCCTTGACATGGATGGCCATCGACTGGATACACAACAAAAAACCGACAACTGTTGGCGCATGTACCGGAGCTGTATCGGGACTGGTTGCCATAACTCCCGCCGCAGGTACCGTCGATCTTCTCGGCGCATTTTTCATAGGCCTCATTACTCCTATCATTTGTTTCTATATGGTTGCTGTAATCAAGCCGAAATTTAAATATGACGACACGCTCGATGCATTCGGAGTTCACGGTATTGGAGGTATCGTAGGCTCAGTCTTGACCGGAGTCTTCGCCACGCGTTTTATTTCTGGCGAGGAAGGTGTGCAAGGAGCCCTATATGGAGACTGGCATCAATTGTGGATACAAATATTGGCCACGCTCATCTCCATCGTATTCAGCGCCGTCATGACTTACATCATATTTAAAATAACCGATCGGTTGGTGGGCATGCGTGTGGACAAACGTGTAGAAGAAGAAGGACTGGATATCTATGAACATGGAGAGTCGGCCTACAACCATTAAAAAACAGAAGCAATTAAAATAACAAAATCAATTAAATAAAAAAGGTATTATGTCAAAGCTAAGATTCAATGTAGTGGAAAAAGCTTTCCAAGCGAAACCCGTAGAAGTCGCCATACCAAAGGAACGTCCGAGCGAATACTTTGCAAAATATGTATTCAACCGCGAGAAAATGTTCAAGTATTTGCCGACGGATGTTTATAACCGATTGGCAGATGCCATGGATAACGGGGCGACACTTGACCGAGAAGTTGCAGACAAAGTTGCAGAAGGAATGCGACGTTGGGCCATGGAATTAGGCGCAACTCATTATACACACTGGTTCCAACCGCTGACAGAAGGCACGGCCGAAAAACATGACGCTTTTGTGGAACACGACGGAAAAGGAGGAATGCTGGAAGAGTTCTCGGGCAAATTGCTCGTCCAACAGGAACCTGATGCTTCTTCTTTCCCAAACGGTGGAATACGCAACACGTTCGAAGCGCGAGGTTACTCGGCGTGGGACCCGTCATCGCCCGTTTTTATCGTTGACGACACGTTATGTATTCCTACGGTTTTCATCGCCTACACCGGAGAATCTCTCGATTATAAAGCACCTTTATTGAAGGCTTTGCGTGCAGTTGACAAGGCGGCCGTAGATGTTTGTCACTATTTTGATGCTGACGTAAAGAAGGTTTTTGCTTATCTGGGCTGGGAACAGGAGTATTTCCTGGTCGATGAAGGACTGTATGCCGCACGTCCTGACCTGCTTCTGACGGGACGAACCCTGATGGGGCACGAGGCATCGAAGAACCAACAATTGGAAGATCATTACTTCGGAGCGATACCAAGCCGGGTGGCCGCCTTCATGAAAGATCTGGAAATTCAGGCTCTCGAGCTGGGTATTCCCGTAAAAACAAGACATAACGAGGTGGCGCCTAATCAGTT
>CALUET010000019.1 GCA_944319745.1 uncultured Phocaeicola sp. | reverse complement strand
GCCAACTCGTTTTCTTCTTCTGGCGTGTTCTGTGGCAAATATCCTAAATCATATTTGCGCTTTATCACCTCTACACATTTATAGGCAGTGCCGCCACGTTCAAAAGCCTTAAAGTATTCTCGTTCTATAGTCTTGTTCATTGTTACCCGCTTTCTTAAACATTCTATTTCAAACCCGTTTCAAAAACCTTTTCCCAGTCGGTGTTGTCACCATAGGGATTTGGAGATTTACCGGGTAAATAATCATTGATAAACTCTTCTTTCCACTTGTTGTAGGCTTCTGTAAGGCTTTTGTTTGTGTCAGCCTTGCCAAGATACCCCAAGTGGAAGATACGCTCATATTCCCAAAAAGAAGCGGCTAAGGGGTGGAATGTGTCGTTTGTGTATGGATTCATTTGTTCGCCCTTATACCACCTGTAATTTGTATAATCTTCTGGTATGCCAGAAAAGCAATTATTCAGTCCCATAGTATATGTTCCTTTTCATCTGGTTCTACATCTATTGTATTGCATTGAGGGCATTTGATAATATCGTTATCTTCTTTAGGATCGATCTCTATTCCTTGCAGTCCTATTCCCTCATATTGTAGCCATTCATAGCCACACACCTTGCATTTCATTTTCTTAGCTTTGCCCATAGATCCATTATTTGAAGATTTCATTTACAAGGTTCACCGCCTCATCTTTTTTCTTATCAACTATCTTAGCATATATTTGGGTAGTTTTTACTTGTGTATGCCCTAATAGTTTGCTCGTAGTGTAAAGATCAGCCCCCAATGTAAGCATCATTGTGGCGAATGTATGCCGGGCGGTGTGAAATGTCACCGTCTTTGTTATTCCACAATTTTGCGCCCATGTTTTCAGCACTACATTTATGTAAGTAGGGTAAGGAAGATGAAAAACTTTATCCGTATCTTTTGCCTCTCCCCGTTCAGGCATCCACTTCAAAGCCTCATCGGACAAAGGCAAATAGAGTGTTTTTTGTGTTTTCTTCATCACTATTCTTGCCCTGTATTGTGTGCCATCTAAAATAATATCTCCCCAAGTCAAAGCCTGAATGTCGCCCAATCTTAACCCACAAAAGCAACTGAATAAATACGCTTGTTTGGTCGGTTCATTGATACATTTTTCTGCTATCAACTTTTTTACCTCCTCAACAGTCAGGTATTCCCGTGTGCTTTCTGGTATCTTGATTCGATCATCTGAATTTATTTTTGAAATTGGATTATAAGGAATGATCTCTTCCTTTACAGCAAGATTTAGGGCACAATTCAAGCACCTAAAATAACCTGCGGTTGTAACTTTAGCCATCGGTTTTCCATCTTTCCGTTTGGCATTATTCAGATAGTCTATAAAGCCGATGCAATAAGCCTTATCTACTTCTTTCATCGTAATATCTTCACCCTTATATTTAATGAGGTGCTTTATAGCCTTATCTATCTGGATATGAAAAGCGGCACTTTGCCCAGTCTTTAGCTTGTGCTCGCTGTAGTACCTCATCCAGTCCATTAGAAGCATCTTTGATCTGGTGGAATTTTTGCTAATTCCAGCTTCTCCATTGGTAAGTTCGATGATTTTTTGCGCTTTGATAGAGTTTGCAGCCTGTAGAGTATTAGCATTCCTCATCTTGGCTTCCTCATTTGTTTCCGGGATAAGATAGAGTTTCAGAAACTCATAAGATCGTTTCCCGTCCCTATAAGTGTCCAGATACAAACTTTTATTCCCGTTCGCAAGTTCCTTGAATCGTAATCTGATCGGCTCTTTAGCCTTGACAGCTTTCTTTTTCTTTGCCATAATGCTACTATTGAATGTTACCACTACAAAGGTAGGCATTTTTTGTTACCCGGCAAATATAAGTAACAAATAAGCAACAAAAATACACTAAATATCATCAAAACAAATACAAAAACAGATTCTTCAAAAGTGGCTCAACTTGTCGTAAATAGCTGATTATAATTGTATTTGTTTATTGTTTGTTTGATTTTGTTTTATTACTGTAGGTTATTGGCGATACCGCAGTTTTAATGAGCAAGGTAGACAAGTTCCGCGCCTTTCTTTTTTGTTTTTACTAAAACGTTACGCTGAATTCGGGAACTTATAAGGCACCTTTATTACAAGTTGCTTCACGATGGAATCATTATTTAACCGCCTTTGTTCTTTTATCAGTAAATGTCATAATCGATTTGTCTCCGGGCAAGACTACCTTCCTGCCCAGAAAGAAATTTGCGTAAAGGTAAAACATGCGGGAAAATTGCTTAAAACCTTAGGAATACAACGCGTAGAATCTGTAGAAAAACTCACTGTTCACGGAGAATTAAACGGGACCGACATTGCCTGCATAAGGAAGATGAAACGACTGGAGCAATTAAATTTAAAAGAAGCCCGAATCGTTCCGGGAGGAATCTGCTACCAAAAATATTGCCACACCAGCAAAAACCATATAGGGAAATACGCCTTTGAACAACTGACAAACCTAAAAGAGATTGTATTGCCCGACACCATTACCTGCATCGAAGAGCGTGCTTTTGCAGAATGCCGGAATCTTACGGCGGTTGAACTGCCGGAAACACTCACACACATCGAGGCCGAGGCGTTCATCAATACGAAACTTAAAGAAATATCTATCCCGCAATCGGTCATTTTCATGGGGAAAGATGCCATTGCATATTGCCCTGATCTGACTTCCGTAACGCTAAAAGATGGAAATAAGCCGATGCAATGGGTGGGGGACGCCTTCACGTCTTGTCCGGTGGAAACGTTTTATTTGGGAAGAGACTTAGGCTTTTATGATTATTGCGAGTTTCACGATCCGTCGACGCTGCGCTCTGTCACGATAGGACATATCGTTAAAACGGTAAACATACACTTCGGTTCTCACATAAAGGAAATCACCTGTTTAAACGCACAACCGCCGCAATTTGAAAACGGATTTAATCAAAACTGTACGGTTTATGTGCCAAAAGCTTATTATGAAGCCTACTGGATACATCCTTTCTGGGGTAAAATGGATATAAAGCCGATATAATCATGGCTCACAAAACAGGAACTGAAGGCTGAATGAATGCCTTATTTCAACTCATCCGCGCGAATGCCTAACGCCTGAAGCACCGAAAAACCCAACAAATCGAAACCGCATCTGTTTTTCCCCGCGGGAGGATTCATACCGAAAAGCGTGATGCTTTTCTTTTCTTCCGCCGCATTTATGGCAGACAACGCCTGCTTGCCATAACCGGTTTCATCCGGGACAACCAACAAACGCCCCACTTCTTTCGAACTTAAGGCCATACCGAGCGCCTCCATGAATAAGGTTTCACGCGAAGCCATTTCGGCAGGTTGAAAAGCATACAACGCAAACTCTCCCAAACGACCGGCAAATGCTTTTCCGTGAATCTCTGCTTCGTAGTCGGACGGCATGCAGGCATGCAGCACACTGTCCGACGACTCATGAATCAACAATACCTGAACTTCGTTTTTCTCCGTCTGCACTCCTCCATCAAGAGCCAGGCATTCCAATAACACGGCAAGGTCGGCTTTTGGCAACTCTCTCCCCAGGACAGAAGTAAAATGACGGCGCATATCGCTCACCACGCGGTCAAGGTAAGATGTGTCTATCAGCATCACGTCGGATGCGAACTGCATATTTTTCTCCATTTCACTTTATTTTTGGCCGTAAAGATACGGCTTTTCACCGGAAAAACATCGGGATAAACACAGAGAAACGATGCCGGCTTTTGCCCGATACATCTCCGCATTTCAATAAAACTTTTCCGGCATTCCTGACAAATTGTTCGTTTTTCAGACAAAAATACAGCATTAAACAGTAAAATACTGTCAATTAGACATATACACGCAACAAATTCTTTTTGGCAAAAAATTTGGAAGACATATAGCAAAGTTTTCAATCACACAAACAAAAGAAAGAAAGGAGAACAATATATGAACTTCAACAATTTTACAATAAAATCGCAAGAAGCCATACAGCAAGCCGTCAATCTGGTGCAGACTTCGGGGCAACAAGCCATAGAGCCGGAGCACTTGTTGGCAAGCGTGCTGAAAGTTGGAGAAAATGTAACCAACTTTCTCTTCCAAAAACTGGGAGTAAACGGAGCGCAAATCGCGGCAACACTAGACAAACACATCGCCGCATTGCCCAAAGTATCGGGTGGAGAGCCGTACCTCAGCAGGGAATCGAACGAAGTTTTACAGAAAGCTGTCGACTATTCAAAGGAATTAGGTGATGAATACGTCTCACTGGAAGCCTTGATTCTGGCGCTTCTTAACGTAAAAACTTCCGTAGCGAGCATCTTGAAAGATGCAGGGGTGACCGATAAAGAATTACGCGCCGCCATAGCAGAACTGCGGCAAGGGCAAAAGGTGACCTCACAATCAAGCGAGGACACCTACCAGGCACTGAACAAATATGCCATCAACCTGATAGAAGCAGCACGAAACGGAAAGCTGGATCCCGTCATCGGACGTGACGAAGAAATACGTCGTGTACTGCAGATTCTAAGCCGACGTACCAAAAACAACCCGATCCTTATCGGAGAACCTGGTACCGGTAAGACAGCCATCGTGGAAGGTTTGGCTCAAAGAATCCTGAGAGGCGACGTCCCGGAAAACCTTAAGAACAAGCAATTGTACTCGCTGGATATGGGAGCGCTGGTGGCCGGTGCAAAATATAAGGGAGAATTTGAGGAAAGATTAAAGTCGGTTATCAACGAAGTAACGAAATCGGACGGAAACATCATCCTGTTCATCGATGAAATTCATACCCTTGTGGGAGCCGGAAAAAGCGAAGGCGCAATGGATGCCGCCAACATCTTAAAACCGGCTCTTGCCCGCGGAGAGTTGAGAAGTATCGGAGCAACCACACTGGACGAGTACCAAAAGTACTTCGAGAAAGACAAGGCTTTGGAGCGAAGATTCCAAACCGTCATGGTAAACGAGCCGGATACTTTAAGTTCCATCTCCATCCTTCGTGGATTAAAAGAGCGGTATGAGAACCATCACCAGGTACGAATCAAGGATGAGGCCATCATTGCTGCCGTAGAACTCAGTAATCGGTACATCACCGAGCGCTTTTTGCCGGACAAGGCTATCGACTTGATGGATGAAGCGGCTGCCAAACTTCGTATGGAACGCGACTCGCTTCCTGAAGAACTCGACGAAATAGAACGGCGACTGAAACAGCTTGAAATAGAAAGAGAGGCCATAAAAAGAGAAAAGGACGAAGCCAAACTTTCCCAGCTGAACAAGGAAATTTCCGACTTAAGAGAGCAGGAAGCTTCGTATAAGGCCAAGTGGCAAAGCGAAAAAGAACTGGTCAATAAAATACAAAAGAACAAACAGGAAATAGAACAGCTGAAGTTCGAGGCCGACAAAGCCGAGCGCGAAGGCGATTACGGAAAGGTAGCCGAGATAAGATACGGCAAGTTGCAAGCACTCGAGAACGAGATTAAATCAATTCAAGAGGACTTGAAAAAGAAGCAGGGCGACAACGCTCTTATAAAAGAGGAAGTCACGGCCGAAGACATTGCCGACGTCGTTTCGAAGTGGACGGGCATACCGGTAAGCAAAATGCTGCAGAGCGAACGCGACAAACTGCTGCATCTGGAGGACGAATTGCACAAGCGGGTTATCGGACAAGACGAAGCCATCAAGGCCGTTGCCGACGCCGTTCGCCGAAGCAGAGCGGGACTTCAGGATCCGAAACGCCCGATCGGCTCATTCATCTTCCTGGGAACTACCGGTGTGGGAAAGACCGAATTGGCCAAAGCATTGGCGGAATATCTGTTCGACGACGAGACACTTATGACACGTATCGACATGAGTGAGTATCAGGAAAAGCATACGGTGTCTCGTTTAATTGGAGCTCCTCCGGGATACGTAGGCTACGATGAAGGAGGACAACTCACCGAAGCGGTACGACGCAAACCTTATTCCGTTGTATTGTTCGATGAAATAGAGAAAGCGCACCCCGATGTGTTCAACATTCTGCTCCAGGTTTTGGATGACGGACGGTTAACCGATAACAAAGGAAGAACGGTAAACTTTAAAAACACCATCATCATCATGACCTCGAATTTAGGCAGTGCATACATACAAAGCCAATTCGAGAAGATAAACGATACGAATCGCGATCTGATTGTTGCAGAAACAAAAGATGAAGTGATGAACATGTTAAAGAAAACCATACGTCCGGAGTTCCTGAACCGTATCGATGAAATCATCATGTTCCAGCCTTTGAATGCAGAGCAAATCAAGGAGATTGTACGCTTACAAATCGATAGAATCAAGAAAATGCTGGCCGATAACGGCGTAACCCTGCAAATGACCGATGAAGCCGTTGACTTCATTGCTTCTGCAGGATACGATCCGGAGTTCGGAGCAAGGCCGGTAAAAAGAGCCATCCAACGGTATTTGCTGAACGATTTATCGAAGAAATTACTTTCACAAGAAGTCGATCGTAATCATCCCATTATCGTTGAACGAAGCGAAGACGGCCTGAAATTCCGCAATTAACCCCTCTTGTTTACAGTCCGGGTTGCCGTGGTTCTTACGGCAACCCGGACTTCTTTTTTTTAAACATCCAAATATGCCCCTCAGAAACAGGAAATCAATAAATAACCTTATCTTTGCACTTTCAATAAAAAGAAACGACCAGACATGAACAAGCGAATCTTCATTTATCTGATTTCCGCCATTCTCTTATTGGGTATTGGAGCAAGCATCGCAGGATATATGCTGTTCCTCAATCGTCCGCTCTCCGTAAAAGAACCGATCTTTCTCTATATAGACGACAATGACAATGCGGACTCCGTCATCGTAAAATTAGAAAGAAATGCCCAAGGAAAACGTATCAGAGGCTTCCGGATGCTGGTCTCTCTAAGCAAATACGAGGAAAATATTCACAGCGGAGCCTATTTATTGAATGCAAACTACTCGACATGGGATATATTCCGACGGCTGCAATACGGGCTGCAAACGCCTGTAAAAGTGACGGTCCCTTCCGTACGTACGATGGAGCAACTCATCGTTTCGGTATCATCTCAACTAATGGTTGAACAAAAGGACCTCGCAGCCTTATTAAACGACAGCGGCTATTGTGCAAAAATCGGATACGACCGATACACGCTGCCCGCACTGTTCATTCCAAACACCTACGAAGTTTACTGGAACATCAGCGCAGACAACTTCATCGCGCGCATGCAAAAAGAGCATCAACGCTTTTGGAACAGCGAACGCATGGCAAAAGCCCGAAGCATTTCGTTAACTCTTGTTGAAATAGCAACGCTGGCTTCCATCGTCGACGAAGAAACGAATCAGATAAGCGAGAAACCGATTGTCGCCGGATTATACATCAACCGGTTGAAAAGAGGCATTCCCCTTCAGGCAGATCCCACCGTAAAGTTTGCCCTGCAAGACTTCGGCCTGAAAAGAATACTCTATAAACATCTTGAAACGAAGAGCCCGTACAACACGTATCTTCACGCCGGACTCCCTCCCGGCCCCATACGAATCGCATCCGTTTCCGGCATGGAAAGCGTATTAAACTACGCCAAACACAATTATCTGTACATGTGTGCCAAAGAAGACTTCTCCGGATTTCATAACTTTGCCTCCACCCTTTCACAGCATCAAGCCAATGCTTACCGCTATCAGCGAGAATTAAACAAAAGGAAAATCAGATAATTTCATGAAATTTCCCGGCACGTTTCATCCATAACGCCGAAGTGTTTCTCAAAAAACATAAGCATATCCCATTAAAAAGTTTTTCATGCACCGAGACAAATAAAATCGCCCGATCAGTTGCATTTTATCACCTTTTCCCCTATTTTTGGCAAAACTTTAAAAACACAACCCATTATGAGCAACAAACAAAAAAGATTCTTTTTACAGGAGAATGAGATTCCCACGCATTGGTATAACATTCAAGCCGACATGATAAACAAGCCTATGCCGCCATTGAACCCAGTGACTAAAGAACCTCTTAAGCCCGAAGATTTATTTCCTATCTTCGCAGAAGAACTTTGCCGCCAGGAATTAAACCAAAAAGATACATGGATTGAGATACCGGAAGAAGTAAGAGAGATGTATAAATACTATCGCAGTACTCCACTTGTGCGCGCGTACGGATTGGAAAAGGCCATCGATACTCCGGCACATATCTATTTTAAGAACGAAAGCGTTAGTCCCGTAGGATCACACAAGCTGAACTCTGCCTTGGCTCAAGCCTATTATTGCAAGAAAGAAGGCGTATGCAATGTAACAACAGAGACGGGAGCCGGACAATGGGGCGCCGCCCTTTCTTACGCAGCAAAGGTTTTCGGGTTGGAAGCAGCCGTATATCAGGTAAAAATCAGCTACGAACAAAAGCCATACCGCCGCAGTATCATGCAAACATTCGGCGCGCAAGTTACTGCATCGCCCTCCATGTCTACCCGCGCAGGAAAAGACATCCTTACCAAATACCCGAATCATCAAGGTTCACTCGGTACGGCCATTTCAGAAGCCATTGAGCTTGCACGCACCACACCAAACTGTAAATATACATTGGGTTCGGTATTGAGCCACGTAGCTCTTCACCAAACCATCATCGGTTTGGAAGCGGAAAAACAAATGGAAATGGCGGGAGAATATCCCGACATTATCATTGCCTGCTTCGGTGGAGGCTCAAATTTTGGAGGAATCAGCTTTCCTTTCATGCGACATACCATCCTCGAAGGAAAGAAAACACGCTTTATTGCAGCCGAACCGGCCTCATGTCCAAAACTGACACGCGGCAAGTTTATGTACGATTTCGGAGACGAAGCCGGATATACGCCGTTACTTCCCATGTATTCTTTGGGCCATAACTTTGCACCGGCCAACATTCATGCCGGAGGTTTGCGCTATCACGGAGCCGGAGTCATCGTATCGCAATTACTCAAAGACAAGTATATGGAAGCGGTAGATATACAGCAACTCGAATCTTTCGCCGCAGGCTGTCTGTTTGCACGCGCCGAGGGTATTATTCCTGCACCGGAATCTTGTCATGCAATAGCCGCAACGATTAACGAAGCCAAGAAGTGCAAGGAAACAGGAGAAGAGAAAGTTATCCTGTTTAACCTGTCAGGACACGGACTAATCGACATGACAGCTTACGACCAATATCTGGCCGGAGATCTGACAAATTACGAACTGACTGATCAGGACATCGAGAAAAGTATAGAAAACATTTAATTACAAGAATCATTGCATAACCAGCTTTTCAGAGAAAAGCCATAATCTTATAAGGAGAAGCATTCCTTCTTTCCGGAAAAGAAAAACGGACGACGGGAATGCTTCTCTTCTTATTTTATAGGAAAAATCACATAGGAGGATTTGCAAAATCGAAAGAAATGCGTACCTTTGCAGCCGTATTCGGAAAAACACTCCGAAACAGATTCGGTTCGGCCCGTTCGTCTATCGGTTAGGACGCAAGATTTTCATTCTTGAAAGGGGGGTTCGATTCCCCCACGGGCTACTGTAATTTACACACAGAAAGCCCTATGCTTTCACAAGGCCGGCCCGTTCGTCTATCGGTTAGGACGCAAGATTTTCATTCTTGAAAGGGGGGTTCGATTCCCCCACGGGCTACCGAATGGAAAGAGTTATCTGCACGGATAACTCTTTTTTTATGTACCTTTGCAACAAAACATTTCGCCATGGACACAGAAAAGATAGAAAAACTGTATGCCGATTATACCGGCCGTTTCCCGGAACATATCGAAGTTCTGCCCGGAGCCGGCTCAAACCGCCGCTATTTCCGCATGAGGGGTACACAAAACGTTATCGGGGTTTACGGCAACTCGACAGAAGAAAACCGCGCATTCATCTACATGTCCAACCACTTCCGCCGTAAAGGACTTCCCGTACCACAAGTATATGCCGCATCGGACGACGGGATGTACTACATAGAAGAAGACCTCGGAGACACATCTCTGTTCAGCCTTATCGGGAAAGGACGGCAAGGAAACGGTTTCTCCAACGAGGTAAACGACCTGTTGAAACAAACCATCCACTTGCTTCCCCGCCTGCAATTTGAGGGGATCAAGGGGTTTGACACGCAATATTGCTACCCTCAGGCCGAATTCAACCGCCGGACAATTTTCTGGGACCTGAACTACTTTAAATATTGTTTCCTCAAACTTTCCGATGCAGAATTTCAGGAAAATCTGCTGGAGGATGATTTCGAACACTTGTCCGAACAGCTACTTTCCTGCAATACGCCGGCATTCATGTACAGAGATTTCCAGAGCCGTAACGTCATGATAAAGGAAAACTGTCCTTACTTCATCGACTTTCAGGGCGGAAGAATAGGACCTTTTTTCTACGATGTCGCATCGTTCTTATGGCAGGCAAAGGCTAATTTTTCCGACTCAACGCGGGAAACATTGCTAAACGAGTACATAAATGCATTGCAACCATACCAGGTCATCGACCGGACAACCTTTTACGAACAATTAAAACACTTCGTCTTATTCCGCACCTTACAGGTTTTAGGAGCATACGGATTCAGAGGATATTTTGAAAGGAAGGAACACTTCATAGAAAGCATCCCTTATGCTTTGAACAATTTAAGGCATCTGCTGACCAACAACTTCGAGGAATATCCGTATCTGTCACAGGTGCTTCGCAAATTAGTTATGCGGGAAGATACGGCATCTCATGCCGACAACAGCCGGCTCACCGTAAGGGTTATCAGCTTTTCATATAGAAAAGGGATTCCGGATGATCCCAGCGGTAACGGAGGAGGATACATTTTCGACTGTCGCGCCACGCATAATCCGGGCAAATACGAGCAGTATAAATCGCTGACCGGACTTGACATTCCTGTGAAACGTTTCCTGGAAACCGACGGAGAAATTCTTTCCTTTTTAAACCATACCGACGCTTTAACAGCAAAACATGTGCAGCGATACATGGAACGCGGCTTTTCTCATCTGCAAATCTGCTTCGGCTGTACAGGAGGACAACACCGCTCTGTTTATGCAGCCCAGCATGCGGCCGAGTACATAAACAAGCGTTTCGGTGTGAGGGTGGAACTAATACACCGCGAACAATCCATTGAACAATCATTTCCATCGCATCCTTTATGAAAGCATTAATCTTTGCTGCCGGACTTGGAACACGGCTCAAGCCTCTGACAGACCGCATGCCGAAAGCATTGGTCCCCGTTGCAGGGCGTCCCATGCTGGAACATATCATCCTAAAGCTGAAGGCATCCGGATTCGACAACATCGTCATCAACATCCACCACTTCGGCGAACAAATCATTGAATTTCTACAAAACCATCAGAACTTCGGGATTTCCATTCGGATAAGCGACGAACGAGGAGAGCTACTCGACACGGGAGGAGGAATAAAGAAAGCGGCCTCTCTTTTGGGAGACCGTGAGCCTTTTCTGGTACATAACGTAGATATTCTTTCAAACGCCGACTTAAAGGCGTTCTATCTTGCCCACATTCAAAGCCGGAACGATGCCACACTGCTGGTAAGCCCGAGAGAGACCTCACGTTACCTGCTGTTCGACAAAGAAAACAAACTGCACGGATGGATCAACAGAACGACGCACGAGACCAAACCCGAGACGTTTGTTTACGATGAGAATCGATACGTCCCATACGCTTTCAGCGGACTGCATGTCATATCGCCCTCACTTTTCCGATACATGGACGAGAAATGGAGCGGCAAATTCCCCATTATGGACTTCTATCTGCACACATGCGACAAAGCCCATATAGGCGGATACGTGTCGAAAGATCTGCGCCTCATCGACATCGGGAAACCCGACACACTGAAGAGTGCCGAGACATTCCTGCAAGAGATCCGATAAGTTCCTACGGGTACAACCCCGGGGAAACACCGGAACATCAGTTCCAGTAACGGGGCTTTTGCTTGCGCGCTTCCTCAAGCGAGACCGTCTTTTGCGATTTTATCCCGGTCTTTTCCCGAAGATCCCGATATTCTTTCTTCAAATCTTCAAGGAATTTTTTCCGCGCAACGGGATTCATCAGACGAGAGACCACCGGAGCATTCTGCGAAGCATCTTTTACATAAACAACCGGAGCGTGATAAACCGGAGCAATCTTCAGCGCAGTATGCAATTTCGATGTCGTCGCTCCCCCAATCAATACCGGGATATCAAGTCCCGCGCGCTCAAGTTCTGTCACAACATGCACCATCTCTTCCAAAGACGGCGTGATCAATCCGCTCAAACCTATCACATCAACATTCTCCCTAACCGCGGTTTCCACGATTTTCTCGGCAGGAACCATCACACCCAAGTCGATGATTTCATAATTATTACAAGACATTACCACGCCGACAATGTTTTTCCCTATGTCATGCACATCGCCCTTTACCGTAGCCAACAACACCTTTCCGGCCGACTTTGCGCCGCCTTTCTTCTCTGTTTCCATATAAGGGCGAAGTATCGACACCGCCTTTTTCATCGTACGCGCGGTCTTTACAACCTGCGGAAGGAACATTTTTCCGGAACCGAACAAGACTCCCACCTGATTCATGCCCGACATTAACGGACCTTCTATAATTTCAACGGCACGAGGATAACGTTGTAACGCCTCTTTCAAGTCGGGCTCCAGATAATCTTCTATCCCTTTAATCAAAGCATATTGCAGACGTTCTTCCACCGTCGTACCTGTCCTCCACGAAAGATGTGCCGACGAGTCACCCGACAGCCCTACGCTTTCTCCATTTTCCTTTAGACGTTCGGCCAAAGCAATCAGGCGTTCGGCAGCATCGTCCCGACGGTTTAATATCACATCTTCTATACATTCCAACACATCGGACGGAATATCCGTATAAAGAACCGACGTCCCTGGATTTACAATTCCCATATCCATTCCCGCACGGATGGCATGATACAAGAACACGGCATGCATTGCTTCGCGGATATAATTATTACCTCTGAAGGCAAACGAAAGGTTGCTTACTCCTCCGCTTACGTGTGTTCCGGGCAGATTATGCTTAATCCATTCCGCAGCCCTGATAAAATCTACGGCATAATTATTATGTGTTTCTATCCCCGTAGCGACAGCCAATATGTTAGGATCGAAGATAATATCGCAAGGTTCAAAGCCGACTTGCTCCGTAAGAATGCGATAAGCCCGCTGACAGATTTCTATCTTCCGTTCAAAAGTATCGGCCTGTCCCCGCTCGTCAAAAGCCATTACAATCACGGCTGCGCCGTATTTCCGGATATCACGTGCGTGTGAAACAAAAACATCTTCGCCTTCTTTCAATGAAATGGAATTGACGATACACTTACCCTGAACGCATTTCAATCCGGAAAGGATCACGTCCCATTTGGAAGAATCTATCATTATGGGGACACGGGCAATGTCGGGTTCGGAGACAATGTAATTCAGGAATGTCGTCATTTCCGCAGCTGCATCCAACAGACCGTCGTCCATATTGACATCAATGACCTGCGCCCCGTCTTCCACTTGTTTGCGGGCAATGGAAACAGCCTCGTCGTATTTTTTCTCATTAATCAGACGAAGGAACTTTCGCGATCCGGCCACGTTACAACGTTCTCCCACGTTTACAAAATTAATATCGGGAGTCATCTCCAATAATTCCATGCCGGACAGTTGCAAATATTTCGATTTTGCTACCGGAACATGCGGAGCGGCGTCTTTCAACAGCTCATGAAAACGAGAAATGTATGCATCGGTTGTACCACAACATCCGCCTACGATATTCACAAGCCCTTCATCGATGTATTCCTTTATCTCGGCTGCCATATCCTCGGGCGACTGGTCATAACTTCCAAGACTATTGGGAAGTCCGGCATTGGGGTAAGCGCTGATATAATAAGGTGCACGGCTTGCCAACCGCTCAAGGAAAGGTTTTAACTGTTTTGCCCCAAACGAACAATTCAAGCCGACCGAAAAAATGTCGGCATGACGCACGGATGCAAGGAAAGCATCGAGTGTTTGTCCCGACAAGATACGCCCGGCTACATCAGAAACCGTAACCGAAAGCATCAAAGGAACCTTTCGTCCTATTTTTTCCATGGACTGCCCGGCCGCATATATTGCCGCCTTTGCATTCAATGTATCGAATATTGTTTCCACAAGAAGGGCATCCACTCCCCCTTCCAACAAGGCTTCCATCTGCTCGCAATACGCTTCTGCCAAAGAATCAAACGTCAAATTACGCAAAGACGGATCGTTCACGTCGGGACTCATCGAACAGGTTTTGTTCGTAGGCCCCACCGAACCGGCCACAAAACGAGGTTTTTCCGGATGCCTGGCCGAATACTCATCGGCTACACAACGCGCAATTCGTGCGGCAGCAAGGTTTATTTCACGGCAATACGCCTCCACATGATAATCGGACAACGAAATCCTTGTGGCATTAAACGAGTTTGTTTCAATAATATCCGCTCCAGCTTCCAAATATTTACGGTGTATTTCTTCTATCACATCGGGACGTGTCAGGCACAACACATCGTTGTTTCCCTTCATCTGTCCCGTTGTTTCCCGAAAACGCTCTCCGCGAAAATCTTCCTCCGCCAGATTATATTGTTGAATCATCGTCCCCATTGCTCCATCGAGCAACAGAATACGTTTCTTTATTTCCTCTTCTATTCGTTTCATCGCTTAAACAGACGGTCCATCATGCGCTTGTCGTCTTTCTCCCTCAAAGCCTCGCGCTTATCATATTGTTTCTTTCCTTTAGCCAGAGCAATGACCAGTTTGGCCAATCCTCTTTCATTGATATATAAACGTGTGGGCACAATTGTAAAGCCCGGTTCGCGGGTAGAACGCTCCAGCTTGCGGAGTTCTTTCTTACTTAACAGCAACTTCCGGTCTCTTCGTGCCGCGTGATTATTATACGAGCCGTAGAAATATTCGGCAATGTACATGTTTTTTACCCATAACTCTCCGCGGGAAAAAAAACAAAAAGTATCGACAAGACCGGCTTTTCCCTGACGAATTGATTTGATTTCCGTCCCCGTCAGGACAATTCCCGCCGTGTAAATATCGATAAATTCGTAATCGAACGAAGCACGTTTATTCTTTATATTAATATTATTATTCGTTTTCTGTTTCATCAGTTCAGGATTACAGAGAGTTCATTAAAGATTAATTCGATCAAAGCCGGGCAAAGCAATATGATGATTGTCACGGCCAAAGTATAAAGAGTCAGTCTGCTTTCCGGTATATTCATTAAACGTCTGGCCCCTTCAAACACGATTACTATCGTATAGATTTGCAGTATCCAGTGCAAAATTTCCAAAGAAAATAATCCGCTGACGACATCCAATACAAAAGTTACCGTCATGGAATAGCCGACAAAGACCTGTATTTTCGTGATGCTTTCTTTCTTCTTCAGCCAAAACTGACTCATTTTATCAAGCAGATATACCGCAAGAAAAAAGCCACCGAACAAGGCAACGGCAACCGCACAACAGCGCGTCAGAGCCATTTGAAAGACATCCGACACAATGTCTCTGCCTATGAACACCCCTATGAACTTCGCCAAACTACACAAAGCAATCATGGGATATACGAAAGATGATACGACGTTTCTTTCTTTTTCCCGCCCGACAATTTCATCCCAAGCCTTTCCCGGCGCCGACAATATGGCTATTATCTGACGAAACAAGTCTTTATAATTCAATGTGTCTCCTTTCATTTCAATCAATATAATGTGACGAGCAAAGATACGAAAAAAGAACGAGATGCAAACAGAGGCTTTTCATAAAACAAAAAAGGGGCAGAACATGCCTTGTCCCGCCCCTTGCTTTTCAAATATTATTTTCCTTGTTAATTTCCCTGCGACATGGCGTTGTCATACCATCTTACGTATTCAGAATAACGGAAACCGCTTTCATTCAAATAGGAAAACGCCCCGTCCATACTTGATCCACCCACATTTCTATCGTATTTGATACGGATTTCATAAGGTTCTTCCTCGTTGTGTGCATCACGATATCTCTCCAAAGCCGTAGTCATATCTACGCTCAGGTATTCAATATACGAGTTCTCACGCTCAACATCTTCCGATCCGTCGATAATATTATGACGCAAATGCAGCACCATAACGTTATTTCCTACATGATCGGAAGTAACGGGATCGTAATTTTCATCATAATATATCTCAAAAGAATGCGCATCCAGTTCGTTCTGCCACTCCGCATCTGTCATATCCGACGGATGGTTTATCCAATAACGAATGGGAACAAAGAGTACATTCTTCCTGAAGCATCCGAAAGAATATCCCTCCGAAGCGTCTGTACTGATTACAGGAGCATTGGCAGATTCCTCGGGCAAAGCTTCAACTTGTGCAGTACTTTCACGTCTGACAGGAAGCACAGTCAGACATTCCACCTCAAGTTCATTATTATCTGTCACGCCGGTTGAAGCATCCCATGAATACATCATATAAATATAGTGGTCATTGGTATTCAATTGTTCAACGACTTCTGACATATTTGTTGGATATAAAGTGTATCCATATTCGTCGGTAAATTCCCAAGTATTAAACACGTTTGATGCTCTGAAAAAGCCCGATCCCATCGTTGTATAATCATATTCTCCGTCATCCAGGCAGGAAGACAATCCGAACATTGACAGTACAGAGAACAAAACGCCAAAAAATTTCATTCTTTTCATTTTCTTATTTCAATTACTGGATTTAAATATTTATAAAAACACATATCTATTCTTAGAATATCTTCTTCTCAGGAAATACTGCATTGACGAGCAGGTTTTCTTTCTTTTTTAACATTTCACTTCTCTATTTCCGCAAACAAATCCAAATGTTCGTCTACATATTCTGCGATAATCGCCGTGACGTATTCCTCAATATCAAGGTATGTTTCTTCCAATTCATCGAATTCTTCATACTGCTCGTACATGGCCATAAACTCTTCATCGGTCGTTTCTTTTTCCAAATCATCCCGATGGGCATCGTAAATTTTCTTCGCAGCATAAACCAACTTCGAGAATTCTTTTGCACCAAACAGGCGCATCGACTTGGCAAAGGGGTTGTCGAAAATATAAGGTCCGTAACCGTTTTGTATCAACTGAACGAATCCGCCTTCCAAAACTTCCTCACGAAAGAAATGATAACCCAGCAGGGAGTGCTGATAACCGTTCAGCAAAGCCATTGTATCTGCACCGGGAACACCGCCCACCACTGCCATATATTTATCTGTGAAAACTCTCAAGAAATCGTCCATTCCGACTTCTGCCGCCTGACGCAAAGCATCATCCTTAATCACAACATTCGCCATACTCGCACCTCCATCCTGTTAATTTATAATGGTTATCCCTTTTCGTCGCACAAAAAAACGCCTTCATCAAAGCGGGACAAAGTTACATTTTTCTTTCAAAAAAAGAAATCCTTTATCGCTGCAAAGCAATAAAAAAACCTTTTTTCTGAAAATATCATTAAAATGGAACAAAAAGTTTTGGGTAGCAGATTGCAAAACGAAATAAAACGACTAAATTTGCGTACGAATTTTGAGGAAGACTTTTCCTCGTTCTGTGGTCAAAAAATACTTATTTTTTATTACTAATAAAACGTAAAGAATATGACTTATTCACACGAAGTTGAACACATGTGTGTTGTAAAAAAAGGACCAAATCACGGTCCGGCTCCAATTCCTGAAGAAGGAAAATGGGTTAAATCAAAAGAAATTAAAGATATTTCAGGTTTAACTCACGGTATTGGTTGGTGCGCACCTCAGCAAGGCGCTTGTAAATTAACCCTGAATGTAAAAGAAGGCATTATCCAGGAAGCGTTAGTGGAAACCATCGGTTGCTCCGGAATGACTCATTCTGCTGCAATGGCATCCGAAATCCTTCCGGGAAAAACCATTCTCGAAGCATTAAATACCGACTTGGTTTGTGATGCAATCAACACGGCAATGCGTGAATTATTCCTGCAAATCGTATACGGACGTACGCAATCTGCATTCTCTGAAGGCGGATTGATGATCGGTGCCGGACTGGAAGATTTAGGAAAAGGTCTTCGCAGCCAAGTGGGAACTTTGTACGGAACATTGGCAAAAGGGCCTCGTTATCTTGAAATGGCCGAAGGTTATATCAAGACAATCGCACTTGACAAAGACGATGAGATCTGCGGTTATGAATTCGTTCACCTGGGAAAATTCATGGACGAAATCAAAAAAGGAACCGATGCAAACGAAGCTTTGAAAAAAGTAACAGGAACATACGGACGCTTTACCAAAGAGGCTGGTGCAGTTAAATACATTGATCCACGTAAAGATTACGGAGGAAAAGACATTATGATTAGAGAAGTAAAATTTGAAAGCCAAGATCGCCGAATCAAACAAATCCTTGCGGCATTGAACGCTAACGGCATCAAAGACATCGAAGAAGCAAACGCTATCTGCGAACAATACGGTCTTGATCCTTATAAGACGTGTGAAGAAACTCAACCGATCTGCTTCGAAAATGCAAAATGGGCTTACGTAGTAGGTTGTGCAATTGCATTGAAGAAAGGTTGCAAGAACGCTGCTGAAGCAGCTGAAGCCATCGGTATCGGTTTACAATCGTTTTGTATCCCCGGTTCTGTCGCAGACGACCGTAAAGTTGGTTTGGGACACGGAAACTTGGCAGCAATGCTTTTACGCGAAGAAACGAAATGTTTTGCTTTCTTGGCCGGACATGAATCATTCGCAGCTGCCGAAGGTGCAATCAAAATTGCAGCAAAAGCAGACAAAGTACGTAAAGAACCTTTACGCTGCATCCTGAACGGTTTGGGAAAAGATGCTGCACAAATTATTTCTCGTATCAACGGATTTACTTATGTGCAAACACAATTCGATTACTACACCGGCGAATTAAAAGTAGTACGTGAAATCGCTTACTCAGACGGACCGCGTGCAAAAGTAAAATGTTATGGAGCCGATGACGTACGCGAAGGCGTAGCCATCATGTGGAAAGAAGGCGTAGATGTTTCTATAACGGGAAACTCTACAAATCCCACTCGTTTCCAACATCCGGTAGCCGGCACATATAAGAAAGAACGCGTGCTTGCAGGCAAACCTTATTTCTCAGTTGCATCAGGAGGTGGTACGGGACGTACATTACATCCCGATAACATGGCAGCCGGACCGGCGTCTTACGGTATGACCGACACCATGGGCCGTATGCACTCAGACGCTCAGTTCGCAGGTTCTTCTTCTGTTCCTGCTCACGTAGAAATGATGGGCTTCCTGGGAATCGGTAACAATCCGATGGTAGGATGTACAGTAGCTTGTGCAGTAGACGTTGCTACAGCTTTAAGCAAATAACTGATACTTTAGTATTATATGAAGAATGCATTTTTTAGAAATGCATTCTTCTATTTTTAAATTAAGACATATTAATGGGAAAGAGTTTCCATTCATAACTTACAAAGAAAAGATATTTGAGCTTTTGCTCTTGTTCTCTTAAGCTAAAAACCGCCAATTTGAAGTACACGAGAATAAGTAAGTAAAGGTTCACGCAACATGGGGCGTGAACTATTCGTGCTTATTTGTGTACAAGGTGCTTGGCGGTACCTAGCTTAAAAATAAGGAATGAATGGTCTCGCCCTTTTTGTTGAATATCATGATACACATCGGACATTTAATAGAAGAAGAGCTGCGTAAACAAGAACGATCGGTTACATGGTTTGCAAAAAAGCTGTACTGTGAACGTACGAATGTATATAGTATTTTCAAGCGTGAAAGTATTGACACTGCTTTACTTCTACGAATATCCAAAATCCTCGGCTACAATTTCTTTTCCCACTACACAAAAGAATTAGAATAATGTCATTTTTATTCCACACAAACGTAAAATATCATAAACAAGCATTCCATGTAATGTGCATTATTTAAAGATACCTTTGTCACAGGATAGTCCGAAAACCTTTAATAGAGTAGGAAAATATTTATACATTATTTTGAAACTTATGGAAAATACTAATGAAAACGTTAACGTTGTAATTACTAAATCGCCTAAAAGTATGGGCATCTCCATCGCACTCGCTGTTCTTTTTGGTCCAATAGGAATGTTTTATTCTACCATACTTGGCGCTATCATCATGATAATTGTAGATCTTATTGTTGGAATTTTCACACTTGGATTTGGACTATTGCTGACGTGGCCTATCCATATAATATGGGCTGCCATTGCAACAAGCATGTATAACAAGAAACTTATGAAAGGGAAAATCTGAAAAACTTATAAGGTATTTAAACAGAAAAGGATGTATCAAATTATCAAAAAGACAACAGGTTTGATACATCCTTAAACTTTACATCAGATATGGATATCAAGAACAATTATGTAAGGGCTGAACATGATTTTATCATAATAAATGAACAAATAAGAATAAACAAGAACAGAATCGTTGCAATAATAATAACAAAACAAGCAAACTCTAGACGATATCCCATTTTCTTTGGCGTTGTTTTTTTATTAATATCTGCAATCAGTTCTTCCAGCGTATGCTTAATAATATCTCTTTTATTGTTTGGTCTTGCTATTCTTATGAGGACGAAATATGCATTAAGAATAAGGACAGAAAGCGGAGAAATAAGGCCTTTAGCTTCAACAAACAGGTCTGAATTAGAACAAATTCGCGATTATATTGAGAAGATAATCCATGAATGACCCAACCTTAACTCCTTTTTTAACTCTCTATTTACCCGAAAATAAAGCATTACATCATCCCGGGAAAGCTCATTCGACCTCGACTGCATCCATTGATACCCTCAAGAGTTATGCTTTTAAAGGCAACCGACACCATTAAAAAATACGAACAGTATTCTTAAAATAAAGAGCCGACCGATTCATTAATCACCCGCTTCTCTATAATCTCCCGAAAGCGATCATCCAATTCTATGCCAAGCCCGATTCTATTGAGCTTCTGCGCTGCAACCAAAGTCGTACCGCTTCCTAAAAAAGGATCTAAAACAACATCATCAATTTTCGTCGTCATTCTGATGATTCTTTCAATCATAGGTGTCGGAAAAATACAGGGATGTTCCGTCAAGCCGAGCTTGTTTTTCGTCATATTATTCACTCGATTAAAATACCAAAAGTCGCTTTCCGGCAAATCAAAGTGCCAAGTATCGGTCGGATTTCTGCCGCCTCCTTCTTTCAGGCGCTTATCGTTTTGGGTTATATAAGGAATTCTTATATCATCCAGATGAAACTGATAATTCTCAATGTCCTTGACAAACCATAATATCGATTCCCATCTTCCACTTAATCTGTTCGTACAATTCTGCATATTATTGAAATGCCAAACGATACTGTTCCGCAAAGCATAACCATTTCTTTTAAATATAAAATATGCAAGAGCGTCTAAAGGTATGATTTCTTTAGTCTTTTTATCCGGAACGGGAGACACGTTTAACAGGAAACTTCCATCATCTGCCAATACATTCCACGCCGCCTTCGCTACCTCATCCATCAATGCTTCCCAATCAGCAAAACTTTTATTGTCATCATACTTACCGTATTTTTTATTCAGATTATACGGGGGAGATGTTACAATTGTATTGACAACAGCCTTGGGCATCTTCTTCATTGTTTCAATACAATCGGATATTGTAAAAAAACAATTACCTATTTTATATACATTCTCTTGTTTTGAACCAAAATATTTAGACATCTGCTAACCTTTTTTCCGATATATCTATAAATTCCTTCTCAATCTCATATCCCACATATTGCCTTTCCAACCTCTTTGCAACGACAGCTGTTGTCCCACTTCCCATGAACGGGTCTAAAACCAAATCGCCCTTGTTTGTTCCAACTTTGACGATTCTCTCTATTAATTCTTCCGGATATTGCGCCGGATGTTCTGTTCTTTCCAAAGAATTTCCGCTAACCAATGATATTTTCCAGACGTCCGTAGGATTCTTCAGTTGGTTTTTATATCTGTCAGGACGATAGTTGAGCGCCGGAATCTTTACATCATCCAAATTAAAAGTATACTTCTTATCATCTTTCGTAAAGAAGAAAACATATTCATACCTCGAGGAAAAACGCTTGTTTGTCGAGCCTCCCCAATCAAAATTCCAGATAATAATGTTCTTCAGGAACATATCGTTAAAGTAATCCATTACCCAAAAAGGAGGAATAATATTACCATCTACGCACCGATTCTTGATATTCAACCAAAGCTGTCCATCGTCTTTCAGAACTCTCTTTGTCTCATTAAAAACATTAAACAACATCTTCCTATACTCTTCTTCCTCCAATCTGTCGGCATATTTCTTGCCTTTACTTTTCGTAACACGCCCGTTTTTCCATTCATTCCCATACCGAATATCTATATTATAAGGAGGAGAAGTTACCATTAACGAGACACATTTGTCCGGCAATTCGGGCATAAACTCACTACTATGATTATAGATTTTATCCATTCTTACCTATTATAGTATGTAAAACTACATCTATTTTCCCAATGCCACAAGCGATTTACAAATTTAAGGCCGAAATCAAAGTCAGATGCTTCACGTTAAAATCACAATCGGGAGTGTGGCAAAGTTTTTCCAAATAATCGTTTGGATTGTTCTCCATATAGCGAATCAATAAATCATATTGCCTAATAGCCAAAACAAAAGTAAATATTTCTGCAAAATAAAAATCTTCCTTGTTATGAGAGAGGAATAGCTTTTTCAAATCTGTTATTGGTATTTCAGATTCAAAATGATAACGTTCATCCAAGTCGCATATGCGTACATACTGCAAACAATTCTCCGAATTAATGAAATCTAAGTCACTATTTAATAATGGTATTAAGACCTTGGCTTTTTCATATCCGCCGTCGGAAGATCTTCTCCATGCCGAATGACAATCAGAAGATGAAGCGCCGGCATGCACAATAAACGGCAAGACAAAAATATTACCTGCGCCCAATACATGCAAAGGTCTGTTGTCTATCTTTTTAACAGCCTCGCACAATTTAGACACGATATACCCCGTTTTTAAATCTTGCCTAATGTTTTTGGGCACACCCCATAGTTCATTTTCCAATTTTCTGGCATCAGCTATACCGCCCAAAGCCAATCCGGTGAAAGAAACGCCCTTTTCATCTTCAAGTTTTTTGACCATGTTTACATAATCGCAAAAGGATTCATAATTAAATCCATGCAACGGAGCATAAATACCTCGCGAATATGAATTCTCGCGCATAACATCTAAAGTTGCTTCAATCAAGGCCAGATTTTCAGCTTCATTCTGCGACAACTGTGTCCACAAATCCGTTAACTTTTCATCAATCGTTTCCTTACTTTTGTAAGTATATTTCATCGCCAGATCCAAAGCAATGGAGTAATCAAACTGCATCGATTCCGAAAAATCAAGAAAAGGCTTAATTATTTTCTTTATGGAATCAGCATTATAACGCCCACTTCTCAGCAGGTCCCGCAAAATATTTCCGCAGCCGTTGTCCAACATATAGCCGGACATCTTCGAATCGCCCGCCGACTTTACAAAATATGCCGAAGTTCTCCTTCTTGCAGCAAACATTTTTCTTGCACCATTCAAGAAATCGCCTATGGAAGCGTATCGGCGTATTTTATCTATGACATAAGCATCAAACTTCGGAACCGACTGCCCGGTCAGGTAATAATAATTAAGCAATAGTCCGATATTTGGCAAGTCCAACAACTGTTTATAGTCGACAAGACGGCTAACATTTGTGCCGCCTCCGCCAAGATTGTTTGTAAAATAAAATTTATGAACCATAATAATCCGATATCAATTCGCAGAACGTCAACATATTTAACAGCGGGGGATATATTTTCCCAACCTCTTGATGGGTTTCCTTGTCGCCGGCCCTTGTTTTCCTTTGAAGGAGATCTCCTCCCAAATGATCATAATAATCGAAAACATCTTCCGCCGCCATTGCAAAAATCCCCTTGATATGAAAACAGTTGTACCACCAAACATAATACACAGGAATGTTTTCTTTTAATAATCCTTGGATTTTCACTCGTTGATTCTTCATCTTATTTCCTGTATCCAATGTCAAAGAAGCTTCGTAATCATACCTGGTTGTTTCATACGGATAGGTGTTTTTTATCTTCACATTGGCTGTCAGAAAAGGAGATTCTATATATTTAAGTTCATAATACCCTACGAGTTTTCCATCAATTGTTACCTCAAAATCGGGATAAGGAGGCCCTTTTTTCACCACAGTTACGCCTTTCGTCCCCAGAAATCGCTGCAGTGCTTTTTCATACCACTGCCCTTTTTGAATGTCCAACCCTTTTATATATTCGTTGCGCTTCTGCATAAAGTAAGCACCGTTCCTTTTATATGCTTCCGCCAATCCCGGGATCTTTGCTTTCAACTCTTTCACCGATAAAGGAGCATCGGTGTGTCTCTGGTTGCAAAACATTTCCCGGTAACAGTCTTCATTCAAAGGCGTAAATTCCAAATTCCTCTTAAATTTAACTTCTATCTGCTCTTGATGCGTGTTACAGAAGTCCACCAATTCTTTATACAATGCCACATCCTGATTCATAACTCGTTTTTTATTTTAGACAAAACACCCGACATCGGCTCAGACATATCCATCATAAATTCCATAATATCACAGTCGGGCGACTGCAACAATTCGTACCTCATCACTTCGCTTTCTATTATCCTCGTTTCTCCACCCTCCAATTTCAGGAAAAAGAACAGGGGGCGGTCCAACTGCGAATACTGTATCCGAAGCAATTTAACGATTTGTTTTTTAGCATTTATTCCATCCCAATAATTACTCAACAGCATTCCCTGATGCTCACAACACAGTATTAAATAAGAATGAATATTACGTGTGCTGTCAAGCAAGAGATATTTAGGGATATTCTCCCCTGCGAAATTCGCTTCTTCTATCCTTAATTTATATTTTCGCTTAAGAGCTTCAAAAAAAGCCTGCTCAAATCCGACCTCCATCATTCCCACTAAAAAATATCCATACTTGAAACTTTCAAGGCAAACATAAGCCCTTTTGCACTATCTGCACACATACATCTGCCGATAATAAGAACAAAAATAACAAAAAGATGCAGACATTTACCAACATACCACAGCAAATATTCTGAAAAGAGCGCATAGAAGGCCGGAATATAATGCGATACTTTGTTCCGTTCCAAAACGGGAAACAGCGCAACACGTCCCTATCCTTTTCTTAAAACAGCACCGGATATTTACCAAAAGCCCGAAACAGATGCTCAAAACAACGAGCTCTCTACATTCCTTATGCCCTATGGGGAATCACGTTTTACCGTATCACAAAAGCATCTTAACGAAGAAAAAAGACATGTGGAAACATTGTCTTCACGCCAAACATCGGGAGCTATTTCTTATCTCACGCCCTTGCATGCCCTCTGCTATCGTTTTCATCCGTCATATTTCTCCAAGCGACGAGAAACAATACTCCCCGCAGCCTGTCTCATATCCGCCATTTACCGATAAGAAACGTCCGGATGTTCATGTAAAACTGACAGTCGGAAAAGACAGATTGTCGGTATCATTTTCCTCAATATTGTAAATAATATTTACTAAAGTTTAAATACCTTTTGCCAATTTTTAAAGAAGTTTTCTTAAGTTTAAACGCCAGGGAATCTAACTGACAAAGTGTCGTTCAGGCATACATATTGCAATTTATTAAGCGAATCGCGAAGCCGAAAGGCTGAGAGATTCAAGAAAACGTATAAATAAAAACAATAAAATATAGGAGATTACAACTATGATGCCGATGAGAAATTACAACAATCAGAATTGGTTACCGAGTATTTTCAATGATTTCTTTGATAACGATTGGGTAGTAAAAATGAATACAACTGCTCCTGCTATCAATGTAATTGAAGATGAAAAAAACTACAAAATCGAAGTTGCCGCTGCAGGTATGTCGAAAGATGATTTCAACATTCATTTGGGAGACAACAACGAGTTGGTAATCAGCATGGAGAAAAAAGACGAAACGAAGGATGAAGACAATAAAAAGAAGAAATACTTACGCCGTGAATTCTCTTATGCGAAATTCGAACAATCCTTGGTTTTGCCTGATGATGTCGAGAAAGACAAAATCACAGCCAACGTCAACAATGGCGTTTTGACGATTGATTTGCCGAAACGGGCACCGGAAGACAAAGCGAAAGTTAACCGAGTGATCGAAATTCATTAATAGAATCCCTCGCTAATGGAATCCTCTTTCCCTGTTGTGGGGGAAGAGGATTTTTTATGTAATTCACCATTCCCTATACGATTCATCAAGACTTTAACCACTGCATAATATGGCATATATTGATTATTATAAGATTTTAGGAGTTGAAAGAAACGCCACACAAGACGAAATAAAGAAAGCTTTCAGGCAATTGGCCCGGAAATATCATCCGGACTTAAACCCGAATGATCCGACGGCAAAAGATAAATTCCAACAGATCAACGAGGCAAACGAGGTATTAAGCGATCCGGAAAAAAGGAAAAAATACGATGCCTACGGAGAAAACTGGAAGCATGCCGATGAATTTGAAGCCGCCAAAGCACAACAAGCCGCCAACGGAGGTTATCGGGAATACCATTATTCTACCGACGGGACGCATTTCTCCGAAGGATTCGGCGGAAATGCAAGCGGATTTTCCGACTTCTTTGAAGAACTTTTCGGGCACAGACACAGCAACAACGGCTTCGGCCATGGAAAGTTTCGCGGACAAGATATCCAGGGCAAATTACAGCTTTCTCTACGGGAAGCTGCAACCACACATAAACAGACGTTCTCCATCAATGGAGAGACTCTGCGGATTACCGTGCCAGCCGGCATAGAAAATGGACAGGTCATCAAGTTAAAAGGACACGGAGGAAAGGGTGTCAACGGAGGACCTGCGGGAGATTTATACATAACTTTCGTCATTGCCGACGATCCGGTCTTCAAAAGAAAAGGCAACGACCTGTATAAAGATGTGAACATCGATTTGTACACTGCCGTATTGGGCGGAGAAATTCAAACCGAAACACTTAACGGAAAAGTAAAACTGAAAGTATTGCCGGGTACACAAAGCGAGACAAAAGTCAGACTGAAAGGCAAGGGTTTCCCCGTGTACAAGCAAGAAAATTGTTTCGGAGATCTCATTATCCGTTATCATGTAACGATACCGACTAACCTGAATGAGAAACAAAAATCCTTGTTCACCCAATTAAAACAAAGCTAATCCCCTAAATATCCTGAATCATGCAAAACGAATTTATCATCATAAACGACTATTGCAAACATAGCAATATCGAACCGGATTTTATTTTGATGCTGAACGAAGATGGATTGATCGACATTAAAATGGTAGATGAAGTGAATTGTTTTCCAGCATCACAACTGAACGAAATAGAACGATACGCTCACTTATATTACGATCTGTCCATAAATATTGCCGGCATCGACGCCATACGCCACTTACTAAAACGAATGGAAGATATGCAACTACGCATAAAAAAGTTGGAAAACGAACTGAAATTTTACAGATAAGTTCTCCTTCCTCAGAAAAAATATCCCGAAGATTCGCCACAAACAACGAATCTTCGGGATAAAAGCATCGGAATATATATTCCGATGTCTCTAATTAATATTTCTTACCGAAGGTAATCCCTGCCCAATCGTCCGTACGGAAAGGAGACGCAGGAAGATTATCTTCTCCAACCAAATTGCAGTCGGGATTATTAGCCCATGCATAACGTACAGCAAGAGGATAAGCAACCTCGGGAGCATATACCACAATCGAATTACCGTCTATCTCCGCCGTTGCTGCATAAAATTTATGATCTGTTCCCGCTATCGTGAAGCCCTTCAGAGCACCTCCGTTTCTTGCTTTCAGACAGCCGTTGGCATGCTTGAAGAAAATCCTGATTTTGTTTCCTTCAATGCGATACCCCTTATAAAGCGGACCTGAGTATGAAATCGTTTCTCCATAGGTTTGTGCACGTGCAGCCAACGCCAGCCTGTGTCCGACTTCCTGTTTATTTTTAGGATGAATATCGCCCGCTTCACCTATATCGATTATCACTGCCATACCTGTATTACGCAGATGAAGTGTATTATATTGCGCATCGCGTAGCTCAGCCCAAGCCGATTCTTCCGGTTGTGTCTGCGGAGCCATATAGTTGGCCAACTGCACCATATAGAAAGGAAACTCGTATCCCCACTGCTTACGCCAGTCGGCAATCATCAAAGGCATAAGGTCGCGATACTGAAAAGCCCGGTCTGAATTCGATTCTCCCTGATACCAAATGGCTCCTTTTATGGCAAAAGGTACCAACGGATGAATCATCGCATTAAACAACACGCTTGCCATATTCGGTTGATTCACCGTATTTATTGGTAACGCCGGAAGTTTTTCCAAAGACAATGAAACCTTATATTTCCACTGGCCGGTCAAAGAGATTTTATCTTTCTTCGAGCGCTGCAGTACCAATTGTTCGGGAGCGCCGTTTATGCCTCCCAGGCCCCCCGTATCCAACAAACGGACTGCTATCACAGCTTTTCCTCCCTTCACCAGATCTTTCGGTACGGTATATTCCCGCATAACGCCCGGCCCTTCCGTATGCCCCACGCATACTCCATTAAAGTAGGTGAAGTCGTTATCGTCTATCATTCCTAAATTCAACTGCAACTCTTTCCCTTCCCACGAAGCCGGAATCTCCACTACTTTCCGAAACCATACCACGCCGTCGAAAGCTCCCAGGCCTTGATTATCCATTCCGCCGGGGAAGTTCATTGTACCCCATGAAGCATCATTACAAGCAAGATCAGCCCAAACAGCTTTTCCGTTCGAGAAGCCCTTGTCTGTCTGTGCGAAAACATCGGCCCATGTTTCCATATCCCGACGATATTTCTCCTGCCGCTCTTCATTTGTCAACGGCATGCTTTTCACATCAGCAATATTATCCATCATCTCAGGAATCGTACTCAAAGCCTCCTCACTCGTCCATGCTTCTATTATCGTACCGCCCCATGACGAATCAATCAAGCCCACCGGCACATTACGATAGTGATTTAAATCTCTCCCGAAAAAGTAGCCTGTTGCAGAAAACTCCTTTACTGTTTCCGGAGAACAAACCATCCAACCGTCATTACGTGCCTGCATCTCTGCCAAAGGCTGCGGACTTGTATTATCCGTTACCTGCAAAAAACGAATGTTCGGATAATTTGCATCTGCTATCTCCTGCTCATAGTTTTTTACTTTTCCCCAGCCTTCCACCGGCATTTCCATGTTTGACTGACCGGAACAAAGCCAGACTTCCCCAATGAGCACATTGTCTAATGTCACTTTTTTACCGTCCGATATTACGATGGAATAAGGGCCTCCGGCTTCGGGAGTGGCAACCTTTACCATCCATTTACCCTTCGCATCGGCCGTAACTGTGTATTTTTCTTTGTCCCACGATGTAGTGACCTCCACCGTTTTCCCCGGTTTTGTCTCTCCCCAAATGGGAGCTTGAGTTTGTTGCTGCAGCACCATATTATCAGAGAACAGCGGTATCAGTTTAACCTGTGCCGTTGAGATGGCTGTGCTGCAGAGTAGAAAAGATAAAAGACAAGCATAATACTTTTTCATATTGGCATCAATTTAAGCGTTTTTTTAATACATTCCTAAAGTATGGAAGGCTAAAGTATAAAAAAAACACGGGAATACAAAGGAACAAATACACTTTATTTCAGCAAAAGGATGAAATATCCATAAATAAAAAAGCGATTGCTCTGAACAGAACACCCGCCTACATCCTAAAGAACCCCCCATTTTAAGGGTTCTTTTCATCTCATAAATGGTTTAAAATTTACGTGTTATCCTTACCTTTTTTCTTTTTACCTTTAAAAGAATCTTCTAAACCTTACTGAAAACTAAACTGAAAACTTTTACCTTAAATTATTACTAATACCTAAACTTTTACCTTAGAAAACTTAAATAAAAAATCACTTTTTACCTCTTTTTTCTAATACCTAAAAATCACTTACCTTAACAAATTCTTAAATACAATCTAAATATTCTTGTAGTTTCACAACCACAATGCAAAGATACAGCCTTTTCTTTTTCGTGCAATATACTGCAATTCCTTTTTATAAAAAATGAATATTTTCATGATATATGTCAAGAGCATCCGATACGGCTGCATAAAAGTTGCATATTTAGTGAAATAGTTTCTCAATTTCATTGTCTTTCAACACGGCAAGAACCGTTTTCCCATCGGGTGTATAATTAGGCGTAGGCAAAGCAAACAACTCATCCACCAGGTTATTCATTTCATCGTTTGTCAGGACCTGTCCCGGGACTATTGCCGCAGCTTTAGCCAACGACAGTGCAAGCATGCTCTGAATTTCTTCCTTCAGCTTCGTCCCTTTCTCCATAGCCGTACGAACCATCTCGGTAAGCAACGCCTCCGGCCTCAGACCTTCTATGCCGGCAGGCACTGCATTAATGGCATACGCTCCTCCTCCCAAGCTACTGAAGTCGAAACCCAGCGCCATCAGCTCGTCAGAAATCTCGTCTAAAACAGGGATCTCCGACGGCGAAAATTGTACCATATCGGGAAACAACAGACGTTGAGAAACGTGTTGATGGTCTTCAAGCTGACGCATGTAACGATCGTATAATATGCGGGTATGTGCACGCTGCTGGTCTATAATCATCAACCCCGACTTCACGGACGTCAATATATAACAGCCTTTATACTGATAATGAGAGACCGATATTTCATGAAACACAAAATGATCTTTTTCATCTGTTCCCGACTTGTCTACCCCGGGAAGGAAATCCGTAGAACCGGCTCCCTCGGGATATTCAGAAAAGTCCTCCTCCCGTTTCACCGTTTTATCCAGTCCGTCAAAGAAAGGTTCCCATCGCGTTGACTTTTTGCGCGAATACGAATCGTATGAAGAAGGCGACTGATTAGAAGAAACATTAAACGGATTGTAGGAAGGATCGTAAGTCACCTGCGGAGGTTGTACGGCAGAATACGAAGAAGTCTCCAGCACGGGAATATCCGGCATGCCGTCCGTGTCAAAATCGATCGAAGGAATTGCATTAAAACGTCCCAACGTTTCTTTAACAACAGCGGAAAGAATCTGCCAGACAGCCTGCTCGTTTTCAAATTTTATCTCGGTCTTTGTCGGATGAATATTCACGTCTATATTGGCCGGATCGACTTCGAAATAAATAAAATAGGAAACTTGTTCGCCAACGGGTATCAGGTTTTCGTAAGCATCGGCTATTGCTTTGTGGAAATACGGGTGACGCATGTACCGCCCGTTCACGAAAAAGAACTGACGCGCCCCTTTTTTTCGTGCCGCTTCGGGCTTACACACAAATCCATGTATGCGCACCATTGTTGTATTGATTTCCAACGGAAGCAGGTCTTGATTGAGTTTCTTTCCGAAAACCCCCATAATGCGCTGCCGAAGAGGCAAAGGCGGAAGGTTCAACATCTCGGTTCCATTGTGACGCAAGGTAAAGGCGATATCCGGATTTACCAGCACAATCCGTTCAAATTCCGTCAAGATGTTACTCAATTCGGTTTGATTGGATTTCAAAAATTTACGGCGTGCCGGGACATTGAAGAACAGATTTTTCACACAAAAATTGCAACCTTTACCGCATGCCACGGCTTCTTGTCCTTCAAATTTCGAACCGGATATGGAAATAGACGTCCCAATCTGTCCGTCTTCCTGACAAGTTTTCAACTCAACCTGAGCAACAGCCGCTATCGAAGCCAAGGCCTCTCCGCGAAAACCCATCGTTCGCAATGCAAACAAATCGGATGCTTCACGGATTTTTGAGGTGGCATGACGCTCAAACGATAGGCGCGCATCGGTTTCCGACATGCCTTTCCCGTCGTCAATCACCTGAATGCATGTCTTACCGGCATCCGTAACCAGCACATCTATATGCCGGGCTTCGGCATCAATTGCATTCTCAACCAATTCCTTTACCACCGATGCAGGACGCTGAATCACTTCACCGGCAGCTATCTGATTCGCCACTGAATCGGGCAACAAACGAATAATATCACTCATAAACGCCTGCTCTTTCTATCAAATAGTGATGTCACCAGTCACTATATAATGCCATAAATAAAGTAACACGATAAGAAGAATTAAAATTGTACCAAAAGCAAGTGGCTTGCGTCCGCTTGCCTTTCTGCGCTTCAGATGGGTAGTTCCTTCTATAAATTTTCCACGAATATCTTCAGGAGAGAACTCTTTTGGCGGGATCATGCCTAAATCACGCTTTGCATTTTCCTCTATCTTTTGCAGTTTTTCCTTACGTTCGTCCACATAAATATACTCATGATGATACGAACGCGGTTTTCTCATAGACCATAATCCCATATTCTATCCCCCTTTTTTAAATAAGTTTTGGTTAGGCAACTCTATCGGACCACGAATGTTTTTCTTTAAAACGTCCTCGGTTCTCTTGGGCTTCCACTCAAATATATCGTTTTTACTCATCGGACGAATATAATCAAACCACACAAAGTTTTCCAGCTTATCAGCACCTTTTGGTATTTGATCCATCGGATAAAGCGTACCTGTCGACTTGGGACTCATGATCATCCTCTCCACTTTCTGGTTTTCCAGATAAATATCAAGCTGACTGGTTTCGGAAACATTCATCCCGATTAACGTACTATCCGAGTCCATCGGATAATAAACAACCCGAACAGAGCCGATAACTTCCGTTTTCTTCATCTCTCCTTCCTTGAAATATGCTTTCATTTCTTTGCCCGTCACCTGATTATACAACGCAGAATCCACTTCCTCCACCGACAATGCTTGATTAATGACATGAGCCCAATCGATGGTACTGTCGTTCATATATATCAATATTTTCTCGCCCAAAAGTTGTTGATTCTTGTTCCAAAGTATCGGATCATAGTACATGGTTAAACAACTATCAAGGGACGAAAAGACCAACGAGTCGGCCACTCCCTGCAAATCTGTCCTGTAAAACCGCACCTTATGAAAGGCGCTCATCTCACGATACATGGAATCTGTATCAAGATTGAACGTCTTGATCATCAAAGTATCGCCGTGCAAAAACAAACTGTCCCCCTGCGAATAATCAACAGCAACAGCCCTTTTTGTGGCAAAAGCATACTTTGTCAGTTCATTATAATAGCCGTAATCGCCCCACATCATGTTTTTGTTCAGCGTATCGTTCAGCTCTATTTTCCCGAAAGCCTCCCCAATGCCATCCGCCCTTTCGTAAAGAAGAGTATCACCCGTCAGTTGCTTTCCGTCATTTGTCAGCACCGAACGGTCAAAAAGCAGGGCACGTCCGGTCTGGGTATTGTAAGTCCCCCTTTCGGAATAAATATGATTTTTGTCGCTTTCTATGTCGGAAGGTCCCGTTATGTCGGCTATCTTCGTAGCAGTATTATACAATAATGTATCGGAAAGCAGGGTAAACTGCGAATTGACCAAAACGACATTATAGTTAAACACGGCCTGTTTCGTCCCCGGATTATACTGTCCCCATTCCGATGTCAGCACATTCTGTTCATCCATCAATGTGCCTCCGTCGAAATAATATCCCAAATTATAAACACGATCATAGTTTAAACTATCCGTGATCAATGTGGTATTCCGATTCTCCATTCGCACATTGTAGCGCATTTCGGCGATTTGTGTGTTGCTATCATAGTACAAATAATCACCATAAAGAAACAATGTGTCTCCCTGTTCCATGCGAACATTACTAAAAGCTTCGAAAGAACTTAGCTTATCATAATAGTATGCGCTGTCGCAATACATATAAACACTATCGTGACGGAAAACGACATTTCCCACCACGACCTGCGCGTCAGGTATGCGATTGTCCTTTCGCAACAAATCGGAATGGAGCAGATACACCCGGCTTTTTGGCTGTTTCTGACGGGATGTTTCTTGGGCCCATAAACAAAAGCCGAACAGACATAAGATACTTGCTAAAAATATCTTATGCCTGCTGCAGATGTATTTTCCTCTCTTTTTCGCGGACATAAAACTCAAACCCCGAATTTCTTTTTAGTTCTTAATCCATCCCGGATACTTGAAATCGCAGTTCCGCCACTTCGGATTTATCCGCACATACGTTGTTCTCTGCTTGTCCAATATCCACTTATGCAGCTTCTCTTGCTCACGTTTTTGAGTAACGATGTCTTTCAGCCGCTGATAATCTTCTGTTATCGTTGCCTTATGTCCGTCAATACGATTCTTCAACTTAACAATTGCACAGACTTCTTTCCCTTTGGAATTAATCATCGTAAACGGCTGAGATACTTCTCCTATCTGCAAACCTTCTACAACTTTTGCCACCTCTTGCGAGATCAAATAAGACAAATCCGACATTTCAAAACGGGAAGTACTGGTTTGAGGATTGGCTAACAAGCCGTGATTATTACGAGTATCCTTGTCTTGTGACACCCACATAGCGGCTTCGTCGAAAGAAATCTTTCCCTTCCGTATGTCATTGGCCAACGAGTCAAGGCGGTTTAGAGCACTGTCTACTTCCGCTTCATCCACTTTCGGTTTCAACAAGATATGGCGGTAACTTACACGGTTACCTCGTTTTTCTATCAACTGTGCGATATGAAAACCGTATTCCGTTTCAAATACTTTCGAAATTTTATTCGGATCCGTCAGATTAAATACCACATTCGCAAACTCAGGAATGAGTCTTCCTCTTTCCATAAAGGGGTATTCACCTCCCTGCCGCGCCGAGCCCGGATCTTCCGAATAAAGGCGTGCCAAGGTAGAAAATGAGGTTTCTCCTTTATTGATTCGCTCGGTATAGTCACGCAAAGTAGCCTTTACACGTTCTATCTCTTCCGGAGAGACTTTAGGCTCTTGCGTAATGATTTGCACTTCCACCTGCGTGGGGATAAAAGGAATACTGTCGGAAGGCAGTTTGCTGAAATAGTTACGTACCTCGGAAGGTGTCAGTTGTATATCGCCAACAATGTTTTTTTGTACTTCTTTTACGGTCAGCAAATTGCGCTGATTTTCGCGGAGTTGCTCACGGATTTGAGTAAAACTTTTTTCATAGTACTCCTCCATTTTCTCCTTCGAGCCGATCTGTTCAATCAGATATGCGGCATAATCTTCCACCCGCTGCAGGACTTCCTGATCGGACACCTCCACACTATCGATTTCGGCTTGATGCAAAAAAAGTTTTTGTACGGCCAGTTCTTCCGGTATCACGCAATAAGGATCTCCATCGAAATGGCGGTTTTCATATTGAGCATGCAGACGCTCATTCTCCACATCCGACTTGAATATAGCCTCATCTCCCACAACCCATACAACTTCGTCGATAACATTATCCTGGGCATGGGCAGCAATATTCATCCCGAACAACAACAGGCATACACTAACTTTTAGAAATTTACACTTATCCATTGCAATGTTTTAATAATAAATTATATCGTTATGTTCTGAAGCTTCATCATATAAATCTTTCTTCACCTGCTTGATAAACTCCACACGCTTCAGATTGATTAGTATTTCTTTTATTTCTTTTTCCGCATATTCCAAGGGCAATTGCTCATCTTTCGGGAGGAAATTTTCCACATGAAGGAAATAACAGTATGCACTGTCCTTCACCTCCACATTACGATTTCGGTTTAAATAATCGAAATCACTGTCTATTGCCTTGAGAGGTATCTTGGCCGAAAAGTCGGAAACAGGCAGCCATCGGTCATAAAAATATTCATAATGGACGGCATTCCCGATACTGAATTTTTCCAACATATCGATAGCCTCCTGCGAATTCTTCTTATACCAGACACGAACATTCCCTATTTTCGGAACGTTTACCGGCACTTTTATAAACAATCCCCTGATGTAAGGCTGATCGGCACGAAACAATTCGGAATTCTGACTGTAATATTGTTCTATTTCCTCGGCAGAAACCGTATTGCCCAACTTCTGATTTACCAGCTCTTCCTGGTAAATATGCAGAATAAGAGAGCGGCGATATGATGCAACCAGCTCATCGACCGACACATCATCGGGGATGTTTCCCTCAGCCTTTCGGTATAACAGTTCATCCTCGGCCCAATTCCGTATGTATTCATTCACGAAACGTATGCTGTCTTCCCCCGAAATACCGGCCGGCATATCTGCTTGCAAATCCTCTTTATACAAAAAGCTTTGCCCGATTTCTGCCAAAGGAGTTTTCCCTTTATGGTCGACACCCTGACTGCATCCCGCAAGAAACAACATCCCCCCTAATATTACATTCCGTATTACCATTCGTATTTTTGAATAGAATCAGCGAACGAAGATACACTATAATTTATTTATTTCCGCTACAATTAACTGTTTTTAAAACGCTCTCATCGATTTTGACACCTATTTTCCCGCGCAACTGTTTCAACCGCTCCCAGCTTTGTGCAAGACGGTAATCGGCCGTCACCTGCTCAAGCACATCGGTGTATGTTTCGGGAGCTTTGTTTAAACGCTTCCCAAGCACGAAAGAATAAGGAAACTTTCCGCCGTCAGGAAGCTCACCGCATTTAAATGCGAGTTTATCAACATAGGGATTCTCTCCGATACGGAACAAACCGATTTCCACCTCACAACGATATGTTTCATCATTTTCTGCCAGGCTTTCCAACAAATCCTGCCATTCTTCCATAGGAAGTTTCCGTAACTTTTTCTTAATTTTCGAAGCGTTTCTCTTGCTGAGACAGTGTATTATCCCTCCCTTAAAATGAGGGAATTCCCAAACATACTCTTTTTTGTGTTCATTGAAATACTTCTTCAAATATTCCGACGGAACGGGTTGCGACAAACGCTCCGATTCTTCCGCATCCCAATGTGCGACCAACAGACCTTCTTCCATTTCCTTTTGCCGGAAGCTGCCCGAATAACTGCCGATGAATTGTTTTACATCAGGGGCATCGTCGCGGAAAAATGCCATTTTCTGCCGCTCCATACAAAAAGGGAACAGGGCATACATCTCTGTCTCCGACAGACTGTCTTTCCGCCCGACAAGTTGAATGACATGAATACCCAAGGGAGAAACAAACGGTTCGGATATTTGTCCCACTTCAAGCCGGGAAAGATTATCGGAAAATTCTTGCAACATTTCGTCCACAGACCTCCACGAAAGGGCCTTCCCGACCTGATGTTTTTCCCGTTCAATTCCATAACGCAAGGCAAGGCTGTCGAACGATGCGCCTTGCTTCAACGAATCGCTTACGGTTTTCATGAAGCAAAAAGCATCGGTTTCTTCTTTCGTTGTGGCAGAAGACGACAACGGAAAGGTAATGGAACGCATTTTTACCCATCCATCTGCGGGAACATATTTCACACTGCTGCGGCGCCATGCGACATAACACGAGTCGATCTGGGATAATTGCATAAGACAAGATTCTAAAGCTTTCCGCTGAAGCATTTCACCATAACGTCTGAAATCTGGCAAAGTATCCCATCCGTGCATACGCGCATCGGCAGCCTTCAATTTAAAATCGATGAAGCGCTCACAATATGCCTCGACAGAAACCGGCGTATCACACGATTCTGCATATTTGCCATAATAATATGCAAATTCGTTTGCGGTAATCTTTTCATCACCAATCCACAGCAAAACCCGGTTATCCCCGGCGGCAAAAGTCCCAATGACATGCCACAGACTACACAACAAAAACAAAATTCGCTTAAACATCGCACGATATTTTATATAACACAAAACACGAATTACATTCACGTTCCGAAGCAGAATCCGTAACTGTAATTCGTGTTTCTATTTAAAGAATAGAAAAATTCCGATATTTATCCTTTACTGCGGACGGCTGTAATTAGGAGCTTCACTCGTTATCGTTACGTCATGCGGATGACTCTCCAGCACTCCGGCATTCGTAATGCGGGTAAATTTCGCGTTATGCAATTCCTCGATGTTATGAGCTCCACAATATCCCATTCCGGCACGAAGGCCTCCTACCAACTGATAGATTACCTCGTAAAGGCTTCCTTTATATGGCACACGAGCTGCAATACCTTCGGGAACCAACTTCTTCACATCGGTAGTTCCTCCTTGGAAATAGCGGTCTTTCGAACCATTCTCCATAGCTTCCAGAGAACCCATACCGCGATATGACTTAAACTTACGGCCGTTGAAAATAATTGTATCGCCCGGTGATTCCTCCGTTCCGGCAACCAATGAACCAATCATTACGCAGTTTCCTCCGGCAGCCAACGCTTTTACCACATCACCCGAGTAACGTAATCCTCCGTCGGCTATCACCGGTACGCCTGTTCCCTCTAAAGCTTTGGCCACATCATATACAGCCGTCAACTGGGGAACGCCGACTCCTGCCACAACACGCGTGGTACAGATAGAGCCCGGTCCTATTCCTACCTTCACCGCATCGGCACCGGCTTCCACCAAAGTCCTGGCAGCTTCGCCCGTTGCAACATTTCCTACCACAATTTCAACACCGGGGAATAACTTTTTCGCTTCGCGCAATTTTTCTATCACGTACATCGAATGCCCGTGAGCCGTATCGATTACAATTGCATCGGCTCCAGCATTTACCAAAGCTTCCATACGTAAGAATGTGTCTGCCGTCACACCTACTCCGGCAGCTACGCGCAAACGACCCTTTTCATCTTTACAAGCCATCGGTTTGTCTTTGGCCTTTGTTATATCTTTATAGGTTATCAAACCCACAAGTCTGCCATCTTTATCTACCACCGGCAGCTTCTCTATTTTATTCTCCTGCAATATGCGTGAAGCTGTTTCCATATCGGTTGCCTGGTCTGTCGTCACGATATTTTCTTTTGTCATCACTTCATCAATACGCTTATTCATGTCTCGCTCGAAACGAAGGTCACGATTTGTAACGATTCCCACCAGATAAGACTCATCGTCTACCACCGGAATTCCACCAATTTTATATTCAGCCATCAAGTCCAAGGCATCTTTTACGGTAGATCCTCGCTTTATTGTCACCGGATCATAAATCATTCCGTTCTCGGCACGCTTCACAATAGCAACCTGACGTGCCTGTTCCTCGATGGACATATTCTTATGAATTACACCGATTCCGCCCTCACGTGCTATCGCAATGGCCATTTGAGCCTCAGTAACAGTATCCATTGCGGCTGTTACAAACGGCACTTTCAATTCAATATTACGGGAAAATTTTGTTGTGAGTTCAACAGTCTTAGGTAAAACCTCAGAATAGGCCGGTATCAACAATACGTCATCGTAAGTCAATCCGTCCATTACAACTTTATCTGCAATAAATGACATAGGACTAAAAACGTTTAGAATTTATTGCATGCAAATATACGTTTTTTTATCTAACAATGAAAATGAAAAACATCTTTTATGGAAAATTCGCTGCTTTATCGCATTTGTTTCCCTCACTGGCCTCCATCTTTTCTTGGTTTTACACCGTTTTTTTCCACAAAACACTTCGGCGTTTAAAATCGAACATAAAGAAAAGGCCTCCCGCGCACGGGAGGCCTTTTTGTAAAACATAATATAATATCCAAGTAACGATTTAATTTCCCATTTCCGAAATAAACTTTATCCGTACCAAACGAATTTCTTCTTCCGTATAATCAGGGCCTAACTCTTCCATCGCATCATTGATACTATCGGTGGTAGATTCCATAAAATAATCATAAATGTCCTGCACATGATCTGCATCCATTCTCTCATCCAGACAATAATCAATGTTTAATTTTGTTCCGGAATACACGATCGCCTCAATTTCATCCAGCAACTCGTCATCTTCAAGCCCCCATACTTTTGCAATATCTTCGAAAGCAACTTTTCTATCAATGCTTTGTATGATGGAAACTTTCAGCTTCGACTTATTGGCCACTGTACGGACTCTCAAATCTTCCAGACGTTCTATTTCATTTTCTTCGCAGTGTGTTTTTATCAACTTGCAGAACTCCTCGCCGTAACGTTTCGCTTTACCGGCTCCCACGCCCGGAATGTTTTGCAATTCTTCCAGTGTTATAGGATAAGTCGTTGCCATTGCCTCCAAAGAAGGATCTTGAAATATAACAAAAGGCGGTACATCCAGTTTCTTGGACATCTTCTTCCGCAAGTCTTTCAACATCGCAAAAAGTACCGGATCAACCGCACACGCCGCTCCACTTCTCAAAGGGATTTCTTCTTCTTCATCCTCAAAATCGTTATCTTCCACGATTTTAAAGGAATGAGGTTTCTTCAGGAACTTACGTCCTTCCGACGTTACTTTCAGCAAACCATAGTTTTCAACATCTTTTCCCAAGTAACCGGCTATCAAGGCTTGACGAATTACGGCATTCCAAAACCGCTCGTTTTCTCCCATACCCGAGCCAAATACTTCTAAATTTTCATGGCCATGAGCAAGAACCTCCGAGGTTTCTTTTCCCAAAAGCACATCTACTATATAATCTTGTTTAAAGTTTTCTTTCACAGCAATGACCGTTTCAATCACTGCACACAATGAATCCTGAGCCTCCACTTGTTTCTTCGGATTTAAACAATTATCACAATTTCCACAATTATCTTCAGTATATTCTTCTCCGAAATAATGCAATAAAATCTTTCTACGACAAACCGATGATTCTACATAAGCAGCCGTCTCCAACAGCAATTGCTTCCCTATTTCTTGCTCAGATACAGGTTTCCCTTGCATAAACTTCTCCAGCTTTTGCAAATCCTTATTGGAATAAAACGTAATACACTGTCCTTCTCCACCATCACGCCCCGCTCTTCCGGTTTCCTGATAGTATCCTTCCAAACTTTTCGGCACATCATAATGAATAACAAACCGCACATCAGGCTTGTCAATTCCCATACCAAATGCAATGGTTGCCACTATAATATCAATCTCTTCTTTCAAGAAAGCATCTTGATTGGCATTACGCGTTGCTGAATCCATGCCGGCATGATAAGCACGAGCCTTAATTCCATTGGCCAAAAGGAACTCGGTTAGTTCTTCTACCTTCTTTCTGCTCAAGCAATAAATTATGCCCGATTTGCCTCTATTCTGGTTTATAAATTTATATATGTCGCGGTCTACATTTGCTGTTTTTGCGCGTACTTCATAATATAAGTTGGGGCGATTGAATGAAGATTTAAACTCCACTGCATCCGTCATTCCCAGATTTTTCTGAATATCCATCTTGACTTTAGGCGTTGCAGTCGCGGTCAATGCAATAACCGGTGCTTTTCCTATGTCCTCTATAATCGGACGAATTCTGCGATATTCCGGGCGGAAATCATGTCCCCATTCCGAAATACAATGTGCTTCATCTACAGCGTAGAAAGAAATTTTCACCTGCCTTAAGAATGTAATATTCTCTTCTTTGGTTAAAGACTCGGGAGCGACATACAACAGTTTCGTCTTGCCTTGAAGAATGTCCGATTTGACCTGATCAATAGCAGACTTTGAAAGTGAAGAATTGATGAAATGCGCAATTCCATCCTCTTCACTGAAATTTCGCATTATATCGACCTGATTCTTCATCAAAGCAATCAACGGCGATATGACAATAGCGGTTCCTTCCATAAGCAAGGAAGGCAATTGATAGCACAAAGACTTTCCTCCGCCCGTAGGCATTAGAACAAATGTATCTTTCCCGGCGAGCAAATTACGAATGATAGCTTCTTGATTACCTTTGAAAGTACTAAAGCCAAAATACTTCTTCAATTGTTCCGTCAAATTAATATTCTCTGTCATTTCGCTCCTCTTTATCTTTTTAATCTAAGAATTATCCCATTCCAAACAAAGTTAAAAACAACTTTCGATATTACACACTATTTCTCGAAAAATATTTTACCAAAGATTGCTATAATTACTCTCTTATTTTTAGATCAAGCCAATTGCAAACGAGAGAAATTGACCTTTTCCATTTGTTTTTTTGCAAAATCGAGTGTCACAGTAAATGATTTTGTTTCACTCGAAGGCAGCTCAAACATGGTATCAATCATTATCGCCTCTACAATAGAACGCAAGCCGCGAGCTCCCAACTTGTACTCTATCGCTTTATCAACGATATACTCAAATACCTCTGGCTGAAAGGTTAATTTTACCCCATCCATCTCAAAAAGTTTGACATACTGCTTGATTATCGAATTCTTCGGTTCGGTAAGAATCCTCCGCAAAGCAGCACGATCCAAAGGATTCAAGTAGGTCAAAATAGGTAAACGACCTATTATTTCCGGGATCAGACCGAATGCTTTCAGATCTTGCGGTGCAATATATTGCATCAGATTACTACGGTCTATTTTTACCGTTTCCTTTACCGCACCATAACCTACGACATTCGCATTCAACCTCTGAGCTATTTTTCGCTCTATACCATCGAAAGCTCCTCCGCAAATAAACAGTATATTTTTTGTATTTACCGGAATCATTTTCTGCTCCGGATGCTTACGTCCTCCCTGAGGCGGTACGTTTACGACCGAACCTTCCAGCAACTTCAGCAAGCCTTGCTGTACTCCTTCACCGCTAACGTCACGCGTAATCGACGGATTATCGCCTTTTCTTGCTATTTTATCTATCTCGTCTATAAACACAATGCCGCGTTCCGCATCTGCTACATTATAGTCAGCTACCTGCAAAAGACGAGTCAGAATACTTTCAATATCCTCGCCCACATACCCGGCTTCCGTCAGAACCGTTGCATCCACGATGGTAAAAGGCACATGCAAAAGCTTTGCGATGGTACGTGCAAGTAAGGTTTTTCCCGTACCCGTGCTGCCGACCATAATAATATTCGATTTTTCAATCTCCACATCATCAGGACTTGCAGGCTGTAACAACCGTTTGTAATGGTTATATACTGCCACCGATAAATATCGTTTCGCGTCATCCTGTCCAATCACATACTGGTCGAGAAAAGCTTTTATATCTCTTGGTTTCGGCAATTCATCAAGATTCAAATCGGCGGTTTTCTTCTTTTGCCGCATAGCCTCTTCTATTATTTCGTGGGCTTGCTCGGCACAACTATCGCAAATACATGCATTCAATCCGGTAATCAAAAAGCCCACTTCGGCTTCAGTACGCCCACAGAAGCTGCAACGCTGCTTATTTTTCACTGATTTATCTTCCAATTTTCTTATTTTTTATTATTTTGTTCTCATCAATTTTCGCCAAAAGATGTAAACGATTATTCCGTTGTTTTACGTGAAAGAACCTCATCAATCATTCCATAATCTTTAGCTTCTTGAGCCGTCATCCAATAATCACGGTCAGAATCTGCCCACACTTTATCAAAATCCGTATGCGAATGGTCTGCAATAATCGTATAAAGTTCTTTCTTCAACTTCTGAATTTCACGGGCCGTAATCTCAATATCCGAAGCTTGTCCCTGTGCTCCACCCATCGGCTGGTGAATCATTACACGAGAGTGTGTCAGAGCCGAGCGCTTTCCTTCTTTTCCTGCGACCAAAAGAACAGCGGCCATCGATGCAGCCATCCCGGTACAAATCGTGGCGACATCGCTATTTATAAACTGCATCGTGTCGTAAATTCCCAAACCCGCGTAAACAGATCCACCCGGAGAATTAATATAAATAGAAATATCTTTCCCCGAGTCGACAGAATCCAAGTACAATAATTGCGCCTGCAACGTATTGGCCGTATAATCATCTATCTGAGTTCCCAAAAAGATAATGCGATCCATCATCAAACGAGAGAAAACGTCCAACTGAGTTACATTCAACTGACGTTCTTCCAGAATGTAAGGATTTAAATAACTTGACTGCACTTTTATCACATCATCAAGCACCATACTATTTATACCCAAGTGTTTAGTGGCATATTTCTTAAAATCGTCCATCATATTTTATTCTCTTTTTTTGTGAATAGTAAGAGAGACCTTTAACCATCTCTCCATAAACAAAAATACAAACACTTCTGTTGAATATGGAAACTATCGGTTAAAAGTCCCTCTTTTTTTAGGAAGTTTTAGCAAATCGTCCCTATCTTCCCACTAATCTTTATTGAAACATCTGGTTGAATTCTTCTACCGAGATTGTTTTATGATTCAATGTAACTTGACCTTTCAAGGCTTCCGACAATTTTACTTCTATCGAACGGTTTACCAAAGACTCTACTGTTTCGCGCTTCTTCAACATTTCTTTTGAATAGCTTTCCAGCACATCTTCCGGTACATTTATCATTCCGTATTGTGCAAACTGCGAACGAGTTGCATCCTTGGCCATCTTCGTTATGTCATCCTGCTCCACCTTTATGTTATTTGCAGCGACCAGTTTTTCCTTAATCAAATGCCAAGTCAGCTCTTTCAAACTCTTTTCGTAATTCTCCGCAACGAATTCTTCGCCTTTCTCTTTATTGTTTTCCAGCATGATTCGTTTCAGCAATTCATCGGGGAATTCCAGTTTTCCAATCTTATTCATTACATAATCGCGTACATCGATCAGGAATTTATAATCGCTGTCTCCCGCAAATTGAACTTTCAAAGCGTCTTTAATCTGTGCACGGAATTCGTCTTCGCTGTTTGCTTTTCCTTTTCCGAGCACTTGATCAAATAATTCCTGATTCAAATCTCCGGGCACCATCCGTGTAATTTCTTCCACTTGGAAAGTAAAATCACCTTTATGATTTGCCACATCTTCCTTCTTAATCTTCAAAAGAGATGCCAGTTCTGCCTCATTATTATCGAAGGCAACCGCCGGATTGAATGTCAGAACAGTATTTACTTTTACAGCATCGAAAATCGCTTTTTGCTCATCGTTCTTCATGTAAGAAGGCATCATTACCGCACCTTCCACACGGATTCCGTCTTCTTTCGCATTGCCGTTTTCGTCCAACTCTGCCAGCAAACCTTTCAGCATATCCTTATCCTGATACTCTTCTACCTTCTCATATTTTGCATTACGCTGCGCGTACATTTTCACTTGCTGGTCAACCATCTCATCGGTTACGTCGATATCATAATAATCTATCGTATCATTAGCCGACAATTCTACCTTAAATTCCGGTGCCAAAGCGATATCAAATGAAAATTCGAAGTTTTCGTCTGTTTCAAAGTTCACCGTGTTTTCTTTCGGCAGTGGCGCACCTAAAATATCAACTTTGTTATCGCGAATATATTCGCTGACCTTTTCCTGCATCAATTTATCGATTTCTTCCATCAAAACAGAAGTTCCGAATTGTTTCTTCAACAGGCTTACAGGAACCATTCCCTTACGGAATCCCGGCATATTAACCTTTTTTCGAAGATTCTTCAATGCCTTGTCCACCTTCTCCTGATAATCTGTTTTTTCAATCTGAACAGTAAGTACTGCATTGACTTTGTCAATGTTTTGCAATGAAATATTCATTTCCTATCTATATTTAAATAATTATTTATTCCGCTCTCACACAAAGAGGTTGCAAAAATAATATTTAATCTCTCAATAAACAAACGGTCAGGGCAAAAAAGCATTTTTAAGTTTTTCCACAAACGCGAAATTTCCCTGCCACAAACCCGGAAGCTTTTCCCAAAATTCCCTCAATGTTCTACCTCAACAGCCTCAATAAAACCGGGAAAATGTCCCATTCTTTTACACGGAACGTCCCTTCATCTTTCTACAGAGCGGGAAACAAGTCATGCACAACAAAGCGTGTTTGCTTTAATAGAAATTTATATTTATCTTCGCTTTACTAATCATAAAATTTATTGCACATGAAAAATTCCAACAAATGGTTCATCGCGACCATGCTGACACTTAGTGCATTATGCGGAACTGTCACGATCCATGCACAATCTCAATCCGAATCAACCAAATGGCATTGGGAAAAAGGAACAATCGTCATCGACACCCCCGAGCGTCCCGCCGGACAAAAAGATGCCATCGGACTTACAGCTCCCAAACTGGAAGTCGTAAGGGTAGGATTTGTAGGCCTCGGTATGCGCGGGCCGGGAGCCGTAGAACGTTTTACATACATCCCCGGCGTACAGATCGTCGCCCTATGCGACCATGAGAAAGAACGGGCGGAAGCCTGCCAGAAGTACCTGAAAAATGCCAGTCTTCCCAAGGCTGAAATTTACTACGGAGAGAAAGGTTACGAAAAATTATGCAAGCGAAAAGACATAGACCTGGTGTACATTGCAACCGACTGGATACATCATTTTCCTGTAGCAAAATGTGCTTTGGAGCATGGGAAGCACGTGGCCATAGAAGTTCCTTCGGCCATGAATCTGGAACAATGCTGGGAACTGATTAATTTAAGCGAGCAAACCCGCAAACATTGCATGATGCTTGAGAACTGTTGTTACGACTGGTTTGAAATGAATACGCTAAACATGGCACAAAACGGCGTATTCGGTGAAATCATCCGCGCCCAGGGAGCTTATATTCATAACCTTGATGACTTCTGGGAATACTATTGGAAAGACGGAAAAGACGACAAGCTTGGCTGGCGATTACGCTATAATAAAGACAACCGGGGCGATTTATATGCCACACACGGACTGGGTCCTGTGGCACAAGCCCTCGATATTCACCGCGGAGACCGCATGGTTACACTGGTGGCCATGGACACAAAATCGGTCCACGGACGGGAACTTGTGGAGCAAGCCACGGGAGAACCGTGCGAAAACTTCCGCAACGGTGACCACACCACTACGCTTATCCGCACGGCAAAAGGGAAAGTGATAGAAATACAACACGACGTAATGAACCCGCAACCTTACAATCGTTTATATCAGTTGACAGGAACAAAAGGCTTCGCCAACAAATATCCTGTGGAAGGATATGCCGTCAGCTCCGAACAAATAAAGGCTTCGGGCATACAACCCACCGTGGACAACCTCAGCACACATTCTTTTCTTCCGCAAGCCGAAGCCAACGCTTTGGTTGAAAAGTATCGTCATCCCATCTTAAAGAAATACGGAGAAATGGCAAAAGAAGTGGGAGGACACGGAGGAATGGACTTTATCATGGACTGCCGACTGGTTTATTGCCTGCAAAACGGGCTGCCGCTCGACATTGATGTTTACGATCTGGCCGAATGGTGCTCGCTGACCGAATTAGGGGCATTGTCGATGGACAACGGTTGTGCTGCCGTGGCATTTCCCGATTTCACCCGAGGAAACTGGAACAAAGTGAAGGGCTTCCGCCATGCTTTTGCCGACGAAGCAGATGAAAAGGCAGCGATGGAAGCGGCCCAGAAAGCAACAGCCCGATTGAAGGAAATCGGCGCAAAAGAATGGGCTGAAGAAAAAAATTGAAAAAAGAACAGGGCATTGCAATCATCGGAAAGCATTACCCTGCAAAAAACTCCGGGTTTCTCACGTAAAAAGAGCCCGATAAAAGGGAAAAGAAGCGGAAGGGTTTTCATTTATACCCTTCCGCTTTCTGATTAATTATTTGTTGTCTTTTTCACGAATTTCCACACGACGGATCTTTCCGCTTATGGTCTTTGGCAATTCATCAACGAATTCAATTACACGAGGATACTTGTAAGGTGCGGTAACTTGCTTCACATGATTCTGCAATTCTTTGATAAGTTCTTCCCCGGCACGCGCTTTATAATCTTTCGCCAAAACAATTGTTGCTTTCACTACCTGACCGCGTATTTCATCGGGAGCTCCGGTTATGGCACACTCTACCACCGCCGGATGCGTCATCAATGCGCTTTCTACCTCGAAGGGACCGATACGATATCCGGAACTCTTTATCACGTCATCCGCACGACCTACAAACCAATAATAACCATCTTCGTCACGCCATGCCACATCTCCCGTATAATATATATCATCGTGCCAGGCCTCATGCGTCAAAACAGGATCACGATAATACTCCTTAAACAGGCCGAGTGGCTTGCCGTTCTTCGTCCTTACCACGATTTGTCCCTGTTCTCCATCTTCCGCCGGGCGTCCGTCCGGTTTCAACAAATCGATATCATATTGCGGATTAGGCACTCCCATACTTCCCGGCTTGGGTTCCATCCAAGGGAAAGTAGCCAGCGTAAGAGCAGTTTCCGTCTGTCCGAATCCCTCCATCAGGCGAATTCCGGTAATCTTTTTGAAAGTGTCGTAAACAGAATGATTCAATGCTTCTCCCGCCGTAGTGCAATATTCCAGAGAAGACAAATCGTATTTCGAGATGTCCTCCCGAATCAGAAAACGGTAAATCGTGGGAGGCGCACACAAAGACGTGATGTGATAATCCTGTATTTTCTGAAGAATATCTGCCGGAGTAAACTTTTCATGATCATAAACGAACACGTTCGCACCGGCAATCATCTGCCCGTACAACTTACCCCATACGGCTTTTCCCCATCCTGTATCGGCAATGGTGAAATGAAGGCTGTCCTCGTGCAGATTATGCCAAAAGCATCCGGTCACGATATGCCCCAACGGATAAGTAAAATCATGAGCCACCATTTTAGGTTCTCCCGTCGTTCCCGAGGTAAAATACATCAACGAGATATCGTCGTTGGTGTTAGGTTTTTCCGGTTTTACGAAGGCCGGAGCCTCATCCAGTCCTTTGTGAAAGTCAAGAAATCCCTCTCGATATTCAGGCCCCACGCTGATTAGTTGCTCCACTGTGGGCGATTCCGGCATTGCATCGGAAATATGTTTCAAAATAACATCCTCGCCGGCTGCCACAATCATTTTGATCCCGGCAGCATTACAACGGTAAACAATATCTTTTTTGGTTAAGAGATGTGTGGCAGGTATCGCAACGGCCCCCAATTTATGCAAGGCAATTATGGAAAACCAAAACTCATACCGACGTTTAAGGATCAGCATCACTTTATCGCCATGCCCTATTCCTAATGTTTGAAAATAGGCGGCTGTGCGATCAGTTTCGCGCTTCAAATCGGCATAAGTAAACTGTATATGCTCGTTTTTATCGTTTGTCCAAAGCAAAGCATTCTTATTCGGTCGTTCGTTTGCCCACGCGTCTATTACATCATAACCGAAATTAAAATTCTGTGGGACTTTAACTTTAAAATGTTTTATGAAGTCCTCTTGAGAGGAAAACTTCGTTTGCTCCAAAAATCTTTCTAACATATATTTTTATGGTTACCCTTATTTATTGCATGATAATAGCTAAAAATTTCACAGTTTTCCCGTCAAGTGCCTTCATCCCGTGCGGCAGAGACGAATCGAAATAAAGGCTGTCGCCCGGATTCAACTCCAACTCCTTTCCGTTTATGCTCAGCAACAGCCGCCCTTCTATCACCAAATTAAACTCTTGCCCGCCGTGCGTATTGTAATACATCGGCGTGCCTTCCGGTTTAGGCTCTACCGTTACAATAAACGGATCGGCTTTCCGGTGGCGAAACCCCGAGGCCAACGATTCGTATTTATAAGCTTTTGTTCTTTCAACAGAGATGCCGGTTCCTTTACGCGTCAGAAAATATGCACTCATTTTAGGCTCTTCTCCGAACATCAGCACGTCAAGAGGTATATCAAACCGTACGGCAATCCGAGACAACATACTAACAGAAATATCACTCTCGCCGGCTTCCACCATCCGGTATTCTTCCACACTTAAACGACATGCTTCCGCCATTTCTTCCAGACTAAGGTCTAAAGCATCACGCAGTCCGCGCACCCGCTCTCCTATTTGTTTGATCTGTTCATCCATAAATTCTCTTTTTTGTTCGCTCAAAAATACGAAGAAAATTGAAAAACAGAACTAAAAATCTGAAAAAACTACAAGAAGTCTTTCCAAAGCACTGCAACTTTTTTCTGAAAATTACCCGATGTTTTATCAAAAAGATTTGGTTAACTTTGTCACAAAATCAGAGACCTCAATTCATGATAAAAGCTGTTTTTTTCGACATCGACGGAACGCTCGTTTCCTTTAATACCCATACCATCCCACAATCTACCCTTACGGCAATCGAGTCTTTGCGGAAAAAGGGCATAAAAGTTTTCATTGCAACCGGAAGGCCGAAGCATTTAATGGAAGATGCCGTCGGCTACATCCCGTTCGACGGATACATCACCCTCAACGGTTCGCATTGTTTTACCGCCGATCACCGGGACATATATAAAAAATGTATTCCGCAAGAAGATGTAAACCGACTGATAGCCTACATCGAAAAGCACCCCGAACATGCGTTCGTATTCGTGCACGATGATACGTGGTTTATTACAAGTATTACTCCGTCCGTCGAAGAGGTTGCAAGAATGATCGAAATCAATCCCCCGGCCATTCTTCCGGCCGAATGCGCAAGAGGCAAAGAAGTTTTACAAATCATGGGGTATTTCGATGAAAAATACGACAAGAATATCTTTGGCCCCGTACTTAAATATTGCACTCCCATGCGGTGGTTCCCGCTGTTTACCGACATTATTGCCGAAGGAACCAACAAAAGTTTAGGCATCGACCGCGTATTAAATCACTACAACATCCCGTTGAAAGACACAATGGCCTTCGGCGATGGAGGCAACGATATCCCTATGTTAAAACACGTAGGTACCGGAATTGCGATGGGAAACGCAGCCCCTGCCGTACAAGAAGCCGCCGATTACGTCACGTCACCGGTAGATGATGACGGAATTCTACGAGCCTTGCAGCATTTCAATATCGTGTAACCGATAAAACTCCTCCAAGTTTTCACCCATTCATCCTTTTATATTTTTTAATATTCCTCGAAAAAATATTCAGAATATTCGTATATTATTTCAAAATATTCTGTAATTTTGCAGCCAACAAGGAATATTTATACAGATGAGTACAAAGAAAAATCGACTGGATGCTATAAAGATTATCATATCGAGCCGGGAAATAAGTAACCAAGGAGAGTTATTGCAAGCTCTTTCCGAGGAAGGCTTCCAAGTAACGCAAGCCACACTTTCCCGCGACTTAAAACAACTGAAAGTTGCAAAAGCCGCCGGCATGAGCGGAAACTACATCTATGTTTTGCCAAACAACACCATGTATAAACGGGTAACAGACGCCCATTCCGCAACAGAAATGCTACGTCACAACGGATTTATATCGATCGATTTCTCCGGAAACATCGCCGTTATAAAAACAAAACCCGGATATGCCAGCAGTTTAGCCTACGACATAGACAACAATCTCTTCCTGGAAATCATAGGAACTATTGCAGGAGATGATACAATCATGCTAATCATGCGGGAAGGATGTTCTCGGGAAAGTCTGAAAAAATCCCTGTCTCATATTATACCGAACATAAACCAATTATAAAATAGAAACGAAAGAACTATGGATAATAAACAAATCGATGTCATGGTAGCCGACGCCTCACACGAGGTATATGTAGACACCATTCTTGATACCATACGGGAAGCTGCAAAAGTTCGCGGCACGGGTATTGCAGAACGTACGCATGAATACGTGGCAACAAAGATGAAAGAAGGAAAAGCAATTATAGCTTTGTGCGGAAACGATTTCGCAGGATTTACATACATCGAATCATGGGGAAACAAACAATACGTTGCAACTTCCGGTTTGATTGTCCATCCTAAATACCGTGGCCTCGGCTTGGCCAAAAGAATCAAGCACGCATCTTTCACATTGGCACGTCTCCGATGGCCGAAAGCCAAGATCTTCAGTCTCACTTCAGGAGCCGCTGTCATGAAAATGAATACGGAACTGGGATATGTTCCCGTCACATTCAATGAACTAACCGACGATGAATCGTTCTGGAAAGGCTGTGAAGGATGCATTAATCACGAAATTCTGATGGCGAAAAAACGCAAATTCTGCATCTGCACTGCCATGCTTTATGATCCGGCCCTGCACATGGATGACAAAATTACCAACTTCTGATTACATAACTTTTAAAGATATTTTATTATGGAAGAAAAGAAAAAAGTGGTCGTTGCTTTCAGCGGCGGGTTAGATACATCGTTTACCGTTATGTATTTGACCAAAGAAAAAGGTTATGAAGTTTATGCAGCTTGCGCCAATACCGGAGGTTTTAGCCCGGAACAACTGAAACAAAACGAACAAAACGCCTACAAACTCGGAGCCGTAAAATACGTAACTTTAGACGTAACGCATGAATATTATGAAAAAAGCTTGAAATATATGGTCTTTGGGAACGTTTTGCGTAACGGTACTTACCCCATTTCCGTAAGTTCGGAACGCATCTTCCAGGCTCTGGCAATAGCCCGTTATGCAAATGAGATCGGCGCGCATGCTATCGCTCACGGCTCAACAGGAGCCGGAAATGACCAGGTTCGTTTCGACATGACGTTTCTTGTCATGGTGCCGAACGTGGAGATTATCACACTGACGCGTGACATGGCTTTAAGCCGCGACTATGAAATAAACTATTTAAAAGAACATGGTTTCGAAGCCGACTTCACCAAATTGAAATATTCCTACAACGTAGGTATATGGGGAACCTCAATCTGTGGTGGAGAGATACTGGATTCCACACAAGGATTGCCCGAAAGCGCTTACCTGAAACAAGTAAAAAAATCAGGAAGCGAGCAATTGAAACTGGAATTTCAAAAGGGCGAACTGCACGCCGTAAACGGAGAAATTTTCGAAGACAAAATAAAAGCCATACAAAAAGTCGAGGAAATCGGATCAGCATACGGCATCGGACGTGACATGCACGTGGGAGATACCATCATAGGCATCAAAGGACGTGTAGGATTTGAAGCCGCCGCTCCGATGCTAATAATAGGAGCTCATAAATTTTTGGAGAAATATACTTTAAGCAAGTGGCAACAATATTGGAAAGATCAAGTCGCCAATTGGTACGGAATGTTCCTTCACGAGAGCCAATACCTGGAACCGGTTATGCGAGACATCGAAGCCATGTTAGAGAAATCTCAGCGCAACGTAAACGGAACAGCGATTCTTGAACTTCGCCCTTACTCGTTCTCTACCGTAGGAGTTGACTCAAAAGACGACCTCGTAAAGAATAAGTTCGGCGAATACGGCGAGATGCAGAAAGGATGGACCGCCGAAGATGCAAAAGGTTTCATAAAAGTTCTCTCCACACCGCTGCGCGCTTATTATGCAAACCATAAAGACGAAGAAAATATATGATAAAAGCAGGAATCATAGGAGGTGCAGGATATACGGCCGGAGAATTGCTTCGTTTACTCATAAACCACCCGGAAGTAGAAATTAAATTCGTAAACAGTACCAGCAATGCGGGCAATAAAATTACGGATGTACACGAGGGGTTATATGGAGAAACCGATTTGGTTTTTACCGACTCGCTTCCACTTGACACGATAGACGTACTTTTCTTCTGCACGGCTCATGGCGATACGAAAAAGTTCTTAGAGAGTCATTCCGTACCGGAAGACCTGAAGATTGTAGACCTTTCCATGGACTACCGCATAAAAAGCGAGAATCATGATTTCGTATACGGCCTGCCGGAATTAAACAGACGTACCATCTGCCACAGCAAACATATAGCCAATCCGGGATGTTTCGCCACGTGCATCCAACTGGGATTACTGCCGCTGGCAAAACATTTGATGCTAAACGACGACATCACTGTCAACGCGATTACGGGAAGTACCGGCGCGGGAGTAAAACCAGGTGCAAGCACACATTTCAGTTGGAGGAATAACAATATCAGCATTTACAAGCCCTTTGCACATCAACATGTGCCGGAAATCAAACAATCGCTGAAACAACTTCAGAACAGTTTCGAGTCGGAAATCGATTTCATCCCGTACCGAGGAGACTTCGCCCGAGGCATTTTTGCAACAATCGTGGTAAAAACGAAAGTGGAGCTGTCGGAAATCGTCAAAATCTACGAGGACTATTATGCGAAAGACTCTTTTGTACACATCGTAGAGAACAGCATCGACCTGAAACAAGTTGTCAATACAAACAAATGTTTGTTGCATTTAGAGAAGCACGGCAACAAGCTGCTCATCGTATCATGCATAGATAATTTACTGAAAGGAGCAAGCGGACAAGCCGTACACAATATGAATTTAATGTTTAACCTTGAAGAAACAGTAGGACTCAGACTGAAACCTTCTGCTTTTTAAATTATAGAGTATGAAATTATTCGATGTATATCCTTTGTTCGATGTCAACATCGTACAGGGAAAAGGTTGCCACGTATGGGATGACAAAGGACAGGAATATCTTGACCTTTACGGTGGTCACGCCGTCATATCTATCGGACATTCTCATCCACACTACGTGGAAATGATTTGCAAACAAGTAGAGAAATTAGGATTTTACTCAAATTCGGTCATCAACAAGCTGCAGCAAGAAGTGGCAGACCGCCTGGGAAAAATGTGCGGATACGACGATTATCAGTTATTCCTCATCAACTCCGGTGCGGAAGCCAATGAGAATGCTTTGAAACTTGCATCGTTTTATAACGGGCGGACGCGTGTCATTTCATTCTCCAAAGCCTTTCACGGACGGACATCTTTAGCGGTGGAAGTTACAAACAACCCGAAAATAACAGCCCCCATCAACGCCAACAATCACGTAACTTTCCTGCCGCTTAACGACGTAGAAGCCGCAGAAAAAGAATTGGCAAAAGGCGATGTGTGTGCTGTCATCATTGAAGGAATCCAAGGAGTGGGCGGCATCCAACTACCGACGACTGAGTTTATGCAGGCTATCCGCCGGGCATGCGACGAGACAAACACCGTATTGATTTTGGATGAGATCCAGTCCGGATACGGACGAAGCGGGAAATTTTTCGCACACCAATACAATGAAATCCGCCCGGACATCATCTCCATGGCCAAAGGTATCGGAAACGGATTTCCAATGGGCGGCATTCTGATAAGCCCAAAATTTACGCCCGTGTACGGACAGCTCGGCACCACTTTCGGAGGAAATCACCTGGCTTGCGCCGCAGCCATTGCCGTACTTGACGTAATGAAGGCGGAAAACCTTGTAGAGAACGCGGCAAAAACAGGTGAATACCTGATAGACCAACTTAAAACATTTAAGGAAATTAAAGAAGTACGCGGACGGGGACTTATGATCGGACTGGAGTTTGAAGCACCCATTAAGGAGCTTCGCAACAAACTTCTGTTTGAAGAAAAAGTATTCACCGGCGTAAGCGGAACAAATGTCATCCGCCTTCTTCCCCCACTCTGCCTGAGCAAGGAAGAAGCCAACATGTTCCTTGAAAGACTTCAACACGCCTTAAAATAAAAAAGGCGAAGGGTTTTGCACAAAAGAGACGGTTGTTTTCTCACGTGCAAGCCTTTCTTTTACACATAACTATTCAACAATCGGTTTATGAAAACAGCAATCATCGGAGCCGGAAACATGGGCGGAGCAATCGCACGCGGGCTGGCACACGGAAATTATATCGACGCAGGCCGGATAACAGTATCGAACCCGAGTAACGAGAAACTGGAAAAATTAAAACTTGAATGCCCTGCCATACGGACAACAAACGATAATAAAGAAGCAGCCGCCGATGCGGATATTGTAATCATTGCCGTCAAGCCTCATAAAGTAGCCGAGGTATTGACACCTTTGCACCTACGACATCCGCAAATACTGATATCGGTTGCCGCAGGACTCACGTTCGAAGACCTGGCGCATTACGTAGATCCGGAGATGCCAATCTTTCGCGTCATTCCAAACACCGCCATATCCGAGAGCACAAGCATGACGCTTGTGGCAGCAAGAAACGCATCGGACAAACAAATCGAGACAATCCTCAACCTGTTTAATGACATGGGATTGTCGATGCTGATAGATGAGAAACTGTTTGCCGCCGCCACCTCTTTGACATCGTGCGGCATTGCATACCTGTTAAAATACGTACAGGCAGCCATGCAGGCCGGCACAGAACTCGGCATCAAACCGAAAGATGCCATGAAAATGGTGGCACAAACCATGAAAGGTGCTGCACAATTATTGCTGAACAACGAAGACACTCACCCGGCGTTGGAGATTGAAAAGGTTACCACACCGGGAGGAATTACCATAAAGGGTGTCAACTCTCTGGAGCACGACGGATTTACATCGGCCATCATCAAGGCATTAAAGGCAAGCATGTAACCCGGGATTTCCCAAAAGGTTCACTGCGCCCCGGTGGTCTGATTGCGTTCGTACAAAGAAACTATTTCAGACATCGGGATGCCGAGCAGCCTGATTTGCCGGAACATTTCCGGTAAATCGTTTTTAAGGAATTGTTCTTTACGCAACATCAAAACTCTGTTTTTTGCATCGGAAGACACAAAATAACCGATTCCACGCTTATTATATATCACATTTTTCCCCTGCAAATAATCGTAAGCACGCATTACGGTGTTGGCATTTACCTCAACGATTGCCGCATATTCGCGGACGGAAGGAATGCGTTGTTCCTCCATATAAACAGATTGCAGCATTTCATCCATCAAACGTTCGGCAATCTGTAAATAAATCGGCTTGCTTTCTCTGAAATTCATACCCTGCTTTTTATAAATGTATCAGCTGAGACCGCCTGAATAACCGGTATGACAGCCAAACATTAAACAATATCAAACAAATAAGGATTGCAGACAATGTATTAAAAATACCGTTACCTGTTCCACCGTAGCCAGATTTTCTGCAAAATATCCCCTGTTCCGTTCAAAGATACTATCCGTTGTCATAACCGCCACATAATTGAAAAGAGTAAGGACCGACAAGGTTTTCAGGAACGGCCGTCGATGCCAAATATTTCCTCCAAGCAGAAAACATGACAAACTCCATGCGTACAAAATAGTCACAAAGGCAGAAACATTCGCTCTGGCACCGGAAAAATTATCCCGGAAGTGTACCATGATTTCATGAAAAAGATTCCCGGAGAAATATTCCTCCCCTGCGGAGACCCAAACAAACAACTGCCTTGTAAACTCCATACACAAGGCTGCGGCTACCAACATGATACAAGGACCCAATACAACGATTACGAGACGAGACACAAACTTCTCCGCCCGCGTGGCAGGAAGCATCAAATATGCAATCTGTTTTTCCCGAGTGTTTGCCGGAAACATTACCCCCGACAAAGCCAATCCCCACATGGCAAAAACAAAAACAGACAAAAAAACAAACATCCTAACCGCATAATCATGAAATGCCGTAGCGGGATTGATGTGAGAAGGTGACAGTGCATTGCCCATAAACATTAGGCCGGCCAGCGTCATTACGCTGTACAAACAGACAAAATACCACAGATTTCTCTTCCAGTCGCCCAGCAAATCGTGTCTGAGCAACATTGCAAACCGCATGATACTAAATGAATTTTTCATGATAAGAGCATTTATTCGTTAAACAATCGCTGTATTTTTTCTCTTGCTTCAAATAGGGCATTAAACAAGATTTCCAGATTCAACACACTGTCTTCTCCCGTCGCATTCGGAAGAATTACGCTGTTTCCATACACGGAGGGTTGCATATACAAGGCTTCGTTTGCAGGCGCATTGACTTCTTGTTCGGCAAAAAACAGTTTCTCCATGACCTTGCTGACCGATTGATTCAGCAGAAGTTCCGCCTCGTCAATGACAATGATATGGTCAAGAATCCTGTCTACATCGCGAACCTGATGAGTGGATATTACGACAGTTTTCTCATCGTTCATTCCCGTTGCCATCACCTTTCGGAACTGACTTTTCGAGGGTATGTCCAGTCCGTTGGTAGGTTCGTCCATTAACAACAGCCGCGTATTGGTTGCCAATGCAAAACTCATACGAACTTTTTTCTTTTGCCCCATGGAAAGTTCGCCCAAATGTATGTCCGAATCCAGATTAAAATCGCGCAGACAACTGCGTAGTATTTCGTCACTGAAGCGGGGATAAAACGGAGCATTCAAGCAGACAAACTCTTTCAACCGCAGGGAGGGGAGCATAAACTCTTCCGGAAGTAAATACATATCCGACAACAAATCCGGGCAATGACGCCAAACATCAACCCCTTTAAACAGGATACTTCCTTTCTTCGGACGAAGCAATCCACACATCAAATAAAGTAATGTTGATTTACCTGTCCCGTTCTTTCCCAACAATCCGATGACTTTCCCGGCCTCTATATCCAAAGAGAAATCCCGAAAAAGCATACGTTTCTTTCCATAGGAAAAAGAAAGTTTCTGAATTTGTAACATTGCTGTTTCCATAATTCCCAAATCTTTAAGTGTATTAGATAAATAGTACACTGCAAATGTAGCCAATCTTTTAAACAAAACAATTGCTTTAACCTTATTTAATATAGGCATCGTCTTGCAATTTATTCCCGATGGGGAAAAGAAAAGTCCCCGGTGTTTAGATTCAAGCACCGGGGACTTTTTTACAAAAGATTGCTAAGAGTCTTTCTGCAGTATGCCTTTTTTTAGCGCATGGTTTTCGGAGTAAAGTTCGTACGGTCGTAAAGTTTTCCACTCCATGTTACGTCCTGTCCGTAAAGGATACGGGAGATACGGGAGAATTCTTCTTCAAATCCTCTGCTTCCCAACAAATCGTAAATGGCAAAATACCCCCAGCCTTCGTTTTTAATGCGCGAAAGACTCGGTTCATCAATATGCAGATTCTCATTCCCTATTGTCAACGAAACAGCATACGGACACTGTTTTTCGATTGCGATTGTCTCCGCATCAATGGCACGCCATGCCCCGTAGAGGCCATAAACGGCGTAATCCACCAAATCGTTTACTGCCTTTCCGTTTACGGTTCCCGACGGATAATCATTGCCTTTATACCAATAGATACCGAAATTCACATCGGGCATTGCCTGGCGACAAGCGTAAACGAAATGCGCATAGCGCTCGGGTGTACAAGACTCGATATCGGGCATTACAGCAGCCGATGGGATATAAGGTTCCGTAGCCTGGTCGGTGGAATAAGTAGAGTATTCATCATCAAAATCCACTCCATCAAATCCGTAAATGTCAACATAGTATTTCAATTGTCGGGCAAAGGCATCAGCCGCATCATCTGTCAGGCTTCTCATGCCGGCAGCCGTGTGGTCGCCCAACACGGACAAATGCACCTTAATTCCTTTAGCCTGCAACGGACGGACCAAATCACCGATATGATCAAGGACAAAGGTGGTTTGCTCATTGCAAGAAAGATACGGTTCTCCATCGGAATTAAGCCGAATGTTTGCAGCAAAGACGCTGGCAATATCGAAGAACGGTTCGCCCGAATCTTTCATTACATATTCGCCGGCATTCAGCATGCTCTCGCGGTTCACCTCTATATAACACAGGTTTTTCACCGTCCGCCCGGCATTAATCTGCGGAGCTTCCGCCTGAGGTGTCACCAGATACATATAAATTTTATTGTTGGTAATGTCTTTTTCGCCATCAGATACCGTGGCAGAGAGCGGAATGGCATAAGTTCTGCCTTTTACTCCACCGGGAGAAACTGTAACGGCAACAGTCTCCGAACGTTTTTTTCCTGCAACAATTTCAGATGCCCCATCGTTTTCCAAAGAAATCTTATCGGCCGGATACATCGCATACGAAGTTCCGTTTGTCTTATTATAAGCCTTCAGAGCCGCTTCATCGACCTTAAAAGTAACCGAAAGCTTGCCTTCCGTTGCCTGCTTCAATTGCAGATACACATAACCTTTTGCCGATTTGTCTCCCCGCAGCAGCAGAGGAGTCAGCATTTTGGCATTCGCCTCCGACAAGACTTCGGCATAAGGTTCACCCACATTTTCAGGAACAACCGTACTCGTTGCCGCCGTATCATTCTCACTACAAGAATTTAACCCACTACACGCAACCGCGCACATCAAACTAAAAAACGCGTTCAATACCGATTTCATAATGTTCTTTTTAGAACAAAGATATTCAATTATTTTTTAAAACCAACCGTTTATTTTCAGAAATGTATCGTTATTCCTTGTCTTTTTGCAAAGACTTCATATATTTGCATAATAATAATTTCACCTATAACAGGAATAACTCATGAAATTTAAAACCGTTTTACAGTCAATTCTTCCTTTTTTTTGCGTGGCATGCAGCAATCAGATTTCCACAACCCCGGATTACGCCGAGTATGTCAATCCCTTTATCGGGACAGATTTTACTGGTAATACCTACCCGGGAGCGCAGGTTCCATTCGGAATGGTGCAATTAAGTCCCGACAACGGCCTGCCCGGATGGGACAGAATTGCCGGATATTTTTATCCGGACAGTACCATTGCCGGCTTCAGTCATACGCACCTTTCAGGTACGGGAGCAGGCGATTTATATGATATTTCTTTCATGCCGGTAACCATTCCATATAAAGAAAAAGGTGACACGCTGGGTATTTATTCCAAATTCTCACATAAAGATGAACAGGCCTCTGCCGGATATTACCGTGTATTACTTGCCGACTATGGCATCAATGTGGAATTGACTGCAACGGAACGCTGCGGTGTGCAGCGCTACACATTCCCGGAATCTGATGCAGCCATCTTCTTGAACCTGAAGAAAAGCATGAACTGGGATGCAACAGAAGACTCGTATATAGAAAAAATCGACTCGGTAACCATCCAAGGATACCGCTATTCCGACGGATGGGCAAGGAAACAAAAAGTTTATTTCTGCACACGTTTCTCCAAACCTTTCGACAAAATGACATTAAACACCTCGCCGATAGAAAAAGACGGGACGCAAACAGGAAAAGGAATCGTAGCACGTTTCGACTATAAGACAAAGGAAAACGAACAAATTACCGTGACGACCGCACTATCCGGCGTAAGCATGGAAGGTGCAAGAAAGAATTTAATGGCTGAAGCTCCCGATAACAATTTTGACACTTATCTGCAGGAAGCTAAAAACAGATGGAATAAAGAACTTGCAAAAATACAAATCGATACACCATCGGAAAAAGACAAAACCATATTTTATACCGCACTATATCACAGCATGATAGCACCGACCATCTACTGCGACACGGACGGCGCTTATTATGGTCCCGACAAACAAATTCATAAAACAGACGGATGGACAAATTACAGCACATTCTCTTTATGGGATACTTACCGCGCTGCCCATCCTTTATTCACATACACCCAGCCGGAGCGCACCAACGATATGGTAAAATCGTTCCTTGCATTTTATGAACAAAACGGGCGACTGCCCGTATGGAACTTTTACGGCAGCGAAACCGATATGATGATTGGCTATCATGCCGTAGCCGTCATAGCCGATGCATACCTGAAAGGTATCGGGGATTTCGATGCAAAGAAAGCACTCGAAGCATGTGTTACAACTGCAAACCTGGATAATTACAGAGGAATCGGGCTGTATAAACAAAAAGGATATATCCCGTATGACATCGTTGATCCGCATAATTCGGACAACTGGTCGCTCTCGAAAACTCTGGAATATGCCTTCGATGATTACTGCATAGCGAAAATGGCTGAGAAAATGGGCGAGAAAGATATTGCAGAAACATTCTACAAACGTGCCCAAAATTATAAGAATGTATATAATCCGGTAACGACGTTTATGCAACCACGCGACAGCAAAGGAGATTTCATTACGCCGTTTAAAGCAGAAGAGTACACGCAACATATCTGTGAAAGTAACGCCTGGCAATATTTCTGGTCGGTACAACATGACATAAACGGCCTGATAGCACTGACGGGAGGTCAGGATCGTTTTGCTCAAAAATTGGACAGTATGTTTACATACACCCCGGAAGCCAACAACGATCTGCCCATTTTCAGCACCGGAATGATAGGACAATATGCACACGGGAACGAACCCGGACACCATGTAAGCTACCTGTTTAACAAGATAGGACAACCGGAAAAAACACAAAAGTATGTAACGACTATCATGAACAAGCTATATACCGACCAACCGGACGGGCTTTGCGGAAATGAAGACTGCGGACAAATGTCGGCATGGTATGTATTCAGCGCAATGGGATTTTATCCGGTTAATCCTGTTTCCGGGCAATATGAAATAGGAAGTCCGCTATTCCCTAAAACAGAACTTCACCTTGCAAACGGAAAAACATTCACAGTTATTGCACACAATGTAAATAAGGAAAATATTTATATCCAGTCTGTTTTACTAAACGGAAAGGCATACGACAAGAGTTTCATTACCCATGAACAAATCATGAGCGGGGCTACTCTTGAATTGACAATGGGAAATAAGCCCGGAAACATCTGGTATAAAGAATAAGGAAAAAGCCAAAGAAAAAAAATAAGACCATGAAACATCAGGAAAACAATGCCGAAACGGTACACAAAAGTCCAATAACATGGATCCCAACTGCTTATTTTGCCATGGGACTTCCATTTGTTGTATTGAACATGGTAACGGTTCTCATGTTTAAAGGGTTAGGCATAGACAACAAACTTATTACTTTTTGGACATCTTTAATAATGCTTCCTTGGACATTAAAGCCGCTTTGGAGCCCGTTCCTGGAATTGTTTAAAACGAAGAAATTTTTCGTCATTACCACACAATTTATTACCGGAATCACTTTCGGATTAGTCGCCTTTTCGCTGAATTTACCTCATTTCTTCAGCATATCCATCGCATTGCTGGGCATCATTGCTTTCAGCGGAGCTACACACGACATCGCATGCGACGGAGTGTATATGAGCGAATTAACTCCTGCCGAACAGGCTAAATATATAGGTTGGCAGGGGGCTTTTTACAACATTGCCAAGATAATAGCGACAGGCGGACTTGTTTATTTAGCCGGAATGCTTATAGAAAAATACGGAGGATATGCGGGAAATGACGAAGCTGTACTGTTTCTTGCCAATCAGAAAGCGTGGATGATCATTATGGCCATACTGTGTGTTACGATGGTTTTACTCGGCACATATCACATTTTCATGCTTCCATCTGGTAAAAGTTACCGCACAAAAGGCAAAAGAAACACCAAACAAATTTTAAACGAACTGAAAGATGTTTTGGTATCTTTCTTCAAGAAACGGCATATCGTATACTATATTTTTTTCATTATCATCTATCGCTTTGCCGAAGGATTCGTCATGAAAATTGTTCCGTTATTCCTAAAAACGGAACGAGAATTGGGAGGATTGGGATTAAACGAGAAAGACATTGGTCTATATTACGGTTCATTTGGAGCAGCGGCATTCGTCATCGGTTCACTGCTTGCGGGATATTACATATCTTCCTGCGGGTTGAAAAAAACATTGTTCAGTTTATGTTGCATATTCAATCTGCCATTTGTAGTATATGCCGCATTTGCTTTCTTCCAACCCACGAACGGACTCATAATATGCAGTGGAATTGTTTTCGAATATTTCGGATATGGTTTCGGATTTGTCGGGCTGACACTTTTCATGATGCAACAGGTTGCTCCCGGTAAAAGCCAAATGGCACATTACGCATTTGCTTCAGGCATTATGAATTTAGGTGTCATGATTCCCGGGATGCTGAGCGGATGGGTTTGCGAAATCTTAGGGAACTGGTTCAATAGTCCCGGCGGATACAAGCCTTTTTTCATCTTCGTACTCATCGCAACAATTCCGGCTTTCATCATAACTTATTTCATCCCTTTCAAATACAATGAAGACGGAAGCCTCATAGAAGGCGAACAAGCATAACAAAAAAAATGATTAAAACTAAAACAAACAACAAGCTATGGTAGAAAAATCAAAGTTACCTTGGGAAGAACGCCCTCGGGATTGTAATGATGTAATGTGGAGATATTCAAAAAACCCGGTTATCGGACGATATCACATCCCGACATCCAACAGTATTTTCAACAGTGCAGTCGTCCCTTTCAAAGATGGATTTGCAGGAATATTCCGATGCGACAACAAAGCTGTACAAATGAATATTTTCGCAGGATTCAGTAAAAACGGAATAGACTGGGAAATAAATCATAATCCTATTGAATTCAAAGCAGGAAACACCGAAATGATTGAGTCGGAATATAAATATGATCCAAGAGTAACCTGGATAGAAGATCGTTATTGGATTACATGGTGCAACGGATATAACGGCCCCACTATCGGAATAGGCTACACTTTCGATTTCAAAGAATTCTTTCAATGCGAAAATGCATTCCTACCTTTCAACAGAAACGGAGTTTTGTTTCCACAAAAAATCGACGGGAAATACGCAATGCTAAGCCGTCCCAGTGACAACGGGCATACCCCCTTTGGAGATATTTACCTCAGTTATAGTCCGGACATGAAGTATTGGGGAGAACACCGTTGCGTAATGAAAGTTACTCCTTTCCCCGACAGTGCATGGCAATGCACCAAAATTGGCGCCGGTTCTGTCCCCTTCCTCACAAAAGAAGGATGGCTCATGTTTTATCACGGAGTAATTACAACTTGCAATGGATTCCGATATTCCATGGGAGCAGCCATACTTGACGAAAAAAATCCCCAAAAAGTTTTATATCGAACAAAAGATTATTTACTCGCTCCCGCCGCACCATACGAACTACAAGGCGATGTTCCCAATGTTGTCTTTCCTTGTGCTGCATTAGAAGATGGAGAACGAGTTGCTGTTTATTATGGAGCTGCAGACACACATGTATGCATGGCTTTCGGCTACATCGACGAGATTATCCAATTCATTAAACAGAGAAACATTTCCTGATCACGAAAAAATTCCCCAAACAAGAACTCCGCCGCAGGGAGGATTCCCCGCGGCGGAGCCTGACAAAACGGCAACTACCTACTCTCCCACTTGCGCAGTACCATCGGCGTGACGAAGCTTAACTTCTCTGTTCGGTATGGATAGAGGTGGATCCTTCGTGCAATAGTCACCTTAATTCCTTTATTCTTTATTAAAAACATATCGGACAGAAGGAAAAACCGGCAATAAACCTCACAAAGGAAATTTTCGGGCCATTAGTAATGCTCGGCTGTGGTGTCTCCACCTATACACCTGCATCCTATCTACGTCATCGTCTTTGACGACCCTCTTTGAAATCTTATCTTGAGGCAGGCTTCGTGCTTAGATGCTTTCAGCACTTATCCCATCCAGACGTGGATACTCAGCCATGCTCCTGGCGGAACAACTGATAAACCAGAGGTCTGTCCGACACGGTCCTCTCGTACTAGTGCCCGAGCCTCGCAAATTTCATACGCCCACGATAGATAGAGACCGAACTGTCTCACGACGTTCTGAACCCAGCTCGCGTGCCACTTTAATGGGCGAACAGCCCAACCCTTGGGACCTTCTCCAGCCCCAGGATGTGACGAGCCG
>CALUET010000018.1 GCA_944319745.1 uncultured Phocaeicola sp. | reverse complement strand
CTGCGTATGTTTATCTTAAGTCTATCATATAACGATGCTTGCCGGAATATCTCCCCCGAAAAGCGAGTGCAAAAGTAATGCCTTTTTTATTACACTCCAAATGTTTCTGAAAATATTTTTCGGAAATTTAAAACTTTATGCAGAAACTTTTTCAAATTCAACTGATTATTAAACATATAACAACCATAGTTTTTTCCCGAACGAAAATAATATTTATCATCATACACCTTAATTATTATATATTATATATAACCTGATAAAATTTTTGATAACAATCCTAATTCATTCGATTATTTCAGCGATATTCTATACATTTGTTTTGAAATTCAATAAAAACATCGATCTCATATGAACTATATTTATCCGATATCATTTATAACCATCCTGTTATTCCTCGAAGGGGGACTTTTTTTCATACAAATGTTTTTCCTTTTATTTCTATACAATCGGCTACGCCGTACAGGAAAAAAGAGCGCCGTTAATTCCGCATGCGCCTATCCTCCCATTTCAATTATCATGGTAACAAAAGACTATGGAAAGGTTTTAGAAAAAAATCTTCAGGTTATTTTAAAACAAGACTACCCGGATTTCGAAGTAATTGTCATCAATGATAAATCGGCCGGAGAAGATGAAAATATTCTACAACAGCTGGCTAATCAGTACAATCGCCTATATTATTCGTTTATTCCGGAAACGGCCCGATATGTCAGTCGAAAAAAATTAGGCATCGCAATGGGCATTCGTGCCAGTCACAATGAGTGGCTTGTTTTTACCGAACCCGATTGTGCCCCTACAAGCACTCAATGGTTAAAATGTTTGGCGAAATATTTTACGCAAGAGACCGAAATCGTCTTAGGATACAGTAACTATGTCCCTACAAAACGATTATTTTCAAGATGGATAACGACCGATATACTTTTCAACTCCATGAGATACTTAGGAATAGCTTTAGCCGGACATCCCTATATGGGAATAGGAAGAAATCTGGCTTATCGTAAAAGTCTTTATGAAAAAAATAAGGGATTTCACGACCATCTACAACTATTATATGGAGAAGATGATTTATTCATCAATTCCGTAGCCCGCAAAAATAATACAAAAGTTGCCACAGAATCGGACAGCGTAATCCTGTCGACTGAACCGGTTAATAAACGAATATGGAAAGAAGAAAAAATAGGAAGAATGATAACCGGAAGATATTATAAAGGGAAAGCCGGCATCATAAATTCCATAGAAACTTGGACTTGTGCCATGTTTCACTTATCTGCTGCAGTTTGCATCACGATCGGAATCATACAACATGCCTGGATTTTTGCCGGAACAGCCTTTCTTTTTGTACTAATCCGCCTGATATTTGTCATAAATCTCTTCCGCAAAACAGCACGCCAATTCAAACTTCGCAAAGGATTGTCGATTTTCTTTTTCGACCTTTTCCGCCCGTTACAAAGCTTATGGCTGCAGCTTTCTTATATGTCGTGCAATAAAAAAGAATACTATCGCAAATAATCAACGATTAAACAATTCGAAAGTAAATTTACACCCCACGGTCGTAAACTTTCCTTTTTCGTTTCCTATAAACACACCAAAATCAAAAATATGTGTACCTATCCCGTAACCCAACTCAACATACGGATTTAAGTGCGGCATAAAAAGCAGACCTCCGTACAAACGTTCCTTCTGAACAAAAGACATCAAACGAGAAACCGGATATAAAAGAAGGAACGGAGTTTCAAAAAAAACATTTCCTCTGAAATAATGCCGCGAAGCGTTATACCATCTGCTATCCAACAATTGGAAAGTTCCGCCTATATCATCATTCCATCCTTGCGGCAGATTCCGATTGGCAAAATCCACATAATCGACAAAGAAAAGATCTTCCTGATTCGTAAAGAATCCGCCACCTACATGATAAGCCAACGTATGAATCTCATTGAAACGGATTTTCTGTTCGGCGGAGAACTCTATTCTTTCATATTTTCCCGAGCTGTCCAATATTTTTATTCCCCGTTCATAATCGACAACAAAAGTAGGATATTTCGAACCAACGTTTACTTTCCTATTGTTATTCATATAATAATACATCCCGGGAGTCCATTCAACTCGTATACGAGGAGCAAAACTGTTATAATGCGAACGCACGCGAGCCTCCACTTCCGGCGTACTTTTTGTATAACGCCAATGCATGGAAAGCCCCGTCCAAAGATTCAATCCGTTAACGATCTCGATGTTATGAGCCACATTCAGGTATATATCTTTAAAATAATCCAGTTCCAAGTTATCAAAATTCAAAAGGCTGTCGGGCATACTCTGCAACTGATCAAGCACAATACTGCTATAAATCCGATTACCGTTTCCGGCGCTCAAAACAATCGATCCGTGCTTTCGCGGATTATATATATATTCACAATCGGCACTTGCGTAAAGTTCTTTTCGAGTAAAGTTATATCCTATCTGAGGAGTGATACGCAATAAACGACCGTCATGAAACAATTTATTGTATTTAAACTCTTGTTTGTAAGAAATCCCGTTCCTGTGACTATAACTTATCAGCAGCGGATTTATCAAAGGAGAACAATTAATACTTCCTATCTTCGAAATATCTACGTTGTAACTACTTATCAAAGCATCCCCCAGCTGCCCAAGATACACCAGATTTTTCTTGAGCTTTGTCTGTTTTTTCGGAATCGTATCGCCCAAATCTTTTGCACGTCTTTGGTCAAAAGCCTTATACAACGAATCTTCCCGATGCGACAAAGGGATGGGACGCATGCCGGAAAACAATTTTCTATCCTTAATCAATTGCGCCGTATTGCAAGTAAGTATGTACGATCTGGAGACGTTGTACCTGTCTTTTTTCTTGCGTCTTTTCCTTCTTTCACCTTCTTTTTGTCCAGCCAATGTGATGTCATTATAATGAAACCATCCCGTATAATTCATCTCCAAGTCGTTACGTAAGAAGTTAAACACAATATCAAGATTCATAAAAACGGGCAAATAACGTTTTTCATCCGCGTCGCCCATGAACATACGGATGTGGAATTTTATCAAATCGTACGTCCCTTCCAAATCAATATAACGGATTGTCCAATCATCGGAGGAGAGCCAAAATCGACCGCTCAACAGCTGAGTACTTTTAAAGCGTGGCGTCACTTTAATAACATAAACCCCCGCATCCCGGTAAATCACCGAGTCGAGTTCGTAATAATAAAAGCTTTTTGACCGGGCACTAAAAGGAGACAAGAAGCGATCTTCCATCATAGATGAAGAATACAAATTGAATCTTATGTAATCAAAAATGTCGAAAAACTGACTGTAATCGCTGGAAAAAGTAGTAGAAACTGCCCGTATTTTACGTTCGTACAACTGTGGTGCCGTATAATGAAACTGACTGATGGACTCGTACATATAGTCGTTTACTCCTTTTTCAAACCGAAACATCGACGGAATAAAACGAATGAGGCGGTTTTGCCTGTGGATGCGGAAATGCCCTTTCAAATATAAATCTGCCCAATAATCGGTAACAATATCCTCGTATATCGAGGCGAAATGAAACATTTTATCCAAAACTGAATCGGGTACATGCCGATGGGCAGGGGGAACCGGGAAAGCGTTTCTGGTTGTTCCCCTAACAGACGGACAGCATACGATACATACAACAAACCAAATACTGCCGATCAACCACCATGTTCTTCGCGAAGCCATAATTTAAGGCAAATATAATAACAAAAGATTTTACCCTACATTAATTTTCAACTTTAAAACATTTTAATTCATTTTTTCTTAGTAACTTTGGCCAAACAACAGGGATTATAGTATCGTATATGGTAAAAAGAGACTTGACGGAAGCGGAAATCACAGACAGTATTCCCGATTTATGGCAACCTTTAACACCGGAGCAACGGGATTTTTTGGCAAAAAATTTTACAGTTCAAAACTATAAACGAAACGAAATAATCTATTGCGAAGGAGAAATCCCTACGCACTTCATGTGTCTGTTAAACGGAAAAGTCAAAATATACAAAGACGGAATCGGCGGAAGAAGCCAGATCATCCGGATCATTCAAAACAAAGAATTTTTCGCATACCGGGCATATTTTGCCGAAGAGCCTTATGTAACCACAGCAGCAGCCTGCGAACCTTGTACCGTTTGCCTCATTCCGATGCCAACCATCCTGCAACTGATTAAAGAAAACAGCCAATTGGCTATGTTTTTCATACGCCAACTATCAAAAGATTTAGGCATTTCCGACAGAAGAACGGTAAATCTGACACAGAAACACGTGCGCGGCCGTCTGGCCGAATCCCTCTTATTTCTGAAAGAAAGATACGGACTGGAAGAAGATCAAGCCACGCTAAGCATTTACCTCTCACGGGAAGATCTTGCCAGCTTGTCGAATATGACATCTTCAAACGTCATCAGAACTTTATCAAATTTCGCCGCCGAAAAACTAATAGCCATCGACGGACGGAAAATAAAACTGATAGAAGAGGAAAAACTGAAAAAGATAAGCAAGATAGGATAACGGCAGGAAAGCTGCGAAATATCCCGATGCTTCATGTAAAACGTACGCACGTCTTTCTTTACACTACACTTTCTTTTCTACTCAAAACGGAGAGAGACTGCCGGATATATGCGGCTGATCAAATAAGAAGGCCCTATGAGCATGGCAATGGAAATGAGGAAAGTACAAACATTCAATAGCACCCACAGACCGAAATTAAACTCAATGGGCACCTTATCCACATAATAACTCTCAGGATTCAACTCGATGATTCCAAAGAAATACTGCAAGGCACAAACCGTCAATCCGATAACATTTCCCCACAACATACCTTTCCCGATAAGAAAGACGGAAAACGACAGAAAGATTTCCCGTATCGACGTATTGTCTGCACCCAGAACTTTTAATGTACCAATCATGTTGACCCGCTCAAGAATAATAATTAAAAGTCCCGAAATCATGGTAAATCCTGCCACACCTGTCATCAGTCCCAAGATAACCCAAACGTTCATATCCAACAAACCAAGCCAGTCGAATATCTGGGGATAGACCTCCTCTATCGAACGCACATAGTAACTTTGCCCGTTACGATCGGTTACTTTATCCATATCCGCGCGGATATCATCTGTCACTTCCCCCAGCTTGTCATAATCGGAAAGCCAAAGTTCCATGCCATCCGCCCAGTCTTTTTCCCAATTATTCAAGCGATTTACCGTATAAATATCGGTAATAAAAAACAAATTATCGTAGGCAGTCATATTTGTTTGATAGATTCCGGCCACCGTAAAGCGCCGTGCACGGACATGATCTTCCAGGAAATATGTATCAATTTTATCTCCCACATTCAGCATAAGCCTGTCGGCTATTGTACGAGACACCAGTACTTTATTGGAAGATATCGTATCGGAAAAATACGGAATGTCCCCTTCCGTCAAATGTTGCTTCAGGAAATCCAAATTATATTCCTGCGCAATACCTTTTAAAACAATTCCTTGGAAATTATCAGAAGTGGAAACCATACCGGGCTTTGTCGAATAACGCTGTATATGACTCACGCCGGGATATGCATACAAAGCCCTCGTCAGACTATCGCCTACAACGACGGGATCGGCCGGATATGAATGCGTATTTGCCAAATTTGTAATAAGAATATCCGCACCAAGCCCTACGACTTTATCACGAACCTGGTGCTTGAAACCGATCACCACTGCAATCGAAACAATCATTACGGCCAAGCCAATGGCAATACCCGCCATGGCAATTCTTATGGCAGGCTTCGACACGTTTTTCCCTTTTTCCCGGTCTTTATAAATGCGGTGAGCAAAAAACAGTTTCCAATTCATCATATTTTACTCACCATTCATAATTCTTCCGGGATATGCCTCGAGGGCTTTCCGCAAGATAAACAATGCGCGCGAAAGATCTTCCTTCTTTAAAACATAAGCCACACGCACTTCATTTATACCTTTCCCCGGTGTGGTGTAAAAACCGTTTGCCGGTGCCATCATCACTGTCTCTCCTTCGTAATTAAAATCGGTGAGGCACCACGCACAAAACTTCTCGCTGTCATCCACAGGAAGCTTGGCCACTGTATAAAAAGCCCCCATAGGAATGGGAGAATACACCCCCGGGATACGATTCAAACCATCTATCAAACATTTACGCCGCTCTACATATTCATCGTATGTTTCGCGCCCGTATTCCTCAGGTTCATCCAATGAAGCTTCCGCTGCAATTTGCCCGATCAGCGGAGGACTGAGACGTGCCTGACAAAACTTCATGACGGCTTTGCGAACTTCCTCGTTTTTTGTAATCAGAGCACCGATACGAATGCCGCATTCCGAGTAACGCTTTGATACGGAATCTATCAATACTACATTCTGTTCGATGCCTTTCAGATGGCAAGCCGATATGTAAGGCGAACCGGTATATATAAATTCTCTGTAAACTTCATCGGAGAATAAAAACAAATCATACTTCTTCACCAGGTCACGAATCTGGTTCATTTCACGACGCGTATACAGATATCCCGTCGGATTATTCGGATTGCATATCAAGATACCTTTCGTACGTTCGTTGATAAGTTCCTCGAATTTCTCCACCTTGGGGAGCGAAAAACCCTCTTCAATTGTCGTCGTAATAGTACGAATAACCGCCCCCGCCGAAATGGCAAATGCCATATAATTGGCATAAGCCGGTTCCGGCACAATAATTTCATCACCGGGATTTAAACAACTCATGAACGCAAACAAGACAGCTTCCGAGCCTCCGGTGGTAATAATAATGTCGTCGGCAGTTAAATGTATATCGTATTTGTCATAATAGTTAACCAGCTTTTCACGATAGCTCCGATATCCTTGACTCGGACTATACTCAAGAACCGTACGGTCTATATTACGAATCGCATCAAGAGCTGCACGCGGTGTAGGCAGATCCGGCTGACCAATGTTAAGATGCAACACACGAATTCCTCTCGCTTTCGCGGCTTCTGCCAAAGGAGCAAGCTTTCTGATCGGCGATTCCGGCATTTCATTTCCTCTAACGGATATATTCGGCATAATAATATTCTTTAATATCTCCGCAAAGATAATCCGAAAAGAGAATATTACCAACTTTTACATTATATAATAAATCTAAGATCTTGTCTGCCCCACAATGCATGCAATCTTATTGGATGTCAACGTATGTTATGAATAATGATTTTTTAAGCTAATAAAAAAATAATGATATATATTTGTTTTTACAATATTGTTTTTATCATTTCAACATATGAATTTATATCTGATTATATTTACTTCCGAAGCATACAAAGAAGAAAAATTGTATGAAAGCCATAAAGATTTATTTCTGGAACTGGAGAAATATTTTTCATTGCACCTCATCTATTATAAAGAGGCGCATAAGATACCGGGAAATGCCTACAAGATGGCTTTCATAGCAAACGGAGATGTTGAGAACTTGGTCATCCAAAATTTCAGCATCCTGCCCTATCCTATTACACTTCTTGCCGACGGACTGTATAATTCATTGGCATCTGCTTTAGAAATTGCGGCATGGATCCGTGCAAAAAACCTTCAGGTAAACATTATTCACGGCCCAATTCCCGACATGGCAGAGCAAGTGCTTTACCACCACAAAGCTTTTGCTACAAAAAGAGCCTTGAAGGGAAAACGGATAGGCATCATCGGGACTCCCTCCCCACATCTCATTGCCAGTCATGTAGATTACCTATTGGCCAGCCAAAGATGGGGAATAACTTTCATCGATATTCCCATTGAAGAAGTCTATAAACGCTTTTATCAAATAACAAACGACGAGATCGGAGTAGAAGCTTCTCTTTTTGCCACCAATGCAAAAGCGTGTCAAGAGACCTCCCCCGACGATTTATTGAAAGCAATGCGCCTGCACAAAGCTGTAAAAATGCTGTGTGAACAGGAACATTTAGACGCCATCACGTTATCAAATTCTTCGTTCATCAAACAACTGAAAGTAAGCGGATGCGTTACGGCATCTTTATTAAACGACGAAGGAATCCCGACCGGTTCGGAAGGAGACCTCCAGGCCATCATTACTTTATTGATGGCTTATATATTAACCGGGCAGCCTTCTTTCATGGGGAACCCGGCCTTTATCGACAAAAAACAAAATGAACTGATTCTGACAAACTGTTCCATCCCGACAAAGATGACTTACGACTATATCATTCGAAGCCACTTTGAAACTCAAACAGGCATAGGAATTCAGGGGCTGATGCATGAAGGCGATGTAACTCTCTTCAAATGCGGAGGAGAATGTCTCGACGAATATTATGTGGCCGAAGGATATTTAACAGAAAACACCAATTATCTTACACACTGCCGCACGCAAGTCAAGATAAAACTAAATAAACCGGTAAGCTATTTCTTTCATAATCCGTTAGGACATCACCACATCTTACTTCAGGGAAGACACGAAAAAACAATCAAAGAATTTATGCAACAAAACCGCTGCAAACTGATCGAGTAAGCAAAAGAATTCATTTGCTGAGCACATAAAATCCGTTTTTTCACGTATCTTTGCTCCTGAAACATTAATTATAAAAACGAACATATCATCATGATGCATAATTGGTTTGAGTGCAAAATCCGCTATGAGAAAGTAGCAGAAAACGGAATGACTAAGAAAGTAACAGAACCTTATCTGGTAGATGCCCTGAGCTTTACGGAGGCAGAGTCGCGTATCATCGAGGAAATTACCCCGTTTATCAGTGGAGAGTTTACCGTGTCCGATATCAAACGCGCCACTTACAGCGAACTTTTCCCCTGTGAAGAAGAAGCGGCAGACCGGTGGTTTAAGTGTAAACTTTACTTTATTACCCTCGATGAAAAAAGCGGAGCCGAGAAAAAGACCGCAACAACTGTTTTGGTACAAGCCGCCGATCTGAGAGATGCCGTAAAAAAACTGGATGAAGGCATGAAAGGAACCATGGCCGATTATAGCATTGCTTCCGTCACGGAAACGGCCATCATGGATGTTTACCCCTATTCCGCTGAGCCAAACATCAAACCGGAATTTGCCGATGCTGCAAAACAATAGCCTATGAATATCCAAGAAAACATAAAAAACATTACGGCCGAACTGCCACCGCACGTACGTCTGGTGGCAGTTTCAAAGTTTCACCCCAACCAAGCGATTGAGGCTGCCTACGAAGAAGGACAACATATCTTCGGAGAAAGCAAGGTACAAGAGCTGAATGCCAAGCATGCAGATTTGCCCAAAGACATCGAATGGCACTTCATCGGACACCTGCAAACGAACAAAGTCAAGTACATCGTTCCTTATATTTCCATGATTCATGCCGTCGACTCTCTCAAGCTTTTAAAGGAGATAAACCGACAAGCCGAAAAAATAAACCGGGTAATACCCTGCTTGCTGGAAATACATATCGCCAAAGAAGAAAGCAAATTTGGTTTTACATTCGACTCGTGTAAGGAAATGCTTCAAAACGACGAATGGCGAGAGCTGAAAAACATTTGTATAGCCGGCGTCATGGGAATGGCAACCAATACAGATGATAACGCAGAAATCAGGATGGAATTTAGAAAGCTGAAACTCTTTTTCGACGAACTCAAGGCCGGTTATTTCCCCCAAACGGATACTTTCCGGGAAATATCGATGGGAATGTCACACGATTACCATTTGGCTATCGAAGAAGGAAGTACGCTGATACGCGTAGGAAGCAAGATTTTCGGAGAAAGGATCTATTAAACTTACATGATATGACACAGCTTAAAACCACATTTGCAGGCCTGACCTTGCAAAATCCTATCATTGTCAGCAGCTCCGGACTGACAAACAGTGCAGAAAGCATCAAGAGTTTAGAGAATGCGGGTGCAGGAGCTGTCGTATTAAAATCCATATTCGAAGAACAAATCGCCGCGCAGGTTGAAGCGACACATGATTACGGTTCTTCCGAAGCCAGCCATTATCTGCACACGTACATCCGCGCACATGCTTTAAACAAACACATCGATCTGATAAAAGCCGCAAAGGATTCTTGTTCTATCCCCGTCATCGCCAGCATAAACTGCTACAGCAATAACGAATGGATTGACTTTGCTTCCACCATGGAACAGGCAGGAGCCGATGCTTTGGAGATAAACATTCTTTCACTGCAAACCGGAAAAGATTATACTTACGGGAGTTTCGAACAACGTCACATCGACATCCTTCGCCACATTAAAAAGGTTGTTCAAATCCCTGTAATCATAAAATTAGGCAACAATTTCACCAATCCCGTGGCGCTCATTAACCAGCTTCAGGCAAACAAGGCGGCAGGCATTGTTTTATTCAACAGGTTCTATCAACCGGATTTCGACGTCGACAAACTGACAATCACCAATACAAATGTCATGAGTTCCCCGACGGAACTGGCCGAACGCCTCCGCTGGACAGCTATCGCATCGGCACAAATACCAACGGCAGACTACGCCGTTTCGGGAGGAATACACGACGGACAAGCACTGATAAAAGTCATCCTTGCCGGAGCTTCCGCCGCCGAAATATGCAGCGTAATCTATCAGAAAGGAACAAAGGTTATCAAAAAGATGAAAGAAGAACTCGTGCAATGGATGGAAACGCACCGATACGAAACGATAACACAGTTTAAAGGGAAACTGAACGCCGCGACAATCGGCGACATAACGCCCTTCGAGCGCACACAATTCATGAAATACTTCAGCAATTACGAAGAATAATTCCATTTCACACGTCTACGGTATCGGGAAAAATCATGGGGAGACTTTGCCTGATGCTTCGCCGTGTTTTCATTCTTTCATGACCATCTTTTCCCCGAAATAATCTCGTCTTTTTATTGGAAACTGCAATCATTCCATTATATTTGCATAAATCTATTGATTTTGGCATGAACAAGAACCTCTTACCATGAATAAAAGTTTTATTGCTTTCATCGAGGAAAGTATCAAAAAGAACTGGGATCTTGATGCTCTAACCGACTATAAAGGTGCTACTTTACAGTATAAAGATGTGGCACGCAAGATAGAAAAAATACATATCTTGCTTGAAAATAGCGGAATCAAACGAGGAGATAAAGTAGCTGTATGCGGACGAAACAACTCACACTGGGGAGTGGCTTTCCTGTCGATCCTGACATACGGAGCCGTAGCCGTGCCCATTTTGCACGAATTCAAGCCAGATACCATACATAACATCGTGAACCATTCGGATGCCCGCCTGCTTTTCGTGGGAGACATGGTGTGGGAATCGCTCAATGAGGCCGAGATGCCCAACCTTGAAGGCATCATCCTCATGAACGACTTTACGCTTTTAGTCTGCCGAAGCAAACATTTGGAATATGCAAGAGAACACCTGAATGAATTATTCGGAAAGAAATATCCCAAGAACTTCCGCCGCGAGCATGTAACATACCGTCGCGATGATCCGGAAGAACTTGCGGTTATAAACTATACATCCGGCACTACAAGTTTCTCAAAAGGCGTCATGCTGCCGTACAGATCCTTATGGTCGAATACACAGTTTGCCTTCGACGTATTACCCTTACACGCCGGCGACCGCATCGTTTCAATGCTTCCTTTGGCTCACATGTACGGCTTGGCATTCGAATTCATCTACGAGTTTTCCTGCGGATGCCACATCTATTTTCTCACCCGGATGCCGAGTCCCAAAATCATATTCCAGGCTTTTGCCGATGTCAAGCCGCACATCATCATAGCCGTACCGCTTATCATTGAGAAAATAATCAAGAAAAACGTCTTGCCCAAGCTGGAAAGTTTACCCATTAAACTGCTTCTTAAAGTACCAATTATTAATGATAAAATAAAAAATACGGTGCGAGAAGGAATGATTCAGGGATTTGGTGGCAACTTTTATGAGATTGTCGTAGGAGGAGCAGCGTTTAATTGCGAAGTGGAAAACCTCTTGAAATCGATAGATTTTCCTTATACGGTAGGATACGGAATGACGGAATGCGGTCCGATTATCGCATACGAAGACTGGAAACACTTCAAAGCCGGATCCTGCGGAAAAGCAGTACCCCGCATGGAGGTGCGGATAGACAGCCCGGATCCTCAGCACATCATCGGAGAAATTCTTACACGGGGTGACAATGTCATGCTGGGATATTACAAAAATCCGGAATCAACCCGGCAAGCCATCGACGAAGAAGGCTGGCTACATACGGGCGATTTAGGCGTAATGGACGCAGAAGGTAACATAACGATCAAAGGAAGAAGTAAAAACATGCTGTTAGGCCCATCGGGACAAAACATTTATCCGGAAGAAATAGAAGAGAAAATAAACAACATGCCCTTCGTGTCGGAGAGCCTTGTTGTCCAACAAAAAGACAACAAGCTGGCAGCTCTCATCTATCCCGACTTCGAAGAAGCCTATAAACAAAACCTTACAAATAAAAAAATAGAAGAAGTAATGGAAGAAAACCGGCAGTCGCTAAACGCAAATCTTCCCGCTTATTCACAAATATCATACATAAAAATCTATCCGGAAGAGTTTGAAAAGACACCGAAAAAAAGCATCAAACGCTTCCTTTATCAAGACATAAACTAACACACATGAAAATCTTTTTTAAAAACATACTGATCGTTTTCATGGGATGCGCCCTCATTTCCACCAAAACATGGGCGGAAGGGCGCCCAAAGGGGCTGAAGAAAACGCCAAACATCGCCATAAACATTTCAGGGAAAAAGAAAACTCCACAAAAAACATACCTGAATTTAGGACTTCTCAGCAATTTCAGTCAGCTAAACGGGCTGGGCATTAACGTAATATCAAGCATCACACATTGGAATACAACAGGATTTCAGGTGAGCGGATTCGCCAACGTTACGGGAATGAACGCCAAAGGTTTCCAATTTTCCGGCATTGCAAACGTAACAGGAAGAAATACTTACGGAATGAGCATCTCCGGACTGATGAACATCAATGGCAATGATTCTTACGGAATGCTGCTGTCCGGTATAGGAAACATCAGCGGAAATTCTGCCAAAGGTTTCATCATAGGCGGTCTGATGAACATGAGCGGCAAATCATCCAACGGGATATTTCTCTCAGGACTTGCCAATATCAGCGGAAACGAACAACGGGGCATCATGCTTAGCGGCCTGGCAAACGTATCGGGTTCTTCCCTTAAAGGCTTACAAATATCCTCGCTGCTTAACGTAGCAGGGGAAAAGAATTGCGGGTTGCAACTCGCCGCTTTGGGGAATGTATCGGTAACAAATAAAGGGATGCAGCTGGCTCTGCTCAACTATGCCGCAGAAAACAACGGCTTGCAAACGGGATTAGCCAACGTAAACACGGAGAAAGGCCTGGGTGTGCAACTGGGTGTTGTCAACGTAAGCAAGAACGAAAAGGCAAGACAAATCGGATTATTCAACATAAAACCTTACACCCGTACTCAACTTATTCTCTCGGGAGGAAACACGGGCAAGTTCAACATTTCCGCACGCTTTAAGAATAAATACACCTATTCGCAAGTAGGTTTCAGTGCGTACAACCTCGGCTTCGATCAGAAATTCTCGGCTGCCGGTTTCTATCGGTTAGGCGTTTATCGTGCAATCTGCCCACGATTAGAACTGAGCGCCGACATGGGATATTACCACATCGAAACGTTTAAAAACAAAGATTACGGCTACGAAGCGAGAATGTATGCCTTACAGCCCAAAATCAACCTGGAATATCGTATTACGGAAAAGCTCGGCATCTTTGCATCGGGCGGATATAACTGGACACTCATGTACGGCCACAGCGGGAATTTTCACAAAGTAAGTTTTGAAGCGGGCATTGTTTTATTCTGAAACGCCGTCTTCCTCTTACGAATGCAAACTGCTTGCCCTCACCCTGCTTAACGTTTCGGGTGTCATCTGAAGCAGAGAAGCGATGTAAACCAATGGCGCACGCTTTAAAATCTCCGGGTGCAAATGAAGCAATTTATTGTAACGTTCATGGGCAGACTCGAAGCGCAATGTGTCGGCTTTTATCTGTGAATCAATCAAAGACCACTCAAAAAATCTCCGATACAACACGCCGATGTCCGAATAATCAAAAGACAGTTTTTCTATTTTTTCCTTTTCGAATGCCCACACAACCAGCGGCTCCAACGCCTCAATCATCAATCTTGTGGGTTCTTGCTTGAGGTAACTTTCCAGACAAATCACGATTCCCCCTTCATAACCAAGGTGCTCTGTCAGGTCTTTCCCGTGTTTAAAATAAAACTGCCTCGTCATCCCCTTTTCTACATAAAGGAGAGATTTACAGATATCGCCTTCATTCAGGATGCGCTCTCCCTTCTTATATTTTTCACATACAACGGCATCGGCCAAAGCATGCAGGCTTTCTCTTCCGAGCGGACTATGAAATTTATTCATAATCAGCCTTAAAATATCTATGTTTGTTGTCATCTTCCGTCTGCCTAATAATAATGATTAAATCTGTCTATCACTTTACCTTAATACGATCGAAGCCTTCTCCAAACACACCGATTACGGCACTTTGAGAAACAAAAGCCTTTGAGTCGATGTCTTTAATCAAGCGGAATATCGTATTCGATTCACGCTTTTTTGCAAGGACGAACATCAATTTCACATTATTATTCGTATAACATCCCACTCCGTCGATAAATGTTACACCGCGATGCAAGTCTTTATTTATACGTTTCCCTATCTCTTCATACTTCGATGAGATAATAAAGAACTGAACAGACTGACGGGCATTATTTACAACCTGGTCAAGTACGAAACTTGATATGAACAATACGACATAACCATACACCACTTTTTCCCAACTGTGCAGAACAAGGTAACTGGATGATATGATAATCACATCGCATATCAGTATCACTCTTCCCAAAGTAATGTCACGATATTTATTGATAATGGCCGCAATAATATCGGTTCCTCCCGTACTTCCGTTTGCAGAAAAGGCAATACCGATCCCCGCTCCGCAGAAAGACGCCCCCAAAACACACGACATAAAGGGCTGATCGTGGATAAGTTCTTCTGTCACCAAGCCTTGAATCACTGCCAAAATACCCGTTAGGATACATACAGCAAAAATGGTTTTCAGACAAAACTTCAAGCCCAAAATCTTCAAAGCTATCAATAAAAGGACAAAATTAATAAGGAGATACGTGTATTGCACCGGTATTCCTGTACCCCAATAAACCACAGAAGCTATTCCCGGAACTGCACCCGAGGGTATATCGCTCGGCAACAAAAATACAGTCCAACCTATACCATACATGATCATGCCTAAAGCGATCATCAAATAATCCCCCGCCTCTCTCAAAATCTTCTGGCGGGGAGTAGCATACACTCCCTGTATCATTTTCTCATTTTATTAATAATTTCAACGCACAAAATTATGAAAAAAATTATATGAACGGGTTACGACGCAATGATATTTATTTTGCACCTGACAAAAAATCGCTATTTTTGCAGAAAAATATGGGCGCATTGTTCGTACACGACGGAACGAAACCAAACAAAACAAGCCGTTCCTCTTTTGAAATGACGCGCGGCAATGATCAAAAACTACAAGAAACAACATTAAATATTATGTCAAAACTAAGATTCAGGGTTGTAGAAGAAGCTTTTCACAAAAAGCCTGTTGATATTCCTGCTCCGGCAGAACGTCCCACAGAATACTTCGCAAAATATGTATTCAACCGCGAAAAAATGTTCAAATACCTACCAGGGAAAGTGTACACTAAACTGATAGATGTAATAGATAACGGGGCAATTCTTGACCGAAGTATTGCCGATGAAGTGGCAAACGGCATGAGACGTTGGGCCATGGAATTGGGAGTTACCCATTATACGCACTGGTTCCAACCGCTGACAGAAGGCACGGCCGAAAAACATGACGCTTTTGTGGAACACGACGGAAAAGGAGGAATGCTGGAAGAGTTCTCGGGCAAGTTGCTCGTCCAACAGGAAGCCGACGGTTCTTCTTTCCCAAACGGTGGAGTACGCAACACGTTCGAAGCGCGAGGTTACTCGGCGTGGGACCCGTCATCGCCCGTTTTTATCGTTGACGACACGCTATGTATTCCTACGGTTTTCATCGCCTACACCGGAGAATCTCTCGATTATAAAGCACCTTTATTGAAATCTATTCGTGCCGTAACGAAGGCTGCTCTTGATGTCGTGCATTACTTTAACCCCTCCGTTAAGAAAGTTATTTCTTATTTGGGCTGGGAACAGGAGTATTTCCTGGTCGATGAAGGACTGTATGCCGCACGTCCTGACCTGCTTCTGACGGGACGAACCCTGATGGGGCACGAGGCATCGAAGAACCAACAACTGGAAGATCATTACTTCGGAGCGATACCAAGCCGGGTGGCCGCCTTCATGAAAGATCTGGAAATTCAGGCTCTCGAGCTGGGTATTCCCGTAAAAACAAGACATAACGAGGTGGCGCCTAATCAGTT
>CALUET010000017.1 GCA_944319745.1 uncultured Phocaeicola sp. | reverse complement strand
ATTTCCTTTGCCAGCGAACAATTAAAAACGAGTACGTATGGCAAACGAACAAATCACTTTTGATAAGCTACCGCAGGCGGTAGGTTATCTCACAGAACAGATGGAACAAATCCGGCAAATGGTGGCGGCACTGCAACCGCAGGCTTCTTCCGACAAACACCGTCTTGTTGAAATTGACGAAGCCTGTAAAATCACGCGAAAGGCAAAGCCTACTATTTACACGCTTGCGCGTAAAGGACTGATTCCGGCTTACAAACGAGGGAAAAAACTCTACTTCTATGAAAATGAGTTGCTGCAATGGATTTGAGTCCGGACGCAAGCAGATGCGAGCAATGTCGCTTCAGGAACAGGCTGCGGAGATAATACATGGGACAAAGCGCAAACGGTTATAACTTTTGATCTGCACGGCTATGGAAACCTCCAAATTAACAGCAGAATAACATCGCATTCAATTTAATTGATGTTCCGGACTTAATGCTAATTCTTCCACCAAGTGTCCGAATATCTGCCGATACAACAGCATCAACACATAAGGCTGACAGAAACCAAACTCCCCGGCTACTTGTTTCAAAGAACGTCCTTCCCTACGGACATATTTCTTAATGTATTCCATCATTTTGACACGAACATATTCGGAAAGCGTCTTTCCTGTTTCCAACCTCACAAGGTCATTCAAATAAGCAGACGAGAAGAACGATAAAGAAGACTTAATCCGACCTACTCCATCTTCTACGGACTTTTGTCCACTCAATGAGAAATAATGTGCAAGAGTCTCGTTCAATATTGTCAGATATTCCCGGTTAGTGTCAGTACGACAAGCAAACTGACGCTCATAGAAGCGGACACAATAATTTAACAGCAGCCCCATTCCGGCAGAAAGCAACCGCAGAGTATGGCGGTCTGTGCCGTGCCGTAATTCTTCGTGGATATGTTTCAGGCAATCTTGCACGATGCGTTTTTCTTTCAAAAACAAGTGTAGAGATTCGTTTTCGCGATAGTGGAAGAAAGCATAGTCCGTCTTTTTACACAAAAGACTATCAGTTTCGAACAAATCCGGATGAAACAATATTCCGGAGATGCCCTCTCCCACTACATCTTCAGGCCTGATGCGTATCAGACCGCCCGGTTTCGTGAATGCCAGCATGGCATACTGAAAATCTACACACTGCCTTCCATAACGTACTTCCCCGCACCGTGTCTGCACAAAGCGGACGGCATAAAAGTTACCCGTGAAGCAAAACGTTGCATCCTCCGCCAACTATGCCGGATTAATGACAGCCACTTGTGGATGCAATGCGGGCTGACACATTTGTTTATCAAACCCGCTTATAGAGAATGTCCGCACATCTTTCATTCCTGTTTTTTTATGTTCCGAAGAAAAGATACCGCTTCCGTCCCGGCACGACCACAAACAAATTGCAAACGCCGCGCTGAATTTGACGGAAGCGTCAAGAGCTTTTCCCTATCGCATCACAAATTTTTCCCAAAAAACTCTGCCAGTTTTTCCACAGCCTTGCCCACATACTCAGGCACCCAATAGGTTTGAATATGCGTAGCACCGGGGATCAAGTATAACTCTTTCTTGCTTGTTCCGATAGCTTTACTGAAGCATTGTTCTGTCATGTAGAAAGTGTCTGCCTTACTTCCCGCCATCATCAGCAAAGGACAGTCGATAAGATACATCCCTTCCGAGGCGTCAAATGCCATCAAATCTACCAGACTACTCTTGGTATAGCGGAAGGTGGAGCCGGGATGGGCGTGCGTCTGAAGGTAATACTCATAACCGTCGCGGTAGAGGTCGAACGGCAGTTGTTTAGCCTGTTCCGGCGTTATGCCGCTCATATCGCCCACATATTCCGGAGCCTCGCCATCGGCCTCTTTCTGCCGGGCAGCACAAGCATCGGCAAGACGCTGCTGAACATCGTTAATCTGCGAGTCGAGGAAACCGTTACGACGTACCAGTCCCGTATTAAACATACTTAGTGTGGCCACTGCCTTGAAGCGCTTATCCGTCTGTGCGGCCTTCAGCGTATAACCTCCACCGCCACAAATTCCGAGGATTCCGATGCGGTCGACATCTACTCCGGGATACTGCGTCAGGATGTCAGCAGCCCGATGAATGTCTTCTATGCGGTTGGCAGGCTTGTCCACATTACGCGGTTCGCCCTCACTCCCGCCCTGATAGGCTGCATCAAAGGCCAGGCAGATGTAACCCATTTCCGCCATTCGTTGACTGTACAGCCCCGCGACTTGTTCCTTACAACCGCCGTTGGGATGTGCAACGACGAGGGCCGGATAGGTTTTCGACGCGTTATATCCGGCAGGAGTATAGACGTTGGCTACAATCTTCAGCCCGTTCAGTTCATAATTAATGCGATGGATATTCACCTTTCCCGGTACGTTTTGGGTAATCGCTCCCCGATAAACCAGTCCAAACGGATTGTTGTTCGGACTCTCAACGGCAGAGAAATCAGACTCTATAAATGCTTGTTTGGTTTGTGCAGCCGAAGTCTCTGCCAGCATGAAAGCTGCAACGCTGCAAAATAGGGTTCGAAAAAATGTATTCATTGTGTTCATCGTTTTTCTGTTTTAAATTTATGTATTCAAAAATCATATCCATCTTCTGCAAAAAACGCAGCATTGTTTCTGTGAAAGCATTGCATCGTTTTGGTTGAGATAAAAAGATGGATGCACGCAAATATTTTCATCGGACAGTTTACAGCCGCTCTTTTAAGATTTCAAACAATTCGTCCCGTGAAAACTGTTTACAGCAGCCTGGCATCAGCAAACAACTGTCGGCTGCAGCACGAAGAACGTTCTCATCCGTAATGCCTAACTCGCTCCATCGCGTAGGAAGCCCAATTTCTTTGATAAAGTCTTCAAGTGCATCAATGCCCCGCACAGCGGTCTGCTCCGGAGTATCGCCTTTCACTCCCCATACCCGTTCCGCCATACGCGCCAGTTTCGCCTTGCCTTCACCCAGCAGATGACGATAAAGCGTGGGATGGATAACGGCCAATGCCCGTCCGTGATTGCAATCGGTATAAGCACCTACGGCATGTTCCAGCATATGACATTGGAAATCGGTCTGCTTTCCCAGCTTCAACAGGCTGTTTTCTGCAAGGGCAGAGTCCCACATCAGCTCACCGCGGGCAAAATCGTTGCCCGGATCTGCTATCAAAACACGCAGGTTTCTGATGACATTGCGCATTACCGTCTCGTTCAGTTCGTCGGAGAGATTGTCCGATTGCGGTTTTCCCATATAAGTTTCCATGCAATGGCTCAACGTGTCGAACGCACCGCTGACGACTTGTGCCATCGGGAGTGTTTTCGTCAGATCGCTGTCCAGTATGGCAAAGTTGTGATAAGCTCCCACCAAAGGCTGCTTCAGTTTCTTTTCCGTATGGGTAATGACCGCCCCGTTGTTCTGCTCAGCTCCCGTACCGGATGCCGTAACCACAGCTCCCATAGGCACAAATTTCGTAGGGAATCGGTGTTTGGTGTACTGCATTTCCCAGATGTCTTCATCCAAACCGGCTTGTGCCGATACAACCTTACAACAGTCTATGACCGAACCTCCGCCCACAGCCAGGATGAAATCAATGCCGCACTCACGCACCAGCTGTGCGCCTTCCTGCACTTTGGCATACGTGGAATTGGGCATGATACCCCCGAAATCTATTACGTTCTTTCCGCATTCGTGAAGCCAGCCTGCGAATTTATCATACAATCCTGTGCGCTTTAACGAACCGCCGCCGTATGCCAGCAACACATTCCTGCCCGCCTGTTTCATTTCTTCTTTCAGCGCACTTTCAGTACACCCCTTGCCAAAATATTGACGGACGGGGTATTTAAAAATAAAATTATTCATATCTGTTATTCTCCTTTCTATTACTTATTCATTGTCTTTCGGGAAGAAAAACTGCAAAGCATTATACAAGTATTCAGGAATAAAACGAAACTTGTGCCTTGCTCTTGCTTTCTGATGGAACGTCAAATTAGTTGTATTAAGCACATCACTTAATCTTGCCATGCCTTCTATCTGAAGCCATATCTCACTGTATGCCGAGTCTTGAGTGCCACTTACCGCCCAAATATAGAAATCGGTCCCGGCATAAGAGGATTGTTTTACCCGCTCTGCCAGATAAACAGCCGTGTCATCAGGACGATTCATCCCGGCAAACCTACCCAATGACCAGCAATCGCCACTGACAGGCATGAAATATTGAAAAGCATTCAAGGCCTCATCGAAAGCATACCATGTCGTAACAGCACCCATCGAAAAGCCGCCAATGGCGCGGTGGGCGCGGGAAGCTTCAATGCCTTCCGCATCTGTATTCTCCGCATACGTGCGAAAACGATTCTCGACAATGGGAATCAAATCGTTCACAAGTTCCCGCGGCAATGCTCTGCAATAAGGATCGGCATCCCATAGTTTGCCGTTGGTTGCCCGTAATTATAGCTGGGAGTTACAATAATTATCAGCTCAATGTCATCATGAGCTATCATTTGATCAAGCAACTTACGCACCGCACCGTTCTCATCCTCGAAGAAACAAACCTTTGGCCGACGGGACAGTCATCAGTACAAGAACCTTTGCTCCACCACCCGATTGCCCAAAAAGTGTAACGTTGTTCGGATCGCCTCCGAAAACGTAAATGTTCTTCCAAATCCATTGCAGAGCGGCCACCATATTCATTGTGCCTACGTTTCCGGAATATTTATACTTTTCACCATTGCAAACAAGTCAAGGAAACCAAGCATATTCAGGCGGTGATTGACTGACACGACGACAACATCTCCCTGACGGTTCAGATTCGTTCCATCATACACTAGTTGTTCTATGGCCGAACCTGTTTGAAATCCTCCTCCATGCAACCAGACCATTACGGTACGTTTCTTCCCGTCATTAATACCGGGTGTCCAGACATTCAGATTTAAACAATCTTCTCCTTCTTCAGGAGCCTCGCGCATAGTTATAAAATCGTTCCCTTGTGGAATGAGTGCTTGCGGACAAATACGTCCGTATTTATTGAATATCCGTACAGTATCCCAGCTATCCGGTTCTTCCGGAGGCATAAATCTTATAGCTTTAGCGTAAGGAATTCCTTTATAACTGTAAACGCTGTCTGTATAAACGCCTTGTGCTTTTCCACTTATCAAGCTTACTATGGTACTACGTTCATGCGTGCAAGAACAAGCCAGAAGAAAGCCTATCAACATAAAACCGCGCCATTTCATATTACCTCCTTATTAAATCATTACTCTAACATCCCAATGTTTTGCAACCATTCCCGTATGCCATCTTCCGAACCTTCCACGCTGTTACGCGAAATGCTATATCCGTTCACGATCGTAGCACCAGGCTCCATACCTGCAATATCATCGACCGTCCCCGACCAGCCGCTCCCGCCATGCGAAGAGAACGGAATAATTGTCTTCCCGGAAAAGTTATATTCATCAAAAAACGAATACATAGCCATCGGCATTTGATACCACCAAATGGGATAACCAACGAATATAATATCGTAATTGTCGAAATCTTCAATCTCAGTGGCAAGGGCGGGATGCACATTGTTTTGCCGTTCTTCATTGGCTTGACCGGCCAAGCTACTGTAATCTTGCGGATAAGGCGTGGCAGTTTGGATGCGCACCATGTCACCTCCTGTCGCTTCTCCGATGATATTTGCCATATATTGTACACTACCAAAAAGGTCGCCATTCACAATCAGACGGCTTGCGGAAGTAGCAGCATCTATACCATTATCCGGTAAGGGCTCGGAAAAATATGCAATCAATACATGATGATTTTCACCGGGAACTACTTCTTCTGTAGAGACATTAGTGTCATTATCTTCACCGTCTCCACAGGAAATAAAAACAAGCAATGCACACAATAATGCAAAAGAGAGATAAACTTTCATATTAGTTCTCCATTTTTTATTCTTAATTCTTCAACATTTTGATTTCTTTCAGCCATTCCGTAATACCTTTTGTATTGCGATCTACTGCTCCGAAGCCTTTCAGGTGTTTGGCATCGGGCGTCAGTTCCACAATCTTGGCCAGAGTTTCGTCACGATATGTGGCGGCGTAAGTACAAAACGGTATCACCGTTTTTCCTTTGAAATCGTAACTTTCTGTGAAAGTGTTGATAATCATCGGGGCAGTCCACCACCATACGGGACAACCTACAAACACGGTATCGTAACCGTCCCAGCCGTCCACTTTGTTCTTTATGGCCGGACGAGCATCGGTTTCTTTCTCTTTCTTTGCCACTTCGGTGCAAGGCTTGTATTCCGTAGGATACGGCTTGGCAGGTTCGATACGGAAAAGTGTTCCTCCTGTTTTTTCGGCAATGTATTCTGCCACATGCTGCGTATTTCCACTCCAACTGAAATAAACGACTAAAATCTTATGGTCTTGTGCATAAATGTTTGCTCCGCATAAAAGCATAGCAATGAGGGTAATTAATTTTGTTTTCATAAAATCTTTCTGTTTACACGGTTAATACTATTCTATGATTCCGATTTCTTGCAACCAGTTTTCCACATCGTTGGTATTGCGTCCACTCGTTCCGAATCCGTTAAGATGCTCAGAATTTGGCGTAAGGTCTACGATGCGTTGCAACGTAGCATCACGGCCCGTAGAGGCGTAGGTGCAGAACGGGATAATGGTTTTACCTGTAAAATCATATTCCTCACTTTCAAGAAATGACCAAACAGCCATCGGTGCATCGCCCCACCAAACCGGGCAACCGACAAAAACAATGTTATATTATTCCATATTCTCCACCGTATTTTTCAAAACCGGCCGCGTTCCGTTGTTTAATTCCTCACGCGCCACTTCCGTGCATTCCGTATAATTTCCAGGATAAGGCACTACGGTTTCGATGCGATACAGCGTTCCGCCTGTCAGTTCGGCAATACGTTCGGCTATCGTCCCGGTATTGTTGGTACGGGTGAAGTAAGCAATCAGGATATTATTCCCGGTTGAAGGTACATCCGGAACGCCCGGTTCATTCGGATTATCGTTATCTCCCGGATTATCAGTCGAGGCGCTTGAACCTTCAGATTTCTCCGTTTCCGGTTCTTCCTGCAACGAATCATCCCCCGAACAGGCGTTAAATGCAACAACGACAAACGCCATTATCAGATAAACAAAACACTTTTTCATCGTTTTCACTTCCCCATTTTATTATTTTTCTCCCTTGTAACTGTTGTATTCTTCATCTGTCACCGGAGACAACCAAGTCACACCCCCTTTATTCAATTGCGTTCCGATGGCAATATGGGTGAATTCGCTATCGGGAACCGCGCCATGCCAGTGTATCACATTGGGGGCAATTTTCACCACATCACCTGGCAAAAGCAATTGAATAGGCTTACCTTTTTCCTGATAATACCCTTTCCCCGATACACACAATAGTATTTGTCCACCTTTATGACTGTGCCAATTGTTCCGACATCCGGGGGCAAAAGTTACATTGGCCACCGTGCAATCGAATCCGTCCGCAGCCGCTACATAACCTTGCAGCCATGCTTTGTCGGTAAAGTTCGGATTGTCAGTCATCAGCGTTCCGCGTGCAAAAGGTTCTTTGTCTGCATTCATTGTACCAAGACCTTCCACGATAGCTGTCATCTGTTTCATTTGTGCAGGTGTAAATCCCTGATACAGGCAAATAGATGTATGCGATTTCAGCATCGGATCCACGCCTCCCATAGCCGAAAGAATAGATACTGTAGCCAGTTCGCGCTCAGGCCATGTCAATAAATCTCGCTCGAATATATCGCAAAAGAGGTGTTCTTTCAGAAATTGTTCTACGACTGGAGCAAACAGGGCATAACCCGTTTTAGGTGCATCCACAGGTACACCACTCAACCGGGAGAGGTTTTCTGCTCCACGAATATACTTATCACGAGTGTCTGCAACGGGTGATGATTCACGACCTGTTGCATCCGTAATACCTATTGCCTTCCGTTCATCCAATACATCCATGAAGGTTTGTAAGGCACGGAGGCTGCGCGGGAAACCACAATAAGCGTAAGCATGTACCAAAACTTCCTTGATTTCATTCACTGTCATGCCGTCGTCCAGCCCGCGGGCCAAGGCAGTTTTCAGATTCGTCAGGTCACCTCGTCCCGTACAGGCTGCGATGGTCACAATGTTTTGTTGCCGGATATTCAGCGTATCGGCTTGTTGTGCATGTATCGGCAGGCACGTTATCAACAACAATATTACCAGAAAAAAGATAGTCTTTTTCATAAGCCAATCTGTTTTAATTCGTTACATTACAAAAGTATAACGAATGCCATCCTGCATCCATACACAGATTACAGATTAATACACCAATATCAACGAAAACAAAAAAGCATCTTCAAAACTTCCGTTCCAAAGATGCTTTATTTATGATATAGGGGATATAAGAAAAAAGTCTTAGTCCAACCCTTTCTCTTTCAGCCATGCAGACAACAAGTCTGCCAACTGCACATTGTTTCGTTCCGCAAAGAGGAAGTGTGAGTTGCCGGTGATTCCCTGATCGGGCAGGTGTATTACCGTAGCATCCCCGCCATGTCGGTTGATGCATGCGGCAAACAAACGCGCCATTTGCAGGCGCACACGCCAGCTGTCCATAGCCCAATTGTTGCTTGGTTCTGCGGGGATATAATCACCATAATAGATAATAATGGGAAAACGAGTCAGCTTTTCAAAGTCTGCCAAAGGAATGGCAGTAGCAGTCAATGGCCCAAACGGACTGATGGTCTGCAAGGGTTCGGGCGTTTCGCCTTCGGGAAAGACAAAGCCGCTGCCCGGCTCATAAGAAACAATGGCACGCACCTTGTCACTACGTATGGCTGTCTGCCAACCCGGACCGCCGCCTTGCGAATGGGTGACGAGGATGCCCCCGCCAATCTTGTCCATCAATGCGGCCAAGTCTGCAGCAATCAGTTGTTCATCGTACGCTCCTGTATTTGGAGTAATTTGACGGAAGAACTGGTCCAATGCTTCTTCCGACTGAGGGAACTGGCTTCCTTCGTAATATTCCGGCCATACTCCCATGCGAAAGTTCTCGAACCAGAACTGCTCATCGGGCGTAGCTTTAATGGTTTCATCCAACGTACTGCGTCCGGCACGCCCACGTCGCGGCTGATCTATCAGGTAAGTGCTGAATCCCCGCCGCAGAAAGATTATTGAAAAGCCTTCACATCCGTCAGGAGTTGTCTCCCATGTTTTGGCAGACTGCCCCGCGCCGTGTAAAAAGACAAGGGGATTTTTACGGGAACCTGCAGGAATCTGATAAAAAACATAGGCATGATCGCCGTGCAACGTCTGGCCGTTTGCTTTCAAAGGTTGGTGTGTGTCGTAAGAACCCGGTGCGGTTACAACCGAACCGCCGACAAAAAAACTGCCTTGCTCACGAAGAACAAGAATACTGTCGGTCGTCTTTTCCTCGCCAGAAGAGGACGATTGTCTGCCACAACCTGCACACAAAGCAAGAAGGGCGGATAAAAGAAGGTAATTGATACGTTTCATTTTTTATTATACGTTTAATTTAGTTCCTCCAAATACATCGGACATCGGCATTGTATTCAGCGCTCGATCTATCTGTTTCACCTCATCATCGGACAGGATAATGTCCGCCGCCCCGGCATTCTCCAGCAGGCGATCGGACTTACGCGTGCCGGGAATGGGCACTATCCACGGACGTTTGCAGAGCATCCACGCCAGTGATATTTGTGCGGGCGTAGCGCTCTTTTCGGTTGCAATGCGACTTATCAGGCTGAACAAGCTCCGGTTTTTCTCGTAACTGTCCGGCTGAAACTGCGGCATCGTGGCACGATAGTCTGTCCCGGCCTCGAAGCATGAAGCAGGAGAATACCGTCCGGACAACAATCCGTTGGCAAGCGGCGAGAAAGCAACAAAGCCGATTCCCAGTTCTTCAAGCACCGGAAACAATGCCTCGTGCCAGCGTGCCATCATCGAATAGCGGTTCTGTATGGCAGAAAGCGGGCAGACGGCATGTGCCCGGCGGATATCTTTCTCCGGTGCTTCCGACAGTCCCCAGTAAAGCACCTTCCCTTCTGCTATTAAATCACGCATTACGCCGGCCACTTCCTCTACAGGTACTGCAGGATCCGGACGATGCTGGTAGTAAAGGTCTATATAATCGGTCTGCAAACGACGTAATGACCCTTCCACCGCACGGCGAATGTTTTCGGGACGCGAGTCGGCTATCAGCGGAAAAGGGACCTTTCCGCTTTGAACATCAAAACGCAAACCGAACTTTGTGGCGATGACAATCTTGTCCCGATAAGGCATTAAAGCGTTGCCAAGCAACTCTTCATTGTCGTGAGGACGTTGAACCGTGCCATACACCTCGGCCGTATCAAAGAAAGTATAACCCGTATCTACCGCCTTTGCCAGCAGTTCCGTCATTTGCCGATGGTCGGCAGGCGAACCATAAGCATGGCTCATTCCCATACAACCTAACCCAATGGCCGAGACACGGAGCCCCTGGTTTCCTAAGTTTCTATACTTCATATTCATATAAAGTTGCTCTTATTTTAATCATATCCTAAAAGTAATGTCTTAATCCGATGCTGCGTCCCGTCTACCTTTCTGCCACAGTTGCCACGAGTTCACTATATTCTGCCAAATGATATAACAGCTCGGTGCCACGGAAATAACGGGAGACAGGTAAGTGTATGCCGTCCAAATGGCAAGCAACGTGTTCTTCTGTCCGTTACCCTGTCCGCAACTGATATAATCATGATAGTGCCTTCCCACCAATTTCCCTGCACCGAATTGCCAAATACAAACCAGCAATCCTGCCAAAGCAAGCAGCCATAATACATGCGGATCGAAATGACTGTTCACAACCGAACGCAGCGTCAACCCAATAGCTATAATAAGAGAAATCCCCCACAGGTAGAAAGCCAGATTACCGAACAGCCGCACCGTCCAAGAATGTGCCTTTGGAAAGAACTCTCTTAGCGCCCATGCTGCCAGAAAAGGGCAGATAAGCAAAGGGAACACATGCCGCAAAATCAACATAAACTGCCGGCCGAACGATCCGGCCGAGTGCATCTCCACCAACGGAAATACCGTCGGAATCATCACTGCAGCCGCCAAATTGCTGATAATGGTGTAGGTGGTCAACGTAGTTTCATTGCCTCCCAATCGTCCTGCAATGACCGCCGCAGCCGTACCTGTCGGGGCAATGAGACAAACCAATGCTCCTTGTGCCACGATACGATAGGGTGAATCGGGGAAATAATGCGTGGGCAATGCCACCGCCAAACAGCACATCAGCTGAAAAAGTATCATTATTACGTGCCAACGCTCGAGGCGCATCTCTCTCGGATTGACCTTACAAAAAGTAGTGAACAGCATCACAAATATCATAAAAGGCATTATATAATCGTTCGCCCCGTTTGCCAACACCTTGAACGGGGCGAGCCACGGAATGTAATGAAACATAAAATAAATGAGGAAGCCTGCACACATACCCAACGGGAGCGTCCACATCTTGAAAAAACGGATAATTCTTTCTTTCATTTTTAACCAATTTGATCTTATGTTGCAAAGGTACATTAGCAGAAAACGTGCATCCATACACGGATTACGGATTGCAGCACCCATATTACAGAAAGCCGTATTTCCCCTGACATCAGCAGAAAGTGCTACTGCTTTCTTTCGAGTTTTGTATCACAAAATGTCCGTTCTTTTTCTTCGCACGGGTAGCATTTACTTTCAAAATCGCATTTGCGTGGTCGACATATTGGGCTTTGCCTTCGATGATAGAAACAATCCCCTTGACAACCGAAAACGAGTGCCAGGGGATTTTTATTTCAGTCTTTCATTTGTGTATTCATATAAACCTTTCTCTTTTCAGGCAAAGGCATATTGAAGAATCGTTTTTCTTTGTTGAGCGAACGCATCGCTGCCATCTCCTCGTCGGTAAGAGTGAAATCGAAGATCTGGATATTTTCTTTGATATAATCGGGATTTGATGCTCCGGGAATGACGGAGAATCCCTCCTGGATGTGCCAGCGCAGAATGATTTGCGCCGGGGTTTTGCCATGTGCTTCGGCTATTTTTTGGATGACGGGATCTTTAAAGAGTGCACCATTAGACATTGCGCCACCCAACGGGAACCAGCATTCCACCTGAATGCCTTCCTTGGCTGCCTTCTTACGCATCGCTATACGCTGCGCATAAGGATGACATTCTATCTGAAGTACGGCGGGCTTTATGGTGGCGGCACTCATAATTTCATCCCAAACCTCGTCACTGGCATCGAAATTGCTGATGCCCAAAGCGCGAACCTTGCCCAGCTTAACAGCTTTTTCCATATCTTTCCAAGCGCCAACAAAGTCACCCACCGGTTGATGGACGTAGAGCAAATCAATATAATCCAGTTGCATCCGCTCCAACATATCATCAATGGCTTTCAAAGTCTTGCCTTCGCCATATTCCGTTGGCCACAGCTTACTGGTAATCCAAATCTCTTCTCTGGGAATTCCGCTCTCTTTCACTGCACGCCCTACGCCCTTTTCATCGTTGTAAGCATGGGCCGTATCGATGTGACGATAACCGGCTTTCAGTGCAGTGAGGCAGGACTGTTCGCAAACTTCATCGGAAGGTTGCAGAAAAGTTCCCAGTCCGAAGCGAGGCATCTCCACGCCATTGTTCAACTTGACCACGGGCACACCGGCAACGGTCGTTTTCTCTTGTGCGCTCAAAGCGTTTATGCAGCCCATAAGCAGAGCCGCAGAAAGAATAAATTTCTTCAACATATTCATAATATTCTACTATTAAAAAGTTATTGTCTGTTTGCATTCTTAATACTCCACAACGATACATGTTCGTTACGATAGCGGGCTTTGGGATTTACCTCGCCGTGTGCCAGTAACGGATCGCCGGGCAAATTGACAAACTGTATCGCCTTTTGGGGACAATTGTGAATGCAGGCGAAACAAAAGTCGCAATCGCCTTCGGTTTTCACGCCGGCGGAGGTCAACTCATAATTGCCGCGCGGACAAACTTCCGTACAGATGGCACAATCAACACAGGCATCCGTTATCCGAAAGTATTTCTCGCTTCGCATCAAGAAACCGACTTCTGGATCAAGACGGGCAAAAGATACGAAACCATCGTGCGCACGGCGGGCCTGTTCATTAGCCGGCTTCACCCAATGTCTCTGCCGCCCGATGTCAGATTTTACCTTTTCCAGTTGTTCGGGGATGTGCTTGTTCATCTTTATTTGCTCCGCCATGTCAAAGTTAGGCAGCCAGTTGTCCACCATCATCACAGTATTGATATAGTCAAACTTCGTCCCGTTTTTTTGAGATATACCGTCCCAAAGCTCAGCAGCATTGAAATCGAGCATCCCGTAAGTCAGCACGGCAAACTTATATGCCGCCGTCAATCTTGCCAGTCGAATGAAGTTACGCACCATGTTGGGCGGCATGTGTCCGTAAATTGGATAAACAATTCCTATCTCATCCGCCTCAAAATCGTGTCTGTCCAGCTTCATCATTTGCGGAATGCTGAGCAGTTCGGTATCATTATCCGCCAGTTGCCGGGCAAGATAAAGACTGTTTCCCGTGGCAGTGAAGTAGAAGATGATGCGCTTTTTCTTCCTTCCGTCACAAGAAGTCAAGGCGGCATGTGCGCCAAACGCTGCGGCTCCTGTTATAAACAATCCCATCTTTTTCAGAGCATCCCGGCGGCTTATGCCTTTTTTCCCGTTATCTTTTGCCTCCATCATAACATGAATGTATTTAATGAGTCGTTATTTTAGTCAAAAAGCTGTCGAACCACGTGGTCCATTCTCCGCGCACACCAAAACCATGAGGCCAACCGTCAAGTACATGTTCCTCCACCTGCACGCCGGCTTCACGTGCTGCATCGGCATTGGCAATGAATTGTCGGTAGAACGGATCCTCAGTCCCGTAAGTATAAAAAGTAGGAGGAATATCACCATCCTGCAGATCATTCACGTTATTATTCGAGACGCTCAACCGTCCGTAAAACGAATAAATCATACCAATGGCGCATACATCGGCTGAAACTTGATCGAGTTCATCGGGAACATACCCGTTGTCCAATACCGAACCATTCACCAGTCCGTCAAAATGCAAGGCTTCATCACCGCAAAGGATGCCGCCTGCCGAAAAGCCTACCGAAGCAATGTTCTCCGGTGCAATGCCATATTCGTCGGCATGACTGCGGACGTAACGGATGGCGCGTGCCAAATCCAGGCTGCCTTCTTCCATTGTGTAAGGACGAACACGGTAGTTCACCACAAAACTTTGCCAGCCCAGTTCACTCAACCGCTCTGCCACAGGTGCGCCTTCATTCGGGCTGCGAAACATAAATGCTCCTCCGGGACAAACCATCACGGCGCCTTTTATCTCCACGCCATCCGGCACCGGATACCAAACCATATTCGGGCGGAAATCCGGATCGTCCTGATAGTTGCCATTGTTTACGGTATAGTTTGTTTCCGACGGCATGTTATTTTCCGGACACAAATAGGTTCGCAACTGCACTTCTTCCTCGCTTCCCTCCCCGTTCCCGCTGTTTGCCGTTGTGAAACGCCTTGCCGTTCCGTAAAGCGTTCCCGATGCAAGGGTTACAAAAGCACGGACGTAATAAATCGTTCCGGGAGTAAGTTCCATCATATAACACACAAATGATTCGGAAGGGCCATCGGCTTCCGCATGAAAGTCGTCGACAGTCGGTCCGGACGATGTGCTCCAACAGATACCGAGAGCGATGACATTTTCCAAGTTCCCGGAGATACGCCCGCCGGAAATGGCAGACGTCGAGGTAATATCGGTCGTAACAATCGTTTCCACTGTCACCATGTTTTCCCATTCGTTTTCGTCCGTATTGTTACATGCTGTCGCTGCATTTACGGCAAACAGCAGAATGATGAAGTGAAATATCTTTTTCATAAGCTGATTATCCGATAAAGCTTGTATGTATGGATTCTCTGCTTTCGGATGAAACATCGTTTTTGCCCCTTCCGAAAGCGCGGGAAACATATTTCCATTACGACGCAGAAAACCGTTTACCAACAATTCGTTTTGTTGTACATCGTTACTTGCTTTTTCCGTATTGCGCAAGCCATTTCACTGTCTGCGGATCATAATGTGAGAAAAACAAGCTGTGCCCCAAATCCAATCGGCGAATGGCCTGCATGTCTGCATCACTTAAAGTGAAATCGAATACGCTGAAGTTCTGCTCCATACGTTCCTTTCGTACGGACTTAGGAATGACGATGACACCGCGTTGGATAAGGTAACGCAAAGCAACCTGTGCTGCACTCTTGTTGTATCCGGCGCCGATGGACGTTAAAGTTTCATTGCCGAAAAAGTTGTTTCGCCCTTCGGCAAACGGTCCCCACGCCATAATGTGTGTACCATACTGCTCCATAATCTGTTGCGCTTCTATCTGTTGATTGAAGACGTGCGTCTCCACCTGGTTCACCATCGGCGGTATTTCGCTGAACTCAGCCAGGTCAATAAAGCGGTCGGGATAGAAGTTAGACACGCCGATGGCACGCAACTTTCCTGCCCGGTATGCTTCTTCCATCGCACGATACGTACCGTAATAATCGCTGAAAGGCTGATGGATAAGCAACAAATCAATATAGTCTGTCTGCAATTTGCGCAGCGAAATGTCGATGGATGCCTTCGCCCGTTCGTATCCGGCATTGGATATCCATACCTTGGTGACGAGGAAGAAATCCTGACGAGCCAGGCCGCTTTTCCTGACTGCCTCGCCCACTCCTTCTTCATTGCCGTACGCCTGTGCCGTATCAATCATTCGATATCCCACGCTAATGGCGTCCTTCACACACCGTTCGCATTCCGAAGGTGAAACCTGATAAACGCCGTAACCCAACATCGGCATTTCCACGCCGTTTCTCAATTTTACTGTTTCCATAAATGTTCTGTCGTTTAAGATTGTTTTGTTTAACGCAAAATTACACGAATAAGCATCGCCCGTCCATACACAGATTACGGATAGAAGCACCCATTTTACGGTATGAAAGCAAGGAATTTGTCCTTTTTGCGATAGAAAATAAATTTCATTATTTTTGCCAGTAAACAGGTTGAATATCTAAAAACATCACGTTCCATGGAGAAATTTATATACAGCAGAACGGAAATAAACGCCGAGGCTTTAAAGCAAATGATGAAGTGTTCTGAATTGATAAAACAATTGAACGAGCTGACACTGGCCGACTTTCAGAAAAAACAAGAAATTATTGCAAAGCTGTTCGGCACGGTGGGGAACAATGCTTTCGTGGGGAATAATTTCCATTGCGACTTTGGTAAGAACATTCACGTGGGAGATAACTTCCATGCCGACTATAACTGTACGATGCTTGATGTAGCAGAAATCCGCATCGGACGTAATTGTCTGATAGGGCCCGACGTCGGGATTTATACAGCCGGACACCGTCTGCAACCTGAAGGACGGACGCTTGACGGTTACGGGATGCCCATCTGTATTGGTGACAACGTATGGATCGGGCATTCAGTCGTATTGCCCGGAGTGACAATAGGCAACGGAGCTGTTATTGCAGCAGGCAGTGTGGTAACAAAAGATGTCGCTCCCAGAACACTGGTTGCAGGCAATCCAGCTGTACTGAAGAAGTGTATCAAGGAATTTTCCCAAACACATTTTACCGAATCTTATACCAATTCTACAGAAAGGGGTACCGATTGCTAAAAGTTTTACGTATCTTTGAGAGATGTCAAATTCCAAAAAGAAAGTTATGAGTGAGATACTGGATCTGAAAACGATACACGATTACAACACATTCCTCGGGTTGGAGACACTCAACCCGTTGGTCAGTTTTGTAGATTTCTCGAAGGTAGAGGTATTACCGCACCGCCGCAAGTGCTTTAACTTTTATGGCATTTTCTTAAAAGAAAAGATACATGGGCCGCTAACTTACGGACGTAACAAGTACGATTACGAGGAAGGTACATTGGTGTTCGTCGCTCCCGGACAGGTAGCAGGCATTGATGACGATGGTTTCACGCCGCATCCACAAGGTTATGCCCTGTTGTTTCACCCCGACTTGCTGCGCGGAACAACCCTTTCCCGCAAGATGAAAGAATATACTTTCTTCTCCTATGAGGTAAATGAAGCGCTGCATATGTCCGAACGCGAACGGCAAACCATTTTCAACTGCTTTTCAGAAATAGAAGAAGAACTGCATCACAGCATCGATAAGCACAGTCGAAGCATCATCACTTCCAACATCGAAGTACTGCTCAACCACTGTCTGCGTTTCTACGACCGCCAATTTACCACCCGAAAAGCGCTCAATCGCGATGTGCTTATTCGCTTTGAGGAACTGATGAACGGCTATTTCGAGTCTGACAAGCCGGAACAAATCGGACTGCCCACCGTAGCGTGGTGTGCCGACCAGCTGCATTTCTCTGCCAACTATTTCGGCGACCTGATAAAGAAAGAAACCGGAAAATCTGCCATCGAATACATTCATCTCACCGTAATCAACCGCGTCAAAGACCTGCTTACAAGCACCGACAAGACCGTGAGTGAGATAGCTTACGAAGTAGGATTCCAATATCCGCACCACTTGAGCCGGATGTTCAAAAAAGTTTCCGGGCATACGCCGAATGAATACAGGAATCAAATAATGAGAGGTGCGTAATAAAAAGCTGACAGACTTCCGCTGACAAAAGCCGGCTTCGCCTGTCATCCTCCACCGATGCCCGGCAACCTTTACTTTTCTTAAAGGATGGGTATTGCGCACAATGCCGACAGTGGAATGCCCCAAAAGCCTTCTTTTTTAAAACCAGCCACTAAACCGGAAGTTTATGACAACCCGGTTTCTTCTGCCCTATACCTTTCTTTTCCCCTGCATGGGCATTTTTTATAATCACAAACCAGCGAAACAATAAAAAAACGTACAGACGTTTTCAATCCGCCTCCGAATAGAGGGAAAAGGAATTTCACATTCCCTCCATTAAACCGTCAGCAATTAACATATTTAACTTTTCGGTATTTTTGCAAATATATGCATAAAAAAGTCAATAAACAAGTTATGTACAACGTTTTTTAATGCATTCCGATAAAACAATATCGCCAAAAAAATTTCCGCTCCATGCCTTTCGCTGTACCACTTTCCGCAAAATACACCGTGAAGGAACGCCAAATATCCGCCCAAATCCGGCAGTCAGTCGTGAGACAGATTGCCGGATTTTCACCGGGAGTTCCTGTTGTTTTTTCTCAAACGCCGACTTCAATCTTTCCGCAGGCACACGTCCGTGCGACAAAAGGATTCTTTCTCCTTCGACAGAGAAAACGGCATATAAAAAGCAAGGGGACAGGACTTACCCGCACGGATAAGCCTTGTCCCCGTTTTTCCCGGAACAAATGTTCTGTTATTTATACGACTCTTTATAGATGTTCACGATGTCTTCGTCCGTCATCTGCACGCGGTCGCTGGTAAACATTACCCCCATTACCTCACGGGTATTGCGCATCAGCGCAACAAACTCGTCGGGGGTGATGCCGTAGTCGGACATCTTCAGGTCGGCCACCCCGCAGGCTTTCTGCAAACGGGAAAGCGCGGTAAGAAAATCTTCGGGTTTCGTGGCCTCGGGCATTCCCATGACTTGCGCCATACGTACAAAACGTTCGTCGCAAGCATGATGTTCGATGAAGTAACGGTAGTACGCCTTACTGACCATAATCAGGCCTGCTCCGTGCGGCAGAGCCGGATGATAAGCAGAAAGCGCGTGCTCCAAGGCGTGCTCACTGGTAATCAAAGTAAGACACATAACCACGCCTGAGAGTGTATTTCCCCAGGCCACATGCGTACGGGCCTCCATGTCTTTCCCGTCTTTTACGGCACGGGGCAGATATTTCGCCAGATTCTCTATGGCGGTCAGGGCATACATATCGCTCATCAGATTAGCGCCTTTGGCAATGTATCCCTCCGTGCTGTGAAACAAAGCATCAAAGCCTTGGTATGCCGTAAAGGCAGGCGGTACGCTGGCCATCAGCTCCGGATCCACAATGGAAAGGACGGGGAACAAGGAAGCATCGCCCACAAATGCCTTTTCGAAGGTATCTTCTTTGGTAATGACGCCCGAATTGTCTGTTTCCGAACCCGTTCCGGCCGTAGTAGTTATGGCAATGATGGGAAGAGGTTTGACGGCTATCGGCTGTCCCTTGCCCGAACCGATGGGTACATAATCCCAAAGTTCGCCATCGTTCGTTGCCATGACGGCAATCGCCTTTGCGCAGTCCATTACACTACCCCCGCCAAGAGCCACCAAAAAATCGCATCCGCTTTCACGTGCCGCCTTCGCCCCCGCATTCACATCGGCCACGGTTGGGTTGGGTGTCACGCCGTCGAATACAAAAATTTCCACACCGGCTTTCCGTAACTGTTCCTCCGTGCGGGAAAGATACCCGTTTGCACGGGTAGATTTTCCGTTGGAGATAACGATGAGGGCGCGCTTGCCCGGCATCGGTTGTTCACTCAGTTTATTCAACATTCCCGCCCCGAACATCACACGGGTGGGAACGTACATGTCGTAAGTAAGATTTGTTTCCATTGCGTTTACCTGTTTTATTTGTTTTAATGTATGTACAAAAATAACCGTCCGCCGGCAAAAACATCATACCCCAATTCCTTGTAATTGTAACAATCTTACAGAAGTATGTTTTCCGCAGGCTCATTTTCCCATAACTTCTTTTACTTTCTCCAGTAAATTCGGTATATTCAAATGCTGAGGACACTTGGGCAAACATGCTCCACACCCTACGCACGATGAAGCAGGATCGCCGCGCTGAACAGGAGACATGGACACGGTATAATCCGCCATTGCCCTGTCTTTATTTTGATGCAGCAGATAATTGTTGTATACATAAGCAAAGATATATCCGATGGCGACGTTGTGCGGACAAGGAATACACTGGTAACAGCCCGTACAATCGATGTGTCCCGGCGCTTGACGGTAAGCATAAATGGCAGCTCCCAAGGCATTTCGTTCAGCAGGAGTAAGCATGTTCGGACGAGCTTTGGCAGCATATTTCAGATTTTCCTCCACATCCTCCATACTGCCCATGCCGCTTACTGCCACACTTACCTCGGGAATATCCCAAAGATAATCCAATGCCCACTCCGCATCGGGCCTGCGAATGCCCGTAGAAGCCAATGCTTCTCTCATTGTCTGCGGCAAATTGGCAAGAAATCCCGTGCGGACAGGCTTCATGACAGCCAATCCCATACCGTTGGCAGCAGCATATTTCGGACCGAGCACGCCCGCCTCATACTCATAATCCAGGTAATTATGCTGGATAAGACAGAAGTCCCATGCCGGAGTATATTCCACCACTTTCTTAAACAATTGCAGATTGTCGTGAAATGAAAAGCCCATAAATCGTATTTTGCCTTGAGCTTTCAGGTTTTCCATCTTCTCGATAAGTCTGTAAGGCAGCACATAATCTTTCCAAGCACGGTGCATAATCATGTGAATGTGGTAGAAATCTATCACATCCGTACCAATGGTTCGACGCGACTGATCGAAGAATTTCTCGAAATCGTCTGCCGACTGCATCTCCCACCATGGCATCTTTGATGTTACATAAACCCGATCACGCCATCCTCCGGCAAGCGCCTTTCCCACGGCCTGTTCGCTTTCTCCACTCATATATACCCGTCCCGTATCAATGTAATTTACGCCGCCTTCTATGGCACGACGCACCATTGGCGTGGTTTGTTCGAAGTCTACATGTCCGTTTTTCATCGGAAGACGCAACATGCCAAAGCCCAATGCCGACACTTTTACCCCAGTATTTCCCATCGGACGATATTGCATCTGCGAATTATAATTGAGAATGTCTTTCGACAATCGCTCCTTTTCCGTTTGTTTCCCGGCTTCCTGCGCAATGACTTTCGGCCCGTTCATTGCACCTACCGCCGCAGCAATCAGTCCGTTTTTGATAAAATTTCGTCTGTCCATATCTTTCTTGTTATTTATCCAAACCTATCAGCCACGCAGGATTTCTGCGCACGAGTAAATCAATATCGCTTTGCGAAATCCCGACGGCCTGCAAATTCATGATACAATCCCTCATGCCTTCAACGGGATGCGGCATTACCGCTTGTCCCAAATCAGTAGAAATAAAACTCCGCTTCGGATTTATACGAACAAAAGATGCGAATGTTTCAATGCTTTGACGCACGTATTGGGACATCCCGGTGCCTTCTCCCCAAAGACAAGGCAGGTAACAATATTCAATATATGCGCCCAAATCGATGCATTGCCTGATTTGATCGGGAGTCATTGTCCAGATAAATGAATTGGCATGCGTCACCACTGTTCGCTTCAGGCCGATTTCTTTGGCCTTACGAAGCAGCGCGATGCTTTCTTCGGGCGACGAATGTCCGGTAGCAAAAATGATGTCGGCTTCTGCACATATCTCCATGACTTGCACAACTTCAGGCAATACTCGTCCGGCATCATCCAATACCGGGATACCAGGTTCGCCACGCTTTTCATACCGATACTGATAAGCTGCATCCAATGTCGGCATCCAAATGCACCGGCATAACCCGCCACTTGTCTCGACAGCCTTCCGTGCAGCAAACGGATTAACCTTGTCTCCATGTACCCGGTTCATACAAAAACTGCCAAAACATTCCGCTCCGGGCAATGCCTGACGGATAATGTATGCCCGATCATGGCAACTGAAATCGTTTGACTTGAACATCACCGCGCGATAACCGGCCGACATTGCAGCACGCATAAAGGCATATTCGTCCACCGAGCGCTCCCGCGAATCGGGAAGACAATGCAAGTGAATGTCGCAAACACCTTTCAACAATTCATCGCCGACAGGCATTACTTCATCTTCCTGTCCCCGCAATATGTTTTTTGCCTGCACAGGAATCGTTCCGGACATGAACAACATTCCGCCACTTACAACGGAAGTTCTGATAAAATCTCTCCTGCTTATCTGATTTTCTCCATCCATAAATACTCCTCGTTTGATGACAAAAGTAAAAGTTTGAGCCTTAAATGAATGGAACAATAGTACTGAAGTTTATAATAATTTTACGGATTATGCTCTATTGATTCGCGAAGATAATCAAAAGACATCGGGTTAAAGGTCGTAAAAACACCTCAGAAATATTTTTAAATATCGGCGAGTTTTAACATAAAAACCGGCACCTTTTTAATGCCTCGCTCTCGCCCTAATGAAATTTTGCGGCGAGGAACATCTTATCACAAAAGAGTCTGATAACTTTTCTAACCTGTTCCTCATTATGTCCGAAAAGCACATTAAACTCGTATGCCGCCAGCATTACACTGACGGCATACGCTTCATCGGGCGTTTTGCCGTAACCGTAGCCGAATTTCATACGGCTCATTCCGATGGGAAGCACGGCAAACTTGCCTAATTTTCTTGTCTTTGTTTACATACAATAATTATCGGATGAAGTTGGTAGGCGTCCAAGGTTCGCGTTCAGGCACGGGTTCTCCGCCCTGCTTCAAGCTCTTCAGCATCCACGCCATATTGCGTCCCAGCACACGCATGGTCTGTAATCCTTCAATATCCTGGGCAGCTTCACCCGGTAATCTGCCGTGCACACTGTTCCAATATTGCGAAGAAACAACTGGCATATTGTTTATCGTGAAATACTTGTTCAGGCGATCAAACGTTGCACTTGCCCCTCCGCGACGACAAACCGCTACGGATGCTGCCGGTTTATAGGCCAACAATGCTCCGGCAGAATAAAACAATCGGTCGAGAAAAGCGCAAAGAGAACCGTTGGGACCGGCATAATAAACAGGAGAACCGACTATTATTCCATCTATCGTCTCCAATTTTTCTCTTACTTTATTATACAAATCGTCTTTAAAAGCACACCTTCCTAATTCCGCACACCGACCGCAAGCGATGCAACCCTGCACGGCTTTTGCACCAATGGATACTATTTCGGTTTCTACTCCGTTTGCTTCCAATGCCTTTGCCACTTCCGACAAGGCAATGAAAGTATTCCCTTCTTTGTGAGGACTTCCATTAATCAGTAAAACTTTCATATTCTTGTTCTTTTTTGTTTACCACAAAAATATGAAATTAAAAGGAAGTTTGAAAAATACGAAATACGGATAATTGTACACAAGTTACGGATATATTACCAACAAATCATCCCGAAAAACAATCTTATTTACCCTTTTGTTCGTATCACTTCTTCTGCATAACAAGTAGCATTCCTGCTTTTATTGTTTCTGTTTTTTATAGGCAGGATTATTATTTCTGTCATATTCCAGTAGGAATTTCGCCAGTTCCGGATCTGTAAATACGGCAGACAATGGTTTCCCTGTATCCAAACGACGGATAACATTCATGTCTTCTTCCGTCAACATAAAGCTGTCAAGATGAAGATTGTTTGCCATACGTTCCTTTTTGGTCGACTGTGTAACGACAATAATTCCTTCTTGCTCGAGAAATTTCAAGGCTATTTGCGCATTATCCTTACCGTATTTTTCGCCAATGGCTTTCAGTGTTTCATTTGTAAACAGCCCGTTCATGCCACGTGCCAACGGGCTCCATGCCATCACGTGTGTGCCATATGGTTTGCAAAACTCGCGCATTTTCTGTTGTTGCGTGAAGACATGTGTCTCCAGTTACACCACCGCCGGTTTAATTTCCACGTTTTCTGCCAGGTCAACAAAACGAGCATCATAGAAATTGCTCAGCCCGATGGCGCGTACCTTGCCGGCCTTGTAAGCCTTTTCCATCGCACGATAAGTACCATAATAGTCGCCGAACGGCTGATGGATAAGCAACAAGTCGATGTAATCTGTCCGTAATTTGCGGAGAGACTCGTCAATGCTGCGTGCCGCACGCTCGTCTCCTGCATTCGATATCCACACTTTGGTAGTAATAAACAGCTCCCGACGGGGAATTCCGCACTCATGAATCGCTTCTCCCACGCCTTCTTCATTGTAATATGCCTGTGCCGTGTCGATGGAACGATAACCCACATTCAAGGCTTCTGACACATAATGCTCACACTCTTCCGGAGTAATCTGCCACACGCCATAGCCTAATTGAGGCATTTCGATGCCGTTGTTCAATCTGATTGTTTTCATTGTCTGCTGCTTTATTCAGTTATATATTTTTTAATCTATCGGAACAATGGCTTGACACTTCCATTTCATTGCGTCATGCTCCGATAAAGATTTTCTACCTCCTATACCATCTCTCAAAAAGATTTTACCTGCTTCATGCACCGGCGGTTACGTAAACATACTTCATACAGCCCCGGCCGATGCCAACTTTTCCATATAATTTTTCTTACTACCTGCTTTTTAATCATGAATTTTATATAGTCCGATACCTCTGACGGTCGGCAGATCCATATCATCATAAATCGGGCTTTTCCCGGTATCAAGCCTACCGATGGCATTCATTTCTTCGTCGGAAAGCGAAAAGTCGAAAATGTTAAAGTTCTCTGTCATCCTTTCTTTACGCATGGTCTTGGGAATAACTACAATGTTACGCTGGTTAAGCCAGCGGAGAACGACCGCCCCGACACTCTTTCCGTGCCTTTCTGCAATGCTTTTCAGCAGAGGATGATTGAAAATGTCGTTCTTCCCTTCGGCAAAAGGCGCCCATGCTTCATGCCTGATGCCTTCTTGTTCCAAGAAAAGGTTGGCAGACTTTTGCTGAAAGAACGGATGCGTTTCAAGCTGGTTCACGGCAGGTCTTATTTCATTGTGCAGGAATAAGTCCTGCAAACGTTCGCAAGAAAAGCTCGTTACCCCGATGGCACGGATACGTCCTTCCTTGTAAAGCCGTTCCATTGCCCGCCATGCGGCATAATAATTTCCATACGGTTTGTGCATCAAATAAAGGTCAAGATAATCCAAACCAAGTTTTTTCATCGAGAGATCGAAAGCACGCAGTGCATCTTCATACTCGTAATCCTGCACCCACAACTTGGTAGTTATAAAAAACGCATCGCGTTTAAGTCCGCTGTGCCTGATGGCATTTCCCAATTGTTCCTCGTTAAAATAAGATGCTGCCGTGTCAAACATGCGGTAACCTACCTCAATGGCCTCGTTCACTACCCGCTCCGTTTCATTCTCCGGAACCTGATAAAGGCCGAAACCGATGGCCGGCATCATTACTCCATTGTTCAGTCTTACTTCTTTCATTGCCATAATATTTATTTGATTATTTCCCTTTTCCCACTGTTCGTTCACGAAAATGTCCGGTTCACAACTGCACATTTCTCCAAAAACCCGCGCACAACACAGCCCGTAAACAGGCATCCCAACACAACAACTCTCCGCCGGTTTGTTTCACACTTGCGGCACGAAGTATCCGACCTCCGGCTCGTTCTCATGTCCGTATTGCAAAATTACGGATTGCAGAAAAGAAAGGAAGTAAATAAAGTTCGGTATAGTTTATATTTTTTTCGGTTTTTTGCATCGCCAACACGCCGATAAATCCTTACAATGCAATACTTTTGCAATATTAAAAAAGAGAATGCAGCATGAACAAGGGGATTATATTGGCAGAAGATTTCAGCTTTATGGCTTCAGAAGATATCCGGCTGTATTGTACACACGCGTTATGTCATAAAGGAGAAGCCTCCTTCTGTCTGGCAGGGCATTTATTTAAGATGCAAAAAGGAGACTGCATTATTTTCCCACACAGCGAGCTTGTGTCGGAAATACGGGCATCCGAAGATTTCCGCACCACGGTACTGTACCTGTCTAATGAGTTTGCAATGCAGAACAAGCCGAAGAACGATTACGATGTGGTCGGCAGATTAAGCTTGCTACGTAACCCCGTGTTGCCTCTGTTGCCTGAAGAACAAAAAATATTCATGGAGGATGTGGAACACATACGACAGCGTGAATCAAATGCCGGCCACCGCTTTTACAACGATTTGATGGGTTGCCTCATCGAGATTTTCCAACTCGATCTTTACGATTTCCATGCCCGGATATACGGCGAACCTCATGTAAGCGGACACGGAGCGATATTGCTTGGCAAATTTATCGACATGCTGAAAAGTGGAGAATACGAAACTCACCGGGAAGTGTCCTATTATGCTTCACGCTTGTTCATCACTCCGAAATATCTTTCCGAGATCAGTAAGAACATTAGCGGATACAGTGCGAATTTTTGGATAGGACGTTTTACCATAGACGGGATTATCCATTTGCTATCGAATAAGAATATAAGTCTGAAAAACATAGCGGAAAGGTTTCACTTTTCTTCCATGCCTCACTTTTGCCGATATGTCCAAAATATATTAGGAGTATCACCAACCAAGTACAGAAACAGCCTTTACTCAAAATAAATATCCGGCGCGCAACCGGACAGAACTTCACAAACCGGGCCGTCTCCCTGGACGCTTCGCAAAACGGCTTGCCTGCCTTTGTGCGGATTATACACCACCACACATCAAAATCCGACCGACTTACCGGTGTCCTATCTCAGAATCCTGTCCAAAACATATGGCTATTCGGCAGCATTGTTCAGGATTTATTCTGTAATCTCCACACGGTTTCCCTCCGGATCGGCAATGGCACTCTCGTAACAACCGTCACCTGTTGTGCGAGGCTCACCAAGAATCGTGTAACCGTCGCGCCGAAGTTGTTCCGTCAACCGATTAACCGCTTCCCGACTTCCCACCGAAACGGCGAAATGAGCAAGCCCTATTTCATCAGTCCGACAGGCAGGAACAGGAATGGCATCGATATGCATCAATTCGATGCGTGCCCCCTCTCCGGAAGAAAGAAAGTAAGAAGTAAATCCGCGCTTGGCGTTAACATATTTTTCGCTCGAGACAAATTGGAAATACTCTACATAAAAACGACGCATCCGCTCGATATCTTTTGTCCACAGCGCGATATGATCTATTTTAATCATTCTATCTGTTACGTTTAGATAACGCTTTCGGGAAAAACCACAGCCCTGAAAATAAAAACATTCAACTTACAGCCATCAAACAAAAAGCTTCAGCTGTTTATCGCATAGCCGGATGGTTTTCCCCGAAAACAATTTATTTTACTACTGAAAAAGATTCAAAAATTTTTCAAACACCTGCACGCCTCAGCATCAGTCGTTCTCCGCAGAGTTTTTCTCCAACCACTGTACACGGCGCATATCGGGCAGATGCTTGATTGAGAAGTTCTCAAACTTGGCATTGAAGCCCTTGCCATCGGGGCAAGCTCCCATCACTCCTACCATGACAGGATGGTTATCCTGCAACCAGGCATTGCGCATCATTGTATATTCTTTATCGTCGAAAGAATAGAAAATCTCCACGGCATCAAGTCGGCGTACCGCCTTAATCCACACAAAAGATACCGGCTTTTCCAAAGGAATAATGCTCCAGTCGCTCGTATGATGCGTCACAACGGTGCTAAGATTATATTTTCCATCGACAAATTCTATACCGGCCTTGATGTAATTTTCATGATCAATGCGCAACATCAGTCCCGACTGATCGAAGCGTTCCTTGTAATCGGCAGATATTTTTACTTTAACTTCAAATTCACCTCCACGCAAAGTGTACAAAAAAGGCGCATCGTCAACGGTAAATCCATAGTGAGAGATGCGCCAGTAATCTGTTTGGGGAGTAACAAACATTGAAAGTGTATTATCTTTAATTTCCCATTGTTCCGGTTCATTGAACCACTGCATTTTATCCAACGATTGCGCCATACAGGTATATGAAGCGACAATCATCAATCCCATTAATAAGAGCTTTTTCATTTTACGCATATTTAAATAAAAAAATCGTCCCATTGTTTTTATGGCAAAAATACGAAATTCAACCATAAATAAAGAAAAGAGCAACACAAAAAAGGAGCTACGTTTTACCGTAACTCCTTGTTCTTTCAACGTCGGGGTAGCGGGATTCGAACCCACGACCCCCTGCTCCCAAAGCAGGTGCGCTAACCGGACTGCGCTACACCCCGAGTCTTTTTTCTGAAAAGCGTTGCAAAGGTAACGCTTATTTTCAATTAAACAAATTATTGCCTCTAAAACTTTTCACCCAAAGCTGCAGAAACTTTCTCTCTCCAGTCGCCGCCGTTCTCTACGAGCAAAGTGTGCATTCCGACCTTTCTCCCCGCTTCGATATTTGCTGCACCGTCGTCGACGAACAAAGTCTCGGCAGGTTGCAGAGAAGCATCACGCAACATATAATCGAATATACGCCGGTCGGGTTTCGTATAACCGATTTGATACGACAGATACAAACGGTCGAAATAATCATTCAACGGTTTCTTTCCGGAAGAAAACTCGCTACTACATGCCCACGACATGATATACGGATTGGTATTGCTCAGCACAAACAAGCGGTATTTACTGCGCAATTTCTCAAAAAAAGCGAGTTTTCTCTCATCCATACCCGTGATAAAAGCCAGCCAGGCCCGGCGCACTTCCTCCCACTCCAGCGTACGTTTACACATCTCGCCCAGCCGTTTCCGGTAATCGCTCTCGCTCAATGTACCTTCTTCCAGCTCCAGAAATATGCCGGTCTGATGATATTTATCCAAAATCGTATCGGCGTCAGTCAGTCCCAAACGCACAAAAGCATCTACAGCCCGCCGACGGTCAATATCCACCACTACCCCTCCGAAATCGAAAACTACGTTTTTTATCATATCAGGTATCTTTTTTTGCTGCGCAAAGATATGTGTATTCTCCGACATGGCCGCGTAAAAAAATTATTCTTTCGTCGCCTTTGCATCACTTCATCGAATTATCCGGAAGAGAACATCCCGATATTTTTCCCCGTTTCCCCTCGCCTTTTCTTTTTTTCTTCGTAAATTTGTGGCAGGAAAACCTTAAAAACATACCATTATGCACCTTTTGTCCAAATCAAACATTTTCATAGTCCTATGCGTTTGTTGCGCTCCTTTCGGTATGAAGGCCGAAGACTCACAGGGAATACGCATCAGTTTTTCCCAACCGGGAGCCGTATATCATACCAACGAAAAGGGACAGATTTTTATTACGCCCAACGGCAAATACAACAAGATAACGCTAAACATCACAGACATAGACGGCAAGGAAGTTGAAAAGAAGACCTACAGGGTCGCAACCGACAACGTTATCACCCACGACTTTCGAGAAAAACATTTGGGATATTACGCACTTACCGCCATCGGACAACGGGACGATAATTCGGCCGATACGGTAAAAACCGGATTTGGCGTCATCCCCGATGTCACACTGCACGCCAAAGATTGGGATTCTCCTTTCGGTGTTTGCGGACATTTCGTGAGATACGATTACAAAAAGAAACACATTGCCTCCGTACAACAACGTCTGGGTATTGCATGGTTACGCGATGAAAGCAACTGGATGAAGGTGGCAAAAGAAAATCTTCCCTCCGATCCCGATCTGGATTATCTGGACAAACACAATATATGCTGGCTTAATTTGTTCGGTTACATCAATTCATTCAACGGCATACAAGGCAAAGACAGCGTGTGGCGATGGGACGAAGATCTTGCATTGCTGAAAAAATATGTAGAACTTACCAAAGGACATTTTCAGGTTTTCGAGTCGCAAAACGAGCCGAACAACTTCGGCGGGTGGTCGAAACGATGGCCGCATCCGCAGGGACAACAGTGGCGTCCCCACGGATGGGGGAAACCTTTTTCCGACTTGCTCAAGCAAATGCACGACTCTATTGCGGCCGTTGATCCAGGCATACGCCTCATGTGGCCCGGAGAAGACGAATGGATAGAATATTTCGTGGAAAAGAACAATGCAGCTTCACGCATCGACATTACAACCATACACCCTTATGTCAACGCCTCATTCTACCCCGAAACAGAAAAATATGCCACCGGAGAATACGCCCGCCGGAAAGCCGCACTCAGGAAGCTCGGCGTGAATCCGGAAATTTGGGTAACCGAACTGGGATGGACAACCTACCAAAGCCAAGGAAAGAACGAACGGTATATTCCCGTAACGGAAAAACAACAGGCAGCTTTTCTCGTCAGGACATACCTGTCGCACCTGTATTACGGTGCAAAAAAAGTGTTCTGGTATGAACTTGCCGACGAACCTTTCGGCATTCATAACCCGGAATCATCATTCGGACTGATACGTTTCGACGAATCACTCACGGTAAAGCCCTCTGCTGTGGCATACAGTAACATGGTAAACATGTATCGTCATGCCGTCCCCACGGGGAAATATACAGGAAACTGTTACGGCTTTGCTTACCGGAATGCCGATGAAAACATGTTATGCCTGTGGACAAAGGAGAAACCGCAGGAAGAGATTCTCTCTCTGCCTCACACAAAAAAAGTCACCCTTACCGATATTTACGGAAGAAGCCGCACGCTGAAAGTTAGAAAAGGACAGATTCGCCTCACCATAAGCGGCTCGCCCGTCACACTGACAGGCATAAACGACAAAGACATGGAAGCTCTTTATACTCCACGTCCGACCGATTAACGTTTTAGGAAAAGCGATTTAAATACCGACGGATAAGGCGTTTCGAAGACCATCTTCTCGTGCGTCACCGGATGATGGAAGCACAACTTAAACGCATGCAGTGCAAGCCGCCCCAAAGGATCGGCCTCACATCCGTAACGCAAATCGCCCACAACCGGATGCCCCAACGTCTGCATGTGCACACGTATCTGGTTTTTCCGCCCGGTTTCCAGCTGAAGTTCCACCAGAGAATAACCGTTGGCGCGCTTAATCGTGCGGTAATGCGTCACAGAATATTTTCCTCCGTCATCCACACCAGAGGAACTTACGTACAGTTTCCTGTCGGTAAGCCATGAAGACACCGTACCTTCATCCTTCTCCATACTGCCCATCACAACTGCCACATAACGGCGGTCGTACACAATGTCGTGCCAGTTATCGCGTAAAGAATGTTGTGTTTTTTCGTCTTTGGCATACATCATGATTCCGGACGTCTCGCGGTCCAACCGATGGACCACATAAATCCGGTTATTGCGATGCTGACGCTTCACATATTCATTGAGAATATGCTGTGCCGTGCGCTCCTTCTGTTTATCGGTAGCTACCGAAAGAAGACCTTCTTTTTTCTCTACCACGATGAGATATGCGTCCTCATATAAAATTTTCAACATGGGGTTGCGAAAATCATGATTGTTTTTTTCCTTGCTGATCTGCACCTCCATTCCCGGCAATAACGGATAATTGTAACGTGTCTGTATCGTATTATCCACCAGTACCACCCGGTTTGTGAGCAATGCTTTCACGCGGGTGCGACTGATTCCTGCCATCTTTTGCATCAGGAAAGCCATGAGTTCGGCCGGTTCCGTCACATGAAACACGGTATATTTTGCCGTACTACGTGCCCGCAGATGTCTATGCGTATTTTGTCCTCCTGTCTTCATTTCTCAAATTCAAAAAATTATCTTTTTTCCAACAACACCACGTTTTCCACATGATGCGTATGCGGAAACATATCAACGGGCTGTACTACCGTCACTTTATACTTGACATCGAGCAACTGCAAATCGCGGGCCTGGGTAGCCGGATTGCAACTTACATACACAATGCGGCGAGGTTCCGCAAAAAGGATCGTATCGACCACATCTTTGTGCATGCCGGCACGCGGAGGATCGGTGATAATAACATCGGGACGCCCGTGCTCGTTAATGAAATCCTGTGTAAGAATATCTTTCATGTCGCCGGCATAAAACAACGTATTCGAAATGCCGTTTATGGCAGAATTTACCTTAGCATCTTCTATCGCTTCGGGGACATACTCGATGCCTATCACTTTCCGTGCCCGACGGGATACAAAATTTGCGATGGTTCCGGTGCCTGTATATAAATCGTACACCAGCTCATCGCCTGTCAAACCGGCCAGTTCACGGGCTACCTTATACAGTTGATATGCCTGCTCGGAATTGGTCTGATAAAACGATTTCGCGCCAATTTTAAAACGAAGACCTTCCATTTCCTCGAAAATATGGTCGTCCCCCTTGAAAACATGCACCGGCAAAGCTCCTATCGTATCGTTGCACTTGTCATTCTCCACGTACAGCAACGAGGTAATTTCCGGGAACTTATCGCCCACAAAGCGTAACAGTTCTTTCATTTTCTCACGTTCCGCCTCATCCGTTATCTTACACTGCAGCAAAACCATCAGCCCGCCCGTAGAAGATGTACGTATCATCAGATTACGAAGCATGCCTTCCTGCGTGCGAAGGTTGAAGAAACGGTATTCGTGTTCGTAAGCATAATCGCGTATGGCATTGCGGATGCGGTTGGAAATGTCGTCTTGCAACCAGCACTCATCAATGGCCAATACCTTGTCGAACGCCCCCGGGATATGAAATCCTACGGCATTCATCTGTGTATAGACCACATTCTGTTTGATTTCTTCCGGCGTTAACCAACGCTTGTCGGAAAATGTAAACTCCAATTTATTCCGATAATACTGCGTTTTTTTCGAGCCTAAAATGGGACGGAATTCAGGCAATTCCACCTTTCCTATGCGTGTAAGGTTGTCAAACACCTGCTTCTGTTTGTAACGGAGTTGCTCTTCATACGCCAGACACTGCCATTTGCATCCTCCGCACACGCCGTAATGTTTGCAAAAAGGCGTCGCGCGTTTGGGAGAAAGCTCGTGTACTTTCACGGCCACCGCCTCGGCATAATGATTTTTTTTACGCGTTAATTGAAGATCGACCACATCGCCGGGAACGACATAGGGTACGAAGATTACAAGTTCATTTACCTTCGCAACTGCCTTACCTTCCGCAGCTACATCGGTGATCGTTATGTTTTCCAATAAAGGAAGTTCTTTCTTTTTTCTTGACACTACTTTTCGATAAATCCAATTTGGGACAAAAATACACATAATTTTCGAGAAGTGCAGCACGTTTTCTTAAATAACTTCATCTGACATGTCGATATAGCAAAATAAGGAAAAAACAGAGTTTTTAATTTGGATATTAATTAAATATGTATAGTTTTGCACAAACGATTATAACATATAACCTATAAATCTTTCAAGACATGGGAACAAAAAGAATTTACACATTCGGGAACGGACATGCCGAAGGCAAAGCCGACATGCGAAATCTACTGGGCGGCAAAGGAGCCAACTTAGCCGAAATGAATCTGATAGGTGTACCAGTGCCTCCGGGGTTCACCATAACAACAGATGTTTGTAACGAATACTTTGAAAAAGGTAAAGACGTTGTCACGGAATTGCTGAAAGAAGATGTCGAAAAGGCCATTCACGGCATAGAAGAGCTCATGAAATCGAAATTCGGAGACGTAGAAAATCCCTTGCTGGTATCTGTACGTTCCGGAGCAAGAGCCTCAATGCCCGGCATGATGGATACCATTCTGAATCTGGGACTAAACGACAACGTTGTTGCCGGACTGGCCAAAAAGACCGGAAACGAACGCTTCGCATGGGACTCATATCGTCGTTTTGTTCAGATGTACGGCGACGTGGTATTAGGTATGAAACCGACGAACAAAGAAGATATCGATCCCTTTGAAAAAATCATTGAGGAAATTAAGGAAGAAAAAGGCGTACGTTTGGACAACGAGCTTGAAGTGGATGACCTGAAAAAACTCGTTGTTCGTTTCAAAGCTGCCGTAAAAGCACAAACAGGACGCGATTTCCCCGACTCGGCACAGGAGCAACTTTGGGGAGCAATTTACGCCGTATTCGACTCATGGATGAACGAACGTGCCATCTTATACCGCAAGATGGAAGGAATCCCTGCCGAATGGGGAACAGCCGTAAACGTACAGGCTATGGTATTCGGCAACATGGGAAATACTTCCGCCACGGGCGTTTGCTTCTCACGCGACGCCGCTACCGGTGAAGATCTCTTTAACGGTGAGTATCTTATCAATGCACAAGGAGAAGACGTGGTGGCCGGCATCCGCACCCCCCAGCAGATAACCAAGGAAGGTTCCCGCCGATGGGCAGCACTGCAAGGCATATCCGAAGCAGAACGTGTAGCCAAATACCCGTCTATGGAAGAAGCCATGCCGGAAATATATAAAGAACTTGACGCCCTGCAAACGAAGTTGGAGAATCATTACCGCGATATGCAGGACATGGAATTTACCGTGCAAGAAGGAAAGTTGTGGTTCCTGCAGACAAGAAACGGGAAACGTACGGGAGCAGCCATGGTGCGCATCGCAATGGAACTGCTGAGACAAGGCATCATCGACGAGAAAACTGCCGTACTGCGCTGCGAGCCTAACAAACTGGACGAGCTGTTGCACCCCGTATTCGACAAGAATGCTTTAAGAAAAGCCCACACACTTACAAGGGGACTCCCCGCATCACCGGGAGCGGCATGCGGACAAATCGTTTTCTTTGCCGAGGATGCTGAAGCATGGCACGCCGACGGTCACCGCGTGATTTTAGTACGTATTGAAACCTCGCCGGAGGATCTTGCGGGTATGACTACCGCAGAAGGCATTCTGACAGCACGAGGAGGTATGACATCGCATGCGGCGGTTGTGGCACGCGGCATGGGAAAATGTTGCGTATCGGGCGCAGGAGCCATTAACATTGACTATAAAGCGCGTACGATAGAAATAGATGGTACGGTGCTGAAAGAAGGGGATTTCATCTCACTGAACGGGAGTACCGGAGAAGTATATATGGGCGAGGTACCCACACAGGCCGCCGAAGTATCGGGCGACTTTGCACAATTGATGAAACTGTGCGACAAATATACCCGACTGAAAGTACGCACCAATGCCGATACGCCCCACGATGCGGAAGTGGCACGCAAGTTTGGTGCCGTAGGTATCGGCCTTTGCCGTACGGAACACATGTTTTTTGAGAACCAGAAAATCATCGCCATGCGCGAAATGATTCTCGCTCCCGATGTGGAAGGACGGAAAAAAGCACTTGCAAAATTGCTACCGTACCAGAAAGCCGATTTCAAAGGCATATTCAAAGCCATGGACGGATGTCCGGTAAACATCCGGTTGCTTGATCCGCCGCTGCACGAGTTTGTACCACACGACCAGAAAGGACAAGAAGAAATGGCCGAAGCAATGGGCGTAACCGTAAGTTACATCCGCCAACGCGTGGAAAGCCTTTGCGAACACAACCCGATGCTGGGACACAGAGGATGCCGGTTGGGAAATACATATCCTGAAATCACCGAAATGCAGACACGCGCCATCATGGGAGCTGCCATCGAACTGAAAAAGGAAGGATACCACCCTTTCCCCGAAATCATGGTTCCGCTTACAGGTATTTTATACGAATTTGAAGCACAGGAAAAAGTAATCCGCTCTACTGCCGAAGAGTTGTTCAAACAAGAAGGCATAGAGATTCCTTACAAAGTAGGTACCATGATAGAGATTCCACGCGCAGCATTGACGGCTAACCGCATTGCATCACGCGCAGAATACTTCTCGTTCGGGACAAACGACCTCACGCAAATGACCTTCGGATACTCGCGCGATGACATAGCTTCCTTCTTGCCTGTTTACCTCGAAAAGAAAATTCTGAAAGTCGATCCGTTCCAGGTACTCGACCAGAACGGCGTGGGACAGCTGGTCAAAATGGCCGTAGAAAAAGGACGTTCCGTTCGTCCCGACCTGAAATGCGGTATCTGCGGAGAACATGGCGGAGAACCTTCTTCCGTAAAATTCTGCCACCGTGTAGGACTCGATTACGTATCCTGCTCGCCTTTCCGGGTTCCGATAGCCCGACTTGCTGCGGCGCAGGCTGCGATAGAGGACGCATAAATGGTATAAGATAATCATTAATTTAGGCTGTAATGCTACTGTTTTTCAGACATTACAGCCTAAGTTATTTTTAAGGGGTTCGGACATTTCCTCGAAGAGCTACAGGCATTGTATCAACAAAGCCAAAAGAACAAGTGTGTAAGATTCGTTATCTTTTATTTTTTACTTCAGCACAAAAAATTAATTAAGTGAATCGATCCTCTAAAACATAGAGACATTATTCCTCAAAGACGGTCATGAATATTCATAAATTACAGCAAATAAAAGTCATTACTCCCTTAAAACAGAAGAACCGCAAGACACCCTTTCGGGAATACTTACGGTTCTTTAATAATCTGCATACCTTATTATGTTAATGTAAGCCCGATATAATTTTCTTATAAAAAATGCCATCAACCGCACAATAAAATCGCACTTATGCCTTGATGTTGCATATCTGTAACATTACTTTGCGGCAACAATATTCAGACGACAGAAGTAAAAATCGCCTGTCATCCAGAATATCGAAGGTAAAACAGTGCAGTCCATGAATATTTCGGTTTTATGCTTTTCTGTTTTAAAAGTATTTCGTAGTTTTGTATAGAACATTAAACGAAAAACAAGAAGAAACAGAAATAACAAACAAATCGCAACATATTACATAACTTGCTGACGAATTATCAGAATCTGGTTAAATCTGGAAAATTTATAAATGGAGTCATGATAATAAAGTCAAAGCATGTTCTGTATCCTTCAACGAAGGACATGGGCTGCTTTTCCTTATTCAGACTCCAAGGTTTTCCAGAACCGTACCAGAAGAATGAGAGAAGATGTGGTGCTGTGTCCTTTTTTGTTGTATGTTCCATTATTAACCCTTTAAAACAGAAATCTGTATGAAAAATATCTTTTGCCTTGCCTTTCTGATCCCGGCTACCTTGTTTTTATCGTTCCCGGGAACTACCCTTATACCATTTACTTTCAGTAATAGCCAAACAATGGAAAATCAGAAAAACTACTATTGTGAATACTGCGGACACAAATTCACATCTGTCCGCCAACTGACCTCGGGCACTTGTCCCCGCCACCCCGACGGGAGCAACAAAGGACGCCATAAACTCTACGAAGGCAGCGAGAAATCCGAATACACATGCAAATATTGTGGAAAGAAATTCCCCAGCATCCAAGTGATGGTGGGCGGACAATGTGTGAATCATCCCAAAGGAGAGAATAAAGGACATCATGCACCGGCATTATAAGAAAAGGAGAGATGAAATATGTTCAAAGGCTTCTGTTCGTTCAAATGCACGCAATGCGGCAACAAGTTCAGTGCGCCCCACATCGAATACCTGGCAACCATCTACCCTGCCCCGCAGCAATGTCCCCAATGCGGCAGCATGATAACTCGTCCGGCAGGACTGTTCGGAAAATTACACGAAGGAATATATAGAAAGATTTGGGAGAAGTATGAAGAAGAAAATTTAATCAATAAATAGAAATAAATATGAACAGTCAACAAAAAGAACGAATTGAAAAGGCAGATGCGCTTCTAAAGTCTTCAAAGGAAACACTGGAAGTCGTTTCTGCATCATTAAACAACGACATTAACAAATTTGGAACTTATCGCAAAACTGTTTTAAAAAATACAATAGGTAGGTTCAAAAATGATATGGAAGTTATTGGTAAGAAATTGAAAGGAGGATCTTATTCCATTCCATACGAACTTGAAATACCCCAAATAGTAGAAATTACCTTTAAAGAAATTAATTATACATCCGATCAAAAATGGGATATTGCAAACAATGTGAGCAAAGCTGTATTGATTGGGAGTAATAAAATATTGGAAACGATAGCCAAACGTAAAAATTTCAATTTCAATATAAATAAGACCACAAACAGTGGTAATTCTGGCATAGGGTGGCTAGATATACTACAATCCGCTTTAGAAATTGCATCTACCATAGCAGAAAAGAAAGCACAAGAAGAAACTGCAGTTGCAAAATATGAAGCAGAAACAGAAGTTTTATGTAAAAAAATAGATACACAAATTGATTTCTGTTTGCAAATCATAAAACGAATAAAAGAAATTATTTCCGTTTCTGAAGAATTAGAAAAACGTTGCTTGGAAGAATTAGTGAAATTTGAAAGCATAATTAATGTTTTCGATGTAGAAAATTCAATACATTTAAAGTCTTTTCAATCTGCAAGTATTCTTATAAAAGGGATAAGCGAACTTTCAAAAGTAGAGATTTTAGATTCTAATAATCAGCTCTCTCTTGCAGATCAACAATATATCATAAAATCAAGAAAATTATTAACTGAATCATTATAACAATTATGGAAGCAAACAAAGATTCACAAAATTCAAAAGAAAATAATCGTATAAATCCAGAACAAGCACTCAATACACTGAATAATCTATATGATAGATATACAGAGTTGGAAAAAGTAAAAGAAGTGCATAAAACGGAACGCATGCGTATTGAAGCTGAAAAAGAGAAAGCTTTGAAACAAATAGAAGCGACAAAAGATTTATTAATGACTCACCTGAATAGAAGTTTCGATGAAAGAGCTATGATCTTTAAAAAAAATTTTGAGGTTATAGATGCAGCTATAGCGAATAACAATATGGAAGCATTAGCCATTACAGTACAAAGCCTGAATACGCTGGCTGCCCAATCTCCATTTAAAGCATTGGTCGACGTAGCGCAAGTGAAACGTAAATTAATGAGTAGTGATGAGATAGAAATATGAATAATATGGAACAGACATTTGACACAATTCTTACTTCTTTACAGGAAGCATACGAGAACAATCCCGCACAAGATATTGATGCACTAATTGAAGAAAAATGCAAGGAATAAAATTTGTCGGAAGAGCAAATGGCTCTGCTGAAGGCAACGAATGGTTATATCGAGACTCTACGGAAAAGGCTGGTTCTTTGTAAGAAGCAAAGCCTGAAGGCAAATCATGCAAACAACAAATTGAGAATATGCGGAAGGCACTCGCTGAAAATAGCTTCGAGGATGCCACTTCCAGAAGAATCACCAGTGGAAATAAATAGTTTGATGGCTTTAATGAACTATTAGCATATTTTTTCTTTATTTTAAAAACAGATATGCTCTGATTTGGCACATAATCTGCAGGAAATGAGATTTCAGGAAAGACAAACAGTCTTACAGACAAGAAATTAACGCATATAGAAGATCCTACTAAAAGAATATAAATTATGGGAATATTGAATAAACTTATTAAAACAGCAAAAGATGTGTATAATGCTGATGCAAACAATCAATTGGGAGAATATGTCAATGAAAACTTTTCCCGGTTTATTAACAAAATAGATGGCACTGAAGAGGGAGAATACGAGACACAGAAAAATCACCTCCAAGATTTAATCAATGAAGAAATAGAAAGTGATAATTTCGATCTTGAATATTGCCGTGCATTAATTGAACGATGGATAAATGAATATGCAAGAGATAGCCAAGATATGCTTTGGGCTTATTTCTGGAGTTATTGTATGTGGGAGAACGAGTTCTATTCGTTAGAAGAACAAATAGATAAGGAAGATGATTATGAAGTAAAAGAACAGTTGAAAGAAAAGCAAGAAGAGGAAAACCAGAAGTGCATAGATGAATTAAAGGGAGCTATAAACTGCATGGATAGCGAAGAATCGGTTGTCGCTTGGGGTTGCTTTTTGCACACAAGATTGGCCGAAAGGCTCCATTGGGCCGGAGCTAAAGTAGAAGCCGTTCGTACTGCCATCCAATGGTTACCACTTGCAGCCGATGAAAAAGAAAAAGAAGCTATATTAGCTGTTATATCCGGGAAACGGAATGCGAAAGATGTAAAATGGACTATTTCTCAATTAGGTTATGGCACTGTCGGCATTGACATAGACGAACGCATCAAATTGACTAAAGATTTTAATGATGTAGCTGATTTCTTGTCTAATAAAGAATTCAGCGATGAAGACAGGAATGAATATATAGACTGCCTGGCTATGTCTTTAATGGAAGATATAAACGAAATCAAATATGGACAAAGCACATTCAGTAATCGTCCATATCACGACCGCCAGTTTATCTTCACCGTTCGCGACCTTGATCACATCGGGGGATGTTACGATGAAACAGACAATATCAAGTATGTATTTCCTTTGGACGAACTGCCTGGTGAAATAACATTTCCCGTAGGACATCCGCTACCTAATACTTTATATTATGCACATCCATTAAAACCTATGTACCTTCCTTTTGAAAATGCGCAGCTAATGTTGTTTTATGAAAGGATTCAGGAGATCTGCCGTTTGTTCCAATGTCTTGGCGCTACCCAAATTACAGCACGCTGCTTGAAAGGGCAGAAAATCTCAGAAGATGTTATTGCCAATGGAAATATGGATATTACAGGAGGCTATAAGTTGATAAATGCATCTGCGGGGTTTAACTCAAAAAGAAATGCACTCCAAAAACAAGAGCATAAAGATGAAATGCATTTGGAACAAACCTTCTCGCCAAAAAAAGCGCCGTATTGTCCTAAAGATTTATTATGGGCAAAGAATGACTCAGAACTGCAAACACTTATCCAACAACGTTTAGAAGGAAGTCTGTTAAAATTTAGCAAACGGGTTTCATCATTTGAAACATCAAGTCTTTCTCAAAACCAAATTACAGATGTGAAAGTTGCATTCGAAAGTTTTATGGCAAACGTTTCTGCTAATTATTCCGCTTCAACCGATACGACATTCAACTCCACAACCGAAACGGAATGGGAAATATCCGTGCAATTTAAACCTCTTGATGAGTTCAAAGACTTTTTCAGAGAAAAACAAAAGACACTTGCTAAAGGTAGTTTAATCTTGGAAAATGCTAAGTTTTTTTATTGCAGCGGAATAGGTATTATCTTCGCAGGAACATTGGAACAAGATCTAAAAAAAGGAGATGTCGTAGTGGTCAGCAATGGCACATCCGAATATGAATCTAAAGTCAAAAGCATTATCATGTTCAATAAATTATTTGACGAAGCCGACAAAGATGATAAAGTCTGGTTAATTTTAGACAAAGTAATTGATAGGGAACTGGAAAAAGACATTTGTATATATTATAGTATAGTGCAAGAAAAAGATTCCACTCCACCAACTGTTATAACCAATAATACTCCTACCGATGAATGCCCCAAACAAACATCGCTCACGCCAAGAGAAGAAAAATACAAGGACGAAATCTTATTCTGTTTAGAAGACAATGGCATCATAACTGATGATGATAGGAAGTATTTGGAGCGGAAACGTCAAAAATTCGGAATTTCAGAAGAAAGCGCCCGAGAAATAGAACAGCAAATAGTACCCATTTTAAGTGAAGATGAAAAAGAATATTTAGAAACATTTAAAGAACTAAATGCCTCTAGTACAATAACTGAGCGTTCAAGACGTTTGTTGGAACGAGAGCGTGAGTCGTTAAATATATCAAAGGAAAGAGCAATAGAAATAGAAAAACTGGCATTATGAACGAACAACGAAGCAGTAGACGGCAACGTGCCCAACAGGACTTGGGCCTGAACCATACAGAGGTACAAAAGTAAATAAAACGCTCCATGCAGAAAGAGTAGGAACGGAGAAGAAAAAAGAATGGTAATCGAACTGTCGTCTTCGTATAAAAGCGACCAAAGTTATTGCCAAGTATATGGATAAATATTGTCTGGATCCGATTTTAGGTTTCTTCTCGCCGGGGCTGGGAGATACTTTGACTTCGGTGCTTGTACTGCCGTTCATATATGTCAGTATGTTTCATATACGTTCTTTGCCTTTGACGTTAGCAATTATTTTCAATATCCTCCGCGATGTGGCCTTAGGGCTGATTCCGTTCTGGATAGGAGATTTTATCGATGTATTTATTCAAAACAGCAGGCTCATTGTTGGTTTCGTGGAAGACGACAAGAAGATTATCGAGGAAGTAAACCGGAAAGCTCTCTGGACAGGCATTCTGATTGTTATTTTCTGCCTTATCATCTATTGGCTGGTAAAATTAGCCGTTAGCATTACAACTCGGATAGGAGATTTCTTTAGTGGACTATTCTCCTGACACAATACGATAACTGTATAAGTAAAAACAATATTGTTAAACCTTTAAATTCAAAAAACATGTCTAAAGTATTTCAAATCATCCCGAAACGCATCAAGCGCGTGAACGGAACCGTATTAACACCGGAAATGGTAGTCACCGTAACTACCCGGTCGCACACATCCAATCCGTTTTACAACGGAGCAAAAGAGGTGCAAGAAGCTTACATGCGTCTATACAACTTCGATTACAAGAAGGCTTGCTGCTCTGTCAATGACTTCGAATACAAAGTATTAGATTAATGTAATAAAGTCTGCACATTGTCTTACACTCCTGAAGTAGTAAGATTGTGCAGGCATAATCAAAACAATAAATATGGAAACATTCAAAAGAAAAATACAGAAAGTCACGGGATGGTCGGACGTCATCATCAATGCTATTCGCAACGAGGAAGAAGCACGTATCTACATGGATGCCGGACTGAAGGAAGCGACCATCAACGGAAAACAGGCATTAATTCAGCCGCACATAGATCCGGATTACCTGATGCCGGAATGGTGGATCAAGGAACACGGAGAAAGCTGGAGGGGATGGAGCAACAAAGATCTGATGGGAGAAGGGTATCCGCCTCACGATGAAAATGGAGATCCCTACGAACTGCATCACATCGGACAACTGACAGATTCGCCATTTGCCGAACTTACATGGGCACAACACCGCAATCCCGGCAACTATGCCGCACTGCATATCACAGACGATTATTCGGACATCGACCGGAGAGATTTTGACAGGGAAAAGAGAACTTACTGGATGGAAAGATATAAGATGAGAGGCTGATTACAAATAATATGCAATCAAAAAGAGATGAAGAGTATCTATGACTTGTTGATTATCAATAATCTGCTATTAAAAAGGTAGAAAAGTGGATTTATGGGTTTTACCTGCATTCCGGAAGGATGAGATTTAATGTATTTAACTTTTATTTATAGGGGAATTACGCTTATATGCTCACAAAACCGTTTGTCTTGACGTGCCATTTTAATGCAGCTCGATAAGGAAAGATCTCTCTTAGAAAAGGAATTTTGGAAAAGGCACTGAGAATTTAGATGAAATATTTTGCGCTTTGAATTAAAAGCGGTATCTTTTTGTATCATTAGAACCTGCCAAGCCTCTCAACGATGCTCAAATCGGCGGGTCGTTTTTTTATTATAATTTCATGTTCAACCCGGCAGAGGCACGTAAGGCTTCTAAAGTCTGGATTGATACGTCAAAGTTGGATAAGAAAAAGGTGTTCTATCGCCTGTACATTATTAGGTATTTCCTTTCTGCAGTATCTCCCAACAACAACTTTGATGCAAAAATAGCAGACTTATTATCCAAGTTCCCGTCAATAGACATTACGGCTATGGGATTTTGTAAAGATTGGAAGGATGAACCCTTGTGGCAATAGGTGATTATTTGATGATTAACGTATAATAAAAAGGACACTAACAGCTTTGACTGGAAGGTCCTAATTAAAACGCAATTTCGCGAGAATTTCTTTAGATTGCATTTACATCGGATCATGAACTTATCGGTGTTCATATTATGAAAATATGCTCATAAGCCATTAAAATAATTCACATTCTTCTGCTATTATAAAATGAGGGAGAATGTTTATAGCCGTGTGATATTAATCACAAAATTCATTTCCCGTTGTACATTTCATCATAATATTCTCACATAAGGTTCAGATCATTCGAATATTTATTTCAAAATCCGTTTTTAAGGATAATTAAAACGATAATTCATGCCGACTGTAACGCCATGTTCATTATCGAAGTTCAATCCGTCAAACTAAATGACAGAGGCATGTATACCCAAATTCCCCATTGACGGATGATGAAATGCTTCGTAGCAGCAAGATAAAAACATATTTGATGATTAGTATTTTCACCTTTTTAATCATCAATTTTGCAGATAAACAATTAGATATATGTTTCAAGAAATTGAAGGTTCCTTTTTACTTCTAATCTCGTTGTCGTTGCAGGAATAAGAACCGTCTCACATTCTCGAATCGGAACAGAAACTCCATCTTCATCGGTAATTGTTCCGCTTCCTTTCACACATATAAGTATGACGAAACTGTTAATTCCTGAATAGGCAAGCTGCAGAGAACGGTCGATGTCGTAAAGTGAGGTCTTGAAATATTTACACTCCACCAACAGTACACGCATATTTTTCTCATGCTTGTATGTCTGCCTGTAATCCTCACGGACAGTGTAATCGATGCACTCAGCCGCCTGTCTGACATGAAGCTGCCGCAGGTTGCCGTTGCTGTCCCTGCAGTTATAGTGCGGTAAGTGGTGTCGGATGTCTGCTGTATCTCGGCAATCAGGCATCCGGCACCGATGCTATGCACACGCCCGGCAGGAATATAGAAACAGTCACCGGCCTTGACATTGTATTGAGCTATTGAATCACAGATTGTGCCGTCATCGACCTTCCTTATTATATCATCAGCAGAAAGTTCTTCTTTCATTCCGCATCGCAAAGAGGCGTAAGGTTCGGAGTCGAGCAGATACCACATCTCGTTTTTGCCGTTTGCCATGCCGTGTCTCAAGGCTGTCTCATCGTCAGGGTGTACCTGTATTGACAGATCCTGTCATGCGTCGATGAATTTTATAAGCAGCGGGAACCTGTTACCGAAACATCTGTAATTCTCCTCATCGACAAGTTTTCCTTTCAGCGCATCGATAAGCTGCGACAAAGACTTTCCGTCATAAGCACCACCGTCAACAACACTTTCGCAGCCTTCGAGTCCTGAGATTTCCCTGCTTTCACCAATGAGTTTATTTTCTAATCCGCTTATATGCTTAATGCGCGGAATCTTGCAGCCTCCCCATATTGTCTCCTTGAGTATAGGCCAGAATTTAATCGGTTGCATATCAAATCTGTTGAGTCTTTTTTGTTTTTTGAGAATACTGTCTGATTAAAAAATCAAGTCTGAATAACATATATTGCCATTAAAATGGCTGTTGGATTTATTTGTATTTTTTAGAAATTAGCAATCACGTATTTATGACTCAACTTTGACTGTTCCTCCGCCTATCCCGATAGACAAGCTGCAATTAGGTACAGAACCCCCTATGCGATTACTGTCACTATCAAAATATGCAAAGACAGGAATTGGTTGGGCAAAAACTGGCAAATACATGAACATAAAAGACTTTACATGGTCATGGAACCAGTCAAAGCCGCTGTTATATGATTCCCAGTCATTTCCTTTATCATAGAAATGGGCTGGTTTATTATATTTTTCCGTCATGCACAAAAGTACCTTCCGTAATAAGCTCTATGTCACAGTCTTCATTCCAGCCACCGACTCCAAGTCCGCCAAATGCAAGATAGAGTTCATGTCCATGCGTACCGAAAGGAATTTTCCCGTCAAATATCTTGGTCCATCCGCCGAAGAGGATAAAACCTCCCGAATAAGTTGCAGGATGTACAACCAATGAATTATCCGCTTCACCATTTATTGCACCGTTCCTTGTATAGTTATCAAATACTTTGTATGTTTGAATTTACAAATTGGTTAATCTCATTCTCATCCCAATTCAATTCCTTAATTACACTTTCTGTCTTTTCCTGAATTTTTTCTAAAAAGAGATTCATAATCAAATTTGTTTTTAGAATTATTCCTACTCTATAACTTTTCGGATTCTGCCACCCGTTTAGCGAGTTAAGAACTCGTAAGATTGACATTATTTCATACATACTTTAAAATAACCCCAACCGACAATATTGCCCGTTATATAACGAGGCAGTCATATTAATCTGTCCTTTCCAAACGACATGGTTGCCACCCACGTTCATAACACCGTTATAATATTCACCCATTATGTTCAGACCATTCAATGCTATTGATTGTCAAATAACAATATATAAATGGGTAAAAATTTCATGAAGAGTCATCATTTTATGGATTGGTTTTAATGTATTATTGACATTACAGAATAGCGTCCTTGTCTGTTAAAACAAGCCCAATGCTTTTTCCACAATGTGGTGCATATCATAATATTTATACTCTGCCAGCCTGCCGCCGAAGATGACACGCTCTTCACGGTCTGCCAGCTCCTTATACTTCAAGTAAAGCGCATTGTTTTTTTCATCGTTTACGGGGTAATACGGCTCGCCGCCTTCTGTCCACTCTGAACTGAACTCTTTAGAGATGACCGTCTTCGGACAGTTATCCACTTCCGCCCCGAACATTTCGAAATGCTTGTGCTCGATGACACGGGTGTAAGGCACTTCTCGTTCGGTATAGTTCACCACCGCATTTCCCTGGTAGTTCGGCATATCCAGCGTCTCTGTTTCAAACCGTACCGTGCGATACTCCAGCTTGCCGAAGCGGTAACCGTAATACTCGTCAATGGCACCGGTAAACACCACCTTGTCCGCCAAAGCCTCCAGTTCCTCACGGTGAGCAAAGAAATCACAGCCCAACCTTGTGTCCGCACCTTCCAGCAGGCGTCCGATCAATACATTGTATCCGCCAATGGGAATCCCCTGATACTTGTCGTTGAAATAATTGTTGTCGAACACCATGCGTACAGGCAAGCGTTTGATAATGAAAGCAGGAAGTTCTGTACACTTTCGTCCCCATTGCTTCTCGGTGTAGCCTTTAATCAGCTTCTCATAGATGTCCTTTCCTATCAGCAATTGTGCCTGCTCCTCCAAGTTGCGCGGTTCGCTGATACCCTGTTTTTTCATTCGTGCCACCGCTTCTACCCGCTGCTCCTCTATCTTAGCCTTGGCTTCGGCAGGGATGGTCACGCCCCACATCTGATAGAACGTATTCATGTTGAAAGGCAGGTTGTAGAGCTTGCCTTGGTAGTTCACCACGGGCGAGTTAGTGTAGCGGTTAAACTCCACAATCGAGTTGACAAACTCCCACACTTCCTTATTCGAAGTATGGAATATGTGCGCCCCATATTTATGCACATGGATACCTTCCATATCTTCACAATAAAGATTCCCACCTAAATGCGGACGACGGTCAATTACAAAGCATCTCTTGCCAAGTTGCATGGCTTTATAGGCAAAGACAGAACCGAACAGTCCTGCCCCTACTATCAGATAATCGTAATGTTGCATAATTATTATAATTATATTTTTACATTTTATATGCATTATTCCACTTCATTCCATGGTATTTGCACAGTAGTTCCGTTATGAGGCATGTTTGTTACATCTATTTTCAATCCATATTGCACCAACATCCTTCCCAAAGATGTTAGCTCATATTGGTTAGTGGAATCAGGGTTACTATCTATGACACAAACATCTATCGCACCTGTGGCATTCAGCAATTCAGTAACACCTGAGTGATTATAATATGGTTCGTTAAACGCTGTGAGTTTATCCAAGTCTGTATAAGGTATTCGTTCCAGAATAGAAACTAATCGAAAGAAATCATCGATAGAAATTTGACCATCTGTGCGAGCGTGTATCAAGTTTGCCAAAACAGTGCCTTTGTTGATATTGTCAAGTCTGTCCTATCATATTCATCAATACATTACCTGAAAAATCTTCCGCCTTTTCTTCTATCTCTTTCAAAAATCGATGCCGTTCATTCTCATTTTTATTATATCTTTTATCTTCAAAATGACCGCACAAAGTTTTCTGAAAAACTCACTTTCTTTATATCCTTGATATAATTCAGGAGCTGCTACTAAGATACTTTCCACTATGATATTAGGCTAAGCGATTCTCTCCACATTCCATTCCTTAGATTTTTCTTATCACGTTTATATAACTCTTGTAAATCTTCTGCAGAGAATACCCCGTGAACAATTTCTGGCATTTGATTTTTCATAATAAATATCTTGTTTTTCTGTTAAACTATATTTTTTTGCTAAGGTACATATCAGTTCGTTGCATATTTACTTCTTATATAGACAAAATCACTGATATTTGTAATTTATTTTTGTCATCTGCTCTGTGTATATTTCTTGCCCAAGAACTTAGCCGCCAAGAAGTATTTTATCTTTTGAGGCCAATTCTCATTTCCCATCTGTATCATTTTCACCTCTTTATATGAATACCCTTTAGTCTCTATCCAAACATCAAGCAGTAACTCACTGATTCTGCCGAACAGACGGGCATCAAAGGCTGACAAGGTAGAGAAATCTATTTGTCTTTCTACTTTAAAAAGTATATTAAACAGCCATGCACAATATTCATCCGCATAGTTCTTTTTCATGATAAACATGTTGAACATGTGTCCCCAAGTTCTTTTCATCACTTTGTTGAAAACCGGTAGGTATTCCGGATAGTACTTCGCAATCACTGTCTTTGTCTTTTCCAAGTGAGAAATATCATGTGTATGTTCGTAATGCGACCAAAGTGATTCTATATAATATCTACGCTTTTGAGGTAGTATAATATCATGATTTCTGCATAAAGATTGAACTTCATCACTGGTTAACAGGCATTTCCACTTATCCTTTCCATGTCTCATTCCTAGGTATCTACGATAATGCACCAACCCCATATAATCAGTTCCCAGATTCTTCCAAGCCCAATAAACAGCAGTCAGTTCACTGTAATAAGGGTTCTTCTCCGAGATGTTTTCCCCCTCATTATCGGGCTGGTAACCTAAATTCAAATCTGGATGCAACGCCTTCCCCACCTGTACGGGCAGGTACACGTCGTCCTTAGGCATCTCACACGGCTTGTGTGCTGCCACTAAAATCTTGATGTCCATAAAGAGTTTGGAAATATAGTTTAGAAATCAGTAATTTCTGATATCGATATGTTACAATACATGCTTCTCCATAAAAGGAATCTTCATCAGTATGTAAATGCTTTAATCTGCATGATGAATGTTTTGCAAGATAAAAGATTTCAATCTTCTGAATCCAGACATGAAGGCAACAGGAAAGAATAGTCCGCACAGCGTATAGACTATCAGCAAGGTTACATTATTCCCCAGTTTGGGAGTCATCAGATATTCCAATCCGCCGTCAACAATACCCAAAAACATTAACAACATGGTGCAAAGCTTAAAACTGACAATATGCAGCCCCATAATGTAAAAAGACTCTCCACCACATAATTCCAACACTTTACCGATACGAAACTTTTCCAGTTTCTTTGAAATAAAACAAATGGCATAAAGCGCGGCTATGCTATCCGCAATAAGTTGTAATACATCTTTGTACCTATTAAGATTTAAAGCTACAGACCCCGTCAGTAATGAGGATTCATAGACTATAAGCACTGCAATAACAAACAAATACGGATTATCAGTATGCATCAAATCACAGGACATTTCACATTGCTTACGCGCTTTCATCATTATTTTGATTTGCATTTTAATATAATTCTTGAGAAGATTTTTTTATAATAATACTTTATTCTTTTTACAATCCATTTTGGAATCATTGTCTTATATTGACTGAAAAGAACCGTATTCCTTGAACTCTTTATAATATTTTCTATTAGTAAAATCCTTTTTTGTATACCCAAGATTGAAAACGGATAATATAGACAACCTAAAAAAGCTCGTAAATAGAAATTGAACATGTAATAAGCAGCATGGTTGGACATATTTTGGCCCAATTCTTTATTTTTTAATAATGCATCCATTGCTTCTGCGGAGATAATAAACATTATAAGATTTACATAATGCATATGAGTGAGAGAGTGTGGATTAATTACTCCACAATAAGTAGATTCTGGAAGCATAATTAATGAATTCACATAGCGTGTATAGTTTAAGTTGAATATTCTATCTTCATGTACATGTGAATTATTAATGAATTGTATATTATGTTTTTTAATAATAGATGCTTTATATAATTTATTTGTGACAAGAATGTAAAATATTAGATTAGAGCATACTTTATCTACTTGTAATTTTCCATGTGCTTCTATTTTTTGTGATAAATTATATTCGTTTCTAATTTTATTATCTTCATCAATTATTTTTCTACTAGTCATCACCCAATCATATATCTCAGCATATTGTGCAAGAATTTCAAGATGATTGGGCATTAAGAAATCATCGGAATCAACAAATATCACATAATTCCCATTAATTTTAGATAGGCCCAAATTTCTTGCTGACGAAACACCGCCATTAGGTTTGTGGAATACTCTTATTCTAATATCATTTGATGCATATTTATCACATATTTCTCCAGAACAGTCAGTTGAACCATCATCTACTAAAATTAATTCAAAATCTTGATATGTTTGATTTAATATGCTATCTATACACCGAGATAAGTATGATTTTGCATTGTATACGGGTACAATTATTGAAATTTTATTGATGTTTTTCATTATGTTTTAATGGATTATTTAGAGCCTGTTTAAATTTTATTCAAAATTTAAGCAGGCTCTTAATTTTCAACAAATATTGTTTACTAAATCATAGTAAGCATCCAACCCCTATGCACGCACTCCTTGCCCCAATATTTATTGAGAGTTATAGGTAGATAGGAAGTTGATTAGAAGTGATGTTTTTGTAAGTGTTAACACAGAAATACTTCGGTCATACTTTCGTTGTCCCGCCTTCCTTACACGACCGTCTCAAAAAATCTCTTGAAGAAGTCTTCAGCTGTTTGTATGTTTCAATAAATGTATGGATTAAATTTATCATAATTGAATTATTTTATACCTTTCCCTGTTACATTGTATAAAAAGTCTTTCAGTTTATACACGCAGAATACACCTATATATAATTTGTGTTTGAGCATAAAATACCAAATCTTTTCATTGAAGTTTAGCCATCTGAAGTTAACTGCTTTGAGTGCATCTATATAAATGTCTTTCTCTATGCATTTACGCAGGTTTTCCAAACGTTCTTTAAGAGGAATATGGTTGTCCTTATGGAAAAAGTCCATCTTACAATAAACATAAATGCTTTTTACAATCTTGATATTCAATGCCCCAATGAACACATTCGGTTTGTGGTATTTGCTGATAAAATCGGTTGTTATCATGAATACCTTCTCATAATAGTCAACTATATGTGGCATATATCTCGAAAAGCCGGAAGACGTACTTTTTCGATAATGATATAAAGGCCGATTCTCATACACCACTTTTTTTGCTGCTTCAACAGCAAACAGGTTGAACACATTATCTTGCATCCTTTTAAGTTCAGGGTTAAAACTTAAGTTATTTTCCACTAAGAACTCTCTTCTATAGAGTTTTGCCCAAGGAGAACCCACGTCAGCAGTGCCAACATTGTCTGAATTGATATTGGGACACAGAAAGCCTAATACAATCCTGTCTTTCTCTGAACCAACGGCAACAATCTTGTCATCTTTAAAAAATGGATTCAAGACTTGTACGTGAGAATAATTAACATAACAAGACGAAATAATGATGTCAGCGTCATCATATTTCTGAGATATGTTCATAAACTCGTCTATAAAAGAATTCTCTATCCAGTCATCAGCATCAACAAAAGCTATCCACCTTCCACGAGCTAATTTGATTCCAGTATTACGAGCTACAGATACTCCTTGATTCTTTTGATGTACTACACAAATCTTGGTATTGTTTATAGCCAGTTCATCACACACTTTACCAGCATTATCAGGTGATTCATCATCAATCAGAATAACCTCATAATTGTCATTATGCTGAGATAGGATACTATCTACACATTGCTTCAACACATCATCTGGAACTCTATAAACTGGAACTACAAAGGTGATTAGAATTTCATTTCTTCCCATATTTAAACATAATCGGTAAGCTGAAAATTAACAAACAAATGGGAGTGTATTTTGACCAAAAATACGGATAAGCAGATGAAAAACATGAAAACACATTATACAATGAAAGCAATATAAAGAACACGGTTGCATTATTGTGTTTTTTCAGCATAGCAACAATCGGAAAAATGACAACCAAGTAAACATACCCCAATATGCCAAATATTCCCATGTCAAGATATGCCTGCAAAACAGGATTATCAAATTGCCTACCTAACGTCATGTAACCAGCACCAAATAAATAATTGTGAAAATAAAAATTCTTTTCAATATATTCATACGCTTGCAATCGTGTTTGATATCTTATGATAGCACTTCCTGTTCTATCGGAAACACTCGTATCGCCCATTATATTTTTGATGCCATTTACAATGTTGTCATAATAATTCTCTATTTCAGTTAAGTTCGCATATATGCCTAAAACAAACATTATGATAACAACAACAATCACAAGTGCTATGATTTCACCCCTTTTGACCTTAAAATTCAAATATATGTAATATAACAAGCCTATAATGAGAATGACCATGGGAGTTCTCTTGCCACATAAATAAATTAAGTAAATGTTCAATACGGTCATAATAATGAATATCACTTTTTCTTTTCGTCTCTTATTTGTCAAGCATAATCCTGCAAAGAAAGAATTCAGCGCGGCTATTCCGACATTAAAAGGTTCAAGTGCATAATCTTCGTTTTCATGCCGTAATTGCCAAGCAAGGTCACCGACAACCAAACCGTTAAGTGTTAGAAATAACCCTAACAATGTTAAAGGTATTGATAAGTAAAAGATCCATCGTAAGCTATCAAATACAAACAGTCTGTCCTTTTGAATGGAAAGTGCCACTATCAATGCCAAGATATATAGATGATAGAACAAATAAATGGCTTGGAAATCAGATGACATAATGCAATAAACCATCATGTATAGCTGATAGAATAATAAAAATCTGAAGCCTGTTCCTATTTTAAGTGTAAATCGTTCTTTGTAAAACAGCAATATTATCGTAAAAAGCATGATAATGTTACTCCAATAAGTAATGCCTGTGAAGTAGTTCAAATACATCCCTATAGGAATGCCTATCACAACCAACGCTAACCCCAGCGACTTTATTTTGCTATGTTTGAATAATTTTTCCATTTTTAACTCAAAATACTTTTGTATGCTTCCCTTAATTGACAAACACAATGCTGTAAGTTGAATTTTTCCGAAATGGTCTTTGACAATTGAGGTTGCCCTTTTCCATGGTATAATGCCTGCATAATTTTCTCTCCTATATCGTCCATGTCATAGGGATTCACGGTATATGCTCCTTCTCCATAATATTCTTTTGGTCCACCCAGTTCGGTGACAACAATCTCACATCCATTGACTGCAGCTTCTAGTGCGACCAATCCAACTCCCTCATTGATACTGGGAAGTGCAAAAACCTTGGCACGACAGTAGTAATCTAGCAAATCGGCATCAGACAAGCGCCCTACATAGGATATGTTTTCATTTTTGTCAATTATCTCTTTGATTGGTCGAAAATCTTCCTCTGAAGAAATACTTCCAGCCAGTATGAGTCTAAAACCGAATTTCTCTGCCGCCAAGCATAGTCGTAAAACATTTTTCCGTTTGTCTGTAATTTTGCTGACGTGCAAGCAGAAGTCTTCTTTACGGACATTCTCCATTTTAGGCAAGCGAAAAGACAATGGTACAATCTTAATTTTCTCATCGGGCACAGAATATGAATTATGGATATATGAATATTCATGTTGCGTTCGTGCCAAAAACAATTTAATGTATCGCGAGGAAATCCTGACCTGATAATTTACTGAGTATAGGCGCATAAATTTGCTGCCGATATGAGAAACAAGCTTATAAGCCCATCTTTTATATACGGTATCTATGATAGGGGAAAGAACTATGTTTTTATTCCTGTCAGTTATTCTATGGCAAAAATTATACAAGAAATCCACTTGCCCGAAGATATGTACAATATCAAATGTTTCCCAGGCGACATTGTCCCACGGATTTACGCGCACTACGGTACATCCTTGTTTTTGCAATTCATCAGCCCACTCATTAGCTTGCATCCGAATGCCGTTAAAATGGGAGATGCAATAATTTACACAAATTACATAAGCGATTTTCATTGTTATCATTTTTCTCCTAGTAAATATTGTCTTAAAATTCTATTACGTTTTATCAACAGCGTAATGCCGTAACATATCAGCGTGATTATAATAGAAAACAAGAATAGTGAAATCTGGCTCTCTCGCTTAGGAATTAAGCCATTCAACCCATATACCATCAAACCATTTAGCATATAGACACCCAAAGTGTTTTCTCCTAAAGCCACCAACACTTGGGCGATTTTTGTCCTTTTAATATATTTATAAATGATTTTCAACGTCACGAAAAACACCATACTCGCAATAACCAATATGGCACCACGAACAAGATATATTTCATTACTAAATAGTAATTTGTGGTCTACGATGGCTATGTATAACCACACTGTATAGAGAATGAAACAAATCAAATATCCTCCTCTTTTAAATTTATTGGCAAATGTCTTGTGGCTTGCGTAGAACAATCCCAAAGTAAACAATGGTAATTGACGTATTATCTGAAAATGTTTTAAGACATCTACTGGTTGATAAGGGTAGCTCACATATCCTATGATGATTGCAAGAATGAGAAGTGTATATTTGTATCTTAACTTGAAAGACAAACAGGCAATAACATACAGGGCAAATATGCAATATAAAAACCAGATTCCTCGAAATGAATTGTAAATACTTTGTAGCAAGCCTAATTCTTCAACAGTGTGAATGTCGACAGAGAAAAACCGAACTACTGTCCAAATGAGAGCGGGCAAAAACAACCGGTGCCATCGTGTCTTGACACATGTGATAATATCTCCATTTACCGTTCTTGCAGCAAAATAGCCACTGATAAAAATAAACAATGGCATATGAAAACTGTATATCCAAATATAAATTGGATTGTGTAAAGGATTGCCGACACAAAAAAAGTGAATAACATGCCCCCATACGACAAGAAAAATAAGAAACCCTTTTATAAAATCAAAACTCCCATCTCTCTTATTCATATAAATTATGTTTAAATTAGCACTTGTTATGACTCTAATTTATGACAAATAGCAGTCATCAAGTCAAGGAATTCAACATACATACGCTGACTTATTTCTGCTTCTTTTTTTGTATCAAATTCAATTATTTTCTTACAGATTTCACTAGTATGGATTTTCTTCAAACTATTTTTTGATATACGATATTCTAACAATCCCAATCTATCCAACAAATCGTAAATCTTACTTGATTTATCATCACGTACAATCCTACTGATAATTTTACGACCATGTTGGTCAATGGAAAAAAATGGTATTTGATTGTGAATAGAAACAATTACAGGATGCATATTGTGACCAATATAACCTTTCGCATATTTTATCAGACAATACCAATCTATTGGATTTAACGGAAGAGAAATATTTTTATTTAAAGGTGAATTAAATATTCCTTGTGGCATAGGTAGAGAATAGCAATACATGTCATGTTCCAACGCATCTCTTTCTAAATTTGTGAACCATATAGAATCGGGTTCTGCACCTTTATAAAAAGAGACTAATAAATAGTTCTCTTTTAAATTGTATTTTTTTATAATTGCCTCTTTTGAAGGTAGGTTAGTAAAATTATAGTTAAATCCCCATACCGGATCAGGAGTTATCATCGTAGGTATCTCAGTATTTAATATGTATTTTATCATCTCTGATGTATATCTGTCTCTTGCCGAAATAAAACTGGCATGCGACAAACATTCTTTCATCCTTTTTTTATCTTTGACAGACCATAATCTATACAATGAGCTTTGACAAGAAGGAGACAGATAAAAATATCTTAAATCGTCATCAATTTGATTGCGAAAAGGAATCCAAAATGGATTTGGAAAAGTCTTATCTAATTGAGACTTATATCGGAATCCTCTTCTGCTTATCTTAACTTTCTCAATCCATGAATCTACTGTAAAAACCGCATCACTTCCAATTATAATATTTTTTATATTATATCTCTTGATTATGTTTACGATATCCTCATCTGTACGACAAGAGTCAGTAACAACAAATCCATGCTTCTCTAAAAAATGTTGGTGAATATCCAATTGTTCTGGAGACATAAACCTATTCCTTTCTTCGAGGTAAGAATCCCACCTTATAAAAACAGGTTCATAACCATTAGTTTTTAAGTAACTTGCAGTTGATAACGATTGTAAATTTGCGCCAAAATTATTAGCCACACAATGAGTTAATATGCCTATATACATTTTATATTATATGATACTTATTTATTGGTTTATATTGATATTCCTTTTTATCACGTTCTCCTATGATTTTAGCAGGTACACCACCCACAACTGCATAATCAGGTACATTTTTAGTAACAACAGCACCAGTTGCAACAACGGCATAATTCCCAATTTTTACCCCAGGTAATATAATTGCCCTAGAACAAATCCAACAATGATGCCCAATTTTAACTTCTTCACCAACTGCTGCAAAATTATCAGAATTATAATCGTGGTGTAGAGACCAAATTAAGACATGTGAAGATATATTAGTGCAACTTCCTATTGTAATACCTGTTCTTGCGTCTAACAAGGTGTGTTTGCCGATACAACAATACTCCCCTATTTGTAAATAGCGTGGATTGCGTATTTCAACGGAATTATATATAGAGCAATTTTTCCCCATCTTAATCCCTAAAAGTTTGTAAAAAGCATATCTTATATGTCGTGAGGGAAGGATTGGAAGAAAATAATTCACAAAAAATTCATACAATGATTTAGTTATTACCATGGTTTCTTATCTTATTTATTAACGGATATAAAGGAGAACCCATAATCATGTTTTTTACAAATTGCAAGTAATAATCGAATATTCCTTTATATTTAAAATATGGTTCTTTCATAAATTCTGCCGCATACTTTTCGTAATCTTGTTCCATAATTTTTTGATATATATAATATCTTTCTTGAGGAATATCACGTTTAATTCCTTTCAAGTCCGGCTGCTGACAGGCATCATCTTCAGATAATGTGAAGAATTCTATTTTCTCTTCTATTTCCTTAAATACACGGTAACCTTTTCTCGAATTAATTTTCACTAATGATATTCCATACTTCTTTCTTTTTACGGAAAAAAATTCTGGATACAATTTACTTCCTCCCCAATAGTCTCCAACCATTATATCTCCCTCTCTATTTGAAATTGTTCGGTATTTGCAATTGTAACATGAATATCTAAGATTCAACTTATTTTTAGCAAAGGTATATGCATAATACATTGGAGAATATTTGGCATATCTTTCAACATGTCTTCCTTTTACATCGAAATTAATAACACCACCTCTGTACCACGGGAAATGTCTTTTGCTTCTAAACTTGAAATTATTAATCTCTTTACCATACCACTTACAGTACATATTATATTCTGCATCGAAAAATATCTTACTAAATACCCCATGGCAAATTAAGTCTGTAGTGATAAGGTTATCGTAATCTTTTTTCAAATAACCCTTAAGCCCAGCAATTTGACAAGGCGTTCCTGTATAATAAACTAATACACCTTTATCTAATAACAATTTTGCTTCATAATAAGTACGTTTAACATCGCTTTGCACATACTTTGAACCCCTCATTGCTCTTTGCTCTTCAGTATTATTTATTAGACAATGATAGACATCATGGGTCTTTGCATCCAATACAACCCCAAAAACTTTCCCTTTTTTACTTAATATTTGTTCTGCTATTAGAGAACAAATTCCTCCCGTCGAACAACTCTTCAAATAATCTATAGATTTTGCCCAAGCACCAATATATATTGGTGTGAACTCGGAATTGTTTTCTAATTTGTGATTTATAGGACAAGTTTTTACGCAAATTCCACAACGTATGCAAATATTTTCATTAAGAACAGGATATAGAAAACCTTCTTCATCATATTGCATCTCAATTGCATTCTTTGGACATCTTAATTCACAAGCCCTGCATCCCGTACACAAGGATTTATTGTTTGAAATAAGATATGGAGTCATAAACTTATAAAGTTAGAAGGAGCTTATTAATTTCATCCATTTCAGTATGTGATAAAAAACTCTCACCAGTTTTGAGATTTTTGTTTAGTTGTTCCATTGAGGTACATCCCATAACAACACTCATCGGGAAAGTTTGTGAAAAAACATATTTATAAGCTATTTCTGGAAGATTATCACCATATTTATTTATTAGTTTTTCCACTTTTATCATTTTTTCAATAAATTCATTATGTCTTTTACCGCTTCCATTCCATTTCGCCCTAGCACTATCTTTAAAATTGGTGTTTCTTGTATATCGTCCAGACAGTAAACCGCTCGATAGAGAGCCTCTCGTAAGCATTGTTATACCTTTCTCTACACAAAATGGTATTAACTCTTTTTCAGCCTCTCTATTAATAAGAGAATAGTCAAATTCACAAACGGCACATTGACCTTCTGACAAATTATAAAAAGATTTCAAATTAGATACATTATCTGTACTTATGCCATATTGTTTGATTACACCATCAGCCTTTAACATATCAAATCCTTTTACGAATGGCTCCAAATTGGTTGTTAAACCATCATGGCAGAGAAGAACATCAATGTTATTGATGCGCATTCTTCCACAACAAGCAAATCCTGATAACTTAATTAATTCTGGTGTTCTGGTTTCTGCAAGCCAATATGGTTTATACATTCTTACAATCTGCCGAAACACTTTCTCAAACAAATTGTTAGCACAGAGTTTTCCATCTCTCTTTGCATACCATCCAACTTTTGAAATAATTTTCACTTTTTCCCTATAGCCATCTTTTAAAGCTTTTCCCAAAAGCAATTCACATTCCCCCTCAGGTACGCCATAAGATTCCGCTACATCAACAAAAGTGACACCATTATCTATAGCTTTTCTAATAATTCTAATCGCATCTTCTTTGAAAGTTTCTCCCCATTGACCTCCTAGGTTCCAACATCCTAAACCCATTACGGACAATGACCCTAACTTCCCGTTATTTATCACATTCATATCCTTAAATATTTTAATATTCTGCTGTTAATGATTTTTTTCTCATTTTTGTCTAAACCCACTAAATATAAAACAGGTAAGGTTATAATGACCGAAACTAATGTATTTATAATAAGCTGAATAAACCTATTCCTAAAGCTAAACGAAACTTGATAGCAAATATATACTAACAACAACGATATTAATATAAGTTTTATTGTTTGTATTAAATATCTTTTTATAGGAAAAGAGATGTTTTTACGGAGAAAAAAGGGTCTCAAAATTAGCAGTATAAAATTTACAAATATTAATATATAATATACGAGTTCTGGTTGTAAAGCTATTTTTAAAATCACATAAGATAGAGGAAGACACAATAAGTTTAATATCCCTAAGCTTAAATAATATTTCTTCACCTTTCCTGTTGCCAAGACTCCAATTATCAAAGTATTTGTCAATGGATAAAAAGCTGTTACACACAATGTTAATCGAATAAACAGAACTGTATATTCAGGAACGGAAGTAAGCCATATATGAAGAATATTATCCGCTTCAATATAAATCGGAATTGCCATTATTATATACAAAAAGAAAGAATATTTTGCTCCATTCATTACCATCTTTGTAAACTCATCAATATTATTCGTTGAATAGTTTTTGACTATTTGAGGATTAATGGATGTCATAAAACTATTTACGAAATTCATTACCGCATGTTGGACCTGAACGGCTATACCCCTTGCAGCATTGAGAGTAACACCAAAAAACAAATTTATTAGAATATTCACACCTTCATCATTAAGGACACTCGCCGTTGTCCCAACAAACGACCAACCAGCAAATCCTGCCATTGCCTTGTATTTATTTTTATCTTTTACGATAATAAATTTACATTCTTCGAAATTTTTAAAGCAATATATATTATAAATTATCCTAATGATAATGGCAACCATCAGTAATAATATACCATATACAATTAGCTTATCTTGCATGAAATAGGACAAGCATAGAACAGAACATAATTTCAGAATCGCCTCTAAGACACTAATGTATGCAAATGCATTCATCCTTTCATGTGCTACTATACTAGCATTATAAGGAACACTTAATAACGTTATGATAAAAGATAACAACGAACATTGAAATACAGCTTGAGCAGCAAAAAGCCTGTCGGGTGGAATATTGAGTTTATTAAGTATAAACCACACTCCTGCTATCTCGGCGATAACAAAAACAAATATACCCAATATAAAATGTATTGTTATTGCAGTTGAAAATACTTTCTGCGATGACTTTACATTATCTTTTGCTAATTCAAATGATATAAACCTTTGAGTTGTAGTTGACATATTATTTGTAAATAATGACATCATTACGACAATGCCTCCTACAATATTATAAATTCCATAATCTTCAACTCCAAGTTCCTTTAATACAACTCTTGATATAAACAAATTTATTATCATTATTACAAAAGTCCTAATATATAGGACTATTGTATTTTTGTACAATTTCTTGCGTTGATTTTGATACAATTCTACCATTTTAAAATCTTCACGTCAAAACATATTAAAAATTGTACCTTTTGCAAATACAGAAGGCATTTATTGACGCATATGAAAGGATTATCCCTTCCTCTAATTGACTTTCATATAAAAAATCAAGTTATCAATAAAATTTCAGATCATAAAGTTTTATTTTTAAGACATTGTTTTATCAGTGTATTAGTTACAATTATTGGACTCAATCCCTCTTAAAAACATCCCTTGTGTACACCTTCTCCTTCACATCATCCAGACAGGTATCATACCGGTTGGCGATGATAGCGTGACTTTGCTGTTTGAACACATTAAGGTCATTCACTACCTTACTACCGAAAAATGTGCTTCCATCCGGCAAAGTCGGCTCGTAAATAATTACTTCAGCTCCCTTAGCTTTAATCCGTTTCATCACCCCCTGTATGGACGACTGACGGAAATTATCACTATTGGATTTCATGGTCAGGCGGTAGACACCGATAACACATTTCTTCTCTTCTGACGGATTAAAATCGCCTCGGTTATAATAATTATAATAACCTGCTTTGGTCAGCACACGGTCGGCTATGAAATCCTTGCGTGTGCGGTTGCTCTCCACGATGGCCTGTATGAGGTTTTCAGGCACGTCGGCATAGTTGGCCAGCAGCTGTTTTGTGTCTTTGGGCAGGCAGTACCCGCCGTAGCCGAAGGACGGATTGTTGTAATGCGTGCCGATGCGCGGATCCAGACATACGCCGTCGATGATGGCACGCGTGTCCAATCCTTTCATCTCGGCATACGTGTCCAGTTCGTTGAAGTAAGAAACACGCAGGGCCAGGTATGTGTTTGCAAAGAGTTTCACCGCTTCCGCTTCCGTAGTACCCATGAACAGCGTGTCGATATGCTCTTTTAAAGCTCCTTCCTGCAGCAGGGCGGCAAAGGTATGTGCCGCTTCGTCCAGGCGGGCATCACCTTCCGGCCGTCCCACGATGATGCGGCTGGGGTAGAGGTTATCGTACAAAGCCTTGCTCTCGCGCAGAAATTCCGGAGAAAAGATTACGTTGTCCGTATCCAGACGCCGGCGGATGTTTTCGGTATAGCCCACGGGGACGGTGCTTTTTATGACCATGATGGCACGGGGATTGACGCGCTTCACCAGGCTGATAACCTCTTCCACGTGGCTGGTGTCGA
>CALUET010000016.1 GCA_944319745.1 uncultured Phocaeicola sp. | reverse complement strand
TGTTCCTTATAATGCTTGATCTGTGCGTTGATCTCGTCGATTGTCGTGGCATACTCATCGGTATTGGTCGTATCAACCAGATACAGGGCATTGATTTTATCGACGATGGTCTGGTAGGCAGCATCTGTATCGGCACGGGCTGCGAGCATGGCTGCCTTGGTTTGTCCGGCACGTTCGTTGTCGCGCGACTGCAATCCCGCTTTTACTTTCTCATTTCCGTTTTTCATCATCGTGACGAAGGGTGTTAACCCCAGACTTTCTACTTGTTCGCTGTATGTGGATTCCAAATCTTCAATGAAGTTGGTCATCAGACCGGTCTGCCGGCTGAGCGACATTTGGGTGTCGATTTGATAATCCGTCAGATGTTGGGTCAGCACTTTAGCCGCTTCATATTGCGCTCCGCTTCCTAAGTACGTAAATCCCTTTACCGTATATTTGTATCCTACATAAGCATTGTCGCGGGCCTTGTCTGCATTGGCAATCTCGTCTGTTTTATTGCTTTTCCGACTCAAGACCAGCACGGCATCCTCGTTGTCGAGCGCAGTTTTGAATGCCGGAAGTTCTGTCCTTAGTTTTTCCCCATAAAGCAGAATGCTATTCAGGTTCGTGTAGATGGCTTCCATAAAATTGTAGTGAGCTCCATTGGTGAGGCTGTGTGTGTCAATTGTGTTGATTTTTTTCATGACTCAATAATTTTGAAGTTTATAATAGGTTTTTGTCGGAAGAAGAATTCCTGTCGGTTTTGTGCTTCCCGAAGATTCGGAAAGTCTCCCGCCGCCGGAAAAGTGCTTCCCGAGGATTCGGAAAGTCTCCCGCCGTCGGAAAAGTGCCTCCCGAAGTTCCGGAAAGTCTCCTGCCGTCAGAAAAGTGTTTCCCGAAGGTTCGGAAAATCTCCCGCCGCCGGAAAAGTGTTTCCCGAAGATTCGGAAAGTCTCCCGCCGCCGGAAAAGTGTTTCCCGAAAGTTCGGAAAACTTTCCGCTACTTGGAAAATTCTTCTTCTCGCCGCTAAATATACGATTTAAAACGATACAAACCTTTCAAGATGGATTAAAAGTGTAAATTATTTTAATGTTTGATAATAAACGAAGGGTGATGGCGTTATTATCTACAAACAAAGTTGTATAGCGAATTGTAAAATCATAAAATGTAGAAGTATGAAAAAGCTAGGTTTATGTTTGATGTTATGTTTCCTGTTCTTAGGAAACCTTGCCGCCCAGTGGTCTGTCGGTGGGAAAGTGGGAGTTAATTTCTCTAATCTGAAGAACGGTTCTATGGCAGAGTGGATGCGTCAACGGGTCGGATTTAATTTGGGAGCTGTTGGTCATTATCAGTTCAATGGCTGGTTGGGGATACAAGGAGAAATCCTATACACGAAATATGCAGTACATAATGATAGTGGCTTATTGGATATGGGAAATGTAGGGATTGATGGTAATCCTTTGGTACTTGATGATGCTAAGATCCGGTCTCATTATATTGATGTTCCTATTTTTGCTCAAATATCACCTTTTAAACGCATACCCGGATTGAACTTTGAGGTGGGCGTACAACCTGGCTTTTTGTTGGGAGAGAATATTTCAGATGGAAAAAGGAGTGTGGATACAAATTTATATGATCGCAATCCGGTCAATTGTTCCCTCGTGTTTGGAGCCGCTTTTAAATTTCCTGCCCGTTGGTATTTCGATCTGCGCTATGTTTTGGGCTTAACAGACAATTATGAATGTTATTCGGGATTAAACACACATGCCTTGCAATTATCTCTAGGTTATCTTTTCCAATTATAAACAAAATGCTTGGGGCATTACTCCCCAAGCATTTGCATTATTTAATAGCCTCGCGAATGCGAACCAACCGTGTGAGCAAACCTTCCAATAAATCGAGTTGCAGCATATTCGCGCCGTCCGACTTGGCTACTGCCGGTTCGGGATGTGTTTCGATAAACAATCCGTCGGCTCCTACGGCGATGGCAGCCTTGGCAATCGTCTCGATAAGGGCCGGCATACCGCCCGTTACGCCCGATGTCTGGTTAGGCTGTTGCAGCGAGTGCGTTACATCCATCACCACCGGAAAACCAAACGCCTGCATTTGCGGAATACCCCGATAATCGACTACCAAATCCGTGTAGCCGAAAGTCGTACCTCGTTCGGTGAGCATCACTTGCCGGTTACCTGCATCGACCACCTTCTGGGCAGCAAACTGCATGGCTCCGGGAGAAAGAAACTGTCCCTTTTTGATATTGACAACCTTTCCGGTGCGGGCGGCTGCTACAAGCAAGTCTGTTTGCCGGCATAAGAAAGCCGGGATTTGCAGGACGTCCACATATTCGGCAGCCATGGCCGCCTCGTGCGTCTCATGAATGTCGGTTACAGTCGGCACACCGAAGGTTTCGCCCACTTTGCGTAAGATCTTCAGCGCCTTTTCATCGCCAATCCCAGTAAAGGAATCCAGGCGCGAGCGGTTTGCCTTCCGGTACGATCCTTTGAATACATAAGGAATTTGCAGCCGGGTAGTTATTTCCGTAATCTTCTCGGCGATACGGAGCGCCATGTCTTCTCCTTCGATCACGCACGGACCCGCCAAGAGGAAGAAGTTATCTGAGTTTGTCAGTTTGTCAAGCGTAAACATGATTATTGAATGAGAGCTAATACGTTGTTAATCTTTTCTTCGGTAGGAAGCGTAGCGTCGAGCCAATGGATGTGCAAACCGCGCCGTTCCATTCCGCGGAACCACGTCATCTGCCGTTTGGCGAACTGGTGAATGGCGATTTCGAGTTGCGATACCATCTCGTCGTACGTCAGTTGCCCGATAATATATAAGGTAAGGAATTTGTATTCCAGTCCGTAATAGATGAGGTCTTCAGGCTTCAC
>CALUET010000015.1 GCA_944319745.1 uncultured Phocaeicola sp. | reverse complement strand
CAGCATCTGCTTGCGGATTCTCCAAACCTACAATCACTCCGTCATCGTTTACTCCATAGAACAAGCTACCACCGTCCGTATTGGCAAAAGCCGACACGGATTTAAGCCATGACTTCACTTTCTTACGTTCCAGCATTTCCTTAAAATCGTAAGACGAGCATTCCGCTATTAATGTATTGTTATGAATTTGCATCGTTTTATTTACACCCTTTTATTTTAGATATTCCCATCTTTTTCTATCAATTCGCTATAATGTTGTTGATACTCTTCTTCGGAGAATCCCTCAGAACAGTTTTTTGAATGCATTAATACACGAAGATTTTCTTGAAATAGGATCTCCTGACGACTCATTTGGGAGCCAAAATATTTAGGAGAATAAAAACGATCTATTTCGGTCTGTTTTAGATTTTTATACCCTAAAGCCATAGCCATTTCAGAAAGTAAATCTAGTCTAAAAGAGTTGCTACTATCGAAATGAGGGGATTTTTCATTCAGGCTATCTAGATACTCTCTCCAAGCATGTCTGACTTTTTTATTGTCTTGGAATACTACATCAATAGTATTTAATGCATCTACCCATTCTTTAGTTATAGGATTTGACTTTCTATCTGCCATTAAAGTAAGAAAAAGTCTCATTTGAGCTTCTTTTTTAGCTTTTCTGTCTTGATATTTAATACCTAACCACCACACGATAATAGGTATTATAGCTACTGCTAAAATTTGTCCTATACCAATAATTATCTGCATACTTTCTGTATTCATTATTCTATGTTTTTGGGATTATTAGCAAAGGTAATAATAAAATAGTGTTTCTAACAGAATTCTCCTTTCTTTTTGATTTTAAGTATTCTTTTATTGATGCGTATTTATTGTGACAAGTAAATAAAGAGATCTATGAATAATACTATAATTTCTTATTGTATTTTTATGTATTTTCATTATATATTTATGAAATTAAATTGTACTTTTGCAGTAAAGAGCTGTGGTTGCTTATGGATGCTTATTTTCGGGTTTCCGCTATATTTGCAACACGTTCACGCAAGTTGCTCATACAGAGATACTGTTGATTTTGAGGAAGTGAAATAATTCCGATAAGTAAATACATAAGAAACGATATGTGGAAGCGTGCAACTCATTGAGTTGCACGCTTTTTGCGTTTATAGACATTATTGGAATGCGTGTTTTTGTTCGGATTTGCCTTGAGTTATGTCGAAGGCAGGACGGGTGTAAAGGAAAAAGAATGCATTCGGAGTTTGGTATCCTCGGCAGAGATTCAGCATTTCGTGGCGGAACGTGACACAAAAAAATCCCCCACTAAGGCGGAGGGATTACCAGAAAATTCACAACGGAATAATCCTTATTGTGATTTGCTTCGAATTATATCGACAAATGTAAGAAATTTTTTTCAAAAAACAAGGCGTTGTCAAAAAATTTATATCTTTAAGGAATTATTAAAAAGTTGTGAAGATGAAACATATTTTAGGCCTTGATTTGGGACCCAATAGCATAGGTTGGGCTGTGATCGTCGCTTCAAGTAGTGAGAATGGTGCAGATGTGTTGGAAAAAGTTCTGTGTTCGGGCAGTCGGATTATTCCGATGGATGCGAAACAGTTGGGCGACTTTGAGAATGGGAATACCGTGTCGAAAACAAAAGACCGCACACAAAAGCGCGGAACAAGGCGATTGTATGAGCGGAGCAAGTTGCGTCGTGAAAGGTTACATCGTGTTTTGTCGATTTTAGGATTCCTGCCCGCGCATTATTCCCGGCAGTTGGACCGTTATGGCAAATTCATTGCGGGAGAGCCGAAATTGCCTTGGACTGAAGATGGGCAGGGCAGACCTTGTTTCCTTTTTCATGATGCTTTTGATGAAATGCTGGACGATTTTCGCCGGAATCAGCCGGATTTGGTGGCAGAAGGCCGCAAGGTTCCGTATGATTGGACGCTTTATTTTCTGCGGAAGAAGGCGTTGAAAGAGAAGATACAAAAGGAAGAATTGGCCTGGATACTGCTGAACTTTAATCAGAAGCGGGGATATTATCAGGCACGCGGTGAGGAGGAAGAAAAAACTTCGTCGCGTTCCCGTGAGTATTTTACTGCGCAGGTTGTATCCGATATTGTCGATACAAACCGGATGTATAAAGGACTGAAGGTGCTGACTGTCGTGTTGGCCGACGGAACAAGAGGAAAGATTTTCAAAAAAGAAATTCCCGATTGGATAGGGCAGAGGAAAGATATTATCGTAAAGGTTGATTTGGATAAAGAAGGAAACGTAAGGCTTGACGAAGACGGAGAGCCGTCTTGCCGTTTCAATATCCCCACCGAAAAGGAATGGGATGAGCAGTGGGCACTGATTAAAACGAAGACACAAAAAGATTTGGACGACTCGGAAAAGACGGTTGGTGCCTATATATACGATACGTTGCTGCAGATGCCGAAGCAGAAAATTCGGGGAAAACTGGTCCGAACAATAGAACGTAAATATTATAAGGACGAGTTGTACCGTATATTGGAAGCGCAAAAAGAATTTCATCCGGAGCTTCAAGACAGAAATTTGTATGAGGCGTGCATTCAGAATCTATACCCGTTGAACGATGCCCATCGCAATCAGATAAGCGGGAAAGACATGATTTATTTGCTGGTGGAAGACATCCTGTTTTATCAGCGCCCGCTGAAAAGCAAGAAATCTCTGGTGGCCGATTGTCCGTATGAAGAGATTGTCCGTACGGATGAAAAGACGGGAGAGGTGAAACATTATCCGTTGAAATGCATCCCTAAATCGCATCCGTTGTTTCAGGAGTTTCGGCTTTGGCAGTTTATTTCCAACTTGCGTATTTACCGGAAGGAAGACTTTGTAAACGGGAAAAAGGTTTTCGATGTAGACGTAACGTCAGAATTTTTGAAAAACGAGGACGATTATGTGAATTTGTTTGATGAGTTGAACAAGCTTAAAAACGTCAACCAGAAAGATCTTTTTAAGTATCCTTCGTTTGGTTTGAAGAAAAATGCCGAAAAACTTTACCGCTGGAATTATGTAGAAGACAAAACTTATCCGTGTAACGAAACGCGTTATCAGATGCTTGACCGTCTGAAAAAAGCGGGAATCTCGTCAGATTTTCTGACAAAGGATATAGAGTTGGCTTTATGGCATATCCTTTATTCCGTATCCGACCGCGAGGAATTGAAGAAAGCATTGGGAACATTTGCCGGGAAGCATGGCCTGGATGAAAAATTTTCGGAGGTGTTTTTAAATATCCCTCCCTTTGAGAAAGACTACGGAGCCTATTCTTGTAAGGCAATAAAGAAGTTGCTTCCGTTGATGCGGATGGGAAAGTATTGGGATGCTTCCGCCATTGATGCACAAACACGCGAGCGCATTTCCAAGATAACATCGGGGGAATATGATGAAAACATCAGGGAGCGTGTGCGAGAAAAAGCCATTCATCTGACTGAACTTTCTTCGTTCAGGGGACTTCCCCTGTGGTTGGCCTGCTATGTTGTTTACGACCGTCATTCGGAAATAAAGGATGCCAGCAAATGGGAGCGGCCTTCCGACATCGACAATTACCTGACGCATTTCAAGCAGCACTCCCTGCATAATCCCATTGTTGAGCAGGTTGTTCTGGAAACACTGCGTACGGTTCGGGATATATGGAAGCAGGTGGGGCATATCGACGAGATACATGTGGAGCTTGGACGCGAAATGAAACGTTCCAAAGAAGAACGTGAGTGCAAAGCAAAGCAGATGCGGGAGAACGAGGATGCCAATTTTCGGATAAAAATGCTGCTTACGGAGTTTATGAACCCGAGTTTTGGAGTAGAAGGCGTGAGGCCTTATTCTCCGTACCAACAGGAAAAATTACGGATTTATGAGGATACGGTGCTGAATATGGTGAAGAAACCGGATAAAAGCATCGTTGCAATCAGGAAAAAACTCTCGGAAAGCAATCCGGAAAAACGCCCCACTGCCTCGGAAATCATGCGTTACAAATGTTGGTTGGAGCAGAAATATTGCTCGCCTTATACCGGCGCGCTAATACCTTTGGCGCGGTTGTTTACCTCAGATTATGAGATAGAGCATATCATCCCTCGGTCCCGTTATTTCGATGACTCGTTTAGTAATAAGGTTATTTGCGAGAGAGCCGTAAACGGTCTGAAGGATAAAATGTTGGGATATGAGTTTATAAAGGCGAATCAAGGCCGGCGTGTTCAGCTGGGCTTTGGCAAGGAAGTCAGCATATTTACCCTGGAAAATTATGAGAAATTCGTGAAAGACACGTATGCAAGCAATCCTGTCAAGATGAAGAAACTGTTGATGGAAGATATTCCCGAGCAGTTTATCGCCCGTCAGTTGAATGACAGCCGTTACATCAGCAGGTTGATAAAGTCGTTACTTTCCAATATTGTCCGTGAAGAAGGCGAACAGGAGGATATGTCGAAGAACGTGATTGTGTGTACGGGAAAGGTTACAGACCAGCTAAAACGGGATTGGGGAATCAATGATGTGTGGAATGAAATCATACTTCCTCGTTTTGTCCGTTTGAATGAAAAACTGGATACGACCGATTTTACCTCGTTCAATACGCAAAACAAACTCATTCCTTCGGTTCCTCTGGAACTGTCGAAAGGTTTTAAGAAGAAGCGCATCGACCATAGGCATCACGCGATGGACGCCATTGTGATAGCATGCGCCACCCGAAACATCGTCAATTATCTGAATAACGAGTCGGCCAGTGCCGATGAAAAGATCTCGCGTTGCCATCTGCGGCGGCTGTTGTGTGAGAAAAAGAAGACGGATTCTGAAGGAAACGCCCGTTATCTTATCAGAAAACCCTGGGAGACTTTTACGCAGGATGTTTCCGCCATTTTGCAAAACATTGTTGTCAGTTTCAAACAGAATCTGCGTGTGATAAGTAAGACAACCAATTATTATCAGCATTACAAGGATGGAAAGAAACAAATGATTCCGCAGGAAAAAGGCGATGGATGGGTTGTTCGTAAGCCTTTGCACAAAGAAACTTTTTATGCCGAGGTTAATTTGCGGAGACAAAAGGCGGTTTCGTTGAAGGAAGCATTGAAGAATCCGAAGGCGATAGTGGAGAAAGATTTGAAAAAGAAGTTGATGGAACTGCTTTCTCAAGGCCTTTCAGAGAAAACGATCCGGGCATATTTTGAGGAGAATAAAGAAACATGGCAGGATATAGACCTGGGCAAGATAAATGTTTATTTCTTTACGAAAGATACAGAAAAACGTTTCTTCTCGGGGCGCGTTTCATTGGATGCTTCTTTCACCGCAGATGACATAAGAAACAAAGTGGCGGATACCGCAATACAAAAGATATTACTTCGTCACTTGGAACGGTATAATGGTGATTCCGGACAGGCGTTCTCTCCGGAAGGTATCGAACAGATGAATAAAAACATTGCAGAACTGAACAATGGAAGGCCGCATCAGCCTATTCTTAAAGTGCGTAAATATGAGGAAGCTACAGGAAAATTTCCTGTGGGTATAAAAGGAAACAAGAGCTCTAAATACGTAGAAGCCGAAAAAGGTACGAACTTGTTTTTTGCAGTTTATGAAGCTGTTCAAGAGAATGAAACGACCGGAGAAACGGAAAAGAAACGGAGCTTCAGAACCATTCCGCTGAACGAAGTTGTCAGACGCCGGAAGGAAGGACTCCCGCCGGCGCCGGAAGAAGAGAATGGCTGTCGGCTCAAATTTGTGCTTTCTCCTAACGATTTGGTCTATGTCCCAACGAAAGAGGAACTGCAGAGTGGTAATATTATGCATCCGTTAAACAGGTCGAGAATTTATAAGATGGTTAGTTGTACAGGAAGGCAATGTCACTTTATTCCGGCATGTGTGGCATATCCCATCATACAGACCAAAGAATTGGGCAGTAACAATAAAGACGAACGGGCCTGGTCGTCTGAAATGATAAAGGAAATCTGCGTACCGATAAAAGTAGATCGTTTGGGGAATATAATGGAAACGTTATGATAAAGAAAACACTTTATTTCGGCAATCCTGCGTATCTGTCCTTACGCAATGCACAACTTGTCATAAAAATTCCGGAAGTGGAAAAGAATCTTTCACTTCCGGAATCGATGAAACGTAGTTCGGAGATTACCAAACCGATAGAAGACATAGGCGTCGTAGTGCTGGATAATAAGCAAATAACGATAACATCCGGCGCCATGGAAGCCTTGTTGGAAAATAATTGTGCGTTCATAACATGCGATAGTAAGGGCATGCCTGTGGGCTTGTTGCTTCCGCTTTATGGAAATACCACGCAGAACGAGCGCTTTCGTAAGCAGTTGGACGCTTCCTTGCCTTTGAAAAAGCAGCTGTGGCAACAGACCATTCAGGCTAAGATTAATAATCAGGCATCGGTATTGTCTGACTGTACAAACGAAGAAATAAAGTGTATGCGTGCCTGGGCAAACGCTGTGCGAAGCGGCGATCCTGACAATCTGGAGGCACGTGCTGCGGCATATTATTGGAAGATGTTGTTTACCGATATAGACGATTTTACGAGGGAGCGGGAAGGGGTTCCACCAAATAACCTGTTAAATTATGGTTATGCCATCTTGCGTGCCGTAGTTGCCCGCGGTTTGGTCTGCAGCGGACTGCTTCCCACCTTAGGAATTCATCACCACAATCGTTATAATGCTTATTGTCTTGCCGATGATATAATGGAACCTTATCGTCCCTATGTCGATAAATTGGTTTTTGAACTCTATGGCCGGTGTGGGAAAGATGTCGTTCTTGATAAAGAAATGAAAGCGGCATTGTTATCTATTCCTACGCGCGAGGTGAGAATAGCTGGTAAGCGAAGTCCTTTAATGGTTGCGGTGGGACAAACAACGGCCTCATTGTATAAATGCTTTTCTGGGGAGTCCCGGCGAATAATTTATCCGGAGTATTGATGGATCGTTTTAGTGAATATCGGATTATGTGGGTATTGGTGTTTTTTGATCTGCCTACGGATACGAAAAAAGATAAGAAAGCTTATGCCGATTTTCGTAAGAATTTGCATCGTGACGGCTTTACGATGTTTCAGTTTTCTATCTATGTTCGTCACTGTGCCAGCAGTGAAAATGCAGCAGTGCATATAAAGAGAGTGAAATCTTTCTTGCCGGAATATGGTCAGGTTGGCATAATGTGTATTACAGATAAGCAATTCGGTCAGATAGAATTATTCTATGGTAAGAAACCTTTGGGCGTAAAAACTCCCGGACAGCAGCTGGAACTTTTCTAAAAACATAAAATCCCATCAAACGATGGGATTCCATGTTGAAAACAACAGATTTTTTTAATCCTAATAATCTTTGTAATTCATTGGAACATAACTCCTAATACCATTCGAGTTGTTTCCGATACATCAAAGATACAAATTCGAGAGCAAATCACAACTTTTACCAAATCGTTGTATAGTTGTGTTTCGTTGTTTCCGATACATCAAAGATACAAATTCGAGAGCAAATCACAACCTGTGCTTTTATTCTTAGCGAAAAAAATAAGTTGTTTCCGATACATCAAAGATACAAATTCGAGAGCAAATCACAACCGCATGCTGCAATCCCTCATCATCCATGTGTTGTTTCCGATACATCAAAGATACAAATTCGAGAGCAAATCACAACTTGTTGGGCTTTACGATTCGCAATGCCTGAGTTGTTTCCGATACATCAAAGATACAAATTCGAGAGCAAATCACAACAGAGCTGGACATCGATACGACCGTATCGCGTTGTTTCCGATACATCAAAGATACTAAATTTTGAGCGGATTGTAATATTATTGGAATGATTTGTGTTTGTTTTTGTGGAAAGAATGCGAGAGATAGCGTATAACTTCGTGTTATTCTTTGATATGTATGAAGGGATGTTTACGGATATTGGCGGGGTATATAATAAAAGAAGAGGAAAATCATTTCTGAAATTCCTCTTTCTCTTTGGAGCGGAAGACGGGACTCAAACCCGCGACCCTCAGCTTGGAAGGCTAATGCTCTATCAACTGAGCTACTTCCGCGAAGTGAGTGGGCAAGGATGGATTCGAACCACCGAAGGCGTAAGCCAGCAGATTTACAGTCTGCCCCATTTGGCCACTCTGGTACTTGCCCTGACAATTGAAAAAATAAAAGAGCGGAAGACGGGACTCAAACCCGCGACCCTCAGCTTGGAAGGCTAATGCTCTATCAACTGAGCTACTTCCGCAATGTGGTGGGCAAAGATGGATTCGAACCACCGAAGGCGTAAGCCAGCAGATTTACAGTCTGCCCCATTTGGCCACTCTGGTATTTGCCCTTTATTACACCCTGAAAAATATCTCTGTGCCTCTCCTTCAAAAGGCGTGGCAAAGGTACGATTATTTTTTTAATTTGCAAGTGTAATCAATCATTTTTATGGCAACTACAGCACATTCATCGCCTTTGTTGCCTAATTTCCCGCCGGAACGGTCTTGAGCCTGTTCCATGTTTTCTGTGGTTATCAGGCCGTAAATAACCGGAGTATCGGTTGTTGCATTCAAAAGGCTTAGGCCTTGTGTTACTCCGGCGCAGATGTAGTCGAAATGAGGTGTATCTCCTCTGATGACACATCCTAAGGCAATTACTGCATCCACTTCCTTGTTTTTTATCATTTGTGCGGCTCCGTAAGTCAGTTCAAAACTTCCCGGAACGGTTTGAATGCAGAGGTTTTCGTCTTTGGCTCCATGCTTTTTCAGTGTATTGATGCAGCCGTCGAGCAAGGCCCATGTAATGTTGCTATTCCATTCTGCCACGACAATGCCGAAACGCATGCCTGAAGCATCAGGAACGGAGCTGAAATCGTACTCGGATAAATTATGGTAAATTGTTGCCATATAAGGTTCTTTTACGAGGAAGAAAACTTATTTTATAGAAGCGCGTTCAATGTATTTGTCAATATCCATTCCGCGTAATGTATTGGGATATTTAGTCTTTATTTGTTTGTATGCTTCGATTGCTTCTGCGTTTTTACCAAGTTTTTCCAGAATCTGTCCCGCTTGTATCAAATAGGTGGGGCTGAGTGACATGCTGTTGGCTTTGTCGGCAGCCTTTAGCAGCAGGGCGGCAGCCTTATCCAATTGCCCTATTTGTGCATAACAATTCCCCATGGTTCCTAAAACGGCGGGAGCTACGAAGTAATCATCCGCAGAAAATTTGTCAAGGAAACTTGTTGCTTCTTCGTATTGGCCTAATTGTGCATAGCAAATGCCGGCATAGGCATTGGCAAGGTTTCCTGCATCTGTACCGCTGAATTCGTCGGCAATTTTTAAGAATCCTTTATATCCTAAGCTATCTCCGTTCAATGCCAATTCAAAGTTGTCGTTTCTAAAGTATTGTTCTCCCTTGAAGATTGCTTCGGATGCTTTCAGTTCATTAGGCTCTGAAATGAAATGTCTGTAACCAAGAATTGCCACAACAATGACAACGATTGCAATGACACCGCCTAAAATGATATTTCTATTTTTCAGGAGGAATGCCTCCGAGTTGTTTAATGCTTCGTCTACGTTTAACGAGTCATTTGGTTGTTTTTGTTTTGTCATATTGATGTTCTTTATTATTATTGTCAGATTTTGTGATATTTCGGGCAACAAAAGTACGTTATTTATGCTTATAAACGAAATTTGGCGGCATCTTTTTTTAGCAATATTGCTTTTATTCGTAATTTTGCACCGATAACATATTCTTATGTGGCTGAAACATCTTTCAATAATTAATTACAAAAACATAGAGGAAGCCAGCCTTTCTTTTTCCCGGAAGATGAATTGTATCGTTGGTAAGAACGGCATGGGAAAAACGAATTTGCTGGATGCCGTGTATTATCTGTCGTTTTGTAAAAGTGCGACAAACCCGATCGATTCGCAAAATATTCTGCATGAATGCGATTTTTTTGTGCTGCAAGGTTTCTATGAGACGGAATCGGGTGAGACGGAAGAAGTTTATTGCGGCCTGAAGCGCCGGCAGAAAAAGCAGTTTAAGCGGAATAAAAAAGAATACCCCAGGCTGTCCGATCACATAGGCTTTGTCCCTCTTGTGATGGTTTCGCCGGCCGATTCTCTGCTGATTGCGGGGGGAGGTGAGGAACGGCGCCGTTTTATGGATGTGGTGATATCGCAGTTCGATCGTGAATACCTGGAAGCTTTGATACGTTATAATAAGGCGCTTGTTCAGCGTAATGCGCTGTTGAAGGCCGACAGTGAGCCGGATAATGACCTGATGGATGTCTGGGAAGATGCAATGGCACAGGCAGGAGAGTGTGTATATGCCAGGAGGAAATCGTTTATAGATTCTTTTATACCCGTCTTTCAGTCGTTTTATTCTTATATATCTCAGGACATGGAGCAAGTGGGATTGCAGTATGTTTCGCATGCGGAGAAAGGAAATCTTGCTGGATTGTTCCGTGAAAACCGTCAGCGCGACCGTATTCTGGGTTATACTTCACAGGGAATTCATCGGGATGATCTGGTGATGAAGCTGGGCGATTTCCCCATTAAAAGAGAAGGTTCGCAGGGACAGAACAAAACATTTCTCATAGCATTGAAGTTGGCGCAATTTGATTTTCTGAAACGGACGGGCAGTCATACTACGCCATTGGTGCTGTTGGATGATTTGTTTGACAAGCTGGATTCGTCGCGTGTTGCGCAGATTGTCAAACTGGTTGCGGGGGACAATTTCGGACAGATCTTCATCACCGATACAAATTGCGGGCATCTGGATAGGATTTTGTCGGAAATAAATGGTGATTATAAGCTGTTTGAAGTGGAAAACGGGAAGATATTCGAGAAGAAAAGCTTCGATGAGATATGAAACGGAACAATACGGAACAGATAGGAGACGTCATTCGTAGGTTGCTGCGACAGGAAGGTTTGGAAACTCCCCTGAACGAATATCGTTTGGTTGAGGCGTGGAAAGATGTCGTGGGCGCCAGCATTGCCCGTTATACATTGGATTTGTATATAAAAAATCAGACGTTGTACGTGCATCTTTCCTCATCGGTTCTCCGGCAGGAATTGCTTATGGGGAGAAAAACATTGGTACAAAACTTGAATGCATACGTGGGGGCTCAGGTTATTGTGGACATTGTTTTTTATTAAAGGATGCATTCTTCGGTCATGACTTCGTTCATCTGTACGTCGAATGTTTCCGAGGGGATGGAGTCAACTACCTGAAAAGCGAAACAAACTCCTATCTTATATGCTTTCAGCCGCGGCAGCAGGCGGTCGTAAAAGCCTTTGCCTCTTCCCAGGCGATTCCCTTGTTTGTCGAATGCCATGCCGGGGATAATAGCCAAATCTATGGATTCGTAATTTGTAACAGGCTTTCCTGTGGGTTCGTCAATGCCGTAAATGTCTTTCTTCATGGCTCCTTCCGAAGTATAAAGGCGCAGTTCCAATTCATCGCCTGCGATGGCGGGCAGAAAGATTTGTTTCCTTCTATGCCATCGCGTAATGAATTCGTGCGTTTGTACTTCATCCGGCAATGAGTAATACAGCAGGATATTTTTTGCACGAATGAAAGCCGGATGGCTTTCTAATTTGGTGAACAAAGTAGAAGACCATCCGGACAGTTGCTCCGGTGTATATAGGGCTTTTGCTTGTCGGATGCGGTTACGCAGTTGTTTTTTTGGCGTTTGGCTCATTTGTGTCTGGAGTTGTTTCTGCCATTTGATCGCCGTCATATTTCGGGAACGATTCGCCTTTTTCAAGGATGTCGACGGCTTTCTGCACGGTTTTATCCGTCCGGTTCAGATATTGAATGGAGCTTTCCATGCCCAGCATGTTGTATATGATGTTTCCGAACAAGGCCTCTTCAAATAAATGTCTCGACTTATACATTAAAATATTGCGGCGTTTCAGTCCTTTTGTCTCGGCGTATTGTGCAAAACGTTCCAGCAAATTTGCCTTTTTCAGGTATGCTTCCAGCTCGTCGATGGTTTTATATTCCAGCATTTTCGCGCGGTTCTTGTCGGTATAGTCGAATACAAAGCGTATAATCAGGCCTTTGTTTGCCGCCGCGCGAAAGTATGAAGTCATTCCCGTAGTGTCTTGTGGCACGAAAAAGTCGGGCATGATTCCTCCACCTCCATACACCGGACGGCCGATACTGGTGTAATAAATTTCATCGGTGTTCTGCTTGATGCTGTCGGCGGAAAAGAATTCTCCGTGTTCATAGCGGCTAATAATATCCATTTCGTACTCCATCTCATTGCCTTTTGAATAGGGCTTTTGGATGCATCTCCCGGAAGGAGTGTAGTAACGGGCGATGGTGAGTCGTATAGCCGAACCGTCGCTAAATTCTACAGGCTGCTGAACCAGTCCCTTGCCGAACGAGCGTCTTCCTACGATAGTTCCCCGGTCATTGTCCTGAATGGCTCCGGCAAAAATTTCACTTGCGGAGGCCGATCCCTCATCCAGCAGCACTATGAGCGGCATTTGCTGGCTGCTTCCCGTGCCATTCGATTTGTAGTCCTGGCGGGGAGATTTACGCCCTTCCGTATAAACAATCAGACGGTTATCCGGAAGAAACTCATTTACCATCTGAATGGCGGCTATCATATATCCTCCCGTATTCCCGCGTAAATCAATAACAAGCCCTTGGCAATTTGATTGGCTCAGCTTGGCCAAAGAGATTAATAACTCCGGGTAAGTGGTTTCTCCGAATTTATTTATTTTTACATAACCGAACTTGTCGTTTATCATGTAGGAAGCATCGATGCTTTTTACCGGGATGTCTCCGCGTATAACGGTAAAATGTAGCAATTCTTTCTCGCCCAGGCGGAAAATACCCAGTTTTACTTTACTCCCTTTTTCACCTTTCAGGCGGCGCATGGCCTCTTCGTTTGTGACAATTTTACCTACGAAAGCAGAATCGTCTATCTCAACAATTCTGTCGCCGGCCACCAGTCCTACTTTCTCCGAAGGGCCTCCTTGTATCACACTGTTTACATGAATGGTGTCATCTTGTATGGTGAATTGGATGCCGATTCCGCTAAAACTGCCCTTTAGCTCGGAGTTTACGGCTTCAAGATTCTTGGCCGGGATGTATGAAGAATGCGGATCGAGTTCGGAAAGAACCTGCGGCATGGTGTTTTCCACCAGCTCGTTTATGTTGACAGTATCCACATATTCATCGTCAATAATGTGTAACAGTGCATTAAGTTTATTCGATGAATTGGTAATAATATCTGTTTTGTTTAAAGAAAAGCGGTGAGTGTAGAATGTTCCGATCAGTATCCCTCCAACAAGGCATACTGCCAAAAGGAGTGGCGTAAAACGATTTTTTTTGTTCTCAGTCATATTATTGTTCTTTGGAATTCAGGTAAACTAATTCGATATTTGCGCGCTTCAGAAGTTCTAATCCGTCTTCCAGGCGATATTTCTCTGCATAAACCACCCGTTTGATGCCCGACTGTATGATTAACTTGGCGCATTCAATGCAGGGAGAGGCCGTGACATACAGGGTTGCTCCCTCGCTGCTGTTACTTGAACGGGCGATTTTTGTGATGGCATTTGCTTCGGCGTGCAGTACGTAAGGTTTGGTTATACCGTTATCATCCTCGCAAATGTTTTCAAATCCGGCCGGCGTACCGTTATACCCGTCCGAGATTATCATTTTATCCTTAACGATAAGTGCGCCTACCTTTCTGCGGTTACAGTAAGAGTTCTCTGCCCAAATTTCGGCCATGCGCATGTAGCGTCTGTCAAGTATTTCTTGTTTGTTATCTGTCGTTTTCATGTTTGTTCCTGCTTTAGTCGGCAAATCCTAAGGGATAAAACTGAATGAAATGATTTCTGTCGGCGTTGAACAATTTGAGAAGAGTTGAGTTTCCCCGATAAAATTTGGCGGTGGAAATTTCATCATAAAATATCTTGTCCAGTCCGCTTGGTGTGCCTTGTGTCGTAAGTTTTATGAAAAAAGAATGATCTTTCCCGTCGGCGCTCCATGTACCGGTGAAGGAGAAGTTTTCGCCGTTACCTATTACGCTTCCGTCTTGCTCGAAGACTATGTTAAAGGCATTCTGGTTCTGGTTTATATGTCGTACCTGTTCTCCGCTGAGCGGATCGCTGGCTTCATTATTGTTTTCCCAGTTGGAGGTGTTGTAAGAATTGCTCCAATGCCACGTTTGTCCGCTTGCAAAAATTTCATTAATGTCGTCTTCCTGATTGCATCCGCAGAAAATTAGCGGAAGAGCTGCCAGTAAGTATATCCAATTTTTCATATAAATATCGCATTAGTTTGTTATTCCGTTTCGTTTCAGTAGCGCTTGTATGGTTGGTTCCTGCCCTCTGAATCGTTTGTAAAGCTCCATCGGATGTTCCGTTCCTCCCCTTGAAAGAATGTTTTTACGGAAAGATTGTGCGACTTCCGTGTTGAAGATTCCTTTTTCTTTAAAGAGAGAAAAAGCGTCGGCGTCCAATACTTCTGCCCATTTGTAGCTGTAATATCCCGCAGAATATCCGCCCGACATGATATGATCAAACTGTACACTCATGCAGGTTTCTTCGGGCTGTGGAAGAAGTTGTGCTTGTTTCCATGCAGCTTTTTCGTAGGCTTTTACATCGCCATCGAACGGAGTGCGGCGTGTGTACCAGGCCATATCCAATAAACCAAAGCTTATTTGCCGTAAACAGGCGTAAGCTATGTTGAAATTCGACGCATCGATGAGGCGTTTTACTTCCTCGTCGGGGATTAATTCTCCCGTCTGATAATGATGTGCAAAAGTATGAAGAAATTCTTTCTCCGTGGAGAAGTTTTCCATAATTTGTGATGGAAGTTCGACAAAGTCCCAATAAACATTTGTTCCGCTCATGCTCTTAAAGCGGGTGTTGGCAAATATTCCGTGTAAAGCATGCCCGAATTCGTGCAGAAACGTGTTGACTTCGGAGAAAGTCAACAGGGCGGGTTGATCGGAAGTTGGTTTTGTGAAATTCATTGTTATTGAAACATGAGGCCGGCTGTCGTTTCCGTTTTCATCAAACCACTGCTCCTTATACGAAGTCATCCACGCTCCCGAACGTTTTCCTCCGCGCGGATGGAAGTCTGTATAGAGGACGGCTAAAAATTTTCCGTCGCTGTCGGATACTTCATACGCGTTAACATCGGGATGATATACGGGGATGTCTTTATTTTCCCGGAAGGTTATTCCGTAGAGGCGCGTGGCCAATCCGAAAATTCCTTTCTTTACTTGGCTCAGTTCGAAGTAAGGACGGAGAGATTCTTCGTCGAGGTTGAATTTTTTTTGTTTCAATTTTTCGGAATAATATGCGAAATCCCATGCTTCCAGACGGAAGTATTCTCCTTCCGATTCCTTGGCAAATGCTTCCACTTCTGCCACTTCTTTGTGCGCTGTAGGAGCATAAGCTTCCAATAGTTTATCGAGCAGTTGGTAAACATGCTTGCGGTCTTGTGCCATCCGTTTGCATAAAACGTAATCGGCGTAGCACTCAAATCCTAACAATTGTGCCAGTTTCATCCGGGAATTTACCAGTTGTCGTACGATTTCCGTGTTGTCCAATTCGTCGTGATGCGTGCATTGCGTGTTGTAAGCCATGTATAGTTTTTGGCGAAGTGCACGGCATTCGCTGTATTTCATAAAGGGGACGTAAAGAGGAGCATGCAGCGTGATGAGCCATCCTTGCTGTTGCTTTTCTTTTGCGGCCTGAGCTGCTGCCGTCTTCAGGCTGTCGGGCAGACCTTTCAATTGGCTTTCGTCGGAAAGAAGAAGCTCGTATTTGTTTGTCTCTTTCAGATGATTCTGTGAAAAACGCAGCGTCAGCAAGCTGATTTCTTTCGTTAGTTCGCGGAATTTTTGCTTGTCTTCTTCTGAAAGTCCCGCACCGTTTCTGATAAAACTATCGTATGTTTTTTCCAAAAGGCGGGCTTCTTCACAATCAAGATTCAGCTCTTTTCGGTGTTGATATATGTACTTTATGCGTTCGAAAAGTTGTTCGTTCAGGGTGATATTGTTGCTGTGCTCCGACAACTCCGGCAGCATTTTTTCGGCTACTTCCTGAAGGGCTGCATTTGTTTCCGCACTCAGCAAATTAAATAAAACCGTTGTTACACGGTCAAGCAGACGTCCGGAATGTTCTAAAGCCACCACTGTGTTTTCGAAAGTCGGTTTTTCCGGATTTTCGATAATGGCTTTAATCTCTGCATCTTCTTGGTGCATTCCTTCCCGGATGGCCGGTTCGTAGTGTTCTATTTTAATAAGATTAAACGGAACGGTGCCGTGTGGCGTGTTATAAGGTGCCAAAAAAGGATTCGTCATATAGCGTTATTCCGAGTATGTTTATAGTTTGTATTTAGAAAGTTTTTCCAAGTCGGGAATATAAATCTCGCCCCGGCTAAGTGTAACCAAGCCTCTGTCTTGCAGATTATTCAGCGCTCTGGATACATTGATGCGCGTATCATCTATCATAATGGCGAAGTCTTCCATGCGGATATGCAGGTATTTTTCTCCCGACTGATTGAGGCAACGCATCTGAAGGAAGTTTATGATTTTCTCTCTTGTATCGCCCAGATGAGCATTAAGAAGCTTATGTTGTAAAGATTGGGCGTAGTTACTTATAATATTAAGATAGTTTAATTGGAAGATTTTATATTTACTTAGTTCCGTCAAGATGTACTCCTTATTTATCGTTACACTGGATACTTCTGTGTCGGCATAATAAGAAACGGTATAATTGGTCGTCATCCCGAAGAGCGAATACGGTTCTATTACGTGCGGCGCATTTATAAATTCATCCAGGGTGTAGCGCTTCTTCTGATCGATCAGTTCCGAGCGGATGCGCCCTTTCAGGATAAAAATCAGTTTGTCACATTTATCTCCTTGTCCGACTATTGGGCTTCCCGGAGCATATTTGTCAAAGTGAAATTTTACTTTTTCCAGGATAGCTGTAAGATCTGTTCGGCCTAAGCCTTGCAATAGGGGTAATTCTAATAAAGTGTCGTACATGGTTATATCATTTATTATTAACGTTCTTTTGTTATCGTTTAACATACAAAGGTACAGAATATTTTAATCGAAACCTTGCCTTGTCGTGTCCTTTTATCTTTTTTATTCTTTCTTACGTTCTGATAATCTTTTTCCTTATTTTGTGTTGTGACCGGAAAAAACGCTATCTTTACCGGTGAAATGGTGTAAATTATAAGGAAAAGTTATGGGATTGTTTAATTTTCAGGAGTTTTTGAGTGCGTTCATTGTGCTGTTTGCCGTAATTGATATGATTGGTTCAATTCCGATAATTTTAAGTTTGAAGCAGAAAGGACGTTCCGTTAATGCTGCAAAAGCTACCCTGATTGCTTTGGCTTTGTTGTTGGGATTTTACTTTGCGGGAGACGCTTTGTTGAGGCTTTTTCAGGTCGATATTGCATCCTTTGCCGTAGCGGGTGCATTTGTTATCTTCCTGATGTCGCTTGAAATGATTTTGGACGTGGAAATATTTAAGAATGCAGGCCCAATGAAAGAGGCCACACTCGTGCCGCTTGTTTTTCCTTTGCTGGCCGGTGCCGGTGCATTTACTACCTTAATATCGTTACGCGCCGAATATGCTTCGATAAATATTTTACTGGCGTTGGTGTTGAATATGGTGTGGGTGTACATTGTACTTCGCCTGACCGATCGCATAGAGCGCTTGTTGGGGCAGGGAGGAATTTACGTGATACGTAAGTTTTTCGGGATAATTCTGCTGGCAATTTCGGTACGTTTGTTTACGGCAAACCTGTCGTTGCTGATAGAACAGTTTCAGACTACCTGATAAATATCCCGTGAACGTCCGTAAAAGGCCGGGATGTTTTTCCGGGTTTATACCTTTCCTTCAAGCCAGGCATCGATAAGTTTTCGTGCGATGCTCAGCTTCTTTGGAAGTTCCGGCAGGTTGTCTCGGCGGTAAAAAGCGCCGGTACTGAGCTCTTTGTCCTGAAGTTTGATGTTTCCGCTCTCGTATTCGGCTGTATATCCTACCATGATTCCTCCTGGGTAAGGCCAGGGTTGACTTCCGAAGTATTTCAGGTTTTTGATGTGCAGTCCGGTTTCTTCCATTACTTCACGGTAAACACATTCCTCTAACGTTTCGCCCGGTTCAAGAAACCCGGCCACAAGGCCTTTGAATGTGCCGCGGAAATTTCGTGCATGCACCAGCAGGATGCTGTCTTCTTTCTTTATTAAAACAATGACAGCGGGGGATATGCGCGGATAAATTTCTTGCCGGCATTCGGGACAACGCTTCGCTATGGGCGAAACTTGAACCGTAGGAACTCCGCACATGGGGCAGTAACGGCTGTTCTTATCCCAGTTTAATATCTGAAAAGCCTTTCCGGCCATGTTGTATTCGTCCTCGGGCAAAACATCGAAAGAAGCGCGCAAATCTTTCATCGTGTATGCAGCGTTTGTCTCTTCGATAACGGGCGAGTGGATGGAATATGCTTTTGCCGTATGGCCATTTATTGTTCCGATGGTGTGGATGATGCTTCCGACAGGAACGTTTACCGGAGGCAATTCTCCGTAAGGAATGTGACAGTTATCCGAATTATGCGCGATTAATATTTGGTTGTTGTAGAAAACAAACCATGCATAATGCGGCGATATGTTTTCTTTTTCCATGTTTTTTTCTTGCTTGATTAAAAAAAACTTTTTGCAAAGATAGAGAATAAAAATAAATATTTGTAAGAAGTTGAGGCTCTTTGCGAAGATGTATGCGAATAAATGCTTTGGAGGTCCCCCTATATATTGAAATAAATTTGAAAAGGATATGAAAGATTTTTACTTTTATCGCCGCTATGCTTTGCTCGTTTTGATTTCTTTCTTATATTTGCGCGTCCCATGAAATAAAAAGGTATGAAATGGTGTTTATGTAGAATTTTATTTTTTATTGTCATCCTAAAATCCGCAACTATCATCCAATACACGATTAAGGGTAGATTTATGAGTCGTTAGTAGCAGCTTTCAGTAAAAAGCAACAGCACAACATCAATATGTAGCCACCATCCCCTTACCCCAC
>CALUET010000014.1 GCA_944319745.1 uncultured Phocaeicola sp. | reverse complement strand
ATCGTGGGGTAAGGGGATGGTGGCTACATATTGATGTTGTGCTGTTGCTTTTTACTGAAAGCTGCTACTAACGACTCATAAATCTACCCTTAATCGTGTATTGGATGATAGTTGCGGATTTTAGGTTTATGTTATTTGTCTTTTAATTTGTCATAACGACTTACTCATTTAATAAAGTAATTTGTACTTTTGCATGGCAATAAAATGAAAAAACTATGTCAGACTTAGCTCCACTTATAAGCGATTTGGCACTAATTCTTGTATGTGCCGGTGTTATGACACTTCTGTTTAAGAAGTTAAAGCAGCCGTTGGTTTTGGGATATATCGTGGCCGGTTTCGTAGCGGGACCGCATTTTGGGTTGACTCCTTCGGTTTCCGATGCAGCAAACATTCAGGTGTGGTCGGATATTGGCGTCATCTTTTTGTTGTTTGCTTTAGGGCTTGAGTTCAGTTTTAAGAAACTGATGAAAGCAGGCGGCTCGGCTGTTATCTCGGCTTGTACCATTATTTTGTGTATGATAGCGGTAGGAATGTTTGTGGGGAAGCTGTTCGGATGGAAACAAATGGACTGTCTTTTCTTGGGAGGAATGCTTGCCATGTCGTCTACAACGATTATTTATAAGGCATTCGACGACTTGGGTATGCGAAAACAACGGTTTACCGGTTTGGTTTTAAGCATACTTATTTTGGAAGATATACTGGCCATTGTTTTAATGGTAATGCTTTCTACCGTGGCTGTAAGCAAGAATTTTGAGGGAGGAGAGCTGGTGAACAGCATTATGAAACTCGTCTTTTTCCTCATTTTATGGTTTGTTGTCGGGATATATCTCATCCCGTTGCTGCTGAAACGTACCCGTAAGCTGATGAGCGATGAAACGCTTTTGGTAGTAGCGCTGGCACTTTGTTTCGGAATGGTCGTGTTGGCTGCAAAGGTTGGCTTCTCTTCTGCTTTCGGTGCATTTGTAATGGGTTCGATATTGGCGGAGACGGTCGAAGCAGAACATATCGATCGGTTGGTAGCTCCGGTGAAGGATTTGTTTGGAGCGATCTTTTTTGTTTCAGTGGGAATGATGGTTGATTTTACCATGATTTCAGAATATATCGTGCCGATTATTGTGATTGTATTGGCAATTCTTCTGGGGCAAATCATATTTGGAACGGGAGGCGTGTTGTTGTCGGGGCAGTCGTTGAAGACAGCCATGCAGTGTGGTTTCAGTTTAACACAGATAGGAGAGTTTGCTTTCATCATTGCGTCTTTGGGCGTAAGCCTGCATGTTACCAGTGAATTTCTTTATCCGATAGTGGTGGCCGTCTCGGTGATTACTACTTTTCTTACGCCGTATATGATTCGTTTGGCGGTTCCCGCATACAATTGGGTGGAGAAATTCTTGCCGGTTCGTTGGCGGAATTGGTTGGATCATTACTCGGCTGCGGTACAAACAGTGAGCCCGGAAAATAATTGGAAGAAGTTGATTGCGGCAGTTGTACGGATTATGTTGATTTATTTGGTGCTTTCTGTTGCCGTAATATCGGTTTGTTTTCAGTTTGTATTGCCGCTTCTCAATTCGTTATTGGGCGATTTCTGGGGACGATTTACGGGAGCGATTGTGACGCTTGCCGCGCTCTCTCCGTTCTTGCGTGCCATGATTGTGAAGAAAAATCACTCAATGGAGTTCCGTACCTTGTGGGCGGACAGCCGTTTTAATCACGCTCCTTTGGTTATTTTGGTGCTGGTCAGGGTAGTGATTGCGGTAAGTTTTGTGGTTTATGTCATCGGGCATTTGTTCCAGGCATCGGCAGCTTTGCTGGTGGGGATTGCCATTTTACTGGTCGTGGGCATGGTTTTCTCACGTTTCCTGAAGAAACGTTCCATCGAACTGGAGCGTACGTTTGTGCAGAATCTGCGTTCAAAAGATATGCAGGAAGAGTATTTGGGAGGGAAAACACCGGCTTATGTCGGGCAGTTGCTCGACAGGGATTTGCATCTGACCGACTTTAAAATATCTTCCGATTCGGCTTGGGCCGGGAAGAATCTGCGGGAGTTGGATTTCGGGAAACGCTTCGGGGTGCATGTCGTATCGATAATAAGAGGCCGGCATCGTTTGAACATTCCGGGAGGAGATGCCTGCATTTTCCCCGGTGACATGCTTCAGGTGATAGGAACGGACGGCCAGTTGACGGATTTTTCCGAGCAGGTGGAGAGTGTTGATAAGGCGTATGTTGATGAGAATTTCGAACAACATGAAATAGAATTAAAGCAGATTATTCTGCATCCCGGCTCTCCTTTTGCCGGAAAGACGATAAAGGAATGCGGCATACGTAACCATTTTCATTGTCTGGTGGTGGGAATCGGGGCAATGGACGATACGGCATTACGCTCGCCGGATGTAAACAAACCGTTGCAAGAAAAGGATATTATTTGGGTGGTAGGCGAGGAGAAAAATTTATCTGCCTTGGCCGGGCAGTGATGTCGTAAGGTTTTTTACGCAAAAAGAATCCGATGTTTTTCCGGAAAGGATGAATGATTTCCGGAAAAACATCGGATTCTTTTTATGAGGATATTGCTATGCGTGCTCTTCAACCCACTTGCGTGCGTTTACAAAGGCCTCCATCCACGGTGTGATTTGATCCGAATAAACGCGGTCTGCAAGGTAATAAGCATTGTTCCACGGGAAGCAAGCTCTTTCCAAATGCGGCATCATTGCGATGTGGCGGCCGTCTTGCGATGCGATACCGGCCACGCTGTAATCGGAACCATTCGGGTTTCCGGGATACTCATCGTAGGAATATTTCAATACCACATTGTAGTGATCTTCCGGATAAGGCAGCGAGAATTTTCCTTCTCCATGAGCAACCCATATACCCAACTTCGAGCCGCTTAATGAACCGAACATCACGCTTCTGTTCATAGGAACGGTTACTCCCAGGAATGCCGACTCGAATTTGTGTGAATCATTGTGCAGCATTTTTCCCTGTTTTTGGTCTTCGGGAGTGATAAGGCCCAGCTCCATCATCAGTTGACAACCGTTGCATACGCCCAGTGAAAGGGTGTCTTTTCTTGCATAGAAGTTGTCCAATGCTGCTTTTGCTTTCGGGTTAAACAGAAAACTTCCGGCCCATCCTTTGGCAGAGCCTAAGACGTCGGAGTTGGAGAAACCTCCGCAATATACCACCATGTTGATGTCTTCCAAAGTTTCTCTTCCGCTGACAAGGTCGGTCATGGTGACATCTTTTACATCGAATCCCGCCAAATAAAGCATATAAGCCATTTCCCGTTCTCCGTTAGTGCCTTTCTCACGGATGATGGCTGCTTTTATTCCACTGGGAGTGCGGCGGTCGGGGTTGAGTCCGAATTGGGAAAGTTTTCCGGTAAATGACTTGTCGAATACCAGTTCGATGGGTTGTTTTTTGTAATTCTCGAAGCGCTTCTGTGCACATCCGTTCATGCTTTGCTTCCGATCAAGCAGATAGGAGGTTGAATACCACACGTCGCGCAGATAATCGATTCCAAATTGATACGTAGCTTCGTCCTTATTTACCAGAATATGTCTCTCGTCGGTCGGAGTACCCAGCTTAATAAAACTTACTCCGGCTTCCTCTAAAATATCTTTAACTTCCTTCTTGTCTTTATTGGCAATCTGTATTACGATACCCGGATTTTCGGAGAATAATATTTTTATAATGTCATCTTCATGGAATTTGTTGAGGTTGATTTCCATACCTCCTTCCGTGTTGGCAAAACACATTTCCAGTAAAGTTGTGATTAATCCGCCGGCGGATATGTCATGTCCTGCCAGAATCAGATTCTTATGAACCAATTTCTGTACGGCAAGGAAGGCGTCGCGGAAGTATTCGGGATTCTGTACGGTAGGTACATCGTCGCCGACTTTATTCAAAGATTGTGCAAAGGCCGAACCTCCGAGACGGAACTTGTCGAAGCTGAAATCGATATGATAGAATGTTGTTTTCGGGTTGTTTACCATAACCGGCGAAACAACTTTTTTAATATCCGACACTTCGCTTCCCGCCGAAACGATAACTGTTCCCGGACTGATGATTTTCTCTCCGTTCGGATACTTCTGTGTCATGGACAAAGAATCCTTTCCCGTTGGAACGTTAATCTGCAGGGCGCAGCAGAAATCAGACAATGCTTTAACTGCCGTATAGAGGCGTGCGTCTTCACCTTCCTGCGAACGACAAGGCCACATCCAGTTTGCTGACAAGGAAATGCTGTCCATTCCTTCGGCAAGGGGTGCCCAGATTATGTTTGTCAATGCCTCGGCTACCGACAAAACAGAACCGGCCGCCGGATTGGCCAATGCGGCTTGTGGAGCATGACCTATGGATGTTGCAATGCCTTTTTCTCCGCGATAGTCGAGAGCTACCACGCCACAGTCGCTTAAAGGCAACTGCAATTCTCCCTGACACTGCTGGCGGGCAATCTTTCCCGTGACCGAACGGTCTACTTTATTTGTAAGCCAATCTTTACAAGCAACGGCTTCCAGTTGTAAAACCCTGTTGATGTATTCGTTTAGTTTGGTCGGATCGTAAGATACATTTTCGTAGTGACGTTCCACGGTTTTATCGACCATGTAGGTCTTGGGTGAGGATCCGAACATCTGGTCGACGGCAAGATCGAACGGGCGCACGCCGTCAGCCTGTTCGAAAGCAAAGCGGTGATCGCCTGTAGTTTCTCCAACTATATACATCGGAGCCCGTTCTCGTTCTGCAATCTTGCGGACGTGTTCGATCGCTTTTTCGTCAATTAGCAGTCCCATGCGCTCTTGCGATTCGTTGGCGATGATTTCTTTTGCCGATAAAGTTTCGTCTCCTATCGGCAGTTTGTCCATGTGAATTAATCCGCCACACTCCTCAACCAACTCAGACAAACAGTTTACGTGTCCTGCCGAGCCGTGGTCATGAATAGAAACAATTGGGTTTTCTTCTTCTTCGCACAAGGCGCGAACCACATTATATGCCCGTTTTTGCATTTCAGCATTGGCACGTTGTACTGCATTCAATTCGATACCTGAAGAATAACGTCCCGTTTCTACGGAAGAAACAGAACCGCCTCCCAATCCGATGCGGTAATTGTCTCCGCCTAAAACAACAATTTCGTTTCCTTTTTCAGGCTTGCCTTTTAAGCAGTCCCTCTGCGTTCCATACCCGACACCTCCTGCCAACATAATCACTTTGTCGTAGGCATATTTCTCATTGTTCTCCTGATGTTCGAAAGTAAGAACCGAACCGCAGATAAGAGGCTGCCCGAATTTGTTTCCAAAGTCGGACGCTCCGTTTGAAGCTTTTATCAATATTTGTTCCGGAGTCTGGTATAACCATTTGCGAACCGGGAGGATGTTTTCCCATTCGCGTCCTTCTTCTGTGCGCGGATAAGCGGTCATGTATACGGCAGTTCCCGCGATGGGCCAAGAACCTTTTCCGCCTCCCATACGGTCACGAATCTCACCTCCTGTACCGGTTGATGCACCGTTGAAGGGCTCGACTGTCGTTGGAAAGTTATGTGTCTCGGCTTTCAGTGAGATAACGGTCTTTATATCTTTTATAATGAAATAGTCGGATGTGGAATGATTTTTCGGTGCGAACTGTTCGACAACGGGACCTTCTGCAAAAGCTACATTGTCTTTATATGCAGAGATTATTTTGTTTGGATTCTCTTGCGTCGTCTTTTTGATCATTTGGAATAAGGATGATTCCATTTCTTTCCCGTCGATAATGAATGTTCCTCCGAATATTTTATGACGGCAGTGCTCGGAATTGATTTGGGCGAAACCGAAGACTTCAGAATCTGTCAGTTTTCTTCCCAGGTCTTTTTCTACCTTTTTGAGGTAATCTATTTCCTCTTTTGAAAGGGCCAAGCCTTCTTCTTCGTTATAACTTTCCAGATCTTCGATATAAAGGATTGGCTGTGGTTTGATATTTACGTTAAATATATTTTGGTCCAGACCGTGATACATGCGTTGTAGCATCGGATCATATTCGGCATTTTCATCTTTTACGGGAAAATATTCTTCGATACGTTTAATGCCGTTCAATCCCATGTTTTGAGTAATCTCTACGGCATTTGTACTCCAGGGAGTAATCATTTCCCGACGGGGGCCGATAAAATATCCTTTAAGATTGTCTTCATTTTCAACAGATGCTTCGCTGTAAAGCCAGCACAACTTCCGGGTATCATCTGCATTAAGCGGTTGGTTGCATTCTGTTGCAATTACGCTATTGGTAGGTGTTCTGAAAAATAGAATCATAGCACTTGTATAGTTTATATAGAATGATGTATCGTTTTGCTAAGAAAATACCTTGCAAAGGTACACAAAACCCCGTTTGTATAAAAGAAAAAACAGCATGAATTTATCGATACTTTCGTAAAAAAGTGTCATCTTTGCACCATGAATTGGATAGAACAGGTAACGATACTCGATTTATTGGTGAAGGGCTTTATCGTAGGTGTTGTCGTGTCGGCGCCATTAGGTCCCGTTGGTGTGCTTTGTATCCAAAGGACTTTGAATAAAGGACGGTGGTTTGGTTTCGTAACGGGGCTGGGAGCTTCATTGAGTGATATCTGTTATGCGTTGATAACGGGCTATGGAATGAGCTTTATGGACGATTTGATTTTAAAACATCACTTGTTCCTTCAGTTTGTAGGTAGCGTTATGTTGCTGATTTTTGGTATTTATACGTTTAGAAGCAACCCGGTGAAATCTTTAAGACCTACCTCTGCTACACGCGGAACATACTTACATAATTTTGTAACGGCCTTTTTCCTGACTCTATCCAATCCGTTGATTATATTCTTGTTTATCGGACTTTTTGCCCGATTCTCGTTTGTCATGCCGGGAAGTCCCATCGGGTTTCAGCTGGTTGGTTACGCTGCTATCATATTAGGAGCGTTATGTTGGTGGTTCGGCATTACATATTTTATAAATAAAGTCCGCACGCGTTTCAATGTACGTGGCATTTGGTTGTTGAATCGTATCATCGGGAGTGTGGTGATAGTTGCCTCGATTGTGGGAATCGTGTTCTCAATTACTGGAAAATCAATTTCGTAATTATGTATATATCTCGGCAGTTAAAGCAACAAAACATTGCAGAGTATTTGCTGTATATGTGGCAGGTTGAGGATTTAATCCGAGCCAATAATTTTGATTTGTCAAAGATTCGTGAAACGATTATCGAGCCGTATCCGGTCTCGGATGAGGGAAAATGTGAGTTAGAACGGTGGTATGCCGATCTGATAGAAATGATGAAGCAGGAAAATGTTTGCGAGAAAGGACACCTTCAGATTAATCAAAATGTCATAATTTGGCTGACTGATTTGCATCTTCGTTTACTTCGTTCTCCGAAGTTCCCTTATTATGCTACTGCTTATTATAAGGTGTTGCCGTTTATCGTTGAGCTTCGAGCCAAAGGAACCAGCAAGGATATTCCTGAATTGGAGACGTGCTTTGATGCCATGTATGGCGTATGGATGTTGAGATTGCAGAAGAAAAATGTGAGTGAAGAAACGCAAAAAGCCATAAAAACAATAGGGGATTTTTTGGGAATGTTATCGGACTATTATCGGAAAGACAAGCAGGGAGAATTGGATTTAGACTGATTTTTTCATTAAAATAAAACGTATGACAAATATATTGGTTACCGGCTCCAACGGACAATTGGGTAATGAGATGCGGGTACTTTCAGAAAGATATGCCGCATACACTTATTTCTTTACAGACATTCACGAGTTGGATATTTGTGACGAACAGGCTGTTCTGCACTATGTGTCGGCAAATAAAATCGATTTGATTGTAAATTGTGCGGCTTATACGGCGGTAGATAAAGCCGAAGACGCCCCGGAATTATGCGATAAGATTAATCATTTGGCTCCGGGATATCTGGCAAAAGCCATAGAAGCCCGTGGAGGAAGTTTGATTCATATCTCAACCGATTACGTATTCGACGGCACATCGTGTGTGCCTTATCGCGAATCGACGCCTGTTTGCCCGGTTTCTGTTTACGGTTCGACGAAGTTGGCCGGAGAAGAGGCCGTTATGAAATATGCGTCGAAAGCCATGATTATCCGCACGGCATGGTTATATTCTTCGTTTGGAAACAACTTTGTGAAGACCATGATTCGGCTTGGAAAGGAAAAAGACTCGCTGGGTGTTGTTTTCGATCAGGTGGGAACTCCGACTTATGCCCGCGATCTGGCCATCGCCATATTTGCGGCCATAGAGAAAAACATCGTGCCGGGAATTTATCATTTTACGAATGAAGGAGTTTGTTCGTGGTATGATTTTGCCAAAGCCATTCATCGTTTGGCTGGAATTACCGACTGTTTTGTGCGCCCTCTTCGCACGGAAGAATATCCCACAAAGGCAAATCGTCCGCATTTTTCTGTGCTCGATAAGACAAAAATGAAGGAAACTTACGGAATCAATATTCCTTATTGGGAAGACAGCCTGAAAGAATGTATTGAAAAATTAAAGAAAGAATCTTGAGAAACGATATGATGAATGCTGAAATAGAAAGAAGACGAACGTTTGCAATTATTGCCCATCCTGATGCGGGAAAAACTTCATTAACGGAAAAGTTGCTGCTCTTTGGCGGTCAGATTCAGGTTGCCGGAGCGGTAAAATCGAATAAAATCAAGAAAACGGCCACGTCCGACTGGATGGATATTGAGAAGCAACGCGGTATTTCCGTTACAACTTCTGTGATGGAGTTCGATTATCATGACTATAAAATCAACATTCTTGATACCCCGGGACATCAGGATTTTGCTGAAGATACGTACAGAACCCTGACGGCGGTCGATAGTGTTATTATCGTAATAGACGGAGCAAAAGGTGTGGAAACGCAGACGCGTAAGCTGATGGACGTCTGTCGGATGCGAAATACCCCGGTAATTATTTTTGTAAACAAGATGGACCGTGAGGGAAAAGATCCTTTCGATTTGCTTGATGAATTGGAGGAAGAACTGCACATTGCCGTGAGACCTCTTTCATGGCCTATCGATCAAGGTGCACGTTTTAAGGGTGTTTATAATATATATGAGCAGAGCTTAAATCTGTTTCAACCCTCCAAACAAGTGGTAACGGAGAAGGTTTCTGTGGATATTCATACGGAAGAATTGGATACGCATATCGGTTCTTCGCTGGCCGGAAAGTTACGTTCCGATCTGGAGCTGATAGAAGGTGTGTATCCGGAATTCAATGTTGATGATTATTTGCAGGGACATTTGGCTCCGGTTTTCTTCGGTTCGGCTTTGAATAACTTCGGCGTTCAGGAGTTGTTGGACTGTTTCGTTGAGATAGCTCCCAGCCCTCGTCCGGTACAAGCCGAAGAGCGTATCGTCGATCCCTGCGAGCCGAAGTTTACGGGATTCGTCTTCAAGATTACGGCTAATATCGATCCTAACCATCGTTCTTGCGTGGCTTTTTGCAAGGTTTGTTCGGGAAAATTTGTAAGGAACACGCCGTATCTGCATGTTCGCCATAATAAAACCATGCGTTTTTCTTCGCCTACTCAATTTATGGCGCAGCGTAAAACGACGGTTGATGAGGCTTGGGCGGGAGATATTATCGGCCTTCCCGATAACGGAACGTTTAAAATAGGCGATACATTGACGGAAGGTGAAAATCTTCATTTCAAGGGATTGCCCAGTTTCTCGCCGGAAATGTTTAAATACATTGAGAATGCCGATCCGATGAAAACGAAGCAATTGAACAAAGGAATAGATCAATTGATGGATGAGGGCGTAGCCCAGTTGTTTATCAATCAGTTTAACGGACGAAAAATAATAGGGACTGTTGGGCAATTGCAGTTCGAAGTTATTCAGTATCGTCTGGAAAATGAATATAATGCAAAGTGTCGTTGGGAGCCGGTCAACCTGTATAAAGCCTGCTGGATTGAAAGTGATGATGCCGAAGAATTGGAAGCTTTCAAGAAACGCAAGTTCCAATATATGGCAAAAGACCGAGAGGGACGTGATGTCTTTTTGGCAGACAGCGGCTATGTGCTCCAAATGGCTCAGATGGATTTTAAGCATATTAAGTTCCATTTCACGAGCGAGTTTTAAAGCCGGAAAAGGGAATTGCATGAAAAACGCTCCGATGTTTACAATGAAACATCGGAGCGTTTTTCTGTGAATATGCGAATGTTTTGTCAGCCTTATCTCAATGCTTTGCGTATGCTGTCGGGTTCTGCGGCAGCTTCTTCCGGCAATACATGTTTGGCGTATGTCCATCCCAAGTGCTTATAAAGGGCAGTCAGGCGGGGGAGGCGCTTCAGAAAGTCTTGATAATTCTTCTGCGAAGGATCACACCACTGCACTTCCGCCAGTGCGGCCATGCGCGGGAGAGCCATATATTGTATCAGTGGGAAAGTCTGAATATACTCGGTCCATAAATTGGCTTGCACGCCCTTTATGTAAGTTCTCTCTTCTTCATTCAGTACTTCGGGCACGGGTTCGAAGCCGTAAACCTTCTCCATTGGTACGTAACCCCCTATTGCCAGCGGCTCTTTTTCGGTATCTTTTGCCTGATAGAAGTTGAAGTACATGTAATCCATCGGCGTCATGATGACATCATGATGCATTTGTGCAGCTTCGATGCCTCCGCTTTCTCCTATCCACGACATCAGCGTTGCGTTAGGCGACAGGCCTCCTTCCATGATTTCCGTCCATCCTATGATTTTCCTTCCTTTACTGTTTACAAACTGTTCGGCTGTGTTTATGACAAAACTCTGCAATCGTTGTTCTTTGGTATGCTTGCTGTCTGAAGTCAAGCCCAAGGCCTTTATTCTGGCCTGACACTTCGGACACTTCTCCCATTCCGTTTTCGGGCACTCGTCGCCGCCTATGTGAATGTATTCCGATGGGAATATTTCGATGATTTCTGCCAATACATCTTTTATAAATTGCAGGGTAGAGTCGTTACCGGCGCATAAAACCTGGTCGGATACTCCCCATGTTTCCCATACTTCGTAAGGGCCGCCTGTGCATCCCAATTCCGGATAGGCCGTGATGGCCGCCTGCATGTGTCCCGGAAGATCGATTTCCGGTATTACGGTGATGTAGCGCTCTGTCGCATAATTTACAATTTCTTTGGCTTCTTCCTGCGTATAAAATCCTCCGTATGGCGTGCCGTCATAAACTCCGGAATTCCACATTCCTACTACCGTTTCGGCGCGTTTGGATCCGACGCTCGTGAGCTTCGGATATTTTTTTATCTCAATTCGCCAGCCTTGGTCGTCACTCAGATGCCAATGGAAGCGGTTGATGTTGTGAAGCGCCAGCATGTCTATGTAAGTTTTTACCTCGTCAATGGTGAAAAAGTGGCGGGCAACGTCCAGATGCATGCCTCTGTATGCAAAACGTGGCGCATCGTTTATCTCCGCAGCCGGAATTTCTATCTGCGAATCTTCGGCAACACCTGCAGATTTCCGCAGAGCTTGTATCCCGTAGAACACGCCGGCTTCTGATGTTCCTGCTATCGTGATGCGGTTTTTATCGCTTTTCAGACTGTAGGCTTCCGTGTTGTCGTTCTGCAAATCGAGTGTGAGGCAGATAGCCCCGTCGCGAGGTTCTCCGGCCTTTGTCTTTAACTTCAGGCCGGTTTGCTCTTTCAGATACGATGCGAGAAACTCGGCATTTCTTTGCATGCCGGGATTGTTCTCGGGAAAAACAATCGTTGTCCCGTCTTTTATAATGAATGAATTTTCGCTGTTTGCGACAATCGTTTTGGGTAAAGGGATGATTCCATAATCGGCTTTGACGACAGGTTTTTCAGAACATCCTGCGATTGCCGCTCCTACGAACAGCATACAGTAAAGTTTAAGATAAGGATTGATGGCCATAATATCTGTGTTTAAAATTTATATTATCGAGCACTGCCAGACAGGCTTCTGACAGCCTTTCAGGCAAAATTACGTAATCTTTGGAGAAATGCAATGTTTTTTACCGGGAAAGAGCATTAATGGAAGTTTTGCGACGGGCCGGACCTTTCTTTGTCGGACTTCGATACGGAACGGGTAAGACCGTATGGAGTGTTTTTAAAGCTCGGCGGAGTAACGAGAAATACTTCCTCCTTTTGTATAAGGATTCTCCGGCTGCTCTCTGTCTTATCGGCGGAATCCGATGGAAGTATGCCCGTGTCTTTCCGGGAATGTCCCGGTGCGGAATTGCAGATACGCTGTTTCTATGTCGGATTGTTCGATGCGGCTGTACAGATTCTCGTCTGTGTTTTGAGTAGTATTCACAATGCGGTCTGCCATAGCCGGAATGATTCCGTTGTGGATATACTGTTCCATCCATCGTGCGTTGCTGAAATTTTTATCTTTTCCTTTTATGCTTTCCTTTATTGTTTCGAGAAGATAATCTTCGGCCTTCCCGCTCAGTTCGTAGTTTTCTCTGCAGAGAAGCGTGCGCCCAATCTGCATCAGTTCGTCGGCCGTGTAGTCGTTGAACCGGAAAGTGTACGGGAAACGTCCTCTCAGCCCGGGATTGCTTTGCAACATGCGCTCCATCTCTTTCTCGTATCCTGCCAAGATGATAATAATATCCGGCTCTTTTTGTGATAAAACCGTCAGCAAAGATTCTATAACCCGATAGCCGTAATCTTTCCGGTCGCCGGCCGAATCGCACAAAGTGTATGCCTCGTCGATAAACAAAACATTCCCTTGTGCTTGCAAAAGGATGTCTTGCATGTTTCTTTCGGTCTCGCCGATAAACCTGCCCACCATCCGGCTTCTTTCCGTAACGATGACATCTCCTTTCGACAATAATCCCAGCGAATGGAATATTTTCCCGAGCATTTTGGCCACGGATGTTTTTCCAGTGCCCGGATTGCCGGTAAAAATCATGTGATGGCTCCCCATGATTTTGTGCGACAATCCCATTTGCTTTCTGATATTGTTGAATCTTATTTGGTTGACCATGCTGTTTATGGCTTTTTTTATATCCGACAGTCCGACCATTTCGTCAATTTCTTTCATGCTTTCCTTGCGGAGCGATTCGGACGTCTGAAGGTATCTGCAGTCAATGTCTTCGGGGATTATGGTAGAAAGATCCTCGGCTTTTACTTCGGCGGTCGAGATGTTTTCCTGGAAAACACGCCTTTGGAATGACGGGACGATGCCATCTTTTATAAATGTATCGATACGTTTTCTGTTCCATCCGTAGACGTTTTCTTTGTTCTCCTGCCCGGTTAGTCTTGAAACAAGGAAGGTCTCTGCTTCTTTTGAAAGGAGCAAGCCATTCGACTTCAGCCTTTGTTGCATGCAGAGTACGGCTTCTGTCAGGTTTAACGGCTCGAACTTTATGCGGTTTGTCTCCGGAAAGAAAGACGACATTTCGGGATAACTTTCAAAAAACGAATGGATTTCCGATTGGGTTCCCGTGATGAGTAAAGCCCAATTACTGCTTGCTTGCAACTGTTTCCTGAAGCGTGAAAGAATGATGCTCCCGTTTCCTGTCAGCAAAGCACCTATGTGTTTAAGGCAGATTATGTGGTCCTTTGTTTCGGACAACACTTCATTTGTGTATTCATACGGATCGGCCGTGTTCTTTTGTTCGGTTAAAGTTTCGGCATCGATGAAAGTGATATACGGAAGGCCGCTGGCGATGCTTGCAAAACCATATAATAACTCGGAGCATTCTTCGGCCTGTTTTGTTTCGCAAACGAAATTCCTGTTCCGGAAGATTTCCGTCGTGTTTGCTTTCTTTCGAAGTCGGTTAAAAATAGTTTGCCTGTAACCTTCCAAAGCCTTGCGTTTGATGGTCTCGTTCCCTGCGGTTCGTTTCAGTACAGTCCATGCACTTTTGTACGTGTCATCGTGTTCAAGGAATTTTGCCATGAGATACTCCGGAGAGTCTTTTGTAATAAATTCTCCCGATTCGTGCCTCTCTTTGCTCCCGTCTATGCAGAAGTCTATTTTATAGAACGGTTCTTCGTTGTGCTCTATGATGCAGCAGTATTTCCCGGGCATCCAGATGAAAGGAGAGGAGATACTCGTTTTTACACGCTTGCCGTGGGGACGTTCGGCCGAAGGTGTGAAGGTGCTTTCTCCCATCAGAAAGAAAGAATGGTGGAAACAGCGGAAACGGAATTGGTCATATTTCCCCGGAGCATCGGAAAATGTTGAGGTAATGTTTACGGCACCGGAGGTGTGTATGCCGTTTTTCGCGGGGTAATTTATGCGGATATTCTGTATTCGGGGATGCTGCAGACCGCTTCCGTTTGGCAAAATGCGGAAAGGCAACAAGGTGTGATTTCCTATCTTTTCGAATCGTGTATCGTTTTCCGGTGGGGTAACATTCGTGAGTAGCAGGAAATATTCCCCCGGGGAAAGCTCTTTTAAGTCGGATGGAATATCGAAATACACCTCGTTGTCGAAAAGAGTTTCTTTCCATTCGTACAACGCCTCTTTGCATCCTTTTTGATAAAGGTACAGGTAAATAAGCCCGTCTTCCGTATCAGTTTCCGGTGAAGAGACGTTTTCCAATAAGAAAACATCGGAGGAAGTGATGTCGCAGGCGCAGGTGCATATTTCTTCTTCTCCCGTTGTCTGCAGGAAATCTTTCCCGAAGAGCGATAGTTTTGCTGTTTGAAATGTATAAGAAGAGTCCGATCCGAAAGGAATCGAATACTCGGTCCCATCTTTAATGTACGGGATAAAATGCAGCGGGTTCTCGTTGTTCTCTTTTGTATCATGGCTTGGGAGTTCGGATGACTGCCCGGCATCATGATAGATGAACGCATCAAGTTGTTCGTCGAATAGTTCAATATCTTTATCAAAATCGTTTTGTTTTTTTTCTGTCATAGCTGTAAAATTTTAATGTTTTGGCGAAAAAAGTTTTTGTTCAATGCCTTTCTTGTCGGGAAAGGACACGACAAAGCGCATCGGAAAAAGTCTTTTCTGATGAAATTGATTGGTGTTTTTGAAAATGGGAAAGTTGAAGAATGCAGAAATTTCTCTTTGTCTGTAAGGATGTGAATCCTTTTGTCAAAGAGTGTTCAATAAGTCAAAGAACACGACATAATACACCCTTTTCGGCCTTGAAACGTAAGCCGATGGGCATCATTACAGTCGTTTTCTTTGTTATTGATTAGATGTGCTATGACATTTTATGTGATTTTCTTTGTGGACAAAGGTATGCAACAATTTGTTTGCATGCAAGTTTTTACATGCAAATTACAGGAGATTTTTGTGCTCCGTCCTTTTCTTTTGAAAAAAGGACGGGTATGTTTTTATCAAAAGGCGAGGGTATTATACCGGAAAGGCCGGGTTATTCTGTCGGTAAGATGTTGTTCCATCCCGCAGCGTAATACCATGCCAAGTCATTGGCATAGTAAAGGTTCCATGATAAGTTCTCGGTATAGAACGGATAGTACATGCCGATTCCGCAAAAACGGCTTTCATCTACCACAACATTGTTGTAGGCGTATGCCCGTCCGCTTAGGCAGTTTTTCGCAATAACCGTTTCGTTTATTGCATCCTGTATCGTGGATGGGATGGTACCGCCGTTCAACACTCTGAAGAAATCGCCTACATCTAATGAAAAATATTGGTAGGAACCGCTTCCGTATTGCTGCACGTTATCGTTGTAAAAATCAAAAGTTGGCAGAGCATCTTTGTAAGCCGTCAGCACTTGTTTCACGTTCAATGCAAATTTTTCCATCTTCGAGCAATCGAAAGCTGCACATGTTCCCCATAACCTTTGTTCTTGATTAAAAGAAACAAAGTCGTCGCATATCTCTTGGAAGTCGGGCTTTTCCTCATAAAGCTCGGACATGAACAGATGATAAGGGAAGCCTAAAACGGAAGTTTCCATGACGGATGCAATACAATAATTGGTCACATTACGAAGTTCATAACATACTTCGGCCGTACCCATCATGCAGGCATCAAATAAAATAAAGTCTATTTTCTCGTTAGGAAAGGCTTGTTTGATAGCATTTGCCATGTCGGGAATGTCGATGGATTGCCCCTTATCGTCGCCGAATGCAAATGTTTGTATTTGAAAAGCGGGTAACCAGCTTGAAGCATGCGAGCCGAATATGACTCCGTACTTCGTTGTTGTCGATAAAATACGCATGTCATTTAAAACAGTCTGCATAATTTCCGGATCGGTCGCCGTGTGGTTTATGTCAGGATATGTCCGTAAAATCTCCGCTTCTTGCAGGATAGTTTGTGGATTGTAGCTGTTTGTTATTGCTTTATGCCCGTTTATGTTGCCGTATCCGTTCGTTTCATAGCGCATGATTGTCGGCTCGTTAAAAAAAGGATCATTCTGCGAAGGTCTGTAATAAACGAGTAAAGTGCATGTATCTTTTGCTTCGGCCAATCCTCTATACATCCATGAAATGTTTTCTTTCAGGTAATCGTCCAAAGCGGTGTTCGCGTTGTTTGCGATAAGATAGGCCAGGACTGTACGATTACTTCGTTGTGCATATTCACGTTCCGGTATTTCATTTGAACAAGAAACGAGAAATGTGATGAAAAAGATGTACGATAAAATTCGTTTCATGGGCATTAATATACTTCAGCTTTCTTGAATTTGAATGCAGAGTCGACGTCGTTTATTACAACGTTCTTGTTCTTCTGATATTTTTGCCGAATTTTATTCATTTTTTTCTGGAGGTTTTTTTTCTTCTTGTCGAAGTAAACAAAACAAGTACGATCTGTTCCTTTGCCGGTTTGCTCCAGAAAAACTTTCAGCTGGTTGCTGTATTGTGCACGTCCGAATAATAAATATTTATTGTAAAGTGTGGCGCTGTCGACATATTGGACGTCGGTGAAGAAGATTAAAGAATCGGTAAACGATGCGGACATCCCTGCAATATATAAACCGTTTTGGCTTTTCGGCTTTTTGCTGAGAGCCGGGATTACGAAAATAACTCCGAGGAGTAAACAGACAAACTTGATATGTCGCATGGCTAAATAAATAATTATATGGTGGGACAAAAGTAAACATTTGTGGGAAAACAAGAAAGAAGTCGTCACGAATTAACAAAGAAAAACATCGTTTTTGAAACAAAAAAGATGCAGAAAGAATGTGAATTTCTTTCTGCATCGTCTTTATGTTTTTATAAAAAGAGGACGTTGTTTTATCCCAAATAAGACTTTAATAATTTACTACGAGAGTTTTGTCTTAATCTTCTTATCGCTTTTTCTTTGATCTGACGTACTCTTTCTCGGGTTAGACCAAACTTGTCTCCTATTTCCTCCAATGTCATCTCTTGTGTGTTGATTCCGAAAAACATTTGGATAATGTCCTTTTCTCTTTCGGTCAGGGTGGAAAGCGCTCTGTCGATTTCTTTCGAAAGAGATTCATTTACAAGGGAACGATCGGCCATGGGGGAGTCGTCGTTTACGAGAACATCCAGTAAACTATTGTCTTCTCCTTCTACGAAAGGTGCGTCAACTGATATGTGTCTTCCGGAAACTTTTAGCGTATCCGAGATCTTATCGACGGGAATATCCAACTCGTCTGCCAGCTCTTCTGATGAAGGACGACGCTCGTTCTCTTGTTCAAACTTCGAGAAAGCTTTGCTGATTTTATTCAGCGATCCTACTTGGTTTAAGGGTAAACGTACAATTCTTGATTGCTCGGCCAACGCCTGAAGAATAGATTGACGGATCCACCAAACGGCATAACTGATGAACTTGAATCCACGGGTTTCATCAAATTTCTCTGCGGCTTTAATTAAACCCAGGTTTCCTTCGTTGATTAAGTCGGGAAGACTTAGTCCTTGGTTCTGGTATTGTTTGGCAACAGAAACGACAAAACGTAAGTTGGCGCGCGTAAGTTTCTCTAAAGCTGCGCGGTCGCCTTTACGGATACGTTGTGCGAGTTCTACTTCTTCGTCTACGGTTATCAGGTCTTCCCTCCCGATCTCTTGTAAATATTTGTCTAAAGAAGCACTCTCACGATTCGTGATACTTTTGGTAATCTTTAATTGTCTCATTTCTTATAACGCAATTTGAGCTACAAAATTACGAATAATATTTTAATAAGGTACTGTTCTTTTAAAGAATATTAGCATAAATTATCTATAATCAGTCCTGAAAGTTTAGTTTAAGCTGTACCCATTTTGAGTCGGGGATTGCGATGATCTCTTCTTTCGGATTCGATACGGATAAGCCTAAAAGGCGAATGGGGTGCTGATTGTAATCGATGTCTTTTAATAATTGTTTCGCCAATGGAAGAATATCCTTCAATGTATTCAACTGATTGTTGCTACTGATGCTGCGGGTTATTTGCGTAAAGTCATGAAATTTTACTTTTATTGTAAGGGTATGTCCCTGGAAATTTTTTCTTTTCAGGCGTTCTACGAGTTCGCAGGCCACGTGGTAAAGCTCGATAATCACAGACGATTTGAGAGAAATGTCTTTTTCCATGGTATGTTCGCAGCCGATGGATTTGCGGATATGCATCGTTTCGACGGGGCGGTTGTCGATGCCTCTTGCGAAGTCGTAGTAGATGTTTCCGTACTTTCCAAACTGTCTTATGAGCATTTCGCGCGAACATTTTCGTAAACTTTCCCCGTTGTATATTCCCAAAGAATGCATTCTTTTTGCCGTAATGGGCCCGACTCCCCAGAAAGATTCGATGGGGAGGGAGGCGATGAATCGGGAGGCTTGGTCGGGGTGAATGGTGCAAAGTCCGTCAGGCTTGCGGAAGTCGGAAGCAACTTTTGCAAGAAATTTGTTGTATGAGACTCCGGCCGAGGCAATTAAGTTCAGTTCGTTTCGGATGCGCGACTTGATTTCTTTGGCTATATCGACGGCTAATTTGATGTTTTTTTTGTTGTCTGTCACATCAAGGAATGCTTCATCCAGCGAAAGAGGCTCTATTGAATCGGTGTAATCGTGGAATATTTCGTGAATCTGTGCCGAGACCTTTTTGTAAACATTCATGTGCCCTTCGATGAAAATCAGCTCAGGACATAGCTTTTTTGCCCTCACCGATGACATGGCGGAATGTATTCCGTATTTGCGCGCTTCGTAGCTGGCGGCTGCAACAACCCCACGTTTGTTCGCATGCCCCACGGCAATTGGTTTCCCTTTTAGGGAAGGATTGTCACGTTGCTCTACGGAAGCATAAAAGGCATCCATGTCGATGTGGATAATTTTACGCAATTTGTTCATTGAATCTTGCCTCCCTTGCAAAATTAATGAAACTTTTTTGTGTACTCATAAAACATTTGTAATTTTGTCCGAATCCTAAAATTTGGGAGAAATGATGATTGATGAAATAAGAAAAGCCTGCGAAGTGTTGCAGCGGGGCGGCGTAATTTTGTATCCGACCGATACCGTATGGGGCATTGGATGCGACGCTACGAATGAAGAAGCCGTGCGGAAAGTGTATGAAATAAAACATCGGGCGGACAGCAAAGCGATGTTGGTCTTAGTCGATTCTCCTGTAAAAGTAGATTTTTATGTAGAGGATGTTCCGGAAGTGGCGTGGGATTTGATAGAACTTTCCACGAAGCCGTTGACAATTATTTACGACGGAGCGCGGAATCTTGCACCGAATTTACTGGCGGACGACGGCAGCGTGGGCATTCGTGTTACTGGCGAACCGTTTTCCAAACAGTTGTGTTTTCGCTTTCGTAAGGCCATCGTTTCTACATCGGCCAATATAAGTGGGCAGCCTGCTCCTGCTGTTTTCAGTGAAATAAGCGAGGAAATCAAGCAGGCCGTGGATTATGTTGTTGATTATCGTCGCGAAGAAACAGGGCATCCAAAGCCTTCCGGCATATTGAAGCTGGGGAAAAACGGCGAAATTAAAATAATTAGGGAGTAAAAAGATTGTGAATGAATACGAGTGAAGATAAGTGCGGATTGCTTACGCGCTTCATCGTTTGGCGTGAAAGACATATAACCGACAAGCAGTTTGTCCTGATATTAAGTTTTTTGGTGGGTATATTCACGGCACTGGCTGCTTATGTTTTGAAGTTTCTGGTGGAATATATCAAGGAATTCCTCACCGAAAATTTCGACTCGACCGGAGCAAACTGGTTGTATTTGGTCTATCCGGTTGTGGGAATCTTCCTGACAGGTTTGTTTATTCGTAAGATCGTTCGTGATGATATCAGCCATGGTGTTACGAAGATTTTGTACGCCATTTCACGTAAACAAAGCCGCATTAAGCGGCATAACATGTGGTCTTCCATTTTTGCATCGGCAATTACAATCGGATGCGGTGGTTCGGTCGGAGCCGAAGCTCCTATTGTTTTGACCGGTTCGGCCATAGGTTCTAATCTGGGGAGCCTGTTTCGCATGGATCATAAAACCCTTATGTTATTGGTAGGATGCGGAGCAGCCGGCGCAGTGTCGGGCATCTTTAAAGCGCCGATTGCCGGACTTGTGTTTACATTGGAGGTATTGATGATCGATTTGACGATGGCGTATTTGCTCCCGTTACTCATTACGAGCGTTACTGCAGCTTCGGTTTCTTATATATTGACCGGGACGGAGGCAATGTTTCAATTCCATCTTGATTATCCTTTTGAACTGGAACGTATCCCTTACGCCATCGCCTTGGGAATCTTTTGCGGCCTTATTGCATGGTATTTTACCCGAGCCATGAACTGGATTGAGAACATCTTCCGGCGATACAGTAACCCGTATGTTAAGTTTCTGATAGGAGGATCGATGTTAAGCACCTTGATCTTTTTGTTCCCTCCCCTTTATGGAGAAGGTTACGACACGATAAGTTTATTGCTGAACGGTACGTCGGATGCCGAATGGGACACGGTAATGAACAATTCTTTCTTCTATGGAAACAGTAGTTTGTTGGTCCCTTATCTTCTTTTGATCATATTGTTTAAGGTATTTGCTTCCAGTGCGACGAATGGAGGAGGCGGATGCGGTGGTATTTTCGCGCCCAGCTTATTCTTGGGATGTATCGCCGGATTTGTGTTTTCTATGGTATGTAATGAGTTTCATATCGGGAATGTTTTTATCCCCGAAAAGAATTTTGCTCTGATGGGAATGGCGGGATTGATGTCGGGAGTCATGCATGCACCTCTCACAGGAGTGTTTTTAATTGCGGAACTTACCGGCGGCTATGGACTGTTTCTTCCGCTTATGATTGTGTCCGTAATGGCATATTTGACCATCATTGTATTCGAGCCTCATAGTATTTATTCCATGCGTTTGGCCAAAAAGGGGGAATTGCTTACACATCATAAAGACAAGGCTGTCCTTACTTTAATGAATATTGACAGCGTAGTGGAGACCGACTTTTTGAAAGTTCGTCCCGATATGGATTTGGGAGAGATGGTAAAAACCATATCAAAGTCGAACAGGAATTTGTTCCCCGTTGTAGATGGAGAAGGTCATTTGTTGGGAGTGGTTGCCGTAGATGACATAAGGAATATTATGTTCCGCCAAGAACTTTATCATCGTTTTTACGTGGAACGTTTCATGAACACCCCGAAGGCCCGTATCATAAAAACGGATTCGATGGAAAAAGTAATGGTAAAGTTTGATGAGACCGGTGCATGGAATCTTCCGGTAGTTGATGAAGATAATAAATATATAGGGTTTGTTTCGAAGTCGAAGATGCTGAATACTTATCGTCAAGTATTGGTTGATTTGTCGGCTGAATAATAAAGTTTGAGCATGAAAAAGGAAGACTTGAGAATTGTATATATGGGGACTCCCGAGTTTGCCGTGGAGAGTTTGCGCAGATTGGTCGAGGGAGGATACCAAATAGTTGGCGTTATTACGATGCCTGATAAGCCGATGGGCCGTCACGGAAGCGTGCTTCAACCAAGTCCCGTAAAGGAATATGCTGTGTCGAAGGGGCTGAAAGTTTTACAGCCCGAACGCTTGAAAGATGAAAAATTTCTGGAAGAATTGCGTGCCTTGAAGGCGGATTTGCAGATTGTGGTGGCGTTTCGCATGCTTCCGGAAGTCGTTTGGAGCATGCCTCCCTTGGGAACGTTTAATCTGCATGCCTCATTGTTGCCCCAGTATCGCGGGGCTGCGCCGATTAATTGGGCGGTAATAAATGGAGAAAAGGAGACGGGAGTTACTACATTTTTCCTGCAGCATGAGATCGATACGGGCGAAATAATCGATCAGGTCCGCGTCCCGATTGCCGATACCGATAACGTGGAAATGGTGTACGACCGCTTGATGACGGTAGGAGGCGATTTGGTCTTGAAGACGGTGGATGCAATTCTTTCCGGCAATGTGACTACGGTTCCGCAGGGAAATTTGCCGGTGGAGGGTGAACTTCGTCCCGCTCCGAAAATATTTAAAGAAACTTGTCGTATTGATTGGTCGGCAGGAGTTAAGGCTATTTACGATTTCATTCGCGGACTTTCTCCTTATCCGGCTGCATGGACGGAGCTTTATTCGGATGAAAAGAATGCCGTTATGCTGAAGATTTTCGAGACGGAAAAAATATTTGCCGCTCACGACCTGGTGCCGGGAACGGTGGAAACCGACGGAAAGAACTATTTGCGGATTGCTTCTTCCGACGGATTCTTAAATGTGTTGTCTCTGCAATTGGCAGGAAAAAAGCGGATGAATGTGAAAGATTTTCTTCAGGGATACCGCCATGCGGAGGGATCTTTTGTGAAATAAGTGGCTTATCTTGGGCCAGAAGCTATTGAGAGAATATGAAAATTTCCGGCATGTAAGGGATGTTTTGTCCTTTAAATGTCCGGAAATTCTTCTGTTATGAAAGATCAAAAGTACATTTCTTTATGGCTATTGTCCGTCGTCGTAATCCGTTTGCTCCCGTTGTTTTCTTTGTCTATCCGGATTGTTGTTTGTTGTATTCCCGCATCGTTGTATGAAATAGCCAGCCCCTTGCACTCCGTAGATTCAAATCCTCCGATGCTTTTCAGTGGAAAAGATACGATGCCGGAGAGCGGGACACGCGACAAATCTCCGTTACTGTCATGACGAAGCTCCAGTGAAATATAACCATTGTTGGCGGAGTTTTCCTCGTCTGTCTGCACCAGACTAATGCGATGACGGATAGATTCATCATATCCCCATACGATAAATTCGATGGTCAAATGCCCGTTTTCGATACTGTGCGAAACTATTTTTATGGGATCGTGCCCGAATGTGTCGGCATCTTCCGGCTTGCCTCTTAAATCGTCTGCGGCTTTTGTCAGCACTTTATAAAGTTCTACAATTTGTACTTCGGTTTCTTTTGTGGTATTTTCCGGAGGAATTTCTCCCGGAAATTGCACGCCGACCAAGACGCGTTGCCCTATGGAGTCAGCATCTTTCGCCGTCAGGTAATCGACATTTTCGGGTAATAATGTTCCGTATGAATCGGAAACGATGATTGTTCTTCCGTCGCTTTCTTCCACAGTACCGAGGGTAGAATAGAAAGTTACGGGATCGTTTTCGTTGTCGCATGCAGTCTGTGCAGTGCAAAAAAGCAGTAAACCTGCCAAAAGCCGCAGCTGTTTTAAGGAAAAGGCCGTCATATTCTTCATAAATTATTTCGTCTTTTAAATGAAGGGAACGGGGCGTTACTGCATCTTTTTCGGTTAAAGAGTATTAACATGAAATTGTTTTTTGTTCGATGCAGTATATTTGTTCCGTTTTCATTTCATAAACAAAAAGCGGACAGAAGAGCGGATATGACGGATGAAGAGTTGGCGTTGCAATGCAAACGGGCAGACAAAGATGCCAGGCGATTGCTTTATGAGCGTTATGGTGGGCAGTTAATGGCCATATGTCTCCGTTATTCCGGCGATAAAGAAACGGCAGAAGATATTTTGCATGACGGCTTTTTGCGCATATTTCAAACCATTGGTCAGTTTTCATATCAGGGACAAGGTTCGCTAAAGGCGTGGTTGTCGAAAGTGATGGTCAACGAAGCTCTCGGGTATTTAAGGAGGCGAAATGTGAAAAGCCGGCAGGAAATCCCGGTGGAGGAGGTGGCAGATGTGATGGACGATGCCGACGAAGGAGTGGATGATATACCGCAGGCTGAGTTGATGAAGCTGATAAGTGAGTTGCCCGACGGGTATCGAACAGTTTTTAATCTCTATGTTTTTGAAGGAAAAAGCCATAAAGAGATCGCTTCTCTGCTGGGAATAACGGAACACACTTCGTCTTCCCAGTTTTATCGTGCCAGAGTTTTGCTGATGAAAAAAATAAAAGAATACAGAAAGAACGCATCATAATGAAAAACGAAGAAGAATGGATAAAACATATTCGCAGGCGGATGGCCGACTGTTCCGAGTCGCTTCCTGACGGATTATGGGAACGCTTGGAGCAAGAATTGGAGCGACCGAAGGTGATGCCGCTGTGGCGGCGTTGGGCTGTTGCGGCTGCAGTGGCAATTCTTGCGGTATCTTCGCTGACAATCGGGCTTTTGTTTGTTACGTCCGAAAAAGACCTTTCCCGATTACCGCAGGTTGCCGTGAGCGATTCTTCGGGGCAATTCGGTGAAGAGCCGGCCGTCCTTTCGTCAAAAGGTGCAGATGATTTGCTGGCAGAAACCTCATTGCCGGAAGAAAAGAAGACGATGTTTGCTCATAAAGCAGACAGTAGAACTGTACGGGTCGCGTCGTTGTCTCTGTTACAGCCGGAAATCTTGGCAAAACAGGAACCGGAAATTGAAGAAGTACAATCCGAAGAACAAGCAGTGAAACGTACAGAGAGCGAAGAACGATTTGCGGAAAGAAAGACAAAACGTTTGCATTCTGCCGACCGGTCTGCACAGCAAAACGAGTGGCATTATACGAAGAAACAAGGTGGAGAAGGGCATAAGTGGGAACTCGGACTTACTTCGGGTAATACATTTTACGGCTCGGCCAACACCTTGGGCGGGATAGCCCGCTTGGATTCAAGGGCAATCCATGTTACGGACGCTTCGGCAGGAACCATGACCACTGCCAATGAATCGGCGTTCAGACGGGTATTGCTGAATAATAGCGGCAATGATGTTTCTACGGAAATTCACCATAAAATGCCTGTAACGGTGGGAGCTTCATTGAAATGGAACCTGAATGAGCATTGGGCTTTTGAAACAGGTTTGAACTATACGCTGTTGTCTTCCGATCTGCATGCCGGGGGGGAAGCCTATATTGAAGAAGAACAAAAGTTACATTACGTAGGCATTCCTTTAAAAGTACATCGGAATATTTGGAAGAATCGTGCCTTTCGCATTTATGCTTCCGCCGGAGGCATGGTGGAAAAATGCGTATCGGCTAAGCAGGAAGTCGTATATGCAGATGGAAATTTCGGTTATGAAGTAGAGCATACATCGTTGGATGTCCCGGAATTACAATGGTCTTTGCTGGCTTCCGTCGGCGCGCAGGTCGACATTGTTCGCGCTCTTGGAGTTTATGTAGAGCCGGGAATGGCTTACTATTTCAATGACAATAGCGACGTGGAAACCATTCGGAAAGAACATCCTTTTCAATTTAATCTGCAACTTGGCCTGCGATTTATGCTTGGCAGATGAGATGAATTGAGACAAATATACTATCTTTGTCTTAAAAATATAAGGAAAAACAGGAAAATGAGTAAGCTAATAATCTCTCCTTCATTGCTGTCTGCTAACTTTGGAGACCTGAAATCCGACTTGGAACGTGTAAATCAAAGTGAGGCCGACTGGTTACATATTGACATTATGGACGGCGTGTTTGTGCCGAACATCTCTTTTGGTTTCCCCGTATTAAAGTATGTTTCGGAACTTTCGACGAAGCCTTTGGATGTACATCTGATGATCGTTCAGCCGGAGAAATTCATTCGTGAAGTAAAAGACTTAGGCGCAATGATGATGAACGTGCATTATGAGGCTTGTCCGCACCTGCATCGTGTGATACAACAAGTAAAAGAATCGGGAATGAAAGCCGGCGTTACGCTCAATCCGGCTACGCCCGTCTCTCTGTTGACCGATATAATTTCCGATGTGGACCTGGTTCTGCTGATGAGTGTAAACCCGGGTTTTGGCGGACAGAAGTTCATCCCTCACACATTGAATAAGGTGCGTGAGTTGAAAGAACTGATTCTTCGTACCGGTTCCCGCGCACTGATAGAAGTGGATGGCGGGGTAAATCTGGAAACGGGCGCAATGCTTGCTGGGGAAGGGGCGGATGTGCTCGTTGCAGGAAACGCAGTTTTTCATGCCCCCGATATGATAGATATGATAAGACAACTGAAAAATTTAAGATAACCTTGTGAGCTTTTTACATGGTTTTACATCGTATCCTTTGTTCCGGCTGACGATCTCTTTGGCAGTCGGAATTTTTTTTTCAGACAGATTCCTGCCCGATTCCACTCTATTACCCTACTGCTTTTATGCGTTGGGCGCCTGTGTAGTAGGTATGTTTTGCCTGTATTTTGTGCAGAAATACCGCTCCCGGATGCTATTCGGCCTCGTTTCATGTCTCAGTTTTGCCTTGTTGGGTTGTGCATTGTTCTTGATAAACCGCGACAGGGTACGGTATGATTGGCCGCAAGAAGAACGTTGTTATATAGGCGTGGTGAAGGATTTCCCTTTGAAGAGGGCGAAAACCCAGCGCTCTCTTGTGGCGGTTTGTTCGGTAAAGAGTGCGGAAACGGAAGAATGGAGGCCAGTGCATAGAGATATTTATTTATATTGGATGGCCGATTCATTGCGGGCGCCTTTGACGTGTGGTGACAGTATTTGTTTTGTGGGGCGGGTAAAACCGTCGGCATCGTCTTATTCTTTCCCCGGATTTAATTACGGGAAATATATAGAACGACAGGGAATAAGCGGGACAGCGCTGGCTTTTAGCGGAAAATGGATTCGGCTTCCCGGGGAAAACCGCCTCACCTTTCGCCAGCATGCCCTTGCCTTGCGTGAGAAAATTGTGGATATGTATGCCGAATGGGGCTTGAAAGGAGATGTGTTGGCCGTGATGTCTGCATTGACTGTCGGAGATAAAACGGAATTGACCGACGAACTTAAGACCAATTATAATGCAGCCGGTACGAGTCATGTCCTGGCGTTGTCGGGACTTCATATCGGCATTTTGTCTGTCGTACTGATGTGGCTGCTCTTCCCTTTGCGCTTGTTTAAGGGAGGGAAATACATTGCAACTTTTTGTGTAATGGCACTGCTTTGGGGATTTGCGCTGATGACCGGTCTGACTCCTTCCGTTGTTCGTGCGGTAATAATGTTTTCTTTTTATGTAATCGCCTCGCTGTTTTTAGACAATCGCTTCCCCGTTTTTTATGCATTAACGCTGGCCGCTTTTCTGATGTTGCTTTTCAGTCCCATGCTTTTATTCGATGTAAGTTTTCAATTGTCGTTTGTGGCTGTGGCTTCTATCGTCTTGTTTCTTCCGTTGCTGAACAGCCTTTTCCCGATTCGCAATGTTGTATGCCGTTACTTTTATTCGGCAATGGCCTTGTCTTTCTCGGCACAGTTGGGCACATTCCCTTTTATCCTTTATTATTTCGGCACGTTCCCCACTTATTTCCTGCTGGCCAATCTTGTTGTCAGCCCGTTGTCCGTATGTATTTTAGGAGGAACTTTGGTCGCTTTGTGTATGAGTTTCCTCGGAATGCCGGCATCGGTTGTCGCTTTTTTTGTGAAGATTCCCGCCCTGTCTGCTGAATTGATGAATGAAATGATGAAGTGGGTAAGACATTTGTCCGGCTCCAGTCTGACTTCGGTTTACTTTTCATTCTTTCAAGCTGCGGCGGCTTTGGCTGTGATACTGCTGGCTTATGGGTATGTTACGCGCCGCTCGTCCGGGAAACTGATATGTCTTTTGCTGGTGTTTAATGTGTTGTTGGCCGATATTGTCCGTGAGGCGGCTTTCTCGTCGCAGTGCCGATTGTATTTTTCCTCTTCGTCGGTCTACACATCTTCCGGTAAAGTTATTGTAGAGCAGACTTCGGATACGGGGATAATGAAGGTGAAAGATTTGTATATCGGCGTGATGAATGATGACCGCTGGTGCGATAAACGGGCAGACAGACCGTTGTCTTTAGATTATGTGTACGTTACGCGTGGATTTAAAGGAAGTGTTGCGATGCTTGAAACAATGTTTCGTATAAAGCAGATAGTGCTTGATACATCTTTAAGTGAAGCCTATAAATCAAAATTGAAACTTCAGTGTGAAGAACGAAACATTTCCTGCATTGAAATGCCGGAAAACGGAACTTATGTTGTGCCCTTGTGAATAAAAAATAATTTGTAAATTTGCTTTTCAAAAAAACTGGAATTATGTTGTCGAAAATTATACGGCAGGCCGATATTGATAAGGTAGAAAAATATATAGAGCGTGCAGATAAAATAGTAATAGTGAGCCATGTTTCTCCCGATGGGGATGCCTTGGGCTCGTCGTTGGGCTTAAAACATTTTCTGTCAGGATTGGGGAAAAATGTATATGTCATTGTGCCGAATGCTTTCCCCGATTTCCTTCGTTGGATGCCCGGATCGAAGGATGTGATCCGGTACGACAAGTATTCCGAGTTTGCCGATGAGCTGATTTTTTCAGCCGACGTCATCTTTTGTCTCGATTTTAACGCCCTTTCCCGCATAGATGCGATGGGCAATGTAGTAAAAGAATCGGCGGGACGCAAAGTAATGATAGATCATCATCTTGATCCGGAGCCGTTCTGCCGAGTGACAATATCCCATCCTGAGATATCTTCAACGTCGGAATTGGTGTTCAGGCTGATATGCTGTTTGGGATGTTTTGAGGATATTTCCCGTGAAACAGCGGAATGTATTTATACGGGGATGATGACGGATACGGGAGGATTTACCTATAATTCCAATAACCGGGAGATTTATTTCATCATAGGCGAGCTGTTGTCCAAGGGAATTGATAAGGATGAAATATATAGAAAAGTATTTAATACTTATTCGGAGGGGCGCTTGCGCTTGATGGGATATGTGCTTTATGAAAAGATGATAGTGTATCCTCAGTTCCGCTCTGCGCTGATCTCCTTGACAGATGCCGAGCAGAAAAAATTTCAATACGTAAAGGGAGATACGGAAGGATTCGTAAATATGCCTTTACAGATGAAGGGCATTTGTTTTTCTGTCTTCTTCCGTGAGGATGCGGAAAAGCATATGATAAAAGTATCGCTGCGTTCTGTCGGAAAATTCCCCTGCAATAAGATTGCGACCGAATACTTTAATGGAGGAGGACATTTGAATGCTTCCGGCGGAGAGTTCTACGGGACGATGGAGGAAGCTGTGGAGAAATTTAAAATGGCTTTGGTAAAATATGAAGATTTGTTATTGAAAAATTAGTTATAATATACGTGAAAATAATGTAGCATAATCGGATGTTTTATTACTTTTGCCTCGGAAAATCATGAAAGGATGAAAACTATAAATTATTATTTACTCGTTGTTGTGGCTGTGATATGCGGTCTGCAGAGTTGCGATGACAGCAAAACTTATGCAGAAATGCGCGAAGAGGAAGAAGATGCAATTAATGCTTACATTAGTCAGAACAATATAAGTGTGATTTCTCAAAGTGAATTTGAACAAGATTCCATTACGGAAGATAATGAATATGTCTTGTTGGATGAAAGTGGCATTTACATGCATATCGACCAAATAGGCAAGGGAAAAGAGGTACTTGGCGACGGCCATTATACCATTCTTACGCGCTTTATGGAAATAGCTCTGCAGGAACGTTCCGAAATGTTCCATTTGGGAGATACCCTTGTGGGCAATATGCGGATGAACGGTTATCCGTCTTTGCAGACAAACCCGGAAGAACTTATGGTGACAATTAGTGAAGGAGCTTATTCGGCAACCTTTGGTCGTTATGAATATTCCCTGATGTATAATTCATATCAAAGCACGGCTGTTCCGGCCGGATGGCTTGTTCCGCTGCAATACTTGCGGCCGTCTCGCACACAGTCGTCGGCGGATGTGGCAAGGGTGAAGTTGATTGTCCCTCATGATCAGGGAACAGCCAACGCTTCGCGCTATGTTTATCCATGCTTTTACGAGTTAACTTACAATATGCGTTAAAATATTCTTTTATGACTCTGATAAAATCTATTTCAGGCATTCGGGGCACGATAGGAGGAAGACCGGGGGAAGGACTGACACCGGTGGACATTGTTAAGTTTACGGCTGCTTATGCAGTGTGGGTACGTCGCCGAAGTTCAGGTCTGAAAAATAAGATCATAGTCGGACGCGATGCACGTGTTTCGGGCGAAATGGTGAAAAATATCGTTTGCGGCACGCTAATGGGCATGGGATTTGACGTCGTAAATATCGGCTTAGCCTCTACGCCTACCACAGAAATGGCCGTAATCATTTCGGAAGCCGACGGCGGCATTATTCTTACAGCAAGCCATAATCCGAAGCAGTGGAACGCATTGAAATTGCTGAATGAACAAGGCGAATTTCTGAATGCAGAAGACGGAGAAGAATTACTTCGCATTGCCGAGGCAGAAACATTTGCTTTTGCCGACATAAATCACTTGGGAAAATATTCGGAAGACGAGTCCTTTGGACAAAAACACATCGATCGTGTATTGGCTTTGCCGCTGGTGGATGTGGAGGCTATCCGTAAGGCCGACTTGCATGTTGCCATCGATTGTGTTAATTCGGTGGGAGGAATCATTTTGCCTCTCCTGTTGGAGCAGTTGGGAGTTCGGCATATTGATAAACTTTATTGCGAGCCGACCGGCGATTTCCAGCATAATCCTGAACCGTTGGAAAGTAATCTTAGTGGCATAATGCGCTTTATGGCGGAGGGAAAAGACGATGTGGCTTTTGTCGTCGATCCCGATGTTGATCGGTTAGCAATTGTATGTGAGGATGGAAGCATGTACGGTGAAGAGTACACATTAGTAACGGTTGCCGATTATATATTGAAACATACCCCCGGAAACACCGTCTCGAATTTAAGTTCCACACGTGCTTTAAGAGATGTAACCCGCCGTTACGGTATGGAATATAATGCTTCGGCTGTAGGAGAAGTAAATGTTGTGGAGATGATGAAACGCACACACGCGGTGATAGGGGGCGAAGGAAACGGCGGAGTTATTTACCCGGAATTGCATTACGGACGCGATGCTTTGGTGGGAATCGCGCTTTTCCTGAGTCATCTGGTTCACGAAAAAAAGAGGGTAAGCGAGTTGCGTGCCGGTTATCCGAATTACTTCATGACAAAAAAACGTATCGAGCTTACGGTAGAAACAAACGTGGATGCGATACTGGAGAAGGTGAAGGAACTGTATAAAGCTGAGAAAATAACCGATATTGATGGCGTGAAAATTGATTTTCCCACGCAGTGGGTTCATTTGAGGAAAAGCAATACGGAACCGATTATTCGGGTTTATTCGGAAGGACCGACGCAAGAGGCGGCCGATATGCTGGGAGAAGAAATTATAAAAATCGTTACTCAATTGGCAAAATAATAAATTAATAAATAAAGGTATAAGCGTTTCTTTTTCTGAAACGCTTTTGCCGTTTCAGAAAAAGTTGTTATTGTATGAAAAAAATCTTTCTTTCAATTGCTTTGGGAGTTGCTTGTCTTACGGTAAATGCACAACAACAAGTCTCTTCGTACGTGAACCCGATGATTGGAACGAACGGCATGGGACATACATTTCCCGGGGCATGTGTTCCTTTTGGTATCGTGCAGTTAAGTCCTGATACCGATACAATTCCTCAGAATATTGACGGACGTTATGTCGGGAAGGTCTACGAATATTGTGCAGGATATCAGTATCGTGACAAAACAATAGTGGGTTTTAGTCACACACATCTCAGCGGAACCGGACATTCCGACTTAGGCGATATTTTGATAATGCCGGTAACAGGCGAGTTAAAGTTGAACCCCGGTACGGCAGACAATCCCGACGGAGGTTATCGTTCGCGCTATTCTCATGAGACAGAGAAGGCGGTTCCCGGATATTATGAAGTGATGTTGGACGACTATAATATCAAGGCTCAGTTGACAGCAACCCAACGTGTGGGCGTACACAAGTACACTTTTCCCGAGAAAGACGGCCGTATTTTGTTAGATTTAATACATGGTATTTACAATTACGACGGGAAAACTTTATGGGCTACCCTGCGCGTAGAAAATGAACGTCTTATTACGGGCTATCGAATAACGAATGGTTGGGCGCGTACCAACTATACGTATTTTGCAATCTCTTTGTCGGAGCCGATTAAAAATTACGGCTATCAGGATAGAGAAAAGGTATTGTATAATGGTTTTTGGCGTAAATTCGATTTAAATCATAACTTCCCTGATATGGCAGGCCGCAAGCTGGTAGGTTACTTTGACTTCGATTTGCCTGAGACGAAAGAGCTTGTTGTGAAGGTAGCGTTGTCGGGAGTAAGCACAGAGGGTGCCATAAAAAATCTGATGGCGGAGGCCGGGAACAAGAGTTTCGAGGATATTCGCAACGAGGCTTCTGCAATGTGGGAGAAAGAGCTGGAAAACATTCAGGCTGAAGGAACCCCCGATCAGTTGGCTATGATCTATACTTCTTATTATCACACCCTGATCAATCCGTCCATTTATATGGATGTAGACGGAAAATATCGCGGCTCAGACCAAAATATACATCAGGCAAATGACTTCAACAATTATACGATTTTTTCATTGTGGGACACATATCGCGCAGAACATCCTTTTCTTAACCTGATGAAGTGCGATCAGAATGCCGATATGGTGCAGTCGATGGTGAAACATTGGGAGCAGAGTCCGTTAAGTTTGTTGCCAATATGGAGCTTGATGGGCAACGAAGGTTGGTGTATGACCGGTTATCATGCAGCTCCTGTATTGGGGGATGCTGTGGTGAAGGGCGCGTCAGTAAATGCCGATGCTGCCTTGAAAGCAATGGAAGCAACAGGGACTTCCAAGTGGATGGAGGGCATGACCGACTACATGCGTCTGGGATATGTGCCTTTCGACAAGTGTGGAACTGCTGCTTCGACCACGTTGGAATATGCATTTGATGACTTTACGGTTTATCGCGTGGCCGAATATTTGGGGAGAAAAGACGTGGCCGATGTGTTTAAACAACGGGCGCTAAATTATAGGAATGTCTTTGATTACGAGCTCGGATTGGTTCGTCCCAAGTATACCGATGGCTCGTTTAAGAAAGAATTTGATCCGCTTCAGACCAGTGGAGAAGGATTCATTGAAGGAAATTCTCTGAATTTTTCATTCCATGTTCCCCACGATGTTTTCGGTTTGATTCAATGTATGGGTGGAGAACAGAAATTTATTGATCGTTTGGACGAGTTGTTTAACATGCATCTCCCCGAGAAATATTACGAACACAACGAAGATATTACGGAAGAATGCTTGTTGGGCGGTTATGTTCACGGCAACGAGCCGAGTCATCATATCCCTTATTTGTATGTATGGACGGGACAACCTTGGAAAACACAGTATTGGGTGCGTGAAATCATGAACCGCATGTATCGGAACAATATCGACGGATTGAGCGGAAACGACGATTGCGGACAGATGTCGGCGTGGTATTTGTTTACGGCAATGGGATTCTATCCGGTATGTCCCGGAACGGATCAGTACGTTCTCGGAGCGCCTTATGTGCCGTATATGAAGTTGACTTTGCCTAATGGAAAGGTCTTTGAAATTAAAGCGCCGAAGGTGAGTGACAAAAACCGTTACGTGAAAGCCGTAAAATTAAACGGTAAGGCATACGATAAGATGTATATAACTCACGGAGACATCCTGAAAGGCGGCGTGTTGGAATTCGTTATGGACAGTAATCCAAACAAGAAACGCGGACAAGACATTGAGACGAAACCTTATTCATTAACTAATCAAATAAAATAACACAAAGATGAAAAAAAACTTTAGTGTGCTTGCTTCTTTGCTGACTATGGCATTGGCAGGCGGAATGTTGGCATCATGTGCCGGAAACCAAAACAAAAAAGAGGCTGCTGAAGCAGCAGAGGTAACAGAAGCGAAAGCGATCAATCCGGCATGGAATACTTATAATGTAGGCGAAATTATCTTTGAAGATAAAGCACCCGAGACGGAAGGTTCAAAGATTTATCACGCTATTATTTCCGATCCGAAGTCTTATATCGAGGAAAAAGCCCGCATCGTTTTGAATACGCTTTACTTCTCTCCGGAAGACAGTATCCCTCATTGCAACCAAATTCACTATACTTTGGAAGATAGCGAAGGCATCTCTGCAAAAGGAGGCGGCAATGGATTTGTAAGTATCTTCTATAGTACAAGACATATTGAGAAGTCTTTCGTTAACAACGACACGACGAAATTGCATTACGAGACGACGGGTGTGCTGCTTCATGAGCTTACTCACGCATTTCAACTCGAGCCGCAGGGTATCGGTTCTTATGGAACTAACAAAACCAACTGGGCGTTTATTGAAGGTATGGCCGATGCAGTACGTGTAGATAACGGTTATTTCGGTCCGAACGATCGCCCGAAAGGTGGAAACTACATGGACGGTTATCGTCATTGCGGCTTTTTCTTGGTTTGGTTGAAGAATGAAAAAGCAAAAGATCCCGACTTCCTTCGTAAATTTAACCGCACGGCTCTGGAAGTAATTCCTTGGTCTTTCGATGGCGCCATCAAGAAAGTAATGGGTGAACAATACAATATCGATGACCTTTGGGCTGAATATATGAAAGCAATGGGCGACGTTCAGTAAGACGTTTCCTGCATCAGATTTATACAATTCCCGTATGTGACCGGTGTCATGTACGGGAATTTTTTTGTGCTTTTACTCAATCTTCCACCCAAAGCAAGTCACTCATGATCCCGTCGGAAACGAAAATTCCTCTTTCCGTGAGTCGGAGAAATCCGTTGTTTATCTCCAGCTTTTGTTCGTCTGTGTAGGGCTTTGCCATTCTCCGGCAGTACGAATATAGCGGTTCTCCGAATTCGTTTTTCAGTTTTTCCAGAGACATGCCCCGGTCTGTGCGGAGCGTTGTGATGACGAAATCGTTATATCGCGTGAAAAGATTGAGTTCTTCGGTTTCAAATTCTGGCTTCCCTTGCTCCATGCCTGCAATGTATTTGTCCAGCGATGCGGCATTCCATTGCCTTGACGTGCCGTTGTAGGAATGAGCGGAAGCCCCGCATCCCAGGTAAAGAGTGCCGTCCCAATAGCCGGAGTTGTGGCGCGAGTGATAACCCGGAAGGCAGAAATTGGAAATTTCATAATGGCGGTATCCCTGCGATTTGAGCGTATGTATCAGCATGGAAAAGAATGTCAGACTCAGGTCCTCGTCAACTTCCTCTACGATGTGTTTCTTTTTCAGCTCCCAAAGCGCAGTGTTTTCTTCATAAATCAGGTGATAGGCTGAAATATGTTCGGGATGTAGAGCCAGAGCTTGCTGCAGGTCGTAAGCCCAATCCTCCGTTGTTTCTCTCGGAAGCCCGTACATCAGGTCGATACTGATGTTGTCGAATCCGGCATTGCGGCAATTTTTGAAAGCCTCCGTTGCCTGTCGTGCCGTGTGCCGGCGCTGTAAAAGTTGAAGCCTTTCTTCGTTGAATGTTTGAATACCCATGCTCAAACGGTTGAACGGCATGGCGCGAAGCATGGAAATGTAGGCGGGCGTCAGGTCATCGGGATTCGCTTCTATGGTAATTTCAGCGTTTTCATTTATCGAAAAGTTTGCGTACAGCGTTTGAAATATCTGCTCGAAATCACCGGATTCCAGTTGCGAAGGCGTTCCTCCGCCGAAGTAAACCGTTTGAATCTTTTCGTGATTCAGGTAATCTTTTCTCAGTCGTATTTCCCGGCAAAGGGCAGATATATAAGCATTCTTCTTCTCGTTTTGCGTAGTGGAGAAGAAGTCGCAATAAATACATCGCCGTTTGCAAAAGGGTATGTGAAGGTAAATTCCTGCCATGTCGGGATACATTTCCCTGCAAAGATACAGCTTTGGGCGGAAAGTCTCCGTCGGAGTGCCCAGAATGTGGCGATATTTTTCGTTATACCGCGAGATGTTTTTGCGAAAACCAGGCTGTTTTCGGGTGAATATGCCGCCCTGTTTTTTCGGTAAGCCGGCAATCTTTTCTGAAACATGCTGTATAACATAATTTTGTAACAGGTTATGTAATTTGATTTTTAAGAGATAAATTTTTATATTTCGCCTCATTAATTCTGAGATATGAAACGCATATCCTTTGCTTATTAACTAAATCTTTGAAATATCATGAAAGTATATCAAACGAATGAAATCAAGAACATTGCCTTGCTTGGTAATGACGGATCGGGAAAAACCACCCTCACAGAAGCTTTGCTCTATGAGAGTGGTGTTATAAAACGTCGCGGCAGGATTACTGCCAAAAACACAGTGAGTGACTATTTCCCCGTGGAGCAGGAGTATGGTTATTCGGTCTTTTCCACCGTTTATCACGTGGAATGGAACGGGAAAAAACTGAATATTATCGACTGCCCGGGGAGTGATGATTTTGTGGGTGCGGCAATTACGGCGTTAAACGTTACGGATACTGCCATTCTTTTGCTGAACGGTCAGTACGGACCCGAGGTTGGGACCCAGAATCATTTCCGTTATACGGAAAAACTCGGCAAGCCGGTTATCTTCCTGGTTAACCAGCTTGACAGCGAAAAGTGCGATTTCGATCACATACTCGAGCAGTTGAAAGAAAATTACGGTTCGAAGGTTGTTCCGGTACAATACCCTCTTTCCACTGGTCCCGACTTTCATTCGTTGATAGATGTGCTTTTGATGAAAAAATATTCTTGGGGCCCCGAAGGAGGAGCTCCCGTCATAGAAGATATTCCGGCGGCGGAAATGGAAAAAGCTCAGGCATGGCATAAGACATTGGTTGAGGCTGCTGCCGAGCATGACGAGACGCTGATGGAGAAATTCTTCGAGTCGGAATCGCTCACGGAAGACGAGATGCGTGAAGGAATCCGCAAGGGTTTGGCTGCAAGAGGCATGTTTCCCGTGTTCTGCGTCTGCGCCGGTAAGGATATGGGCGTGCGGCGTTTGATGGAATTTTTGGGAAATGTCGTCCCGTTTGTCGATGAAATGCCTCCCGTTCATAACACGCGTGGTGTGCCTGTAACGCCGGATCCGAATGGTCCCGTATCGCTCTATTTCTTCAAAACGGCTATTGAACCGCATATAGGCGACGTGCAGTATTTCAAAGTGATGAGCGGTGTGGTACATGAAGGCGATGATCTTTCGAATGCAGATCGGGGCTCGAAAGAACGCATGGCGCAGTTGTTTGTCTGTGCGGGTGCCAATAGAGAGAAGGTAGAAGAACTGCGTGCCGGAGATATCGGTTGCACGGTGAAGTTGAAAGATGTAAAGACGGGAAACACATTGAACGGAAAAGATTGTGAAAACCGTTTCAACTTTATTAAATATCCCAACTCCAAATATACAAGAGCCATTCGGCCGGTGAATGAAGCCGACACGGAAAAGATGATGGCCATTCTCAACAGAATGCGTGAAGAAGATCCGACTTGGGTGGTAGAGCAGTCGAAAGAATTGCGACAGATTCTTGTTCATGGTCAGGGAGAATTCCATTTGCGTACGTTGAAGTGGCGCTTGGAAAACAATGAAAAACTGCCAATCATATTTGAAGAGCCGAAGATTCCTTATCGGGAGACGATAACAAAAGCTGCAAGAGCCGACTATCGTCATAAGAAACAATCGGGAGGTGCCGGTCAGTTTGGCGAGGTGCATCTGATTGTTGAACCTTATTATGACGGAATGCCTGAGCCGGAAGTTTATAAATTTAACGGGCAAGAGTTTAAGATAAACGTGAAAAGTTCGGAAACGATCGACTTAGAATGGGGCGGAAAACTCGTCTTTGTGAACAGTGTCGTGGGAGGAGCTATCGATACCCGCTTCATGCCCGCTATTCTGAAAGGCATTATGAGCAGAATGGAACAAGGTCCTTTGACCGGTTCGTATGCACGCGATGTGCGGGTTATCGTGTACGACGGAAAAATGCACCCGGTGGATTCCAACGAAATTTCCTTTATGCTGGCAGGAAGAAATGCCTTCAGTGAAGCATTTAAGAACGCCGGTCCGAAAATCCTGGAGCCCATTTACGACGTGGAAGTATTTGTTCCGAGTGATAAGCTGGGCGATGTGATGAGCGATATGCAGGGCCGTAGAGGAATGATCATGGGCATGAGCAGCGAGAAAGGTTATGAAAAACTCGCGGCAAAGGTACCTTTGAAAGAAATGTCGAATTATTCTACTTCGCTGAGCTCGTTAACCGGAGGAAGAGCTTCGTTTATTATGAAATTTGCAAGCTATGAGTTGGTTCCTACAGACGTACAGAATAAACTGATAAAGGAATTCGAAGAACAGGAACAGGCTGAAGCTTGAGAATAAACAGCAAGATATTTTAGTAAAAAAGAGCCGTGCTTTTTATGAAAAGCACGGCTCTTTTTTTATTGTTTTTCGGGAAAGTCATGATAATTTTTTTGCCTTTAATTAAAATTATATTTAAATTCGCACAATGACGAACGAGATGCGTTTGTCAGATATCGGCGGGGAAGGAACTGGAACGCTTTAATGTTAATATTAAAGAATCCGGGTTTAAAACATGTTAAGCAGTGAATTTTGTAAGTAAGCTGCAATTAATTTTGCCTATATGAAAAAATCTACTATTTGGATATTAGGCTTGGTTATGGCTCTTTCTTTCCTGAGTCTGCTTTATTTGCAGGTCAGTTATATAGAAGAAATGGTCAAGATGCGCAAAGGACAGTTTGAGGAAAATGTAGAACGTAGTCTTGCGCAGGTAGTTCATAACATGGAATTGCAGGAAACAAAGAAGTATTTAGAGAAAGACATCAAGAAGGCCGAACGGGCTGCCCAGCTTTCTCAATCAATACAAAACAAGGGACAAACGCAGTTGAACGTGGAAAGTGTGGTAACGCATAGCCTTTCTACCGTGAGCGGAGCGAATGGAACTTCACAATTTTCCTCGTTCGAGTTAAAAACAATTGCCAATCGTCCGGCCAGCGTGCCGAAGGTAATTATCCGTAGAGGGAAGGATATTACCCAGACTTCCAAGGCCTTGTCGGAAGAATGGAAGGAACATTACATTTATCAGCGGGCTTTGCTCGACGAAGTAGTGTATAATATGTTGTATACGGCCAGCGACAAACCGTTGAAAGAACGGGTAAACTTTAATCAGTTGAACCATTTCCTGAAAACGGAGTTGCGGAACAATGGAATTGACATTCCTTATCATTTTTCTGTAACCGATCGTAACAATACGGAAATATACCGTTGTTCCGATTATGTTTACGACGGAGAAAAAGTCTATACCCGGCTACTTTTCGAGAAAGATCCTCCGGCAAAGATGGGATTCGTCAATGTCTTTTTCCCGACGATCAACAGCTATATTTTCAGTTCCGTGCGTTTTATGATACCTTCCATTATATTTACGTTGGTATTGTTGGTGACATTTATCTTTACGATTTATATTATATTCCGCCAAAAGAAGCTAACAGAGATAAAGAACGATTTCATCAATAACATGACGCATGAGTTTAAAACTCCTATATCAACGATATCTCTTGCAGCACAGATGCTGAGTGATCCGGCAATAGGTAAGTCGCCTGCCATGTTTAAACACATATCGGGTGTGATAAACGACGAGACAAAACGGTTACGTTTTCAGGTGGAAAAGGTGCTGCAGATGTCAATGTTCGAACGGCAGAACACGACGTTAAAGAAAAAGGAGGTGGACGCCAACGAATTGATTCATGGCGTTACGAATACTTTCCGCCTGAAAGTGGAAAATAGTCATGGAACTTTGGATGTGGATCTGGGCGCAAAAGATCCGTTTGTTTACGTCGATGAGATGCATTTTACGAATGTAATCTTCAATTTGCTCGACAATGCCATGAAATATAAAAAGCCCGAAACCGACATTCACTTGAAAGTGCGTACGTGGAACGAGGGCGGAAAGTTGCACATTTCTATAGAAGATAACGGAATAGGAATAAAGAAAGAAGACTTGAAGAAGATATTCGAGAAGTTCTATCGTGTCCATACGGGAAATTTACATGACGTTAAAGGATTCGGTTTGGGACTGGCTTATGTGAAAAAGATAATAACCGACCATAAAGGAACTATCCGTGCCGAGAGTGAATTAAACGTCGGAACTAAGTTTATTATTGTATTACCTTTATTTAAAGACGAGTGATATGGATGAGAAATTGCAAATTTTGTTGTGCGAAGATGACGAGAATCTTGGCATGCTTTTGAGAGAGTACTTGCAGGCGAAAGGCTATTCTGCCGAACTTTGTCCGGATGGAGAAGCCGGATATAAGGCTTTTTTGAAAAATAAATACGATTTGTGTGTTTTAGATGTAATGATGCCTAAGAAAGATGGATTCACCCTTGCACAGGAAATTCGTCAGGCTAATGCTGAAATTCCCATTATTTTTCTGACGGCGAAAACGTTGAAAGAAGATATTCTTGAAGGTTTTAAGATCGGTGCAGACGATTATATTACCAAGCCGTTCAGCATGGAGGAACTGACATTCCGTATCGAAGCTATCTTACGGCGGGTACGCGGTAAACGCAGTAAAGAGAGCAATATGTACAAAATCGGACGTTTTACGTTTGATACACAGAAGCAAATTCTTTCAATCGGGGATAAGCATACAAAATTGACTACGAAAGAATCGGAATTGTTAGGGCTTTTGTGCGCACATGCAAACGAAATATTGCAGCGTGATTTCGCCTTGAAAACAATCTGGATAGACGATAACTATTTTAATGCACGCAGTATGGATGTTTACATCACCAAGTTGCGTAAGCATTTGAAAGACGACGATTCGGTAGAAATTATCAATATTCATGGAAAAGGATATAAGCTTATTACACCGGAGAGGGATTAAAACGAAAATAAATAAAAAAGCCTGAATATTTGAATTCAGGCTTTTTTATTGGAAGAAATTTCATTAGATTCAGTCGGTGATGCGTTTGTTGATGAGTATGTAAGCAATCAGTCCGATGACAATCAAGGCTAATGAGCTCCCCAGTAATGCATTGTTATTGACATAACCCGTAGCAAAACTGACGATTAATATTAGGGCACCGATGACAACCAACAATACTCCCAAGTTCTTTAATAGGCTTTTCATGTATGTTTTTATTTTATGGTTGAATCGTTTTATGCTTACAAATTAAAGCATAAATCTTGTATCGGTGAAATTATTTAAAGGGAAAAATGAGGCTGCTGTTTAAATAATTTTCTCGCTGAATGGTAGCGGAATACTTTAAGGAATACCGTTGCAGCATAATCTTCCGGTGGTAAAGTATCCGGCAGAATGTGGGGCGGTGTTAGAAATGCGGATATGCTTTGGCTTATCCGTTTGGATATTCTTGTGAAAAAGTGGCGGCATTTTACAGAAAATGAGCTGATGTGTGAGAGGAAAGAACGGGAGCTTCTCCAAAAGAGAATGAACCGTTTAAACAAAATACTTGCTTAAATGTTTGTAGATTAAAGAAAAAGTCGTACCTTTGCCCCGCATAAAAAAACAATATTAATTCTTTAATTAACAAACAAGTATGAATCAATACGAAACCGTTTTCATTTTGACTCCCGTTTTGTCTGACGTTCAGATGAAGGAAGCGGTAGAGAAATTTAAAGCTATCCTCACAGGGGAAGGAGCGGAGATCATTAATGAAGAAAACTGGGGATTGAAGAAATTGGCTTATCCCATTCAGAAGAAATCTACCGGTTTTTACCAGCTGATTGAGTTTAAGGCTGCACCGTCTGTGATCGAAAAACTCGAAGTTAATTTCCGTCGTGACGAACGTGTTATCCGTTTCTTGACGTTCAGATTGGATAAATACGCTATCGAATATGCGGCAAAGAGAAGAAGTTTAAAATCAACTAAAAAGGAGGAAAATTAATTATGGCACAGCAACAATCAGAAATCAGATATTTAACTCCGCCCTCAGTCGACGTAAAAAAGAAAAAATATTGCCGTTTTAAGAAAAACGGAATCAAGTATATCGATTATAAGGATCCCGAATTCTTGAAGAAATTCTTAAACGAACAGGGCAAGATCCTTCCGAGACGTATTACAGGTACTTCGTTGAAGTATCAACGTCGTGTAGCGCAAGCTGTTAAAAGAGCGCGTCATTTGGCATTATTGCCTTATGTTACCGATATGATGAAATAAAACAAAGGAGGAGTAAGAGCATGGAAATTATTTTAAAAGAAGACGTAGTTAACTTGGGCTACAAAGATGATATTGTAACCGTAAAGTCAGGTTATGGTCGTAACTACCTTATTCCGACAGGTAAAGCTGTCATTGCTTCGCCGGCAGCAAAGAAAATGTTGGCGGAAGATTTGAGACAGCGCGCCCATAAATTGGAAAAGATTAAGAAGGATGCTGAAGCTGTTGCAGAATCTTTAAAGGATGTTTCTCTGAAAATTGTTACGAAAGCCAGCGCAACGGGCACTATCTATGGTGCGGTGACAAATATTCAAATTGCTGATGAATTGGCAAAATTGGGTCATAACATCGACCGCAAAATGATAATTGTCAAGGGAGGTATAAAAGAAGTTGGCAATTATGTAGCTGTTGTAAAACTTCATAAAGAAGTATCTGTGGAGATTCCTTTTGAAGTTGTTGCAGAAGAAGCATAAAAAATACTTGACATAAAAGTTAAAGATTCCCGTTCGGTGTAAAATCGGACGGGAATCTTTTTTATAAATGTTTAGAAAAATGTGAGAAAAAGATTTGGCCTTTTATTTAAATTTACTTTTATTTGTGGCCAATGTATTTCCTTCTTTGCAAGAACTACAGGTGAGACTTGTATTTGTAACCCTAAAAATATTTAGTAAATGGATGCACAGAAATTTCGTTTTTTGAGGTCGTGGACGCCTTATGGCGGCATTTCTATGAAAAGTTGCCTGAGAAATTTTTTCTTTTTGTTGTTTTGTTCTTCTTTCCTGATGGTCGGTTGTTCCGATGATGAAGGCGAGGGAGATGGCGGAAATGGCGGTAATCCTGCGGGAACGTCGGGTACTTCTTCTCCTTTTGCGCAGATAAGTGCAAGCAATGAAAACATGCCTTCTGCCGGAATGATTATAGCTCAGTACACAGATGCTCCGGGTGGTATGGAGATAGGCAAGCTTGTAGATAATGATCCGTCTACGTTGTATGCTACCGGGCATAGCAGCTTTTATGTAACTTGGAACGGAAGTAAGACGCTTGCTATGCATTATTATTCGTTGACTTCTTCGGATAAAGGGGCGGAATACGATCCGAAATCGTGGACTTTATCGGGATCGACAGATAATAAGTCGTGGACTGTGCTCGATAAGCAGACGAATCAGACCTTCTCCGGCCGCATGGAAACGAAAGGATATGAGTTTGAAAACGAGGTAGGATATAAATATTATAAACTGACCATTGAGGACAATAACGGGGCGGCCTCCACTTATATTGCAGAATGGTGCATGGAAGGTGGTACTCCGACGTTGGATAATATCGATGATTTGATGGTGAAAGCCGATGGATTTTCCGATTCGGACAAAACTCCGATGGGAACGGGTTATGAAAATGCGCGCGTGGCTACAGAGGAAGATATCGAGTGGCTGGCCGATCCGGCGAATGATCCTCCTCTCGAGCGCACGGGATTTTCTACGGAACAAATAGCGGAAAATGGTTTCCGCTATGAATATAAGACTGTAACGTTGTATCCTTTTGGCGAACCTCTCCCGGCTGATGTTAATCAGCATAGCATTGGAGACTGCTGTATGTTGGCGGTTTTCGGTTCGATGGCCTATATCTATCCGGAATTTGTCAAGGCGATTATTAAAGACAACGGCGACTATACCTATACCGTATCGATGTATGATCCGAAAGGAGAGCCTGTATATGTGACGGTTTCTTCCCAATTTATGGTAGATGGAAATGGAAATCCGTATGGATGTACGGGAAAGAATAATGCAATTACATGGGCTTCCGTGCTTGAAAAAGCCATTATGAAGTACGATTGTATCTATCAGACACGTACACATGTGGGCGGTATTGCCACGGAACACGTAGCTCCTTTGTTCACAGGAAACGGCAGCAGTTTCGCATTTGCTCCCGGGAAGTTGACAAACGATGAGCTGGCCCGTGCCGTAAGAACCTGTTTGAGAGAAGGAAAATTGGTTGTCGGCGGTTTCCATGAAAACGATCTTCCCATCGGTGAGTACAAGACCGTTACGGCACATGCCTATACGTTTATGCACTCTGCCGTAGAAGGAGCATTGTGTGCAATGCGTAATCCGTGGGGATGTGCGCCCAGACTAAGCGATGGTGCTTACGATGATAAAGATGATGGAGTGCTGACCGTTCCCGATGACGACATAATACCTCCGTCAATCGACCTGCGTATTATGGAGCCGGGAGTTGCTTCTCGTTTCGGAGACGGCGTGGAAACTCCCTATATTCCGCCTGTCTTTAAGTCAAGAGCTCTCGTCGACTGGATTCTTCCGGGGCAATACGTTCCGAGTATGCAATAATACTTCAAGTCAAAATAAGCCCAAATTGTCGTCCGGTTATTTCGGACGACAATTTTTTTTATGCTTTCTTATTGTCGGGAATAATGCGTAACTTTGTGAGCTAAAAACCATAAATGCATAAAAATGACCGATACGACCGTTTTTCAGGATAAGAAAGCTGTTTATTATACATTGGGTTGCAAGTTGAATTTTGCCGAGACCTCTTACATAGGCAAAGAGCTGAAAGCGCTGGGTGTGCGTACGGCCCGTAAGGGGGAGAAGGCAGATATTTGTATTATTAATACTTGTTCGGTAACCGATACGGCGGATAAAAAGTGCCGGCAGGCCATCCATCGTCTGGTAAAACAACACCCCGGAGCTTTTGTCGTGGTGACGGGTTGTTACGCACAGCTCAAGTCGGATTTGGTAGCCGATATCGATGGAGTAGACCTTGTATTGGGGGCTGAGCAGAAAGGCAACCTTATCAATTTTTTAAGCAACCCGGAGAAACGGGAAAAAGGTCAGGCTGTTGTTACCGATTTCCGGAATATCCGTACATTTTCTCCGTCTTGTTCACGGGGAGACCGTACCCGCTATTTCCTGAAGGTCCAGGACGGGTGCGATTATTTTTGCTCGTATTGTACCATTCCGTTTGCGCGCGGGCGGAGCAGGAACGGGGCGATTGCCGATTTGGTTGAGCAGGCTCGTGCCGTGGCAAGGGAAGGCGGTAAGGAAATCGTGCTGACCGGTGTGAATATAGGCGACTTCGGTAAGACGACGGGAGAAGCATTTATTGATTTGATAAAGGCATTGGACCGGGTAGAAGGTATCGAACGTTATCGGATTTCTTCCCTTGAACCGGATTTGCTTAGCGATGAGATTATAGAATTTGTATCCCGGTCTGAGCATTTTATGCCGCATTTTCATATCCCTTTGCAGTCGGGATGTGATGAAGTGTTGCGCCTGATGCGACGCAGATACGACGCGAATCTGTTTGCTTCGAAGATACAGACCATTAAAAAGATGATGCCCCATGCTTTTATAGGAGTCGATGTAATTGTCGGTACGCGGGGAGAAACTCCGGAATATTTCGAACAGACTTACGATTTCCTGAAGGAGGTTGACGTGACGCAACTGCATGTATTCAGCTATTCGGAGCGTCCGGGGACACAGGCGTTAAAAATAAATTACAAAGTTTCTCCCGAGGAGAAGCACGAAAGAAGCCAACGTTTGCTGGCTCTTTCCGATGAAAAGACACATGCTTTTTACGCAAGTTTTCTTGGAAAGGAGGCGGATGTGCTGATGGAAAAGGCCAAGCCGGGAATGCCGATGCACGGTTTTACGGACAATTACATCCGCGTGGAGATGGCGCATGACGATAGTCTTGACAACCGGATAATCCGTGTTCGTCTGGAAGATTTCACGGAAGATCAGACGGCTCTTAAAGCAGTTCTTTTATGAAAAAGGTATCGGTGGTTATATTGAATTGGAATGGTGAGAAGCTGCTTCGGCGTTTTCTGCCGTCGGTGTTGAGTTGCTCACAGGGAAAGGATGTGGAGATTTGTGTGGCAGACAACGCTTCCACGGACAATTCCTGCCGTTTGTTGGAGACGGATTTCCCCGCTGTACGGCTGATTCGCCTCGATAAAAATTACGGCTTTGCCGAAGGATACAACCGGGCCTTGCAACAGATTGATGCGGAATACGTGATGTTGCTGAACAGCGACGTGGAGGTTACTCCCGGATGGCTCGATGTTTTGACAGAGTATATGGACCGTCATGCCGATGTGGCGGCATGTCAGCCCAAGTTGTTGAGCTTTCGTGACCGGAAACGTTTCGAGTATGCCGGAGCATCCGGAGGGTTTATCGATTGGTACGGCTATCCGTTTTGCCGGGGACGCATCTTTCATTTTCTGGAGTATGACGACGGTCAGTACGATTCGCCTATTTCTGTTTTCTGGGTTACGGGTGCGGCTTTGTTCATTCGTCTGGATGTTTTCCGGAAAGTTGGCGGATTTGACGGCCGTTTCTTTGCACACATGGAGGAAATCGACCTGTGCTGGCGCCTGCGAAGCCGTGGCTTCCGGTTGGTTTGTTTGCCGGAAAGTGTTGTCTATCACGTGGGTGGTGCTACTTTGAAAAAGGAAAATCCTGAAAAGACCTTTCTTAATTTCAGAAACAATCTGCTGATGCTTTATAAAAATTTGCCCGATGGCGAACTGAAACACGTCATGCGTGTGAGGAGGCTGTTGGATTACGTGGCCGCTCTTTTCTGGTTCCTGCGGGGGGATTTTGCGAATGGTTTTGCCGTATTCCGGGCACGGAAAGCATTTAAGAATACCCGCCCTGCCTTGGAAGCTGCCCGCCGTGAAAATCTGAGCCGTGCCGTGCTTGAGGGAATACCTCAGCGTTATCCCATAAGCATCGTCTGGGAGTCAATGATAAAAGGCAAGAAAAAGTTTTCCCAACTGTGAGCGTTGCTCTTCTCCGTTACCTTTTTTTGCCTGTAAGGATGTAAAAGCAGGAAGTGGTAAACGCGTTGCGTAGGCCGGGAATGCGGCCGATGACGGGAGAAAGCCGGCGGGGTTTCAGCCCGAACTTCGTTTCATAATGCGGATTGATGAAGAATAGACGGCGGTCGGTTACGCATAAACCGGTTTGTGCGCAGAGACGTTCAAAAGGTTCGATGCTGATTCGTGTGGTTTTAATATCCAGAAGTTCGTTTATGCAGGCGGCATCTTCTCCGCCTCGGGTGAGCAGAAAACGGTAGATACTGCGGGGCAAAAGGTGGATGAACGGCAGGTGGGAAAGTATTTTGTTCCGACAAATCTGCTGATGCCCGCCGAAAGGCATCTGCCATGCTGGGAACGACATAAATACAATGCCGTCGTCTTTAATGTAACGGAGCAGTCCTTTCATGAAACTTGCCTTGTCGTGTATGTGTTCCAATACGTCGTGACAGAGAATAATGTCGAACCGATGTTCCCATTCTTTGAGCTTGAATATGTCGGAAGCTATAAATGTTCCTTCTGCTCCGGCCTCGCGAAAGAAACGGATGGCGTCCTTGATTCTTCCTGCAGCCATGTCCACTCCCGTGACATTGCACCCGGCTTTGGAGAAGGGGAGCAGGTTCCCTCCGTCCCCGCATCCTATTTCAAGTATCTCCATCCCGGGTTGTATCGGTTTGAAGTTTTCGATGTACGGCACGAAATACTTTCGGCTTGTCGTTGCCAATTCGCGGAAATAGCGCGCTCTGTCGTGTTGTCTGTCCTGCATAGACGTTGTCTTTTTATATTTGTTTGCTCTTTTCTTCGGGAATACATCCCGTTGTTTTTCCCGTTTCCCCGTCATGTTCCGATGAAAGGCTCCCGGCTTTTTCCTGCATTTGCGTATCGATGTGTTTGCGAATTTCGTCTTCTTGTGAAGGATGGAACCAGGCAATCTCTGTGTCACGTTTGAACCATGTGAGCTGTTTGCGGGAATAAATGCGTGAGTTTTGTTTGATCTTTTCGATGGCGAACGATAGTTCCCATGTGCCGTCAAGGTAATTAAATAGTTCTTTATATCCCACCGTGTTGAGAGAATTAAGCTCGCGGTAAGGGTAAACCTTTTCGGCTTCCTCCAGCAAACCATCCGTCATCATCTGGTCTACACGGCGGTTAATCCGTTCGTACAATTCCTCTCTTGGGCGTGTCAGTCCTATTTTTATGATGTTGAAAGGGCGTTGTTTCTGCGTGTTTGTGCGGAATGACGTATAGGTTTTACCCGTCATGTAACAGATTTCAAGGGCATGAATGACGCGTTTCGGGTTTTTCAGGTCGACGATGCGATAGTATGCGGGATCCAAAAGTCTGAGTTCCTTGCATAGTTCCTCGAGCCCCTGTGTGCGATATTTCTCCATCATCATTTCACGTGTATCTCGGTCTACGGTGGGAATGTCGTCGATGCCTTTGCATACGGCGTCGATATACATCATGGAACCTCCCGTAAGTACGATGACATCATGCTTTTGAAACAGTTGCTCCATTAGCTTGATTGCTTCGCTTTCATATTGTGCGGCACTGTAGTAGTCGGTTAATTTCAGTGTGCCGACGAAGTAATGCGGCACACGTCTCAGTTGCTTTTCGGTGGGGGCGGCGGTTCCTATTTTCAGATCGGCGTAAAGTTGTCGTGAATCGGCCGAGATAATGGGCGAATGATAATGCTCTGCAAGGGAAAGGCTTAGTTCAGTCTTTCCGACGCCAGTCGGCCCGATTAGGACAATCAATGTAGGGGTATTCATTTGCCGGATGTATTCGAGGAAAAATAAAAAACGGATTGCACGGGAATGTGGGGAGCGATTTTATATCGGGCTGTCCGCATGTTCTGTACAATCCGCTTCGGTTATCTTGTAAAAATCAGTATTTGTCTTCGTCGTAAGGATTGCCGTTTTCGCTTATGTCAAATCCTTCGGAGTCGAAATCCTCCATGTCAAATTCCTGGTCGCCATAGAAATTTTCATCCAGATCAAGGGCGCTGTTTGTGTTCATTTGTTGGTCGAAGTCGATGGTTTGTTCCGGCGCTTCTCCCTTTTTAAGGGAACATACTGCTTTTTCGAGTGTTTTCCCTGTGATGATTTCCGACAGCTCTATGAAGAACACGCGCTCGGAAAGCGGATCGAACACGTAGATCATTTTTTGTTTTTCTTCCTCCAGAAGCTCGTCCAGTCTGGTGTCTCTCATCACGTAAATGTCTTCTTCCGAACTGCTTTCGCCCATGTCTTCAAGGGTGATTTCGGTTTCTTTCTCCCAGTCGTCGTCGCAAATGAAGAAAGATGTCATCTGGTCGTCTTTATAACCTACCGATTGCAGTATGGCTTCATGCAGGTCGTAGAAAGAAGATTCGGCATCGATTTTGATTTCTCTCAGGAAATCATCGACCTCATCCGATATAATTCTGAATTTATATACCATGATATTTTTCTTAAATAATTCGTTGTTGCGGTAAAGTTATAAAAATCTTTTTTACCGAATGATGCCGCGTTGAGAATTTTCAATGAATGAAATGATATAATTGATATCGTTCGTCATGGGTATCTCTTCCCGTATTTGCTGCAAAGCATCGGTAACATTTTTCCCGCTATTGTATATAATGCGGTAGGCATTGTGGATGTTTTCTATCTGTTCATTCGTAAAACCTTTCCGGCGAAGGCCAATAATATTAATTCCGGAGTAAGCAATTGGCTCACGGCCCGCGATGATATACGGAGGAATATCCTTACTGAAGCGGCATCCGCCCTGAATCATTCCGTAACCTCCCACGTGACAAAATTGATGCATCAATACGTTCCCGCTGACAATTGCGTAATCGTCTATGATAACTTCACCGGCCATTTTGGTAGAGTTTCCTATGATGCAGTTGCTGCCTACTTGTGTGTCGTGGGCTACATGGACGCCTTCCATTAAAAGGTTGTTGTTGCCTACGATGGTTCTTCCTTTTGCTGCAGTTCCACGATTGATGGTAACGTTTTCCCTTATCGTGTTATCGTTACCAATTTCTGCTGTTGTTTCTTCTCCTTTAAACTTCAGATCCTGTGGAATTGCCCCGATGACAGCACCGGGAAATATGCGGTTGTTATTGCCTATGCGGGAGCCGTAGAGTATGTTTGCGTGGGGCATTATGATGTTATTATTGCCTATTTCTACATTTTTGTCGATAAAGACAAAAGGACCAATCTCTACGTTTTCACCGATTTTTGCTTCCGGATGAATATAAGCTAATGGACTTATCATGTTGTTTATGCTTTATCTTTGTGATTCTTGATTCTTTATAATTTGCGCCATGAACTCAGCTTCGCAAACAATCTTCTCGCCAACAAAAATATATCCCTTCATGGTCGAGATGTTGCGTCGTATCGGAGCCATCAGTTCAACCCGGAATATCAAAGTATCTCCGGGGACAACTTTTTGGCGGAACTTTACGTTGTCAATCTTCAAAAAGTATGTTGAGTATTTTTCAGGCTCGTCTATTGAATTTAAGACCAATAATCCTCCTACCTGTGCCATCGCCTCTATCTGCAAAACTCCCGGCATAATCGGTTCTTGGGGGAAGTGTCCTTGGAAAAACGGTTCGTCTGCCGTTACGTTTTTTACGCCCACAATGTGGTTCGCACCGATGGCTATGACCTTGTCGACCAGCTGGAACGGATAACGATGAGGAAGTAATTCGCGAATACGATTTACATCCATTATCGGGGTTTCATTGCAATTATAGTTGGGAGCCTGTATTTCATGCAGGCGGATTTCCTTGCGTATCTGGCGGGCGAACTTGTTATTTATGGTATGTCCCGGGCGTGTGGCGATGATACGCCCCTTAATGGGTTTCCCGATTAACGCCAGGTCGCCGATAATATCAAGCAGCTTATGACGTGCAGGCTCGTTAGGCCATACGAGAGGGATGTGGTTGATATATCCCAATTGATTCGCGTCCATGTGCGGAACACCCATAACATCTGCCAGTTTGTCGAAGTTCTCTTGCGTCATTTGTTTCTCGTAAATGACGATAGCATTGTCAAGATCTCCTCCTTTTATCAGCCCGGCATTAAGTAAAGGCTCTATTTCCCGAACAAAAACAAAGGTACGTGCCGATGCTATTTCCGTAGGGAAATCACTCATATTCTCGAGAGTGGCATACTGGTTTGTCAGTATCTTTGAGTCGTAAGAAATAAGCGTGTTGATGCTAAAGTTCTCATCGGGCAGCACTACGATGGAGGAACCTGATGTCTCGTCTCGGAATTCGATCTTTGATTTGATGATATAAAAATCTTTCGGAGCGTTTTGTTCTTCTATACCTACGCGCCGGATGCAGTCCACATATACTTTTGCACTTCCGTCAAGAATGGGAAATTCCGGACCGTTTACCTGTATCAGGCAGTTATCGATTCCCGCTGCATAGAGAGCAGCCATGGCATGTTCTACGGTACTTACCTTCACTCCGTTTTTGGAAAGAACCGTTCCTCTGGTTGTATCTATTACGTTTTCTGCAACAGCATCGATGATAGGTTGGTTATCCAAATCGATTCTTTGTATCTTATACCCGTGATGTTCCGGGGCGGGATTGAAAGTGACGGTTAAATTAATTCCCGTGTGAAGTCCTTTTCCATTGAGTGAAAAACTGCCTCTTAATGTCTGTTGTTTCAGCATGGGATTACTTATTTAATTGTGTTTTTAGTGTTTCTATTTCTCTTTTCAGGCGTTCTATCTCGTTGTACATCTCGGGAAGTTTTTTAAAGATGACGGATGAACGTGCAAATTGTTTGGGATCTATGGCCGGATAGCCCATTAAGGTTTGTCCGGATTTCGTGTTGCCCGGAATGCCTGATTGGGCGCCTATGGTTACATGATCGCCAACTTCGATGTGCCCTGCCACGCCGACCTGTCCTGCGAACTGGCACCAATTTCCGATTTTTGTTGAGCCGGCGATACCGGTTTGCGAGGCGATTACCGTATTTTCTCCTATTTCTACGTTGTGTGCAATTTGAATCAAGTTGTCAAGCTTTGCACCTTTATGTATGATGGTTGCCTCCATTGTGGAACGATCGACGCAAGTGTTTGCGCCAATCTCTACGTTGTCTTCGATGATTACAATGCCTATTTGCGGTATTTTCTCGAATCCTTCCGGAGAAGGAGCGAATCCGAATCCGTCGGCTCCGACGACGCATCCTCCGTGAAGTATGCAGTTATTCCCTACACGACAGTCGTGATAAATTGTAACATGGGGATAAAGTATGGTATTGTTCCCCACCTTTGCATGACTTCCTACGGTTACGTGAGGATGAACGTAGGCATTGTCTCCTATTTCTGCTCCGTCCTCTATGCAGGCGAACGGGCCGATATATACGTCTTTTCCTATTTTTGCGCTTGATGCAATGAAGGCTAGCGGATCGATTCCTGTTTTCTTTGTCTTGCTTGTTTCGTATAATGTCATCAGTTTGGCCAGGCATTCGTACGCATTGTCTACTTTGATCAGGGTAGGTTCTACGCGCCTTTCCGGTTCGAAGTCTTTATTTACAAGCACAATCGATGCCTTTGTTTCGTATATATAATGGGTGTATTTGGGATTTGAAAGAAAAGAAATTGCTCCAGGAATGCCTTTTTCTATTGTGGCAAAAGTGTGAACTTTTGCATTTTCATCTCCGCATATCGTTCCTTTTACGTATTCTGCTATTTGTTTGGCTGAAAACTCCATGATGATGTATTCTCTTGTTTTTATTGTTTTTTCAGTAAACTTTCTTCATACCTTCTCGTTGAGGTAAATTCTTTAATTATGCAAATTACGTATATTTTTTTTATATATCCGTCTAAAATGGCAATTATTTCTTGTTTATGCTTGGAATGAATGGGAAAACAGGTGCCGTTTTGCAGTAAAAAGCACCGTTTCCCGATGATTCATTTCCGGAAACGGTGCTTTGAAAAGGTCAGTGTGTTTATAAAATTTGTTTCAATATTTCACTCATTTGCTGCTGGACTTTTTGTGCTTCTTCGCCGGCCTTTTCTGCAAAACGTTCGCTCTTGTCGGCATAGATGATGGCGCGGCTCGAGTTGACTATCAACCCGCATTCGTCGGTCATTCCGTATCGGCATACTTCTTCAAGGGAACCCCCTTGTGCGCCGATGCCGGGAACCAGTAGAAAATGTCGGGGGGCAATCTTGCGGATGTCTTCGAACATGCGTCCTTGGGTGGCGCCCACTACGTACATCATATTCGAGTCGTTTGCCCATTCCTGCGATTTGCGTAATACTTTTTCGAAGAGGCGTTCTCCGTTTTCATCCGTTGTCAGCTGGAAATCGTGCGAGCCTTTGTTTGAGGTCAATGCCAATAAGATAACCCATTTCCCCTCGTATGTAAGGAAAGGTGTTACGCTGTCTTCTCCCATGTATGGCGCTACGGTTACGGCATCGATGTCGAGTTCGTCGAAGAACGTGCGGGCATACATGGCAGAAGTATTGCCGATGTCTCCGCGTTTTGCATCGGCTATGATGAACTGGTCGGGATAATTTTTCTTGATGTATTCCACCGTCTTTTCGAAAGCAGTCCAACCTTTTACGCCCATGCTTTCATAAAATGCGAGATTGGGTTTGTAGGCTATGCAAAAGGGTGCGGTCGCATCGATGATTGCCTTGTTGAAGGCAAAAACGGGATCGGCTTCTTTCAGCAGATGTTCCGGTATCTTTTTTATGTCGGTGTCCAGTCCTACGCAGAGAAACGACGATTTTTTCTTGATGTTTTCGAATAATTCTTGCTTGTTCATGAGTGGTTATTTGTTTATGGTTTGTATTCGTTGTGGTAAAGTATTCCTTCCATATAATTGTTTAATGCCGTATTCTCATCTTTGTTCGGGTATATGGAGAGAAAATTTTCCGACATGATGAAGATGTTCCCGGCGCGTGTCTTGAAAGCAGGCGGGGGAAGTGTATCGTTTTTATCTAAATAACGCAGCGTATCAAGCGGAATGTTGACCGTATCGTTTGCGAACGTCAGAGGAACATAAAGCGTGTCTGTTCGTAAAATATTCAGAGAAGAGCGCACAAATGTGCAGTACTTATATCCTTCCGGCACGGTTATGGTGCTGTTATCGTGCCAGGTGTAACTGATGTATTCCGTGGAGGTTTCTACGGTATCCGGAATATAATTGTAAAAATCAATGTTTTCGTTCACAAGGTCGTTGAAACTCTCCCGGCTGAACAGGTCGCATAAATATAAAAGTTTGTCGTTTATTTGTTTTGCCTGTTCTGTGGGAAGAGATTTCAGCCATGCGGCATAATCGCTTTCCGAAAGGGGAAGTTTACCCGGGTTGCTTTGCATGATTTCTTTTTTTATCTCGTTGCGGAGTACGGTTCGCGTAATGCTTGTGTAGTTTACGGGCAGAACCGATGTCAACAACAAAACGACGGAGAATGAAACAGGTATCCATCTGATGCGACGGGCTTTCCCTTTAAATAGTCCGATGCACACGAAGTAGAACCACAAATTCAGTGTTGCAAGATAAAGACGATTTATTGTAATGCCGTAATCGCTGAGGCGGCGTATAATGCCGATGCTCATTAACAAGAGCAAAGGCAGAATGAGAAGCGGCAGCCGGCGCGCCACTTGTTCTTTCCATTTCTGCGTATTTTGCAGGCGCGAAGGGTATAACTCATATTCTATGACGAGGCAAATGATCATGAGGATGACGACCGGCCAGGAAACCCAGCCGTTAGGCAACTCCCAACGAAGTAAAATGCGGAACAGATAAACGTAAAGTATAAACAAATATCCTCCCGCGAGCGGCAGAAACAAATAGCGGATTACACCGTTCGAAAAGTTTGTGATACGGGGAACACGGTTGTGTTTTTCTTTTCCTTGCGGAAGCATGCCGAGAAACAACAGGGTGGGCAGCAGCTCAAGACACAATGTGAGGATATAAAGATAGCATTTGGTGCTTACGTCGATGCCGAAAAGTTGATGAAGCGAGAGTATCAATAAACAAATACCTCCGCACATGATTCCTCCCACGATGAGGGCGGTAACGGCATTGCTTATGATGTTTTGGGTAAAATTCCACGCCGGGATGTCATCTTTTTCGCGGAAGAATGAGAGAAAGAATACCGAAAGTCCGATGGCGAATAGGCCGGCTCCGTGAGCAATAAAGACTTCGATGTTTTTTGTTTCGTAGAAATAATAAAGAAAAAAGGCGTCGGCTATCAGTAAACAATGCGCCATGCTTTGCACGATGCCTACGGTTTTTTTGCTTTTCATCTCTTCGCTCCATAAATGCAGACTCAATGAAAGCAAAGTCCCAACGGATAGATAATACCCCAGGATTACGAGAAACCGCTCACTTGGCTGTGAAGCAGGATCGGCAATCAGGTAGCAAAGGTAGGCAGTCAACGCAATGGAGAATCCTACGGTTACGGGAAAACGTACCATACATTTGCGGAGTATTTCTCTGAAATTGCGGAGAAATGATACGATTTGTTGCTTTGCGGTTGTCATGGTATGGGTAGTTTAAGTGAAAAATATCCTGTCTAAAATTCACTTTCCTTCAGACGTTCTGCATTTTCTGCTACGATGAGGTGGTCGATACAATCTTGTATGTTTCCATCCATAAAGGCCGGAAGGTTGTAAATGGTGTAGTTGATGCGGTGATCGGTTACGCGTCCTTGCGGATAATTATAGGTACGAATCTTGGCAGAGCGGTCGCCGGTGCTGACCATTGTCTTGCGCTTTGACGCAATATCGTCGATATATTTTTGATGTTCCTTGTCATAGATGAATGTACGCAACCGCGAAAGCGCCCGCTCTTTATTCTTCGGTTGGTCGCGTGTCTCGGTACATTCTATCAGAATCTCCTCGGTCACCCCGGTATTGGGATTCTTCCAATTGTATCGAAGCCGCACTCCCGATTCCACTTTGTTGACGTTCTGTCCTCCGGCTCCTCCGCTTCGGAATGTATCCCATTTGATTTCTCCTTCATTAATTTCGACATCGAACGGTTCAGCTTCGGGCAGGACTGCAACGGAAGCTGCCGAGGTATGTATACGCCCCTGCGTTTCGGTGACCGGAACGCGCTGAACTCTGTGTACACCCGACTCGTATTTCAGTGTGCCGTACACCTTCTCTCCCGTGACGGAACAGATAATTTCTTTAAATCCTCCGCCGGAACCTTCGTTACAGCTGGAGACTTCCAGTTTCCATCCCTTCATGTTACAGTATCGGGAATACATACGAAATAAGTCTCCGGCGAAGATGGCTGCTTCATCTCCTCCTGTTCCTCCGCGAATTTCCAGAATTGCGTTACGGTCATCTTGCGGATCGGAAGGAACAAGCAAGAGCTTGATTTTTTCTTCTATCTCGGGCAGGCGTGCTTCACATGCGCTTGCTTCCTCCCGTGCAATCTCTTTCATTTCCGGATCGCTCTCGTTCATCATCGCCCGGGCTTCCTTTAAGTTGTTCAGACATTGCAAATATTCCTTCCGCGCTTCGGCAATATCTCCCAGTTCTTTGAATTCTTTTGTGAGCTTGATGTAGCGCTTTTGGTCGGAAATAACCGCCGGATCGCTAATCAGCGTGGAGACTTCTTCGAAGCGTATTGCTAAGCTGTTTAACTTTTCCAGTAATGTATTGTTTTCTGCCATGCGGGGATTAAAAAAAACTTTAGTATTTGAATTCACCGAATTCGCTGCGTATGATTAATTCTTTTCGGTCGCTTTCTTCGATGCGTCCGATAATTTGCGCATCGATATTGAATGATTTGCTGATGGCAATGACTTCTTCTGCATATTCCGGTGCGAGATATACTTCCAGGCGATGCCCCATATTGAATACTTTATACATTTCATCCCACTCGGTTCCGCTCTGCTCTTTGATGGTTTTAAACAATGGGGGAACGGGGAAAAGGTTGTCTTTTATTACACGGCACGTGTCATTTACGAAGTGCAATACCTTTGTTTGTGCCCCGCCGGAGCAATGAACCATGCCGTGGATCTGCGGGCGCAGTGCATCCAACAGTTTTTTTACGACAGGAGCATACGTGCGTGTGGGCGACAGCACCAGCTTTCCCGCATTGAGGGGCGAGCCTTCTACGGCGTCGGTCAGCTTGAGTTTCCCACTGTACACCAGGTCGTCCGGAACGGCCTTATCGTAACTTTCCGGATATTTTTCGGCAAGATATTTGGCAAAGACATCGTGGCGTGCGCTGGTCAGTCCGTTGCTTCCCATGCCTCCGTTGTATTCTTTTTCGTAAGTGGCCTGTCCGAAGGAAGCCAGTCCCACGATGACATCACCCGGACGAATGTTTGCATTGTCTATCACATCGGCACGTTTCATGCGGCATGTCACCGTACTGTCTACAATGATTGTGCGCACAAGGTCGCCCACGTCGGCAGTTTCTCCTCCGGTGGCGTAGACGCCTATGCCCATATCCCGAAGCTCTGCCAGCAATTCATCCGTTCCGTTTATGATAGCGGAGATGACTTCTCCGGGAATCAACAGCTTGTTTCGTCCGATTGTTGACGAAACCAGGATATTATCCACGGCGCCCACACAAAGCAAGTCGTCGATGTTCATGATCAAAGCATCCTGTGCGATGCCTTTCCAAACGGAAAGATCGCCGGTCTCTTTCCAATACATGTATGCCAATGACGACTTTGTTCCGGCCCCGTCTGCGTGCATTATGTTGCAATATTCGGGATCTCCGCCTAAGATGTCGGGAATGATTTTGCAAAAAGCCTTTGGAAAAATGCCTTTATCAATGTTTTTTATGGCGTTATGCACGTCTTCTTTTGATGCAGATACGCCGCGTTGCATATATCGTTGATTGCTCATGTGATATTAAATGTATAGGGTTATTTCTTTTTATTTGCAAATGTAATGATTATTTTGTTTACATCATATATCGGAAGCATGATAATGCTATCGGATGATGATGCCGACAGCTTGCCGTGTTCCTTCGGGGCTTTCAGTGAAAACGCGGAAGAATCCTTTCCCAAGCCTCTCGGGCATTCGGGAAAGACCTCTCGGGCTTTTCCATATCTCGGCCCCGGTCGCATCGGTGATGACCAGCTTGTGTCCGGGCGGTACAGGCGGGAGCGTCTGCAATACGGGTAATGTTTTTGGAGCAGGCTTGTTGATGTTTGTGGCCGAACTCTCGTTTCCGTAACGGTCGACGGCGGTTATCGCCCAGTAAAGTTTGTTGGTGAATGAAGACGAAGGCCGGTATGTATAAGTGGTATCTTCGTGATGAGCCACCATCAGGTTGGAGCTGTTTTCCGTGTCTATCGGATAACTGTCGGATGCATAGATGCGGTAAAACACAGAACTCGTGCTGTTGTCGGAAGACGATGCCCAATGAAATTCCGTTTGCAAACCGTCTATTTTTACGGAAAGAACGGCAGGCACGGAGGGAGGAATCGTGTCGAATCGGTTCATTGGCGGAATTGCTGCAGGATAAGGATAGATGAAATTTTTTAATTTGTCGAACAATTCTTTTGTATTGTCCATCAGGAACCGGTTCCTGAAAAAGGCTTGTCCGTCGGCATTAATCTCGCGGGAAAAATAAATCTGCCGGAGAATCTCGTTTACATCCCAGTTCTGTTCATCAGGATGTAGGAAATAAATTCCCAAACCCGGTATTATCCGGCATCCGTTACTGTGTTCTTTCCAGTTGAGGGCGAAAGGAAAAAACTGATTCCCCTTAAAGTAAATCATGGGAAATAGGGCGTCTTGTATCCCTTCTTCCATCCACTTTTGTACATCTTGATAGGTCGTTTCGTATGCATTCCAGCGTAAAGTGTTGTAACGCGGCAAGTCTTTGTATTTCCCGATGGGGGAGCTGCTGACTTTCACCCAAGGCTTTAGGCTTTTTACTTCGTTGTAAAGTCGGCGGACGATGCGGGTGATGTTTTCCCTTCTCCATTGTTGCAGGCTTAGTCGGCCTTTATATTTTTTGAAAGAACTGCGGTCAAAGTTCTCGTTTATCCTTTCCGGATAACGGATATAATCCAGGTGAATTCCGTCGACGTCGTATTGTTTCACGATTTCTTTTACGATGGAAGCCAGATAATTATCCGTTTCCGGGTTTGACGGATCCAGATACCATTGTCCCTTATACAGCTTGCATAGCCCGGGATATTGCTTTGTGACAGCCTTTTTCCCCAAGCGTTTTACTTGTCGGTTGCTGCCTATCGGGATGGTTACTATCCATGCATGAAGCTCAAGCCCGCGTTTATGGCATTCTTCTATGGCGAACTGTAACGGATCGTATCCCGGTGATTTTCCCGGTGTCCCGGTAAGCGATTCGGTAAAGGGTTCGAACCTCGAAGGATAAATTACGTCTCCTCTCAGTCGTGTCTGGAATAAAACGGTGTTGAAGTTTGCTTCCTTCAGTTTGTCCAATATGGAACAAAGTTCACGTTTCTGAGCATCGATTCCGGCAGGAGTCGTTGCCTTTTTTGTAGGCCAGTCCAATCCTCCGATGGTAGTTAACCATGTTGCACGTATTTCATGCTTGGGTTGGGCAAATCCTATTGCAAGGAATATTGAAAAGAAAAGTATCAAAAGGCAACGTTTATGCATATAAATAAAAAATTATTTTGCAAAGATAGAGAGTAATCATGATATTTGCTATTTTTGTCCGACTAAACAAAAAATAAAAAATCGTGGTAACTTTTACAATAGCTTTACTATTATTAGTGGTTGGATATTGGCTTTATGGAAGCTATATGAACCGTATTTTTTCTCCGGATCCTCAACGTAAGACTCCGGCAGTGGCGATGCGTGACGGGGTAGACTTCATTCCTTTGCCGACATGGAAGGTTTTTATGATACAATTCCTGAATATTGCCGGCCTGGGACCCATCTTCGGTGCCATCATGGGCGCGCAGTTTGGTACTGCATCGTACCTATGGATTGTGTTCGGGACGATATTTGCCGGAGCGGTACACGACTTTCTTGCGGGAACATTGTCGATACGGCATTCGGGAGAGAGCCTGACCGAGATGATAGGACGTTTCCTTGGTGTACGTACAAAGAACGTATCTTGTGTGTTTACTGTGCTGCTGATGATTCTGGTTGGTGCCGTTTTTGTGTCCGGACCGGCGGAATTGTTGGCGGGAATGACGCCGGAATCTCTTGATATTTATTTCTGGATGGTTGTGATTTTCCTGTATTATGTGCTGGCAACCATGCTGCCTATCGACAAGATTATCGGGCGTATTTATCCGGTTTTTGCCTTTGCTTTGCTGTTTATGGCTGTGGGAATTGTGGTAATGCTTTATGTAAATAGTCCTGATTTGCCGGAAATGTGGGAAGGATTCGGCACGAAATATGAAACAAATCCTATTTTTCCGATGATGTTTGTTTCGATAGCTTGTGGCGCAATCAGCGGCTTCCATGCCACACAATCTCCCTTAATGGCCCGTTGTATAACGAATGAAAAGTACTGCCGTCCCGTGTTCTATGGTGCAATGGTTACCGAAGGAGTCGTGGCTTTGATATGGGCAGCTGTGGCAACTTACTTCTTTCATGAGCATGGCATTGTAGACGAAACGACTGGAATGGCCTATTCGGGTGCAAAAGTCGCCACGGAGATTTCAAAGGAATGGTTAGGAACTTTTGGCGGTATCTTGGCAATTTTGGGTATTGTGGCGGCGCCTATTACGAGCGGCGATACGGCGTTGCGTTCTGCACGCCTCATTATAGCCGACTTCTTCCGCATAGATCAGCGTAGCATCCGCAAGAGGTTATTGATCAGTGTTCCCATCTTTTTGTTAACAATTGGCGTATTGTTGTATAGCTTCAAGGACGTGAACGGATTCAAAATCATCTGGCGTTATTTCGCTTGGTGCAATCAAACCTTGTCGGTTTTCACGTTGTGGGCAGTAACGGTATTCCTTGTTCAGGCGAAAAAGAACTTTTGGGTATCGCTGATTCCTGCGTTGTTTATGACAAGTGTCTGCTCGACCTATATATTAATTGCTCCTGAAGGATTTGGATTGTCTTCATCTGTTTCTTATATATTGGGCTTCTGCTGTGTACTGATTGCCATTATATGGTTTGTCACATGGTATCGCAAGTATGATAAGAGCGGTATAAGCAGATTATAGGAAAAGGCTGTTACGTGGAAAGACGGCATTGATTGTTCTTTCCCGTCGGCAGGAATATCAACTTTTAATTCGATCTTATATTATATCTATCGTTATGTTATTGACAACAACATCTGTTATAGAAGGGAAACGTATTGTATGTTATAAGGGAATTGTTTCCGGGGAGGCTATTATAGGAGCCAATGTATTTCGTGACTTTTTTGCAAGCATTCGCGACATCGTGGGCGGTCGTTCGAAATCTTACGAAGACGTTTTACGAAAAGCAAAAGATACGGCATTGAATGAAATGGCAAATCAGGCGGAAGAGCTGGGCGCAAATGCTGTTATCGGTGTAGATTTGGATTATGAAACGGTGCGGGAAGGCAGTATGTTGATGGTTGTAGCCTCCGGGACGGCTGTCGTTTGTTATGATTTATAATGTGGAGAAAAGAAGATAAATGAAGAAGAATTTATGCTTGCTTGTGCTGATGTTTGCGTCAGCACAATTGGTCTCTGCTCAGAAAAAAGGCTTTAGTTATCATTTTTACGGGCAGGTGCGTGCGGACGTTTTTTATAATAGTCGGGCCAATTCGGAGACGGTCGACGGACTGTTTTATATGTTTCCCTTGGATGAAGAACTTGATGATTGCGGAAACGACCTGAATGCTTCTTCCAATAGCGGCTTTTATACTTTATATACTCGCCTGGGCGTTGATGTGAAAGGGCCTGCGCTGGGTAGGGCAAAGACCTCGGCGAAAGTGGAGGTTGATTTCCGTGGCTCGGGAACAACGTATTCGCTTTTCCGTATCAGACACGTATATTTTAATCTGGATTGGGGGAAGTCTGCTTTGTTAATCGGGCAGACTTGGCATCCGTTATACGGGGATGTTGCTCCGGAGATACTGAATTTAAACATGGGAGCTCCTTATCAACCGTTCAGCAGAGCGCCTCAAGTGCGTTATCGTTTCACGGCCGATCATTTTGTTCTTACCGGGGCAGCCGTATGGCAGTCGCAGTATCTTTCGGTAGGTCCCTCGTCGAATGTTCCGGGAAGCCTCGCTACCCAAAAGCATCAAAGCTTTATAAAGAACAGTTGCGTGCCGGAGTTTTATGTGGGAGGCGATTATAAACAGAACGGATGGATGGCGGGAGCCGGGATACATGTCTCGTCGATTGTGCCGCGTACCGAATCGCTTAATGAAGATGCCCAGGGAAATCAGTACACACATAAGGTTAAGGAACGGATAACGTCCGTATCAGGTGAAATGCACGTGAAGTATAATCGGGATAAATTATTGCTTTCGGCTAAAACCGTATTGGGCTCCAATTTGACACAGACCAGCACCGTTGGCGGATACGCCATTACATCTATTGCAGAACATACGGGCGAACAGGAGTACACGCCGTTGCGTGTTTCTACCACATGGGTAAATGTGGCTTACGGGAAGACGTGGCGTCCGGCGGTATTCTTCGGCTATTTGAAAAATCTGGGAGCAGGAGAAGATGTACTCGGCGTGTTGGGTACGGGAACGAAACTCGACCAATTGTTTACGGGAACGGCAGAGTTGACTTATAATGTGCCGTCGTGGAAGTTCGGAATCGAATATTCTTTTTGTAATGCGTGGTATGGTGAACTTACATCGAAGGCGCGTATTACGAACACACATGCCGTCGGAAACCATCGTTTAGTGCTTACGGGAATCTTTCAGTTCTGATGTTTTAAGGGAAATTATTCGGGGATGTTTACATAAAATACGAAAGGCGGTTATTGACAATAACCGCCTTTCGTATATAAAAAAGTTTAGTTTCGGGATTATCCGTTCGCCTTTTTCTCTTGGATTCTGGCTTTTTTACCGGTAAGAGCGCGCAGATAATACAATTTTGCACGGCGTACTTTACCGATTTTATTTACGGTAATGCTGTCAATTGCCGGAGATTCGATCGGAAATATACGCTCAACTCCTACGGTTCCTGACATCTTGCGCACGGTAAAACGGCGTTTTTCTCCGTGACCACAAATCTTGATAACAACACCGCGATACAACTGAACGCGCTCTTTGTTACCTTCAACGATACGATATGCTACGGTAATTGTGTCACCAGCCTTAAATGAAGGATGTTGTTTCCCGGTAGCAAATGCTTCTTCTGCAATTTTAATTAAATCCATTGTTCCTTTTAAAATTAAATTGTTTCATCGTTACAACGCAACATATCAAGTAACTCTTCTTTGACAGCGATTGCGCGAAAGCGGTGCAAAGTAAGCTAATTTTTTTAAGACGGCCAAATGTTTATGCGAAATAATTGTCTTGAATAAAATTGTGACAGATTGCATTTTTAGCTATTTTTGGCAGTGAATAATTTATGAGAATGCGAAATTTGAAATAAATCATGAGAGAAATATTGGTAAAATATAGGCGTGTAGTAGGAATTGTTTTTTGTTGTTTTCTGGCAGTATGGCCGGCTTTTGCCCAGGATGTCCGCATCTTGCAGCAGGTGGAAGATACGCTTGCGTGTAAAAAGTGGGTAGAAGAGCGGTTGTCGAAGATGTCGTTAAAGCAAAAAATAGGGCAGTTGTTTATTCATACGGTAGCTCCTGTTACGGTACAGTGGAATAAAGATAATATAAAAAAAGCCGTAGAAGATTATGAAGTGGGGGGACTTTTGTTCTCGGGCGGCTCGTTGGAGAAACAAATTGAACTGACGGAATGGGCACAAGGACTGGCCGATATACCGTTGTTTATTACGTTTGATGGCGAATGGGGCTTGGCCATGCGACTGAAAGGTACGCCCGATTTCCCGCGAAACAGGGTGTTGGGCTGTATCCGCAACGATACGCTTATCTATCATTACGGAAGGGAAGTTGCAAGAGAACTGCGTGAGATTGGCGTACAGATCAACTTTGCTCCGGTGGCCGATGTGGACAATAATCCGAAAAATCCGGTTATCAATACGCGTTCCTTCGGCAGTTCTCCGCAAGCAGTGGCCGATAAGGTTGTAGCTTATTCGCGGGGATTGGAAGACGGAGGCGTGTTGGCCGTGTGTAAACATTTCCCCGGACATGGCGATACGGAGGCCGATTCTCATAAAACGATGCCGGTCTTACCGTTCGACCGGGTGCGCCTGGACAGTGTGGAATTGGTTCCTTTTAAGAAAGCAATTGCATCGGGGGTGGGAGGCATCATGACAGGACATTTAAATGTCCCGTCGCTTGCGGAAAAACCTGCCTCGATTTCTCCCGAAATAACGGGAGGTTTGTTGCAAAACGAACTGAAGTTTTCGGGACTTACTTTCACCGATGCGTTGGAAATGAAGGGCGTTTCCGGGAATTCGGACTTATGTGTTCAGGCTTTGATAGCGGGAAATGATTTGTTGCTCGCACCGCGTAATCTGAAACGTGAGATTGCCGGAGTGGTAGCAGCGGTAAAAGACGGGCGTTTGTCGGAAGAACTTATCACAGAGAAGTGCAGAAAAGTCTTGACATATAAGTATGCTTTGGGCTTGTCTCGGCGGGTGCCGATAGATACTTCCGGCATCAGAAAGCGGATACATACCCTTCAGACAGACAGGCTTTTGAGAACATTGGAGAGGGCTGCCGTGACGGTTGTGAAAGATTCTGCCGAGATGCTTCCTTTGGATATGTCACTTTCGGGGACGGTTTTGCTGAGCGTTTCTTCATCATTGACCGAAGCAGCTCCGTTTTATCAGGGACTGAAGAGATCAACGACGGTGACGTGGATGCGGGCAGATGCCGATTCCTTGAAAAGTTTGGAGGAACGTATCCGACCGGCACAGCAGGTGATTGTTGCTCTTCATACGAAAGATTACTCCCGTTTTATTCCTTTAATCAATCGGTTGGCCGCAGATAAGCCGTTGGCGCTTGTGTGCTTTGGACCAAGTTCATGGTTAAATAAGATGCTTCCGACGATGGAAAAAGTGTCGGCTGTCGTCTTGGCTCATTCCGATAAAGACTATATTCAGCATTATGTGGCCTCGGCAATTACCGGAAAAGCCCGCGTGGATGGCCGATTGTCTGTGCCTCTTGGAGAAAAATGGCCTGCCGGAACAGGTGTAATTCTGGATCCGAATTCGCCACGCGACTACATCCCTGAAGATTTTTATATGGATTCATCGGTACTTTCCCGCATTGATTCTATTGCAGAGGAGGGCATCCGGGGAGGAGCTTATCCCGGGTGTCATGTGCTGATTATGAAAGAAGGTTATACGATTTACAATAAATGTTTCGGAAATCATACTTATGAAGGAACAGAAAAAGTGCGTGAAAACGACATGTACGATTTGGCTTCGTTGAGTAAAGTTACCGGGACATTGTTGGCTGTAATGAAACTTTACGACGAAGGGAAAATCGGGTTGACCGATAAAATAGGGCGTTACGTTCCTGCAATGCGCGGAACGGATAAAGAGAATATCACTATTCAGGAATTGCTTTTCCATGAATCGGGATTGCCTTCTTACCTTCCTTTTTATGAAGAAACAATCGACAAAAAAACATGTAAGGGCGGCTTTTACTCGAAACGGCGCGACAGTAATCATCGGATACGGATAGGCAGTAGTCTTTATATCTGCACAAACTTCTCTTTCAAACCCGAATGGATTTCGAAAGTTCCCTCACGAGATTATCCGCTGAAGGTGGCAGACGGCTTGTTTATCCGAAAAGAATTTAAAGAAAATATCTTGAAACAGATAGCGGAGACGCCCTTAAAAAGCCGCTCTTATCGGTATAGTTGTTTAAATTTCATGTTGCTGAAGGAAATGATCGAGTCGGTAACCGGAACAGGAATGGACGTTTATTTGGATAGTGTATTTTATAAACCGATGGGATTGCAGTACACAATGTACAACCCTTTACGGCGTGTAAGGAAAGAACGAATAGTGCCTTCTGTGGAAGACGACTTCTTGCGCGGAGGACCTTTACGGGGCTTTGTACACGATGAGGCGGCGGCTTTCCTGGGGGGTGTCTCGGGGAATGCCGGACTTTTCTCTACCGCTCACGAGGTAGCAACGATATTTCAAATGCTTCTTAACCGGGGAGTCTATGGAGATCGTCGGTATTTGAGTAGGGCAACTTGCGATTTGTTTCTTGAAATGAAGTCGGAAAACAGTCGACGAGGCTTGGGCTTCGACAAGCCGGATGCCGCCAATCCGGATAACAGCCCGTGTGCCAAGGAGGCACCGGCCTCGGTCTTCGGTCATACGGGCTTCACGGGAACTTGTGCTTGGGCGGATCCGGATAATAAATTGGTGTACGTGTTTTTGAGCAATCGTATTTATCCTCAGGTCTATGGACGCTCAGCTTTGATGCGATTGGACATCAGGTCCCGCATACAACAAGTCATGTATCAAGCGCTGATGCCGCAATGAAACAATTTAGATTAAGTATAAATATTGTGAATATTGCAAAGTCCATGTTACAACGTATGCTAAAATATATAACTTTGCAACAACAAATTAGTACTAATAATAACTTAACTTTTTATTACAATGGCTTACGTAATTAGTGATGATTGTATCGCATGCGGTACATGTATTGACGAATGTCCGGTAGGAGCAATCTCAGAAGGTGACAAATATTCTATCGATCCTGGGATGTGTACTGAGTGTGGAACATGTGCAGACGTGTGTCCTTCTGAAGCAATCCATTTGGGATAAGCGGACAATCATCGTATGACAAACAGAAACAGGCTGTTTTCCTTTCGGAAAAACAGCCTGTTTTTTTATGGAAAAGATCCCGGCATCTTGTTTGAAAGATGCCAGGGAAACACTTATTTCAAGCGCGCCAATGTTTCCTTTATACGGCGCATGGCCTCTATAATGTTTTCATCGGATGTGGCATAGCTCATGCGGATACACTCGGGAGCCCCAAATGATGTTCCTCCTACGCAGGCAACATGTCCTACTTCAAGCAGGTACATGGCAAGATCGTCGGCATTGTTTATGGTTCTTTCTCCGTCTTTCTTGCCATAGAAAGCGTCGCATTTCGGGAAAAGATAGAATGCGCCTTGCGGAATGTTCACTTCAAATCCCGGAATGTCCTTCGCAAGTTTTACAATCAGGTCGCGACGACGTTCAAAAGCTTTCCTCATGTCTTCTACGGGTTGTTGCGTGCCGGTATAGGCGGCTTCGGCAGCTTTTTGTGATACGGAGCAGGGGCCTGAAGTATATTGTCCTTGCAATTTGTTTACTCCCTTTACAATCCATTCCGGACCGGCGATGAAACCAATACGCCATCCTGTCATTGCATATGCTTTGGAAACACCGTTTACGATGACAACGCGGTCTTTGATGTTGCTGAATTGTGCAATGCTTTGGTGAGAACCAATGTAATTGATGTGTTCGTAGATCTCGTCAGCAATGACGATGACACGCTCGTGTTTTGCCAGAACTTCGGCCAAACCGGCTAACTCTTCCTTGGTATATACCGAGCCTGTCGGGTTTGACGGAGAGCAAAGAATCAGGGCACGTGTTTTGGGAGTGATGGCCTTTTCGAGTTGTGCAGGCGTTATTTTGAAATCTTGTTCAATTCCGGCGCGAACAATAACGGGAACTCCTTCAGCCAACTTGACCATTTCCGGATAGCTTACCCAGTAGGGAGCCGGAACAATAACTTCGTCTCCTTTGTTGATGATGGCCAGGATTGTATTACAAACCGATTGTTTTGCTCCGTTAGCACAACTGATTTGTGCGGCAGAGTATTCCAGTCCGTTTTCATTTTTCAGTTTTGCGACAATTGCATTCCGCAGGGCCGGGTATCCGGCTACGGGCGAATAACGTGAATAATTCTCGTCGATAGCTTTCTTTGCAGCCTCTTTAATGTGGTCAGGAGTGTTGAAATCCGGTTCTCCGACACTCATATTAATTATGTCGATACCTTGAGCTTTTAGTTCACTGCTCTTTTGTGACATAGCCAATGTCGCCGATGGTGACAGGCTATTTAAACGATCAGACAAGTTGTTCATTGTAGTATATTTAAAAAATGATTATGTTGATTTTCTTTAAAGGCGGCATTTTCCCGAAGGAAGGAATGCCTTGTTTTTTTCTGTTCCCTACGTTATTTTGTAAAGTGTAACGTGTGTCCCATGCGTTCTTTCTTCGTATGGAGATACCGTTCGTTGTATGGATTGGGCGTAATTTCAATCGGGATATTCTCGACAATTTCAAGTCCGTATGCCTCTAAGCCGACACGTTTTACGGGATTGTTTGTGAGTAAACGCATTTTATGTATGCCGATTTCCCGTAAGATCTGCGCGCCTACTCCGTAATCACGCTCGTCGGCCTGATGTCCCAAGCAGATGTTTGCATCGACAGTATCCATGCCTTCTTCCTGAAGCTTGTAGGCTTTCATCTTTTCCATCAGCCCGATTCCTCTGCCTTCCTGGTTCAGATAGATGACAGCACCTTTTCCTTCTTGTTCTATCATTTGCATGGCTTTATGAAGCTGTTCGCCGCAATCGCAACGTTTTGAGGCAAAAATGTCGCCGGTTGCGCAGGACGAATGTACGCGGACCAGTATTGGTTCGTCCGGATTGAACTTTCCTTTTATCAAGGCCACGTGCTCCAGTCCGTTACTTTTTTGGCGGAAAGGGATCAGACGAAAATGACCATATTGTGTGGGCATATCCACCTCTACACCTTTTTGTACCAGAGATTCTTCTTTCAGCCGGTAAGCAATGAGGTCGGCTATGGAAATAAGTTTTAAATTGTATTCCTTGGCAAATTTATACAAATCGGGAAGTCGTGCCATCGTTCCGTCTTCATTCATTATTTCCATCAGCGCGCCTGCAGGATATAATCCGGCCAATCGTGCCAGATCTATGGTTGCTTCAGTATGTCCGGCGCGTTTCAATACGCCTTTTTCCTGCGCATAGAGCGGATTGATATGGCCCGGTCTGCCGAAAGTTTCGGGAGTGGATGTCGGATCGGCCAGCGCGCGTATTGTCGCAGCCCGGTCGGAAGCGGAAACTCCGGTGGTACATCCTTCCAATTTGTCGATGGTGATGGTAAAAGGAGTTCCCAATACAGAAGTATTGCTTACGACTTGATGTGGTAAGTCCAATTCCTGGCATCGGGTTAAAGTAATAGGGGCACAAAGAACTCCCCGGGCATGTTTTAGCATGAAGTTTACCTTTTCCGGGGTAATTAATTCAGCGGCAATAATCAAATCTCCTTCGTTCTCGCGGTCTTCATCGTCGACAACGATAACGAATTCTCCTTTTCGAAAATCTTCGATAGCTTCTTCAATTGTGTTTAATTTGATTTTGTCCATAGTGACTTTTCCTTATGAAATGTGATTTTTAATACGTTCTTGTATCTCGTTATTGGTCTTGATAATTGTTTTTAAGTCCTTATCCAATCGTAAACGATACCTCCAGATGTTAAGGTAAATGAGAATTCCTGCCGGAATGATTACGCCTAAGAGCATATTTAACCATCGGTTTGTGAATATACTTTTGTGGGCTTTGGTAGATAAGAACGGGTATTTATTTAAAAAACTCAGTAGCACGAGGTCATCAGTGTTTGAAAGTTCTTCAATGACAGCCTCGAGCTTTTTACTGAGGTCGGCTATAATGTCGTCGTGTTTGTAGTTGGTGAATATCTTAAAGTAATTGGGAAGTTTCGCCAAACGATGCGTTTGAAGATACTCATTGCAAGTTTCGTTGATCTCGTTCATTTCGGCTGCAATCTCATTATACCGCGGAGTATGGATGATAACTTCCTTTTTCAATAGATGTCTTTCCTGGCGTATCCCAAGAACTTTTTGGATAAAAGAAAGATATACATCGATATTGAATACCACAGAGTCCTTGTTCGATTTGTAGGTGAAAAAGATTCCTATCGGAGTAAGAACGATGGTACTTACCCAAGTGCCGAGGACAATGTTCATTTCTCCGCTTCGCGCTACGCGTGTAGCTCCCGAATCTATGATGTAATAGAAGACGAAAATTAGTACAGACATCACGACGGGCATACCCAATCCTCCTTTTCGGATGATGGCTCCCAAGGGGGCTCCGATGAAAAAGAATATGATGCACGCCAGTGAGAGTGTAATCTTTTTATGCCAATCGGATAAGTGATTGCGGATGTTTTCGTCGGTATCCCGTGTGACGAAACTGCGTATTCCCCAATCAGATTGCAGAGAATTTACGCGTGCAACGGCCGTTGACAGCATTTTTAATTTCTCGGAAGAGGTCATCGACTGGTATATACTGTCTGTATTGACGGTGGAAAGATGTTCTTTTTTTATCTTGATTGAATCGGACGTTGAAAGTGTTACGGTAGGATAAGTGTTTTTTTTGATGTCTTTAAACATGGCCCGTCCCGCACTGTCTGCATGTATTACGAGTGAATCGACGGCTTTCGATATTTCTTTCATGTTCTTGATATCAGAACGACGATCCAGAAAGTCACCGTCGACCATGTTAAATTCCGAGTCAAATTCTATGAGGGAATGTTTCTCTTTAAAGCTTTCTCTGCGGTAAGGAATGTTGCGTGATATGGTGGCTTGCGACTTTAAGTTCTCGAATTGTTCGCCGTTATACAGGTGAAGATATAGATATTTCTTGTCTGCCGTCAGCTCAAGTTTCCCTTCGTTTGCCCAAATGATGTGTGCATTCTCGAATCCGTCTGAAAAATTATAGATTAAAACATCTTTTAGCAAGCCGGTCTCCCGATCTTTTTTCTTCACGTAAATGTTATATCCTTCGATATCGCTGTAAAAAACACCTTCGGGAATGTCTACTTCCGGGGATTTCTGTTTCATGGAAACCAGTAGTGTCCACAGTTGTTTTTGGGCTTTCGGTCCGATGATGTTTTGGAAAAAGAAAGATGTGGCTCCTAAAAAAATGCAGAAAAAGATTACGGGATACATGATGCGTATCAGCGGAATACCTGCGGCTTTCATGGCCAGTAATTCGTAACGTTCGCCAAAATTTCCGAAAGTCATCAGGGCGGCAAGCAGAATAGCCAACGGGAGTGAAAGGGGAATAAGGGTAAGTCCGGAGTAAAAGAAGAATTGTGCCAGAACCTTTATTTCCAATCCTTTTCCTACAAGTTCGTCTACATATCTCCATAAGAATTGCATCATGAAGATAAAAAGACATATAAAGAACGTTCCGGCAAAGAGTAATAAAAAACTCTTCAATACGAATATATCCAGTTTCTTTATGCGTAACGTCATGCTTTTTCTCTCGTTATCAAGGTGCAAAAATAGCATAAAAACAGAGAGGAGAAGCGATATTTTGTATATTTTTAAAGAATTATACGCCGCAAACCCGCCGTAAATTTTCTATTTGTGAGTTCCAAAGGTTAATTGTATCTTCTTCTTCTCCTTGGTCGGCGAAGTCGGTTATTTCAAGTAAAAGGTCGTTTGTCAGTTCGTTATACTGTATTTTCAGTTCAAAATAGTTTTTTGTGTTATCGTCTGTCCAGTGAAAACGGATGAAAGAATCGCCTCGGTAGTTGATAACTTCGGCATCTCTTGTTTCTTGTTTCCCCCACTTGAATGTAAAGATCTTGTCGGATTGTGTTACGCTGTCTGCAAACCATCGTTGAAGGCCGGAGGGAGTACTGATAACATTCCATAGTATATTCCCCGAAGATGGCTTTAGCAAATATTCCATGCGGATTTTCTTTTTCATAGTGATTGTTGTTTTGTTGTTGACTAACAGGGGCAAATTAAAGTATTTTTTTGCTTATGGCATAATAATATAGCATATATTTTCAAAAATGTTTTTTATTGTTTGTTTTCCCCTTTCGCGGGGAAACTGTTTTTTTATGACGGACTTTTACGGAAAACATGGAATTGTTTCAATGAAAAGATGATAAAAAATATCAAGGAAAAACGGGCGGGATTGTTGTATATGTCAAAAAGAAAAATTACCTTTGCACCCGCTGTTCAGATGAATGGCGGGATAGCTCAGCTGGTTAGAGCGCATGATTCATAATCATGAGGTCACCGGTTCAATCCCGGTTCCCGCTACATATTGAAAAGTTTTTGCCGTTGGGTGGCTTCCACGCCCGGCGGTTTTTTGGAAAAATATATGGCGGGATAGCTCAGCTGGTTAGAGCGCATGATTCATAATCATGAGGTCACCGGTTCAATCCCGGTTCCCGCTACAAAATAAAGAATGGGAAGAAATGATAAGGCGCTGAAGATATAATTCTTTCAGCGCCTTACTGTTTATGTAAAAAACTGTCGAGGGAGATATCCGATAGAGGTTATTTTAGGGGTAGAACGCTTCGTACGGATGTCGTTCCCGGCTGCATGCTGACTGTGGTCTGACGGGTACAATAATCGAATTCGGTGGATTTTTCTCCGCTGAAAGATTCCCAGATTAATTTAAGTTTTACTGTTTCCCCGTTTGTATCGGGCAAGGAGTTTAAGTCGAATGCTACGATTCCCTGTCCGGGCATTCCCTTTGTATCGCCGTAAGCATTGTGGCAGAACCGCAGTTCGTACGGGTTCTCCGGATTCTCCGTAGGCACCAGGTTTACGAAATGATACGTATTGTTGTTTCCCCAGTACGTCTCAAACAGTAGCGTGAGATAGCCGTCTTCTACAAGAGTTACCCAGTCTTTTACGATTTCTACCGGATCGTTTCCGTAAACAGAAAGGTTATCTTCTCCCAGATTCGGGGCAATGGGTTTCGTTAGAATCGTGTCTATCCAGTTGACATATACGGACTCATCGTAGATTCCGCTGGGTTCGTCCGAATATTCGTAGTTGACGAATGCCCTGATTTCCGGTTTTTCGTAAAGGGGTTTCCTGATATTTACGGGCAATAACGTCGTGTTGTCGTCCAGCTGAAAATAGCATGTATTTTCTGTTGTATTCTTGATTGTGACAAGAGCGCTGGGGGAATAATACGGATAATAAAAGTATTTATCATCATTAGAACACGACGATAATATGGATACGACGGTTAAAGTGAATAAAAAAATACTCTTTGAGTAAAAAATCTTTTTGATCTTCATTCGAATTTGTTTTAATGGTTTTCCTATATATTTTCATTATGAAAAATAACAGGCCGCGGCTTTTCCTGCATGGCAACCTGTTAATAAAATATAAGAAACGGATGCTCGTAATGAAAACAATGCGGTGCTTGTGTGAAAACGTCCGGATTTTTCTCTAAAAAGTCTGGTTTTATTTGGCGGGAAGATCCAGGTATCTTAAAAGATCTTCCGCACTGTCTGCAATAAATTCCGGTTGATAGTCTTCCAGTTCTTTTCGGGGCCTGAATCCCCAGCTCGCACCGCATGTTGCGACGCCTGCGTTTATTCCGGTTTGCATGTCTACGCAAGAATCTCCCACGTACAGGGTGTTTTCTTTTTCTGTGCCGGTGTCGTTTAATATTTCAAACAGAATTTGCGGATCCGGCTTGGGAGGAATATTCTCACGTTGGCCGAGAATTTTTGCAAAACGTATTTGTGGAAAATATAAATGTACCAGTTTTGTGGTGGCTTCCTGGTATTTGTTTGACGCAACGGCCAGCAGCTTTCCTGCATTTTGCAGTTGTTCGATCACGGTTGTAATGCCCGGGTACGGGCGACTTAAATCGGCGTTGTGTTCATTATAATACGGGATAAATCTGGAACGTATTTTCAAAATGTTACTTTCGTTGCGTTCTTTTTCCGGTAGTGCGCGCTCAAACAGTTTGTTGATTCCGTTTCCTACGAAAAAACGATAAGCATCTTCTGTATGTTCAGGGTAGCCGTAATAACTTAAAGCCTGGTTTGTGGCAGCGGCAAGATCGGCAATGGTATTAAGCAATGTTCCGTCTAAATCGAATATGATGAGTTTTTTCATGTAAATACGTTGAGGGTTCTTTTTTTAATGAATCGCAATGTTTTTCCGAAACTATGGTAATGTCTGGCCGATGAAAAGAAAAAGGAAACAGAGCAATGCTGTTTCCTTTTCTCCTTATCTTTGGTTAGTTTCGTTTCATTCGTTGCATGACTCCGGCCATTTTGTTTCCGGTAATGGATTTCATCATCTTGCGTGTTGAGTCGAATTGCTTCAGCAAACGGTTTACTTCCTGGATAGATGTTCCGCTGCCTTTTGCAATCCGTGTGCGCCGGCTTCCGTTTAATATTTCCGGCCGGGTGCGTTCTTCGGGCGTCATGGAGTAGATGATTGCTTCGATACTTTTAAATGCATTGTCGTCAATATCGATGTCTTTAATCATTTTCCCTACGCCGGGAATCATGGAGGCCAGCTCCTTCAGGTTACCCATTTTCTTTATTTGATGAATTTGGGTGAGGAAATCGTTGAAGTCAAACTGGTTCTTTTGTATCTTCTTTTGCAGTCGTTTGGCTTCTTCCTCGTTATATTGTTCTTGAGCGCGCTCAACCAATGACACGATGTCGCCCATTCCCAGGATACGATCTGCCATTCGGCTCGGATGGAACTGGTCGATTGCATCCAGTTTTTCTCCGGTTCCTATAAATTTGATGGGCTTGTTTACCACTGTACGTATGGAAAGAGCCGCACCACCGCGCGTATCTCCATCGAGTTTTGTCAGTACGACTCCGCTGAAATCCAGGCGCTCGTTAAATTCTTTTGCGGTATTTACCGCATCCTGTCCCGTCATGGAATCTACAACAAATAAGGTTTCGTCAGGGTTTACGGCCTTTTTGATTGATTCGATTTCATTCATCATCTCTTCATCAATGGCCAGTCGGCCGGCCGTATCGACGATAACTACATCGTATCCTTTGGCCTTGGCTTCTTGAATGGCATTCAATGCTATTTGTACAGGATCTTTGCTTTCCGTTTCACTGTATACGGGAACCTCAATTTGCTCTCCCAGCACTTTCAACTGTTCAATGGCCGCCGGGCGGTAAACGTCGCAGGCTACCAGCAGCGGCTTACGGTTCTTTTTCGTTTTAAGCATGCGGGCCAGCTTGCCGGAAAACGTGGTCTTACCCGAACCTTGCAGGCCCGACATCAAAATGACGGCGGGATGATTTTTTAATTCTATTTCAGCCGTGTCTCCACCCATCAGCGCGGCCAGCTCATCGTGCACGATCTTTATCATTAATTGGCTGGGTTTTACGGCTGTCAGAACGTTTTGTCCCAAAGCCTTTTCCTTGACGGTATCCGTAAAACTCTTGGCAACTTTATAATTGACATCGGCATCTAATAATGCGCGGCGAACATCTTTTAGGGTTTCGGCCACATTGATTTCGGTGATTTTTCCTTCACCTTTCAATATTTTAAACGACCGTTCCAGTCTTTCACTTAAATTGTCGAACATATAAATTGGTATATCTTAATAAATTCTTTCTCAACGAGCTGCAAAAATACGGAAAAAAATGTATTCATCAAATCTTTTTGTTTTGCCATTTTGCTTTTTTCAAGTAGATAAAACTAAATGTAAACATCAGGGCATAATAAATAATTTCTGTGGTAAAGCATACGTCGACCGGCGCCTGAAGTATCATTCCTACGATGATAATGTAGAGGGTGTAGAACACTTGGGTGCCGATCTCCAGGGCAAGGGCTGCCTGTGTATTCCCCGTACCGGATATGCCGTTGAAATAAATGTTGGCGACGGAGGCGAGCAACATTGCCATGCAAACGACATAAAGCGCGGATACCGAGTCTTGCAACAATGCCGTCTCGTATGTATAGACCGAAAGAATCGTATGCGGAAAAAGCAGACAGAGTGCGACAAAGACGAGCATGATAAGAAATGAAATACGCGCCATTTTGTTTAGAAGCTGCATGACTTTTGAGGTACCTCCCGAACCGATCAGGTTGCTGACAAGGGTATTTGCCGTGGTAGCAAGCGCTTGTACCGGAATGAACAATACGACATATACGCTACGCACGATGTTGGCTATGGCCAATTGCCGTTCTCCTAACCGCTCAATGGCCATAAAAAAGACAAACCAGATGGCCATGGACAAGAAGTATTGTATCATTGTAAAGTTTGAAATGCGCAGGATGCGTCCGACCATCTTCAGGTCGAATCGTCCGAAACGATTCAGTCCGTATTTCTTTCGATCGACTTTGTAGTATGTAAAGACGATGAAGAACAGAAGAGACGATGCCTCGGCTATGACGGAAGCCAGCGCTGCTCCGCGAATGCCAAGCTCGGGAAATCCGCATTTCCCGAAGATCATTGCGTAATCCAAGAACACGTTTACCAAAGCCATGACGATGGCATTTGCGGTGAGGACTTTTGTTTTGGTGATACCAATGTAGAGGGCGCGGAACATGACGTTGACAAACGCAAACAAAAATCCCCAGATCCGCCATCTGAAAAACTCATAAGTGGCTTCGAAGATCGTGTCGGATGTAATTAACAGCCGAATAAAAGGAGCTGCACTGACGTACATTGTTATTAAAAACAACACGGCCATTGTAAAACTGAATGCGCTGCCCTGCCACATGATTGGGCCGATTGCATGGAAATTGCCTTCGCCATTTCTTCGTGCAATTAATATTTGTGAACCAATGCTGAAGCCGAATGCAACCGTATATATGCAGATGTACAGTAATCCGCCCATGGCTGATGCGCCTAAAGCCACCTCGCTTAAATGCCCCAAAAACGCTGTGTCTGTCACATTAATGATGTTTTGTGCAAGAAGCCCCAGGAATATGGGGTAGGTTATATTCCATATTTCTTTATTCGTGTACATATATTTGAAATTGTGTATGGGAAATAATTTTGCAAAGATATGTGTTTTTTGAGAGATAAGACGGAGACGTTTTATGAAAAATAACCTCGGCTTTTGAGGAACGTGCCGAAGTCCTTGTTATGATTTAATAACAGGAGTTTAGAAAATAATAACGTCGTTTGTTTAGCGGTTTGATTTTTTTCTTAACTTTGCGCTGCATCGTTAAGATTGAAACAAGGATATATTTAAATATAAAATTCAAATATTATGATGACAATTGACAAATTCAATTTTGCCGGGAAAAAGGCAATTGTTCGTGTAGATTTCAATGTTCCATTGGATGAAAACGGTAAAATTACAGACGATACCCGTATACGTGGTGCACTTCCTACGTTAAAGAAAGTTTTGGCTGACGGGGGAGCACTGATTATTATGTCGCATATGGGAAAACCCAAAGGGAAAGTTAATGCAAAATTCTCTTTGAGTCAGATCGTAGATGCAGTATCGGCTGCATTGGGCGTGCCCGTAAAATTTGCTCCCGACTGCGCAAAAGCTGACGACGCTGCGGCAAATTTGAAAGCCGGAGAGGTATTGTTGCTGGAAAATCTGCGTTTTTATCCGGAAGAAGAAGGTAAGCCTGTGGGCATAGAGAAGGAAGATCCCGCATACGAAGATGCTAAAAAAGAAATGAAAGCCCGCCAGAAAGAATTTGCTAAAAAGCTGGCGTCTTATGCAGATTGTTACGTAATGGATGCATTCGGAACAGCACATCGTAAACATGCCTCTACGGCAGTTATCGCCGATTATTTCGATGCCGATCATAAGATGCTGGGATATTTGATGGAAAAAGAAGTGAAAGCTGTTGACAACGTGCTGAAAGATATCAAACGTCCTTTCACGGCTATCATGGGTGGATCGAAAGTTTCTACTAAGATCGGTATCATCGAAAACCTGATGGATAAGGTAGATAACCTGATTCTCTGCGGAGGAATGGCCTTTACCTTTGCGAAAGCTCAAGGAGGAAAAATCGGGGATTCATTGGTAGAGGACGATAAATTGCAGTTGGCGCTCGACATCATTGCGAAAGCAAAAGCTAAAGGAGTTAATCTGGTATTGGGAAGTGATTGTATAGCAGCCGACAGATTTGCGAATGATGCCAACACACAAGTTTGCGATAATATGAATATTCCTGACGGATGGATGGGCATGGATGCCGGTCCGAAAACCCGCGAAGCATTTAAAGCTGCCATTAAAGGTGCAAAAACAATCCTTTGGAACGGTCCTGCCGGCGTGTTCGAAATGGATAACTTCACGGGCGGTTCAAGAGTGATTGCCGAGGCTATTGCAGAAGCAACGAAAGAAGGTGCTTTCTCTCTGATAGGCGGTGGTGATTCTGTTGCTTGTATTAATAAGTTCGGAATGGCCGATCAGGTTTCATATATTTCGACAGGTGGTGGTGCATTACTTGAAGCTATCGAAGGAAAAGTGCTTCCGGGTGTTGCGGCAATCTGCGGAGATAAATAAATATTCCTTCTTCTATAATAGAAAACAAGAAAGCCTCCCGATCGTATGTTCGGGAGGCTTTCTCTTTTTTCTCTCTTTCTTTTTGGATAAATGTGTCCGGCTTTTTCCGGAAAGGCCTTGTCCTTTTTTACATTCTCCTGTTCGAATCAGTGTCTTTTCTCGATTTTGATCATCTTGTCGTTCCCCGTATCTGTATATTGCCTGCGGCTTTTCTGACGTCCATTGAGCAGGCGTCGGCAAAACGTTCCGGCGGAGAAGAATGTTTTTAGGATTCTTCTTTGGAAGTAGTCCTGTTTGCCTGTGCAATAAGATATTGGCTTCGCCAAATAATAAAGAGAAGAATTGTGAAGACTGTGGCCATTCCAGAGTAAAATTAGGTATGGTTTTGTTATGAAAGATTCTTTCTGAAAGATGTTTTTCCCTCAGATTTCAAAATGAAGTCTTGGGGATGAAGTGCATAATCTGCTCTTGTTGAAAATGTAACGATACGTTATAACGTGATTTCTTTTATACTCTTCCGTTTCTTTTCTGGAATTGTATTGTCTGCCGGATAGCCAATAGGAATGAGGACGACCGGCTCCAGTTGAGGTGCGAGCTGCATTATTTGGTGACATGCTTTTGCATCAAAGTTACAAACCCAGCAGGTCCCCAAATCTTGTTCTGCGGCAGCCAGGCACAAATGCTCTACGGCGATGGCCACATCAATGTCGCCATGATCCTTGTTGTCTGCTTTTCTGTGCCAGGATATATCGTGGTCTACGCAAGCAACAATGATGCAGGGTGCGCTTTTTATCCAGTCTTTCGGGTAGACGCTTTGTAATGCTGTCAGCAGTTTCTCGTCGGTTACGATGGCAAATTTCCAGGGCTGTAAGTTTACGGCCGAAGGCGCCATGCGTGTACATTCCATAATGTAGTTTAATTTTTCGCTTTCTATGGGTTTGGAGAGGTAGTTGCGTACAGAATAACGCTTCTTGATTAATTCTAAAAGTTTCATGTGGTTGAAATATTAGTCTTGCAACAAAGTTAATTAAAAAGGGCATTTTTTTATGTTTCCTTCCTGATATTTTTTTGAAAAGTACGCGAAGAAGTGAGGCAGTTTACTGCATCTTTCATGTAAAAGATGCAGTACTTTTGTAAGGTCGATGCCGGTTCGGTGGGGTAAGTTTGGGCGGAAAGAAAAATATGCTTATCTTTGAAGGGACTAATGATATGCAAAATCTTTTATCCTCAAACAAATGAAATCTTTATTTTTTAAACGTTGTTTGTTGTGTTTGATAAGCAATTGGGCCTTGTTTGTTTATGCTGATCATGCATTGACGCGCTTGACCGATTCGCTGGATTTTGTTATGCTGCATAAACAAGAGTACATTGATGAGAAAGAAGAACGCATTGGACAGATAAAAAAGATGTTGCATTCGCATGACATTTCTTCGGTGCGCGAATATGAAATTAACTCCGCTCTTTATTTGGAATACCAGAAATTTAATATAGACTCGGCCTTGCATTATGTGAATCGTAACCTTCAAATAGCAAATTCCCGACGTTCGACTTATTGGAAGTATGAGTCGGAGTTGCGGCTGGTTCTGCTATATTCGATGTGCGGAATGTATAGAGAGGCCGAAAAGATATTGGAGAGTATAGATTCTCAGGCATTGCCCAAGAGACTGCTTCCCGATTATTATACCGTATATTGCCGTTTTTTTGAATATTATGCGGCTTCAATATCCCGGGATCAGTACACGGATCAGTATAAACTTTACGAAGATTCGCTGCTATCGGTGCTTGATACGGCATCGTTTGATTATAAAAGTCGGATGGCAAGCCGATATTTTGCGGTCGATGAAACGAAGACCGAGGCCATACTGAAGGAATTGTTGGAGTCGGTGGAAGCCGGCAGTCCGAATTATGCAATCGTAACTCATGCTTTGGCCATACTGAATCAGGCGAGAGGGAACGAGGACGAAGAAAGAAAATATTTTATTCTTTCTGCAATTTCCGACCTTCAAAATGCTACAAGAGAGAATGCTTCCATGCAAAATCTGGCGGAGATTGCTTATAAAAATAACGATCTGGCAAATGCTTTTAAGTTTACGCAGTCGGCAATTGATGACGCCATTGCTTCCGGCATTTCCTTTCGTGTGGCCCGAATATATAAGTTTTATTCTATAATCAGTGCGAATTACCAGGCAAAAGAGGCTAAGGTTAAGTCGGATTTGATGAATTATTTTATCATGATTTGTGTGTTCTCCGGCTTCTTGGTCTTGCTTGTTATATACATATATATACAGTGGAAGAAGATATCGAAGATAAAAGAAGAACTATCGGAAAGCAATGCTAAATTTCAAAAGTTGAATGAAACATTGCATAACGTCAATGAATTGTTGAACGAAAAAAACGCTCAATTGGTAGAGGTAAATCATATAAAGGAGCAATATATTGCGCAATTCTTTAATTTATGTTCCGATTATATCGGCAAAATGGAGGATTATCAGCGGACATTGTATAAGTTGGCAATTAACAGACATTATGAAGAACTGATTAAAAAGCTGCGATCTACTGCAACCGTTGATTCGGAGTTGAACATGTTGTATGGCCATTTTGACAGCATATTCCTAAGTCTGTATCCGACATTTGTTGCCGATTTTAATGCATTGCTGATGGAAGGTGAAAAGATAACCCTGCGTCCGGGAAACTTGTTTAGTACGGAATTACGTATATACGCTTTGTTGCGTTTAGGAATTACCGATACAGGTAAAATAGCAAGTTTCCTTCGTTGCTCTATGAGTACGATATATAATTACCGAACAAAGATGAGAAATAAGGCAAACGTGGATAAAGAAATCTTCGAGCAAAAAGTTTTGCAAATAGGAGAGGTGCATCATTTGCCGGAAAAGGATGAATAATGTCTTTGAAAAGGACGAAATAAACTTTTCTAAAGTTTGAAATCTTTTTTATTACGTCTACATTTATTTTTGTAGAATAATTTGTATATATTTGCAGTGCAATGTATTAAATGATTTGTAATTCTACATAAATACATTTATAATTAAAACAGAGACTGAAGTATTTTATCTTTGCAATAGCGATTCCGAATGTAATGTTTATGACCGGACGCATAGGCTCTGAAATTTAAAAAATGAAATATACCTAAGAAAACATTTACTTAAAAACAAATACGCATGAATACATTTTTATTTGGTTCGTTGGGAACACCGGAGATAATTGTAATAGTCTTAATCATTTTATTGCTGTTTGGCGGTAAAAAAATACCAGAGTTGATGAAGGGCATCGGTAAAGGTGTCAGGAGTTTTAAAGACGGTATTAACGGAATAGAGAAGGATATAGAAAAAGACGTTGACACAGATAAGGAGAAAAAATAATCAGCTTTAAAGGGTATGGACGACGCGAAAGCAGAAATGTCTTTTTGGGACCATCTCGAAGCGCTGAGATGGATGCTGATGAGGGTGATTATTGCCTTGGCTGTTTTTATGTTGTTGGGTTTTGCATTTATACCTTATTTGTTTGACAACGTAATAATGGCTCCTTGTAGAGAAGACTTTTTTTTCTATAGATGGTTAGGCAAATTAAATTCATTGACATCGTTGATTCCGGATATGAGTGGCGGAACATTTAATGTATCGGTCATTAATATTCATCTGGCATCTCAGTTTTTTATTCACATGTCGTTATCTTTTTGGTTGGCATTCTTGTTGACTTTTCCTTATCTTATCTTTGAAGTTTGGAGATTTATTTGTCCGGCATTATATGATAATGAGAGAAAAGGGATCAAATGGGCTTTCTTTTTTGGAACGATAATGTTTTTTATCGGATGTGTAGTGGGTTATTCCATGGTGTTCCCCTTGACGCTTCGCTTTTTATATACGTATGAGTTGAGCAGTACGATAACTAATCAGCTTTCACTTGACTCGTATATGAATTATTTTTTAATGATGATTTTTATGATGGGAATTATCTTTGAACTGCCTTTGTTGGCAATGTTGTTGTCAAAGCTCGGGCTGTTGGATCGGACATTCTTCCATAAATATCGTCGGCATGCTGTTGTTGCTCTTATGGTTGTATCTGCTTTGATTACCCCGTCGGCAGATCCGTTTACCTTGTTCGCAGTCTTTATTCCTATTTATGTGCTGTGGGAATTGAGCGCATTTCTTGTGAAATCGGGGAAAGAGGCGGCTGCGTGATTTGTAATGGCAATAGAAATTCAGTAAAGTCAAATTATATGGGAAAGGCTAAGATAAAAGTTGGGTTAATAGGCTTAGGTAGAATGGGAAAATTCTATCTGGAAGAAATGCAAAAGAGCGGGAGATGGGAGATTGCGTATATTTGTGACACGAATCCTCGAACGCGGGAAAAAGCCAAGATTTTGTCGCCGGAATCTCAAATAGTAGATGATGAACAAGTTATATTTGAAGATGAAAGTGTACAAGTTGTCGGTCTTTTTACTTTGGCTAATTTCAGAAAAGAACAAATAGAAAAAGCTGTTCGCTATAAGAAACACATTATTTCGGAAAAACCGATAGCCGACTCTATAGAAAAAGAATGGGATGTTGTAAAAATAACTGAGAATTCTCTTTGTTTTTCTACGGTAAATTTATATCTTCGCAACTCGTGGTATCATAATCAAATCAAAGAGTTCATTGAACAGGGCGAGATTGGAGAATTAGCGATTATTCGGGTTTGTCACATGACACCCGGGTTGGCTCCTGGTGAAGGACATGAATATGAAGGACCGGCTTTCCATGATTGCGGAATGCATTATGTGGATATTGCTAGATGGTATGCTGGTTGTGAGTATAAAACGTGGCACGCGCAGGCTCTTAGAATGTGGAGCTATAAAGATCCTTGGTGGCTGCAATGTCATGGAACGTTCGAAAGTGGAGTTGTGTTTGATATTACGCAAGGGTTTGTTTATGGGCAATTGTCAAAAGAGCAAACGCATAATTCTTATATTGATATTATAGGAACGAAAGGAATTGTCCGAATGACACATGATTTTAAAACGGCACTAGTCGATTTACATGGTGTTAATCAAACACTTCGTATAGAGAAACCTTTTGGTGGAAAGAATATCGATAAATTGTGCGAACTTTTCGCCGATAGCATAGAAAGTGGAGTGCGTTCTCCAAAACTTCCCTTGATGAGAGATTCTGCTATTGCTTCGGAATATGCATGGAAATTCTTGGACGATGCCAGAAAACATGATTTGCCTGCAATAGGGAATCTGGAAACTCTTGAAGAGATACGGGAACGAAGGCGGACAATGAAGAATGGATATGGGTTATTAAACAATAATAATTAATAGTTATAAACTTAAATTTAAAATCATGTCAAACTTTTCAAGAAGAGATTTTCTCAAGACAGGAGCAGCAGCTTTGGCTGGAATTACAATCGCTCCAAGTACAATTTTAGGAAAAAGTCACGGACATATTGCTCCGTCTGACAAGTTGAACATCGCAGCTGTTGGTATTGGTGGTATGGGACACGCTAATATTAATGCGGTAAAAGGAACGGAAAATATTGTAGCTCTTTGCGATGTTGACTGGAAATATGCTAAAGGCGTATTCGATGAACATCCTAATGCTAAACATTATTGGGATTACAGAAAGATGTTCGACGAGGTAGGTAAGTCTATTGATGCCGTAATTGTTGCAACTGCAGACCATACACATGCAATTATTACTGCAGAAGCCATGACATTAGGTAAGCATGTTTACTGTCAGAAACCGTTGACTCACTCTGTTTATGAATCTCGTTTATTGACTAAGTTGGCAGCATCTACCGGAGTTTGTACCCAGATGGGTAACCAAGGATCGTCTGGTGAAGGTACTGATTTAGTTTGCGAATGGATTTGGAATGGTGAAATTGGTGAGGTAACAAAAGTAGAATGCGCAACAGACCGTCCGATCTGGCCGCAAGGATTAAACGCTCCTGAAAAAGCTGATCGCATTCCGAAGACTTTGGATTGGGATTTGTTTACAGGACCGGCTGCGTACAATCCTTATAATGCACTTTATCATCCTTGGAACTGGCGTGGATGGTGGGATTACGGTACCGGTGCATTAGGTGATATGGCTTGCCATATTTTGCATCAACCGTTTAAGGCATTGAAATTAGGTTATCCTACAAAAGTAGAAGGATCTTCTACTCTTCTTTTAAATGCATGCGCTCCGCAAGCTCAGCATGTGAAGATGATTTTCCCGGCTCGTGAGAATATGCCGAAAGTTGCAATGCCAGAAGTTGAAGTACATTGGTACGATGGTGGTATGATGCCTGACCGTCCGAAAGGTTTCCCGCAGAATAAACAATTGATGGGTCCCGGCGGTGGTTTGACAATTTTCCATGGAACAAAAGATACTTTGATTTGTGGTTGCTATGGAGAACAACCGTTCTTATTGTCAGGACGCAAGCCAAATGCTCCGAAAGTATGCCGTCGTGTTACGACATCTCATGAGATGGATTGGGTACGTGCTTGTAAAGAAAATCCGTCTTCTCGTGTACAACCGAAATCTAACTTCTCAGAAGCAGGTCCGTTCAACGAAATGGTTGTGATGGGAGTTCTTGCAATTCGTCTGCAAGCGTTGAATCGTACGTTGGAATGGGACGGCGAAAATATGCGCTTTACCAACATCGGCGATAACGAAGAAATCAAGATTTGCGTAAAAGATGGCTTTACAATTCATGATGGACATCCGTCTTTCAACAAAACTTGGACAGATCCTATTAATGCTAAGCAATTTGCTGAACAATTGATTAAGCATAACTATCGTGAAGGATGGAAGTTGCCTGATATGCCGAAATGATTATTTGAGAAAATATAGTTTTAATAAATTAGGAATAAAATGAAAAAAGTATTTTACACTTTAGCTTATTGTTTATTGGCAGGAAGTATCGTTTCTTGTGGAAGCGGTAATAAAAAAGCTGCAGAACAAGCCGGTGATGAAAGTAAAGCTGCTGCTACGACAACAACTTTGACTTATTCAAAATCGTTGAAGGCGCCGGAAACTGACTCTTTAACTTTGCCGATTGATGCTGATGGATTCATTACTATTTTTGATGGTAAGACATTCAATGGATGGCGTGGTTACGGAAAAGACCGTGTTCCGTCTAAATGGGTGATTGAAGATGGTTGCATCAAATTTAATGGCTCTGGCGGCGGTGAGGCACAAGATGGAGATGGTGGAGATTTGATCTTTGCACATAAATTTAAAAACTTCGAGTTGCAACTCGAATGGAAAATCTCTAAAGGCGGTAATTCCGGTATTCTTTATTTAGCTCAGGAAGTAACATCTACTGATAAAGACGGAAACGAACGTTTGGAACCGATTTATATTTCTGCTCCTGAATTCCAGATTTTGGATAATGAAAATCATCCGGATGCGAAGTTAGGAAAAGATAATAACCGTCAGGCTGCTTCTTTGTATGACATGATTCCTGCTAATCCTCAAAATGCAAAACCGTTTGGAGAGTGGAATAAGGCTAAGATCATGGTTTACCAAGGAACTGTTGTTCATGGACAAAACGACGTAAATGTTCTTGAATATCATTTGTGGACTCCACAATGGACTGACATGTTGCAAGCAAGTAAATTCAGCCAAGAGAAATGGCCGTTGGCATTTGAATTGTTGAACAACTGCGGTGGTGATGAACATGCCGGATTTATTGGTTTGCAAGATCACGGAAACGATGTTTGGTTCCGCAATATTCGTGTAAAAATATTGGATTAATTCCAAGCTAAAATAACTTATTGATTTTTTGAAGAGCTGTTTCAGGTTGGATGATTAAATTCAGCTGGGAACAGCTTTTCTTTAATATTATTCATTATGAAAATTCGATTTTATTTAGGAATGTTGGCAGTATTGGCCATGATGACGGCTTGTTCTGCTAATGAAACATCAGGTGAAAAGCCTGTAAAGAAGGAAGTCTGCATTCAGTTGTATTCGGTAAGAGATATTTTGAATAACTGTAATAAAGACGGAAACGTGAGTCCGGAGTATACAGATATTTTGAACAAATTGGCAAAGATGGGTTATACCAGTGTAGAAGCTGCCAATTATAATGACGGAAAATTCTATGGAAGAACTCCAGAAGACTTTAAGAAAGATGTAGAAGCTGCCGGCATGAAAGTCTTATCATCTCATACAGGAAAAGGATTAAGCGATGAAGAACTGGCTTCCGGCGACTTTTCTGAATCATTAAAATGGTGGGATAAATGTATTGCTGACCATAAAGCTGCCGGCATGAAATACATTGTTTGTCCGTCAATGAGCACTCCGAAGACTGTTAAGGATTTGGAAACTTATTGCAAATATTACAATGAGATAGGAAAACGCTGCCAGGAAAACGGAATGACATTTGGTTATCATAATCATGCATACGAATTTGGAAAGATCGAAGATCAGGTTGTAATGTATGATTATATGGTAGAACATACTGATCCCGCCTTGGTTCTTTTTGAAATGGATGTATATTGGGTAGTTCGTGCCGGAAAGAGTCCGGTTGATTATTTCAAGAAATATCCGGGACGCTTTAAGGTTCTTCACATCAAAGATGACCGTGAAATCGGACAAAGCGGAATGGTTGGATTTGATGCCATCTTCAACAATGCAGAAGTTGCCGGTGTGCAAGATATTGTTGCCGAAATTGAAGGTTACAGTATGCCGGTTGAAGAAAGTGTGAAGGTCAGCATCGATTATCTGTTGAATGCTCCGTTTGTAAAAGCATCATACAGTAAATAATAAGAAATCAATAGTTGCTTTAAGTTGAAACAGCCCCTCGTTTTTAATAAGACGAGGGGCTGTTTTTTGTTTAAATATCCAGATAAAGTAAATATTTCCGCCTTATCTTTTTGTAGTTTTCCAGCTCCTTTTGCCATCCGGCTTTTATTTCTGTTTCCGTTTTTCCCTGAATGATTTGTTTTCTAACCTGATCTGTCCCCATGAGCATATCGAACCACTGGGGACGGGTGAAGAATTCTTTTTCAGGATTTAGGGTGCTTTTTTGGTAATTCCGATAAAATTCGATGAGGTATTTCAGCGAAAATCCTTCGGGATTTTGTGCTTTCCGCAAATCTTTTCCGTAGCAAAGCTGGTTTTTGTGTAAGGGATTCATGTCGGAGCCCTTCAGGGGTTGGGGAGTGAAATGGAATCCTTCTGATTTTATTTTCGGACTTCCGATGACCTGGAAAGGAAATTTTGTTCCTCGTCCTACGCTTATGTCAGTTCCTTCGAAAGGACAAAGTGAAGCGTACAATGCGATGGCTTGGTCATTGGGCAGGTTGGGCGATGGTTTTACAGGGAGCGAATAAGGCTGTCCGTGCCGCCATCCTGTTACGGTTATTACGTCCAAGTGGCATTTTAGTCCCTCGCCAAGCCATCCTTCGCCGTTTATCATCTGTGCCAGTTCCCCGATGGTACAGCCATGCAATATCGGGATAGGCAACATACCAACGAAACTTTTGTATGCCGGCTTCAGGATCGGGCCGTCTATATAATCGCATGGATTGGGACGGTCAAGTACGATAATATTTTTTCCCTGCTCGGCACATGCCTGCATTACATAGTAAAGTGTACTTATGTAAGTGTAAAAACGTGCGCCGACGTCCTGTATGTCGAATACGACAATGTCGACATTTGCCAGTTGTTCCGGTTGTGGTTTTTTGTTTTTCCCGTATAGCGATATGATGCTAATGCCCGTTTTCGGGTCGATGCCGTCCGATACGGTTGCTCCGGCATCGGCAGTACCCCGTAATCCATGCTCGGGGGTAAAGATACGCGTCAGGTTCGTTTTCAGTAAAAATAGTGAATCAAGGAGAAGGGTTCCGCCCGATTGTGAAGTTTGATTGATGACCAATCCGACTCTTTTCCCTTTTATCAATGGGAGAAAACGGTCAAATTGTTCCGCTCCTGTAAGTATTTTTCCAGCCGGTTGTGCCGGGACAAAATCCGAAATCAGGCATAAGAAGACGAATAAAAAAAGTGCTCTGTATGAAAACCTCATATTTTTTTGTAGTTTTGTGATATACAAATATAGCGAAAAAAAGCATTTATGGATCCGTTGGTTTTGATAGATAAATATTATCCCGAAGAAAACGATTTGAAACGCATTCTTCTTGTCCACAGTCGTTCGGTGACCGAAAAAGCTTTGTCCATGGCTCGTAACCATCCCGAGTTGCATCTTGACGAACAGTTTATAGCAGAAGCCGCCATGCTGCACGATATTGGAATATTTAAAACCGATGCACCTACTATCGGTTGTTTGGGCACGTATCCGTATATTTGTCACGGCTATTTGGGCGCAGAACTGGTGAAAGAAGAAGGTTTTCCGCGTCATTCTCTCGTATGCGAAAGGCATACCGGAGCCGGAATATCGTTGAAAGAGATTATAAACCAGCATTTGCCATTGCCACACCGTGAAATGCTTCCGGTAAGTTTGGAGGAGCAAATAATTTGTTTTGCCGATAAGTTTTTTTCAAAGACAAAATTGGATGTGGAAAAAAGCGTCGAAAAAGCAAGAAAAAGTGTTACGCGTTATGGAGAAGAGGGCGGAATGCGTTTTGACCGTTGGTGTGAGCTGTTTTTGTAGTCTTAAAAATACATTAAAAACAAAATCGTTACCTATAATTTAGCGGATTATGTTTACTTTTGCAACGCATTGCGTAAAAAACGAGTAATGACTTCATTTGAAAAGACGATATATTTAATCATACCATTATTCCTTTTTTGCTTTTTTTCTACTTTTTATGCCGAGGCGCAACGGGCAAGGGGGAAAAGAGCGCAGGGGAATGATATGGAGCTTCGTACAGATTCGTTGGTAGTCGATTCTCTTCATACAGACTCTTTGATGGTTGATACCGTTCCGAAAAAACAACCATTGGATGCTCCTGTCGTTTATGAAGCCGCCGATTCTATCGTTTTTACGAAAGATGGTTTTGCTCATTTGTATGGCGAAGGGAAAGTGAATTACCAAAATATAGAACTTACTGCCGAGCGGATTTCCATGAATATGGATAGCAGCACGGTCTTTGCTCAGGGCGTACCCGATACGACGGGGGTGGAGCAGGGAATACCCGTGTTTAAAGATGGCGGAACACCCTATGAATCGAAAACAATGCGTTACAATTTTAAATCGAAAAAAGGTTTTATCAATGAAATTGTAACACAACAGGGTGATGGATATGTTACGAGTGAGGAAGCAAAAAAAGGCGCCAACGATGAGATATTCATGCGGCATGGGAAATACACCACCTGCGACAATACAGAGCATCCGCACTTTTATTTGAAACTGTCCATGGCGAAAGTCCGACCCAAAAAAGATGTTGTTTTTGGTCCTGCACAACTGGTGATAGAAGATGTTCCTTTGCCGTTGGCCATACCGTTTGGCTTTTTCCCGTTCAGCAGCAGCTATTCATCGGGGTTTATCATGCCCACCTATGGGGATGAAATGAACCGGGGGTTTTATCTGAGGGATGGCGGATATTATTTTGCCATTAACGATAAAGTCGATTTAAAACTGTTGGGAGAAATCTATACCAAAGGCTCTTGGGGACTTTCGGCTGCCACCAATTACAACAAACGTTATAAGTTTAGCGGTTACTTCAATGCCAGCTATCTGGTGACAAAAACGGGTGAGAAAAATATGCCCGACTATTCCGTTTCGAAAGATTTCCGCATACAGTGGAGCCATCGTCAGGATCCGAAAGCCAATCCGAACAGCTCGTTTTCTGCAAGCGTGAACTTTGCCACGAGTAGTTATGACCGTTCAAATCTGGGAACACTGTATAATCCGATTCGGTCCGGTTATTCGCAAAACACAAAAGCATCCAGTGTCAGTTACTCAAGGAGCTTCCCCAATATCGGACTTAACATATCTACCACATTCAATATTACCCAGAATACACAAGATTCTTCATTGAATATGACATTGCCCGACGTAAATATTTCTTTGAACCGTATTTATCCGTTCAAAAGAAAAAAGATGGCGGGTGACGAACGCTGGTATGAAAAAATCTCATTCCAGTATACTGGGGCTATGACAAACAGTGTTAGTACTAAAGATTATATGCTGTTTAAAACCCCCATGAAGCAGTGGCGTAACGGTATGCGTCACTCCATTCCTATTCAGGCAACGTTTAATTTGTTCAATTATATCAATGTTGTTCCTTCGTTTAATTATACGGAGCGTTGGTATCTGCAGCAGATTCGCAGAAGTTACGATGAAAATACCCGTACCGTAGTCAGAGATACTGTTTCGGGTTTCCATCGTGTTTACGATTATCAATTGTCTCTTTCTTTGAATACAAAGCTGTACGGTATGTATAAGCCGCTGTTCATGAAGAGCAAGGAACTGCAGATTCGTCATGTAATAACGCCTTCTATATCGTATTCTTACAGGCCGGACTTTGGAAAATCGCGATACGGATATTACGATACATATACTTATACGGACGAGGACGGAGAAGTGCACATGGAAGAATATTCGCTGTATGAAGGAATGGCGTATGGAACCCCTTCGAAAGGTGTATCGCAAAACATATCGTTTTCTCTCGACAATAATGTGGAGATGAAAATGAAATCGGACAGAGATACCACCGGCTATAAGAAAATCAGTCTGATAGACCAGTTGAGCGGAACGCTGTCTTATGATATGGCGCAGAAGCGTTGGAGTGATTTGACCATTAATGCTCGATTCAAATTTACGAAGAACTATACGTTTAATATGAACGCACGTTTTGCAACTTATGCTTATGAATTTGATGAGAATGGAAATGTGCGGGAGGGAGACCGGACGGAATGGTCGTATGGGCGCTTCGGACGTTTTGAAGGATATAGCGGCTCTTTTTCTTATTCATTGAATAATGATACGTTTAAGAAGCTTTTCGGAAAGAACGATGACCGAAAGAATGATAAGAAAAATACGGAAAATACTGAAACAGATGATGAGGAAGACAACGAGACCTTGCAGCAGACAAACAATACGGCAAACATACGTAAAACGGAGCAGGCTGCAATAAGTCCCGATGGTTATTTGGCCTTTAACATGCCTTGGACGTTGAGTCTGAGTTATAGTTATAGCATACGTGAGGACCGTTCCAAAGACATTAATATCAAAACAATGCGTTATCCGTATTCTCTGACGCATTCGTTGAACGTTTCCGGTAACGTTAAAGTCGGTAGCCGATGGAATCTGACTTACTCAACCGGCTACGACTTTACAGATAGAGAAATGTCTATGACCACCGTAAATATTACGCGCGACCTGCATTGCTTCACGATGACTTGCGGATTGGTTTTTGGCCCGTTCACTTCATATAACTTTTCGATTCGTGCAAACTCCAGCATGTTGACCGATGCTCTAAAGTGGGATAAACGAAGTAATTCGGGAAGCACGGTGACATGGTATTAAGCGTAATTACCATTCGATGGGAGTCTCTCCGTGACGAATCAGGTATTCGTTTGTGCGACTGAAGTGTTTGTTCCCGAAAAATCCGTTGAATGCCGATAAGGGAGACGGATGAACCGAGGTGAGAACCAGGTGTTTTTCTCTGTCAATGAATGCACCCTTTTTCTGTGCATAAGCTCCCCATAGGATAAAAACCAGATGTTCTTTATGATCAGCCAGCGCACGGATGGCAGCATCCGTGAACTCCTCCCAACCTTTTCGTTGGTGCGAACCGGCCTGATGTGCCCGTACCGTCAGTGTTGCATTCAGCAGGAGTACCCCTTGTTGTGCCCATCGGGTAAGGTTTCCGCTGTGGGGGATGGGAGAACCCGTGTCGTTGTGTATTTCCTTGAATATGTTTTGTAGGGATGGGGGAAAGGGAATTCCATCGTTCACCGAGAAACAAAGTCCGTGTGCCTGTCCCGGTCCGTGATAAGGATCCTGCCCGATGATTACCACTTTCACTTTGTCGTACGGACAAAGATTAAATGCATTGAATATAAGACGTCCGGGAGGATATACCGTATTTGTGCGGTATTCCTCTCGGACAAAATCTGTCAGTTTTATGAAATAGTCTTTTTCAAATTCGGGAGCCAATACCCGCTTCCAGCTTTCTTCTATCTTTACATCCATAAGAAACTTGTTTTGTTGGTGTAAAGATATACCTTTTTTAGATAAGCTGCATGCCGATTTCTGCACATTCTTTGCGCATTTCTTCAGGCCAAATGCTGGCTTGTATTTCCCCGATGTGGGCTTTTTTCAAGTAAAGCATGCAGAGGCGTGATTGGCCGATTCCTCCTCCGATGCTGAGCGGAAGCGATCCTTCCAGCAAGCGGCGGTGGAAATATAACTTGGTCCGTTCGTTCTTTCCTGCAAGTTCCAGCTGCTTCAGCATGGCTTCTTTATTTACGCGTATTCCCATAGACGAAAGTTCTATGGCACATCCCAGCACATCATTCCATACCAATAGGTCTCCGTTCAGTCCGGGAAGTCCAGTCTTGGGATCTATGGTGGTATAATCGTCATAGTCCGGTGCCCGCAAATCATGAGGTTTTCCGTTGCTTAGTTTTCCTCCGATGCCGATTATAAACACACTTCCGTATTGTTTTGTTATCAGATTTTCCCGTTCTTTGGCACTTTTGTCGGGATACATTTGCAATAATTTTTCTGCGTGTATGAAATGAACATCGTGTGCCAGGAATGAAGTGATCTGCGGATACATCTCACAAATCATGTATTCGGTGCGGCGCATTGCGGCATAGATTCGTGTAACGATGCCCTTTAAGAAATCTACGGTTCGTTGTTCCGGGGTAATAACGCGCTCCCAGTCCCATTGATCCACGTAGAGAGAATGCAGATTTCCCAGCTCCTCGTCGGCACGTATTGCGTTCATATCGGTATAAATGCCGTATCCCGGTTCTATATGATAATCGGCAAGGGTTACTCTTTTCCATTTTGCCAGCGAATGTACCACTTCGGCTTCTTGTTCGTTTAAGTCTTTTATGGGGAAAGAAACCGGGCGTTCTGTTCCGCTCAAATCGTCATTGATACCCATACCTTTCAGGACGAAGAGGGGAGCCGTTACGCGGCGTAAACGTAATTCCGAGGATAAATTTTGTTGGAAAAACTCTTTGATTTGCTTGATTCCCAACTCGGTTTGTTTCATGTCGAGCAAAGGTTTATAACCTTTGGGCTTTATTAAATAGCTCATATAATATGTTCGTTTTTTAATTTCTTAATCGTTGGCAAAGTTAGATATATTTGGTAAATGTGCAACTTATTTTGCGAAAATATTATCATTATGATTATGTTTATTTTAAAAGCACGGAATTTTTGATAGTAAAGACTATGATAAATCCGATACTTTTTCGAGTAAATTTTTGGCGAATCGTTAGGAAAGAAAACAGATATATTGTATTTTTGTCACGCCTTAAAGCAAAAGGCACCCGTAGTTCAATGGATAGAATAATGGATTCCGGTTCCATCGATTGGGGTTCGACTCCCCACGGGTGTACGAAAGTATATCGGTGTTATGTTGATAATGCCGATTTTTTATGGGAAAAAATCTCGGCGTTTTATGGAGCAGAAATGCATCTTTTCTTTGAAATCCGATGCTCTTTGGTCTGCGTAAATCTCATATTTTCAAAGCCTTTTTATCTTATTTTGTTTGTATGGATGAGATTTTTCATTATCTTGCAAGAGCGTTTGCTTATAAATGAAGGAGGGAGTATGAAGAATTTCTTTTTGGCGTTGTTTATTTTATGTATTTCTCCGGCATTTCTGTTTTCACAAAGTTTTTCGGGCGATGCGGTTCTGCAGAAAACATTTGAGGGTTATTCTACCTCATGGATAGGGAATGACGGTGGATACGAGGAGGTGCATGTGCCTCATGATATGCTGAATATGTATGTCCGTTCGGATGGAATGGTTGCAACTGTTTGCGGCTGGGATGAAGGAGGAACGAATGTTGGTGTCTTTAAGGACGGACGTTTGGTGAGCAGGCCCGAGGGAAGTGGTACAGGAGGCTGGGGCCGATTTTCCGGATGTGCGGTTGTGATGGATGACAAATACGTATATCAGTTGTTGGCTCAGAACGGCTGTGACGGTGCCAATCGCGATTTGAATGTGAATGGCTTGCCGCAATTCCCGCCGTGCGATCCGGCGAAGGAGTGGAAAGTCGTACGCCGTTATCATGTTTCTGATGGAAAAGGGGCGGCATTCCCGGGCGGATATGGTTACAAGGGCGATATGTTGTTGGTCGCTTGCGGGAAGAGAGAGTTGAAAGGACTGGCAGTCGATGACAAAAATCTGTATGTCACTGTGACAGGCGATTCGCGGAATATGCCCGATTCCGTGAAGGTTTATGATCGCATCACGCTTGAATATGCCGGAGGATTTCCTGTAGCCGGCGGAGTAGGGGCGATTTGTCGCGATGCCAAAGACGGGCTTTGGATGATGCAGGAACGGAGAATTGTTTGTTTTTCCGTAGCGACCGGACAGTTAAAACCGCAGTCGGTCAGTTTGCCGGAGCACGTCGTTGCTTCGAATTTCTCCATTGATTTGGAAAAAGGACGCATGTTGGTTCCCAACAGTGGGCGGGATTTGAATATATTGATTTACGAGGAAATTTATACAAGCCCTGTCCTTACCGGAACTTTTGGAGAGCGGGGTGGAATTTTTTCGCGGACGGAAAAACATCTTTCGGGCGAAACGGCTCCGTTACATTTCGGTGGTCCGCGTGCCGTGGGCGCAGATAGTCGTGGAAATATTTTCGTGGCAAATACTTTTGTCGCGGGCGGTCGGGGCACTTCATTGGAAGCTTATCGCGAGAAAAAAGGAAAGTTGCTGTGGAAACTGGAGGGCCTGATATTTACAGCGGTCGGCGATTTTGATACGGAAAGGCCCGATTGGGTGTATACACCGGAAAAGATTCATCAGATTGATGAGAAAAAACACGGTGGCCGGCTTGATAAACTGTTGGCTTTTACGGTTGATCCGTTTCGATTTCCCGAAGATGAAAGATGCCGGCCCGGCGGTCCGTTTATCACATCCTGCTTTAAGCGTAGTTTATTCGGGCACGATTATTTGTTTGTTTCGGATATGTATGGCGGAATGCTGGCCGGATACAGATTTGATAAGCCGAATTATGGGTATATCGCAATACCTTGCCTGACGGTAGGCAATGGGAATGTCGACCGGAAGGAACCCGTCTGCCTCTGGACCGATGGCAACGGAGACGGGAAAAAGCAGGCGAACGAGATTGACTCTGTTCCTGAAATTAACCAATATTCGATGAGTTTCTTTGTCGATCGGAAAGGCAATATTTGGAGAGGACTTCGTGAACGGGGATTCTGTATGTGGCCGTTACTCGGAATCACAGCAGAGGGCTTGCCCCGTTACGGTGGAATGAAACATTTCCAACTGCCTGAAGGATTTACGGATGCCAAACGGATATGGTATGATGCCGACCGCGACGAACTGTTTCTCGGAGGCTTTTCTTTGCACGCTCGTGACCGGGGCGATACATGGTGGGCTATGGGAAGTACGATTGTTTGCTGCCGGGATTTTATAAAACGTTTCGGAGAAAAAGTGTCTGCTTCGGCTTCTTTTAAACCGGATATGGTATTATATTTGCCGTTCTCTCCGGAGGATGGAAGCGGAAAAGACCATTTTAATGCGAAAGCTTTTGCGGCCGAAGGCGATTATATCTTTGTGGTTCTTGCCAGAGAAGGGAGGGTTGTTGTTTACGACAAGGCAGACGGCGATTATGTAGCCACGCTCTTTCCGGGTGAGAACGTACACGGTCAGAGCGGTTGGTGCGATTTTAATTATGCCATCAATGCACGTAAAAATAAAGATGGTTCGTATGATGTGTTGGTGGAAGAAAACGCTTTTGCAAAAGTGTTGTTTTATCACATACCGGATATGAAGAAGATTATTCCCGTGGATGGGAAATAATAGAAATAAAAATAGGAAAGTAAGGAAAGAAACTTTATGGATTATACGTTTGAAATTTGTGCAAACTCGGTAGAAAGTTGCATTGCTGCTCAGAAAGGCGGTGCGCATCGTGTAGAATTATGTGCCTCGATGCCTGAAGGTGGAACGACACCTTCTTATGGAGAAATACGGTTGGCCCGAAAATTGATAGACATCCGTCTGCATGTGATTATCCGTCCTCGCGGAGGAGATTTCCTGTATTCTCCTTTAGAGTTGGACATCATGGAAGAAGATATCCGGATGTGTAAACAGATAGGAGCCGATGGCGTTGTGTTCGGATGCCTTACTCCGGAAGGAAAGTTGGATATCCCCGCTATGAAACGTTTGATGAAAGCATCCGAGGGAATGGCGGTTACTTTTCACCGTGCCTTCGATTATGTGAAATACCCCTTTGAAGTGATGGAAGAATTGATAGCAATGGGTGTCGACAGAATCCTGACTTCCGGACAGCAAGTAACGGCTTTTGCCGGAAGAATGTTACTGAGCGAACTTGTGAAGCGTGCGGCCGACAGAATAATTATCATGCCGGGATGTGGAGTAAGCGAAGCAAATATAGCAGAACTGGCAAAGGTCACCGGAGCAAAAGAATTTCATTTTTCTGCCCGCGAAAACAAACAAAGCCGGATGCTTTTGCGCAACCCGGCTTTGTCGATGGGGGGGAATGATATTGACGAATACGTTCTTTCGGTTACAACGGCCGAACGTGTCCGTCGCACAATCGAGGCTCTTACAGCCCCTGAATAGTATGAATCAGTTGTTCTCCCAGCCCGATGGTGTAACCGTCCGACTCGAAGACAACCCGGTTGAACGTATCTCCGATGATGAATACCGGCAGATGTCCGTTATTTTTCAGTTTCATGCTTTCGGCTATCTGCTTACGAATCTTTCCGTCCGTATCGACTCCGAAACGAACGGTTGAAGGCAGATTGGGAAAATCGTTTCGGTCAAATTTCCGATAGGATGCTTCGTCTGTGAAAAGCAGAACGATGTTTCTTCCCCATTTCTCGAAATCATCTTTCTTGACTTCGATGTCTTTCAGTGCATGGTTGGTGGGCTCTTGTCCTACTCCTAAGATTCCTACAATGAAATATCCGCGGCCGGTAGTGGAAAGAACGCTTGTTTCGTTTCCGCTTTCCGGATCGAGGTATTTCGATTCAGAGTTGAAATTCCCGATGACACGGATTTCCTCACTGTTATCTCTCATCACAAGATCGATGGTTGTTGTCTTTCCTTCTTCAACGGTAAAGAACGTTATGTTGCTCAGGACGCCTCCGTTTGCCATACGGCTGCCGGTAACCAGCATGTAATAACCCGTTTCAATGGGGGTTCCTTGTGCAAGGAGCGATTTCCACGTCGTGTTGTCTCCGTAGGTCAGTAACTGGAATTTTCCGTTTTCATACTTGGAGATGGTGAAGTGGGTGTAATACTTCGGATCGCTCAGGCGAGGAATCGGCGTGTAATTGGCCTTGAGTATGCCGGTGGCTATGCTGCCGTTTGTTTGGGCAGTAAAGCAGACATGTACTTTGTTATTCCCTTGTTTGTAATACAAGTTCCCCGTGACCGGATCTTTCCATGCCGGGATGCCTAAACTTCTTGCTGCGGCTACGAAAAATACTTCGCGGGAATTTGAGTCGGTTACGCGGCTCTTCCATACCGCAATGGGCGAGTCGATGGTATAGATGGTGTTTAAATCGTCACGTATGGTGAGGCTGTCCAGACACCAGTCTGCCAGTTTTTGCGGATCTTTCTTGAACTGTTCCGCCAGATCCGTCGGGATATTTTTCTGAAGATATGAGCGGTATGGTGATAACAATTCGTATGAGATGCGCGGAGACAGCACCGTGTTTTGTTCGGCGTCTTCTGCCGTATTGTACAAATGATCTTCAAGTATTGCGCAAGGTGTGTCTCTGAGGTCTTTGCTTGAAATGGTGTTCAGCAGTTCAAGGGCGCGTTTCCCTTTCCCTTTTTCTGCTGCTTGTTTCAAAAACTTCATGATTTCCCCGTAATTCCCCCGTGAGGCGAGAATAAAACCGGCAGTCTGTTTTTCGTTCAGTTGGTTTTCTTTTGCAAATGCCATTGCCGCTTCCTGAGTGGGGAAAGAGCCGACATATGCATTCCGGATGGAATCTTCTGCATTCATGCGGCGGATGTTCTCGGCACGTTGTGCCTCGCTTACTTCGGGAAGGTTGGCATCTTCTGCGGGAGGAACGATGTCAAACGACAGGTTCATCGCCGTATTCTCCGTTTTGTCGAGGACAAGTGTTACATCTTGTTCCTTTCCGAAGGAGATTTTCTTAAAGCCGAACATCCCGTTGGCCGAAGCATACACCAGCATGTCTCCCAATCCCGCAGACAAGGATGAGCGTCCCTGCTCGTCGGTCTGTTTATGTGCTACGGTGAAGAACTCCGCGTAATTGTATATTTTATACTCTATGTCGGCAGAAGGAACAGGGCGGTTGTTCGTATCCGTCACCGTGATGTTGATGGTTGCATGCTGTGCATAATTGTCTATGACGTTTATTTCCGTGTAGTTTGCCGTTTGCTTCATGATTTCTTCCGGGCCGTTGTATGCACCGAATACTTTTGTGTGCATCAGCATGCCTCGGCTTGCAGGAGCATTGAACCAGCCTAAATTCAGTACAGGCTCCGGCTCACAGGCTCCAAGGAAGTACCATTTCCCATCAACCCACGCTTCTACCCAAGCATGATTATCGTCCGTATGTGCCCATCGGGGCGTATAAACCTGGCGGGCAGGGATGCCGACCGACCGCAAAGCTGCAACGAGGAAAGTAGATTCTTCTCCGCATCTTCCGTAAGCTGTTTTGACGGTTGCCAGAGGAGAACTCGTTCGGCTGTCGGAAGGCGTGTAGACTGCTTTTTCATGACACCAGTGGTTTACTTCCAGCACGGCATCGTACATGGACAGATGTTTTACTCGTTCCCATAGTTCATCGTGGAAAACTATGCGTGATTCGTCCATGTTTTCGTTGTTTACGCGGATGGGGAGGACGAAGTGACGGAAAATAATATCGGGAATTTGCGCTCCCCATGCCGACTCTTTGCGTGTGTTCAACGACGAACGTACGTTTCTCAGATAAAAATCACCGGGGTAGTCGGTAATGTCGCCGGTGGTCATATAGGCATAAAGAAAGGTCATGGCTTCCCGTTCTTCGACGCTCATCGGAGTGTCGAAGATGGCGAACAGGTTTCCTTTGTACAGTATTTCTTTTTTTTCACCGAAATCGTTTTCCACTTTCTGCCGGTAGTCGGCCTCTTTTAAGAAGTGGGATTGTTGCTGACAAGCCTGTAATGCACAGGATAGAAGGAGCAAAATTATGGGAAAGAACAATATCTTTTTTTTCATGAATGCAGTTCTTTGAGTTAAAACGATGAGGCGTTTTGTTACAGATTATGTTTTTCTATGTCTTTAAAATATTTATATGTGCTGACTTTTATCTCGTCGGTTGCGGCTTCATCACATACAATGATGCCGTGAGGATGCATTTGCAGTGCCGTAATTGTCCACATCTGTGAAACGCTTCCCTCGATGGCTTGTTGTAAAGCCCTGGCCTTGTTGTGTCCGTTACAGAGAATCAATACTTCTTTTGCGCCCATGACTGTGCCCACTCCTACGGTTAAAGCTGTCTTTGGAACCTTGTTTATATCGTTCTCGAAGAAGCGGGAGTTGGCAATGATTGTGTCGGTGGTAAGTGTTTTTACCCGCGTTCTGGAAGAAAGAGAGGAGCCCGGTTCGTTAAAGGCGATGTGTCCGTCGGGACCGATTCCTCCGAGGAAGAGATCTATGCCGCCATATTTTTCGATTTGTTTTTCGTAATTCATACATTCGGCCTCGAGGTCTTCGGCATTTCCGTTTAATATATGGATGTTATTTTGGCAGATGTCGATGTGATTGAAAAAGTTATTGTACATGAAAGAATGATAGCTTTCCGGGTGCTCTTCGGGAAGTCCTACATATTCGTCCATATTGAATGTCACTACATGCTTGAAAGAAACGACCCCTTTCTGGTTCAGTTCGATTAAAGCTTTGTACATTCCGAGAGGAGAGGAACCGGTCGGAAGTCCCAGTATGAACGGTTTCTTTTTGGTGGGGGCTGCATCGTTTATTTTTTTTGCTACATAGTTTGCTGCCCATTGCGACAGGGAAGCATAGTCTGGTTCGATAATGACTCTCATAATGAAATAATTTTAATGATTGGTTTGCGTAGACAAAGATAGGAATAATTAATAAAGAAGGAGAGGAATTTCCGGGTAGAATTTCCTCTCCTTCTCTGAAAATATGCGTAAATACCGGCTCGTTTTTAAGAAACCATGCAGATCTTTCAGTAAAACTTTTCTTTTCTTTGCCGGTTTATTTTAATTCTTTGATTCTGATGTTGCGGAACTTCAGGGGAGAACCATGTCCCAAGAATCCGATATGACCTTTCTTGTTGAACAATCCCGGGTGTTCTTGTCCGTCGGGGGTGCCGTTTTTTGTTGCTTCACGGATATTTCCTTCTACGATAACAATGCCGTTTACCGTAACACGGATGTTGTCACCATCGCAGATTATTTCCTCTTCATTCCATTCACCAACGGGTTTTATGGCCTTCTTGTGCTCGGGCTTTGCTGGAATAATTCCATATATGGAGCCGTGATGCTGGTATTTTGTAATGTCCTTGTATATCTCGTGTTCGCAGTCCAATATCTGCGATTCCATTCCCACATAAGCGGCATCTCCTTCGAGCGGCGCGCGCAATCCGACGCCATTATTCGCTCCGGGGGTCAATTGAAACTCAAATCGGAAGATAAAGTTGGCGTATTCTTTTTTCGTATAAAGGTTTCCTCCGAAGTGTTTGCTGGGATTCATCGAAATACAGCCGTCTTCGATGGTGTAATCGACGGTATTCCCTGTCCATTCGTGCATGTTCGTTCCATCGAAAAGAACTTGGAATCCTTCTTTTTTCTCTTCTTCGGACAGTTGGAACGGCTCCTTGCGTGCTAATTCTTTTACGTAAATATTTCGGTAATAAACCTTACTGCCATGTGCCTGTAACTCGAGTTGTTCTACAGCCGGTATCGGCAAACTGCGGTCCCAATAGTTTTCCAGTATGACATCGTCTACCACCTTTTCACCGTTGAGAAGCACGGTTACACGGTCTCCAACCATTTTTATGTAGAATGTATTCCATTCTCCCAACGGATTGTCGGCCACCTTTAGCGGTTTGCTTGGGTTTATTTGATTGTTATAAAGACCGCCGGACCCTACTTGTGCCCCGACGTTAACACGGGCGGTATCCCATATTTGTACCTGGGGAGTGCCGCGCAGATAGATTCCCGCGTCGGCTTCCGGGCCTTTTGGATCCAACATCCAGTCGATATACATCTCGAAATCTCCGTATTTCTTTTCGGTGCACAAGTTATCGAAACCTGTTCCATCGAATACCAATAAGCCGTTTTCTACTTTCCAGTCCTTGCGCATTTGTTCGTCTGCCTGCTTTTGTTTCTTTGCCAATGTGGCGGGAGACATTTTCTCACGTGCAATGGGATTTTCTACCAGACCTTTCCATCCGGTGAGATCTTTCCCGTTGAAAATGGAGACAAATCCGGTTTCTTCGGGCATTTCAGCAAGATGTTTTCGGATGCTTTCCTGCTGGTATTGTGCATCGGGATTGTTTAATACTTCCGAAACTCTGGCAAGTAGGCTACGGATGTTGGTGCCGGTATATTCTTTATGATTTAACGCGATGTTCATGACAGCGTTGGCTGCTGTTTGCTGTAATGCGTTATTTTCCAGGAATTCTCCTGCATAGAGCAGTGAAAGATAGGTCCCGGCTTGCTCTACCTGCTTCAGAATCTCGTTGCGCTGTGCATTTGTTTTGGCTATGTCCATTGCTTGTCGCAAGCGGAGCAAACGGTTTTCTCCCGTGAGAGTAGTCGATGAAGAGAGTTGGATATACCGTTCGAGTGCCTTGTTGAATGTGTTCGTATCGGGATTACTTTGGCAGATTCTATATAAAATTGGCGCGGTTTCCTGTCCTTCCCAGTTCAAAAGAGCATCGAAAGCTGCTTGTTTTGCCATGCCTGTTTCGCTTTCGTATTTTTTACCGATGAGGTTGAGCGCTTCCGGCATACCCGTTGATGTGAAGACCGGATAGTAGCGATAGCCTGTTCGGCCGTCCTGATGTTTGGATATGAATGCCTTCTTTTCATCTTTTGACAGGGATGATATGGCAGAAACAATGGCTTGTTGGATGGAAGGAACTGCGGCTTCTTCTGCATTGTCGAGCATATCGCAGAGAGTTTCCGCGTCATTTTCTGTAACGACAGCCTTTAATGTACCGTAAGCAGCGTCTTTTACTTTGGCAGATTCGCTCTTTAACAATTGAAATACCGTGTTGCTTTCAGAGGATGCACGGCGCATGGCCAGCAATTCGAGCCCTGCAATTTTTCCTGCATCGTTTGCTTTTGAAATGGCTTGTGCCACCTCTTTGTTTATATTCCCCGGGAAGGCAGATAAAGCGTCTTTTCCGAGACGGATGGATGCTTCGTCAGAGGATGTCAAAAGTGAGGCAATGACAGGAATGTAATCGGCGTCTCCCATTTTCACCATTACCCATGTGGCTGCTTCGCGAACGGTAAATGCCGGAGAATTAAATTGTTCTGTCAGAAAATCGCCAAAAGGCTTGTTCTGAATATCTGTGTCTTTTAAAATGTTTTGTTTCGCCGTTTGTTCCGCTTCTCTTCCAAACCAGTTTAATAAGTCGGTTTTGGTTTCGTCGTCCGCACGTTTTATTATTTTCCCGATTGCGGCATAAAGCGGTTCGCCGGCGTAGTCGGATGCAAAATTCAATGCAGCGTTTCGATAGATATAATCGGATGATTTTATTGCTTTCTCAAGAAGTTTGACGCGATCATCGTCATCGGATACGGAAAGCAATATCTGGAAAGCGGCAGAACGTGTATGTGTTTGGTCTGCTTTTTCCGCTTTTTTCATCAGTTGCCGGGCGGCTTTCTTGACGGACGATGCGGCATTTGCATCAATACTTAATCGTTTTAAGAGCGTGATGTATGCTTCGGTGGCATCGCTCTTGTCCATTGTGTATCCCGAGGCTGCGCTTGCTTGTTCCAGATCTTCCAACGAATTTAGGGTTCCGGTTCGGCCCAGGGCATACAGCAATGCCTTTTTTGTTTTTTCATTCGGCGTATTCAGAAGTACACGTAAGACCGGTTCGGCACCTTCAGCCTGCATTTCTCCGATAGCGGTGATGATGTTTTGCTGGGTTTCTTCCGTCCCTCGCCTCATTTTCAGTGCCGATATCAAGACTTTGCCGGCGTCGGGAGTTCCAATGGCCGATAATGCTGCTGTGGCCGGTGCACTTAATTCGTTGTCGTTTACGTATTCGGCCAAGGTCTCGATGCATTCGTCTTTTCCCACAATCTGCAATTGGCGTAAGATGAAAGCCTTAATTTCTTGTTCATCTGTTAGCTCAAGTGCTTTTATGTATGCTTGTGAGATAACCATTCTTTCGGCTTCTTTTCCTGAAGCGGTTACGAAATGTGATAATCCGCTCAGGGCATATTCAATGTTGGCATTGCTTCCTTTTCCTGGAGCTTTCATCATTTTGACTAATGAAAGGACACCTTCTTCTCCGGTGCGGCTCAAATCTTCGATGATTTTATTGTATTCGTCCGGTTTTTCTGCCGGCATTTGTGCCAGGACATCAGCAACAATCGTTTTAGCCGAGCGGTTGGCCGGCGACTGTGCTGTCGCTATTTGTCCGAGAAACAGCAGTGCAATGGTGAGTAAATATGTTTTCTTCATAGGAAATATTGCTTTTTAAGGTGAATAGATGGTTTGTTAAATACTCCACGGAGAGCGCATGGGTTGGTCAAGTAAACGGTTTGCTGCGTCATCTCCGATGAATTCCAATTTTTCCGGATCGAAGTGTAATGTTCTATTCAACCGCAAAGCTACTGCACCCATATTGACAATTGTTGCAGAACGGAAACCGTTTTTCTCATTCAGAGCGAAAGGTTTTCTTGTCTTTACCGATTCGATAAAGTCGGTCACTTGCGGTTCCGGATCGGGGAACTCGGCAAGTTTCCGTTCCCAGTCGGGGATGTCGCACACAAAGTTCTTGTAAACGTTGCCTTTTGGCCCTGAAATATACGGCGTATCCGGGTTACCGAAATCTCCACCCCACAGGACGATTTGACAATTGTCTTCGTAAGTGTAGGTGATAGAACGCCATGTTCCTACGGCATCGGGGTGTTGTTGGGGAGCATCTACCTCTACTTTTACCGGACTTGTATCGTCTTTTCCTAAGATATATTGCACCGGATCGATGTAATGCTGCCCCATATCTCCCAGTCCGCCGGCATCGTAATCCCAATAGCCGCGGAAGGTTTGGTGTACGCGATGCGCATTGTATGGTTTATAAGGCGCCGGACCGAGCCACATGTCGTAGTCTAATTCGGCAGGGATGGGCTGCGGTTCCAGATATTCTTTTCCTACCCAGTAGAATTTCCAGTCGAATCCTGTGTGTTTGCTGATGGTTACTTTTAAAGGCCATCCCAACAGACCGCTTTGAACAAGCTTTTTCAATGGTTTGACCGGCGTCCCCAATCCGTAGAATTGATCAGTGAAACGGAACCAAGTGTTGAGGCGAAACATGCGTCCGTACTGCTTCATTGCTTCCATTACCCGCTTTCCTTCTCCGATGGTGCGCGTCATGGGTTTTTCGCACCACACGTCCTTTCCTGCTTTTGCTGCTTCTACAGACATGATTCCGTGCCAGTGGGGTGGGGTGGCGATGTGCACGATATCGACATTCGGATCAAGTATCAGATCGCGGAAGTCGTGATAAGCTGCGATCTTTTCTTTGACAAGGTTCTTGCCTAATTCCAAATGATTCTTATCGACATCGCAAATGGCTACCAAACGCGTGTTGCCGTAATTGACATGGCCTCGCCCCATTCCTCCAACACCAATGATGCCTTTAGTCAACTGATCGCTGGGAGCGATATAGCCTTTACCTAATACATGACGTGGAACGATGGTAAATAATGCCAATCCTCCCATTGTCTTTAAAAAATCTCTTCTGCTTGTTTTCATGGTAAAAATGACTGTGTTTAATTGATATAGTAAAATAATTTGATGCCTATTCTTGCAGGGCTTTGTAGAAAGTATCCCAGTTGCTGTTAAAATCGTTCATGGAGTGGAAAAGCAGGTTGGCACCTTCTTTTAGTAACGCTTCATCCGGTAGCGGACCTGTATTCACCGCGATGGTGAAGATTCCGGCCGCCACTCCGGCACGGACGCCGAGAGGTGCATTTTCCACTACGATGGCTTCATTGGGTTGAACCTTGGCTTTTTTCAAACCGATGAGGTAAGGTTCCGGATTTGGTTTCCCGTATTTCACATCGAATGCCGTAACCATTAATTGCGGATCGAATATTCCCGGAAAATTGTTGTTCAGCTTTTCCAATAAAGATGTTTGTCCCGAGCCGGTGACAATGACGGGAGTAATTCCGGATGCTTTTATCTTTGTGAGAACTTCAAGTGCGCCCGGCATGCGTGGAGCAGCACCAAGTGAATTGAATATATCACACTTTTTCTGATAAATTGCTTTTATTTCTTCTTCTGTAGCCTCGCGTCCTCGTTCGCGCATGCTGACAATGTTGATGGTTTTTGCGCCTGTACGTCCCTCATGTTCGTAAGCTTCTGCCGGTTCCAAGTGCATGCCGTATTGTTTCATCGACTCGTGCCAGGCGATAGCATGGCCTTTCATCGAGTCGAACAATACGCCATCCATATCGAACAATACGGCTTTTAACTCGATTCGTTCGTAGTGGTGTGTATTAAGATAGTTGTTTATTGCTGTTTGAAACATATTAATTGTCGTCTTTTAAAAGAGTAAAACACAGGATACGCCCTTTTATATGCTTGAATACATACGGTTAACTTGGTGTAAACTGTGTTTTACAGAGTATGATTTTCGCCTTACTTGTTTATGCGGGCCTGAATTGCTTGGGATTCTTTTTCATATCCGGGTTTGTTGAGGAGTGCGAACATATTCTTTTTATATGCTTCCACTCCCGGTTGGTTAAACGGATTTACACCTAAAAGGTATCCGCTGATTCCGCATGCTTTCTCGAAGAAGTAAATCAGCTGTCCCAAATAATATTCATTCAGAACAGGGACACTGATGCGTATGTTGGGCACGCCTCCGTCGACATGTGCCAGTCTTGTCCCGAGTTCGGCCATTTTGTTTACTTCATCAATCCGCTTTCCTGCCAGGAAATTCAGCCCGTCCAGGTTCTCTTCATCGGAAGGAACATGCAATTCGTGGTTGGGCTTTTCGATAGAAACAACCGTTTCGAAGATGGTTCTTTCCCCATCTTGTATCCATTGCCCCATAGAATGCAGGTCTGTTGAAAAGTCGACTGAACTCGGATAAATGCCTTTGTGGTCTTTCCCTTCCGATTCGCCATACAGCTGTTTCCACCATTCCATGAAATAGTGAAGCTTGGGTTGGTAGTTGACCAATATCTCGATTTTCTTCCCGCTTCGGTACAATTCGTTTCGTACGGCGGCATAAAGTGCAGCCGGGTTCTCGGTCATGTTATCGGAAGCACACACGGTTTCCATCTCTTTTGCTCCGGAAATGAGTTGGTCTATGTCGATACCTGCCACGGCAATAGGCAGTAAACCTACCGGAGTAAGGACAGAAAAACGTCCGCCCACATTGTCGGGAATGATAAAAGATTTGTATCCTTCTTTGTCAGCCGTTAGGCGTGCTGCACCTTTTTTTGCGTCGGTTATGGCAACGATTACTTTTCGTGCGGTTTCTTTGCCCCGTTGTTCTTCGCATTGTTTTCTCAGTAAACGGAAAGCCAACGCCGTTTCGGTGGTCGTTCCCGATTTTGAGATATTGATGACTCCGAATTTTTTATCTTTAAGGAACGTGGTCAGTTCGGAAAGATAATCTTCTCCGATGTTGTGTCCGGCGAAAATGATTACGGGGTTTCCCGGCTTCTTTTCTTGCAACCAAGCGAAACTGTTTGATAAAGCTTCGATGACGGCGCGTGCACCTAAATAGCTTCCTCCGATGCCTGCAACGATTACTATTTCACAATTCTCTCGCAGAGTCTGTGCGGTGGCCTTGATGTCGTTTAAAAGTTCTTGAGAAGTAGAAGATGGAAGATGGAGCCATCCCAAAAAATCGTTTCCGGCTCCGGTACCATTTTCCAGGGTATTCATACAAGTCTGTGCTTTTGCTTCATAAGAAGAAAGCACATCTTTTGATATGAACTCCAGCGTGTTTTTTATGTCCAATTTAATTGTTTCCATAATTATATTGCATTATCTGAATGAATCGGTTAATAATTTGATTTCAATCATGGGGGATATGCGTTCATACAAAATATTATAAACAGCATCGACTATGGGCATGTTTACGTGCAGATGCTTGTTTAATTCCTTGATACATTTGGTTCCATAATACCCCTCGGCTATCATCTCCATTTCGATTTGCGCGCTCTTTACCGAATATCCTTTTCCGATCATCGTGCCGAAAACCCTGTTCCGGCTGAAGTTGGAATACGATGTGACTAACAAATCCCCCAGATAGGCTGAATCATTGGTGCAGCGGTTCAGCGGATGAACGGTGTCCAAAAAACGGTTCATTTCCTGAAGAGCGTTCGAAACGAGCACGGCCTGGAAGTTGTCTCCGTACTTTAAACCGCTGCAAATTCCTGCGGCAATGGCGTAAACGTTCTTTAATACGGAAGCATATTCAATGCCTCTTACGTCGGTGTTTACGGAAGTTTTGATGTAATGTCCGGCAAGTTGTCGGGCAAGCATTTTGGCTTTTTCTATATCTTTGCAGCCCACTGTAAGATAAGAAAGGCGTTCCAATGCAACTTCTTCTGCGTGGCATGGTCCGGCCAATACGGCTATGTTCTCTTCAGGAACATCGTATATTTGATGAAAATAATCGGAGATGATCAGATTCTCGTCGGGCACGATTCCCTTGATTGCCGTAACGATGAATTTATCTTTGAGTTTTACTTTAAGTTTCTTGAGGTGAACTTTCAGGTAAGGCGACGGGGTTACGAAAATCAGCGTGTCCGACTCGCGTACAATCTTGTTGATGTCCGATGAAAAGTTGATGCGGTTCAGGTCAAAACGTACGCTGGTCAGATAAGCCGGATTGTGGCCCAGACGTTTGAAATCTTCGATTCTGTCGTCGCGACGCATGTACCAGTTTATTGATTCGCTTTGGGTTAATACGATCTTTGCGATAGCCGTAGCCCAACTTCCGCCTCCCATGATTGCTATTTGGCCGGGTGATTTCATCCTGATCAATTAAGCGTTAATTGATTAAATTCTCGATAACCAGCTCGTTACTTCATCTACCGTTGGGGTTGACAACCCTAATTTATATTTTTTGTTTATGCCGCAAATTTCTTGATGAAGCTTTTGCGGATTAACCTCTTTCATGTTGTTTATCAGGTAATAACCGGCTTTTTGAATAACCGGAACCCAGTCTTCGGAAATGCCTAATTCCTTGAACTTTTCAGGAGAATCTTTTGGTATGGTTTTTTCGGGGCGCATTTGCGGGAAGAACAAAACTTCCTGGATGGTGCTTTGTCCTGTCAGTAGCATGGTAAGTCTGTCCATCCCCATGCCCATTCCCGAGGTCGGCGGCATGCCGTACTCCAATGCACGGATAAAATCTTTATCGATGATCATCGCCTCGTCGTCTCCCTTTTCGCTTAAACGCATCTGTTCTTCGAAACGTTCCAGCTGATCGATCGGATCGTTCAATTCCGAGTATGCGTTGCATAATTCTTTTCCGTTAACCATTAATTCGAATCGTTCTGTCAGGTTGGGGTTGTTTCTGTGGCGTTTTGTCAGCGGAGACATTTCAATGGGATAGTCGGTTATGAAGGTAGGTTGGATATAATTCCCTTCACAGAATTCCCCGAATATCTCATCAATCAGCTTTCCTTTTCCCATCGTATCGTCAATCTCCAGATTCAGTTTCTGGCAGATTTCCCGTATTTGCTCTTCGCTTTTATCTGTCAGATCGTAGCCCGTAAATTCCTTTATCGAATCGAGCATGGTGATTCGCTTAAACGGAGCTTTGAAACTGATGGTATTTTCTCCTACTTTTACGTCGGTGGTTCCGTTTACATCCATGCAGATTTTCTCGAGCATATCTTCGGTGAACTTCATCATCCAATTGTAATCTTTGTATGCCACATAGATTTCCATGCATGTAAATTCGGGATTGTGTGTGCGGTCCATGCCTTCGTTTCGGAAGTTTTTACCTATTTCATACACACCTTCAAACCCGCCGACTATGAGTCTTTTCAGGTATAGTTCGCTGGCAATCCGCATATAAAGCGGGATGTCTAACGAGTTGTGGTGTGTGATGAACGGGCGTGCTGCTGCTCCTCCGGGAATAGATTGCAGGATGGGCGTCTCCACTTCTATATAACCTTTTGAGTTAAAATACTCGCGCATGGAGTTATATATCTTCGTACGTTTCAGGAAGATGTCTTTCACTCCATCGTTTACTACCAAGTCAACATAACGTTGACGGTAACGCATTTCCGGATCGTCAAACTTATCGTATGCTATTCCGTCTTTGTATTTAACGATGGGAAGGGGACGAATGGATTTGGCCAATACGGTAAGCTTCTTGGCGTGAATGGAGATTTCTCCTGTCTGTGTGCGGAAAACAAACCCTTCGATGCCGATAAAGTCTCCCAGGTCGAGTAAACGTTTGAAGACGATATTGTATAAATCTTTGTTTTCTCCGGGGCAGATATCATCGCGTGTAATATATATTTGGATACGTCCTTTTGAGTCTTGCAGCTCAACGAAAGAAGCTTTTCCCATTACGCGGCGCGACATGATTCGTCCTGCAACGGAAACGTTGCGGGGAGTTGTTTCGTTATCGCTGAAGTCGGATTTTATATCTGTAGAAAAAGCGTTGGTTACATACTCGTTTGCAGGATAGGGTTCGATGCCCATTGCTCTCATTTCGTTCAGATTATTACGTCTGATAATCTCTTGTTCGCTTAGCTCCAATATATTCATTTGACTATATATTAACTCAATTTCGCTACAAAAATAAGAAGATTTTTGTAAAGTATCTCTAAATTAAGTATATGTTTTTTCGGTATATGCAGAAATCGTACCTTTTTGTGGGGAAAGGGGGCTGGGATGATTTTTATGGGATGTGCGCTGTTGCGGAGAAATATCCGGCAATTCTTGAAACGTTTGTCGGGAGAAAACGGGTGGATTCATTGCCGGTGATGGAGCGGAATGCCGGTTTGTATTCTTTAGAGGGCGCTTTTAATCAACAATAAAGGCTTCGGCGTTTCTGTCGATGCACCGAAGCCTTTATTATGCAAATATTCTTTTGTTATGAAAAGCTGTCAGAATAAACTCCATGAAACGGTGAGTCCTGCCATGACGATGGCTACCATGCTCATCAGTTTTATCAGGATGTTCAGGCTGGGACCTGAGGTGTCTTTAAACGGATCGCCTACGGTGTCGCCGACAACGGTGGCCTTATGGACTTCACTTCCTTTGCCGCCAAAATGTCCTTCTTCCACGAATTTCTTTGCATTGTCCCAGGCTCCTCCCGCATTGGCCATAAATATGGCAAGGACGAAACCGGCAGACAATCCTCCGGTCAATAGCCCGATGATGCCGGGTACTCCGAATATCAATCCTGTGATGACGGGAACAATGATGGCAAGCATGGAAGGAAATACCATTTCTTTTTGCGCCCCGACGGTCGAAATTTGCACGCAGCGGGCATAGTCGGGTTCGGCCTTTCCTTCCAGGATTCCTTTAATTTCACGGAATTGCCGGCGGACTTCTTCTACCATCCTCGAGGCGGCACGTCCCACGGCATTTATTGTCAGTCCGCAGAAAAGGAAGGCCATCATGCTTCCGATGAACATGCCCGAGAGAACTTTCGGGTTCATTAGCGTCACATCATAATAAATCATAAAATCAACAAATCCGGCTTCATTCAAAGGAATGGCATTCCCGTTGGGCAATTGCAGCATTGTTTCACCCAAACGTCCCAGTCCGATGCGGATTTCTTCGATGTACGATGCCAGTAATGCCAGCCCTGTTAAGGCTGCAGAACCTATTGCAAAGCCTTTTCCCGTAGCGGCTGTTGTGTTTCCCAACGAGTCGAGTGCATCGGTGCGTTTCCTTACTTCTTCACCCAGTCCGCTCATTTCCGCATTTCCCCCGGCATTGTCGGCGATAGGGCCGTACGCATCTGTGGCAAGAGTTATGCCCAAAGTGGAAAGCATGCCTACGGCAGCAATGCCGATGCCGTAGAGTCCCATGCCAACGTTACTCAAGTCGAAGCCTGAAGCCAGCCAGTATGATAAAATAATGCCGGCTACTACGGCAATAACCGGGATGGTGGTTGAGATCATACCCAGGCCTATTCCGGAAATGATAACGGTGGCCGGTCCTGTCTTTCCGCTGGCAGACAATTTCTGAGTTGGTTTATATGATTGCGATGTATAGTATTCGGTGGATCTTCCGATGACGATTCCTACGACTAATCCCGTAACGACAGCGAGAGAAATATTTACCCAATTGTCGATACCCAACAGCCAAAGGGTGAGGAATGTGGCGCCGATAATCAGAATGGAACTCAGGTTTGTCCCGAAAGAGAGGGCTTTCAGCAGTTCCTTCATCCCTGCGTTTTCTTTCGTACGTACCGTAAAAATTCCTATAATGGACAGGATAATTCCGATGGCAGCTATCAGCATTGGGGCGATAACGGCCTTGAATTGCATCGTTGTATCTCCGGAACTGATGAAAGATGCGGCACCTAAAGCAGCTGTGGCCAGGATGGAACCGCAGTAAGACTCGTAAAGGTCGGCTCCCATGCCTGCAACGTCTCCTACATTGTCTCCCACGTTGTCGGCAATGGTCGCCGGATTTCTCGGATCATCTTCCGGGATTCCCGCTTCCACTTTTCCCACCAGGTCGGCACCTACATCGGCGGCTTTGGTGTAAATACCGCCTCCCACTCTGGCAAAAAGGGCTTGTGTGGAGGCTCCCATACCGAAGGTCAGCATGGTAGTTGTGATCAGACATAATTTAGTTGTCGGATTCATTGCATTTTCAGGAATGCAATGTTCGAGTAAAAGGTACCAGAACGAAATGTCGAACAGTCCCAGTCCTACAACGACAAGCCCCATTACGGCTCCGCTTCGGAATGCGATTTTCAATCCTTTGTTTAGGGATGTCCGTGCGGCATTGGCGGTACGTGCCGAAGCGTATGTTGCAGTCTTCATTCCCAAATATCCTGACAGCCCGGAGAAAAAACCTCCGGTGAGAAAGGCAATCGGTACCCATTCGTTTTGCAATTTAAAGCCATATGCCATGATGGCAAACAGAATAACCAGACAGATGAATACCAGCGTTACGATTTTGTATTGCTGTTTCAGATACGACATGGCGCCTTTGCGGACATGCGAGGCGATGGTGATCATTACGGGAGTTCCTTCTTTTTCCCGCATCATTTCTTTGTAAAAGTACCAGGCGAGCAGCAATGCTAAAATAGAAGCCGCGGGTACTATCCAAAATAAAATAGTGCTCATGGAGTAAAGATTTAAAGATTTTTTTTCAAAGATACGGTAGAATGTGTAAAAAGAAAGAAAAATAGACTTAAAAGAAATGAAAGAAGGTAATGTTAATAATGCTTTCATAATGTCAATGTTTTGTGGAGTTTAAGTGGAATTTTGCGGTTCAAAATCTTTTATAAATATCAATTTGATAAAAAATATTGCGTAGATTCGATTGTTTTGATGCTTATTTATATATCTTTGCAGCTGAATTTTATAAATAGGGAATGATATGGCTTATGATATTGATATGATTAAGTCGTTTTATGCATCGTATTCGGCTGATGTAGAAAACGCCAGAAAATGTATAGGACGGCCCTTGACTTTGGCTGAAAAGATTTTATATGCTCACCTGTATGAGGGGGGAAACCATATAAAAAGCTATGTTCGCGGTGAAGATTATGTGAATTTCCGTCCGAACAGAGTGGCGATGCAGGATGCAACTGCTCAGATGGCTTTGTTACAATTTATGAATGCCGGCAAACAGAAGTCGGCAGTCCCTGCCACGGTTCATTGCGATCATTTGATACAGGCTTACAAGGGACGGGATACAGATCTTCCGGTGGCGCGTGAAACCAACAAGGAAGTTTATGACTTTTTGAAGAGTGTTGCGTCGAAGTATGGCATTGGTTTCTGGAAACCGGGAGCGGGTATTATTCATCAGGTGGTATTGGAGAATTATGCTTTCCCCGGGGGGATGATGGTCGGAACGGATTCTCATACTCCGAATGCCGGCGGATTGGGTATGATTGCAATCGGCGTAGGTGGTGCGGATGCTGTTGATGTGATGACCGGAATGGAATGGGAATTGAAAATGCCGAAATTGATTGGAGTGAAACTTTTGGGCGAATTAAACGGATGGGCGGCACCAAAAGATGTAATATTGAAACTGGCCGGGATATTGACGGTGAAAGGTGCAACAAATGCCATTATTGAATATTTTGGAGAAGGAACTTATTCTCTTTCAGCAACGGGAAAAGCTACTATCTGCAATATGGGCGCCGAAGTAGGTGCCACGACGTCTGTGTTCCCTTATGATGAGGAAATGCAAAAATATCTTCGGGCGACCGGTCGGGAAGATATTGCTCTTTTGGCGGAACAAAACCGGAAACATTTGCAGGCAGATCCGGAAGTATGGGAAAAACCGGAGGCTTATTACGATAGAGTAATAGAAATAGATCTATCAACATTGGAACCTTATATCAACGGCCCTTTCACTCCCGATGCAGCTTGCCCCATTTCTGAATTTGCCGCAAGGGTAAAAGAAAACGGATACCCCCGGAAGATGGAAGTTGGATTAATCGGCTCGTGCACCAATTCGTCTTATCAGGATTTAAGCAGGGCCGCGTCGCTTGCCCGACAAGTTCGTGATAAAAAGTTGAAAATGTCTGCGCCTTTGTTGATAAACCCCGGCTCCGAGCAGGTTTATTGTACGGCAAAACGTGACGGGATGATAGCGGATTTTGAATCGGTGGGTGCCGTCATCATGGTTAATGCATGCGGTCCTTGCATCGGGCAGTGGAAGCGTGAAATGGATGAACCCGGCAGGGCTAACTCCATTGTTACCTCTTTTAATCGGAATTTTGCGAAGCGTGCCGATGGAAATCCCAACACCTATGCTTTTGTGGCTTCGCCGGAATTGGCTATGGCATTGAGTATTTCCGGAGATCTTTGTTTCAACCCGTTAAAAGATTCCTTGGTTAATTCGGAAGGAAAAACAGTGTATTTGGATCCGCCGTACGGCGATACTTTGCCGAAACGTGGTTTCACGGTGGACGATAACGGCTATGTGGCTCCTGCTGCTGATGGGAAAGATGTGGAAATCAGTATCGATCCTTGTTCGAAACGTTTGCAGAAATTACTTCCGTTCCCGGCGTGGGATGGCCGTGATTTTACCGATATGCCCTTGCTGATAAAAGTACAGGGTAAGTGTACGACCGACCATATTTCGATGGCCGGTGCCTGGCTTCGTTTCAGAGGACATCTGGAAAATATTTCAGACAACCTGCTGATGGGAGCAGTCAACAAGTTTAATGGAGAGACAAATAAGGTTTGGAATTGTCTGACAAAAGCGTATGATGCCGTGTCGGCCGTGGCAAAGCAGTATAAGGCTTGTGGTATATCTTCCATAGTAGTTGCGGAAGATAATTATGGCGAAGGCTCAAGTCGTGAGCATGCGGCCATGGAACCTCGTTACTTAAACGTAAAAGTAATTCTGGCGAAGAGCTTTGCACGTATACATGAAACCAATCTGAAGAAACAGGGAATGCTGGCTTTGACGTTTATCGACAAGGCCGATTATGATAAAATACAGGAACATGATAAGATTTCGGTTACGGGATTAAACGAATTTAAACCGGGAAAACCGTTGCATGTTGAGCTTCTTCATGAGGACGGGACGAGAGAATCTTTTGATGTTGCCCACACCTATAATGAAATGCAAATCGAGTGGTTTAAGGCAGGCTCGGCATTGAATACATTTATTAAACGCTAAAATTTTAGGATTATGAGTAAAGTTTATGTACAAAGCGGACAGTTGGTTGTCCCCGATTGCGTGACGGTTCCTTTTATAGAAGGTGACGGAGTTGGTGCAGAAATTACACCGGTTTGCCAGAAAATAGTTAATGAAGCGGTAAAGATTGCTTATGATGGAAAACGTTCCATAGAATGGATGGAAGTGTTGGCCGGCGAAAAAGCGTTTAAACAAGTGGGAGAGTGGTTGCCGGAATCTACATTGGCGGCTTTCCGCGATTATTTGATCGGAATAAAAGGTCCGTTGACCACACCTGTGGGAGGCGGAATAACTTCTTTGAATGTTGCATTGCGCCAGACACTCGATTTGTACGTTTGTTTGCGTCCCGTGCGGTGGTTTAAGGGAGTTGTCTCACCGTTGAAAGAACCGCAAAATGTAGATATGTATATTTTCCGGGAAAATACCGAAGATATTTATGCCGGGATAGAGTGGGAACAAGGCACTCCGGAAGCTAAAAAATTCTTGAATTTCCTGCAAAATGAAATGGGAGTGACAAAGGTTCGTTTCCCCGAAACTTCTGCTTTCGGCGTGAAACCGGTATCGGTCGAGGGTTCGAAACGTTTGGTTCGTGCCGCTATTTCTTTTGCTTTGCAGCATAAACTGCCTTCGGTTACGCTGGTGCATAAAGGAAACATTATGAAGTTTACGGAAGGCGGATTCAAACGTTGGGGGTATGAGGTTGCCGAAACGGAATTTGCCGAAAGCACGTTTACGATGAATCAATACGACAAGTTGAAACATGATTTGGGTGAAGAATCGGCAAAGGCGGCGATTGCCGAGGCTGTAAATACCGGTAAGTTGATAGTAAAGGACTGTATAGCCGACGCATTCCTGCAGAATACCTTGCTGATGCCTGACGATTATTCGGTAATTGCAACACTGAATTTGAACGGAGATTATATCTCGGATCAGTTGGCCGCTATGGTTGGAGGCATTGGAATCGCTCCGGGAGCAAATATAAATTATGCGACCAAGCACGCTATTTTTGAGGCTACTCATGGTACAGCCCCGAATATTGCAGGAAAAAATGTCGTCAATCCTTGTTCATTGCTCCTGTCGTCTGTGATGATGCTTGAGTATATAGGATGGGACGAAGCTGCCGTTCTGATAACAAATGCGCTGGAGAAGGCGTTTGAAAATGGAGAGGCTACGAATGATCTGGCTCGGTTTATGCCGAACGGGACTTCGCTTGCAACAGATGAATTCGGGCAGCGTATAGTTGAATTGCTGTGATGGCATTTATAATTTAATGTAAATTGTGCTTATGAAAAAAGAATACATTGTATATAAATTATCCGAATGTGCGAAACAGGCTTGCCGTATCGATAATGAATTGTTTTCGAAGTATAATGTAAAACGTGGCTTGCGTAATGAAGACGGCACGGGAGTGTTGGTCGGATTGACCAAGATCGGTAATGTGGTAGGATACGAGCGTACGGATGAAGGCTTGAAGGCTATTCCCGGTAAACTTTACTATCGGGGGTACGATTTGGACGATATTGTTCATGCATTGTTGCGGGAAAAACGTTTCGGATTTGAGGAGGTTGCTTACCTGTTGTTGTCGGGAGAGCTTCCGGATAGCGAGCAGTTGGCTGCCTTTAAAGAGCTTATTAATGACAATATGCCGCTGGATAAGAAGACGACGATGAATATCATTGATCTGGAGGGACAGAATATCATGAACATTTTGGCGCGGAGTGTACTTGAAATGTACACATTCGATCCGAATCCCGATGATATTTCGCGTGATAACCTGATGCGGCAGTCTATTGAGCTGATCTCCAAATTTCCCACCATCATAGCATACGCTTATAATATATACCGCCACAGTACACACGGACGTTCCTTGCATATTCGTCATCCGCATGAGAATCTTTCTTTGGCGGAAAACTTTCTTTACATGATAAAAAAGGAATATACCCCGCTGGAAGCGCGGATGCTTGATTTGCTTCTTGTGCTTCAGGCAGAGCATGGAGGCGGAAACAACTCGACGTTTACCGTGAGAGTTACCAGTTCCACCCGTACGGATACTTATTCAAGTATTGCGGCGGGTATCGGATCGCTGAAGGGACCTTTGCACGGAGGGGCAAACATTCAGGTGGTAAAAATGTTTCATCATTTGAAAGAGGTGATTTCTGATTGGACAAACGTCGATGAGATTGATACATATCTTATCCGTATGTTGAATAAAGAAGCCTACGATGGGAGCGGATTGATATATGGTATCGGGCATGCTGTCTACACGATTTCCGATCCGCGTGCCATGCTGTTGAAAGAACTTGCTGGGGAATTGGTGTCAGAGAAGGGGAACGAGAAAGAATTTGCTTTCCTTGAACTGTTGGAACAACGGGCAATAGAGTGTTTTAAAAAGGTAAAAGGTTCCAAGAAGAAAGTCTGCTCTAACGTAGATTTCTACTCCGGTTTTATTTATGAACTGATGGGTTTGCCGTTGGAGATCTACACGCCTCTTTTTGCGATGGCGCGAATTGTGGGATGGACGGCGCATCGTATCGAGGAATTGAACTTTGAAGGACGGCGCATAATTCGCCCGGCATATAAAAATGTTATCGATGAAGTGTCGTATGTGCCTATAACCGACCGCTGATTCATACCCTTGTTTTGGGTGAAACGCGGGTATCTTTTATAAAAAACGTCCCGATATGTTGTTATGCATATCGGGACGTTTTTGTATGGTGACCTTTATTTTCTCAGGCAAAGCGATATACCGGTTTGTGAACAGTCGGCATTCATCGGAGGATTTTGTTTGTACAACTCGATGTAAACCTCGGTAAGTTTTGGAAAATCTTCCAGCAACCGCCGGGCAATGCGATAGGCCGCATGCTCTAACAGATTTGCCGGGATATCCATCTCTTTCTTTATGCTTTCAAACACATCCGCATAGCTTACGGTATCTTCTATACGGTCTGTGGTGGCAGCTTCTGCAAAGTTTAACGCAAGGCGTAGGTTCAGAGTATATTCGGCACCTACACGTCTTTCCTGAGGAAGCACGCCGTGATAAGCATAAAATTTCAATCCGTTGAAACGGATGTGCATATCGCAGAGTTGCATGGCGTGGTTTTATCCGCAGCGTGAAGAGCCGCAAGTTTTACAAATCAGGCATCCTTCCTGGTAAACCAAGGTTTCGTTTCCACAATTCGGGCATTTTACTCCTCTGGCTTCGGTGCCGTCTTGTACGTACTTTTTCAAGGCTCTGACAACGCCGTTTTTCCAAGTGTTGATGTTTTCGCTGTCAAGTTGGAGCGAATTAACCAGTTTTATGACCTGTTCTATCGGCATTCTCCAGCGAAGGACTCCCGAGATAAGTTTTGCATAGTTCCAATATTCTTTATTGAACCTTTCGGACAATCCCTCTACTGTCATCTTGTATCCGCGTTTGTTCTCGAATTGGAAGTCGTAATGCTTCACACCGTTTTCGTCATAGTTCTTGATGATTTTTCCCGTTGTAACCGATTTGGGCAGTAAGATGCCTTCGTCGTCGTCCTGCAGACCAGTGAAGATTTCGTAGGGGCGGCCGTCCAATAGTCCGACAAATGCCACCCATTTGTCTTTATTATTCTGGAAACGTACGACATCGGCCTCGAGGACACGCGGACGAACCTCCACTACTTGAGGCGGTTTACAGTGACATTCTTCCTCTTCTTCCTTGTCGTTTTTCTTCTTTATCGATATTAAAACGCCCGAGCGGGAGCCGTCTCTGTATACGGTGCAGCCCTTGCATCCCGACTTCCATGCCTCTACATACAGGCGGTTAACCAAATCTTCATCTACATTGTTAGGCAGGTTTATGGTCACGCTTATGGAGTGATCTACCCATTTCTGGATGCGTCCCTGCATTTTTACTTTCATCAGCCAGTCTACATCGTTCGATGTTGCTTTGTAGTAAGGCGATTTTGCAACCAGTTCATCGATTTCTTCCTGTGTGTATTTCTTGTTCGGATCATATCCGTTTACTTTCATCCACACGAGGAATTTGTGATGGAATACGGTATATTCTTCGAAAGCATCACCCGTTTCGTCCACAAAATCGATGTGTGCATTCTCGTCATTGGGATTAACTTTGCGGCGGCGTTTGTAAACAGGCATGAATACCGGTTCGATACCCGAGGTTGTTTGTGTCATAAGACTGGTGGTTCCTGTGGGGGCAATGGTAAGACATGCGATGTTTCTTCGTCCGTATTTTGTCATGTCTTCGTAAAGTTTTGCATCGGCTTCTTTCAGACGATTGATAAACGGATTGTTCTTTTCACGTTCGGAATCGTATATTTCGAATGCACCGCGCTCTTTTGCCATGACAACCGACGAGCGGTATGCCTCTAAAGCTATCGTTTTATGAACTTCTTCGGAGAAGGTAGTTGCTTCTTCCGTGCCGTAACGTAAGCCCATAGCTGCCAACATATCGCCTTCTGCGGTGATACCTACACCGGTACGGCGGCCTAATCCCGATTTACGATATATCTTTTCCCACAAATGACGTTCGGTCCCTTTTACCTCTTCGCTTTCGGGGTCGGAATCGATCTTTTCTATGATTCGTTCTATCTTTTCGAGTTCAAGGTCGATGATGTCGTCCATGATTCGTTGAGCCAGTGCGACATGTTTTTTGAAAAGGTCGAAGTCGAAGTAAGCTTCCGGTGTGAAAGGATTGACCACGTACGAATATAAATTAATGGCCAGCAGGCGGCATGAGTCGTAAGGGCAGAGCGGAATTTCGCCGCAAGGATTCGTTGAAACCGTGCGGAATCCGAGGTCTGCATAACAATCGGGTACGGATTCGCGGATGATTGTATCCCAGAAAAGTACTCCCGGTTCGGCCGATTTCCATGCGTTGTGCACGATCTTTTTCCATAAGTCCGATGCGTTGATTTCTTTTTTTACTTTTGGATTGTCGGAATCGATGGGGTATTGCTGGGTGTACATGCGGTTCTCTATTGCCGCACGCATAAATTCATCATCCAGTTTTACGGAAACATTTGCTCCCGTAACCTTTCCTTCTGTCATTTTCGCGTCGATGAAAGCTTCAGAATCCGGGTGCTTTATGGATACACTGAGCATTAAAGCTCCCCGGCGTCCGTCCTGTGCCACTTCACGGGTTGAGTTTGAGTAGCGTTCCATAAAAGGAACAAGTCCGGTGGATGTCAGCGCCGAATTTTTAACCGGCGAGCCTTTCGGACGGATATGTGACAGGTCGTGCCCCACACCGCCGCGGCGTTTCATAAGTTGAACCTGTTCTTCGTCAATACGGATGATAGCTCCGTAAGAATCGGCTGAGCCGTCTAATCCGATAACGAAGCAGTTTGATAACGAAGCAATCTGGTAATCATTTCCTATTCCCGTCATCGGGCTTCCTTGCGGAATGATGTATTTGAAATGATCAAACAGGTCGAATAGTTCTTGAGAGCTTAAAGAATTTGGGTAACGATTCTCAATGCGTGCTATTTCGTTGGCAATGCGCCAATGCATATCTACTGGTGATTTTTCATAGATATTCCCAAAAGAGTCCTTAACCGCGTATTTGTTTACCCATACACGCGCGGCAAGTTCATCTCCGTTGAAGTACTCTAATGAAGCGTCGTATGCTTCATCGTAGCTGTAAGTTTTCTTTTCCACTTCCTAATAGATTAAAGAGTTTTGTTTGTAGAATAGTTCTTTTTTGTATAGAAAGAAAGTTCGCTTCGTTAATAACAGGTATTGCAAAGCTAAAAATGTTTTTTTGTTTGACAAAATAAAAGCATAAAAAGTTATGAACATAATTTGAAAGTTTTCTATTTTAATTTGTTATTTTGTTGATAATTAATTGAGTAATATTATGATGCCTGCGGAAAAGTTTACCAAAACGTGCAACAGTGTTTCTCTGTTGGTGAATAAACTTGATTATTTTGTTTGTGTGGCATGTAATCGTTTCTCGCAGGCTTTTATCGAAATATTGTGCGACAAATAATATTTTTTTGCTTACATTCTTTTGAAAAGAAGGAAAGATCTTGTACCTTTGTTAGTGTTGTTTTAATAAAAAGATGCTCATGAATTCAATAAAGAATCGTCGTACGATTCGTAAATACACGTCGCAGGATATTCCGAATGATTTGTTGAACGGATTATTGGAAGACGCTTTTCGTGCTTCTACAATGGGGAATATGCAGTTGTATAGTGTCATTGTTACGCGCGATGCTGCCATGAAAGAGAAATTGACTCCTGCTCATTTTAACCAGCCGATGGTAACTTCGGCCCCTGTCGTGCTGACCTTTTGTGCAGACTTTAACCGCTTTACCAAATGGTGTCTTCAGCGTAAGGCAAATCCCGGCTATGATAATCCGATTTCTTTCCTGAATGCCGCAACAGATGCTCTGCTGGTTACGCAAAACTTTTGTACGCTGGCAGAAGAAAACGGGCTGGGAATTTGTTATTTGGGGACGACCGTTTATAATCCGGATCAAATTGTGGAAATTCTTCGATTGCCGAAATTGGTTATGCCGGTGGCCACGATTACGGTCGGATATCCGGACGAACAGCCGGAACAGCCGGATCGTTTGCCTTTAAGTGGTATTGTTCATGAGGAAATCTATCACGATTATACTCCGGATATGATAGATTCTATTTATGCTCATAAAGAGGCGTTGCCGGAGAATAAACATTTTGTGGAAATTAATCATACGGAAACTCTGGCACAAATATTTACGGATATTCGGTATAAGAAGGCGGACAATGAGAGCATGTCCGCAACGTTGCATGCTACTTTAAAGGCACAGGGATTTGAAAAATAATCCATCTATTAAAATAAAGGCCGACGGGGAATTTGTTTATCGATTCGTGTGGTAAAAACAAATTCCCCGTCGGTTATTTTTTTATTATGAATTATCTGCTTTTTAAAGATACTTCGATTTCGTCGATTTCTGCTTTAAATGTTTTGTCTACCTCGACTTGGTCCTTTACAATTTTGCAGGCGTGTAAAACAGTTGCATGGTCTTTGTTCCCTATGAGTTTTCCTATTTTTGAGAAAGATGTATCGGTATGTTTTTTTGCCAAATACATGGCAATTTGTCTAACCTGGACAATTTCTCGTTTACGTGTCCTGGTATGAATGGCGGAACTATCTATATTATAATGTGCACAAACCTTTTGTATGATTTCTTCCACGGTGAGAGGTTTGTTATCAGTGCAGCGTATTGCTTTGCGTATGATGTGTTGAGCTAAATCCAGATCGATTTCTCTTTTAAATAAAATAGACTGTGCCAGCAGCGAATTAATGATACCTTCCAGTTCGCGCACGCTTTCGTTTACATTTTCTGCGATGTAGTGAATGACAGAATCTGGTATTGTTAATCCGTCACGATGGATTTTATTTCGAAGAATGTTCTCGCGCAATTCCAAATCGGGCTTCTCCAATTCTGCCACCAATCCCCATTTAAATCGTGTAAGCAAGCGTTCTTCCATTCCTTGCAACATGACGGGAGCTCGGTCGGATGTCAGGATTAATTGCTTCCCGCTCTGATGAAGGTGATTAAATATATGGAAGAATGTGTTTTGGGTTTTGGTTACTCCTGCAAATTCTTGTATATCATCGATGATTAAAACATCAATGGTTTGGTAAAAGTTGATGAAATCATTGAAATGATTAGTGCGCACAGAGTCTGTATATTGCACTTGAAACAAATGAGCAGAAACATAAAGTACGCGCTTTTCCGGATACAATTCTTTTATACGTGTACCGATGGCATTAATAAGATGCGTTTTTCCCACACCCGATTGTCCGTATAAAAAAAGAGGATTAAAGGTACGTGCCGGATTTTTTGCTACGGTTTCTGCTACGGTTCTTGAGAACTCGTTACTATTTCCTTTGATAAAACTTTCGAAATTGTAGTTGGGATTTAAGTGAGAATCCAAGTCTTGAGCAACCGGAGCTTGCGGAAGGTTGGGAGCCTTGTTCCCGTTGCGTACAGCAGTTTGAGAAGGCAAAGCCGACGAAGTTTTTCCTCCTTCTATCTCCATTTTCAGGCCGTTTGTTTTATCTGCCAGAACGGAGTACATGAGTTCCGTGCCTTCACCTACTTCTTTGTATATGGCGGCACGTAACAAGTCTACGTATTTTTCTTCCAAAATTTCGTAGAAAAAGGGGCTGGGCACCCCGATGGTTAATGCCTTATTCTCGTATTTTAATGGTACGATAGGCTCAAACCATGTCTTAAAGGCGGTTGCGTTGATATTATCTCTTATGAAATTCAGACAATGATTCCATAATGCAACGACCTGATTGCTATCGGTCATATTTGTATTGTTATTAATAAAGCGAACTTTCTATACAGCAAATGTCGTAAGGAAATTCTGAAAAAACAAATGGATATTTTTCTTGTTTTTTGAAATGTTTTTGTAATATGTTGTGCTTCAATCTTTTGTTTGAGACGAATTTTTCGGACGAAATAAAGCCCTATTGTTTATTTTCAAAGGCTTGTAATATAGTGTTTTATTAAGGTTTTCAAAGTGCATGAATAAATAATTATTTGTCTGTTTATTCTTTTGTTTATTAATTGTTTACAAAATATGGAGAAGAATCAAAACAGACAAATAATTATTTAGATAAATTCTATTTAATGGATTTATTTATTTGTCCTTTTTCCCGAATAAAGAGAAATGTACATATCGTTTCGGGTGTGCTTTTAAATCGAATAAAAGGTTTGCGGCATTAGCTGATGTTGCATTCAGATTATTGTATAATGATGAGTCGTTTAGTAGCAATCCTAGTGTATTATCTTTACGATTGAGCTTGTCTGTCAGCAGAAGTACGTTGTGTATGGTTGAGTCTACGCGGCTGATGGTAGCAGCATAATCGGCTTCTTTCAGATTAGAACTGATGTCTTTTAAATTTTCACTGATAGCTGTTACGTTGCTTGTCAGCTTGGGTACATCATGATTCATCAGGTAATTCAGCTGTTTTCCGGTTGCATTTAGTGAGGCTGTGAGTTCCTCTGCGTTTTTAAGCGTATTGTTTAGTGACGGATCGTTTAGGATTCTGTTGAGAGATCCCAGGATGGAATCCAGCTTAGGCAGCATTTTTTCTATTTGCGGAACGATGTTTTTTTCAGCGGCTCCCATGAGTCCTTCGTTGGCAATTCCGTACAGAGTGTCGCCTTCTTCGTAATATGTCCGGCTGTCATAGTTGAAATTTAGATTCATTTTTACCGTTCCCAGCATTTCCATAATGACTTCGGCTTGGCTACCGGTGGGTATTTTTATGTCAGGTTCCATCTCTACTCCTACGATAATATGCCCGGGATTGTTATGATTGTATTTGATGTCACGTACGATTCCCACCTTAAATCCGTTGGTGAAAACCGGACTTGACTCTGTCAAGCCGTTGACATTTGTGAAGTCTATGTAATAATAACTTTCGGGTTTCAGCATGCTTATTCCTTTAAGATAGTTTATCCCGAAGAAAAGGATTAAGAGTGATATGATTCCCGCCAACCCTATTTTTATTTCTTTACTCATATATTCTTTCATATCTCTGTATATTTTTATCTGTTTTGTTTGAATTCTTTTATTGCTTGATTGATGTTTATTTTCTTTCCATTCTTAAATGAGATGATGAAGGCATCCTTAAATTTTTTATCAACTTTACTGCGTTTGAGCTGTAAAATCCGATTGTAGTCTGTGCTTTCCCCATAAGTATATTTGTATATTCCGTTTTCTTTATAATAGTCTACCGCATCCAGTCCTTTAAATTCTTTGCTGTTTTTTTGCAGAATTTTGCTTGAGGTTAGTATTTGTATCTTGAAAACCGGTGCGTTTTTTGATTGTGTTTGAGGCGTGACCGGCTTTTTTTCTGTGGTGGTTGTCTCGGTATTCGTCGTATGCGTTACGGTGCTTCCTTCTTTATAACTTAGGAATGCCTTGTAAATGCTGGCAGCCAATTTGGAAGCCCCCCGTTCGGACAGCATGAAGTTTTCCTCTGTCTGGTTGTTGATATAGCCAAGTTCGATTAAAACGCTGGGCATTGATGTTTCCCGCAATACCAGAAATCCGGCCTGATGCACGCCGCGGTCAACCCGAAGGGCGTCGCTCTTGAAATGTTTTTGTACGAGCTTTGCAAAATGTACGCTTTGTGACATGTTTTTATCCTGCAGAAACTCGAAGATGATGTAGCTCTCCGACGAGTTCGGATTAAAGCCTGCGTATCTTTCTTTATAGTCGTCTTCTATCAGGATAACGGAGTTCTCTTTTTTAGCGACTTCCAGGTTTTCTTCCGTCCGATGCAGTCCCAGCGTATAAGTTTCCGTGCCGTGTATGGATGAATTTTTCGATGCAAGAGAATTGGTGTGGATAGAGATGAACAGATTTGCCTGGACATTGTTGGCAATTTCTGCGCGGCGATGTAAAGGAACGAATACGTCTTTTGTTCGGGTGTACACCACACGTGTGTCGGGGCAATTGTTTTCAATGAGACGGCCTACCTTAAGAGCGACGTTTAAGTTGATGTTTTTTTCGCGTCCTCGTCGCCCGATAGCTCCCGGATCATTTCCTCCATGACCGGCATCAATGACCACTGTAAATTGTTTCTTTTGGGCGTTTTGTGCATGGCATAACGTAAAAGGAACAAAAAGACAGGTGTATATGAAGAATATTATGTAGGCAAAATATTTGTTCATTGCGGGAACAAAGTTAATGTATTTTTTTTGTCTGCTTGCTTTTTGGGGTTGAAGAATTGAATAATAGGGGAAAGATATTCCATAAATTCCGCAGAAAAGACAATAAAAAAGATGTGTTTTTTATAATTTTGCGGCTGAATATATTTGAGGTCAGATGTTGAGGTTTATAAAAGATTGGACTCTTCCGTTGGCAATGTTGCTTGGCATTACCGGATATTTTTGCTTGGCTTCGTTCGATTTCCTGGCTCCTGTCAGACCGGTTGCCGGCTCATTGGCACAAACGCTTCCTCCTTTTCTTATCTTTGCGCAGTTGTTGCTGGTGTTTTGTAAGGTCGATTGGCGTGATTTGTTGCCGGATAAGTGGCATGCATGGCTTTTGTTGTTTCAGGCTTTAGCCTGTCTGGCGGCTGTGGGGTGCTTGTTGTTATTCCCGTTGGATGCGGGATGGCGTATCGCGTTCGAGGGCATGATGGTTTGCTTTATCTGTCCCACTGCGACGGCGGCCGCGGTGGTTACGGGGAAACTAGGCGGGAATGCGGCAAGTTTAACCGTTTATACGTTGCTTTCCAATCTGTTGGCTGCCATTATGGTGCCGTTGTTTTTCCCTTTGGTTGAGCCTTCTTCGGTATCTTTCGGCGCGGCTTTTTTCCGTATATTGGGTAAGGTGTTCCCCTTGCTGCTGTTCCCTTTCTTCATAGCTCTGCTTCTGCGGAAATTTTTCCCTGTTATACATCGCTTTTTAACGAGTTTGAAAGATGCGGCCTTCTATTTGTGGGCTGTGGCTTTGACCATTGTTATGGGGCAAACGGCCCGGTCGATGGTGGAAGGCAATACGGGTTTTTCCGAAGAATTATTGATTGCTTCGCTCTCATTGGTGGTATGTTGCATTCAGTTTTATGTGGGAAAAAGAATCGGAAGCACCTATCACGACCGCATCAGTGCCGGACAGGCCTTGGGACAGAAAAACTCGGTTTTGGCCATTTGGATGGCTTGCACTTATCTGAATCCGGTATCGGCCGTGGCACCGGGAGGTTATGCTTTGTGGCAAAACATTATTAATTCGTATCAGTTGCTGAAGAAACGCCGTTGATTTCTTCAGCATGTTTGGGCGGAAATGCCGCGGTGTGTTATGGAAAAGGATGCCGTGCTTCCCGCAGATTGTCGCGGCAATGTTGTTAATTTAGTATAAAGCTGCTTCTCCTTTAACGAAAGGTTCCCGTAAAAAACTTATATTTGTTTCATTGCTATTTTAATAAGGAGTATATATATGATACTGATAGATGGAAAAGCCGTGGCAGAACAAATAAAGAAAGAAATTGCCGCGGAAGTGGAAAGCATGGTGGCCAATGGAGAAAAACGTCCGCATCTGGCAGCCATTCTCGTGGGACATGACGGAGGAAGCGAGACGTACGTTGCATCGAAAGTAAAGGCTTGTGAAGTGTGCGGCTTTCGATCTTCCCTGATACGTTACGAGACAGATGTTACAGAAGACGAGCTGTTGTCTAAAGTTCGAGAGTTGAATCAGGATCCGGAGATTGACGGTTTTATTGTACAGCTGCCCTTGCCCAAGCATATTTCCGAGCAGAAAGTAATAGAAACAATCGATTATCGGAAAGACGTCGACGGTTTCCATCCGGTAAACGTCGGGAGAATGTCTATCGGATTGCCTTGTTTTATATCGGCAACGCCGAACGGTATTTTGGAATTGTTCCGTCGTTATAAGATAGAGACGCAGGGCAAGAAGTGCGTAGTACTGGGAAGAAGTAACATTGTGGGCAAGCCTATGGCAGCATTGATGATGCAAAAAGCTTATCCGGGCGACGCTACGGTTACGGTTTGCCACAGTCGTAGTCATAACCTCGTGCAGGAATGTCGCGAAGCCGATATCATTATAGCAGCGCTCGGACAACCTAATTTTGTGAAAGCCGATATGGTGAAAGAAGGAGCCGTTGTAATAGATGTTGGAACAACGCGGGTGCCCGATGCGACAAAGAAGTCGGGCTTTAAGCTGACAGGCGATGTAAAATTCGATGAAGTGGCGCCGAAATGTTCTTACATTACGCCTGTCCCCGGTGGGGTAGGTCCCATGACTATCGTTTCTTTAATGCGGAATACATTGTTGGCCGGGAAGAAATCTATTTATAAATAAACGTTATGTCACCTATATATAAGGTGTGGAAATGGTTATTCGCGTTGAGCTTTATGCTGACGGGAGTAACCGTTTTTGCGTTACCGCCGGATTCCGTTTCGCTGTTGTTCGTGGGAGATTTAATGCAACACATGCCCCAAATTGCAGCAGCAAGGCAGCCTGACGGGAAATACGACTACTCGGATTGTTTTAAACATGTGGCCGGAGAGATAGAAAAAGCCGATTTGGCTATTGGAAACCTGGAGGTTGCTTTGGGTGGAAAACCTTATTCCGGTTATCCTGCCTTTAGTGCTCCGGATGAATTTGCCGAGGCAATCCGTAACGCGGGATTCGACGTTTTGCTGACAGCAAACAATCATTGTCTTGACAGAAGGGGAAGAGGTTTGGTGCGGACTCTCGATGTGCTTGACTCATTATGCGTGCTTCATACGGGTACGTTCAGGACGCGGGAAGAGCGGGAAGGGCAGTATCCTCTTTTAATCGTGAAGCAGGGCTTTCGCATCGTCCTGTTAAATTATACTTATGGAACTAACGGCATTCCCGTATCGTCGCCTAATGTGGTCAACTTTATCGATAAAAAACTCATCCGTGCCGATATTCTGAAAGCCCGTTTGATGCATCCCGATGTGATAATAGCTTGCATGCATTGGGGAATAGAGTACGAGCAACAGCCGGAAAGGCAGGCTCGGGATTTGGCAAAGTGGATGATAAGTTTGGGAGTCGACCATGTAATCGGTTCGCATCCTCATGTTGTTCAGCCTGTTGAAGTGTGGAAAGATGAAAAAACTCCCGACAGGCATGTGGTAGCATATTCTCTTGGAAATTTTATTTCAAACATGAGTAGTCGGAATACGGACGGAGGATTGGTATTAAAGCTCTCGTTGCGCAGAACAAAAGGAATCACTCGTTTGGATAAATGTGCTTATGCTTTTGTCTGGACATCGAGGCCGGTTTTGAGTGGAAGGAGGAATTTTGAGATATATCCCTCGTCGTTTAATCCGGAAGGTATGCGCGATATGGAAAAAAGAAGGTTTTTCAATTATCTGGCTTTGTCGAGAGATTTTTTCCGCAACTGCACGAGAGGCATAAAAGAATACTTTTTTGATAGAAAAACAAACGAAACATTTGTAGAATTAAAATAAATATTTACCTTTGCAAACGCTTTTGGGCAATAGAAAACATGGTGACTATAGTTCAGTTGGTTAGAGCGTCAGATTGTGGTTCTGAATGTCGTGGGTTCGAGTCCCACTAGTCACCCTTCGAAAAGAAAAGCAGGTATTATACGGTGATTATAGTTCAGTTGGTTAGAGCGTCAGATTGTGGTTCTGAATGTCGTGGGTTCGAGTCCCACTAATCACCCCGCAGAGTAAGAGGATTTTCAGCAATGAATTTCCTCTTTTTTGTTATTAGGCAACTTCTTTGCGCTCTTTTTTGTCTTCTATCATGCTTATTCTCAGATTTGAGGGCTGTGATGTTGTATATACTGATTCTCGGCAGATTTCCATACAAATCCCAATGAAACGGTAAATTTGTGGGAATCTTTTTCGGAATTTATCTTGTTCTTTTATCTCAAAGTAAGTCAGGAATGCATCAATATAAGGGGAAATATAATTGTGATTGCCCTCATCTTTTGTCGAATTCCTTTTGTAGTTATCTAAAATATTTTTTCTTTTTTTAAAAGAAAGTTCTATATTTGCATAAAAACTATAAAAGATGAAATTACGGATTGTCTGCAGATTAAGCATAATTTCTTCTGTTATCCTGTTTTGTATGGGGTTAATATTTTATGGTTTTGTGCGGTTGGACTGGATTGACAGAGAAAAAGATGCTGATATATTGTCGTTTGTTCCTGAGAGTTGTATAGGGGTGCTCGAGACAGATAATTTCGATTATTTTATGTCTGAATTTCCGCAATCGGCTTATGCAGAGCAGTTGGATACTTTACGTCATGTAGGGCTTTTTCGTTCATTATTGAATGGTTTGGCCGATTATACGCAGAATCTTCCGCATGGATTGGAGACTCGTTTGAATCATTTAATGGTTAGTTTTCATAACGAGGGCTTGTCTCGTGACATTGTTGTTTATTTCCGTTCGGGAATGCAGGCCGAAGATTTGGTTAAAAAGATCTTTCAGACAAACGATGAAATGCTCGTTCCTCGAAAGGAGAAATACCGTGGTGAGACCATAAAGATTTATTTATTGCCGGGGGGAGATTTCATCTCTTGTTATAATAAAAAGGATGTTTTGGCTGTTAGTTATCAGAAAAGTTTGATAGAGCAGGTGATAGATGCGGATAAAGATAATAAGTCATTGGGAAATGATCGCTTATTCCGTTCTGTGTATCAGCCGAAGTCTCAAAATTTCATGACCTTATATGGAAGGACAGCTTCCGTTCCTATTCTTTCTCCAAGTGCGGAACAGGTATGGAGCGTATTCGATATTTATATCAATAGTGAGGTTTTTTATCTTAGTGGGACGATGATGGAGTCCGATTCTTGCCGGGCATATACCTTAAAGCAACTTGATGAAATTCCATCTGTTTCGGATGAAGGTTTCTTGCTCGTTGCGGGACAAGAGAAGGTTGATTCTTGTATTTCGCAGGCATTGTCGGTTCCTTTTCATTCGCTTTTCAACGAATGTTTGTCAAATCTGTCGCGTGATGCTTCTTACATTATGGTTGCGGATATAGACAAGGTGGCGTCTTCTCTTCAAAAGTATGAGGCATATTTACCGAAATTTCTTAATGCTCATTTATCTCTTTTTCGTCCTTTTATCTTCTCTGTGCAGATAACAAAAATGGATGATTGCCTGTCACATATATTAGTATTTACTTATAAGGAGTAAATTGTTATCTGAGTTTGTTTCGCAGAAAGTGAGGGGTAACTTTAAACGTAAAGTAAAATAAGGAAACGACGGTAAGTATTGCTCCGAAGAAATAAGCCATTTTAAATGTAGATATTTCGGCGATGTATCCGCCACTTAGCATTCCTATACCGATTCCCACGTCCCACGATGTCAGATAAGTGCTGGTAGCAGTACCACGTTGATTGTTTGGAGCGAGATTAACAAAGAGGGTATTGTAGGCAGGGAACATCGTCCCGAATCCGATTCCCAGTAATAAAGCTATAAGAAAGAATAAGAAAACTGTAAAATCATAATTCCAATTGACAAGCCATCCGCAGGCAGTCAAGCTGAAATAACAGAAACATACCAGGTATAGTCCGGCAAGAATTACCTGAGTTATTTTCCCCTTGTCTACAAGGCGTCCGCTGAAAAGGCGACTAACGGCCATGCCTACTGCCATAAATGTGAAGAAGAATCCGGTTTCGACTGCTATTCCTATTTGCTGAGCATACATAGCAACATAGTTGGTTGTCATGCCGTATGGAATGGAAAGCAGCAGCAAACTGAAGCCGGCAGGGAGCCCTTTTAATAAAATAAAACGGTCGAGTGATATGGGTTCCCTTTTAACCGGAGGTTTATATGGCGTTTTAACGAGGCAAGCAGCCAGAAATCCCAGTACACACGAGCCCAAAGAGTATGAAAAGATTGTCGTATATGATGCTCCTCCGCTGTGTAAAAACAATCCGAACATCGGCCCGATGGACATGGCAAGATTGTTTGATAATCCATAATAGCCTAACCCTTCTCCTCGTCTTGCCGAGGGCATGATGTCGATGACTACCGTATTTCCTCCTACCGTAACCATACCAAATGATATGCCATGCACGATGCGTAGTATAATGAATATCGTTAAAATTCCGGCAATCATATAGCCTGCAAAGATTAACGTGAAAATGAAATAAGCAAACAAATACAGCGGTTTGCGGGCAAACGTGTCAAGAAGGTATCCGGAGAATGGGCGGATGCAGAGTGAAGACACGGTATAAATGGAAAGAACAATGCCCACTGTGGCATTGGATGTGTGGAAATTTTCCGTTAAATAAAAAGGAAGAACCGGAGTAAGCAGCCAAAATCCGAAATATAACAAGAAGTTGGCCAGCAGAATAAAACAGTAGCTTGGAGTGATAAGACGCGCTTTTTCCATTTAAAATAATTATTTTAAGAGAGAAAAAGATGAGATAATATTCATATAAATTACCGCAGCCTTTTTGCAGGGCTACGGTAATTTGTATGAGTTTCGTCGTGAAATATTAAAGTAAATTTCCGCAGACTTTTCGATTAGTTTGCAGCTTCAAATTCTTTAAGGAAGCGGATGTCGTTTTCAGAGAACATGCGTAAATCTTTCACTTTATACTTTAAGTTTGTGATGCGTTCTACGCCCATTCCGAAAGCATAACCGCTATATACCTTACTGTCTATGCCGTTTGCATCCAAAACCGCCGGATCTACCATTCCGCACCCGAGGATTTCTACCCATCCCGTGTACTTACAGAAAGCACAACCTGTGCCTCCACAGATGTCACAACTGATATCCATCTCTGCACTCGGTTCGGTGAATGGGAAATACGACGGGCGCAAACGTATTTTTGTTTGCGAGCCGAACATCTCTTTGGCGAATTGAAGCAACACCTGCTTCAGGTCGGTAAAGGAAACATTCTTGTCCACATAAAGACCTTCTACCTGATGGAAGAAGCAGTGAGCGCGGTAACTTATGGCTTCATTTCGGTAAACTCTTCCCGGACAAATGACGCGAATCGGTGGTTGGCTCGTCTCCATTACGCGACTTTGCACGGAAGATGTATGAGTACGAAGTATTATATCCGGATGACTCTCGATGAAAAATGTATCTTGCATGTCGCGTGCCGGATGATCTTCCGGGAAATTCATGGAAGAAAATACGTGCCAGTCGTCTTCTATTTCAGGTCCGTCGGCAATGGTGAATCCCATCCGGTGGAAAATATCAATAATTTCGTTGCGGATAATGCTTAGGGGATGACGCGTGCCCAATTCGATCGGATAAGCCGTGCGCGTAAGGTCAAGTTCCACTGCATTGCTTTCTTGTGTCTCGAATGCTTCTTTCAGTTCCGAGAAACGTGCCTGCGTACGGTTTTTAAGTTCGTTGAGTTTCATTCCCACTTCCTTCTTCTGTTCGGCAGGGACGTTGCGGAAATCAGCCATCAAAGCGTTTATGATACCTTTTTTGCTGAGATATTTGATGCGGAGACTTTCCAGCTCTTCGGTGTTTTTAGCATTTAGCCCTTCTATTTCCTGAAGTAATTGTTCGATTTTTGCTAACATATCTTTTTCTGTTTTTTTGCTTTTTTCGTAGCCACAAAGGTAAGGATTTAAACTGAAATATTTTGTTTTTCATCAATAAAAACGAAAACTATCGGGCATAGGATGGTCGGAATAAAAAAAATAGATACTTTTGTGTATCATATTTTGACGGATAAAAATGAATAAACTTGTGCTTGGAAGTTTTTTAACCCTGTTGTTGCTCTCTTGCGGGGGTGAGGGTAAAAAAACAAAACTCTTCGAGAAGATGACTGAAGAGATTGATTCGTTGAAGGCATCGTCTGTGGTCGTTGAGGAAACCGATTCTGTTTTTACCGAAGAAGAAACGATACCTGTTTCGGTGGATGAAAGCTTTGCCGATTTCTTTTATAACTTTGTTTCCGATAAAAGATTCCAGCGTTCCCGTACAATCTTCCCGTTGTCTTTCTATAAAGGTGAGAATGTTTCACGGATTTCCCGCGAGGAGTGGCAGTATGATTCCCTTTTCTTGAGTGTGCCGGTCTATACGTTATTGTTCGACAGCGCAGAAGATATGGAGATGGAAAAGGATACCAGTTGTCATAGTGTGCAGGTGGATTGGATTTATTTGAAGGAGAATCTGTGCAAACGTTATTATTTCGAGCGCAAGAAGAACGTATGGCATTTGGAGGCGATCAATTTGGAAAAAGTGGAACGTCCCCAGGAAAACGGAGAAGGTTTTCTTTCTTTTTATGAACATTTCTCGCAAGATTCGGTTTTTCAACGCGAGCGCCTGTTCCTGCCGCTATCGTTTGTGACGGTGGATCCCGAGGACGATTTTCAAATCTTGGAAACGACACTCGATGAAGGACAGTGGTTTGCTTTCCGTCCGCCTTTATTGCAAGGTAAATTGACGAATGTGCATTACGGACAGACCGAGGCAGCCGACTCGAAAAGAAAGATTATGGAGATAAAAGGCTTCGGCAACGGGTTTAACTGTGTGCTGTATTTTGAGCGAAGGAACGGTATCTGGCGCTTGATGAAATTTGAGGATTTAGGTGATTGATGGCGTATGAAAATATTTTTCGACTATTCCTTGCTGCCGCATAATACGTTTGGTATGAATGTGTGGGCGGCTTGTTTTATTGAATACAATTCGGAAGATGAACTGCGGGAACTGCTGTTGTCGGGAAAGATATTGCCGGGTTCTTGGTTGCATATCGGCGGAGGCAGTAATTTGCTTTTCACAAAAAACTATGAAGGAACCATTCTGCATTCCGGAATAAAAGGATGCGAGTTGTTGTCGGAGACGGATGAGGCTGTTGAAGTCCGTGTGGGAGCCGGAGAAAGATGGGATGATTTTGTGAAATATACCGTGGCGAACGGGTGGTACGGGGCAGAAAATCTTTCATTGATCCCGGGAGAAGTGGGCGCATCTGCCGTACAGAATATCGGGGCGTATGGGGTGGAAGTGAAAGACCTTATCGCATCGGTGGAGGCTATCAATGTGGCAGACGGTATGTTTCGTCGTTTTACGAATGAAGAATGCCGGTATGCTTATCGTGACAGCATTTTTAAGAAAGAATTAAAAGGACAGTACATTATTACACATGTTACCTATCGTTTGGGTAAAAAAGCGGTGTTCCGTTTAAATTATGGCAATGTCCGTTCCGAGTTGGAACGAAATGCTTGTGCCGTCACACTGGATAATGTCCGTCGGGTTATTGTCCGCATTAGGAAAGAAAAACTGCCCGATCCGGCCGAAAAAGGCAATGCCGGCAGTTTTTTCATGAACCCTTTTATCCCAAAAGAACAGTTTGAGACGCTGAAGCAATCGTATCCCGATCTTCCGTTTTTCCCCGCAGACAATGGAAAAGTAAAGGTTCCTGCCGGATGGCTTATAGAGAAATGTGGGTGGAAGGGGCGCAGCATGGGGCGTGTAAGCGTATACGATAAGCAAGCTTTAGTTATAGTGAATGATGGAAACGCCACGGGCGATGAGGTCGTTCGTCTGGCCGATGCAGTCATAGCCTCGGTATATGAGAAGTTCGGCATCGCAATCTTTCCGGAGGTGAATTATGTTTGATGAATCATGTTTTGGTAGTATATTTTTCAGACCATTATGAAAATTACAATATTAGGTACCGGTACATCTGTCGGTGTACCACAAATAGGTTGTACGTGTGCGGTCTGCACAAGCTCGGATCCTCGTGACAATCGTTTGCGTTGTTCGGGATTGATAGAGGTTAATGGGGTGAGAATACTGATTGATTGCGGGCCGGATTTCAGACAGCAAATGTTGCGTTTGAACGACTTTCGCCCGATAGACGGGGTGCTGATTACGCATGAACATTATGATCATGTGGGAGGATTGGACGATCTTCGCCCCTTCTGTGCTTTTGCCGATGTGCCCGTTTATGCCGAAAGATATACGGCGGAACGCTTGCGTTCCCGCATCCCTTATTGTTTTGCCGAGCATCCTTACCCCGGAGTACCCCGTATCCCTCTTCATTATGTCGAGCCGTATGTACCGTTTGACGTAACGAATAAGGATGGAGTGTCGGTTTCGGTGACTCCGTTTCGGGTGATGCATGGGAAAATGCCTATTCTTGGATATCGCATAGGCCGCATGGCTTGGATAACGGATATGCTGTCGATGCCCGATAAATCGTTCGCCGTTTTGCACGGTTTGGACTGTCTTGTGATGAATGCTTTGCGTAAAACTCCTCACCCCACACACCAGTCTTTGTCTGAAGCAATGGCAAATGCCATGCGTATCAATGCCGCGCAAACATATTTTATTCACGCATGTCATCAGATAGGATTGCACGCCGAGGTCGATAAGAGCCTGCCGGAACGCATGCATCTTGCTTATGATATGCAGAAAATATCCTTATGATTCTTTTGATTTCTTGCGGCGATTGAGTTGCAACAACGGGTTGTTTTCAGAGTTTTTCTTCAGCGATTCCCGGCAAAGCCCGTTAAGTCCGCAACTGTCGCACTTGGGGTTTCGGGCTGTACATACATATCTTCCGTGCAGAATCAGCCAATGGTGGGCAGTCGGAACGATGTCTTTCGGAAGATACTTCATTAAATATTTTTCGGTGGAAAAAGGCGTTTTACATGACTCCGGCACAAGTCCGATGCGATGGCTCACGCGGAATACATGAGTATCTACCGCCATTGCAGCCTCATTGAATACAACACTTAAGATAACGTTCGCCGTCTTTCGCCCTACTCCCGGCAGTTTCATCAGCTCTTCAAGCGTGTCCGGTACCCGGCTGTTGTAATTGTTTACCAGCATTTTTGCCATGCCTACGAGGTGTTTGGCCTTATTGTTTGGGTAACTCACGCTGCGAATGTACTCAAAAACAACCTCGGGTGTGGTCACAGATAATGCCTCGGGGGTAGGAAAATCGCGAAACAAAGCCGGCGTAATCTGGTTTACTCTTTTGTCGGTGCACTGCGCGCTTAGTATAACGGCTATAAGTAAATGAAACGGATTATCGTAGTGTAACTCGGTTTCGGCAACGGGCATTGCCTGCTTGAAATAGCTTGTTACTTTCTGGTATAGCTCTTGTTTTTTCATATTCGTCGTTTAATACCACTTCTTTCGCTTTATATAAAGATAAACAGCAATGGCCGTCAGTAGCATAAGCCCCCAGGCGTAAAGGTAACCGTATTGCCAATCGAGCTCCGGCATATTGCGGAAGTTCATTCCCCATATTCCCACCAAAAAGGTAAGAGGAATAAATATTGTGGAAACAACGGTGAGTTGTTTCATGATGTTGTTCATGCGAAGGTCATTGTTTGACAGGTAAAGCTCCACCAAAGCCGGAAACATTTCGCGACAACCCTCCAGTGTTTGTATGATAAACTGCAGATGATCGTTCACATCGCTGAAGAACGGGCGGTTCTGTTTATGCAGTAATATGTTCTCGGTGTGAAGAAGTTTGCTGAATTCTTCTTTGAGCGGGAAAATATTTTTCTTTATCATTCGGTAGTTTTTCCGATGCGTTTGTATGTCATCAATTCCGGGAATTTCTCCGGAGCCGGGAGAGATTAAACGTTCTTCGATGTCTTCCAGGTCATCCTCCATCGAAACAATGATCGACATATAGCTGGCCATGACGCTATTCAACAGGACGCTTAGCAGAAAATCCGATTGTCGGTTACGTATTTTCAGCACGTTGTTTCGTATGGCCGTCTCTATTTCATTGAAAAAGTCGGAGTCTCTTTCGGTAAATGTCAGTAGAAATTTTTCACCTTGAACGATACTGAGTTGTTGGGGGATGAAGTCGTTTTCTCCGTCGGGCGATAAGAGTTTTAGGATGATGACGTTATATCTTTCGTGTTCTTCTATCTTCGTTTGATGATTTGCATTCAGAATATCTTGCGTGATAAGGAAGTCTATGCCAAAATGCTGGCAGATATCTTCTATGACCGCGGCGTTTTGCAATCCATGAATTTGAATCCAATCAATGGATTTTTGCCCCAGATAAGGTTCCAGGCTCGCGATATTTTCGCCGGTATATCGTTGCATACCTTCGGCATTATAGGTACAAAGGTGTAAATGCGTAGGTGTGGGGCTTTCCCCATTATAGCTTAATTTTTCGCTAAGGAGATTGTTTCTTGTCATGATTGTCAGTGAAATCGTTCAGACAAATATAGGAATTCTTTGTAATTTGACAAATTGTTCTTACTTTTGCGCCGATAAAAAATGAGATATAATTGACATGCGATGCCGTGAATAACGGTCGTGTATTCTAGAACACCACGTAAAAAACAGGAACTATGAAAAAAGAAAATGTTGTAACAGTACCTTTTATGATTTTGGGTATTGTGTTTTGTGTTTGCCTGGTTGCTGCAAACCTTTTGGAAGTAAAAGTCGTTCAGTTAGGTCAGATTTCAGTAACTGCCGGACTGATTGTTTTCCCGATTTCTTATATTATTAACGATTGTATTGCCGAAGTATGGGGATTCCGTAAGGCACGCCTCATTATCTGGATGGGATTTCTTATGAATTTTCTTGTTGTAGCATTGGGACAGATTGCCGTACATTTGCCGGCGGCTCCCTTTTGGGATGGCGAGGAAAGTTTCAATTTCGTGTTTGGTCTTGCACCACGCATTGCGATAGCCAGCCTGAGTGCCTTCCTTATAGGTTCGTTTATTAACGCTTATGTGATGAGCAGGATGAAGCTCCTCTCTCACGGGAAAAACTTCTCGTTGCGTGCCATATTGTCAACTGTTGCCGGAGAGAGTGCGGACTCTTTGATATTTTTCCCGCTTGCTTTTGGCGGATTGATACCGCTGAACGAACTGGGAAAGATGATGTTGGTACAGGTTGTTCTGAAAACATTGTATGAAATAATCGTACTTCCTATCACAATTCAGGCGGTAAAATACATTAAACGCATCGACAAAAGTGATGTGTACGACGAACATATTTCCTATAACCTGCTGAAAATAAAAGAAATTTAATTCGTTGTGCTATGAATAATGAAGCGGCTTTAGTGGTATTTAGCGGAGGTCAGGATTCTACGACATGCCTGTTTTGGGCGAAAAAGCATTTCAAAAAAGTTTATGCGCTGACCTTCCTTTACGGGCAGAAACATGAAATAGAGATAGAAGCGGCGCGTTCGATTGCCGAAAAGGCGGAAGTCGACTTTCATGTGATGGACGTCTCTTTTATCGGGCGATTGGGTAAAAACTCTTTGACCGATCCCTCGGTTTGCATGGATGAAGAGAAACCTTCGGGTACTTTCCCGAATACTTTTGTGCCGGGGCGTAATTTGTTTTTTCTAAGCATCGCTGCGGTTTATGCCCGCGAACGTGGCATAAATCACTTGGTGACGGGAGTTTCTCAGACAGATTTCAGCGGCTATCCCGATTGTCGTGACGCTTTTATCAAGTCATTAAACGTAACATTGAATCTGGCGATGGAGGAACAGTTTGTGATTCATACGCCGCTTATGTGGATTGATAAGGCACAGACATGGGCTTTGGCCGATGAGTTGGGCGTACTGGATCTCGTGCGTTACGAAACTGTAACCTGTTATAATGGTGTAAAGGGTGACGGATGCGGGCATTGTCCTGCCTGTAAATTGCGCAGGGAAGGCCTGGAAAAATATTTATCGCGGAAATACGCTCCACAGAATAAATAAGAATTTTATATGGAAAGAAAGGACGAATTGACAATTTTAGGCCGAACTACCGAGTATAAACAGGATTATGCTCCCGAGGTTCTTGAGGCTTTCGTAAATAAACATCCCGAGAATGATTATTGGGTAAGGTTTAATTGTCCGGAGTTTACAAGTCTATGTCCCATAACCGGTCAGCCGGATTTTGCAGAAATACGCATATCTTATATCCCGGACGTGAAGATGGTGGAGAGTAAAAGCTTGAAACTTTATCTGTTTAGTTTCCGTAATCATGGCGACTTTCACGAGGACTGTGTCAACATCATTATGAAGGATTTAATCAAATTGATGGAGCCGAAATACATTGAGGTGACGGGCTTTTTTACTCCTCGAGGCGGGATTTCCATTTATCCGTACTGTAATTATGGTCGTCCGGGGACGAAATATGCGGAACTTGCCGATTATCGTTTGCGTAATCATGACCTTGTCGTACGGTAAAAACGGCCTTCTAAAGGTCGGCGGATTACGATAATTCCAATCCCAACTCTTCTTTTAATTTCAGTAAGGCGGGGTTCTTTTTGCTCATCACCTGAAATTTTTCCACATGACTGTAAGCACGCACTTTTTCGTCTGCCCTGCTGATTCGTACGGTCATTTGTATTTTTCGGTTGTGAAGACGCTCGCGCAGATGGTTTTCTATCTGCGGAGCCAATTGTAACATGTACTTCTCTACGATGTTATTATCCACTGCTATTTCGAAAGTATTTCCGTCTTTCAGCAAATGAGGCTGCATGTTCATCATACGTCCCGCGTTGGCTGCTTCCTCTTTCGGCAAGAGTGAAGCAAATTCCCTCCAATAATAGTTCAGGTCTTTCTCGTTGAAAATGTAATCTTCGTAGCTGTCTTTTTCCGCAACCGGAGCATTTTCTTTTTTGACGGTTGTTTCTTCCTTCTCGGTTGACTGCGGAGTTGTTTTCCGGATGGACAGGCCGAGACTCTCTTTTTTCATGGTCGGGATTTTCTTTTCCTGCTTTTGAGGCATGGCAAGGGGCTGTACCTGTGAGGCAGGCTTTGGCTCGGTTACTGCAGAAGTCTGCGAGGGGTGGACCGACGCAACAGCGGCTTTTTCGTCGGCTGTCTGTTTCTTATGGAATAAAGGATGTATTGTTTGCTCAGGGCTACGCCCATTGCCGGGCGATTCCGGTTCCTCGTTCAGTTGGGCAACCTGTATCAGAGTGAGTTCTACAAGCAGGCGTTTATTTTTGCTTTGCCTGTAGTTTAAGTCACAGTCGTTGCACAGTTTCATTGCTTTATACAGAAATTTGGGTGGACATTTCTGCGCTTGTGCCTTGTAACGTTCGCGTATTGCGGCTCCAACTTCGAGGAGTTGCAGGGTAGATTCGTCACGACTTACCAGCAAGTCGCGGAAATGTGAAGTTAAACCTGTAATGAAATGGTTTCCATCAAACCCTTTCTTCAGAACATCATTGAAGGTCAGCAGACAATCTTGTACTTTGTTTTCCAGCAGAAAATCGGTTAGTTTGAAGTAATATTCATAGTCGAGCACATTTAAGTTCTCTATTACACTTTGGTATGTAATGTGTCCGTTTGTAAAACTTGTTACTTGATCGAATATGGATAAGGCGTCGCGCATGCCGCCGTCTGCTTTTTGTGCAATGATGTTCAGGGCTTCCGGTTCGGCTTCGATATGTTCCTTTTGGGCTACTTTTGCCAGGTGTTCAACGATATCGTTTACACTGATTCTGTTGAAGTCGTAGATCTGGCAGCGACTAAGTATCGTTGGAAGGATTTTATGTTTCTCGGTCGTGGCCAGGATGAAGATGGCGTGATGAGGCGGTTCTTCCAATGTTTTCAGAAAAGCATTGAAGGCCGCTTGCGACAACATGTGCACCTCATCGATGATATATACCTTATATTTCCCTATTTGCGGGGGAATTCTTACTTGTTCTATCAGCGAACGAATGTCTTCCACCGAGTTGTTTGATGCGGCATCAAGCTCATGAATGTTATAAGACCGTTGCTCGTTGAAGGCCATACATGACTCGCATTCATTGCATGCCTCGCCATCGGAGGTAGGATGGAGGCAATTGATTGTCTTGGCAAATATGCGCGCGCATGTGGTTTTCCCTACGCCTCTTGGTCCGCAGAACAGATAAGCGTGGGCTAACTTCTCGTTCGATATGGCATTTTTCAGCGTTGTGGTTAGAGCTTTTTGCCCTACTACCGTGTCGAATGTTGCGGGGCGATATTTACGGGCTGATACGATATAGTTTTCCATGAGCGGATGTTCGTTGATGTTTTTCTCCTTATGCAAATGTATATAAAATATCTTTTTCTTCATGGCATGCCGTGAAATATTTCTATCTTTGTCAGGATATAACCAAGTTTTTCTGTTTATGATAAAGATATTGCAAGCATGGCATTTCATCTGTCGGCATAAATATCTTGTAACAATTGCCGTTTTTTTACTGATAATAGGGGTATTGGATGAGAACAATAACCTTATGAAACGCTATGCTCACTGGCGTGAAATACGGGAACTTAAAGAAGAAATAGAAGTTTACCGCAGGCAGTACGAGAAAGACAGCCGCTTGTTGAAAGAGATTACTTCCAATCCGGAAGAGTTGGAAAAGGTAGCTCGTGAGAAGTATTTGATGAAAAAGTCGAATGAAGATATCTATGTTTTCAAGGAGGATTTAGAGCGAAATGAGTAAATGGTATTCAATAATTTCGGCAGTCGGTGCCGTACTTTTGTTGGTTGGCGCCGCCATTCAGATAACAAAGTTGCCGTGGGCTCCTTATGTTTATTTGGCCGGTGCCGTAATGTTTGCCTATGTTCAGGTGATTTGCGGTTATAAAGGACAGAATTTTATTATACGTCGTTTGCGGAATCAGCAGATCATAGGAGCTGTTTTATTGGTTGTGTCGGGAGTAATGATGCTTCTTTGGAAGCGAAACGAATGGGTGGTGTTTCTGACAATTGCTGCGGTTTTGGAACTTTATACGGCATTCCGTATTCCGCAGGAGGAAAAGAAAGAAAAAGAATAACAAGACGTTTTATATGGAAGGGCGGGGTGTTTCGGAAGAAACGCCCCGCCCTTTTTTATGCAGGATGGCAGTCTTTTGCCTTCCTGTATGGTTGGTTTTCGGTATTTACCGGGATTATTCCACGATGTTCATCTCGTTGATCAGGTTCTGACATCCTCCCAATTTGTCAACAATGAACAGAATGTAGCGGATGTCGACGGCGATGCACCGTTGCAGATTATTGTCGAAATTTATATCTCCGCTGAGAGATTCCCAGTTGCCGTCGAAGGCGGCTCCAATCAGTTCCCCGTTTCCGTTCAAGACAGGAGAACCGGAATTTCCTCCGGTGATGTCGTTGGTTGTCAGGAAACACGTCGGCATTTCTCCGTTGGGAAGGGCATAACGTCCGTAATCTTTCCGCTCGTACAGCTCCTTCAATTTCGTTGGAACCACAAATTCCGGGTTATTCGGATCTTCCTTTTCCATGACGCCTTTCAGTGTAGTATAGTACTTATAGTGTACTCCGTCTTTAGGATCGTACGATTTTACGTTGCCGTATGTGAGACGAATGGTGAAGTTTGCATCCGGAGCCTTGGGCGTAGGAGCATACATCTCGCAGAGTCCGCGAACATATGTCTTGTGCAACAACTCGATATCCTGGCTTGCTTCAGATAATTTGTCGGAAAGTTTTTTCTGTGTCGCCTGCTTGTCCTCCGAATATTGTATGGCCAAATCGTTGTCGATAGCCTCGATCGTTGGATTGCTGATGAAGGCGTTAAAGTTCTTTTCGTTGCCAAAGATGGTCTCATCATAGAGGGCATCCACATACTTTTCGTAGTTGCCTGCGAAGCGCGTTTGTATTGTCTTGTAGAAATCGGGCAGAGCTTCTGCCGGAACTTTTTCGGCATATAGCGGGAGAAGTGCTTTTGCTACTTTGCGATCGACCTCATGATCATAGTCTTTGTTATGCACGCTGGCATATTGTTTTTTCAAGTCTTCGAGTGAGTTTTCAATATCTTTTTTATTGTTCTTCTGCAGGGCTGTTTTCAAAGCTTCGAATGTTAGGAAAGGAGCGTTGTATTCGATACCGCTTCTGAATACTTCAGAGAAGAATGTAGCCTGCGTGCGTAGAGGAGTAACTCTGTCAACATAGGCATCAATCCCGCTGATTACTTCAGAATACTCGCTGTTGTTTTTCTCTTTGGCAAACCGTAAGAATGCTGCTTCCTGCGCGGCTTTGGCCTCCAACACCTTGTTGTCTTTGATGGCTTTATTCATTCCGATGGAGTTTTTCCAGTAATTGCTTGATGCGGCAAACTTGCTGGCATATTGGATTCGTACCTTGTCGCTGGCTGACATTTCCTGTTTCAGTACGGCCTGTCTCGCCTCGCGTATGAGGATGCGCGGAATATTTGTTCCTTCCATACGCAGTTTTACTTCGCTCTCCGTGAGGTAACGGCTGGTACTTCCCGGGAATCCCATAATCATGGCATAGTCGCCTTCTTGCAATCCTTTCAGCGAAATTGTCAGATATTTCTTCACCTTCAGAGGAACATTTTCCGGGCTGTATTCTGCCGGCTCGCCGTTTTTGTCGGCATAGATGCGGAACATGGAGAAGTCGCCCGTATGTCTTGGCCACATCCAGTTGTCGGTCTCACCTCCGAATTTCCCGATGGATGAAGGAGGAGCTGCCACCATGCGGATGTCACTGTAGGTTTTTATAAAGAACAGATAGAATTTGTTCCCGGCATAAAATGGCAAAGCTTGAGCCGATATTCCGGGTTTCCCTTTTAGGTCGCTGCTTTTTAATTCTTTTTTTGCCATCTCGTCCAGATAAGTGTAACCGAAAGCTTCTGCTTCTGTAACCTTACCTTTTTCAATATCGCTGTTTACTTTTTCTGTAATGTCCACGATGCGTTCCACAAAACGAAAGGTTAGTCCCGGGGTAGGAAGCTCTTCCGATCTGTTTTTTGCCCAGAAACCATCGGTTAAATAATCGTGCTCTACGGAACTATGTTGCTGTATGGCACCGTATCCGCAGTGGTGATTTGTAAGGATTAACCCGTCGGGTGAAATAATTTCACCTGTGCAACCGCCTCCGAAAATGCCGACGGCATCCTTTAACGTCACTTCATTCGGGTTGTATATATCCGAAATGTTTATGTTTAACCCTCGGGCTTTCATCTGGTCGGCAAGGTTTTGTTCTTGCATCAGTTGCAGAAGCCACATACCTTCATCCGCTTTGACCGGTGAAAATACGGCACAGATCAGTGCCATTACTGCTAATCTTAGTTTTTTCATATGTTTTTTTTGTGTAAAAATTATTCGTTCTTTTTTCGTGCGGATCGCAAAGATACGAAAAAAATAATTCATTCTTTTCTTCTCTTTAAAACAGTAATATTCCCCTATTTAGTTTTAAATTCTGCTAATTTATTTCCCTTGCATTGTGAAAGCATGTACTTTTGTTGATGGAAATTTAAAGTGTGATAGAAAATGTATAAACTTTATTTGATATTATTCTTCTCGTTGTTTTGCATGTCTTGTAGCGAAACGTATCATATAGAAGGCTCAACAACTGTGTCGAATGCCGACGGGAAGAAATTGTTCATTAAGGTTTTTTCGAACGATGAATGGGTAAATGCTGACTCATCTGAAGTGATACATGGCCTGTTTGAAATGAAAGGTTCTGTCGATTCTGCCGTTATTGCATCATTGTTTCTTGGCGATAATTGTTTGATGCCGCTGGTTCTTGAGAAAGGAAAAATCACGATTAATATAGATAAAACGGGAGTTTGTGTAAAAGGCACGCCCTTGAATGATTGTTTTCATGCTTTTGTTATCCAGAAAAATTCGTTGGATGATCGCGCAGACGAAGTGGAGCGTTTGGAAGCACGTATGATTATGGACGGGCAAGATCCGGCAGTTGTCCAACAGGAGATCGACAAGCAGCGTGCAGAATTATCCCGGGAAGTAGATCAACTGGTGAAATCTTTTATACAGGATAATTACGATAATGTGTTGGGAGCCGGTATGTTTCTTATGATCGGACACTCGTTCCCTTATCCGATTCTTACGCCGTTGTTGGAAGATATTGTAGATCAAGCTCCGGAAAAGTTTAAGAATAATCCGCTTATTAAGAAGTATGTTTCGGAAGCACGCGACAATATGAACGGCAGAAGAATGGATAATTAGTTTTGTTATTTCCTTTTTATTGAGCGGATGTGTCTGCTTCGTTGCGGTATTTTTCCGGGAGTGATTCCTCAATCGCTCTATACGATTCTTCCATAAGCGTTTTAATATTTTCGTTCCCTTTGCCGTTCGGGTAGATGGGGGGATGAATTGTCAGTTCCATGCGATGCCATGAAAGCAGTTTGCCTGTGCGCGGAAAAATATCGAAAGAGCCGTTTATCGTAAGCGGAACAACGGGAAGCTGCAATTCGTCGGCCATCTGAAATGCCCCTTTTTTAAAGCGCGCCATACGTCCTGTAAACGTACGTGCTCCTTCGGGGAATACCACGAGCGACGTACCTCCTTGAAGAACTTTTTCAGCATGTTTAATTGTTTCGTAGATTTTTCGCGGTCCCGACTTGTCGACGAAGATGAAATCGGCCGACTCGCACGCTTTTCCTACGAATGGAATCTTGCGTAGACTTTTCTTCATCATCCATTTAAAGTTTCGGTTTAAAAAGCCGTATATGAGGAAAATGTCGAATGCTCCTTGATGGTTTGCCACGAAAACATATGAGGTTTTATCGTGCAAATGTTCGCGTCCATTTACTTTTACGGGGAGAAGAAACAGCATGCATGTGAGTTTCGACCAGATCTTTCCGGGATAATATCCCCAGAAATGACCGTTTCCAAGCCAGCATCCCGTCATGGTTGTCAGCGCGGTGAGAATGGTTATTACGAGAAATATGGGTAAACCAATGCATATTTGGTAGAGGATGTATAAAAGTCTTATCATAATCGTTGTATTATATTGTTTGAATTATTTCTTTTTTAAGGTAATTACGGTGATTTCCGGCCATGCGCCCAAGCGCATGGGGAATAAAACATATCCCAGTCCGACATTGACATAAAGACCGCGTTCGTTTTCCAAGTACAGCCCCTTATGCTCATGATAAATCAATCGGGCAGGAGAAAAGCCGAATAAAGAGATTTGCATGTCGTGGGTATGTCCCGCCAACATTAGTTGTATGTCACTTTTGGGAAGCACTTCTCTTCGCCAATGTGTGGGATCGTGGCTGAGTAAAACCTTAAACATGTTTGCTGTGCCTTGCTGAGCTTTTTTGAGATCTGCCTTGTCTGGGAAGGGAGGATTTCCGCTGTTTTCTACTCCGATAAGGGCAATAGAGTCATTCCCTTTGCGGAGAATCACATGATCATTCATCAGCATTTTCCATCCCATGTCATTTTCTTTCATCAGTAACGAGTCGACGTTTGCTATCCGCTCCGCCTCGTTTTTCCATGAAACATAGGTTCCGTAGTCGTGGTTTCCCAGCACGGAGTATACACCGTCTTTGGCATGAAGTTTCGATAAGACAGGCATGAATTCGGTCAGTTCTCTGGAGCGACTGTTTACCAGATCTCCTGTGAACACGGCAAGATCGGCCTGTTGTGCATTGCAAAGTGCGATTGCTTTCTCCAGTGCTTTGCCGTTTCCTGTCCAGCTCCCCGAATGGATATCGGATAATTGTAGTATTCGGTAGCCGTCAAAGCCCTGGGGAAGATCGGAAGAGTAGAAGTCAATCTTTTTAATCTGAAAGTATTCTTTCCCTTTTATTGCACCGAAAAGGATATAAATGCCCGAAGCGATTGCAAGTATTCCGGCCGTAAAAAGGTCGAAACGAGGCAGACGGAACCACTTGCGTATCCCGCTCAATATGAGATGAACTAAGGTAAATATTGTTTTGGGAATGGCAATACATAGCGCAACGATGAGGTAAATGCCGAAAGCCTGTTGCCATCTGTCGTGCTGAAAGAAGAAGCCCAACAGCAATAATAACAGGATAATGCTTGGCATCCAATGCAAATATTTTGGAATACGGCTTTTTAATTTTCTGATATATACCTTATATATATAGATGTCTGGCAGCAGCAATAATACTAAAAATGCGAATGTTATTCTCAGAAAAATCATAGCTTTGATGTTATTGAAGGTTTTTTATGAGATATTTTTTCAGGTCTTCTGCAGGTATTCCTCTGCGGGCAGAATAATCGGCAAGCTGGTCTTCTCCGATTTTCCCGATGTTGAAATAACGGGAATGCGGGTGCGATATCATGAAACCGCATACGGAGGCGTGTGGTTTCATCATGCCGTTTTCCGTGAGATGTATCCCGATTTTCTCCATTCCGATGAGGCTGTTCAGCAAAAAGTTTACGGAAAGATCCGGCAATGACGGGTATCCTACTGCCGGACGTATGCCTTGATATTTACAATCAAAGAGCTCTTCGGGTGAAAGATTCTCGTTCTTTGCATATCCCCAGATGTCTTTTCGTATCGTTTCATGCAGCTTTTCGGCTGCCGCTTCGGCAAGTCGTTCTCCCAACGTCTTGATAAGCATGGATTGATATACGTCGTTTTTGTAGGGAAGTTCCATGTCTTCATCGATCGTTGTTGCAAAAATACCTACGGTGTCTGCCGTTCCGTGCGATAAAGGGCGTACAAAATCACTTAGACACATGTAAGGTTCATCGGGATGAGAATGTGTCTGTTGCCGTAGAAGCGGTATGCGAATATCTCCCAATAAAAGGTCGTCGCCGTCGGAATTTGCATTCATCAGCCGGTAAATGGCACGGACTTTATATGAGCCATCCACTTTATTCAGCAGACAGACTGCCTCTTCGTATAACCGAAAGGCTTCATCCTGTTGCCGATTTTCCCCGTTCCGTTGCGTTGAAAGCGGTGTTCTTTTATGTAAATCGCCCTCGTCTTTTTCCATCATGCCGGCAAATTGTAGCGGGAAGCCCCAGGCGTGAAAGAAATAACCCCAGTTGATATATCGGATCAGTTGACGTATTTCGTAGCTGATGATGGTCGTTTCTGTTTGCATAGGTTAGCGTTCGAAAGTTAAAGCCAGACCGCGATTGTCTTTGTTTACCGTTCCGTTTTCGTAGACAACGGCCCCGTTTACGAATGTTTTCTCTACGCGTGAATGGAAAATTTTCCCTTCCATGGGGCTCCATCCGCACTTACTTTCGATGCAGTCTGCGGTAACTTCCCATTCGTGTTCGGGGTTAAGTATCACAAGGTCGGCCCGGAATCCCGGACGGATATAGCCGCGTTTTTCTATGTTGTACAGCTCGGCCGGCGCATGACACATCTTTTGAACAAGTTGTTCAACGGTTAATATGCCTTCTTTTACCAGCTCGAAAATGCTGACCAACGAGAATTGTATGGAAGGCATTCCCGATACGGCTTTCAGAGCGCCGCCTTGTTTTTCTTGTAAAAGGTGAGGGGCATGGTCAGTCCCGATGACGTCCAGACGATTTCCCGATAATGCTTTACGTAAAGCATCCCTGTCGTGGCGCGTTTTTATGGAGGGATTGCATTTGATACGTGCCCCAAGTGTTTTATAATCTTCATCGCAAAAAAACAAATGAGACACACAGGCTTCGGCTGTGATTCGTTTTTCTTTGATGGGTTTGTCTTCGAAAAGGCTCAACTCGCGGGCGGTGCTGACATGCAGAATATGCAGTCTGGCTCCTGTTTCCTTGGCCAGTTTTATGGCAAGCGCCGACGACTGATAACAAGCTTCCTCGCTGCGTATCAAGGGATGACAGGTTATGTCTGGATCTTCTCCCTGAGATTTTTTGAAAACCTCCGTATTTTGTCGGATAATATTCTGGTCTTCGCAATGAGTAGCTATCAGTATGGGCGACTCAGAAAAGATACGTTTTAGCGAATCAATGCGGTCTACCAACATATTCCCCGTGCTGGCTCCCATAAAGACTTTCACTCCGCACACATGTTTCTTGTCGAGTTTTGCCAGAAGGGCGGTATTGTTGTTGGTCGCGCCAAAGTAAAAAGAGTAGTTCACGATGCATTTGTTTGCCGCATCGGTGAATTTGTTTTCCAGTGCCTCAAGCGTTGTTGTTTGGGGAACGCAGTTGGGCATGTCCATAAACGAGGTGACGCCTCCGGCTGCTGCCGCCGCCGTTTCGGTGAACATGTCGGCTTTCTGTGTCAGTCCCGGATCGCGAAAATGAACATGATCATCAATAATTCCCGGGATAAGATAACAGCCTTTCGCGTCGATGGCCGTGTCGTAAGGATGTGAAGGCGCCTTGTCTCCTTCAAGAACCTCGCGTATGAATTCTCCTTCTATTACGATAGAACCGCTAAACTGTCGTCCTTCGTTGACGATTATGGCATTGTGTATCCACGTACTTGTCATATTATTTCTTTTTACAAGGGTATTTCTTAAACAAACTGTTCCACTTTAAACGGATGACTCCGAATACGGCTTCTCCGAAAATGCTGCTGTTCATTTTTGAAGTTCCCAGCACTCTGTTTACAAAGATAACCGGTATTTCTACTATTTTAAAACCGTATTTGTATGCAGTGAACTTCATTTCTATTTGAAAAGCATAGCCTTTGAAGCGGACTTTATCCAGGGAAATTGTCTGAAGGACTTCTTTGCGGTAGCATTTAAATCCGGATGTTGTGTCGTGAATGGGCAGGCCTGTAATGAAACGGACGTACTTTGATGCAAAATACGACATCAGTACCCGTCCCATGGGCCAGTTTACTACGTTTACTCCGCTTATATAACGTGAACCGATTGCCACGTCGTATCCGTCGGAATGACACGCTTTATAAAGGCGGGGAAGGTCTTCCGGGTTGTGACTGAAGTCCGCGTCCATTTCAAACAAATAGTCGTATCCTTGCGACAGTCCCCATTTAAATCCGGCGATATAGGCCGTTCCCAATCCTAATTTCCCGTTACGTTCTATCATGAACAGGCGCTCGGGAAATTCTTCCTGCAGATGTTTTACGATACTTGCCGTGCCGTCCGGGGAATTATCTTCTACGATTAGGACATGAAAAATGTGTTCCAGCTTGAAAATGGTCCGGATTATATTTTCAATATTTTCTTTCTCGTTATACGTAGGAATGATAACGAGACTGTCGCTTGTAGGCATGTTTATTAAGTTTTGTCAGAGCAAAGATACGAGAATTTGGAAAGAAAACAGGTAAAACACCGAAAAATACTGAGAGAAAGAATGCGGTCTTTCGTGAGAAAGCCGCATTTGTTTTTTATCATTGTTACCCTTCTTTGTCCAATCTTTTCAGGGTGAAGTTCTCTTCCGGTGAATTACTTTCAAATTTATCGTTCAACAAGATAAGTGTCGATTCGTCTTTTACCAGGAAATTGAATGTCGTGTTTTTGTCTTCACTTACGCATTGCCATACGGTAGCATCGTTGTCTCCCGGCATGCCGCGCTGCGTAAAACGTTTACCGAAACAGGTAAATGTTTTGTCTTGCCCGTCTTCGGCTTCTTTATAAGTCAGGATGAGTGTGAAGATGCCGTCCCCGCTATGCTCCTGATTTTTGGTAATTAGTGTGTAAACGATGCCGGGGCATGAAGCGGCGGGCAGTAATCCTTCGTAAGTATTTACCTGTGTCTTTCCTAATTCGGGGCGGTTGAAGGGGGATTCTTCGCGGTAGATTACGGAGTCTCGTTGGCTTATGGTCCACACCCCGTCGATAAGTCTTACATTCTTTGTATCGTCATCTTCTATGTTCCATGCGTACCGGCCGGATGCAAGTTGGCGTCGGTCTAAAATCTCCGTGGGTTGATTATCGGAGAAAAACAGTTCTGTTTTTGTCGAGTCGGAACTGAATACGATGAAGACCGTGCGGCCGCTTCCGTCGGTTGCTTTGGTTCGTATGCCTGATTCGAACAGGCGTATGCAGTCTTTTCTCACTTCGCTCCATGTATAACCTGCGGAAGAAAGGCATCCGTGTGCGTCTCGTTTCCCGCCGATCAACTCATTCTTTGGGTACAATATAAGTTTCGATGCTGCCATGCCATTCTCATATTTCCCGTTGAAGAATACCTCAAGTGTATCGTTTATTTGCAGGCTCTCAGATTGACTGCGGTCGGCATTCATCGTACTGAAGCTGAGAGTGTCTCCGTTTGTACCGAGGATTGTAACCGTATTCATGGTTGCATCGATCAAAACACCTTTACGGCTTTGTGTGCCGTTGCAGGCAGTGCAGATAACAACTGTGCATGCAATGATGAAAGAATGAATTGTTTTCATGATAAAAATGTTTTATGTTATAATGGTTTTGCAGTACAATGAAAAGCGTTTCTTTCGGCCTTTTGGTGTAAGATTGTTTTACAGTAGGTCGGGAACAAGGTAAATCATATCTTCTTGTACGCCTCGTTCTATTAAAGCCTCCTTGTCTGCCAGGTAAAGTTTCAAGAAATCATCGTGCGTCTGACAGTGTTTTTGTACCTCCCGATAGCATTCCGTTGCTTTGGGTATGTTGTTGCTTGCCATATATATATGGCCTGTATTCAACCAATCACTCGTTTGTGCTTCGGCTGTATGCAGTAACTTTTCATAAAACTTGAGGGCATCTTCATATTTTCCTGTCATGAAGTAACACCATCCGATGGCGCGTTGTGCATTGGCAGGCGCTTTCTCCAAATATTCCACTTTGAAGAAATATGTCAAAGCCTTGCCGTAATTGCGTAAAGTGGCGAGGCATTGTCCTATTTGCAACAGCAGGTTTAAGTTGTCCGGCTGGATATTTTCTGCCCGATAAAAGCATTCCAGTGCCCGTTCATACTCATGCATGTGCTTGAAACATTGCCCCAAATGTTTTAAAGTCCACGCGTGGTCGGGAGTAAGAATGTCGGCTTGTTCGTACACCCTCACGGCTTCCGGATATTTTTTCAGCTTTTGCAGGGAGAAACCTAACTTTTGTCTGATGCCTGCATCGGTTTGCAATGTCTCGCTCAACGCGGCGTAAAGTTCGGAAGCCTCGGAAAAATAGTCTTTGGCAAAGAGATGATCTGCTATTTGTTTGAGTTGTTCCGTCTGATGGAACAGGGGTTTTAAGGCATTGCAATTCCATAAATCAAGCCGGTCTTTGAAAAGATCATGCTGCTCGTTGCGGAAAGGCCACAATTTATAAAAGCGATATAAGTCGTGAATGTACTGACGACTTATCACGTTGGCCTTGTCATTGTTCTCCTTTTCTGTGGCAAGTTTGTCCATATTCTCGCGAAGGGCTTCGTTTTGTTCGCCTATCTCCGAGGTGAGCATACTGCGTTGGGAACTTGGAATGGAGGATAATGCAAGACAAAACGAGTATTTGTCCGAGTTGCAGAACACCGGCGAATCAAGTAAAATATTGATGAAAGATTTGGTATTCTCTTTGTCGGGTGTGAAGATTTCTGCAATTTCAGGCACTTGTTTGTCGAACGGATAGAACCAATGAGACGCCTGCCTGAAAAAAGGATAATTCTTCAGTTGGGCAAATGTCCCCATATAAGTGTCGGCTCCTTCCATCTGCAATTCGCCCAATTCCTGTATTTTCCGGTTTATTTCGTCGATGTCTTTATCCCATTCCGGGTTCTTGTCTTCCGGATCTTCTATGTCGGTTATCTTTAAATCGGGCTTTAATCTTTGTGTTTTCTTTATCATCTGCGGGATGATTTCCTCGCGCATTTTCTTATCTATTTTCTCAGTCTCACGGGAGAGCAACAGCAAGATTTGAATCGTGTTTGCCTGTTCCCTGCACAACGCACTTTCGCCCATGAGCGAAAGCTCGGCAAGAAGTTCGGGGTAGAGTGCGATTCGGCTTTCCTGATAATACGTTACGAGTAAGATTCCGATGAGGGCTCTTTGTGAAATGATGTTCTCCTTTCGTGCGCGATATGCGTTTGTAAGAAACTTAAATTTGGCGGCATCGAAGAGACGGAACAGGCTGAGCGTAACGGCACTTACCATAATTGCCAGGTCATTTACGGGAACCAGCAGGGAGTTTAGCAGGGCATTTGCCTCATTTTGTTCTTCTTCTGTCCAGTGTAGCCCGAGCCATATTTTGTCGAATAACTCGTCGGTTGTCTTTTCATGCCGAAGAAATAATTCTTTTTGTTTCCGTTCCAAAACTTCCGCATCGGTATATTGCAGTTGCATGAGCCCCAAATCTTCCGTATAAGACTCCAGAGATAATTCTATTTCATAAAATGTATGCGGCGGATATTGCCGTGCCTTACGGAATTTCTCGGAGAAATATCCGTTCCCTTTTTGCGACCGGTTCAGGAAATCGGCTTCATCGGCAAGCTCGTATGCCCTGCGCCTTATCCGGTTGTAAAGGTGATTTCTTTCCGGATCGTCCGTGCCTTGCGAGGCATATTGCAGCATGTAGTTATATGTGGTTTGTAATGTTTCTGTTTCCGACTGAAGATTCCAGCATTCGGTCTCTACGGTCAATGCGTAGAGTTGTGCCAATGCTTCCTTTAATCTTCTTTCTTCTAAGAATCGAATGATATCGGTGTACATGTGGATAGATAGTCTGATTAGCTAAATGCAAATGTAGCAATTATTTTATAATTTTGCATCATCTATCGTAGGAACAAATGAATATAGGCGAATTACAACAGGTTTATATGACTCATCCCAACGCATCGGGATTGGCATCTTTGGTAAAGAGACAGGATATACGAACGGTTTTTCTGGACGGAATGCAGGCATCTTCCGCATCATTGTTCGCTTCCGGCTTTGTAAAACGTGTGCCGGGTATTTATCTTTTTATCCTGAATGATCAGGAAGAAGCCGGCTATTTTTATCATGACATGGTGCAGGTGAACGGCGAGAAAGACATTCTTTTTTTCCCTTCGTCCTATCGTCGTGCCATAAAGTACGGGCAGAAAGATGCGGCCAATGAGATTCTTCGGACAGAAGTATTGGGATGTTTGGAGAAAAACGTCCCGTTGTCTGTTGTAACATATCCCGATGCTTTGGCGGAAAGGGTGGTTTCTTCCCGGCAATTAAGCCGATATACCATGGAACTCAAGGTGGGGCAGCATATAGACACGGCCGAAATTACGGAACGACTGACGGAGTATGGTTTCGAACAGGTGGAATATGTATATGAACCCGGTCAGTTTGCTTTGCGTGGAAGTATACTGGATGTGTATTCGTTTGCTTCGGAGTTTCCTTTCCGCATTGACTTTTTTGGCGATGAAATAGACAGTATTCGTGTCTTCGAAGTCGAGACGCAATTGTCGAAAGACAAGCGGGAAGAGGTCTTGATAATTCCCGAATTGAGCAATACTTCCGGGGAAGGAATCTGTTTTTTTGACTTTCTTCCGAGAGAAACGACGCTTTTTGTAAAAGATTTGCTGTGGGTGCGCGAGCGGATACAAGCGGTGCATGATGAGGCTTTGTCGCCGCAGGCGTTGGCGGCGAACGAGGGAGAACCGATAACGCCCGAGCAGCTGAAGGCAAAATTGACGGAGGGTTCGGAATTTATGGAGAAGGCGTTAAATTTTAAACGTATCGATTTCGGACATAAAGCAGTGGGAGAACCTCAGGCAAAACTGGTTTTTGATATGGCGGTTCAACCCATTTTTCATAAAAATTTCGATTTGGTTTCTTCTACCTTGTCGGATTATTTGCAGCGTAACTATACCATATACATTTGTTCGGATAGCGCCAAACAGATAGAACGGTTAAGGGATATTTTTGAGGATCGCGGCGAGAATATTTCATTTAACGCCGTAGAACGGACGTTACATGAAGGATTCATCGATCATACCTTGCAGATATGTGTGTTTACGGATCACCAGATTTTTGACCGTTTCCATAAATATAATCTTAGAAGCGACAGGGCACGTGGCGGAAAAGTAGCCTTGTCGTTGAAGGAATTGAACCAGTTTGAGCCGGGAGATTACGTCGTTCACATGGACTATGGCGTAGGAAAGTTTGCCGGGTTAATGCGAATCCCGAACGGAAACACCACGCAAGAGGTCATAAAACTTATCTATCAAAACGATGATGTCGTGTTTGTTTCCATTCATTCTTTGCATAAGATTTCCAAGTATAAAGGGAAAGAAGGAGAGCCTCCCCGCCTGAGCCGTTTGGGAACAGGGGCGTGGGAAAAGATAAAAGAACGCACAAAAACGAAAATAAAAGACATAGCCCGCGACCTGATCAAGCTGTATTCTTTGCGGAAACAAGAGAAAGGTTTCCGTTACAGCCCGGATAGTTTTTTGCAACATGAACTGGAGGCAAGTTTTATTTACGAGGATACTCCCGACCAATTGAAGGCAACGCAAGATATAAAGGCCGACATGGAGAGCGACCGGCCTATGGATCGTTTGGTCTGCGGAGACGTAGGTTTTGGAAAAACTGAAGTGGCCATTCGTGCAGCATTTAAGGCTGTTGCCGACGATAAGCAGGTGGCTGTTCTTGTGCCGACTACGGTGCTTGCCTTTCAGCATTACCAGACATTCAAGAAAAGACTGGCCAAGTTCCCCTGCAAGGTGGAATACTTAAGTCGTGCACGTACCGCCAAAGATACCAGCAGAATACTGAAAGAGTTGGCTTCCGGCGAGGTCAATATATTGATAGGTACGCACAAAATCATAGGAAAAAACGTGAAATTTAAGGATTTGGGCCTGTTGATTATCGATGAGGAGCAGAAGTTCGGAGTAAGTGTTAAGGAGAAACTTCGCCAGATGAAGGTAAATGTAGATACGTTGACGCTGACGGCAACACCGATACCCCGCACGCTTCAGTTTTCTTTAATGGGGGCACGTGATTTGTCGATCATACAAACTCCTCCGCCAAATCGTTATCCTATCCAGACAGAAGTGCATACTTTTAGTGAAGACATCATAACGGAAGCCATAAATTTCGAGATGAGTCGTAACGGGCAAGTCTTTTTTGTGAATAACCGAATACAGAATCTGGAAGACTTGAAGGCAATGATTGTGCGTAACATCCCCGATTGTAGGGTATGTATCGGGCATGGTCAGATGCAACCAGATGAATTGGAAAAAATTATTTTCGACTTCATCAATTACGATTACGACGTACTTTTGGCCACAACAATTGTTGAAAACGGCATAGATATTCCCAATGCCAATACAATTATTGTCAATCAAGCACAAAATTTCGGCTTGAGCGATTTGCACCAGATGCGCGGGCGTGTGGGAAGAAGCAACAAGAAAGCATTCTGTTATCTGCTGGCTCCTCCGTTGTCTACCCTGACGCCCGAAGCCAAACGTCGTCTTCAAGCGATAGAAAACTTCAGTGATTTGGGGAGCGGAATCCATATTGCCATGCAGGACCTCGACATCCGTGGGGCGGGAAATATGCTTGGAGCGGAGCAAAGCGGCTTTATTGCCGACTTGGGATACGACGCCTATCAGAAGATTCTTGCCGAGGCTGTTTCCGAACTGAAGAATGAAGAGTTCGGAGAGCTCTACGCCGAGGAGACGAAAGCCGGAGAAGAAAAAATAAGCGGTGAGGATTTTGTGGCGGAATGCACGGTGGAAAGCGACCTGGAGTTGCTTTTCCCTAACGAATATATTCCCAGCAGTAGCGAAAGAATGTTGCTTTATCGTGAGTTGGACAAGCTGGAACTTGACAGGGATGTCGAGGCATTTAAGGCAAGACTTGTCGATCGTTTCGGTAAAATACCTCCCGAGGGTGAGGAATTGATACGTATTGTCCCTTTGCGCAGGCTGGCAAAACGATTGGGAGCGGAGAAAGTTTTTCTGAAAGGCGGGCGAATGGTGCTGTATTTTGTCAGCAACTTAGACAGCCCTTATTACCAGAGTCAGTCATTTGGAAAGGTTATTAGTTATATGACAAAGTATCCGCGTAACTGTAACCTGCGGGAACAAAACGGAAAACGTAGCATGGTTGTGAAAGAAATATCCAGTGTGGAGGCGGCGGTTCGTGTGTTGCAGGAGATTGTTAGTTTAGACTGACATTTCGGAATGCCGCATTCTTTCAGAGAAAACCTTGCGATGTCTTTTCTGAAAGAACGAGATGTTTTTTACGCTCGTTTCGGCCTTTTGTGCAGAAAACAGAGAACAAAACACTAAAAAGTGGAGAGAGAATAAGAAGTGTATTTGTTTTTTTTCTACTTTTGCACGGATTTTTGTGTTATGTGCAAAGAAAAAAGATAAAGCATATAACCTTATTTTGCCGGACTTTTAAGAGGAAGAAGTCCGGTATGGAAAACAAAGAATTTAATAAAGGATTCAAAGCATGATACACAAAGTATTAATTGCCAATCGTGGAGAAATAGCCGTTCGTGTGATGCGTTCCTGCCGAGAGATGGGTATTCGTACCGTTGCTGTGTTCTCAGAAGCGGATAGAACTGCTCGTCACGTGCTGTATGCCGATGAAGCTTGCCTAATTGGTCCGGCCGCTTCGCGCGATAGTTATTTAAATATTGACAAGATCATTATGGCCGCAAAACGGCATAAGGCAGATGCAATACATCCGGGATATGGCTTTTTGTCGGAGAACTCAGAGTTTGCACGTCGTTGTTGTCAGGAAGGAATAATATTTATCGGTCCCGATCCGGAGACGATGGATGCAATGGGAGATAAGATTTCTGCACGAAAAAGAATGATTTCGGCCGGAGTGCCTGTCGTGCCGGGAACGGAAGAACCTCTGCAGAGTGTTGAAGAAGCAAAAGCAATTTGTAATCAGATCGGTTACCCCGTTATGCTGAAAGCATCCATGGGAGGAGGAGGAAAAGGCATGCGTCTTATACACAATGAAGGGGAAGTGGAAGAAGCATATAACACTGCTCGTTCCGAATCGATGTCTTCTTTTGGCGATGATACCGTGTATTTGGAGAAATTCGTGGAAGAACCTCATCATATAGAATTCCAGATTTTGGGAGATAACTTCGGGAATGTGGTTCATTTGTACGAGCGCGAATGTTCAATCCAGCGGAGAAACCAGAAAATTGTTGAGGAAACTCCGTCGCCTTTCGTTACTCCCGAGTTGAGAAAGAAGATGGGAGATGCTGCAGTCGCTGCGGCGAAAGCTGTAAATTATAAGGGCGCGGGAACAATAGAATTCCTTGTTGACAAATATCGGAACTTTTATTTTCTTGAAATGAATACCCGCCTTCAGGTGGAACATCCCATTACGGAAGAAGTTGTCGGAGTTGATTTGGTCAAAGAACAGTTGCGTGTGGCCAATAACGAGCCGTTGCATTTCAAACAGGAGGAATTGAAGCAACGCGGACATGCCATTGAATGCCGTATTTGTGCCGAAGATTCGGAAAATAACTTCATGCCTTCACCGGGAATTATTCGTCAGTTGATAGAGCCGAACGGCATCGGTGTACGTATAGATAGTTATGTTTACGAAAGTTACGAGATACCTATTTACTATGATCCCATGATCGGTAAGCTGATTGTTTGGGCTACAACACGTAAATTTGCCATAGAACGTATGCGACGCGTGCTGTATGAATACAAGATTACCGGGCTTAAAACCAATATAGGATATTTGCGTCATATAATGAATGTGCCCGACTTTGTGGAAGGTAACTACGATACATTGTTCATTCCAAAGCATCAGGAGATGCTGAAGAAATGGGCCGGAAGAAAAGAAGAAGAAACTGAGAATATCGCAATGATAGCGGCTTATATTGATTACTTGATGAACTTGGAGGAAAATCAATCCAGCTTGTCAGATAATCGTCCGATTAGTCGTTGGCGTGAGTTCGGCTTGAAGAAAGGGGTATTACGCATCTAATCAGTAAAAAGAATAGCTTATGGAGATACATATAGGAGATAGAGTTGCCGATGTTACCTTGGTAAGTAAAGACGGAAACAAGGTACAATTGATCATTGACGGAGCGCCTTATGATGTTGATATCGTGATGGCCGAGAACGGAAGCTGTTCCATTCTTCATGAAGGAAAGTCGTATAATGTTGAATTGATCCGGAAAGAAGGCGGAAAGAATTACACGGTTAATGCACATTATCAGTCTTATGATATTGAAATAATAGATTCTCAGGCAAAATACTTGCGGATGCGCAAAGGGGGAGAAGAGAAACAAGAAGATAAAATTGTCTCTCCGATGCCGGGAAAGGTTATTAAAATTCCAGTGAAAGTTGGAGATCGTTTACAAGCGGGCGACATTGTTGTGGTAATAGAAGCGATGAAAATGCAAAGCAATTACAAGGTGAACAGCGAATGTGTCGTAAAAGATATTCTGGTAAATGAAGGCGATTCTGTGAATAGCAATCAGGTTATTATGACACTTGATGTAGTAAAAGAAGAAATTTAAGATTATGACAGCAGCGGAACAATATAAAAAATTTGAGGAAATAGATAAAGCCGCTTCTCAGGGGGGCGGCATAGAACGTATCGAAAAACAGCATGCCAACGGACACATGACCGCACGCGAGCGCATAGACATGCTGCTTGATAAAGGAACTTTCTGTGAAATAGATAAGTTGGTAATACATCATTGTACCGACTTCGGCATGGAAAAGAAACATATTCCCGGCGACGGAATTGTATGCGGTTACGGAAAAGTAGACGGAAGGCTGGTATATGTCTATGCATACGACTTTACATCTTTCGGAGGGACGCTGAGCGTTACCGGAGCACAAAAGATTGTTAAGGTTCAACAATTGGCATTGAAGAATGGAGCTCCGATAATAGCTTTGAACGATTCCGGCGGTGCGCGTATACAAGAAGGCGTAGGAAGTATCTCGGGTTATGCGTCGATTTTTTATCAGAATACAATATCTTCGGGAGTTATTCCGCAGATCTCAGCCATTCTCGGCCCGTGTGCCGGCGGAGCATGCTATTCTCCGGCATTGACCGACTTCATCTTTATGGTAAAGGAAAAGAGTCATATGTTCATAACAGGCCCGGATGTTGTAAAAGCCGTTACGCATGAGGAAGTAGACAAGGAGGAACTTGGCGGAGCCTATACGCATAGCAGTAAGAGCGGAGTGACGCATTTCCTTTGCAACACGGAGGAAGAAACGTTGATGAGTATCCGCGAACTGTTGAGTTTCCTTCCTTTGAACAACATGGAAGACGCGCCGATGAAGTCATGTTCCGACGATATTCACCGTGTGGAAGAAGAACTTATGAGCGTAATTCCCGATGATCCCAATATGCCTTACGACATAAAGAACATCATTGAACCCGTTGTTGATGATCATTATTTCTTTGAAATCATGCCACACTTTGCGAAGAATATCGTCATAGGCTTCGCCCGTTTGGGAGGAAGATCGGTAGGAATTGTGGCAAACCAGCCGGCTTATCTGGCAGGGGTGCTCGACATTGACGCATCCGATAAGGCTTCTCGTTTTATTCGTTTCTGCGATTGCTTCAATATTCCGATTGTGACTTTCGAGGATGTGCCGGGATTCTTACCGGGATGCGTGCAGGAGCATAACGGAATTATTCGTCACGGGGCCAAGATTGTCTACGCTTATGCAGAAGCTACGGTGCCAAAAATTACCGTAATTACGCGAAAAGCTTATGGAGGCGCCTACATCGTGATGAACAGCAAACCCATTGGAGCAGATGTAAATTTTGCATATCCTACGGCAGAGATCGCAGTGATGGGAGCCGATGGTGCCATAAACATATTATATCGTAAGGCTTCTCCGGAAGAAAAGGCGAAGGCTGTGGAAGACTATAAGGAGAAATTTTCAAATCCTTACCGCGCGGCCGAACAAGGATATATCGATGAAATTATCTTACCGAAGGATACTCGCTTTAAATTGATACAGGCTTTGGAAATGACACAAAACAAGAGTATGAGCAATCCTCCGAAAAAACATGGTAATATGCCGCTTTAACAGGCCGGCACATATTTGCGGGAAGCGACACAAGGGACGAGCTGTTTTGCGATGCTCATGCCCTTGTGTCGCTTTGTTTTTGGAAAGTTTTTGTTATATTTGAGCGGAGTATAAATAAAAAGAACGTGTTGTATGAAAAAAATGATTGCGTGGATAATGCTGTTGGGATGTTTTTCTTTTGTAGATTTGGCTTGTGCGCAAAAGCAAAATACCCCGGATGCGGCTGGATATATCGTGAAAGTGGGAGATGAAGCTCCCGATTTTGAAATGACTTTGACGACCGGCGAGAAGGTGAAACTTTCGTCGCTTCGTGGAAAAGTTGTCATGCTTCAGTTTACGGCAAGCTGGTGTGGCGTCTGCCGCAAAGAGATGCCTTTCATAGAGAAAGACATTTGGCAGAAGCATAAGGGCAATCCTTCTTTTGCGCTTTTCGGGATTGACCGCGATGAACCTTTGCCCCGGGTGAAAGCTTTTATGAAACAAACCGGGGTGACTTACCCGTTGGGGCTTGATCCGGGCGCCGATATTTTTGCTTTATATGCCGAGCGTAATGCCGGGATCACACGCAATGTATTGATCGGACGCGACGGTCGTATCGTGATGATGACACGTTTGTATGATGAAAAGGAATTTGCGTCTTTGTGCGAAAAAATAGATGAATTGTTAACTCCTGCCGTAAAATGAGGTATTGGTTCGTACTTTTTTTGTCAGCTTTTTGGTGTCTTTCGGTTTATTCGCAGAATAAAACAGGGAAAGAGCCCTTGTTTGGGAAAGGAAAGGAAACCTATACTGTTAAGTCAAATGCGCTGAAAGGTGCGGTCTTTTATCTGGTGAGCGGACACGGAGGTCCCGATCCGGGGTGTATCGGGCGCTATCAGGGAAAGGAATTGCATGAGGACGAATATGCATACGATATCGTTCTTCGTTTGGGTAAAGCGTTGTTGGAGCGTGGGGCGAAAGTGTACTTTATCATTCAAGACAGTAAAGATGGGATACGAGATCAGGCAATACTGAACAACCGGAAGACGGAAACCTGCATGGGAAAAGCCATTCCTTTGAATCAGATAGAGCGTTTGCAGCAGCGTTGTGATGCCATAAACCGTTTGTATCGGCAGGATAAAAGTACCTATAAGCGGGCTATTTTCATTCATGTGGACAGCAGGAGCCGCAATAAACAAACCGATGTTTATTATTATTATGCGCCGAAAAGCAAATACGGAAAGCATTTGGCTGATGCTTTGTGCCGGACGTTTCGTGCAAAATACAATCGTCATCAGCCGGGAAGAGGCTTTGACGGGACGGTAAGCTCCCGCAACCTGTATGTGTTGAAAAACACAATTCCCGTTGCCGTATTCCTTGAAGTGGGTAATATACAGAACGCGCGCGACCAGAAACGTCTGGTTATAGCTGATAACCGACAGGCTTTGGCCAACTGGATTACCGAGGCGATTGTGGCAGATTATAAGAAATGAGGAATAAAAAAGTCGGGATGTTTTCATGAAAACATCCCGACTTTTTGCATGGAAAATGCAGTTATTTTTTCAGCGCTTTCAGCATCTTTTGAGGAATCTCCGGTGTGGCAATATCTTTCTTTCCCGCAAGCAGGCAGGCAAAGTTTTCGGCCAGAATCTCTTCCGGCGAGAAAATACAGTCGGTGTTTTTTCCCACTTTCTCGTAAAAGTCGGAAGCCTTTTCTACCGGATAAATAAGAGTTTTCCCGCCCTCTTGCACAGGAATGTTTTGTTCGTTTAGCGGGATTAATCCTGCTTGTGTGTATTCTTCTATCGAACCGCCGTCGTAAGGTCTGTCGGTGAATGCAATCAAGGTACAGTTCTGTTCTTTTCCGTCGATGGTAAAAGTGCCGAAACTGTCGTAACTGCTCACGTCGGGGATTGAAATTCGTTTCTCTGTCACATCAAACGGAAAGCGTATTTCGTTGTCGAGTATGGTAAATCCGATGGTGCCGTACATCGCTCTTTTAAACGCTTTATCGTTGCGTGTCAGGATGTGGAACAGTTCGTGTGCTATGAGATGCGTCAGCGTATTCTCCGAGGCAAAAGCTTTTTCGCTTAAGGCAATCCAGTTCTTTCGCGTGTACGCCGGTACGTTTCCTTCCTCTTTCATTGTTGTTTTCATGAAAACAATTTCTTGCGGGAAGTCAAGCGTCGTTCCGAAACGCTTGATTTGTGCCTGTATCCGTGTCATGACTTGGGTAATGGCTTCCTTTTCCCTGGCATTCCATGTCACGGTTTGTTCTATGCTCCATCGCAGAAGTTCCGATTTCTTGCCGTTTTTCTTCTGCAGTCGTGCTTCAATGTCAAAGCGGTTCCATCCGTTAGTAAAAGGATCGATGTCGGTAATCAACATCTGCGCTTCGGCTTCCGTTGCAAATCGGTAAGATATATTTTGTGCAAATCCTGTGACACTCAACCAGAGTAATGAAGCGATAAGCCAAAAGGGTTTCAGTTTCATCTCTCGGAAAATTATTTGTTATATCATTCTTTGTCTTTTAATGCGGCGAATACTAATTGCTCCAATTCTTCGGCCAATTCCGGATTGTCTTGTATGCATTGCTTGGCAGCATCGCGTCCTTGTCCTAACTTCGTGTCGTTATAGCTGTACCATGATCCGCTCTTTTTAATGATACCAAGGTCTGCTCCCAAGTCGATAATCTCACCGCTTCTGGAGATTCCTTCGCCAAACATGATGTCGAATTCGGCTTTGCGGAACGGAGGGGCGACTTTGTTTTTCACCACTTTTACGCGTACTTGGTTCCCGATAACCTCATCGCCGTTCTTTAATTGCTGGATGCGTCGGATATCCAACCGCACCGATGCGTAAAATTTCAGGGCATTTCCTCCGGTTGTTGTTTCGGGGTTTCCATAAACTACCCCTATTTTTTCACGCAACTGATTGATGAAAATGCAGGTAGTGTTTGTCTTGCTGATGGTAGAAGTTAGTTTTCTAAGTGCTTGCGACATGAGACGTGCCTGCAACCCTACGCGGTTGTCTCCCATATCTCCGTCTATTTCTGCTTTCGGAGTAAGAGCGGCAACCGAGTCGATGACGATGATGTCGATGGCAGAAGAACGGATCAGTTGCTCTGCAATTTCGAGGGCCTGTTCACCATTATCCGGCTGCGATATCCAAAGATTGTCTATGTCTACGCCCAGTTTGGCGGCATAAAAGCGGTCGAAGGCGTGCTCTGCATCAATGAAAGCGGCTATTCCTCCGTTCTTTTGAGCTTCGGCAATGGCATGGATGGCAAGCGTCGTCTTACCGGAAGATTCGGGACCGTATATCTCAATGATGCGTCCTTTGGGGTATCCGCCCACGCCGAGTGCGGCGTTTAGTGCAATCGATCCGGTGGGGATAACTTCAACTTCTTGCACATGGGTGTCGCCCATTTTCATGATCGAGCCTTTTCCGAAGCTCTTTTCTATCTTGTCCATTGCAGCCTGCAATGCCTTCAATTTCTCGCTGTTGTTCGTCGTTGCGGCATTTCCTGCAACTCCGTCGAATTCTAATTCGTTTTTCTTTGTCATAAACTTCAGGTATTCGTATCGGTTCTTACTTCAAAATTTGTGCGGCATGTTCCTTCGTTTTCACTTCTTTCGGCGAGATAATGCGTTCTATTATCCCGTTCTCGTCTATGATGAACGTCGTTCGGAACGTTCCCATATACTTACGTCCGTACATGCTTTTCTCGCCCCATACACCAAATTGTTGCACCAAAGCATGATCCGTATCGGCAATAAGTGTGAAAGGCAGGTTGTTTTTTTCGATAAACTTGCGGTGCGATGCTGCATCGTTTATGCTTACGCCAATCACTTCGTATCCGGCTTTGCGTAAATCGTCGTAATTGTCTCGCAGATTGCATGCCTGTGCCGTACAGCCGGATGTCATGTCTTTGGGGTAAAAATAGAGAACTATTTTCTTGCCTTTATAGTTGCTTAAGCGTATTTCTTCGCCTTTTTCGTTTACTCCCAGCACTTCGGGAGCCTTATCTCCTATGTTCATATTGTGTGTCGAAAACGTTGTTCTTATGAATATTTAGAGTTCCAAATCTTCGTTTATTACTTCGTGCCAGGGAAGACCACAGCGGTTTAGCTCGTCCATGAACGGATCGGGATCGAATTCTTCCACGTTCCATACACCCGGGCGTTTCCACAATCCTTTTATAAACATCATTGCTCCGATCATAGCCGGCACACCTGTTGTGTAGCTTACGCCTTGCATTCCGGTTTCCTGATAGGCTGCTTGGTGCGAACAATTGTTATATACGTAGTAAGTCTTTTCCTTCCCGTCTTTGATTCCCCGAATTCGGCATCCGATAGAAGTTTCGCCTTCGTAGTTTTCTCCCAAGTCTTGCGGGTTGGGAAGCACTGCTTTTAAGAACTGAAGAGGGACGATTTTTACTCCGTTATATTCGATGGGTTCGATACTTGCCATGCCGATGTTTTGTATGACGCGCAAATGAGTAAGATATTCTTGCCCAAATGTCATCCAAAAACGTGCGCGGCGAATTGTGGGGAAGTTCTTAACGAGCGACTCCAATTCTTCGTGGTATAACAGGTAAGATTCGCGTGCTCCGATGTTCGGATAGGTTAGGGGTTTGTGAATTTCCAGCGGCTTGGTGGTAATCCATTTGCCGTCTTCATAGAAACGCCCGTTTTGCGTGATTTCGCGGATGTTGATTTCCGGATTAAAGTTCGTGGCAAAAGCCTTATGATGATTGCCTGCATTGCAGTCTACAATGTCTAAATATCTTATTTCGTCGAAGTGATGTTTTGCAGCATACGCCGTGTATACTCCGCTGACTCCCGGATCGAAACCGCATCCAAGGATAGCTGTCAGTCCGGCTTCCTCGAACTTTTGTTTGTAAGCCCACTGCCAACTGTATTCGAAATGAGCTTCATCTTTCGGTTCATAGTTGGCTGTGTCCAGATAGTTCACGCCGGATTTTAAACACGCCTCCATGATTGTCAGATCCTGATACGGGAGAGCAACGTTAATAACGATTTCGGGCTTGAAACTGTCAAATAAAGTTGTCAGTTCTTTTACATTGTCTGCGTCTACTTGTGCCGTCAGAATGTTGGGATTCCCGATGGCTTTTACAATAGCGTCACATTTGGACTTTGTACGGCTGGCAATCATTATTTCCGAGAACACGTCGGGATGTTGAGCCACCTTATGTGCTACGACGGTTCCTACGCCGCCTGCACCGATAATCAATACTTTACTCATTTGCATTTATTGGATTAAATAAGTCCGGTAAACGTTACCGTTCTATAATGCAAAGATAGAAAATTTTCATATATGCGGTGCAGTATTTTAGAGTTATCGCTATTTTTGCATTAAAAAGATCGTTGTGTTTTTATGGAGACATGACGATGTTGTATATAAAATGATACGATGTTTAATGTTAAAGATTGAGTTATGAAGAAAACAGTATTGAGATGCGCTGCGATAGGGATGCTGATGTTTATGACAGGTTGCGCAAATAATAAAAGCGTTGTACTTACAAGCGACTTGGAAGGCAAATGGGCAATTACGGCGGTAGAAGGTGAAAGTATCGTTGGAAAAACAGAGAATGTGCCGTTTCTTGAATTCGACATTAAAGAAAATCGTGTGCATGGAAATGCAGGATGTAACATTATTAACGGAGGTTTTACCCGTGAAGAGGGAGAAAATGCTTCGTTGAAATTTTCACAGATGATGTCAACCATGATGGCTTGTCCCGATCTGGAAATGGAAAGACGCATTTTGGAGTCGATCGAGGCGGTGCGTTCTGTTGAAAAGAAGGAAGACGGTGCTCTCGTTTTACTCGATGAAAAGAATGCTGAAATGCTGAAACTGGAGAAAAAGGCCGAACAGTAAATCTTAATTTTTTTACATCTTTGTTTATAAACCCCGCAGGAAGTGGCAGAATTTTATGCAGGGAGGCGGGAATATTATCGTGCAGTTTTATGATAAATAATGCTGCACGATTTTTTTAGCCGGGCGCCCGAGTGGTTTGGAGTGGCGGCGAACAGTTCGGAAGCGGCCGGTAGGGTAGGAATATGCCCGATGCATTATTTTATCCTGTTGCGTTCTGCAATGCTCTTTGGCGGCTTGTTCGTGTGAACTGAATCCGTGAAACCAACCGGACGGCGTGCTTCGTTTTACCGTGTGAAAACAGTGTCGTTTTTAATTCGTGCGGTTGAACCGGTATTTGAATGCTATTAAGAAATATCCCCGAATCTGTTCCGTGTAGCTCTCGTTGAATGAAGTTGCCGAGGCGGAACGGTAAAAACTTTTTCTTTGACTCAGGATGTCTTGCCAAGTGGCGGAAAGTTCCGCCTGTTGTTTCTTGAGGAATTTCCATGAAATACGTATGTTCCATAACACCTGATTGTCATCGTTCCCTTCAATGCCTGTGCCGCTTCGTATATCATAAACCGCGTCGGTATTGAATTGCAGGTGAAAAGGCAACTCGAAAGAAGCGAATGTTCCCACCGAATAATAGCGCGTGTACGTAATATTGTTGTGTAATGAGTTCTTTGATTGCTGGAAGTTCCATCGCCCGTACAGGTCGATGTTTCCCCATGAGGGCAAATAAGATGCTCCGACGTTTGAGTTGAGCGAAGTAGAACGTGTAATGCTTCGTTCAAGTTCATCCGTATGATTTTCGTTAATCAGGCTGACTCCCCGGTTGAAACTGCCTCCCGCATTGGCATATACTCTGAAGAGTTTGATGCGTTTGTCGAAATTGAAATATCCGTTTGTATTCCAGTTTCCGTTAATGTTTGTGGGGAATGTTTCCCGTCCTCCCGTCTGCGGATTATAGATTGTTGCCCGCGTTACGCTGTTAAATACCTGTCCCCATCCGAAAGAGGCGGAGATGCCATTCTTGGAATTTCGGAATGAAGCATTTACATTGTGGCTGTACGACGGTTTCAGGTTCGGGTTGCTTCGTCTGATGTTCAGGGGCGAACTGTAATCGGTAGGCGACATCAGGTCGCTAAGCGAGGGTTGTCTGGTGCGGCCGCTGTAATTGATTGTGACATGAATATTCTTTGTTTTGTAGCGAAGATTGGCAGACGGGCTCCACTCTATCGAGTTTGCGGTGGTGTCTACACGGTAAATTCCGTTCTTTTGTTCGAGGGAACGTGTCTGGGGGCGGACGTTTAAAGCAATGTTCGATCCCCATGTTTCACTGTTATAATTGAAACGTATTGTAAACCGATGTCCTAAAGTTCGGCTTTTTGTCGTATTGCTTAAACTGTCGGTATAGCCACTTTCATACGCATCCGGCAGATTGCCTATGACATAGTTCTCGTCGGTAAACGGACTGAGATCGTATGTGTTTCGTTCTTGTTCCTCGCTCGATACGGAAAAGTTGTAGGAGAATTGCAGCCGGGCTCGTTTGTTCAGCACTTGTGTATAGGCCAGACTGATGCCATTGTTCCTGTTCGTTCCCGGGGTGTACCGGTACTGGTTGCGATAAAGGATGGAATCGTTTCCGTAAATATCCTGTAACTGGTAGTAAGTGGCGGTGGAAAGTGTGTAGGAATGTCCTCTGCTTTTTCTGAGAGAATGGTTAAAAGAAAGGCTCAGATTGTTACCTTTTTCATTCAGCCGGCGGGTGATACTTCCGTTTATGCTGTAATTTATGTTATTATTATTCGACAGCGATTGCTGAAGATTGTCGTTGATGCGTGTAGATTCGTCGATGTTTTCTATGTTTGCGAAAGGATCTTTTACGTCCACCTCGGGGTTTTCGCTGAATGTTGCCGAGTGACTGCTGCTTTCGCCGCCGCTTTTCGACCAATTGACGTTGCTTGAAAAATGAATCCAGGTTTTCTCATCGGGATTCCATCGCACGTTTACGCGCCCGGAAAGGTTTCTGTTTCGCGATTTCGAGTCATTGGCCGAAGTCCTGTATTGGGTTCCGCTGATGAGGTATTGCTCGTTGTACGATGAAGATTCCGAACCGTTTCGGTTAAAGCCGTAATTGATGTTTCCGGATATTTGCAGCTTTTTTCCATATTTCTTTACAATGTTTGTTCCGATCGAATTGGAAATATTATCTTTGTTCGGCGTGGTATAGTAACGGTTCGTCGAACTTCCAATGATACTGAAGTTGTTTCCTCCTTCTTCGAAGTAGAAGAGTTGTCCGTTTATATCCCGTTTATTATAGTTTCCATAACCGGCTTCTGCCGCACCCGTTATCGATCCGTTCAACTTTTTTTTCGTTTTTAGGTCGAGAACATAGTTTTTATTTTCCGATTTTATTCCGGTGGCTTTTTCTTCTTCCGTCTCCTTGTCGTACACTTGTAGTTTACTTACGAACGAAGCCGGCAGATTTTTAAGTGCAACCGTGTTGTTCCCTTTAAAAAATTCTTCGCCGTTTATGGTAATTTCGTTTATGGAATAACCGTTATATTTCATTTCTTGTGTCTTCGGATCGTAATTTAATCCCGGAATGCGCTTCACCAATTCTTCCAGATATGCCCCTTCCGGCAGTTTGTAGGCAGCGGCATTATATACGGTCGTGTCGCCCTTTTGCTCTTCCGGCTGTATGGGAGCGGTAACGACAACCTCTTTCAGACTGATGCCGAACGCAAGCTTTAGTGTGTCGAGCCGGTATGTCTGCCGGGTAGATTCGATTTCCTTGAACAAAGGCTCGCAGCCGGTGAAGGAAGCCTTCAGGAGATATTTCTTTTTTGCCTGGCGGTTGTATGTTATTTGGAATTCGCCTTTCTCGTTGGTCGTAGTACCTTTTATAAAAGAGGAATCGGGAAGTTGCATTATTGTAATTCCGGCATATGGAAGAGGTTCCGTCTTTTGCGTCCCGGTTTCCGACAGCACAACATATCCCGTAAGGGTTTGTTTTTGTGCCGATGCCGTGAATAATGTCAGCAAAGATAGTAATACGAAGAAGGCTATGTGTGTAAATAGTACTTTCATTTCTCGGTTATTTCTGCAAAAATATGAAAAAGATGAATATGCTTTACCGATTGTTTTTATTTTTTGTCGAGATGTTTCAGAGGAAAGATTCCGACGTTTTCGTCAGTTTATCCTGTCATTTTCGACTGACAAAATGTCTTTTTATGTCAGGCCTCTGCATTTGTTTGTTGTTGGCACGGCGTTTGTTTGAATATACGCGTAACACTTCTGTTACAAACAATGTAATAACAAAATAAAGAAAATAATAAAAACAGATACAATTATGGGAAAGATTATTGGTATAGACTTAGGTACTACAAATTCATGTGTAGCAGTATTTGAAGGTAATGAACCGGTGGTTATAGCCAACAGTGAAGGAAAACGTACCACTCCTTCAGTAGTGGGTTTCGTAGACGGTGGCGAACGTAAAGTAGGAGATCCTGCAAAACGTCAGGCCATAACGAATCCGAAACGTACGGTTTATTCCATCAAACGTTTTATGGGCGAGACGTATGATCAGGTACAAAAGGAAATTGCCCGTGTTCCATATAAAGTGGTTAGAGGAGACAACAATACACCTCGTGTAGACATCGACGGTCGTTTATATACTCCTCAGGAAATATCTGCAATGATTCTGCAGAAAATGAAAAAAACTGCCGAGGACTATTTGGGACAAGAAGTAACGGAAGCGGTAATTACCGTGCCGGCTTATTTCTCAGATTCTCAGCGTCAGGCTACAAAAGAGGCTGGACAAATAGCCGGTTTGGACGTAAAACGTATCGTAAACGAGCCGACAGCTGCTGCGTTGGCCTACGGAGTTGACAAATCAAATAAGGATATGAAGGTTGCCGTATTCGATTTGGGTGGAGGAACGTTCGATATCTCTATCTTGGAATTTGGAGGTGGTGTATTTGAAGTTCTTTCAACAAATGGTGATACGCACCTGGGTGGTGATGATTTTGACCAAGTGATTATAGATTGGCTTGTCCAGGAATTTAAAAATGATGAAGGTGCTGATCTGACAACCGATCCGATGGCTATGCAAAGATTGAAGGAAGCTGCAGAAAAGGCGAAGATAGAATTGTCATCTTCTACGTCGACCGAAATAAATCTTCCGTATATTATGCCGGTAGGAGGCGTTCCTAAACACTTGGTTAAGACATTGACTCGTGCAAAATTCGAGGCTTTGGCTCACAATTTGATTCAGGCTTGTTTGGAACCGTGTAAGAAAGCAATGAGTGATGCTGGCTTGACGAATGCCGATATTGACGAGGTAATCCTGGTAGGAGGTTCTTCTCGTATCCCGGCAGTGCAGAAGTTGGTAGAAGATTTCTTCGGAAAAGTGCCTTCTAAAGGCGTAAATCCTGATGAAGTTGTGGCAGTGGGAGCTGCAGTACAAGGCGCGGTATTGACTGATGAAATTAAAGGTGTGGTATTACTCGACGTCACTCCGTTGTCTATGGGTATTGAAACAATGGGTGGTGTAATGACAAAATTAATCGATGCCAATACGACAATTCCGTGTAAGAAGAGCGAAGTCTTCTCTACGGCTGCCGATAACCAGACAGAAGTAACGATACATGTTTTGCAAGGAGAACGTCCGATGGCTTCACAGAACAAGTCAATTGGTCAGTTTAATCTGACAGGAATTGCACCTGCACGGCGTGGAGTTCCTCAAATCGAGGTGACTTTCGATATCGATGCAAACGGTATTTTGAAAGTTTCTGCCAAAGATAAAGCCACAGGAAAGGAACAAGCTATTCGAATTGAAGCATCTTCTGGTTTGAGTAAGGAAGAAATTGAACGTATGAAGGCCGAAGCTGAAGCAAATGCAGAAGCAGATAAGAAAGAAAAGGAACGTATCGATAAATTGAATCAAGCTGACAGTTTGATCTTCACAACGGAGAATCAGTTGAAAGATTTGGGCGATAAGATTCCGGCAGACAAGAAAGCTCCGATAGAAGCAGCCTTGCAAAAGCTGAAAGACGCGCATAAAGCTCAAGACTTGGCCGCTATCGATGCAGCAAGTGCAGAGCTTCAAACAGCTTTCCAAACAGCAAGTGCTGAAATGTATGCGCAGACCGGTGCTCAAAATAATGCACAAGGTGGTGCAAACGGAAATGGAACATCCGGACAAAACAATGCTGGCCAGAATGGTGGACAAGGTGACAATGTTCAAGATGCAGACTTTGAGGAAGTCAAGTAAGTAACGATAAATAAACAATAAACATCCATAAGAAAAGGTGTGGAAATCAGACGATTCCACACCTTTTTTTGTTTTTACATTTGGTGTTTTTCTATCTATGTTTATTGTTTTTTATGGTATAAATGTACCATATTTGTACCGTAACTTAATGGTAGATAATGTGACACTTAAAAAAATATATAGTCTGAAAATCAAGGATATACACAAGTGGTTTTTCCTTTATCAATATTGAAAACGAATATTGGGATACATTTTTGATTCATTGTTCCTAAAATATATGTAATTCACTTATTTGTACCATATTTGTACCGCAACAAATTAGTAGATAATGTGCAACAAATGAATATATAAATACTTAAATAACAGCAAGTTATAAGTTTTCATATTTTCTCATCAAAGAATTGCTGAAATAAAATCAGATTGTTCTCTAATTTCTAATCAAATATTACTTATTTTCTAGCTTAATAGCTTCATATATGCATCTGATAAGTCTTTGTTGTTTATTGATTTTTATCTGTAATTATTTATGTTCAATTAGCTATCGCGTGTCTTTACATTTTACGCTGCGGATTGAGTATTTTAACTGGTGAATTTGTGATTGCTTTTTTGTGCATTTTCGCAGTCAGCTATGAAGGAGATAAAATATCTGACAGAATTGCGACTAGATTCTTGATTTGAGACTCGAAGCTTTTGGTACGGTGCAGATCCAAGACCAAAGTGGTGTGGCAAGACAGCAACTGCTGAATCTCGGGCTGCAAGTGTTATAAAGTTGAATACCTAGACGACGGAAGATTTATCTAGTACTGAAAGGACAAAGCCATCGCTATTGCTTAAAGGCACTACCTCAGTCTAATTTACGTCTTCAAATTTTAGGATAAAGCATTTTTTACTATCTGTTTTTCGCGGATATAGTCTACCATTTCCTTTGTTGCCTTTCCTGCTCTTGCTATGTCTATAATAGTAATACAATTTTTTTGAGGAGCATCCGGAATGCACGTCATGACTTCCTCCCATGCTGAGTCATGTAGCATGTCGGAAGTTATGTCCTTATATTGGGCAATAGCGTCATCTAGACAACGCCTGTTTGAGCCTGAAATGTAGTCCATATTAGGTGTGGCAGAAGTATAAACCTTCTTGTCATGCACTTTTATGTTGATAAGAAATTCATCAAAATTACCCTCCAGTTGCATTCTCTCTGCTATTTGTAGTGCCTTGTAAATGTAGGTAGGAACAGGGCCATGCTTCAATGCCTTAAAAGAGTCTTCTATAAGCACTTTCCCATATTTGAGAAGATGATCCTGCTGAGCAAAATAAAGTATTTTAAATAACTTTATAAACTCTACTCCATGAGGGAAACTTTGCATGATATATAGTAATACCGCTCTCATTTTAGCTATTTGTATCTTTTCTTTCATCTTAATCAAATCTATAATTGGCAAAATGTAACTAATATTTCTGTTTAGACGATAATTCATTGGAATAGACTGCCAACCTTTATCATCAAGAGTAACTTTATTCCTTTTATTATTTCTTCTCTTTTTTCCTTCCAAATTAAATGTTTTGTTATGCAGATATTTGAGCAGAGCGCAACCATACTAGCCGACAATCAGGAGATATAGAATGCTTTTATAACATATTCATTATAATCACTTTCTGTTTCAACTGCTCAAAGTCTTTCCTGTTTCATTACTGGTATCTTTATTAGATTGGACTTTTCCTATGATTTAATTCATTCATTTATCAGAGAAGAATATAATGCTTTCGGCAATTCATAAACCGCCATAAACGCAAGAATGATGTCCTTAGTTTTTACATAAGCGATACTTTCCAAACTGATAAGTCCTTTTATTAGTGGGTGGTCTCAGTTACAGATAGGCAATACACTTTAGAATCTGGATATTCTTGTCTTTTCTCCATCCATTGTTCCTGTATATATGGTTTACTCTGATAACTATCAGAGTATTTCTTGTTATTTAGCAAACCTTGTACTCGTTATCGTATATTCTCTGTTCAAAGACAAAGTCATGTATCAGTAGCTCATGAGCCCGGATATTGGCGAATATTTTCTGTGGTTTCCGGAAAGCCCGTAATGATTTTGACATGATTCCATTAGGTCTCGTATCTGTCAGTCGGCATGAAAAAAGAGCCACTTTTTTTTCATAGTCGTCCAAAAAGTTGTTTACGCTATAGAATTTTTCAATGGAGATTTCTAGTTGTTTTTTTGCGTATGCCAGTTTTCCTTCCTTTTCTTCCCCTGTTTTGGGAGAAGTGAAAGGCATGATGTATTGTTTTTCGCTTTCAGTCAACTCATTGAATATGATGAAATCATATCCGGCTATCGGATTGATGATAAAGTCACATTTACGTCCCATACCGGCATCTGTATCGCGAAAGATGTTTATATAGTGTTCGAAATCTATGATTTCTACATCTGTTTCCGAATTGTTGTTAATGACGGATACGCCATTACCTGTATATTGTACAATTTGCAGTTGTCCGTCTCGTATTTCGAATTTGCCTTTAGGCCGTTGTTCTCTTCGGACTTGCATGGTGTCTTCTTTCCATTCCTGTCCGAAATGTGCGGGATAGTCCTTTTTGAGGAAGTCAATCAGTGCGCTGTCCATACATTATTCCTCCATGCTTTCGTATTCGTCAAAGATTCTTTCCATCGTGTCGGACATGTCGTAGGTATTGATTACATACTCTTCCGTTTCGTTATCAGTTGCCATCAGAGATGTCAGAGTGCCTTCATGTACACGATATACGGCAATATTATCCTTTTCCAGGAATGGATAGTTTTCCCTTGCCTTTTCAAAGTATCCGGCACGAAGCAGTACGTTCAGATGGTTTACGATATAAGGGCTGTGTGTGGCTATCATCAGCCCCAGCTTGCGGTCTTCATTGTTCTTGTGGAACGCTTCATCAATAAGATTGCTTATGAGGGCCCTCTGCGCCTCTGGATCGAGACTCAGTTCGGCTTCTTCTATATGGATATGCACATACTTCTCCAAATCGCTTTGGTTGATTTGGGGAGTGAATTTTTCAAGTCTGTCTTGTTTGTACAGATAGTCCAGTACAGAGCGCTTGAAAGCATCCTTGAATGAGAATTCTTTTGCAAAATAGCGAACAATGGTGACCAATGGAGCAGATGTCTGAATACCGGAAGAAGCATATCTCAGTTCCACAGGTTTGGTGCCTTCCTGTAATGACTCTATCATAAACTGTTTAGGCTTGTTGCCGGACTTCTGGACTTTCATCTTCAGATTCAGATAGTCCAGTTGCTGTTCTTTGATGACATCTGTCGCGTTGTTGAAGTCGTTGAATGTCTCGTGAAAGAAGAAGCCGAGGCTTGCCCCTTTAAGCGTAGCCACTTTGGATGCCCATGTAGGGATTACGCTTCGTGTTTCTGATATATACGATTCCTTGAAGAATACCAGGTCGTTGTTTGGAATGTTGATGTCCGACTGCAAAGTCTTGTTGGTATAGGACAGGGTATATTGATTCCCGTTTATTTCTACGGTATAATATATCTCGGTTTCTACCGTTATCATGCTTTCCAGGCCGTCCTGAAGCAGAGAGTTGAAACGTAGTTTGAATGGCGAACGGGTAATCTTCGCATTTTTCAGATACGACCGGATGTTTATCATTTTATAGATATATCTCATAAGTACAATAATTTTCATGATTGTACTCTTACCACTGGCAGACTTACCGATAAATACGGTCAGTGGCTTGATATCTCTTATTTCCACTTCTTTAAGCGGGCCTAAGTTCTTTATGATTATAGATTCTTTCATGATTTTGAAGTTGCTTTCTAATAGGCAAAGATACGGATAATTAATGGATTACGGGTGTGTGAAGACTGATTTTTCAATATTTATTTTGTTCACTTCTATCTGAAACTGTTTTATTGTTTATTTGACCACATGTGTCGACGTACATTTGTACAGTTAATTGCTTGTTTTCTTGTCCGTTTTAAGGTTAAAGCTATCTTTGTAACCAAAATACATTGATTATGTGTAAATTCTCTGAATATACTAAACAGAAGCTTGGTAATACGATTGTGTATATAGCGCGTAAAAAATCTAATCTCAGCAAGACACAACTACTGATACTTTTGTATTTGATGGAGGAACGTATGGCACTGAAATATCATATCCCGTTCATAGGCATACCGTTTGAAGTATGGCAGATCGGTCCTGTAGCAAAGGATGTGTTCGTCGATCTTTCTGACAGTCCGTATCTTCTGAAAAATTTCGTAAAAACTGATTTTAAGGATGGAGGTACTTTCATTGAAGCAATAGCCGACTTTGATGACAATGAATTTTCAGAATGTGAAATCGAGATGATGGACGAGATATTGGCAAAATATGGAAATATGACTGCATCTGATTTGTTTTCGGAAACCCATAAGGAAGGTACTCTTTGGTATCGGACAGCAGTACGTACTGGATTATTGGAGGCATTCAATAAATATGAATGCAACAATTCCGACCAGCAAATTGACTTTACAGAAGAAATGACTGATTGTGCAGCAGAGGATTATCGTGAGAGTTTGAATATACGACAGACGGCTAATCTCTTAAATACTGAATCTCATATTTGAGGAAAGTGATTTGTTGTTTTTTCGTCCTTTTTTGTTCAGAAAGCAAGATTGCGCTCTTCAAAGTATGTAAAGCTATTTAGATATAATTTTTTAATAATGATTACTGCAGATTGATCCCAGTGGAATACCATTTGTGAACTTAAGAAATTCTTTGTATATGCCCGATTTTTTCACTTTTTATGACGATATTTATTGCTTCATCATTTTACCTGTGTTCATATTTAATGAATACGTCCGGACAAATGAACTGCATGGCCATAAACTTATAAAAATAATTTTCTATAAAAATATTTTTTTATTAATTAGATATTTATCTTTGCGGATAAATCTGAAAAACTATGTGTAGATCAGATAAGATTGGTCTAT
>CALUET010000013.1 GCA_944319745.1 uncultured Phocaeicola sp. | reverse complement strand
CCATTGCTATTTCTTCAGACAGGCTCTGGTAAAGCCTTTGGACTAAATAAGCAACAGCCTCTGCACCATATAGCATAGTGAGAGGTGGCACTTATTCCCGTCCAAGAAAAATTTACCAGATTCGTCTGAAAGGAATAAGGTTCAAACACTTCCGTGTTCTATCCAATATTTCGGTACAAAAATATACCTTATTTCTCACCTATGCAAATCATGCAAGGCTGTTGCGAGAACAAAATTACTATTTAGAATGCAAACATCTCTTGATGTATGGTCTCTTTGTATGTCAATGTGGTTATTGCTTCGGATAAAAATAGCGCAAGTCTCTCACCATCTTCAAGGTTTCTTGTATTGTATCGGTATGCACATTCAGCACAATACCAGTACAGATGCTTTGCCGATACTTTGCGATATATTCCGAATATCATTCGTTTCAAGTGTGACCAGAAATTTTCAATGCCATTGGTCGAGAATCCCGACTTGTTCACATATTGGCCATGAGAGTGATTGACTCTTTCATGTGTATAGCCGTGCTTGTTCAAGCCATTGTATGCACCCCATTCATCAGTTACGACTGTTGAGCCTTTCTCCACAATCTCTTTTATCAGAGGAAGCAAGGTTTTCTTTGTGGCGTCCTTTGTTATGAATGTGTTTACCATTGAACCGGAACGAAATCCGACTACCGGCACTTTGGTTTTAAGGCTTCGTCCTTGTGAGTGTTGGCCTTTCTTGCGTTTCACACTCACATAGGTTTCGTCAATCTGCACTATATCCTTGAACTTCATTATCTTGTTCATGTTCTGTCTTATTCTGTTGAGCATGAACCAAGCGGTTTTCTGTGTAACACCCGTAAGTCTGTGAATAAACATACTGCTTATACCAGTCTTGTTGGTGAGGAATATAAAGATTACCTCAAACCATTTTTTCAAAGGAATATGGGTTCTGTCAAACATTGTCTTGGTTGTTACCGTGAACCTTTCTCGGCAATGCTTGCATTTGTACAGACCTTTGAACTCTCCTTTGGTCTTTAACTTGTAATGCTCTGTGGATATACAACCGCAGTGAGGACATATTGGTGTACCTCTCCACCTTGCTTGTTCAAGATATTCTCTAAAATCGGACTCATCTTTTAGAGATTCTCTCATTTCATCGAATGATTTGTAAACCTTCATTCCGTATTCTTTGTTATTCCAATCGTAAAATAGTAACATTATTTTGTTATATAAATATAATACTTTTATTTAACAGATTAACTATCAATGAGTTATAATTTGATAACATTTTCAAATTATTTTCATTGGGTGCATACTATAAATGGCTGCCTTGTTCGGGCAGCCATTTATAGTATCTGTTGCGATGTTGCTAATTATACAAGAAAACGGCGAAATGTTATCAATTTCAAGAAAAATCTTTCAGAGAATTTGAGTTCATAGGATTATCCAGGATTACGGGAAATTTTGTGGATAAGGAAATATATTAGGGTGAACCCTTCCCGCCACGAGGGGAAACAAGAAGTATCAAGGAATTAAAATCTGAAAAGATTTAATAAATTTGTAAACCAATAATTAGATAGTTGTAGTTTTTTAAAGTTGGTACATTAAAGTATATAAGTGTGTTATTTAAATTCCCCCGAACTTCTGTTCGATGTCTGCAAGAATCCGGTTTAAATCATCCAGCGTTTCCGCGCGAAGCATGGCGATGCGTGTCTCCCTGAAATTGGGGATTCCCTTGAAAAGAGGCGAAGCGGCCAGATGACGGCGCACGTGCAATATGCCTCTTCGTTCGTCCAAAAGGCGAACACTGTCGAGAACTTGTCGGCGCAGGATGCCCATCTTTTCCCGGAATGTCAGCGGGGGAAGCTCCTCGCCCGCCGATAAAAAGTGTTTTACTTCCTTGAAAATCCATGGACGGCCGAAGCTGGCCCGGCCAATCATGACGGCGTCCACTCCGTAACGCTCAAAACATTCCTTGGCGCGCTGCGGCGTTGTAATGTCTCCGTTACCAATGATGGGGATGTGCATGCGGGGATTTTTTTTCACTTCCCCTATCAATGTCCAGTCGGCCTCGCCCGTGTACATCTGAGCGCGCGTTCGTCCGTGAATGGTCAACGCCTCGATTCCGCAGTCTTGCAGGCGCTCTGCCAGTTCAACAATGACTTTGTGTTCGGCATCCCACCCCAGCCGTGTCTTGACGGTTACGGGAATGTTGACCGCTTTTACTACGGCTTTCGTTATCTCCAACATCTTGGGTACATCCTGCAACAGGCCGGCTCCCGCACCTTTTCCGGCAACACGTTTCACAGGGCAGCCGAAGTTCAGGTCTAAAATATCCGGCCGGGCTTGCTCCACGATGCGGGCTGCTTCCACCATCGTGTCGATGTCTTTCCCGTAGATTTGTATGGCTACGGGGCGTTCCGTGTCGCTGATGTTCAGTTTTGTCAGCGTCTTTCCGATGGAACGTATCAGGGCATCGCTCGAAACAAATTCGGTGTACACCATGTCGGCGCCGAACTCCTTGCAAAGCAAACGGAATGCAGGATCGGTAACATCCTCCATCGGTGCCAGCAGCACCGGGTATTTTCCTAAGTCGATATTCCTTATTTTCATGTAAGCAATGTGGGAAAAATAAAAAATCAGGCTGCAAAATTAGAAATTTACTTTCATGTAACATGCAGCATGCTGCGGGAAAACAACCGGACAGCCGTTTACTTTTTCTTCAACCAGTCTTTTCTTGCCGCAAGAACAAAGGGTAAAAAGCGCAGGTGGAAGTTCAGTTTCAGGAAAAGATAGTCAAGTGTGGGGCTTGAAGAAAACGTTTCGCGGTAATATTTCTGCAATCGTTTTTTCAGTTCCTTGCTCGCCATCCGTCGCAGATACTGGTAACAGAACCCATGACAAAGGCGGCGTTTGTATGCACTTACTTCCGGCAGGTACTTTTCCATTCCCGTAATTACGCGGAAATATTCTTCATACAGGTTGCCGGATTCCAGCCCCCATTGCGTCTGGGAATGGTGAACCCGGTACAAATTCAGCTTGTCGTACACCTCGATGATGCTTTTCCCCTGCAGTGCCATTCGGAACCAAAACATCCAGTCCCCGCAGCTGCGCCATTGCCAGAACGGCTCCTCTTGCAGCGTCAATGCCTTTTCCCTTGAGAAAAGAACGGAACTTGCGTTGGCAACCATGTTCTGCCAGTACAGATTATATTCCGCAAAAGCCTTTCCCGGAAAGCAGGCTTCTCCGGTAGGATTCCAGCGCTCCCAGTAAAGGAACGGGCGCGTAATGAGGTTTCCGTCTTTATCTATTCGTTGAGTGCCAGTATAAACGAACGATACGTCCTCGTGGTTTTCGGCGTTTCGTACGCATGTCTCAAGAAAAGCCGGCTTGGCCGAGTCGTCGGCTTCCGCTATCCATATCCATTTTCCTTGCGCCATGCGGATGCCTTTCATCCATTGTTTGAAAGGACCTCCGCTGTTCTTTTCATTGATTACAAGGTGCGATACCTTGGGATGATTCTTATATTTGTTCAGAATCTCCGCGCTGTTGTCTGTAGAAGCATCGTCCAAAAGAATCAGTTCATAGTCAGTGTATGTCTGGTTCAATACGGAGTTTATGCGCTCTTCCAGGTACTTTGCATAATTATAGTTGGGAATGATTACACTAACTTTGCAGGTCATAGATTATAGAGTTGATAGCGTTTGTTCACGATTCCGGCATTGAGCGGATAAGTCCTTTTGCGGCTTTTTACGGGTTTTTCTTTTTCCTGAATAAGTTTTTCCCCAGTCGAGAGAGAAAAACCTTCCTGAGCATTTTCTGAAGGGGAGGGGAAGAAATAACCTTCTCCGGAATGGAATTGTAGAGAGCGATGGGAGTCGTTGCATCGGCAAAGGCCGATTTCTCATAGTAATGCCACCATGTCTCAAAGCGGAAGCAGAGAGCTTTCCATGGCTTCTCTCCAGTGTAGTGGATGACACATCCCGATGAGGCCTCTTCTATTTCCTCTTTTTTCATGTCCCGAAAGCGGGGCTCTTCGATGGAGTGGTACAGCGACCAGGTGAAATTATACTTCAGGGGAAGCAGTCGGACGTGTCCTTTGCAGACAATGTTGATGATGTCCTGGTCCTGATAAAGATATTTTCTCTCCCGGTGTTTCAGGCATTCTTCGGTAAAGCCGTGCCGTTTCATTGTGGCGGCATTCATTACGAGGACTCCCGCATTGATATAATTTTCGGCATCGCACCCTATGGAGTTGTGGTAAGCCGCATCCGTTCCCCAGTAAAGGGGCGATTCGCAGACGCCGAACACCCATACATCCTGCTGCTTGCAACAGCGGTTGTACAGCATGCCGAGGTCGCATTCCGCCACGATGTCCACGTCCATATAGATGAAAGTACGGTAATCCGTACCGTTCAGTCCGTTTATTTCCTCCATAAGGTCGGGCAGCAACAGCCGGTAATATGTGCAGATGGTAATGTTTCTTACTTCATAAGCTCCTTGAAAGGCGCTGCCCACATTGAAAAAAGACAGGCGGCAGTTGGGAAAAACATCCGCAACTTTCAATAATTCTTTGCGCTTGTTTTCCGGTAAGTCCGCCGGGCTGTACAGCACGATAAAGTCGTAGAACGTGTCAGGCAAGGCATTCATCAGGAGCGATGTCATGCATACGCCGGCCGGAACGAGCATGTTTTGGTCGAAACTGAGTACGACGGGGATTTTATTTTCCGGTGTCTTTTTCATGAGATATTCGGCTGTGTGTGAAAACAAAGATAGCTAATTTTTGGTCACTCCTCTACATATTTCTTCAACTTCTGCAGGTAAGCCGTGCCATATCTCAGGTCGGGTTCCATGTAATTTCCCTCGGCCCATTCGTTCCACGACTTGATAAATACGATGTTCGTCTCGTCCTTTTTGCCGGAAATTGCCTTAAAAACATCTTTCAGATGCCGTTCGAACAGTTCGGGCGTGGAGCCGTGGAATACCAAACCTTTGCGTCCGGTGCGCGGAGTGTGGTCCCAGTTGGGAATGATTGTCGGGTAAACATATTCTTCCGCCGCTTCTTTTCCTACGAAATACCGCATTGCTTTGCGGTAAGAAACGATATTGGGCGCACCAAACAAGTGGTGCTGTAACTTACGGAACAGGTAAGTTATCTGGTTTTTATGCATCTTATAGTCGTACATGCGGAGAACGTTCACCGCATCGAACCCCATGCTTTTCAGTTCGTTTACCTTTGTCCCGTCGTAAGACTGGGCAACAAAGTGGATGCCTTTCAGCCCGTTTTCGGAAGCCAGTTCCCTCCACAACGCAATGAATGCCTTTGCATCGGGTAACTGATAGGGTTGAAATATGAGAAAGAGCGGTTTCCCCTCCACGCAGATATAGCGTTTGTCGCGGAAAGCCGGCAGTAAATGGTTGAAATGGTCTATATAATCTTGTTCCCCCGGGTAGAGCTGTTCGATAAGGACCTCCCGCTTTTTCAAGCCGTGATGAAATCCTTTCCACGATTCGTTGGCCCAGGCCAGGCAAAAGGGGAAGTCGGGTTTCCCGGATGTCAGCACTTCCCGGAACGGACGCTCCAACAATTGTTTCCCGTTGCCGAACCAATAGTGCCAATAGCAGAAGCCTTCCACTCCGAAAGCCCGTGCCATGTCTGCCTGTGCCTGCCGTGTTTCGGGCACACGCAAGTCGTAATATCCCAAATCGGCCGGCACGCGGGGCTGGTAATGCCCGTGATATAAAGGGCGGGCCTTCCCCACGTTTGTCCATTCGGTAAAGCCTTTTCCCCACCACTTGTCGTTTTCCGGTATGGGGTGGAACTGCGGCAGGTATAATGCGATTACCCGGGTTTTCTTGTTCATATTTCTTCGTTTTTCTTCGTTTTACTCGTTGTCAGGTATTTGTCAATCCCGTTCGTGCACCGGGATATGCGGTTCTTTTTCACATACTCCAGGGCATTCAGGTGCGTTTTCTCGTTGTGTCTCGATGATTCCTTGTGCCATAAGTGGTAAACAATCCCGCCCATTTTGAGCGCTTTCTTGTTTACTCCGGAAAAATGCAGGCGGAAAACTAATTCTCCGTCCTCGTGTCCCCACTCCAGCAAGTCCTCGTTATAACCGTTTACTGCCATGAAATCATCCTTCCAAAAGGCGAAATTGCAGCCGCGCATGTGGTCGATTTTACGTGCATAACGCTTTGCCAGGAAAGAACGCAGGAGGTGCGAGCGGAAACTGTTCAGGATGAATGTAAATTTGAAGTCGGACAGTCTCATGTTTCTGTTCGTTCCCTGTATGAGTTTTTCGGTAACGTTTTTTTCCACTTTCACCCGGCTTCCGCAGACATAATAGCCTCTTTCCGCCAGTTCCAGGTGATCTTGTATGAAATGCCGCTCCATGAAGACGTCGCCGTCTACCTGTATGATGTAGTCTCCGTGCGCTTGTGCTACCGCTTTGTTCAGGATTAATGTCTTGCGGAATCCCTTGTCTTCCTGCCAAACGTGGATAAGCGGAATGGGTAGTTTCCCGCGGAAAGTGTCGATCAGCGCCTTTGTGTCTTCCCGTGAGCCGTCATCGGCAATGACAACTTCCGAGGGTATGACCGTTTGTTTCAGCAGGCTTGACAGGCACAGATTGAGAGCCTCTTTCCAATTGTATGTTGCGATTAATAAAGTTGTTTTCATGGCTGAAGGAGTTATACGGTTCTGAATTCTTGTTCAAACGAGGAGAACTTCTCAAGTTTCAGCGGGGTATCTTTATCCGGAATCCAGTACAGCGGTCGGTTTTTCAGGAAAGATGCCACCAAAGAAAAGGTACTTCTTACGCCGATGATGTAGTCGCACAGGGAAAGCATGCACAAGTCTTCCGCCTCATTATGCTTCAGACAGAAAATTCGTTCCGTTCCCAGGGCGGAACGATAAGCATCCACGGAAAGACGCCTGTCGTTCGTGGCAATAAAGACTGCGATCTTTTTGTCGGGGAATGCCTGCAGGAAGTCGCGGATATTGCGGATATATACATCATCTTCGAAATAATAAATTCCGCCTAACCAGTTGATGTAATCGCCGCGCCGCACGTGTACGGCTACACAAAGGTCGGCTTCGCCGGAGAATGTCTTTATTTCATTTGAAACCTTTTCCGTGATTTGCGGATTGAACGTAAACAGTTTTCTGATATCACCGGCATATTTCATGAAAAGTTCGGGAAACCGGAAGTGCCATCCGTCGATAATCGAAAAGGAACGCTTTCTCAGAGTTTTTTGAAGTGCCGGCGTATTGTCTTCCGGCTCGGCCACATAAAACGGTTTTACCGCTTTCAATGCAATCAGCAGTTTCGCCAGAAGATATACAATGGGCTTATGATAACCTTTCCCGCACAGCGCGAAATAACGGTATTTATAAGCAAAACGCATGGAAACGACCTTAATCCCGTATTCACGTCCGAAGGCGTATGCGTGTGCATATTGCAGGATGTTGTTGCACATCTGTCCGTATCCTTTTACAAAGATCATAAGCAGTCGTGTTGTTTGTCGTATTATTGAGTTAGTCGCAAAGATAGGCATAAAAAACATCTTTATGGGGTTTTGTGCGCAATTCTTTGTATTTTTGCGGGAAATGAGGCCGTGTTTATGAAACATCTTCTTGAATCTTTACATAGCGGAAAGAATCTGAAATTCCCTTATTACCTGAAAAATGTGATGAGGCTTGCGCTTCCTTCTTTTTTTTGCCGCCTGCGTTTGAGAAAAACATTGGCGCAAATAGAGAAAAGGAACGATAACGATTATATAAAAGACCGGGTGGATTATTACTGCAAGCTGAGTTCTCCGGTGCGGTTGCCCGAGTCAGCCCCTACTGTCGGCCGGCATCGCCTGAAAGGGAACCGCAGCGTTTATTTCTTCGATACGTATGAGTTTACCCGATGGTTCCCGAAGTGGTTGCGCTGGAGTTACGTTTTTGGTGACGTAACACGCGTGCCTTCCGTCCCGTCGGTCGTGAAAAGCAGACCGCTGTGCGCTGACAATTCCTACTCTGTTTTGCTGAATTTGGATAAAATACGGCATTTCGTGTTCTTGAAAGACCGGATTCCTTTTACCCGAAAGGAGGATAAAATCATTTTCCGGGGCGAAGCTCACGGAAAGAAAAACCGCATCGATTTCATCAATATGTACCGTGAGCATGAGATGTGCGATGTGGGCGACGTGGGATATAATCCGCCCATTCCGCATGCTGACGGCATGACATTGTATAAACACCTGCGTTATAAGTTTATCATGGCGCTTGAAGGGAATGATGTGGCAAGCAATCTTAAGTGGATTATGTCGACGAATTCCATTGCGGTCATGCCGCGCCCTACCTGCGAAACCTGGTTTATGGAAGGAAGGTTGATACCGGATTTTCATTATATCGCCATCAAATCGGATTATTCCGACCTGATAAGTAAAGTGAATTATTACATTGCTCATCCGGAAAAGGCGCAGGAAATCATTGATCATGCTAACGAATATGTGAAACAGTTCCGGGACAAAAAGCGGGAACGACTGATATCTTTACTGGTATTGGACAAATATTTTCGTATGACAAATGCCGGGAACTATCCGAAGGAACAGCAATGAGCAAGAGGTTTTTCATTACATACGGCGATGCGAAATACCGTGATTCACTGAAACGGATAGGTAAAGAAGCGGAAGCACTGCATCTTTTCGACCGGGTTGTGCTTTACAGCGAACGTGATTTGCCCGAGCCGTTTAAAAAATATGCGGAGATTTATCCGCGCGGAGGAGGGTATTGGACGTGGAAGCCTTACATCATTCACCGTACTCTGCAGGACATGGAGGAAGGAGACGTGCTGGTTTATGCTGACGCGGGCTGTACTTTGCTGCCGCATAACGATTGGAACAAGTATTTTGACCGGCTGAAACATCGTGAAGCATTGTTTTTCGTGGCCGAAGGGAAAAACAAACGTTGGTGTAAACATGCTGTATTTATGTATTTTACCCCGAAGTGTCCCGGCGTGTGGAAGGCGGCAAACCAGATACAGGCTACGGTGATGTGCATAAAAAAGACCGCATCTAATGAAGTGATAGCGCGGTGGTATGAGGCAGCTCTCCGGCATCCGGAGTTGTTTATCGATGCCGATGCGAAGGAGGAAAGGCCGGGCTTCAGGGAACATCGTCACGACCAGTCGGTATTGACGGCCTGTATTTGCACTTCCCCGAAGCTGGAAAATTATTTTTTTACGCCGGAAAAGATAGAAAGAAGATATAAGAAAGGCCAGGCAATATTGGCCTCACGCATCTCGGGCGACGGGGTGAGAGGCACAACGAAAGCGGCTCCCGTGCGAAGCCTATGGCTGGATTATGTGGATTTGTTCTTCAGGAATCTGCAAAAGTTCAAGACGCTGTTTCTGTTTCGTCTGGCTTATCGGTTGAACCGTTAGAGGCGGCTCAGCCTTTTCTTCCTCTCTTCTTCCGAATACAAACGGTTAAATTCCTCGCGTGTGCGTTTCCATCTGTTATGACTCCACAGCCAGTATTGCGGGGCACGCTGAATGCTTTTCTCCAACAAGCGGAAATATTGTTCGGTAACGTAGAATATGGGCTGTTTTTCTATGGAATCGGTTATCTTGACGAAACGGCAAAGATAATATCCTCGTTTGGGACGTTCTATGTCAATGTAGTAGGCCGTTGTATTCAAAATCTTCGCAATTCGTTCGGCTCCGGTGAAGACAGGAGTATCATGATTCAGGAAGTTTGTCCAATAATGCGTGCTGGCATATCCCGGAGCCTGGTCGGCAATGTATCCCACCACGCTGTGTATTCCTTTTTTCTCCCAGCCTCCTATGACAAGAAACGTGTCGTCTTTTGCAATGGATTGCACCTTGAACCGGCTACGCATGTAGAGAAACAGTTTGTCGAAATACGGGTTTTCCAGCGGATGATAGATTTGTCCGCATTGACAGTCGAAATGAATTCCCAAAGAACTTACCCATTCCCAATTGCAGTAATGCCCTAAAAAAAGAGAGACGGACTGCCCCTTTTGTATGTCCTGACGTGCTGCTTCGATTCCTTCAAAGCGGATTCTTCTGCGGATGTTCTGCTCGCTGATGGAAAAATACTTAATGGTTTCCACCATGTAATCGCAGAAAAATGCATAAAATTTCCGCGCAATTTGATCGATTTCCGCAGGCGTTTTTTCGGGAAAAGAGGCAGTAAGATTATTGTATATCACCTTCCGCCGGTAACGGATTGCGTAAAAAAGTATGTAATACATGGCATCGGAGATGCAATAGAACAGGCGGAATGGCAGTAAAGAACATACGTACCATGCAATAAAACTTAGTTTGTATAATAAATGTTTCATGCTGTTTCTTATCGGTTAAGTAAGTCGAGGTCTGCGGCTTCTGCGATACGGGAAAGAATCTGTCCCGGAGAAATGCTGTTCAGGCAGGCATAATCTTTTCGTTTGCAGGGCTTGTTCCCGTAAACGGAACAGGGACGGCATGGCAGATCGGCCTGTATGATGTTTGACTGCGACTGGTTCCATCCCCTGAAACCTGCATAAGGATGCGTGGCTCCCCATACGGAAATTACCGGAATGTTTACCAGTGATGCCAGATGCATGTTCCCGGAATCCATGGTAAACATGGCGTCCAAATGGCTCATTAAGGCTAATTCCTGTTCCATTTTCAGCTTTCCTGCAACGGAAACGATTTGCGGATATTTCTTGGTCCATGCCGTGAAGACATCGGTTTCGGCCTTTCCTCCGCCGAACAGAAATACCTTGATGTTTTGATGGGATGCCAGCGTTTTGACGATTTCTTCCGTTTTTTCTATGGGATAGATTTTCCCTTTGTGTGCGGCAAAAGGAGCGATTCCAATCCAATGGCCGTCTTTTTTCTCTCCTGTCAGCCATGAGAGTTCGGAAATGTCTGCCGGCTTCCCGTCGTAAACAGACGTAAAGTTTAAAGGAAACGCATAACCCAGTTTCCGGAATACTTCGGTATAACGCTGGAAAGAATCGGGCAGTTGGACAAGTTTTTTATTGTTCGGTGAGGTCAATCTTCGTTTTTCTTTCCTCCCCTTGTCGATGTGAGCTACAGGAATGCCTGCCATCCGGAAGCGGAAACGCAAGTATTTGGAGCGGAGAACGTCGTGCAGATCGGCTACGGCATCGAAATGTTCTTCATTTAATTTGCGGTAAAGTCTGTCTAATCCTTTCAGTCCGTGGTATAAAGATTTCGTGTCTGCTTCGAAAAATTGCACGTTCCCCGGAGCTTTTTTGAACAGCCCTTTCATGAAAGGCCGGCTCAAAACAACGACTTGATGCTGTGGAAAAGCCCTGGCGAATGAAAAGATCACTGGAATTGTCATCGCCACGTCACCCAAAGCGGAGAAACGAATAGCCAGAATCTTTGCCATGGATACTTACTTTTGTTGTCCGTATAATACCGGATTTAAGGCCGGATCATTATACATTTTCATCTGCTTGTAGACTTTCATATACTTTCTTCCGGCTTCTATGTCGGCAAGAAGCTGGTCGATGGCGGTGGAAAGGTCTTTCTGCTGTTCCAATAAAATGTGTAGTTTTTCTTTACATTGTGCTTGATGCTCGGCAGAAGTGTCTGTACGTTCCACTTCCTTTTGCATGTGATAAATCTTTAATGCCAGGATGGAAAGACGGTCTATTGCCCAAGCCGGGCTTTCGGTATTGATGGTGGCTGTCGGCAGAGGCTTGACATCTTTGTATTTGTCAAGGAAAAAGCTGTCTATCAACTCCACTAAATCGGTACGTTCCTGATTTGATTTGTCAATGCGTCGTTTCAGCTCCAATGCTTCTTTTGGATCAATTTGAGGGTTTCGTATAATGTCTTCAAGGTGCCATTGTACGGTGTCGATCCAGCATTTCAGATAAAGATAATATTCAATGCTTTTTAAAGGATAAGGATTCTCGATGGGAGTATTTACATTATCTATATGATGATATGCGGTAATTACTTTCGTAAATATGGGGTTACAAAGTTGTGTGAAAAGCATAATATTGTATGTTATACGTAGTAAATTAATATGAACAAAAGTAGGTAAAGTTTTTATATCCGCAAAAAAAAACAAGAACTTTGAGTTCCTGGCATGAGATTGTTTCTAATTTTGCCCCGAAATAAACGGACGTTTTTATGAAAGTAATAGTTGACAACAAGATACCTTATATAAAAGATATAATAGAACAACTGGCCGATGAGGTGATTTATTTGCCGGGACAGGACATTGTGGCGGAGACGGTAAAGGATGCCGATGCGCTGATTATACGTACAAGAACGCGGTGCGACCGTGCATTGCTGGAAGGAAGTCGGGTAAAGTTTATCGGGACAGCCACCATTGGATTCGATCATATCGATACGATGTACTGTAAAAAGGCCGGAATTGCGTGGACGAATTGTCCGGGTTGTAACGCCGGAGCTGTGGAACAATACCTTCATTCCGTGCTTTTATTGCTTCAGAGAGAAAAGAATGTCAGTTTGAAAAATGCATGTATCGGCATTGTCGGCGTGGGGCATGTGGGCGAACGGGTGAAAAGATTGTGTGAATCTTTGGGAATGCACGTGATGTTGAATGATCCTCCTCGCAGTGATTGTGGAGAAAAAGGGTTTAATGATTTGCAAAAGCTGGCGGAAAATTGTGAGATTATTACCTTTCATGTACCCTTGACACGGGATGGTTTGTACAAAACATATCATTTGGGTGACCGCGGTTTCTTCAGCCGGTTGCAGAAAAGACCTTATATTATAAATACTTCGCGCGGAGAGGTGCTCGATACGCAGGCCATTCTGTCGGCATTGGACGGTAATCAGATATCCGGAGCAGTGATAGACGTTTGGGAAAACGAACCGAATATAAGCCTTGAATTATTGCATAAGGTTTTTATCGGGACGCCTCATATAGCCGGTTATTCCGTTGAAGGCAAGATGAATGCTACGCGAATGGTAATCGAAGCATATTGTCGTTTTTTCAAAAAGAACGTCGGTTTTGAAATGCCGTCTTTGGGAAAATCTTGTGTCGGGACGAATGAAAATGAGGAAATCTTGCAGTTGCAATTATACGATCCGCGCAATGATTATGATGCTTTGCTTGCTAATCCTGCAGCTTTCGAACGGTTGCGTGAAAACTATTCTTTCCGAAGAGAAAAGTAATTTACAGGAAGATTTTCATGCACAAAATTCATGAAAATGTGCAAAGGTAGTGTATTTATGTCTTAAAATATTTGTTTAGAAAAAAAAATATCTATTCCTTTGCAGGGTGAAATGAAGAATTTTAATCTAATTATAAACTTTAAATTTTAAAATTATGTCTGAAATTGCATCAAAAGTACAGAAGATTATCGTTGATAAATTGGGTGTAGAAGAATCAGAAGTAACACCGACTGCAAGTTTTAATAACGACTTGGGTGCAGATTCTTTGGATACAGTTGAATTGATCATGGAATTCGAAAAGGAATTTGGTATCTCTATTCCTGATGATCAAGCAGAGAAAATTCAAACGGTTGGCGACGCTATTTCATACATCGAAGCTAACGCAAAATAATTAATTCTATCATATGGAATTAAAAAGAGTTGTAGTAACAGGTCTTGGTGCGCTGACGCCGGTGGGAAATACCGTCCCTGAATTTTGGGAAAATCTCATTAAAGGAGTAAGCGGAGCAGGACCTATTACTCATTTCGATGCATCGAAATTTAAATCTAAATTCGCTTGTGAAGTAAAAAATTTCAATGTTACCGATTTCATCGACCGTAAAGAGGCCCGGAAGATGGACCTTTATACGCAATATGCTATTGTTGCGGCAAAGGAAGCGGTGAAGGATTCCGGTATTGATATCGAGAAAGACGATTTGAACAAAATCGGCGTTATTTACGGAGTAGGCATAGGAGGTTTGCACACTTTCGAGGAAGAGGTGTTAAATTATGCGCAGACAAAAGACACAATCGGTCCGCGTTTTAATCCGTTCTTCATCCCCAAGATGATAGCAGACATCGCTGCCGGACAGATATCAATGCTTTATGGTTTTCACGGGCCGAATTTTACGACGACTTCGGCTTGCGCCTCTTCATCGAATGCTATCGGAGTTGCATTTGATTTGATCCGTTTGGGCAAAGCAAATATCATCGTTGCCGGTGGCGCGGAAGCGACTATTTTTCCTGCAGGGGTAGGAGGTTTCAATGCTATGAACGCTTTGTCTACCCGAAACGACGATATGGAACACGCTTCACGCCCCTTTAGTGCAAGCCGGGATGGCTTTGTCATGGGAGAAGGAGCAGGTTGTTTGATCTTGGAAGAATTGGAGCATGCAAAAGCACGCGGTGCAAAAATCTATGCTGAATTGGCAGGAACCGGTGCATCTGCGGATGCATATCACATCACAGCTTCTCATCCGGAAGGCCTGGGAGCCCGTTTGGTAATGCAAAATGCGCTGAAAGATGCCGGAATGAAACCGGAAGATATTGATTATATAAACGTTCATGGAACATCAACTCCGGTGGGAGATATTTCAGAGGTGAAAGCGATTCAGGCACTTTTCGGCGAGTATGCTTATAAACTGAATATAAGTTCTACCAAATCAATGACCGGTCATTTATTGGGCGCTGCGGGAGCTGTAGAAGCTATTGCCTGTGTTTTATCGGTAGTAAACGATATTATTCCTCCAACAATTAATCATGAAGAGGGTGATAACGATGAAGAAATTGATTATAACCTGAACTTTACTTTCAACAAAGCGCAACATCGTGTCGTAAGAGCCGCATTGAGTAATACATTCGGCTTCGGCGGACATAATGCATGTGTAATTGTTAAAAAATATACGGAGTAAACAGTGTTGGGTAATATTACAGATAAGATAAGACTTCTTTTCCGTAAAGAAAGGGAGTCTTATCTTTGTTTTTATAGAATTCTTGGGTTTTATCCCCGAAATATTGAGTTGTATAAGCAAGCTTTGCTGCATAAATCGGTTTCCATACGGGAAGGAAAAGGTAAATTGTTGAACAATGAACGACTGGAATTCTTGGGCGATGCTATCCTCGATGCGGTTGTGGGTGACATAGTTTATAAGAAGTTTCCGGGAAAACGAGAAGGTTTTCTTACCAATACGCGCTCTAAGATTGTGCAAAGGGAAACCTTAAATGAGGTAGCGGTAAAGATTGGTTTGGACAAACTGATTAAGTATACGGCCAGACAGTCCTCGCATAACAGTTACATGTGTGGTAATGCTTTTGAGGCTTTAATAGGGGCTATTTATTTGGATCGCGGCTATCGGGCATGCAAGAAATTCATGGAAGAGCGTATAATTAACCAATATTTGAACTTGAACAAGATTTCCCGCAAGGAGGTTAATTTCAAGTCGGGCCTGATAGAATGGAGTCAGAAGAACAAGTTTATTATTGCCTTTGAATTAATTGCTCAGGATATGGATCAAGAACAGAGCCCAATTTTTGAAACGCAGGTCATGGTGGAAAATATTCCTGCGGGGAAAGGTCGGGGATATTCAAAGAAAGAATCGCAGCAGGAAGCGGCACGTTATACGATGGCGATGATAAAGAGTGATCCGCAATTTATTGACGCGATATTTGTAGCAAAGGCAGAAAGAGAAAAGGCTAAGGACGGTCTTGGGGAAAAAGAAGGTGCGATTATTTCGGACGTTTCGGAAGAAATTATGCCGGAAGAGGTATTTGCCGATGAGGAACGCATCATTTCTCAGGCGGAAAGTTCTGCATTTCCCGCGGAAAAGAATCTCTGATTCAGAGAAAAACATCGTTGTATTTTTCATGAAAGGGTTGCGGCTTTTATGTAAGAGGGCGGCATCCTTTTTTTATTATATCCCGGCGTTTTTATAAAGATGCTTCGGAGAAACTTTTTATCCGAAGCATATACCCATTCGTCTTCCCTGCAGGATGAGATCATGATTTTCTGTCACTAATTTCAGTTTCCCGGAAACTTCTTCCAGGGGGACGGAAGTGATGTTGGAGCCTTGTAGGGAAATCATGCGCCCGAATTGTTTTTGGGCAATCAGTTCGGTAGCATGCCCTCCCATGCGGGTTGCGAGGTTTCTGTCGAAAGCCGTCGGGCTTCCTCCCCGTTGAATATAACCTAATACTGTTTCGCGCGTCTCGAATCCTGTTTCATACTCTATTTCTTCTGCGATGTATTGAGCAGCCTTTTTCCCGCCAATGGTGGGAATTCCTTCGGCCACGACGACGATGGAATAAGGTTTCCCCTTTTTTAGTCGGTTAATAATGGTGTCTCCTATGCAATGGATGTCGAAAGGAATTTCAGGCAAAAGGATGATGTCGCCTCCTCCCGCCATTCCGGAGTAAAGAGCAATCCATCCGGCTTTATGCCCCATGACTTCGATTACCATTACGCGCTGGTGTGAGGTGGCTGTAGAGTGCAGACGGTCTATGGCTTCTGTTGCGATGGATACGGCAGAATCAAAGCCGAAAGAGATGTCTGTGCCCCATACATCGTTGTCGATGGTCTTGGGGATGCTGATAACATTTACGCCTGCTTCCGCTAATTTATATGCCGTTTTTTGTGTTCCATTCCCGCCGATGCAGACGATACAATCCAACTTATTGTTGCGAATATTCTGTAACATCATTGCAGGCTTGTCTTCCGACATGGCGTTTATCCGCTTCTTGAAAGGTTTCTCTCGGGATGTTCCTAAAATGGTACCGCCCATGTTCAGCAGTCCGGAGAGCGAGTCTTCGTTTAAAGGTGCTATCTCATTGTCTATCAGCCCGCGAAAACCGTTGTGTATACCGCATACTTCCATCCCATAATAATTCATGGCCGTCTTGCAAACTCCTCTTATTGTAGCATTGATGCCGGGACAATCTCCTCCGGATGTCAAGATTCCTATTCTCATGGCTCGTCTTTTTTTCTCTGCGAGGTAAAGTTATAAGAAATAAAACATAGAAATGTAATTTCCTTAAAAAAATAATGTTCATTCCTTTGATTAAGGATAAATAGACTAACTTTGTAACATCGAACAAGATTAAAAAGGAAACGAAATGGATCCGACAAAGTTAATAGAGAAATTGTTTGTCCCCAGGCAGAAAGCTGTCAATCGTTATGCTTTGCATACAGACTCGATACAAGAGCAGGTGTTTTATAAATTGATTAAAAAAGCAGCCCGCACGGAGTGGGGGAAGAAATATGATTATAACAGCATACATTCCTACAACGATTTCCAAAGAGTTCCCGTTCAGGAATACGATGACATTAAGGGTTATATAGACCGGATGCGGAGAGGCGAGTCTGATGTCCTTTGGCCTGGTCGTGTTGTGTGGTATGCAAAATCGTCGGGGACAACCAGCGATAAGAGCAAATTTATCCCTGTCAGTCGTGACGGATTGAAACATATTCATTATGCGGGCGGGACAGATGCGGTGGCCCTTTACCTGAGATCGAATCCTCAAAGCCGTTTTTTCTCGGGAAAAGGCTTGATACTTGGCGGAAGTCACAGCCCGAACTACAATCTTCGCAACAGTCTGGTAGGTGATCTTTCTGCAATTCTGATACAAAACATTAACCCGTTGGTTAATCTTATACGTGTTCCCGGAAAGAAAATATCCTTGTTGAGTGACTTTGAGGAGAAGGTGGAACGAATAGCCGACACGACAATCAAGGAACATGTTACCAATATTTCGGGTGTTCCGTCTTGGATGTTGGCCGTATTGAAAAGGATTCTTGAAAAAACCGGGGCGAAAACCTTGGACGAAGTATGGCCCGATTTGGAAGTATTCTTTCACGGAGGAGTTTGCTTTACGCCGTATCGTGAACAATATAAACAGCTTATCCCAAGCGATAAGATGCATTATATGGAAACGTATAATGCGAGCGAAGGATTTTTCGGCCTGCAAAACGACTTGAAAGATCCCGCTATGTTGCTGATGATAGACTATGATGTTTTTTATGAATTTATACCTTTGGAAGAAATCGACAGCGCGAATCCCCATGTTGTTCCGCTTACGGGAGTGGAAACGGGCCGTAATTATGCGATGCTCATCAGCACGTCTTGCGGATTGTGGCGGTATCTTATAGGCGATACGGTGAAGTTTACTCAGAAGGATCCGTATAAATTTATCATAACGGGCCGAACGAAACATTTTATAAATGCGTTTGGAGAAGAATTAATGGTCGACAATGCCGAAAAAGGACTTGCCCGTGCTTGTGCCGAAACAGGAGCGCAAGTGTTGGAATATTCCGCAGCTCCGGTCTTTATGGATGCAAATGCGAAATGTCGTCACCAGTGGCTCATAGAGTTCAGCAAGGCCCCCGATTCGCTGGAACGCTTCAGAGATATATTGGATAGTTCGCTGCAAGAGATCAATTCCGACTACGAAGCGAAACGACATAAAGACATTACTTTGCAAAAGTTAGAGATTGTTGTGGCCAGACCAAACCTGTTTCACGATTGGTTGAAGGAGAAAGGTAAACTGGGAGGCCAGCATAAAGTGCCGCGTTTATGCAATACCCGGGAACACATCGATGAAATGTTGAAGTTAAACCAAGAGTAAAGACATGAAACTCATGCCTAAAATAATATTTGTATTATTGGTTTGTTTGGGTATATATGCTTGCGCAAGTACCGGAAGTCCTGACGGCGGACCGTATGACGAAATGCCGCCTAAGTTCGTTCGCGCCACGCCGGAACCCAATGCGACCAATAATACTCGGAAGAAAATCAGTATAGAGTTTGACGAATTTATCCAATTGGAAAGAGCGTCGGAGAAGGTCATTATCTCACCTCCCCAGCAGGAAACTCCCGAAGTAAGGGTAAATGGCAAACGGGTACAGGTAGAGTTTTTCGATTCTTTACGCGCCAATACTACTTATACAATAGATTTCGGTGATGCCATTGTCGACAACAATGAGGGAAATCCTATGGGAAATTTCTCTTACGCATTCGCAACAGGCGACGTAATCGACTCGTTGCAAGTGTCAGGCACCGTCTTGAATGCGGAAAACCTGGAACCGATTAAAGGGATACAAGTAGGTCTTCATAAAAATCTAAGCGATACGGCACTGACAAGCCTGCCTTTCGACCGTATATCTCGCACCGACAGTCGTGGAGAATTTACCATTCGGGGAATAGCTCCCGGGCAATATCGCATCTACGCATTGATGGATGGTAACCAAAATTATCTGTTCGATTCGAAAACGGAGGCCATCGCTTTTACCGATTCCCTCGTTATTCCTTCATCCATCCCGTCATCTCGTCAAGATACGGTGTGGAATGAAAAAGATACAGCGGCGATAGATACAATCATTCGTGTAGATTATACTCGTTTTCTGCCGGATAATATTCTGCTGCGTGCGTTCAAGGAAGAGGCAACAATGCAGTATCTTCGGATAAAGGAACGCCCGAATACCAAGCAATTCGTCCTGGCCTTTAGTGCAAAAGCCGACACTCTTCCTACGCTGAAAGGCCTGAATTTCGATGAAAAGGACGCATTCATTATCGAGGCGAGAACCGGCAATGACAGTATTGTTTACTGGCTGAAAGATTCAACCTTATGCGAGAAAGACACATTGATTATTCAGCTTGATTATCTGGCAACGGATACTTTGGGGAAATTGGTCCCGCAAAGAGATACGATTAAACTGCAGAACAAGATTCCAAGAGCGCGTCGTCTTGCGATGAAGGAAGAGGCCGATAAAGAAAAAGAAAAGGAACGCAGGCGGAGAGAAAGGAAAGGAGATACGTTGTCTGTCGAGACAGAATTTATCCCGATGCACTTTGATGTCTCCGGAATGCTCGATCTTAATAAGAATCTTTTGGTAAATTTTGACGAACCGATTGTGGATATTGATACATCACGCATACATCTTTCTGTAATGGTAGACAGTGTATGGCAGCAAGCACCTCTGCTTATTCGTCCGGACAGCGTTGTCCCCCGTCAATATGAAATACTTGCTCCATGGGAACCCGGAGCAGAATATGAGATAAGCATTGACTCGCTTTGTTTTAAAGGTCTTTATGGACTTTATAATAACAAGGATAAAAAGAGTTTCAAAGTGAAGAAGTTGGAAGACTATGGTACGCTTTATTTGAACATTGTCGGGGCGGGACCTCATGCGATTGTGCAGTTGTTGGATGGAGCCGACAGGGTTGTACGGGAACAAGCGGTGAGTTCAAAAAATACTTGCGACTTTTATTTCTTACAGCCTTCCACGAAATATTATATCAGACTCTTCAACGATGATAATAACAATGGCAAATGGGATACCGGAAATTTTGCAGAAAAGAGACAAGCGGAAGAGGTCTTTTATTTTCCTAAAGTGTGGGAAATGAAAGCAAATTTCGAGTTTGAAGAAACATGGGATCTGCATGCGGTGCCATTAGAAAAGCAAAAGTTGGACGAACTTAAGAAGCAGAAACCCGATGCGAACAAGAAAATTAAAGAAAGAAATAAAGAACGAGCTCAACGATTAGGACGAACATGATGAAAAAATTACTTCTTTGTTTTTGTTTCCTTATAGGATGCATGACAGTAAAAGCGCAGTGTGGTGCGATAAACGATGCTATTGAACCGGGAGAAACCCTGAGTTATGAATTGAAATACAATTGGAAATTTCTGTGGATTAATGCCGGGTGGGCTAAAATGACAGTTAATGAAACTCTTCATAACGGGCAGCCATGTCTGCGCACGGACCTGGAATCTTATACGAATAAACGGATTGATTTCTTTTTTAAGATGCGTGATACATTGACATGCATTACATCGAAAGATTTGGAACCTCTTTATTTTCGTAAAGGAGCGGAGGAAGGAAAACGATATACTGTCGATGAAGTCAACTTTAGTTATCGCGATGGTTTGTGCATAGTCGACCAGCATCGTACCTTGAGGGGCGAGACAGAAAAAAAATATGACGAGAGCCCTGTTTGTGTTTACGACATGCTTAGTATTTTGTTGCAGGCACGTTCTTACGATGCGAGCGGCTACAAGCCCGGACAGAAAATCCTCTTTTCCATGGCTACGGGGCGGGCAATAGAGAAACAGACGCTGATATACAGAGGAAAAGAAAACTATACGACGAAAGATGGGGTGACGTATCGTTGCCTGGTTCTCTCGTTGGTGGAGTATGTGGATAACGAAGAAAAGGAAGTAATTACGTTTTATGTCACCGACGACAGGAATCATTTGCCCGTAAGGTTGGACATGTATCTCACATTTGGTTCGGCTAAAGCATTCCTGACGGAGATAAAAGGTAACCGTCATCCGCTGACGTCTATCGTGGAGAAATGAGAGGGGTGGAACAGAAGCGGGCATTAAAGAAGGAATGAAAAGGCGTTTGAATAATCTGTTTTTTGCCATAGGCGTTGTTGCCATTGTGGTGATGTTCTTCACTTTCGACGTAAGTTTCATACAATTGTGGGAATACATTAAAAAGGCAGACTACTGGCTTTTGGGGATATTGATTCTATGGTTTCTTCTTTATGTACTGAATGCTTTGTCATGGAGAACGATCATCCGGGGAAGCGGAAGGTGTTCGATGAGTTTCGGGACGCTGTTGAGATTTACCATTACCGGTTTTGCTTTGAATTATGCAACGCCCGTGGGGCTTTTAGGGGGTGAGGCATATAAGATAATGAATGCTGCGCAATTTATGGATGTGCGGCGGGCAACGTCTTCGGTCGTGCTGTTTTCCATGATGCATATCTTCAGTCATTTCTGGTTTTGGCTGACGGCTGTTGTCGTTTATCTGGTTTTGGCCTGCAACGGATATCTTGTTTTAAACGCGCCTCTTTCGCTTTTATTGTTTCTTACTTTCGTGTTCTGTTGCGGAGGAATTTACCTTTTTGTAAAAGGATATAAGTATGGCTTGGTCGCAAAGATGCTGCGCTTTGTCAGTCGTATTCCCGGTCTTCGCAAGTGGGGAGAACGTTTTACAGAGAGGCATCGGGAAGACCTTTTGAAAATCGATAAGCAGATTTCGGAATTGCAAAGCCAGAATAAACGTTCTTTTTATGCGAGCTTCTTTCTTGAATATTTCGGGCGCATTCTGCAGAGTTTTGAGATTTTCTTCATGTTGCTCCTTTTCGGGGTGAATGTGGGCGACGGCCTTTGGGGATATATGCTGGCATTTTTGTATTCATTTCTCATATTGGCTTTCACATCGCTCTTCGCAAATTTGTTGGGATTCCTGCCCATGCAGTTGGGAGGAAGGGAAGGAGGCTTTGCCATATCGGTCATACAGTTGGGAATGACCGGAGGCATTGCAATGTTTGTGGGCGTTATTTGCCGGTTAAGGGAGCTGTTCTGGATATCGGTCGGTATGCTTCTTATGAAAGTGGGAAAGAGTTGCGCGTGAGGAAAGACGCGGTTCTGTCGGGGGAAATACCCCGGTGTTTTTTATGTATCTCGGGCATGTTTTCACATCATCCCCGAGTTCTTTTTTTCTAATGATATAATTCTTTATTTTTGCGGGATATAAAAAAGTTATGAAATGGGCGGGAATATTAAATCAACATACAAGTCGAATGATACGGAAGAATGGCTCGATAAGGTCTTTACGCGGCCGTTAGGTTACCGGTGGGCGCTTTTCTTCAAGCGTTTTCATGTACATCCCAATACGGTAACGGTGCTGTCTATGATTATCGGTGCCGGCTCGGCTTTTTTCTTTGCTCACGGTTCGTTTCGCACAGAAGGGCGATATGGTTTGTTGTGTAACGTGATTGCCGTGCTGTTATTGGCTTGGGCAAATGTTTATGACAGCGCAGACGGTCAGTTGGCAAGGCTGACGGGGCAGAAAACACGCCTCGGGCGAATACTTGACGGTGCGGCAGGCGATGTTTGGTTCATTCCCATCTATGTGGCGCTTGTCTATCGGCTTTCTGTTCATCATGGCCTGGAGTTTGCCGTGTTGGGGATAGAAGATAATGCACAAAATGCCTTTGTCTCCACAATCATTCTGGTATGTGTGGGGTTGTATTCCGGCTTCGGTTGTCACAGTGCGCAGTGCAGATTGGCCGATTATTACAGGCAAATCCATCTGTTCTTCTTGAGGGAAAAAGAAAATTGCGAGTTGGATACTTTCGCGCAACAGCAGGAAATGTATAAGGAAACGCCTTGGAAAGGGAATTTTCTTTGGAAAATATTTTTATGGCTCTATGTGGGTTATACAAAGAAACAGGAAGCATGCACACCTTGTTTTCAGGAGCTTATGAAAAAGCTGCAGGAGAAATACGGTGGTGCCGGGCACATCCCGCAAACTTTTTGCGAGCGGTTCCGCAATCGGTCGTTGCCAATGATGAAATGGGCGAATGTGCTTACGTTTAACACGCGGGCTGTTGTGCTTTATGCTGCCTGTCTTATCGATCTTCCCTGGTTATATTTTGTTTTCGAGATAGCGGTCATGAGCATTATTTACCGTTATATGCACGTCTGCCACGAGCGTTTCTGTAAACAGTTTGCCGAAGAACTTTGACGTCTTATCGGTGTAACATTTCAGGGTGAATGAGCTTCTTCAGTACATCGGGCACTTGCCGTATGTCGGTGATGATGGCATCGGGCACCGACAAGTCTTCTTTACCTTCCTCCCATCCCGCTCCTTTCAGCCAGACAGTACGGCATCCTATGGAATGAGCCGGCAGAATGTCTTTTGAAAAAGAATCCCCGATGACGGTCATTTCGTCTTGACGGCATCCTAATGTGCGTGCGGCAATGCGGAAAATCTCCGGATCGGGTTTGCGTACACCCGCCGATGCCGATTCTATGATGCAGTTGAAATAATGCAGGATGTGCAGGTCGTTTAATACGGAACGAAGGTTTCCGTAGAAGTTGGAAACTAAGACAATCCGGTAGTTTTCCGATAACTTTTCAAGCATGGTTTCCGTTGTCTGCATTACAGCTTTTACATGAGTATAACAGCTTTTGGCTATCTCCTCGGGATAATAATGCGTTTCGGCGGAAGGTTTTAAGTAATCCTGTTTGTAGAGGAAGTCGGTTTGCAGGTTGCATTTTATCCGCAACACATCGTAAAAAGTGGCTTCCGGTTTGATAAGTGCCCGGGCGGCCAGTGTCTTTTCTCCGTATATATAGGCTTCACGAAAGGCATCTTTGTCTATGGGGATGTGCAGCTCCTTGTATTTTTGCCACAATATTTCACTCCAATGCACGCCGTTCGTATCGAGTGTACCGCCATAGTCGAAGGCAATGCAGGGTATCTTTGTCGCAGTATTCATGCCGTTTTTTTCTTTTTTTCGGTGAATTCTTTTGCCTGTCTGCAGATGTAAGATGCTATGTTCCGGCCGGCTTCCTTGCGGTAGCGGGCAAAACTGGGCCAGTCGTTGAAGTCGATTATCATAATACTTCCGTCGTTTTGTATGATGCAATCTCCACCATAAACAGGGACGTTCAGTATGTTTGAGGTACGGTCACACAGTGATTTCAGTTCACGTTCGTCGAAAGCAATCCCTTTTGCCTCGCCGTTTATTATTTCCAGGCCGAATTTGCTGGGCAATGACATCGACGGATAGAACCAATGAAAGAAGCCTGTTCCCGATACTCCGTAGAATTTTATCAGGTCTCCGTATAAATGTTTGTTGACTACGGCAGAAGAAATCTGTCGTTTTTTGAAGTCGGATAAGATATCTTCCGCAATCTTGGGAGAAGAAGCAAAGCATACATCGTTCTTTACAATGGTATGCGAGTCTCCGCGTTTTATCCAACATGGATAGCTCAGTCGGGATATATCGAGGGAAGCAACGGGAGAAATGATGCTGTCGGGGTAAGGGATATGATTATTTATCAGCAGCTCTGTCATGGGTTGACGGATGCAATTACTGATGCCGTAAGGCGAATTGATGACTAAAGCCCCTTTGTCTTCCAGTGTTTTCAGGCGTCGAAGTGTGGCCTGACTGCGGGCCATAGAGAAAAAGATATCCCCGTCTATCCGTTTTTCAACGAACTCATCCTCGGTATATAGGTGTATTTCGTATCCTGCATCCTTTAAAAAATCAGATACGATGCTGAAAATGGCCGCATCATTCTGCAAGTGGTTAGGGGAATATTTACTGTTTCTGCTGATCCCGATAATCATGAATTTCTCCATTATTCCGTTGTATTGGAAACTTGATTTAAGAATTCTTCGGCCTTTTTTATGTCAGATACGTGATCTACATCCAATATTTTGCTGAAAGGATAAGCTTTTAGAGAGAAGTTTTCCGCAATGAGTTGGCGTTGGAAATTCCGCATGCGCGACATTTGGTTGGCAACACATTTCTTCAGGATTTCGATGGATTTGGGCTTTAAACAGTAAATACCTCCCGATACATAGCGATACTCGGGCGAATAGCTGTCGTGAAATCCGGTAATATGTAAAGATTTATCTGTTGACACGTATAAAGGTTTTTCGTCATCGATGTAGTCTGTTACAGCCATGTATCCGTCTTCATCCGATTCCTTAAAGGCATTGATGAAGGTTTCGAATTCGTCTTCCCGAAAAATCGTGTCGACAGTAGTCAGACAGAATTTCCCGCTTTTCAGGAAAGGACTTAGTTCAAAGAAACTGTGCATCGAGCTGGTTGTAGACTTTATTACCACGTTAATAGGCCAATTTTCCTGCAAATGTCGTAAAAATTTCTTTAACTTATCGTCTTTTTCATTGATAATTATAGAAATTGACGATGCTCCGTTTTTCATAAAGATGCGGATGAGTCGTTCTATCATGACGTCTCCGTTTAAAAGAGTCAGTGGTTTGCTTACTGTTGCGCCTTCTTGTTTTAGTCGTGAGCCTTCTCCTGCTGCTATGATTGCGAAGTTCATTAACGTCGATTTTAGTCGTTGAAATAATGAAATAATGCCTGTTTCGGTAAAGTGCGTTTGTTATTTGTTGAAAAAACTTTTCCTCAATTCTCTTGGAGGCATGCCGAAATGTTTCTTAACGTACTTGCCGAAGAAAGAAAGGTTGGGGAAATCCAATTCGTTGGATATCTCTTTTATGCTTTGAGTGCTTTGTTTCATTAAAAATTCAATGTCTTTCACTATGTAATAGTCGATGATCTGTCGTGGAGTTTGCTCCCCTACTTTTTTGCAGACGGCCGACAAGTATTTGGCCGAAACGTGGAGTTTGTCTGCATAGAAGTCCACCTTTCTGTCTTTCGGATAGGAAGAATCCAGTAACTCGAGGAAGCGTTTAAAGAGAAATTCTCCCGAGGAGAGGGTGTATTGCTGGGGAATTTTTATCGTTCGGTTGAGGATGTAATGCATATCATAAAAGAATGCTTGCAGTAATAACGACATGACTTTTTCTTGGGTGTCCGAAGGCAAGTGAATCTTGGAACTCAATAAATCGTAATATTGATGGAATACTACGGCTTCTTCCGGGCTTAAAGAATGGATAGGATTCTTCTCGAAATACATTCTGTAATCCCATGTGTTACTTGTCATCGGGAGTAACTTTTTTAAATATGCCGGCGATATGCCGATGCTGTCGAACTTAAAGTCGAAGCTAAACAAGCCATGCTCTAAGATATTGTTTGGCAAGCAAATGAACAAATCATTTTTGTGTATAGTGTAAAGTTTCCCATTGAATGTTATCGAGAATTGCCCTTCCAGAACAATTCCGAAGATAAGAATTTCCATTTTCAATGGATCTTTATTGTTGAAACCTTTTAAATCATTGCAGAGTGCGATTTCTCCATTGTTATAAAATGTTACGTCGGCGAACTTACTATTCTCCAAATTTCCTTTTTGTATATTTTCCATAATTTGTGTGTATTTAGTGTTGTTTTGGTCGTTTTTATTATATGAAGATGGCTATATATGCAATTCTTTCCATAAAAACATTGTGCTTTTTTAGGAAAACCTTGGGATGTTTTGTTTGGAATGTCCTTTTGTTTTTCGGGATTTATGTTTTGTTTTCTTTGATATTGTTCTATTTTTCTCTTTGTTTTTGTCCTTCTTGGATTCACTGCTTGCAAATTAAGAATGAATTTATTAAAGATAAGTTGCTTGAAAGGTGATATTAATGTTCTTTATGTATTATTTTGAATGTGAGACGTAAAAATGGAAACTTTTATGGAAAAATAAATAGTATTCCATTGGATAAAACATCGTTCTTTTGCAGAAAAGGCAAAAGGATAATTAAAAAGAAACGAAACAATATGAAAAAGAATTATTTGGCAGTGACAATGGTTCTCGCCGTATTGGTGGGAGGATGTCAAGGTTCGGTGGAACAGTCGGAAAAACCTTGTCCGGTTAAGGTCAAGTTGATGACTGTTGAGGCAGGCGAATATATGAACATAGGCAATTATTCCGGAACAGTAGAGGAGGAAAATGGAATAGCTCTTAGCTTTTCCGTTTCGGGAACGGTGAAGACTTTGCAGATGAACGTGGGGCAGCACGTTGCCGGCGGACAGCTGCTTGCCACGTTAGATCCCGCATCTTTGCAGAGCAGTTACAAGGCGGCCAAAGCCTCTTTGGCGCAGGCTGAAGATGCTTATCGCCGAATGAAAGAGTTGCACGATAAGGGAAGTTTGCCGGAAATACAGTGGGTTGAAGTGCAAAGCAAGCTTGAACAGGCCCGTTCCTTGGAGGAAATAGCCGGGAAAAACCTGGAAGATTCCAAACTGTATGCGCCATATAGTGGTGTGATTTCGCAGAAAAATATCGAGATAGGCCAAAATGTTATGCCGGGAATGACGGTAGCAAAGCTGGTTACGGCTTCGTTGCTGAAAGTGAAAATAGCCGTTCCGGAAACGGAAATTGCATCGGTCTCAGTGGGAGAGAAAGCCGAAATTGCCGTACCGGCTCTGGGCGATCGGATGTTTACGGGCACGGTGATTGAGAAAGGCATCGTGGCCAATCCGCTTTCTCGTTCCTATGATGTGAAGATACGCGTGGAAGGTTCTGTGCAAAATTTAATGCCCGGTATGGTGGCGGAAGTAGATATTGTGTCGGAAAAGTCGGAAACCGTTTCTCCTGTTATTCCGGTAAGTGTGGTGCAATTGGACGAGGATAACAATTATTTTGTGTGGTTGGAAGAGTCGGGAAAGGCCGTTAAACGGATAGTCCGGTGCGGGCAGTTTACGGCAGACGGCATCGTGATACTGTCCGGACTACGGGAAGGAGAAAGAATCATAGTGGAAGGGCGGCAAAAAGTCTGTGAAGGGACTCCGCTAATGTTTTAAAGAAAAGATACAGGAAAAATGGAAAACAATAAGGAAAGACGCAGCTTTGTGGAATGGGCAATGCATTATCGGCAGATAGTTATTCTGGCGGTTGCCTGCCTGGTTGCCTTTGGCATATACAGTTTGCCGGAGATGCGTAAGAACGAGTTCCCCGACTTTACCATCCGTCAAGGCATTGTAGTGGCGGTAGCACCGGGAAACACGGCAGAAGAGATGGTGGAACAGGTTACGAAACCATTGGAAGAATATATATTTACCTATAAGGAAGTGAGGAAGGAGAAAACTTTCTCGAAGAGTAGAGACGGTATTGTTTACGTCCAGGTGCAGTTGAATGATGAGGTAAACAACAAGGATGAATTTTGGAGCAAATTCAAGCATGGCATATCCGACTTCAAGGCTCAGCTTCCTTCAAACGTATTGGCTTTGAAAGTGATGGACGACTTTGGAGATACTTCTGCCCTGCTTATCACGCTGGAAAGCCGGGATAAGACTTATCGCGAGCTGGACGATTATATGGATGCCTTGCAGGATAGGCTGCGTCGTATCCCGAGTGTGGGACGAATGACGACATCGGGATTGCAGAAAGAACAGATTTCTGTTTATTTGGACAACGAACGTTTATCGGAATACGGGCTGAGCGAGCAAACACTTGCTGCTTCTCTTTTGCAGAAAGGATTTGCCACTTCTGGAGGAAAGGTGAGGACGGGAGAACAGATTGTTCCCGTTTATGTCGCCAAATCATTGAATTCCGTGTTCGATGTCCAGCAACAGATTGTCTATGCCGATGCGCAAGGAAATATCGTCCGATTGAAGGATGTGGCGCGGGTAGTCAAGGAATATCCGTTGACCGATAGCTATATCACCAATAATGGGCGTAAATGTTTGTTGCTTTCGGTGGAAATGAAAAAAGGACAGAACATCGTGAAGATGGGAGAAGACATCGATGAAGTGCTGGCTGCCTTTCAGAAAGAGTTGCCCGAAGACGTCACGATTTTCCGGATTACCGACCAGAGTCAGGTTGTATCCGACAGTGTTTATAACTTCTTGCGCGAATTGCTTATTGCGATTTGTGCGGTAATTATAGTTGTCGTATTGCTTCTTCCGTTGCGGGTTGCCATGGTGGCAGCTTCCACAATTCCCATTACGATATTCATTTCATTGGGACTGTTTTATGCTTTCGACATAGAGTTGAACACGGTAACCCTGGCTGCGTTGATCGTAACCCTGGGAATGATTGTCGACAACTCCATCGTGATTATAGACAGTTATCTGGAAAAACTGGGTGAAGGAATGTCGCGTTGGCACGCAGCAATTCAAAGTACGCTGCATTTCTCCAAGTCGATTTTTTCAGCGACGCTGGCCATCAGCATCACTTTCTTCCCGTTTTTAATGACAACAACGGGTATGATTAACGAATTTGTGCAGAGCTTTCCTTGGGGAGTATCCATCGTTTTGTTCGTATCATTGCTGGTGGCAACGATGTTGGTGCCCTTCATGCAGTTCTGGTTTATCCGGAAACCGATGGATAAAACAGGAAGCGGAAAGAAGAACTTCTCGTTTCTTGACATGTTGCAACGGTATTATAACTGGCTACTCGACAGGTGTTTTGCTCACCCAAAGGTAACTATCGGTATCGGATTGTTCTTTGTTGTGGTGGGAGGAGCGCTAATGGTTAAATTGCCTCAGCAGTTGTTGCCTAATGCCGACCGCAATCAGTTTGCAGTGGAAATATATCTTCCGACGGGGACGGACGTGGCGCATACAAGTGCGGTTGCCGATAGTCTGGAGCATATTCTTCGTCAAGATAAGCGGGTGGTCAGCATCGCTTCGTTCAAAGGTTGTGCCTCTCCGCGTTTCCAAACCAGTTATGCTCCGCAGATTCCCGGGACAAATTACGCGCAGTTCATCGTCAACACGGTAGGAAATGAGGAAACAGAAGAGTTATTAAACGAATATGCTCCCCGGTATAGCGATTACTTTCCGGAAGCACGCGTGCGGTTTAAGCAGCTAAGTTATAGTGAAGCTGTCTATCCAGTGGAGATCCGTTTGAGCGGAGACAGCCTGAATGCGATAAAACACGACGCGAATGAGATACTTTCTTTGTTAAGAAATATGCCGGAACTCGCATTGGTTCACACCGATTTTACCGAGCCTCAATTGGCTTCAATGGTAATTTTACGGGAAGATGAGGCCGCCCGTTTGGGTATTAATAATCTTGGTGTGGAAACAACATTGGCCATGCGTTACGGAAACGGCCTGTCTGTTGCCGATGTTTGGGAAGGAGATTATAACATTCCGGTGGTACTGAAGGGGGAAAAGGCCGACAGAGCATCTTTATCGGAAGTAAAGGATGAGTTGATTCCGGTGGCCGGAGGCTTGTCAAATGTCCCGTTAAGGCAGGTTGCCGATGTAGTTCCGGTGTGGAAGGACGGGCAGATAGGTCGTAGAAACGGTGTGTTCACCATTACGGTACAAGGCGAACTGCAGCGTGGAGAAAACGCCGTGAGTGTAACCTCTCTTGTGAAGGATAAGTTGAAAGATTACAAGTTATCACCGGGAGTAACACTGAGCTACGGTGGAGAGCTGGAGACCAGTGGAGAATATTTCCCTCCGATTATAGGAGGTTTGGTGATTGCTTCTGCCATCATTTTCTTCATCCTCATCATGCATTTCCGTAAAATAAGCACTGCGACACTGATTTTTAGCAGTATGTTTCTTTGCGTATTTGGAGCAGCGGTTGGCATTCTGTTGCAGAATGTGAACTTTAGTATTACCAGTGTGCTCGGCATCGTCAGTCTGATGGGTATCATTGTTCGTAACGGAATTATTATGATTGATTACGCAGAGGAGCTGAGAGTTACAGAAAACATGTCGGCTTCTGATGCAATTTATCACTCTGCACAGCGACGTATGCGCCCGATTTTCCTGACGTCGGCCGCCGCCTCTATGGGAGTTGTCCCCATGATTTTGGGAAAGAGCAGCTTGTGGATGCCAATGGGAGCTGTGATTTGTTATGGAACATTGATAACAATGGTATTTATTCTGACGGTACTTCCGGCGGCATATCTGATTGCATACCGCAATTCCTCGAAGAAACGTGAGAGAATAATCCTGTTGGAACAGCAATAATACGGTGAACAGATTAAATGAATATAGAATAGATAAAAAAATATGAAACGTTATACGAAACAGATTTTCCTTATCGGTTTGGGAATGATGGCAAGCGTACACTTGTTTGCTCAACGTTCTTATACATTGGATGAGTGCATAAACGAAGCACTTCAAAACAATGTTCGCATAAAGAATGCCGATAATGACCTTGCAATTGCCCGGCATGAAAAGCAGCAGGCCTTCACAAATTACTTTCCTTCTGTCAGTGCTTCCGGAGGAGGATTTATAGCCAATAAAGGACTTTTGCAGATGGATCTTGGCTTGGGAAGCGGAGTTTCTTTGATGAAAAACGGAATAATGGGAGGAATCTCCGCTACGCTTCCTCTTTTTACCGGAGGGCAGATAGTGCACGGAAACAAGTTGGCCAAGGTAAACGTGGAGGTGAGTCGCTTGCAACGTCAGCAGTTGGAGAATGAAGTAAGGCTTACAACCGAGCAATATTTCTGGCGAGTGGTAATGCTGAAAGAGAAACTTAAAACGATTTCAACGGTAGAAGAGCAACTGAACAGCATCTATAAAGATGTGGAAGCTGCCGTGCTTGCCGGTGTGACAAACCGGAATGATTTGTTGCAGGTGCAGCTTCGCAAGAACGAGACGCGCCGTAATCAGATCTCTGTAAGGAATGCTCTTTCCGAGTCGTTCAGCTTGTTGGCACAATATATTGGGCATGCTTCAGACAGCATAGACGTTTCTTTAAATATAAACGGAGGGACTCCCGAGCAGCCGGACGGGCTTTATTGTGCTCCGGAAACGGCTCTTCCTGCTACAAACGAGTATAATTTGCTGCAAAAGAATGTGGATGCTACTCATCTGCAATATAAAATGTCTTTGGGAAAGAACCTGCCTTCTGTTGCATTGGGCGGCGGCTATATGTACGATAACCTAATGGATCATGACCATCCGTTCTGGATAGGTTTTGCAACGGTCAGCGTCCCTCTTTCCGAATGGTGGGGCGGAACGCATGACATGAAGAAACAAAAATTACAAATGCGCAGTGCGGAGAACCAATTTGCCGACCAAAGTGAGATGCTTGTTATCCGTATGCAGAACACATGGAACGCATTGACCGATGCATACAAGCAGGTAGAGATAGCAATAGAATCCATTGAACAGGCAAAAGAAAACCTTCGTCTGCAGACAGATTATTATCATGCCGGTACGTGTACGATGAGCGATTTGCTGGAAGCTCAGAGTCTTTTTCAGCAAAGTCGCGACCAGTATGTGGAATCGTATGTGCAGTATGAGGTGAAGAAACGCGAGTATCTGCAGGCTACGGGCCGGTGATGTTCTCAAATCCTCGTCATTTTTCGCATGGAAGAAAACGAAAAATCCCCGCAAAGCATTCGGTCTTTGCGGGGATTTTTCATATTGTTTTAAAGAAAAGTACCTGTGCTCTTTTCAAAAACTACTTATTTGTTCAGGCGCCATGTGGAGCCGTCTTTCGTATCTTTTATCTCGAAACCCAAGGCAGAAAGGTTGTCTCTTATCTTGTCGCTGGTGGCCCAGTCTTTATTTGCCTTGGCCTTGTTGCGTTCTTCCAGCAGCATGTCTACAGCCTTGCCGAATGCTTCTTCGCGGGCCGCGTTGTTCTCTGCTTCGGTTTTCAGGCCCAATATGTCGAAAGCAAACAGATGGAACACCTCTTTCAACTCGTTCAGGTCATCAGAACTTATCGTTGCCTTTTTGTCGACAAGGGTATTAATCATTCGGATGGCATCGAACAAATGTGAGATGACTATCGGTGTGTTCAAGTCATCGTTCATGGCTTCGTAGCAATGTTCCCTCAGACCTTCCGGCTTGATTCCGGTTGTTTTCTCCGACGGAACGATGCGGTCTAAGTTCTTTATGCCTTCCAACAGACGCTCCAAACCTTTTTCTGCAGCCTGAAGGGCGTCGTTGCTGAAGTCAACCGTGCTGCGGTAATGCGCTTGAAGTATAAAGAAACGGACGGTCATCGGAGAGTATGCTTGTGAAAGCAACTCATGATTTCCTGTGAAGAATTCGTTCAGTGTGATGAAATTCCCCAGCGATTTTCCCATTTTCTGTCCGTTGATGGTAATCATATTGTTATGCATCCAGTAATGCACCATGTCGTGTCCTTGAGAAGCTACGCTTTGTGCTATCTCACACTCGTGATGCGGGAAAATAAGATCCATGCCTCCTCCGTGAATGTCGAAGGTCTCTCCCAGATATTTACGGCCCATTGCGGTACATTCGCAGTGCCATCCCGGGAAACCATTGCTCCAAGGTGAAGGCCAACGCATGATATGTTCGGGTTGAGCGCGCTTCCAAAGTGCAAAGTCTACGGGGTTGTGTTTCTCCTCTTGCCCGTCGAGTTCCCTTGTTGTATTGATAACATCATCCAGGTTTCTGCCCGACAATACTCCGTAATGATGGTCCTTGTTGTATTTGGGAACGTCGAAATAAACCGAACCGTTGCTGACGTATGCGTAGCCGTTCTTCAGTATTTCTTCTACAAGACGGATTTGTTCTATGATGTGCCCCGAAGCGTGCGGTTCGATGCTTGGCGGCAAAACGTTTAACGCATCCATGGCTTTATGGTAGCGGTTCAGGTAATATTGAACCACTTCCATCGGTTCCAGTTGCTCCAGCCGGGCTTTTTTGGCTATTTTGTCTTCGCCTTCGTCTGCATCGTTCTCCAGGTGTCCCACATCTGTAATGTTTCTTACGTAACGAACTTTGTAGCCCAGGTGCGTAAGATAGCGGAATAATATGTCGAAAGTTATGGCCGGGCGTGCATGTCCCAGGTGAGCATCTCCATATACCGTAGGCCCGCATACATACATTCCTACGTGTGGTTCATGCAGAGGAACGAAAAGTTCCTTTTTGCGGGTTAGCGTATTGTAGATGGTTAGTTTATGTTCCATGATGAAATCTTTTTGAGTATTGACGACAAAAATAAGGAAAAAATAAAAAACGGAGAAAAAACTTTTCGGAAAAGCTCGGCAGAGGCCGGAGAAAACATCTCGCCCTTTGCGGAAAAAGATGCTTTTGTGTTACGAAAATCGTGAAAATGTTTCTATAATAATTAATTGATGTTATAAACAGGACATTTTATTCTTCTCTTATTTGCAACTAAAAGAAATGTTCGTACATTTGCAATGTGTTTTCATAGTATTAGATTTAAGGTTACTAAAAGGTTGGAGTACGGCGGTACTCCTTTTTTTATGTTTTTTATCGTGGAAGAGCAAATTTTACCGTTTTTATGGAGTTGAATAACAAGGTCCTTTTAGGAATGAGTGGAGGAACCGACAGTTCTGTGGCGGCAATGCTGCTGAAAGATGCGGGATATGAAGTGGTTGGTATCACTTTTCGGTTTTATGAAAAAGACGGAAACACGGCATACATTGACGATGCACGCCGGTTATGTATGCGGATGGGAATGCTTCATCTTGTCTATGACGTGCGGGAGGATTTTCGTAAACGTATCATCGGTTATTTTATAGATGAATATATGCGGGGCAGAACGCCTGTGCCTTGCAGCCTGTGCAACAATTTGTTTAAATGGCCTCTGCTGAAAAAAGTGGCAGATGAACAGGGTATTTATTACCTTGCAACGGGGCATTATGTACAAAGAAGGCAGGTAAATGGTTACTGGCACGTTGTCTGCGGGGCCGATCACGATAAGGATCAGTCGTTTTTCCTGTGGGGGCTGGGGCAGGATATCGTGGGGCGTATGATGCTTCCTCTGGGCGGATTGACGAAAACACAGGTGGATGAGCTGGCTGCCGTGCGCAACTTTCGGACTGCAACCATGCATAAAAACAGTGTCAGCGTCTGTTTCTGTCCGAAGGATTACCGCAGCTTCCTGCGCCGCCATGTGGATGCCGGCCGTATAGAAACGGGGTTCTTTTACGATGAGGCCGGCGTTTGCCTGGGGAAGCATGAAGGCTATCCGTTTTATACAATAGGGCAGCGTCGCGGGCTGGGCCTGAATCTTAATAAAAAACTTTTCGTGAAGTCAATTATTCCGCGGGAAAATAAGATTGTTCTTTGCTCGGATTTGGAAGCACTCGAACAGCGGGAAATGTTTCTTTCTTCCTGGCATCTTGTTGACGAATCCGAGATTCTCGGGCACGATGACGTGGTAGTCCGAATCAGATATCGCAAACAATCCAACCGGTGTATGGTGACGAAACACGAAGACGGGCGTTTGCACGTCAGACTGTATGAGCCTCTTGCCTCCATCGCTCCGGGACAAGCCGCTGTGTTTTACAGGGGAGATGTGGTGCTTGGTGGAGGCATCATAGACTGATGTTACAGAGCCTGCATGTCGTTTAACCGCTTGTAATACCCGTTTTGTGCAAGCAATGTTTCGTGAGTACCCCGTTCCACGATTTCACCTTCCAGCATAACGCAGATTTCATCGGCATTTTTTATGGTGGAAAGCCGGTGGGCGATGGCAATGGTGGTGCGGCTTTTCATCAAATGTTCCAAGGCTTCTTGCACCAAACGTTCCGATTCGGTGTCGAGAGCAGAAGTAGCTTCATCTAAAATCAGGATGGGGGGATTTTTAAGGATGGCACGGGCTATGCTGATACGTTGGCGCTGTCCTCCGGAAAGTTTTCCGCCCCGGTCGCCGATGTTCGTGTTGTATCCGTTGGGAGTTTCCATGATAAAATCGTGCGCATTGGCGATTTTTGCTGCGGCGACTACCTGTTCCATTGTCGCATTATCCACTCCGAAAGCGATATTGTTGAAGAATGTATCGTTGAACAAGATGGCTTCCTGATTGACATTTCCTATCAGGCTGCGTAGTGCATGCAGTGTAACATCTTTAATGTTTACGCCGTCTATTGTAATACTGCCCGATTGTACGTCGTGATAACGGGGAAGCATGTCGACCAAAGTCGATTTTCCCGAGCCAGATTGTCCCACCAAAGCGATGGTTTTTCCCTTTTCCACCGTCAGATTGATGTGCTTCAATACCTCACGTTTTCCGTCGTAGCTGAAGGAAATATCGTTGAATTTTATTTCATGTTCCAGGTTCGTCAGGGGAACAGGCGACACCGGATCCTTGATATTGTTTTCAGCTTTCAGAATTTTGTCTACACGTTCCATTGAAGCCAATCCCTTGGGGATGTTGTATCCGGCCTTTGAAAACTCTTTCAGAGGGTTAATGACACTGTATAAGATTACCATGTAAAATATAAACGTGGAGGCGTCGATGGTAGAATTGTTCCTCAGGATCAGTGATCCGCCGAACCAAAGTACGACAACGATGATAAGGGTTCCCAAAAACTCGCTCATCGGGTGGGCAAGAGCCTGGCGTGTGGCAACACGGTTGCTGGCATCTCTCAGTTCGTTACTGCATTTCACGAAGCGGTTTATCATCTTGTCTTCTGCAATGAATGCTTTTATAATGCGTAAACCTCCCAGTGTTTCTTCCAATTGCGACATCGTATCACTCCATTTGCTTTGGGCTTCCAGCGATTGTCTCTTCAGTGCCCGGCCGACACGTCCCATTACCCATCCCATGGTGGGCAGAACAAGCAGGGTAAACAACGTGAGCTGCCAACTTGTTACAATAAGTGTTGCAAAGTAAGAAATGATAAGAATGGGGTTCTTTATGAGCATGTCCAACGAACTTGTTATGGAATTTTCTATCTCGTTCACGTCGCCGCTCATCCGGGCAATGATGTCTCCCTTACGCTCTTCCGAGAAGAAACCTAACGGAAGATACATGACTTTTGAATAAACCATGACGCGGATGTCGCGGACAACACCCGTGCGTAGCGGTATCATAATGGCGGAAGAGCCGAAATAACAGCCGGTCTTCAGCAAAGTCATGAAGGAAAGAAATAGCCCCAGTATCAATAAAGTGGTGGAAGGACCGTAGTATTGTATCAGTTCCGAGGCATAATAATAGAAATTGTTTACCGCCACATCTTTGAAATTGCCTTCACTCCATGCCATAAAGTGGTAGACCTTTTCATTTTGTTCTGTCTTGAAAAGAATGTTCAGAATGGGAATCAACAGCGTAAAGGAGAAGACATTAAAGACGGCCGAAAGCAGGTTTAATCCCACCGCGCCGGCAACATATTTTTTATATGGCGAGACAAAGCGTCTCAGCATTTGGAGAAATTCGTTCATGCTTTTACGTTTCTTTGATTGGAATACTGATTCGATAAAAGTAAAATAAATTATTTATATGCACAAGTTTTGGTATTATTTACCGTCGATGACCAGCTGATTTCGGTTCATTCGTTCCATGTATTGCTGGATGATGGCTTTCAGTTCGAGCTCCATTTCGCCTTGTTCCGCGACTTTTCCCACCAGATTATTTTTTAAGAGCGGATCGTTTTTAAAGGCATATACGGCCGTTGTCCGAGTACCGTCGAACTGAATCATATACTTTCCCTTAAAGAACTGATAAACTCCGTTCAGATAGTTTACGGCATACGTGTCTTCTTTCGGTGTGTGCAAAAGGTCGCATCCGAAAGCCACATACGGCTTGTCGTATCCTAAATAGCCTAAAACGGTGGGCATGATGTCGATCTGTTGGGCGATGGCATCGCTTCTTCCCTGAAGGCTGCCGTCGGGAGTATAGAAAATGATGGGGACGGAAAAAAGTCCGACCTCGTTCTGGTAGATGGGATGTTCGTTTTGATTGGTATGATCGGCGGTAAATACGAATAAAGTGTTTTTGAACCATTTCTCTTTCGATGCCGTTTCAAAGAAATGTTTCAGGGCATGATCGGTATAACGGATGCATTTGTGTATGGGTAAACTTCCCTCGGGAAATACCGAACGATAGCGGTCGGGGATGTTAAACGGGTGGTGACTTGTGGCGGTAAATAGGCCCGTACTGAACGGTTCCTTGAATTCGGACATTTTCTTTGCGTAGAACTGCATGAACTCTTCATCCCATATAGCCCAGTTCCCGTCGAAGTCTTTGTCGTTGTTGTACTCCGTCCTTCCGAAATAATCCTGGTATCCTACGGCGCGCGAAAAGGCCTGGAAGCCCATGGAGCCGTTCGCCGCTCCGTGAAAGAATGCGGTGTAGTATCCCTTTTTCCGTAGTTCTCCGGCCACACTTGTCAGGTTGTTCAGTGAGGCAGGCGTAAGGAAAAAGGCTTCTACAAACATAGGTATTCCCGACAAGACCGACGGCATACCGTCGATGCTTGCCCGTCCGTTGGCGAAAGAGTATTCGAAAACCAGGCTTTTCTCAATCAGTGAATCGAGAAAAGGAGTATATCCTTTGTAATTGCCGTTCTCGAGATTTTTGTTCAGAGCGCCGAAATATTCTTTTCCGAAACTCTCTAAAATGAAAACAACTACGTTTTTGGGTTGGAATGCGACGCTGTCGTTCGGTACATGCACCGGTGTGAAAACGGCTTCCATTTCTGCGGGAACGGAGAAATATGTCGGGATGATAAACGGTTTTTTCCCGATGGTGCGGTATATGGAAAAGGGAGTATTCAGTACAATGCCCGTTTCCACAGGACGGTTTACGTACTGGTTTGCGTTACTTATCGTAATTGGTCGTGTCTGTTGGGTTACGCCTCCTCGCATGCCGAAGACCACGAGCGGGATACATGCCAGCAATGATAAGGTGTAAACACTGTAATAAACCGGTAAATTCGCCTTGACATTTGGGTGAGGACGTCGGTATGTTTTGCAAAGAAGAAAAGCAAGAATTGCTGCCAGGACGATGAAGTACCAGTGATTTAATGCCTCGATGCCGACAATACGTCCTATATTGTTTTCGTTTGAAAACTGGCTGAATACGGAAAACGTCGTGCGCTTGTTTGTGTATTGAAAGTATGCCGCGTCGGCAAGATTGGCCACAATGCACAAAGTGTTGGTAACAACGTACAGTATTTTCACGAACTTGTGGTACGTATTATTCTCTTTCCAGTGGAAAGGAAAGAGGGTGAGCAGGATGAACAATGCATTTGTATAGAGGATGGCCGACGTATCAAAGTAAAGTCCGCCCTTGCACATTTCCAAAAAGTGCGTGAAGGTAAGATCCTGAAATAGCGACCGGTTTTCCAAAAGAAAAGCGAGTCGGCATATCATGAACACCACGTATACCCAAAACAAATTGACAATGAGTGTCCAAAGTGTATATAAACTGTGTCGTAGATTGTTATTCAATTTCATGTTTTTGTTCATTGTTTAGTGAGTCTGCATAATCCTTTATCATCATTTCATAGCATAATTTCAACCATATCAGCACGCAAGGTAATGCCTTCAGTGCGTAAGGGTGAACAAAAGTCCGTCGCAGGTATGCGGGAAAAAGGTCGGATGGCGACATACTTGTCAGGATAAAGGCAAAAACCATCAGGGCGATATCCCATTTGTTTCGCTTCCAGGGAGCCGTAACATACCAGAAAGCCACTCCCATAAACGCTATGATGTACGTACTCGATTCGCTTCCGGTGCTGAAAAGAACTACAAACATCAGAACGGATGACAGCAGGGCGTAGCGGAAAGCTTTGTTTTTATATTGTCCCACACGAAGGTAAGGCAGGGCAAACAAGATGATTCCCGGAACGATTATCCACAGGTCGGAGTATGACGCACAACCGGAAATCTTACGTACCAATCCTAAAAGGGACACATTTTGTGCCCATGAAAACAGATTCAGATCGTTTTTTTCTATCAGACTGTGGTACCATTCTCCGTATTGCGTCAGGATGAATTCCGGACTGCTTAGCAGCATTGGAGCAACAAAACAGACCAATGCCCAGCCAAACAACGAGAGAATAAATTTTGTTTTATGCCTTGAAAAGAAGAAAAAGGCAAGTCCCACGATGCCGTATAACTTGACAAATGTCCCCACGACAATGCACAATGCAGCCCAAGAATCCTGTTCTTTTTCTATGAGGATGAAGGACAAAATGATAAGAGCTGCAATTACGATGTTAAATTGCGACATAAATAAGGCTGTTAACAACTCGTGTGCACAGAACCAATATACGAATATTTTCTGACGATGACTCAGTGAAAGTTTCGATGTGGCCCAATAAAGGAACAATGACATGCCCGTGAGCCAGAAAAGTAACCCGAACCATGCCGGCAACAGGGCAAACGGAGCGATAATCAGACTGAATAAAGGTCCGTAATGGTTCGTGTCGAAATATTCCGTGGGATACGCTATGTAGAGCGGAGTCTCGTTGACCGTATGCCAGAACACGCCGCGGAATATCTTGAAGTTATTGTAACTGTGCAGTTTCGTAACAGCGGCAATAATGGGTAACAACAGCCATAACCCGAACAGAGTCCGCGGATCGCTGAAAAAAGGCTTAGCCAAAAAGTGACGTATGTCTTGTATTAATTTCATAAGATTCGGTTTATAGCTCGGAAACTTGTGCTTAAGATTTTTTCTGTTTATGATGGAAAACCCATCGGAGTAAAAGGAAATTGGTGGGAACGGCCACGATCAATACCAATACCGGTGCCAGCAGGCGGGATACTCCGAGCCAAAGAAAACCGTTGAATAAGCAGATGTGCAATAGGTAATTTATCAGGTGACTGAACCCGAAGCCTGCGGCTTTCTTTACAGACGGGGTGCTGCGGAATGTAAAATATGACGTCATGAAGAAATTGCAAACGAGACTGAACAAGTAACCCGCCGTGTAAGCGATGTTTACATTTATATGCTTTTGTAGTAAAAAATAGACGACATAATGAATGCCTGCGGCGATTGTTCCGATGATACAAAAGCGCATAAACTCGAAAAGTTTCTCTTCTTGCCCGGGAAGATACGTGTTAATCAGCCGTTTTATCATGCGAATTTTCTTTTTCGTCCCAGAGAATTTGTTCGATATTATACAGCGGACGGTGTTTAACCTCGATATATATTTTCCCGATATATTCGCCTATTACACCAATGGACAGCAGCAACAGTCCGCCGATAAACCATATTGAAAGCATAATAGAAGGCCATCCGGGCACAGCAAAGTGTTCTATGTACGAGCATAACACGTAAATAAACATAATGATGCTGATCAGCAGGCAGAAAAGTCCGCATCCCACAATCAGTGAAATGGGTTTGGTGGAGAAAGACGTGATGCCGTCTATTGCCAAAGCCAACATCTTTTTGAGTGTGTATTTCGAGTGACCGGCTTCTCTGCTGCGAATGAAGTCATCAACTTCCGTGCTGCGGTATCCGATCATTGGGATTAATCCTCTCAAATATAAGTTGCGTTCGCCATAATGTGAGAGCTGTTCCAAGGCTCTTTTACTCATTAAACGGAAGTCGGCATGGTTATAAATCGTTTTAATCCCCATGATGTGTTGCAGTTTGTAAAAGGCCATTGCGGAAGTTTTCTTCATGAAAGAATCTCCTTCACGGCTTTTCTTTACTCCATACACGATGTCGTATCCTTCGGAATAATGGTCTATCATTTTTTCAATGGCGTTTAAATCATCCTGCAGATCGGCGTCTATTGTGATAACCGCGTCGCAATATTCCTTCGCGGTCATCATTCCTGCCATGATAGCATGCTGATGTCCGACATTTTTTGCGAGGTTCACTCCCTTGAAATAAGGGCTTGTTTCGTGTAATTGCCTGATGATATTCCATGTGTTGTCGGAACTGCCATCGTTAACCAATAGCACAAAACTGTTTGCAGAAATCTTTTGTTTTGCATGCAAGTCATCGAGCAGAGCCGTTAAATGTTTGGCCGACAGCATCAGAACTTCCTGTTCATTGTAACAAGGGCAAACGATTCCGAGACGTATCATAGGTGATGTTTTTATTGGTTCTTTATTTTGTCTGAAAATTCCGAGAAGGTAAGAAACGGAACATTTCTCGTTTTGAAGTACCGGATAAACGCATCCAAACGTTGTTCCATTGCCTCTCCTGCATGATTTCGTATGATAAAAGGCATTTTCAACTCGGGATGTTTCCCCAATTCATAGAATTCCCATGGATGAAAGTATGTCACCATATATCCGTCATGCTTCACCGTCCAGTTGCAGAGAACCCGATATAGTTTGGCAGGGAGGTTGTGATATGAAAGCCAGAATAAGGGAAAACGAACCCAAGGCGTTACGGATGCGGGGATTTGCATGACGCCCTCTTTCATGAAATACGTGCGTGGAGTGGAGAGATGCATGTATCGTCCCGGTATAAATGTCGGGTTCAGGGATGAATTATATTCGTATCCGGCATTGTATATTTCCTTTTCGGGTACGGGCATCATGCGCGCTTGTCGGTATCCGCGTACTTTTTGACCGGTCAATTCCTCGAGAACCCGTTTCGATTCTTTCAGGTCCTCTATTTTAAATGTCCAATGGTTATATCCGTGAGACGCTATTTCGTGTCCTTCTTTTTGGATGCGTTTTATCGTTTCCTGCGAATGAATCGCAAAGTTTGCCGTGCAAAAAAACGTAGCTTTTATACCGTTTCTTTTCAGGCAATCCAGTATTTTGTTTGTACCGATGGTGGAGATACGCACTTGTTCCTCCAAAGGAATTTCTACTCCATGCTCTTTGGGTACATCAAATTCTTCTGTGTCAAAACTTAATAGAATCATCGTTTTTTGAGAATTATCTTTGCAAATTTAGCAATAAAAAGCGACCTGACGGATGTGATTCTATATTTTTCTATATATTTGTCTGATATATCAAGAGAAAAAGAACACATGAAAATAGGATTTGATGCGAAGCGGGCTGCCCAGAACCGTACAGGCTTGGGTAATTACAGTCGGTTTGTTTTACAGCTTTTAATGGATTGTGTGCCGGAAAACGATTACGTCTTGTATGTGCCGGATCCTGAAAAGTGCAGCCTTTTATCGGCATTAAAAGGGAAATTCATGCTGCGTTTTCCTGATACATGTTTCTGGAAACGGTTCTGCTCTTTATGGCGTGTATGGGGAATGACGCGCAACATTGAGAAGGACGGTATTGATTTGTATCACGGATTAAGCAATGAGCTTCCGCTTACGATTCGAAAGGCGAAGCAGACGAAGAGCATCGTCACCATACACGATCTGATATTTCTTAGGCATCCTTCCTGTTATCCGGTGATAGACCGGCTGATTTACAATTATAAATTCCGAAGAGCTTGTCGGAATGCCGACCGTATCATTGCCGTAAGCGAGTGTACAAAGCGTGATATCGTCTCGTTGTATCATGTTGATCCCGGCAAGATTGATGTGGTTTATCAGAGTTGCGACAAGCGGTTCAAGCACGTGGTGCCGGAGGAGGAAAAGCTGGCGGTAAAGGAAAAATACGCTCTACCCGATAAATTTGTGCTGTCGGTGGGGAGTATCGAAAAGCGGAAAAACCTGATGTTACTGGCCAAAGCGATTTGTTCTCTCGACGAATCCTATAAGGTTGTTGCCGTGGGGAAATATACTCCGTATGCCGGTAAGGTGAAAAAGTTCCTGAAACGTCAGGGGCAAGAACACCGCCTGTTGATGATTCATAATGTCCCTTTTAAGGAGCTTCCCGCTTTTTATCAGTTGGCCACCACGTTTGTTTATCCGTCTTTCTACGAAGGTTTCGGAATTCCTTTGCTGGAAGCGTTGAATAGTGGCGTTCCCGTTATTGGGGCGCACGGCTCCTGTCTGGAAGAATCCGGAGGACCTTTCTCTCTATATGTTCCGCCTACCGATGCAAAGGCTTTGGCCAAGGCGATAGAACGAACTTATTCCGACTCTGTTTTGCGCGAGAACATGATACGTGAAGGGAAGAAATATGCAGAAAAATTCGAGCCCGAATATTTGGCGGGAAGGTTATTGGAGGTATATCATAAAACATTAAAGTAAGCAATATGCAAGCAAAAATATCCGTAATCATCAATACGTTTAATGCAGCCAAACACCTTCGCCAGGTATTGGAATCGGTAAAAGAGTTTGATGAAGTCCTTGTGTGCGATATGGAAAGCAACGACGAAACGGTTGCAATAGCCCGGGAGTTCGGTTGCCGTATCGTGAATTTTCCTCGCGGGAATTGCAGCATTGTGGAGCCGGCCCGTGATTTTGCAATCCGTCAGGCGAGTTATGATTGGATTTTGGTGGTGGATGCTGATGAAATCGTCACGACCGATCTGAAGAATTATCTTTATGAAAAGATAAAAGCCCCCGATTGTCCGGCCGGAATATATATACCTCGTAAGAATTATTTCATGGGAAAGTTCATGCATTGTCACTATCCGGATCATATCCTTCGCTTTTTTAAGAAGGAGGGGACCGTGTGGCCTCCGGTGATTCATGTCTTTCCTGTAGTACAGGGGCCGTTGTATAAGATCCCGAAGATGCGGAAAGAACTGGCATTGATTCACCTTGCCAATGACAGTGTTTCGGATATTGTTCGGAAAACCAATCAATATACCGTTTATGAGCTGGAGAAGAAAAAAAACAAACACTATGGTGTGATGGCATTTTTGTACCGTCCGTTTTTCCGTTTTTTTAAGGCATATATACTGAAAGGTGGCATTCGGGATGGAAAAGCCGGCTTCATAAAGGCTTGTCTGGAGGGATATTATCAATTTATTTTGCTGGCAAAGTTTGCGGAAAAACGGGAGGAAACACGAAAAAAACTTTGAAAAACGTGGTCTTACTTTACCGTCGTTCTCAAGTTTTTATTAAGTTTGTCGATAGAAATAGCATCAAAAAATAAGCATCATGAAAAAACATTTTTTTTTAATTGCGCTTTTGTGCGGCATGATCAGTTTCAGTGCCGGTGCGCAAGACAACAGAGATTGGGGTGGATTAAACCGTTATGCTAAAGACAATGCAGCAATGACAGCACCTGAAAAAGGAGAGAAACGTGTCGTTTTTCTCGGCAATTCGATAACAGAAGGGTGGGTGAACACGCATCCTGATTTCTTTAAAGACAATAAATATATCGGTCGGGGCATTAGCGGACAGACATCTTATCAGTTCCTTTTGCGCTTCCGTGAGGATGTCATTAACCTGCAACCTAAACTTGTGGTGATTAATGCCGGAACAAATGATGTGGCGGAGAATACGGGAAAATACAATGAAGATTATACTTTCGGCAATATTGTTTCGATGGTGGAGCTGGCAAAGGCGAATAAAATAAAGGTTATTTTGACATCAACATTGCCGGCTGCGGCTTTCGGATGGAACCCTTCTATTACCGATGCTGCCGATAAAATAGCAAGCCTGAATGCACGTATCAAGGCTTATGCGAAGGAAAACCACATACCTTATGTAGATTATTATGAGAAAATGGTGCAGGGAGATAACCGGGCATTGAACAGCAATTATTCAAAAGACGGGGTGCATCCCACATCGGAAGGTTATGATGTGATGGAAGCCCTGATAAAACCTGCAATAGACAAGGCATTATAAGCGAATAAAAATCTTGATATTTAGAGGGAAAACAGTCCGGCGGAGGTATGACTCCTGCCGGACTGTCCTATTTTCTGTTATGATGTTTTCCCTGAAAGATAGTCGGGCTTACTTTGTGTTGCCCGGTTTAACGGATTGTATAAACTCGTTTGCCGTACCCGGATATATGCCGAATATGAAACGTTGTCCTTGATAAAACGGTTCGTTTATCTCGAAATTTTCGTAAGCTACTCCGCCGGGTATGGGAGACTGGCTGGCCCAATAGGTGTAACGCCCGTTAACAACGCCTCTCATCCCTGCCTTCGGTTGGGGAACATACCAGTACTGAGTAGCCTTTTTGCCTTTGTATTTCCAGCCTTCGAACGTGCCGTCTGCATAAACAGCCTTCGACGGATCGGTTTCATCCGGCGAGGCAATGAACCATGCGCCGCCGTGTTCATCTGTCAACATCTCGGACGATGGCGTGAAGTCGTGCGGCGTAAAATGAATATCCTGATATTCGGGCCATAAGTCGCCGGCATGTTTTTCTTTTCCTCCGGTCAGATGTAATGTTCGGAGTCGCGCTTTGTTTCCCATTGTGGCCGTGAGTATGAAATAATCGAGAGGAACAGATTGTTGGCTTGCGTAGGCAGTCAGTTCAAATTCATAAGGTCTGTTTTCTGTAAACCGGATGCGGACATATACGTCGGCGCCGTTATCGAAAGTCTCGCATGAGAAAAAAACAGTCAGGACCTGCCGGCCGTGTTCTTCGGATATTACGCCGCATGCGGGGAAATCCGGTGTTTTCTGTTCATTATCCGGAATGTTGTTGAGGCTGACCAGGCGTTTACCCTGTACATTGTCGGCCTTGCTCCATTCCAGTTCCGAAAATCCTCTGCTTCCTTTTTGGGGAACGGGTTCGAAAGCAATGAAGTTCATTACCTCAAGAGAATCGTGTCCCAGGTAAGGAGTATAGATGCGGATTAATCCCCGCGGCCCGTCGAGAGGAGCAATTCCTATGCGAATTCCATCGCAAAATCCCCAAAGAGGTTGGGCATTTGCGCATTGAGCCGGTTGCAACCATATCCCGTTCTTTTGCGGAGCAATCCATTCTTTCGGTGGATTGCCCGTATTCTTTTGAGCAAAACACAAGCTTGTTCCGGTGAAAAGAAAACCAACAATCAGTAAAAAGCGGGTGTGGTATTTCATCATGTTTCGGTTAGAAGTTATTCGTTTGTGGCGTCAGCTGCGTTTTAAAAGTTCCAGCATTTCCCTGTCCAACAGGTGCCCCTTGCAGTTTTCATACTTTACGTCTTTTCTTCCGCTGTCGAGAATGCCGAAAGAACCGTACAGGTTCCACAAAGACCATCCCCACTCTTGTTCGTTGAACAGCGCAAAAACATCTTCAAGCCATGCCATCGCTGTCTTGTGAGGCGTCCGGTTATGGCAGCCCATTTCGCCGATGTGTACTTTCCCTCCCTGGGCAACCCAGTCTTTCCACGGCAATACGGATGCTTTTCGAATGTATTCTTTGTCGTAATTGATTCCGTCGGTGTGCAAGGGCCACGTCAGTTTTTCTTCAGGGAATTCCATCAGTTGTTTTATACCCGGCCATTCGGCGCGGAAATGAGATATCAGCATCGGGTCATAACCTCTCCCGCATTGGATAATGTTTTCGGTGTCTGTCAAAGTCATCAGCGGTACGCGTCCCACATCTTTCCCGTCGACAAGGATCAAACGGTTCGGATCTACATTGCGAATGGTTCGGATTAATGTTCGTGCCACCTTGTCGTATTTCTCGGCTTCTACCGAAGGAGCTTCATTAATAAGGTTGAAACTTACGTTTCTGTTGGGGATGCCTTTATAGCGTTCTGCAAATATTTTCCAATGAAAGGCGCAGGCTTTTAAAGGTTCTTCGTCCTCGAACAGGTTGGTTGGTACTTTTGGAGCATTGATACAGTAACCAGGAACCCGGTGAAAGTTCAGGTTCACATGCAGATTATATTGTTTCCCGTATTCAACGGCCCGGTCTATTTCTTTTAAAATGTTTTCATCTACCGAGTACCAGTCGTCTTCCTTGCTCCAGCACCAATAGGAAAGAGGGATTCGCACAAAGTTAAATCCCCATCCGGCGATGAGCTCGAAATCTTGTTCGTTAAACGGACTTTGATGATTCGGATCGAATTTGTTTGTCAGATTAAATCCCTTCCATATCGGAGCAGTCTCTGCCGTTATGTCGGAAAGCTCGTCTTTTTTCCTTTTTTTATTTCTGCCATAGGCAAAAGATGTCAGGTCTTTTCCTGCCATCAACAAGGCGGAAGATGCCAGAACTTCTCTTAGAAATTTGCGTCGTGTTACCATGGTTCGGTATTTTTTTAAGGTTTGATTTATGTGTGTGTCACTTCAAATACACTACTTTTCCGCGTTTTGCACTTTTTATTGCGGCATCCAGTATCTCAACGACAATCAGGTTGTTCTCTAAAGACGCCAAGTCGTAAGGCTTAACTTCGATTTCTCCTCTGACGGCAGCCTTGAGGTAATAGAAAGAATCATTGTATGGAGTTTTCAGAGGCTCGGGGCTGACCGGAATATACGTCCCGTTTTGTTGGATGAACATCTTCTTTCCTGTCTGTTGGTATATGTATCCTTTTTCTCCATACACGTACATGTCTTTCCGGTTCATCGGCCAGTTCCATGAAGGCATTAGTTGTACGGTCAGGTTAGGATACTGTACAATTATTGTTGCGTCGTCTTCCACTTTTGGGTATTTGCCGGGCTTTTGTTGATTGGCTGTGGCATATACGCTGACAGGTCGCTGTCCGTTGAGAATCCATGTCGCGAGGTTTGCTCCGTAACATCCGAAATCGATGATAGCTCCGCCTCCGTTTTGTTCCGGATCCGTCAGCCAGTCGGTAAAGTCTTTTCCGCATCCTATTTCAAAAGGCCCCTGGTGGCCGTCGTAAACCTGAATGCGTGTAATTTGTCCGATGCCTCCGTCTTTTATGATTTTATAGGCCTCGTGGTTGGTATCATACCAGCTTGTTTCGTAATTGGTGAGAAGAAGAATGTGATATTTCCGCGCCAGTTTGGCCATTTGTTTGGCATGTTTGATATTCATCGCCAACGGTTTTTCCACCATGACGTGGATGCCTCTCGGAGCACATGCCTCTACTACGGAGAGATGATCGCGGATAGATCCGTAGGCAACTACGGCTTCCGGTTTGGTTTCGTCCAGCATTTGTTCCAGGTTCCCGTAAAAAAGTTTCTTGTCAACGAGTCTGCTTAGTCCGTTTTGTTCCCTCATGCGGTCATCTTTCTCGTAAACTCCGACTATTTTAAAGTCGCCTCTTTTGATACGCGACGTGACATCGTTTAAATGTCCGTGCGCCACTCCGGCTACGGCAATACGTAAAGGATTGTTGTTTTGCTGCGCCAATGCGGGACAGACACACATGAAGAGAAGAAACAAAAGGCCTAATGTGAAAGGAAGTCGTAGTTTTTTCATGATAAGATAAGATTTTGTTTATCACAAAAATATACATTTTCTGTAAGAAAAGGCTTCGTCTTTTTATAAATCTTTATGCGAGGGATGTTAAAAAGAAATTGTTCTTGTAAGAAAAAGAGGGAATCCTTTTTCCCCGCTGTTCACTGTGAGGCGGAGGGGAAGAAGGATTCCTTATATCTGAAGCACGTATTATTTCTTTCTTATCTCTTCGGTGGAGACTATGCGGTATAGCTTGTCGCTGGGGCGAATGCGCTGAGGCACCTTGAAAGATACATGCTCTCCTTTGTGTACGACATCCACCGGTTTCAGGTCGACGCGCGCTTCTTCCAGGGTGATGTACAGCACGCCTGTGGTAGGACCTGTAATTAAAAGTTTGTCTCCAACCTTGATTCCCGAGGCTTCTATGAGGAACTCTGCCACTCCGAGATTCGAGAAATATTTTATTCCCCGGCCTGCGTATACTTTTCGTTCGGTAGCTTCCGAGCCGTAGTTCCTGCTCCATTCACCCAAACGCTGGCCCAAATAATATCCGTTCCAGAATCCTCTGTTGAAAACAGTCTTGAGTCTTTCGTCCCAGGCGTCTTTCTTTTCTTCAGAGAATGAGCCGTCGAGATACGCTTGGATGGCTTCTTTGTAGCATTTTACGACGGTATGCACATATTCCGGGCTGCGTGCTCTCCCTTCAATCTTGAATACTCTTACGCCGGCTTCTATCATCTCGTCCATGAAACGTATCGTTTTTAAATCTTTTGGCGACATGATGTATTGGTTGTCAATCTCAAGTTCTATGTCGCTTTCCTTGTCTTTTACGATATATGCCCGGCGGCATACCTGCATGCAGGCGCCGCGGTTTGCCGAGGCATTCAGCTCGTTCAGACTCAAATAACATTTTCCGGACACTGCCATACACAAAGCTCCATGGCAGAACATCTCGATGCGTACGGGATTTCCCATCGGGCCTTTGATGTTTTGTTCGTGGATGGTGTCGTAGATCTTGCGCACCTGTTTCAGGTTCAATTCCCTTGCAAGAACAACCACATCGGCGAATTGTGCGTAAAACTTGAGGGCTTCCGCATTACTTATGTTCAGCTGTGTGGATAAATGAACCTCTTGTCCGATTTGATTACAGTATGACATGACCGAAACGTCGGAAGCGATTACGGCACTGATGCCGGCCTTTTTTGCCGCATCAATGATTTTATGCATCAGTTCAATGTCTTCATCGTAGATAATCGTGTTGACGGTAAGATAGCTTTTTATCCCGTTTTCATCGCATATGCGGGCAATCTCGTGCAAATCGTCGATGGTGAAGGGACTTGCCGAGCGGGCTCTCATGTTCAGGCTTTCGATACCGAAGTAGATGGAGTCGGCACCTGCATGAATGGCAGCCGCCAGCGATTCGCGGGAACCGACTGGAGCCATGATTTCAAAGTCTTTTATCGAGTATTCCATATCTTGTATAGCTCGGGTAAGAAGGTGAAGGTTTTTATTGAAGAACAAAGGCGCCAACCGGATGGTTGGAGCCTTCCTTTTATATAATTCGTGCAGACGTTTAGTCTTTTTTATTGGCGCGTTTACGTTCGTTTTCGTCCAATATTATTTTACGCATACGCATGCTTTTGGGCGTAACTTCCACGTATTCGTCAGCCTTTATGTATTCCAATGCCTCTTCCAATGAGAAAATAACCGGCGGGATAATGCGGGCTTTGTCATCGGAGCCTGAGGCGCGCATGTTTGTCAGTTTCTTCGATTTTGTAACATTGACGACCAAATCATTCTCATGTACATGCTCGCCTACCACTTGTCCTGCATATACTTCATCTTGCGGATAGATGAAAAATTTGCCTCGGTCTTGCAGCTTGTCAATGGCATAAGCAAATGCTGTGCCCGATTCCATGGCAATCATCGATCCGTTTGTGCGGCGGGGTATGTCACCTTTATACGGCTGGTATTCTTTAAAGCGGTGTGCCATGATAGCTTCTCCCTGCGAAGCCGTCAGTACATTTGTGCGCAATCCGATGATTCCGCGGGAAGGCATGTTGAATTCGATGTTGACGCGGTCTCCCTGAGATTCCATTGAAACCATTTCTCCTTTTCGGCGTGTGACCATATCGATCATTTTGCTTGCAAATTCTTCCGGCACGCTGATGGTAAGTTCTTCGATCGGCTCGCATTTCTCTCCGTTTATTTCTTTGAAGATAACCTGAGGTTGTCCCACCTGCAATTCGTATCCTTCACGACGCATGGTCTCGATCAGTACGGAAAGATGCAATACGCCACGTCCTGAAACGATCCATTTCCCATCTTCGTTGTCGGCTTTACGTACACGTAAGGCAAGATTTTTATCTAGTTCCTTCATCAGTCTTTCCTGGATGTGGCGGGAAGTCACATATTTTCCTTCCTTCCCGAAGAAAGGAGAATCGTTTATAGTGAACAACATACTCATGGTCGGTTCGTCAATGGCGATGGGAGGAAGAGGTTCCGGATTCTCGAAATCACAGATCGTATCGCCGATTTCAAACCCGTCGATGCCGATGATGGCACAAATATCTCCCGAGGATACGGACGATACTTTTTTACGTCCTAATCCTTCGAAGGTATGAATTTCTTTAATTTTTGATTTTACAAAAGAACCGTCGCGCTTGGCCAATGTGATATTCATTCCCTCCGTTAAGGTTCCCCGATGAATTCTTCCCACTGCAATACGTCCGGTGTAAGCGGAATAATCGAGCGAAGTGATCAGCATTTGCGGAGTTCCTTCCAATTGTTTCGGAGCGGGGATATATTTTATGATGGCATCGAGCAGGGGAGTGATGCTGTCTGTCGGAGTCTTCCAATCGGTTCCCATCCAGTTGTTTTTGGCCGATCCGTATAAAACAGGGAAGTCCAGTTGGTCTTCGGTTGCATTCAGACTGAACATTAGGTCGAATACCATTTCATAAACCTCTTCGGGGCGGCAGTTGGGTTTATCCACCTTGTTTACTACAACGATGGGTTTCAATCCGATTTGCAATGCTTTTTGTAAAACGAAACGTGTTTGCGGCATAGGGCCTTCAAAAGCATCGACCAATAAGATGCAGCCGTCGGCCATGTTAAGCACCCGTTCCACTTCACCACCGAAATCGGCGTGTCCCGGTGTGTCGATTATATTGATTTTTGTACCTTTGTAATTGATGGAAACGTTTTTCGATAATATTGTTATCCCTCTTTCGCGTTCCAGGTCGTTGTTATCCAGCACTAATTCGCCATTTGTTTGGTCATTCCTGAATAGATGCCCCGCTAACATCATTTTATCTACCAAGGTTGTTTTCCCGTGGTCTACGTGGGCAATAATGGCAATGTTTCTAATATCTTGCATACCTATACTAATAATTTTGGTTGCAAAGTTACGATTTTTATTGCAGGAATAAGGGCGTTCAGGCATACTTTTTCCGAAAAATGTAGAGAAAGTGCTTTATTATTTAAGAATTTATGTTTACCTTTGCCGCGCATTTATGTAAGGAATAATTAAATAAACAGTTGAATTTATGTATTTAGATGCAGCTAAAAAACGGGAAATCTTTGAAAAATACGGAAAGTCTAACACTGATACTGGCTCACCTGAAGCGCAGATAGCATTGTTTTCATACCGTATTTCTCACCTGACTGAGCATTTAAAGCTCAACAGAAAAGATTATAGTACAGAAAGAGCATTGACAACTTTGGTAGGAAAGCGCCGTTCGTTGCTTGACTATTTAAAGCGCCGCGACATCGAAAGATATCGTGCCATTGTCAAAGAGCTTGGCTTGCGTAAGTAAAAACATCCGCTTATTGCAAAAGAAAAAAGGTACAGGTCGTTTTCCTTGAAAGGGAAAGCGGCCTGCATCTTTTTTGTGTCTTGAGATAAATAAATGACGGATTTCTTGTAATTTTGTTTGTATAACAGATTAAAACAAAAAGGAATGATGACCATGAATAAAGGACGATTGATGAGATTTGTGCTTTTCTCATTGGGTACGGTTGCTTGTTTGTCGGTAAAAGCACAGGGATATGCCGGCATTACGCATGAGATGTCTGAGTTTTACGAACCTGTTCCTCCGGTTGTAACTCCGGGACAGACGTTGAGTGACGGAGGCTTTACGGCTCCATCCGATGCGATTATTCTTTTCGACGGAAAAGATCTTTCTCAGTGGGAGAGTGTGAACGGTGGTCCGGCCGAATGGGATGTACACGACGGAGTGTTTACGGTGAATAAGCAAAAGGGCGATATCCGCACGAAACAGAAATTTGAGAATTTCCAATTACACATCGAGTGGCGCGTGCCTGAAAACATTTCCGGTGAGAGTCAGGCGCGGGGAAACAGCGGTGTTTATCTGCAGGGAATGTATGAAGTGCAGGTTTTGGACAATTACAACAACCCGACGTATGTAAATGGAATGGCCGGCAGTATTTATAAACAAACCGCGCCTTTGGTAAATGCCATGCGTAAGCCGGGCGAATGGAATGTATACGATATTATTTATACGGCACCGACATTTAAAAAAGACGGCTCGTATCGTACACGTCCTACGGTAACCATTATTCAGAACGGTGTCGTGCTTCAGAATAACACGACGATCCTTGGTACAACGGAATTCATCGGATTTCCTCAGGTAAGAGAGCATGGCGCCGGGCCGATTTTATTGCAAAGTCATGGAGATCCCAGTGAACCGATCAGTTTCCGCAATATCTGGATTCGTGAGATGTAAGCAAACCGTCGGATAGAGTGGTTTGCTTTGTGCTTTATGAAGCGGGAAACCAAGAGAAAGGCCGAAACGTTTTAAGTGGGACGTTTTGGCCTTTCGGTTAATGAATGAGGTGTATTTTATGCTTGCTTGGGATATTCCAGGTTGGCGTCGGTGATGTTTTCTAAAACTTCACGCAGATATTTCTCCGATTCCCATTTGGCCATCGGCAGATCGTGCAGCAGGTAATTGCCACAATCTTTTGGTGCAGCTCCGGGAACTTCGCCTTCATACGCGGCGATAAAGCGGAATGTTTCCTGCATCAGCGGCACGATGTCCTTGGAAGTCAGGTCACCTTTCATTAAAAGATAGTTGCCCGTCAGGCAGCCCATCGGCCCCCAGTACACGATTTTATCTCCCCATACGGGATGGTTGCGCAGGAATGTTGCAGCCAAGTGCTCGATGGTATGTAAAGCTCCCTGCCCGATTGCCGGTTCTCTGTTCGGCTCTTTCATGCGGATGTCGAAGGTTGTTACGGTTTCGTTGCCGATGTTATCTTTGCGCGATACATAAATGCCACGTAACAAATGCACGTGATCGATGGTAAAACTTGGAATTTTTTTCATGTTGAATGTTATTCTGTGGAGTTGTTAATGCGACTTTTGGTAAGATTTAATGCAGCTTTTCCGGCAGAGATCTGAGAAACGTTTCCGTTATGCCGAACGAGTGGTTGGCCAGTTCTTCCCAAAAGTTCTTGTATTGTTCGAGATGTTTTTCCGCTCCGGGCGTATCACTGATGATGCGGAAGCTCACAAACGGCACATGATAAAGGAAACATATCTGAGCTATGGCGCCCGATTCCATATCGACGGCCAACCCGTCTGGGAATTTCCCCTTGATGTTTTCCAGCTCGTTTCGCGAGGTTATGAATTGATCCCCACTGCAAATCAGTCCGCAGTGGATCGGAGTTTCGGTGTTCAGCGCGCATGCGCATCGGTAAAGCGTTTCGTTTCCTTCAAAAAAGAGGGGAAGTCCCTGTATTTGTCCGTAGGCGTTTCCTTCTCCGCACCACACGTCATGGTAAACAATTTGCCGGCTTACTACAACATCCATTACGTTCAGGCAGGAATCTATTCCGCCGGCAACACCGGTACTGATTATGCAATCCGGATGAAAATTGCGGATCATTTCAACGGTTCCTGCGGCCGCATTTACTTTTCCTATGCCGCATTGCATTAAAATGATGGCATTGTTGTTTATTTTTCCTTCGATGTATTTGAATGGCCCTTCTGTTCTTTCTGTCTTTTCTTCTAAGCGGTTTGACAATTGTTTCAGCTCGGAAGTCATGGCAGTTATAATTCCTATTTTCATACGTTAAAAAAGATTTTCGACAGCAAAGGTAGCTTTTTTCAGGGAGTATTATGTTATCTTTGCTCGTCGAAAACATTTATTAATAAACAATTCCGAGATGAATTCATTGAAGAAATTCTTTCCTGATGTCATTGCAATTGTTCTTTTTGCAATCATTTCCTTCATTTATTTCTGTCCTGCCGTAACCGAAGGACGTATTTTGGCGCAGCATGATTCCATAGGCGGTATCGGGGCCGGGCATGAAGCTGCGGAGTTTTACAAGGAAACGGGGGAACCTACCCGTTGGACAAATGCCTTGTTTGGCGGAATGCCTACCTATCAGATCTCGCCAAGTTACGAGTCGACTACAGCTTTGAAGTGGATACAGAATGTATATCATTTGTTTCTTCCTACCTATGTGTGGTATGTCTTTGTCTTGTTGCTGGGTTTCTATATGTTGCTTCGCGCATTTAATTTTCGTGTATGGCTTGCAGCTTTGGGAGCGATTATCTGGGCTTTCTCTTCATACTTCTTTATCATTATAGCTGCCGGACACATTTGGAAACTGGTTACGTTGGCATACATTCCGCCAACGATTGCCGGTATGGTCTGGATATATCGGGGAAAGTTTTTGCAAGGAGGCCTTGTGACAGCATTGTTTACTGCCTTGCAGATTGTTTCTAACCACCTTCAGATGAGTTATTATTTCTTGTTCGTCATGTTGTTTATGGTGGTGGCTTATGGTGTATCGGCCTGGAAAGAGAAACAGTTGCCCCGTTTTTTTAAGGCAACGGGCGTGCTCATTGCTGCGGGATTATTGGGCGTATGTATCAACTTGTCGAATATTTACCACACGTATCAGTACAGCAAGGAAAGCATGCGTGGTAAAAGTGAGTTGGTGAAAGCGAATTCAGCCGACCAGACAGACAGCGGCTTGGAACGCAGTTATATCACTCAATGGAGTTACGGAATAGGGGAAACTTTTTCGCTCATGGTGCCAAATGTAAAAGGAGGCGCTTCTGTTCCTTTGGCAAGAAATGAGCGGGCGATGGAAAAGGCCGATCCGACTTATATGAATCTTTACAGCCAATTGGGGCAATATTGGGGTGAACAGCCGGGAACTTCCGGCCCTGTTTATGTAGGTGCTTTTGTTGTTTTCCTGTTTGTGTTGGGACTGTTTATTGTAAAGGGGGCAATGAAGTGGGCGCTTTTCGCCGCTACGATCCTTTCCATTCTGTTGTCCTGGGGAAAAAACTTCATGGGCTTTACCGATTTCTTTATTGATTATATTCCAATGTACAGCAAGTTCCGTGCTGTATCTTCCATATTGGTTATTGCAGAATTTACCATTCCTTTGCTTGCTGTAATGGCTTTGAAGGAAGTGATAGAACGCCCGTCTGTGCTGAAAGAACACCGTAAGGCGACGATTACTTCGTTCGTCCTGACAGGTGGATTGGCTTTTCTTTTTGCTGTGGCGCCGCGTTTCTTTTTCTCGTCGTATGTGTCGTCTATGGAATTACAAGCCCTGCAAAATGCAATACCAAGCGAATATCTTGCCTCTATTCTTGCGAATCTTGAGAGCATGCGTATTGCGATTTTTACGGCCGACGCGTGGAGAAGTTTGGGAATCATCCTTGTGGGAGTTGCGTTGTTGTGGCTATATGTCAAAGGAAAGTTGAAGGCCGTTCATACGGTAGTCCTGCTGGCTGTGCTTTGTCTGGCGGATATGTGGTCGGTAAACAAACGGTATTTGTATGATGAACAATTCGTTGCCGATGGTACACAATACCAGCCTTTCCTGCAACCTTCCGAGACCGATAAACAAATTCTTCAGGATAAATCGCTCGATTACCGCGTATTGAATATGGCAAGCGACACGTTTAATGAGAATAACACATCGTATTGGCATAAAAGCATCGGCGGCTATCACGCTGCAAAACTTCGCAGGTATCAGGAACTGATAGAAGAACATATTCGGGAAGAGATGAAGACTGTTTATGAACAACTGGCCGACGGAGGCGGTGACATGTCGAAAACCGATCCGTCATCCTTCCCGGTGTTGAATATGCTGAATACCCGTTATCTGATTCTTCCGTTGCAGGGCGGGGAGACTTTGCCCGTAAAGAATCCTTATGCTTTCGGGAATGCCTGGTTTGTCAATTCAGTACGATATGTGGAAAACGCGAACGAAGAAATCGCATCGCTTCATAATATGAATCCTCGGGATATGGCAGTGGCCGATAAAAAGTTCGAGCAGGTTATGGGAAATGCTTCCGCCGACAGTCTGAACACAATCGTTATGACATCGTATGCTCCGAATGCTTTGGCTTATGATGCGCAGGTAAACTCGCCGGAAGGGGCACTTGCTGTCTTCTCGGAAATATATTATCCGGGTTGGAAGTCGTTTATTGATGGGGAAGAAGTTCCGCATGGACGTGCCGATTATGTGCTGCGTGCCATGCATATCCCTGCAGGAGAACATACCATTCTCTTCACGTTTGATCCCGACTCTTTGCATGCGACGGAAACAATTGCTTTTTGTGCATTGGGACTTTTGCTTGTGGGAGCGGTTTATGTATTGTTTGTTTCTTTGCGAAGAAGGAGGAATTAATCTTAAAACAATAAGACGTTATAAACGAAACGAGCCCGACTTTCCGTTAAAGCAACGGAGCGTCGGGCTCGTTTTTTCGTGGGGTATTTATTCTTTCCAGCTCAGTTTTATGAATTTATTTTCCCAGGGTTTGAATGAAATGTTTTTCTCTTTGGAAATGGGCGTCCCTGTGGCATCGCATACGGTTGCTTTTGTTATCCGAACATTGTTGGATTCTGCGGAGAATTTCGTTTCCTTTCCTCCTATCTCGCGCAGTTGAAGCAAGATTGCATTTTCGCCTTCTACAGGTTTCATGCTCACCAATAAAAGATTATCCGCTTCGATGTTCAGTAAAGAAGTTCCTGCTACGGTGTGCGGTCCCGGCTCTTCTCCGGCAGGAAGTACCCGCGTGAGTAACGGGATACGGTTTGTCCATGCAAATCGTGTGGCGTATTGGGTAGAGTTGTCGGCCGTGGAAGTTATGAAATAACTCCATTGCAATTCACCCATTTGGTCGGCATTGAAATTGGTAACCCAGTAGTTGTTCATAGGCCAGGAATACATGTTTGTGCTTTGGGGAACGGCTCCGGCCTGGTATCGTCCGGTGTTGATTGCACCAAATTGCATCAGGGGAATCTCCTGGCTCCCGGTAATAATCTGCATCTTGTCGTTGCGTGCCGTAGCAAAGTTCTGCACGGTGTACCAGTCGTTCGACGAGCCTTTTATCTGGTCGACTCCGGCTTCTATGGTGCCTCCCGGTACATCCAGGAAAATTTTTCCTTGTTCCACCTCATAAGGGAAGGCAATGTATACAGCTTCCGGATCGGTGATTGCTTTCTTTTTTAGGCGGTAAACCACTTCGATTTTCTTTTCTGTGTTGTAAATGCGGTACTCTATCATCAGATTGTTTGCCTCTCTTCCGGCCACGGTCTCGCCTCTGAATCGGTAAGTGTCCCATATGTTTCCTTTCTCATATCGCTCAAACCGGATCTTTTCCGGGCGTCGGCGTGTAAACTGTGGCGCGCGGTATTGTTCCATCGGATGGCGGCTGTCGGCCGTTTCATAGATAAATTCACCCATTTCCCATTCGGCGTTTTCTGTCAGCAGCTGGCAATTCAGTTCCTTGTCGATGAGTTTTTCTATCGTACCTTTTTCGATGTTAAAGTCGATGGAATACCATGTGTTTTCAACATGTGTGTCGGGAATTGTTTCGGATGTGGTTTTTTGTTTAGCCGGTTTATCTTTTACGTGAATGTAATACTGCCAGAATCCCAACGCCGGAACATCGTTGACATGCAGATACCAATACGTCCCGTCAGAACGGCTTTCCCCGGCTTGTGCCGGAACAACGTTTCCATGTGCGTCAACGATTTCGAAATCTTTATCTATCGGCAGCAGTTGATGGTCGATATATACCTTTGTTATGCCTTTATACGGCCAGTTGAGTGCATTAAAGACCGTAATGGTCGGTACGCTGTTTCGTGGAATAAATTCTTGAAGCTGCCCCATGACGGTTTCGCCCAAAAGGCTGGTATGGCGGTAAGCTTCCCACGCATACGATTGTTTCAGGGAGCGTTGTTCCCAAGTCTCCAGCCCGTATGGGTTGCGAACACTCTCGCTGTGTCCGAATGTGTGCTCATCATAAAACAACAGGGCGTCGTTTATTTCATCGATTTTCCGGTTCACGTCTTGTGGAAGATCGGAACCTAATATTTTAGCAAAAGCAAGTCCGGCCTGATTGGCGATGATGTTTGAATGAGTGATGCGGGATATTGCCGCTTCCCGTGCGCCGGAAGCAAAGCCGTCTGTCCACCAGTCCGGCCAGGCTCCTCGTATTGTTTGTATGCGGTCGGCATAATCTTTTTCTATGGTTTTGAAGAATTCCGAAACAACGGCTGTTCGTAATTTAGGCCATTCATACTTTTCATTCCAGCGTTTCACCATCTCACAGCTTTTGGTTGAAGGAGGTGCGTTGTCTGTAAAATATCCGGAATGTTGTGCCACGCAGATGTCGTAGGGATAATCTTTTGCGGCCAACTGATCCAAATAATTTAATACATTCTTCTCGAAGGAGGCGAAGTCTTCGGTATTCTGTATGCCGAAGAAGTTTCCCTGGTTATAATGTTCGGCCCGATATGCCAGTATCTTTTTCCCGGAAGGCGACTGCCACCAGAATACAGTGGGCTTGTCGAAGCAGATTAACGCGCGGTGCCCGTGAGTTCCCATATTCAGGTATTTGATGCCTGCATCGGGGAAAAACTCGCTGAAGCACCAGCCGATTCCGTTAACATCATCCTGCATGGCAACTTCTGTAGGCAGTTCTTCTTCTTTGAATTGCTTGAGAGGTGCCAGAGAAGCTGCCAGTGTTTGTTCGTCAGGAAGCTCGTCGAAGTTTAGATACATTGCGGCCAATTCGATTCTTCCTTCTTTTACACGTTGTTTAAGACGGGATATTTGTTTTTCGGGACGGTTCTTCAAGTATTCGTTTACCGGCCATGAAACTTCGCATGTCCAACGAAATTTTGCTTCCTCCGGGTAGTTGTCCGTCGCATCACAATAGTCCAAAGCATAATCTATATAGCGAAGATGTTCTGCCAGGATTTCCATCTGTGAGCGTGTATAGCCGATGTCTGTATGTGTATGTTGCACCAAATTCATCTGCCAGTGGCGAACAGGGGTCACAATGACTTCCTTTGATGCGGAGAAAGAATGGCTCCCTTTTATGGTTAGCTGCAGTGCTTTTTCTGTTTCAACTGCGGGAATATCGATAAAGAAGCTGTTCTCTCCCTCTGTGAGTTGTATCGTTTTTTGGGAATCTCCTAAACATACTTTAGCCTCTCCCGGGCTTTTTTCACAGGAAAGACTTATCCATACGCGTTGTGTCGGCCCGTTTTCTGATTTATACACCGCGGGAGGAATGGATGTTTTTATCCCGACAGTGTCGGCATGGCAGTATTCCGATAAGTTGCTTATCGAAATGATTGCGGTTAGAAATAGAAATGTTCGTAGTTTCATGTTATTATAATTTATGGTTTTGTTATCGATCGGAACAGGAACCCGATGTGGCGGATAATTGTCGGAAGGCATCCGTAATATTTGCACATGATAGAGAACCGCTCAAAAAGTGAGGCCCAATGGTTACGGGTAGTTAGTCCTTCGTTCAGGTAGTCGATGAGGATCAGATGAGAATGATGCAATGTTTTGCTTCTTTTCATGACGCGGATGCACCAGTCGAAGTCGGCTGAAAAACGATAACGCAGGTCATACTCCGGAGCCAGTTCCCGTTTTGCGAAAAAAGCCTGGTGACATACCAGCATCCCGTTCCGGAAACTTTTCCAAGAAAGATTCTCGGGAGGAGACAGACGGCGCATGTGTAGGAAATGTTCTTCCGCGTCGACTATCGCTGTTTCACCGTATATGACATCGGGAAGTTCCGCTTCCGTAAGCGAATGGACCATCTGTTGTAAGGTATCATCCTCGTGCAATTCATCGCCTGCATTCAGAAAACACAAGTAGTCTCCCGTGGCCAGTCGCAAGCCTTTATTCATTGCATCGTACAGCCCGTTGTCGGGTTCACTTATGATTGTGGTGATGTGATTTTTATATTGTTCGATGATAGAAAGGGTATTATCGTTTGATTTTCCATCAACGATGATATATTCTATGTTTTTATACGTCTGCGTTATAACACTTTGAATCGTATCTTCCAGAACATTCCCGGCGTTATACGTTATGGTGATGATAGAGAATTTTGGATGTAGTCGGTGTGGATTACGCATAATTCCCTGTTATTTGATTGTAAATGCGGATATATTTCATGGCAATGGTGCCTTCGGAATATGTGCCGACTGCTTTTCTCCGTGCTTCTTCGCTTAATGTTTTATAGTTGCTTTCGGCAAGAGACCAGTAAATGCCGTTGGCCAAATCTTCAGATGATTTGTGCTGTGCCACATAACCGTTATGCAAATGGTCGATCATTTGCGGGATTCCTCCGGTATTGAAGCCGATGCAGGGTATACCGCATGACATGGCTTCTACTATCGTATTGGGTAAATTGTCCTGAATGGAAGGGCTGACAAAAACATCGGCCGCGTTGTACAGATCAACCAGTGCATGTTCGTTGCTGGTATAGTCTATGCAAAAGATGGGAAAGGGGAAGAAGTCTTTGTACTGTTGCGACTCTTTTCCTACGATGATAATGCCTAAGTCGTTGCAAAACTCGGGGTGTGTCTCTTTCAAGATTTTACAGGCTTCGATCAGGTAGCTTATGCCTTTTCGTTTATCCGTGATTTTCACGGAACTGAAAAGCAGCAGTTTTTTATCGGTCGGAAGGTTAAGTTTCCGGCGGGTGAAAGCCTTGTTTTGCGGGCGGAATAAGTTTGTTTTGATGGGATTGGGGATATTGGTAATCTCCTGTCCCTTCATTAGTGCGCTTTGTCGTGCCAGATTTTCCAACCATTGACTGCAGGCCACGAATGTGATGTTTGCATTCTTATAAAGAAGTTGTTTCTTTCTAAAGGTACGATAAGATAAATCTTTTTGAAAACTTTTATACAGCAACGGGCAACTGAAACATTGAGTTGTATAGCGGGTACAGTCGTTTGCATAGTGGCAGATGCCGGTAATCGGCCACATATCGTGAAGTGTCCAGACGATAGGTTTGTTAGAGTTGAATATTTGTTGCAGGTTCTTCAGCGAGAGCATTCCCTGGTTTATCCAATGCAGGTGGATAACATCCGCTTGCTTGAACTCGGGCAATAATGTGATGTCTGTGCCCGTATTGGCAATATCTACGGCAAAAAGGTTGTGTTTCTTAAACCGGTTTTCGCGCCATATTACGATTCTTTCCCATACGAATTGCCAGATTCTCAGCCACGACTTTCGTAAGGCTACGACTGTTACATTATCGGTTTGTTTGTCTCGCACTAACATTTTGGCTTTTATTCCGTTGTCTTTTAGTGCTTCCATAAGCCGGTTGGCTGCAATAGCCGCACCTCCTATCCGTTCGGAAGTGTTGATCATCAATACTCTCATGCTCGGGTAAAAGTTTTTGTAAAGTTACGTTTTTTTCTTCTTTTGGCAGTTGATTCTTTGTTTTAATTCGTTTTTTTCTTTTGGGAAATTACCGGTATTGTCTCTTTCCTGCCCATATTCTGATACGGTTCCCGATAGCTTTCCCTATGGTTTTGAAATTTCCGTAGCGCAGGTTCAGCAGGAGTTCCTCGAAGGAACGGCATATTTTTATGAGCGGATGGCGCCACCCCATAATCCGATATACCCTGTTTTTATAAAGCGTGTGCTCGATGACATAACGGGGATGGCGTATGGGAAAATCCATTTCGTAACGTTTCATCGTGAATATGCGGCGGTATTCGCGCGGCATGGTGCGGATTGTACCGGAGAAATGGGTTGAAGAGTCCGTTGCACCGAGATTGGTTATCATATTCTTTGCGGGGACAATGCTCAATCCCGAGTTTAGGAAGATCGAAGCTTGGAAAATTGTTTCGTAAAACGCCTTTCCGCTTTCGTGATGCGAACGGCACATTGGGAGGAAATCGCGCCTGTATTTCCGTTCGTTTATCAGGTTCTTTAATAAAAACAGCGATGGCTTGTCGTTAAGGAATGCGTATGTTTCATCCCAAAGGTCGATTACTCTGCGCCAGCTGGCCCATCCCCAAATGGAAAAGGTGGAGGCAAAGAAATAATCGCTTGCCACGTCTTTGGTAATTTCTTCGTTATTGAAACCGGCAATCATGCTGATGCGGGTATCGTTTTCGTAGCGGTCGAGCATCTCTTTACAGAAGCGAAAGAAACTAACGGACGGGATGCTGTCGTCTTCGAAGACGATGCATTTGTCGGTAAGTGAGAATGCCCATTTCTGTGCAAGGTAATTGGAAGGGTCGCAGCCGCTGTTGTTCTGCTGGTAGTTGCGGTGTACTTCACATTCCCAATCGATTTCTTCCGTAATCCGCCTGCAGGTCTCTATGCCAGGTAAATCCCGTTCGTCTCTCGGTCCGTCCTGATATAGGAACAAACGTGAGGGGCGTGCTTCTTTTACCTGTCCGAATACTTGACGCAGTTGATTGGGACGGTTGAAGAACAAAATCAGGACAGAAACATCTACAAGTGCGGGCTTCATGGCTTTAGCGTTTGATTAATTCCGGATGAATATATACGGCATGTATTTTTCTCTTGTCTTCCGGGGGAATGTTCATGTAGTTCTTATAAAGATCTTTCAGGTATTTGTCCGGATTACAGGGCGCGGAAAACATTTTTCCTTCGAAGGCGATTTCACCCAATGGAAAGAGAGAATCTTTTCGATGCATGATGCCGTATCCGTTGTTGATCGGGATGTTTGAGATAAACGTCTTCTTGGGACGTATGAAAGAAAGGATATTCCATATTGTTCGGCAGGCGGCATATTTAAATCCGAACCAGAAAAATTCGGCAAAAGCTCTGGGCGAATAGTAATGTGCTTTGTGGAGCACGGAATAACTCACGGAGATGCCTTTGGCCAAATGTTTAACCCATGACCGGGGAATGTCCGGATAATCGACGAAAGGAAAAATGTCGACGAATAACCCTTTCTGGTACGTTTCGCTGAAATCATCGCCGCTTTCGATATATAGGGAGTTGAGGTTTCGTATCTTGATAATCGGCTCTCTGTGGCTTGGATCGCTTTCCGGTGTCTGGAGAAAAAGCTCGTTGCTTAATTCTGCCGGAGCGATTCGGATGAAGCGCTGCAAGTCTTTGGCGCGCATGGCGATGTCTATGTCATCGTCCCAGGGGATAAATCCCTGATGGCGCACGGCCCCCAGGAGCGTTCCTCCGTCTAACCAATATGGAATGTCGTGTCGTTTACAAATCCGATCGATTTCTTCCAGAATGGTCAACTGCTTTAATTGGCAGGTTCTCAGATTCTTTTTTTTGTATTCTTCGAGAAAAAGATTATTCATAATGTTTTTTCTTGACATCGATTACTTGACCGGTATAATCGGAAACCAGCACTTTCAACGTTGCTTGGGCTACTTCCTCTGCAGAAAGAAGAGTATCTTCCGGTTCGTTCCCGAAATTGCGTACTCTCATGGGCGTCTTTGTTCGTTCCGGATTGATGCAGTTTACGCAGATGCCCGTGCCTTCCCATTCCTGTGCAATGGCCTGAACAAAGTTGACAATGGCCGCTTTTGTGGAAGAATAGATGCTGTAGAATGCTCTTCCGCGTGTATAGGAACTGGAGGTAAAAAACAATAATTTCCCTTTGCTTTCCTTCAGGTACGGATAAGCTTCCAGCGAAACGTTGACTGTTCCCATGTAGTTGGTCTGTACTGTTTCGACGATGGTTTCATAAGTCGTTGCCATCAACGGTTCCTTATCCAGTTTTCCTGCAGTGTTGATAATGTAATCTATGTGTTTCTCCTTCTCGTGCACTTCCCTGAGTGCTGCCGAGATAGCCTGACGGTCTCCCACATCTGTGTGGTTGAGGCTGCGGGAGAAGTTGTATACATTAACGCCGGCATCGTTCAGCCTGTGGGCAATTTCTGCGCCGATTCCATAGCTCCCTCCGAAAATAACGGCAGTTTTGTTTCTTAATGTATTGAGGTCTATTACTTCGCCGGAAAGGTCGCTTTTACGCAACTGAAAGAATTTATCAAGCAGATAAGTGTCTTCCTTATAGGTAAGTTTCATGTTGCTTTCCTCGCCTTGTACTACGTAAATAGGGACATCGGGGAGATATTTTTTCACCACTCCGCAGTCGTCCGTGACTTTAAAATCCGGATCTTTGAGAGCTATTTCGTATGCTTCCCGTATGATTTCGAGGGAGAATGCCTGCGGGGTTTGCCCGCGTTTCAAGGATGAGCGGTCGGGTATTTCCCGGATAAAATCGCCTTTCACTTCTATGATTGTGTCGGCTGAAGGAAGAGCCACGTCTATTGCATTGTATGATTCCAGGGCATTGACAACATCATTGACGATTCTTTGGCTGACCAAAGGGCGTACGGCATCGTGAAATATCAGGTTTATGTTCGCTTCCGCGCCGTAGGCCGCAATGGCCGACAGGCTTGATTCGTATCGCTCTTTGCCGCCTTTCAGTATTTTCTTTACTTTCTTCCAGCCGTTTTTGAGTATCAGGTTTTCAAATTCGGCGATATAAAACGGATTTGACACGATTGCGATTTCATGGATAGACGCATTTCTTTCGAATACATCAATGGTATGTTCTACAACCATCTTCCCGGCGACTTTGAAAAACTGTTTCGGCGTAGAGAGTCCCAGACGACTGCCTATTCCACCTGCCAATATGATTGCAACGTTCTTTCTCATGCTTTTTCCCTTCTTTATGCAAAGGTAATAAAGTCCGGGAGAAATGAGGAATTTCACGGTTAAAACTTATGTTTCCGGCTGAACATGCGGAAGTATATGGCAGATGATATGGGAAAGTATAATGCCCGTAGGGACAGTAAGAGTCCTTTCCCTTCATTGGAATAAAACAATTTGCTTTTATGTTTCAGGCAGAACAGGGAAAGTCTGAGGGTATCCCGGAAAGAGGTCGACGATTGAAGGTGGCACATGCGGATGGCGTCCTTCAGGTTTTGTGAAGAAGAATGTATCTGTTCGAGAAAAAGAAGCGTATGTTTGAACCGTTCTCTGATGACGGGTATTAACTCGCGATACAATTGGATGGACAGCCACCCTTGACGGATAATATTGGATAACGATTTCCGGTTGTTGGATGGCGGGGTATATGTGGCGGCTTGTTTGTATCGTCGTTGGTGCACCATCGTTGTGTTTATGTAAACGATGTCGTCGAATGCGGCAGCTGTTATCGACAGGATAATGTCATAACAACGGTATGCGGTGAAATCCGATAGGTCGGGGAGTTTGTCTAACAGTGTTCGCCGGAACAGAAGGCAGTGGCCGGGCAGGATGCCTCCCACGTAAAGCATCCGTAAAAGATGGCAGTTCGGCTGGCGTTTGTCTATGCGTATCGGGGAACCGTCTTCGGAGAATGGTTCACTTCGCACCGCGCACATCAAATGGTTTCCGATATGTTTTATTTGTAACGCGATTTTATTTGGTTCCCAAATATCGTCCTGATCGGCAATGGCAATGTATTCTCCGGAGGCACGGGCGATGGCCGAGAAAAAATTTTCGTTCACTCCTTTGTTTGTGTTATTGGGAAAGAAATGTACGAAGGGGTAGCGCTCGGCGTATTCTTTGGCGATAACATCCGTGCCGTCAGAGGAGCAATCGTCCTGAATGATTAATTCGTGGATGGAATATGTCTGCGCGAGTATCGATTCGAGCTGCGGGCGAAGATATTTTGCCCCGTTGTAGGTGCAGACAACTATCGATACGCTTCCTTGTGGATTCGGGCATTCGTTCATGGTGTCACGGATTATATTTTTACTGCAAAAGTAATGATTTTGGAATGAAGTTATTTATTTTGCAAAACGAATGATGGTATTTGCATTGGGAAACATGAAACGGAAATTGTTGTTTGTTCCGGTCGGGGGACTTGGCAACCGTATGCGTTCGATTGCATCGGCTGTGAGTCTGACAAGAAAGGCCGGCGTTGAACTGGAAATAATTTGGCTTTGCGATTGGGCATTGAATGCCTGTTTCTGTAAGTTGTTCAAGCCTTTCGTCTTGCTGGATAATGTCGTTTTGCGTGACGCGGCGTGGAAAGATTATATCTTGTTTGGCAGGCCGCGCATGAAGAACCTGGGCATCCCGCGCCTGTTTCAGAAACTTCTTTTCGATTCATGCCTTTATGAACGTAATATCACCTCGTTGCGCGATTGTAAGTTTGATTTTCCCGGTTGGGTATCCGGCGGTCGTGTTTATATGGCTTCCTATACAGAGTTTTATCCTTTCGGGGATGATTTATTGCGGGAACTGTTTCGTCCGGTAGATAAGATTGAAGAGAAAATAAAACGGCGGTGCGACAATTTTTCCGGATATACGGTCGGAGTACACATCCGTCGTACGGATCATGCAGCATCCATCGAGAACAGTCCGATGTCGGCATTCTATGAATATCTTGATGCGGAACGGAGTTCATGTAAGGATTTGCGCATATTTCTGGCGACGGATTCGGAAGAAGTGAAATCCCAAATGAGGAAACGTTACGGGAATATTTTGTTATGCTCCGAAAACATTGCCGACAGAGGTACGGTATCGGGCATACAAGATGGAATAATCGACATGTACACTTTGTCGCATACCCGAAAGATATACGGCTCTTTTCAGAGTTCTTTTTCGGATTTGGCCGCACGTTTGGGCAATATCCCCTTGACGATTGTGCAAAAAGGCCGTGATCTTTAATCGGATTTGTGGCGAAGGTATTGGATACATTCCTTGAAAATCTTCGAGCGGGTTGCCCACATGATTGTTATGTAAACAGCGGCAGCAATGAGAATCTTGAGGACAATCAATAAATATATATTGACAATACTTTGCGTAGCATAGGATGTGACGAGCATCGTAAGCAGGGCAATCCCGGCAAAGGGGAGTATGTCTTTGGAAGCATTTGAAAGTGAATAATCAATTTCCTTCTGAACAAAATAGTGCCATACGAGGAGCCATAAAATATTGATTGAAATATATACGAGTAACATTGCCCGGATTCCGTAACCATTGAGGAGGAACATGACGATAAGTTGCAAGGTCCCTAATAAGATTGTATTCCACATGTAAATGTCGGACTTGCCTTTGCTGATGAGCAAGTTCGAGTAAAGTGTGGCAATAGGAAGAAATGCTCCTCCTATTGCAAGGATTTGCAAGATGTGGGCACTGGGGAGCCATTTGTCCGTGATTGCAATGGTTATCATTTCCGGAGCGATAAGAGAAATCCCGAACATGGCGGGGAAAGAAATAAATGACGTGAAGCGCAGGAGTTTTCGAAAAGCCCTTTGCTGTCGGAGCCTATCGTCGGTTATATGAGAAAATACAGGCTGTGCCACATTGTTTACCATGCCGGTAATGAAAGAGTGCCCGATGTAGTTCCATTTGTTTGCCTGATTGAACTGTCCGACTTCCTTTTCCGAGTAATATTTCCCTAAAATAATTGAGAATATATTGTTGTTTATATGACAGAATATGTTGGTAAGCAACAGCTTTGAACTGAATCCGATCATACTCTTCAGGGGAGAAAAATCGAAATGGAAGGAGGGACGCCATTTTGAAAAATACCAGAAACAACCATTGGTGATGAGGATGTAAATCAGGTTTTGCGTGGCAATTCCCCAATAAGAAAAGCCGTTGTAGGCAAGGATGATGCCGGATGTACCGGAGACGATTAATGCAATGATGTAAGAAATTGCACGCTGTTTTACCATCAAATTTCGAAAGAGGAAAGCACTGTGCGTAATTCCCAAACTGGAAATGAAGAAACCTATAAATGTATAACGCGCCAAAGGTGTCAGTTCGTCGTTGCCGTAGAACGCAGCGATGAGCGGGGCACACGCATAAAGCAGAACATAAAGCACGAGGCTTATGCCGGAACAGAACCAGAACACGGCATTATAGTCTTCGTGCTTTATGTTTTTTTTGTTTACAAGGGCAGCAATGAAACCACTCTCTTGCAGCGAACCGGCTATTAAAGAAAAGATTGTAAGCATGCCTACCATTCCATAATCGGAATCATTCAGCAGGCGTGCCAGGAAAATGCCGAATATCAGGTTCAGAGCCTGTTGGATACTGTTGCTGATACCGCCCCAAAACAAACCTTTTGCTGTCCGGTCTTTGAGCGATTGTTCTGCCATTGTTTTTTTAGAGTTATTTCACTTCACTGCCTGGTTTGACTTCTTTTTGAGGCATGATTACGGAAAGAGTCCCATCGGAGTTCTCGGCACTGAGGATCATTCCTTCGGAGACGATACCCTTAAGCTTGCGGGGAGCCAGATTTGCGATGAAACAAATTTGTTTGCCTGTCAGCTCTTCCGGGCGGTAATGTTTCGCTATTCCGCTAACAATGGTTCGGGTGCCCAAGCCGTCGTCGATTTTAAATTGTAATAATTTATCGGCTTTTGGCACTTTCTGACACTCCAGGATTGTGCCAACACGGATGTCCAGTTTCTCAAACGTATCGAACTCGATCGTTTCTTTTACCGGGTTGGCAGTATGACTTGTGGCTTCGTTGGCTTTTTTTGTGTCCAGCAATTTCTGTACTTGTGCTTCAATAGCGCTGTCTTCAATCTTTTCGAATAATAATTCTGCTTTGTTTAACTGATGTCCCGTTGCAAGTAGGTCAATACGTCCCAGCTGTTCCCAGTCGAAACTCGTTATGTTAAGCATGTCGCGTAGCTTCTTTGAACTGAACGGAAGGAACGGTTCGAATGCGATGGCTAAGTTGGCAACCAGTTGCAAGGAAATGTTCAATATGGTTGCTACACGGGGCATGTCTGTTTTTGCAAGCTTCCAAGGTTCAGTATCGGCCAGGTATTTATTGCCAATACGTGCCAGGTTCATGACTTCTTTTTGTGCGTCTCGGAACTTGAAGGTGTCCAATAACCGTTCAACTTCTGCTTTTACATTGGCAAATTCTTTAAGTGTTTCCCGATCGTATTCCGTCAGTTCTCCGCAGGTAGGGACTTTATTGTCAAAGTATTTTCCTGTAAGTACCAATGCCCGGTTCACGAAGTTCCCGTAGACAGCAACCAGTTCGTTGTTGTTGCGTGCTTGGAAATCTTTCCATGTAAAATCGTTGTCTTTGGTTTCCGGAGCATTTGCTGTGAGTACATACCGCAGGACATCTTGTTTCCCGGGGAAGTCATGCAGGTATTCATGCAACCATACAGCCCAGTTGCGGGAGGTAGAAATCTTATCGCCTTCGAGGTTGAGGAATTCATTTGCTGGAACATTGTCGGGAAGAATGTAACTGCCTTCTGCTTTCAGCATGGCAGGGAAGACGATGCAATGGAACACGATATTGTCTTTCCCGATGAAGTGAACCAATCGTGTTTCCGGATCTTTCCACCATTTTTCCCATGAGTCGGGAAGCAATTCTTTGGTATTTGAAATATATCCGATGGGGGCATCGAACCATACATACAGCACTTTCCCTTCAGCTCCTTCTACGGGAACGGGGATACCCCAGTCCAGATCTCGGCTGACGGCGCGTGGTTGCAGTCCCATATCCAGCCAGCTTTTGCATTGTCCGTACACGTTAGGGCGCCATTCCTTGTGGTCTTCCAGAATCCATTTGCGCAGCCAGCCTTCGTGTTTGTCGAGAGGCAAATACCAGTGTTTCGTTTTTTTCATCACGGGCTTACTTCCACTGATGGCACTTTTGGGGTTGATCAGTTCGGTAGGAGAGAGCGTACTTCCGCATTTTTCACACTGGTCTCCGTATGCCCCTTCTGCATGGCAGTGAGGACATTCCCCGGTGATATAACGGTCGGCAAGGAACGTATGTGCTTCTTCGTCGTAATATTGTTCGGATGTTTTCTCAATGAATTCTCCTTTTTCATAGAGTGTACGGAAGAATTGGGAAGCCGTTTCATGGTGTATGGGAGAGCTTGTCCGTCCGTAAACATCGAATGAAATGCCAAATTCCTTGAATGAATCTTTGATCAGCGTGTGGTAGCGGTCTACGATATCTTGCGGTGTGACACCTTCTTTTCTGGCGCGAATGGTAATGGGAACTCCGTGCTCGTCGGAACCTCCGATGAAGATTACGTCTTCTTTTTTCAGGCGCAGATAGCGTACATAAATATCTGCCGGGACATAAACCCCGGCGAGGTGCCCGATATGTACCGGGCCGTTAGCGTATGGCAATGCCGATGTGACAGTGGTTCGCTTGAATTTTTTTTCCATATATCTGTTTGATTGTGTTTTATTATTCTGATACCTTTATGCAAAGGTAAGGGTTTTCATGGAAAAAATATATTGTATGGTGTGAAAACATACTTTATCCTGCCCAATTTGCGCGGTCTAAGTTGCGGTAACTGATTGCTTCTGTCAGGTGAGATGTTGAGATTCTTTCTTCACCCTCAAGGTCGGCAATTGTACGGGCAACCTTGAGTATGCGGTCGTAGGCACGCGCCGAAAGATTTAAACGTGTCATTGCATTGCGTAAAAGGGCGAGACATTTTTCATCGAGCGATGCGTACTTTGCGAGCATTTGCGGCGTCATTTGTGCGTTACAGTAAGTTTCCGGGTGGTTGGAGAACCGCTCGGACTGAATTTTTCTGGCGCGGATGACACGCTCGCGAATCGTTGCGCTGGATTCTCCGGGGCGTTGTTCTGATAATTTCTCGAAGGGAACGGGTACAATTTCTACCTGGATGTCGATGCGGTCAAGCAGTGGACCGGAGATCTTGTTGAGGTAGCGTTGCACTTGTCCCGGGTTGCATACACATTTTCGTGTGGGGTGATTGTAGTATCCGCACGGACAAGGATTCATGGATGCCACGAGCATGAATCCGGCGGGATAGTCTAAAGAATATTTTGCCCGGGATATTGTGATGTGTCTGTCCTCTAACGGTTGGCGTAATACTTCGAGAACGCTCCGATTGAATTCCGGCAGTTCATCGAGGAAAAGGACACCGTTGTGTGCCAAGCTGATTTCTCCCGGTTGAGGGCTTGCTCCTCCTCCAACCATTGCAACCTGAGAGATGGTGTGGTGCGGGCTCCTGAATGGACGAGTGGCTATAAGTGAAGTGTTTTTCCCGAGCTTTCCGGCAACCGAGTGTATCTTTGTTGTTTCCAGGCTTTCTGCCAAAGTCAGGGGCGGAAGAATTCCGGGAAGCCGTTTGGCCATCATTGATTTGCCGCTACCCGGAGCTCCGATCATGATGACATTGTGCCCTCCGGCGGCCGCAACCTCAAGGGCACGTTTTACATTTTCTTGGCCTTTTACGTCGGAAAAGTCGAATGGAAAAACAATTTGGTTTCGGTAAAATTCAGCACGTGTATCAACGGTTGTCGGTTCGAGTGCTTGTTCTCCGTTTAAAAAATTGATAACTTCTGTAATGTTGTCCACACCATATACTTGCAGATTATTGACGACTGCGGCTTCCCGGGCGTTTTGTGCCGGGAGAATGATGCCGTCAAGTTTTGCATTTCTTGCGGTTATGGCCATGGGAAGAGCGCCTTTGATGGGCTGTAAGTGGCCGTCGAGTCCTAACTCTCCTACGATGAGATAACGTGAAAGTTTGTCGGGAACGATGCTTCCGGTGGCGGCCAGTATACCGATAGCTAGCGGGAGGTCGTAGGCCGAACCTTCTTTTCGGATGTCAGCCGGTGCCATGTTTACGACGATCTGGCATGTGGGAAACTTGTGGCCGTTGACTTGCAGTGCAGAGACAATGCGTTCGTGGCTCTCTTTTACAGCCGAGTCGGGTAAACCGACAAGGAAAAATTTTATTCCGCGAGAGCAGTTTACTTCGATTGTTATGATGGTGGCGTCAATTCCTTGAACTGCCGCCCCGAATAGTTTGATTAGCATTTAAGGTTAAACTTTAGAATCTTTTGCGATTAGTTTTTTAATTGTCTTATCTTCTCAAAAAGTTCTTGTCCGAACAAGTCGGTGGCAATGATTTTCCGGCTTCGGTTTATCAGGATATTGGTTGGGATTTTTTGTATTTTGTTGTTGGTTATGATAGGGGTTGTCCATCCTTCGAAATCGCAGGCTTCGAACCATTGCGGAGTATCTTCTTTGCATGCTTTCAGCCAAGCATCCTTTTGTAAATCAAGCGATATATTTATTATTCTGATGTCATTTTCGTGTAAATCTTTGGGAATGTTGGATATGGAATCGCGTATGGCAATGCTTTTCTGGTCCCAACTTGCCCAAAAGTTTATAAGGGTGTATGTACTTGTTTCAGTATTCCAGGCAAAGGGCTGATTTGCCCGTCCTCTGTATGTGAAGTAATTAATATAGTCTTCAGTCTGGTTGTTCTTCGATTCGTATCCTTTTTGGGGAATTTTTTTTAATATGGAACTGATAATGACACAGTCTTTGATGTTCCCGTTTAGGGGGGAAATCAAGTCGTATATTTTTTTTGTATCCGGGGATGCAGATTTTATGATGTATTGATCGAGAATGTAGGCCGAAGCAAAAGAACCGGGATGAGCTGTTATGAATTTTTCTGCTTCGTTTTCTATCGTCATGCTGTCGTTGTCTGCTTTTGAAATGGTTTGTAGAAATTCCCGGTAATCATTGTTTGGCCCTTCTCCGCTGATTTCAGGGGCGTCGAATGTTCCTTTCAGGCTTACTCTCCATGACTCGTCGGCAAAGACGGGAATATATTTCCCGCTCTCGGAAATAAGACGGAATAAAGTAATGGTATCGGGGGAAAGTTTGTAGGTGAATTTCCCGTTTTTTACGGGGATTGTGTCGAGTTTGGTAAACGGAGCATCGAATAAGACTACGATAGAGTCGTCATGAAAATTGTTAAACTCTCCGGTTAATTCGAAATCTGTCTTTTTGCCACAAGAGAACAGGCATATTAAAGTAGTCAGTAGTATGAAATATTTTTTTGTACCGGTGCTCATCGTTGAATTTCTTTTCGTGCGAATGTACGATAATTTCTTTATAGCGAAAAGATATTCTGGAGATATTTTGGCGTGAAATATCCCGGGTGGTTTGTGGTCGGCCGCATTCTTTTTGTTGCAACTCCTGCATGTTTTTATACAAATGCGGGGCGATATATAAAAAGCAAAAGGGTGATTCTGAAAGTTTTTGGCTTTCAGAATCATCCTTCCCGCATATGTGTATTATTGATTAAAAAGTCTGTCGAGTAACTCTGCGCGGTCGTATGTGATTTGACGAATCCGCTCTATTTCTTCAGGATAAGTAGCAGCCGGCATGTTGGCATCGGTGCTGTACTGGTAATAGAACGGCCAAACGGTGAAGTTTGCTTCAATGGCTTTCGGCATCGATGCCGGGACTTCATCGAGTACGCGCTCTGTAATGGCAAGAAGTTTGGCTCTTTTGGATTCCCAACGCTCGGCTACGAGTTGTCTTAAAGCCTCATCTTCCCACAAACGTTGGAACCAGTCGTATTCAACGTATGCCGGCATCCAGAAACCGGCGTATATCATCAGGTTGGATGCTGTCGGATATTCGGGGTGAGGAATACGAGCGTCATTCTCCCATCCCTTGTCGCAGTCCCATATGGGGCCGAAGAAAAGTTTGTCGACGTTTCTGCGTTTGTACATGTACGTGCTGGTATACCCATCATAATCACCTACAAGTTCCTTGATGATGATGAAGTCGGCAAGTGTTTTTTCATCGAAATACTTACGCCATCCCGCGTTGGGATCTTTAAAATGAGAGTCGTAGAGGAGAGCCTCTGCGTTGTTGATAAAGTTCGTAATATATTCGTATTGTGCCGGATCGCACTCATCATCCTTTGGATACTTGTACGACATCTTGATATTTTTCATCGCTGAATAGTGGTTTCCCTCGTGGAGGTCGGTTTCAATGACGTAGCCTCCTGTAATCTTTTCCGGATCGGCTCCGTCTTTATCGTCGAGGTCTTCCACATCAATGCGGCCCTTGCCTTGTTCAACTTGATCGCTCATTTGGTAAACGCCGAGGTATTCTCCTTCCATGTATTCGCGGTTGCCGGAGGAACTGTTGGTGTACCATCCTGTAATATATACATTTATAAATTTAGAGCAGGGGGTATAGAGTACAGCATTGGGGCTGTGATAATTTTCTGAAGAATTGTAAAGTTCTCTTGAATATTCAAATGCCAGATGTGTTCTGAGCAGCGACTTGTCCATGTCCTGCGCGAGGATTGTCCAGCTTTTTTTCTCTGTGTGGTTAAGACCTATGGGAGAGAATTTCTCAGGGAATTTTATGCGATACGGTTTTTTGGGCAGTCCCCACGTGGAATTACCTCTTCCGCGCATTTCTACTGTGCCTTGCTCTGCACTGTTCCACCAGCCTTCTCCTGTCGAACTGGGCGTTTTGTCGTACAGTTCAATTTCAGTGTCTACATAATCGTCCTTGCTGACTATTTCAGATGCTGGTTTAAAATGGAGTACTGGAAGCTCACGATTGATTTGGGGACAGTTCAGGCTGATTGTGTATGTTTTGCTGTTTCCGTCCTTCGCTTCGACTGTGACCGTGAAATCATCGGCGAAAGAAACTTCTGTTTCGCCGGAAATTACTTCTGTGCCGTTCAACGTCATTCTTGCTCCATTGGTTTTAAATACAGGAACCATCATCTCCGGAGTATCTCTTTCAATCCATTTAAGGTACATGGCAGAGTATGTAGATGTGCTTGCATCGTAATCAAAAGTCAAGTTTGTATTCAGTCCGTTTGTTTCTTTTGGAAGAGAAAAACTTAAAAGATCGCAGTCACTGTCTGTAATACCTTGTTGGATGACCGTGATGGTCACATCTTCGCAATTTTTGGCGCTTAGGGTGATTATAGCGGTGCGCTCTTCCTCGCTGTCGTTGCTCTCGATCTTCACTCTGAAATTATTTTCTTTTTTTTCTATACTGAAGAGAGTTTCAAGCCAATTGGCATCTTTGGAGATGCTTATGCTTCCGACTGAGTTTACTGTTAAATAGTAATCTCCTCCTGCACTTTTAGCATTAATTTTATTCGCAGATACTGTAATTTCGGATGTTTCGTCTTGTTCTTTGTCGTCTAACGACTCTTCATCACAGGAAGAAAATAGGCAAACTGTTCCAATGATGATGAATAGTGATAATATATATTTGCGGATTTCCATATTAGAATAAGGTAAAAAAAGGGTGACCCAACGATATGTTGGGACACCCTTTTCTCTGGTTTTAATTAAAATGTTTATTGAATTTCATTTGCATATTTAGCGAACTCACGGTCGTTAACAGCTTGTGCTGCCAAATTAGGATCTTTCTGTGCAACTTTGTCCATGCTTGTTTTAACCAAGTCGGCGTTGTTTGTTCTTGCACCAACGATAGCCATCAGATAATCTGTATAAGCATCCGGGTTCTTAATTGAGTTCAAAGTGTTTTTAGCTTTGTTGTAATCTTTTGTAAGGATCTGTGCCAAAGCTGCAGAGTTGGTCTTCGTGTTGCCGAATGCTGCAACGGCTTTGTCGTATTGTCCTTGTTTGATGTATAAGTTACCCAATGCTTCGTTAGCAGTGTTGGCACCAGTAGATTTGCTCAAATAAGTTTCAGCTTCAGCTACATTGCCTTTTGCCAATTCACACAAGCCGAGGTTTGTGTTAGCTTCTGCAGAGTTTGCATCTTTGCTTGCAGCTTGTTTGAAGTAAGTTTCAGCTTTAGCTTTGTCACCTGCAACGTAAGCCATCAAACCTAAGTTGTTGTATGCGCGAGAATCATTCGGATACAGTTCAGTTGTTTTCTTATAGATGGCTTCTTTGCGAGCGTTGTCTTTTGTCAGGGTTGCTGCATACAACAATTCCTCTACGCTCAATACGCTTGCATCTGTATTGAATGCTTCGTTGATTTCTTCATCGCTACGTCCGATAACATCATAGTTTGCTGTTAAGCGAGCACGACGTAATTGCGGAAGAATTTCATCAGCCAAAGTTTTATATACAGATGAAATGTTCTTGATTTCAGCTTCACGTTGTTCAGGATCTGAGTACATAGAAAGAACACGCAAAATCAGGTCTTTGTCTTGCAGATTTGATTTAGATACCAATTCTTGGAAACCTTCCCAGTCTTGAGCTGTGTATTCTGCAATGACTTTTGTGTCGATTTTACCTTTCTTTAATTGTTTGTCCAAATAACTTTCAGTGTTATTTTGACGGCGTTCTGCCAATCCGGTATTTAATTTTACACCACCATCAGGAGAAGCGTATGCAGAAATTGTAATGTCGTTCAGCTTATAATTCTTGGTATCACCGGCAACTGTTACAACTTGTTTGTTGAAATCTTTGATACCTTCAGACTTTAATTCGCTTTCACGAAGGTTAGCTTGTTGAATCAAGAACATAATTTGAGCTTCCTTAGCTTGCTTGATGATGCGTTGGAATGCGTCCGGGGCATAAGCAGGATTTGCTGAATTTACAGTCGGAAGTTCAGAAGTGGCAATTACACCGTCGGCGATCTTTACAGAAGGGATAGTGTATTCTTTTTTGCCTTTTGTTACTTTAAAATCTAAGTAAAGCTCAGATTTTGCCATTTCAGGAACGTAATCGAAAGAAGCTTTCATTGTATAAGTTCCACCGGCTTTATATGAAATAGTCTGGTCGTTACCTTGTACTTTTTCTCCTTGGAATACTGCAGGCTGGCCTTTTGCTTCGCCTCCATCCCATCTTAATACCGGAGTAACTTCAACAATTGCTTTCTTCTTGAAATATTTTTCCGGGAATTTTCCTGTAATAGTTACAGGGACTTTACCGCCAACTGCTTCCAATACTTCAGGATTGGTGGTGAAATAGTCGGCAGACAATTCGCCCATCTTTCCACATGAAGAAAGAGCGAAAACTAACAATGCCACTAAGGGCAAATACACCTTCTTAATCATGATTCTTAATATTTAAAGTTTATTACTTATGAATAATCCGTTCAAATCTTTGAGGCAAAGATAAGAAAAACTATTATTAGAATAGCATACTTTCTTCTCTTTTTTTTAAAAGAAGATAAAAAAAAATTAAAAGGGTAAGAGCTGTTAACTTACTTTTTTGCAGGATTGTTTCGGGGATGATGTTCAAGAATCTCTTTGCGTAACATATTTCTATTGATGTGTGTGTAAATTTCTGTAGTTCCTATGCTTTCATGGCCGAGCATACATTGGATTGCGCGCAGATTTGCTCCTCCCTCGAGCAAGTGAGTGGCGAAGGAATGTCGGAATGTGTGTGGACTTATTTCTTTATTCAGGTTTGAATTTTTCTCAAGCTGTTTGATGATGTAAAAGACAGTTATCCGGGAAATGTTTTTTCCGAAGCGGCTAATGAAGACGTAATCTTCATATCCTTCCCTGATGGGAAACTGGGAACGAATCGAAAAATATTCCTCTAATTCGGCGATTGCGCGGGAAGATATCGGCACCAATCGTTGCTTATTTCCTTTTCCTTCCACTCTGATAAAACGTTCTTTTAGATAAAGGTCGGAGAACTTTAAATTGCACAGTTCAGATACACGGAGCCCGCAACTGTAAAGTGTTTCCAGAATGGCGCAATTACGTTTCCCTTCGCAAGTGCTTCGGTCGATGCTTCCGATGAGTTCGTCAATTTCTTTGACGGTTAAAACTTCCGGAAGATGTTGCCCTATTTTGGGAGATTCCAGCAGTTCTGTGGGATCTTTCTCGATATAATCTTCCAAGATGAGGAAACGGAAGAAAGAACGTATGCCCGAGAGGATGCGGAGTTGTGAGCGTGGATGGATGCCGATGTCGTGCAATCCGGCCGAAAAGTTTTCCAGGTCGTCCAAAGTTACTTCAGTGTAATCGATATTTTCAAGCGTGAGATAGGCAAAGAGCTTGTCTATGTCTGTCAAATATGCTTCTATAGTGTTGTCGGATAGAGACTTTTCCAGCTTCAGGTATTGCTTGTATTTGATGATTATCTTTTCTGAATTCTCATGAGGTTTCATTTCTTTTCACTATCTTTGTCCCGATTTTTCAACAAAAGTATTAAATTCATTTTGAATTAAAATATGAGGATACAAATAATCAATGGCCCTAATATTAATTTATTGGGGAAGCGTGAACCTTCTATTTACGGGGCGGAATCGTTTGAGAGTTATTTGAAGCGGTTAAGATTGCGCTATCCGAATATTGACATTGACTATTTCCAGTCGAATATTGAAGGGGAGTTGATCGATAAGATTCAGGAAACAGGTTTTTCTTATGACGGGATTATCTTGAATGCGGGTGCTTATACTCATACGTCAATAGCTTTGCAAGATGCTATCCGAGCCGTAAGTTCACCCGTGATAGAAGTACATATATCTAATGTACATAAGCGGGAGGAATTTCGCCATAAGTCGATGATTTCTTGTGCCTGCCTGGGCGTGATTTGTGGTTTCGGGTTAGATTCTTATCGCTTGGCTTTGGAGGCTCTTTTGGAACAAGGCAGCAAATAAATTTATTATACACGAGAATATGATGCTTAAACAAACGAAAATCGTTGCGTCCATATCGGACTTACGTTGTGATGTTGATTTTATTCGCGATTTATATAACGCGGGAATGAATGTAGTACGCATGAATACGGCGCATGCTACCCGCGAAGGTTTTGAAAAGTTGATAACCAATGTGCGCGAAGTCTCTAACAGAATTGCGATTTTAATGGATACGAAAGGACCGGAAGTGCGTACGACTGCGAGTGTCGAAGGCCCGATCGATTATAAAACCGGAGACGAAGTAAAAATTGTAGGCGATCCTTCCCGGGATACGACACGTGATTGCATTGCCGTGACGTATAAAAATTTTGTACACGACCTTTCGGTTGGCGTGGATGTTCTGATTGATGATGGAGAATTGGAGCTGGAAGTGATTGATAAGAGCGAAGACACTTTGTATTGCAAAGTTATGAATGATGCAACTTTAGGCAGTCGTAAAAGTGTAAACGTTCCGGGAGTGCGTATCAATCTGCCGTCGTTGACGGAAAAGGACATAAACAATATCTTGTATGCCATCGAAAAAGATATTGATTTCATCGCGCATTCTTTTGTTCGAAACAAACAAGACGTTCTTGATATCAGAAAGATTTTGGATGAACATAAAAGCGATATAAAAATTATTGCCAAGATAGAAAATCAAGAGGGCGTAGACAATATCGACGAGATCTTGGCCGTTGCCGACGGCATCATGGTTGCCCGGGGAGATTTGGGCATCGAAGTACCTCAAGAACGCATACCCGGCATTCAGCGCATCCTGATAAAAAAATGTATCCTTGCGAAAAAACCGGTCATTGTGGCTACGCAAATGCTGCATACCATGATAAATAATCCACGACCGACGCGTGCAGAAGTGACAGATATTGCAAATGCAATTTATTATCGTACGGATGCTTTGATGTTGAGCGGTGAGACCGCTTATGGAAAATATCCCGTCGAAGCAGTAAAAACGATGACGAAAATTGCTGCACAGGCCGAGAAAGATAAGATGGAAGAAAACGATATTCCTATTCCGTTGACACCGGAAAATACCGATGTTACGGCTTTCCTTGCAAAGCAGGCTGTGATGGCTACCACATTGATGCCGATTCGTGCGATTATAACCGACAGTTTTAGTGGACTTACAGCGCGTAGTTTAGCCGCTTTCCGGGGCAAATATCCTGTACTGGCCATTTGTTACAAGGAAAAAACAATGAGACATTTGGCTTTGTCTTATGGAGTGGAGGCTATTTATATGCCGGAAAAAGCAAACGGACAAGAGTATTATTTTACTGCTTTGCGCAAACTGATTAACGACGGCGTCTTGTCGGAGAACGATATGGTTAGTTACTTGAGTGGAGGAAAACAGGGAACTCATACTTCCTTCTTGGAGATCAATCAGGTAGGTGATGTCCTGAAAGATGAAGGCAGTTACGTATTGCCTAACCGAAACCGCTATCTGTAAGACGACCAAGATGCAGGATACTGATGTAATAGATGAGTACATTCTTCGGCATATTGACGAAGAAAGCGATTATTTGAAGGCATTGTATCGGGCAACCCATGTGAAATTATTGCGTCCCCGTATGGCTTCCGGACATTTGCAAGGGCGTTTATTGAAGATGTTTGTGCAGATGATTCGTCCCAAACAAGTGCTTGAAATAGGAACGTACAGCGGTTATTCGGCGCTTTGTCTTGCGGAGGGCCTGCAGGAAGGAGCATTGCTTCATACGTTTGAAATCAATGATGAACAAGAAGACTTTACTCGTCCTTGGCTGGAGAATTCCCCATATTCGGATAAGATACGTTTTTATATCGGCGATGCATTGGAGTTGGTTCCTCGGATGGATATCATGTTCGATCTGGCTTTTATGGACGGAAATAAGCGTTTTTATGTGGAATATTATGAAATGATCCTCAAAAAATTGTCTTCCGGCGGATATATCCTTGCCGATAATACCTTATGGGATGGTCACGTGCTGGAGAAATCTTCCCATCCCGATGCACAAACTTTGGGAATAATGAAGTTTAATGATCTCGTGGCAGCCGATGAACGTGTGGAAAAAGTGATACTGCCTTTGCGCGACGGCTTGACAATTATACGTAAGAAATAACATAAAACGAAATGGAAACAACCAGACAAAATAAAATAGCTCGCCTGATACAGAAGGAACTGGGCGAAATGTTTTTGTTGCAAACAAAAGCAATGCCGGGAGTATTGGTCTCGGTAAGCGTTGTGCGGATAAGTCCCGACATGAGTTATGCCCGGGTTTATTTAAGTGTATTTCCTTCGGAGAAAAGTGCGGAAATCGTGAAAAATATTAATGACAATGCGAAGACAATCCGTTACGAGCTGGGCACGCGGGTGCGGTTTCAGTTGCGGATTATTCCTGAATTGAAGTTTTTTGTCGATGATTCTTTGGATTATGCTGCACATATCGATGAATTATTGAAGAAATAGATTCTTGAAAAATGCAAGAAAAGATAGAAGCACAGATCTTGGCGGGGCGGAGCATTTTATGTCCTTTGTCGTGATCTGTGCTTTTTTATTTGCCTTCCCGTGTTAAAGATTCCCGTATATGAATTTCTCATTTTACATAGCAAAACGATATTTGTTTTCGAAGAAATCGCATAATGCCATCAATGTGATTTCTGCTATTTCGGTGTGTGGTGTCGCATTGGCCACGTTGGCTTTGGTATGTACCCTGTCGGTTTTCAATGGGTTTCAAGATTTGGTTGCCACTTTCTTTACGGCATTCGATCCGGAATTGAAGGTTACAGCCGTGAAGGGAAAGGTTTTTGACAGTCGGGATCAGAAGATTTGTGCTTTGCAGGATCTGCCGGAAGTGGAAGTTTTTTCGGCGTCATTGGAAGACAATGTGATGGTGCAGTATCATGATCGTCAGGTTATGGCCGTGTTGAAAGGCGTGGACGATAAATTTGATGTCCTCACTCCCATAGACAGCATTCTCTTTGGTAAGGGAGATTTATTGTTGCATGATGAGGTGGCCGACTACGCGATTCCCGGTCTTCAACTGATTTCTGTGCTGGGTACGGGCATTCGTTTCCTGGATCCTCTTGAGATTTATGCTCCGAAACGCGGGGTGAAAGTAAATATTGCCAATCCTTCGGCAGCTTTTGTAACGGGACAATTGTTTTCCTCCGGGCTGGCCTTTGCCGTGAATCAGGAGAAATATGATGGAACTTATATTCTGACTTCGTTGGACTTTGCCCGACGATTGTTCAGGTATGATTCGGAAGTTAGCGCAGTCAATCTGAAGTTGAAACCGGGGAGCGACACAGAACTTGTCAAACGACGCATACAGACCATGCTGGGAGATTCCTTCCGAGTGCAGGACCGTTATGAGCAGCAGGAAGATACGTTCCGTCTGATGGAGGTGGAGAAGCTCATCTCTTATTTGTTTCTTACGTTTATTCTGGTTATAGCATGCTTTAATGTCATCGGTTCTTTGTCGATGTTGATACTTGACAAAAAAGAAGATGTGGCAACTTTGCGCAGTCTGGGGGCGAACGATAATCAGATTGTGCGTATATTTTTCTTCGAGGGCTGGATGATTTCTCTGATAGGGACTTCGGTAGGAATCGTGTTAGGGTTGTTGCTTTGCTTCCTTCAACAGCGTTATGGACTGATTTCTTTGGGAAATTCCGGCAGTTTTATTATCGACAGTTACCCGGTGAGCGTGCATGCCTCTGATATCGTTCTCATATTTTTTACGGTGCTTGCCATCGGTTTCCTTTCCGTGTGGTATCCGGTTCGTTCCCTTAGCAAACGTCTTCTGTCGAATTGATTTCTCGGAAACGCCTCGGCGTTTTCACTATTCCAGCGTGATATTTTTTACATTGATCGGCCCGTTTAGAAATACGGATGCCGATTCTTGAAATTTCTCTACCGATTCCGTGGTAAAGAAGTCGCATATCCCTTCTTTTAAGCACATCGTATCCATCTCGGGATGTCGTGAAAGATAATCTTTCAGACTGTCGGCTACGTGTTCGCCTTGTGCGATGAGGCGGATATGAGACGGCGTGTATTGGCGTATTTTCTTCATCAGAAGCGGATAATGCGTGCATCCTAAGATGATAACATCGATGTCTCTGTCTTGTGACAACAGTTCGTTAATGTATTTTTTCACGAAATAATCGGAACCTTCCGAGTCTGCTTCTCCGTTTTCTACGAGCGGAACCCATAAGGGACATGCCGTTCCGGTGACGAGAATGTCGGGATATAGTTTCTGGATTTCGAGCGGATACGATTCCGAACGTATTGTTCCTGCTGTGGCCAGGACGCCTACATGCCGTGTTTTTGTCAGCTCCCCTATAAATTCTGCGGTCGGGCGTATGACGCCCAATACCCTTCTTTCGGGCGCAATAAGAGGTAAATCATGCTGCTGGATGTTGCGCAGTGCTTTGGCCGATGCCGTGTTGCACGCCAGGATAACGAGCGGGCATCCCAGTTCGAACAGCTTCTTTACTGCCTGGAGTGTAAATTCGTACACTACTTCAAACGAGCGTGTCCCGTATGGCGTGCGGGCATTATCGCCCAAATAAATATAGCTGTATTGAGGAAGTTTCTTGCGTATATTCTCAAGGATGGTAAGTCCTCCGTAACCGGAATCGAATATTCCGATGGGACCTTGCTCGAGTTTGAAAGTTTGTGTCATGGGGAAAGAAGGATAAGGTGATATAATCAGGGCGAAACAAAGAGCTTTGCACAGCCTCTTTGTCTCGCCCTAAGTTATATATTTTCGTGTATGAAAACTTATTGTGCCGGTTGTTGTGTGGTTGTCCCTGTGCTTTGTGTAGGCGGAACAGCGGTAAGGCTGATTCCTAATTTCGTTTTGATGTCATTGGTTACATCCTTTGATACGGTTGTATCGATGTAAGGAATGTCGGTTCTGTTCAGGTCGAAAACGTAAGTATATCCGCCTGAAGTTCCTATCGCCTTGATGGCATCATCCAATTTTTGGTAGATGGGTTCCATCATTTTCTCGTATGCGCTTTGCAATTGTTGTGAAGCATCTTGTTGGAACTGTGCCGCTCTTTCGTTCATGTCTTGAAGTTCTTTTTGGCGACGTTCTTGTATGTTTTGCGGAAGAGTGGATTGTTCTTTCTGGTATTCTGCGAATTTTTTGTTGAATTCATCCGAAGCACGTTTCATTTCGTCTTCATATTGTTTTTGCATTGCTTGGATATCTGTTTGAGCTTTGTTCCATTCAGGCATTACCATAATGATATCCATAGATCTGAAGTGTGCAAATTTTTGAGCGAATGCGCTCACCGGTACAATAAGTAAAAGTAATAAAACAATTTTCTTTAACATGTCTTTGGTCTTTTAATTGGTTAATTCTTTTCAGATTTTTGGTGTTGGTTCTCTGTCTTTTTCAGCGTCCCCAACTTATTTGCAAATGTATAAAATTAATTTGAATATCCTAATTTTTCAAGAACTTCATCGCTGATGTCTATGCGGGGCGAAGCAAAAATCATGCTTTGTGCCGAAGCCCTGTCTATTACGGCATCGTATCCGTTTGCTATGGACAGCTCTTTTATGGCATTATATATGGCATCAAGATAGGGAGAGATAAGTTCTTGTTGTTGTTTCATCATTTCTCCTTCCGGACCGAAATACTTTATTCTTAAATCGGCCGCCTCTTTTTCTTTGGCAACGATTTCGTTCTCTTTGGCTGTTTTTTGCGTGTCGCTCAATGAGGATGCCGTCTGTTGGTATGTTTCATACAGTTCTTTTGCCTCATTGTTTTTGGCGTCGATTTCACTTTGCCATTGTTTCGAGAGCGTTTCCAGCTTTTGATTGGCTTGCTGGTAGGCAGGGATTTGTTGTGTAATATATTCCATGTCTACTAAAACAAACCGTTGTGCATGTGTTGTGAATGCGCATGCAATAAACAGAAAAGCAGCAAATACTAATTTTTTCATAACTTTGAATTTAGAATTCTTGTCCTATAATGAAATGGAACTGGCTTCCGCTATATTCCATTGAACCGTTGATTTTGTCAAATCCGTAGGCCCAGTCTATACCCATCATGCCGACCATCGGGAGGAATACACGTACGCCCACTCCGGCCGAACGCTTGAGTTTAAACGGATTGAAATCGGAAGCATCTGTCCATGCGTTACCGGCTTCCACGAAACCGAGGGCGTAAATACTGGTTGAATTTTCCAGCATCAGCGGGTATCTTAGCTCGGCTCCCAAACGGATGTAGGCATAACCTTCGCTACCATAGGGCGTCAGGGCTCCGTTTTCATAACCGCGTAGAGCGATGGTTTCCGAAGCGTAGTTGTAACTGTATCCCGTCATTCCGTCACCTCCCACGTAGAATGTTTCAAACGGAGAGCGCCGGTTCTTGTTGAAGTGTCCCAGAATTCCGAATTCAGTACGCGTCATGATTACCGGACACTTCTGGATTCCCATCAGGGCCGTATAGGTCTTTGCTTTGAATTTCCACTTGTGATATTCGATCCATTTATACATCGATGCGGCTTCTTCTGCATTATTCTTGCCATAAGTGTTGTAATCTTTTTTGTCAAACAACGAGTAAGGCGGTGTGATTTGTACCGATGCAGAAAACTCTGAACCGTAGCGCGGGTATATGGGGTTGTCCTGAGAATTACGAGACAATGTAATGTTCAGACTCAAACTGTTGCACTTACCCGTAGTAAGATAGTCGCCGTTAGCCATACGGATGTAGAGGTAATCCCAGTCCCTTAAGATAAACCGCTGGTAAGAAAGCTCGGCATATATCTGGAAGAAGTCGTCAGGCCATTTCAAACGTTTACCCCATCCTACGGAGAAGCCGAACATTTTCAAAGAACGGTCGGGATCGAAGTATGAACTGTAGTTGTCATAATAATCATTGTAAAGGCCTCCATATCCTGTCAGGTAACTGTAATAGTTATTCATGTACGCCTGGTTATAATATAAGCTGCTGACGTCTGTCTGTATAGAATAGTATGCAGACACCGAGAACTGGGTAGGACGTTTTCCGCCGAACCAGGGATCGAAGAACGAAATACTGTATGATTGGTAGTACCGTCCGTTGGTTTGTCCGCTGAGGGTTAAGGTTTGTCCGTCACCTTGCGGAAGGAAACCTCTGAAGTTTTCGTTTTTACGGAAGAGGTTGGCGAACGAGAAGTTCGTGAATTTCAAGCTTAACTTACCGATGACACCGGTTTGTCCCCATCCGGCAGAGAACTCGATTTGGTCATTTGCCTTCGACTCCAGATCCCAATTAATGTCTACTGTTCCATTAGCCGGATCAGGTCGTATGTCAGGGTTGATGTTTTCCGGATTGAAATGTCCCATTTGGGCAATTTCACGATAAGAACGTTCAAGTGCTTCTTTGCTGAACAAATCTCCCGGACGGGTTCTTAACTCACGGCGTACCACGTCTTCGTACAAGCGGTCGTTCCCGTTAATTCTCACATGACTGATCGTTGCTTGTTTCCCTTCATAGATACGCATTTCCAGGTCGATGGAGTCGTTATCGATATTAATCTCCACGGGATCCAGACTATAAAACACATAACCATTGTTATAATAGTTGTTTCCGATGGCATCTTCGTCGTTCTTTAATCGGTCTTGCAGTAGTTTTTGGTTGTAAACGTCGCCGCGTTTCATTCCTAACTGCTGGCTCAACAGTTCAGAAGGATACACCGTATTTCCTACCCACGTGATATCTCTCAAGTAATATTTGTTCCCTTCGTGAATCTTCATATAGATATCTACCGTGCGTTCGTCGTGTTGCGATACGCTGTCTACCGTGATTTGTGCATCACGATAACCCAGTTCGTTATACTTTTCAATGATTTTCTTTTTGTCTTCTTCGTACCTTTCGTCAATGAATTTCTTTGCTCGGAAGAGATTAACAAGTCGACCTTTTTCGTTAGTCTTCTTCATCGTTCGCTTAATCTTTCTGTCCGATAGCACTTCATTGCCTTCAATTGTGATCTTGTGAACTTTGACTTTTGCCTTCTTGTCTACGTATACATCGATGTATACTTGCTCTTTGTTACTTGGATCTTCGCGCTCGACGATATTGACTTCTGCGTTTTTGAATCCTTTATCATCAAAATATCTTTTGATTAAGATCTTGGCACGGTCAATGACGTTCGGTGTTATCTGCATGCCTTTCGTCAAATTTCCCAGTTTGTTTTTTATATCATCTTTTTCGCCCTTTTTCACTCCGTAGTAGGCAACATCTGCAATACGGGGATGCTGTCTCAGCTGGATTAACAAATAGATTTTGTTTCCTACGATCTTTTCTGCGGATATTTTTACGTCAGAGAACAGGCCGTGTCTCCAGTATCGTTTCACGGCATCGGATATATCATCGCCGGGTACGGTGATAGTTTGTCCGACACTTAATCCGGATATTCCTATTAATACATAGTCTTCATAGTTTTTCATGCCTGTCACTTTTATGTCGGCTATTTCATATTTTTTTCTTGTGCCGTCATAAAGAATTACGGGATTATTATCTTCTTCCGCAATATTTTCTTGTGCATATCCTGTTCCGGGGAAGCAGAATATGCCTGCGAAAGCCAACAAGATAAAGGGAATGTATCGCATTTCTATTTTTCGATTTGTTCACTTGTTTTGCCGAAACGACGTTCTCTTTGTTGATAATCATAAATAGCCTGATGAAATTCCTCGGCTTTAAAGTCGGGCCAGAAAGTATTGCAAAAGTAAAGTTCCGAGTAAGCACACTGCCACAGTAGAAAATTGCTTAAGCGAAGTTCTCCCCCCGTGCGTATCAGCAGGTCGGGATCAGGCATATTATGTGTCGCCAAATTTTGTTCTATCGTTCGGTCTGTTATATCATTTACATTTAATTCTCCATGTGTTATTTGCGAAGCAATCTTTTTTACTGCTTCGGTTATTTCCCATTTTGCGGAATAGCTGAGGGCCAATGTCAGGCACATCCCGGTATTCGATGCAGTATGTGCGATACATTGTTCCAAACGAGTCCGCACATTTTCGGGAAGTTTGCTGTTTTCTCCGATGGTGTAAAACTTGATGTTGTTTTTCATCAAGGTATCTTCTTCTATGGAGTCCATCAAAAGACTCATCAGCGCCGAGATTTCTTCTGTCGGCCTGTTCCAGTTTTCTGTTGAGAATGTGTACAGCGTTAAGTATTTTATTCCCAAGCGAGCAGCTTCTTCTGTTATAATATGGACGGTTTCCGCACCGGCCTGGTGACCGAAAGAACGGTTCTTCCCCCGCTGTTTTGCCCATCGTCCGTTGCCGTCCATGATGATGGCTACGTGTGTGGGAATGCGCGTTTTATCAATTAGGTCTTTATATAACATACTGTTCGATTGGAATTTTTTTTCTTACCATTTGGGCGCAAATCCAAAATGATTTACGCGTCCGCGACTGATTTTCCCGTCGTGCCAGACAATCCAGATATAATTTTGGTCGTCTATGGCGCAGGAATAACTGTTTTCTTCTGCCGATTCATTGTAGAATGTCCGGAAATCTTCCGGGAAAACCATGGATTTTGTTGTGGGTTTCCACGTCAGTCCGTAGTCTTCCGAGCAGAAGAATTGTTCGAAGGGTTCCCAATTTTTTGATTTTCCTCCGAAGGTATAAAGCTTTTTATCGTAATAAATGAGTGTGGGATTCTCCAGTCTTGGGCATGTGAATTCGGCATTACTCTGCTGATAAATGGTCCATGTGCTCTCATTTGTTATACGATTGCATACAATGTTTGTAGTGTCTTGCTCTGTTCCTGCCTTGTTATATCCTAAAACGACGGTACGTGTCAGATTTTCATTGTAGGTCATGGGAATGTTGGCGGCGCACAATCTCACGTCTTTCGGGAAGTTTTCGTCTGTTTCTTCAGGTTCTCCGAACGGCATATCGTTTTCTTTTGTGATACAATTCCCGTTCATGTCGATGGCGTAAAGCCGTTTTTCCGTCCCGTCTGTTCCGGCGATAAGGGCGCTGAGCTGGGTTGTTTCCTCGCTTTCCTCATAGAGATTTGTTGCCGGATCGAGGGTGTACAACCGATTGCCTGCAAGGAAATAGATCAATCCGTCCCATACGATGGGAGAATAGCTGTCCGTCCCCGATGGCAAAGTAATGGCGTTCCATGTGTCAGGAGCGGCGTTGTTTGCTACGTTGTCGCTGGAATAAGTATAATCTATTGTCGTATATTGTGCTTTAACCGTTCCGTTGTCGTTGCCGAACACATATAATTTTCCGTCGGTAAATAAGGCTTTTTGGCGGCTCAGGCTTGCATTGTCGGGGAAAGACAAAGCGTATGGTTGGCTCCATATAAGCGAGTCAGGCTCTTGATTGTGTACGTTTATTTTTACATTGTATGAGCGCCCCATTACGTTGGAATTAGAAGATACTTTAAATAAGACTCCGTTGGGATCGATGGAAAAGTCGATAGAGTCGGTTTCCACCCATGTTGTATCGGTTCCTGTGTCCGTAAGACTGCTTTTTTTTGTGTAGAAAATATTTTCCGTATCGGCGGTAATGTGTACCACAACTTTGTCAAGCATTGTGCCTACCGGGAGCGAATCTTTATTATAGATTTGCCTGTTTAGTTGATCTATTGTAAAAGGATAGCTCGCCATATTGATTCGGTAGATTGTGTCTTTCTCGAGATTTTTACCGGTCTTTCCTCTTACTTTCATCAGACCTACGTAAAAATCGGTAATACTGGTTTCTTCGCTTACGGGAACGGTCAGCGGGTTTTCTCCCAGGCAAGAAGTCAGTAGAAAAGCTATGCCAAACAATGTTGGGATAAATGGTAAAGACTTTAGTCTCATTTGCAAATGAATTCTTTATTAAGTTACAAGTTGCAAAAGTAGAAAGTTTTTCTTCGTTACAATGCTTTTATATCAAGTTTTATACAAAATTATGGATATACTTGACTTTTTTATCGCCTGTTTGTCGTATTTTTTCTATTAATTAGCGCATGAAATGCGAAATAATCCGGCCGTCTCTGCTGAAAAACTCGCAGGTATAACCGCTTGGAATGACGGGTGACTCTATTCCTTCTTTTAGAACGGCCGGAGCGTGTTCGACAAATACCTCGTCCCACTGTTCCGATTGTATAAACGATTTCAGTAAAATGCTTCCGCCTTCCACTAAAAGCGACGGGATGTTTTGTTCGAAAAGCGAAGTCATGATTTGGGGAATGACGTCTTCTTCGAAATTTAAACGGATACGTTTCAGGTTGTGTGTGGAGCGGTCTTCTTTGGCATTATACACGATGGTCGGGATGCTGCCGTCGAATAGTTTGAGGTTTTCGGGCAGTGTCAGGTCTTTATCCAGCACGACTCGGATGGGGTTGTCTCCATACCAGTTGCGGGTGGTGAGGGACGGATTGTCAAGCAGTGCCGTGTCTCTTCCTATAAGGATGGCTTTGTGCTCGGCGCGTTGCTTGTGAACATGTATCGAACTGAGCGGGCTTGACAGAACAACAGGGCTTCCTCCGGTACGGTTAATATCCATGAAGCCGTCGGCAGAAACGGCCCATTTCAATGTGACGTACGGCCGTTTCCGGATGTTGAAGACAGCAAACGGTTTGATAAGGGCACGGCATTCTTCCTCCAGAACGCCTACTTTTACATCCAGGCCGGCATCTTGCAGCTTGCGGATGCCTCTGCCCGCCACCAAAGAAAACGGATCGGTACATCCTATCACAACGCGGGGTATGCCTTTTCTGATGATGAGGTCGGCGCATGGCGGCGTTTTCCCATAATGGGCGCAAGGTTCCAGACTGACATAAATGGTGGACTCCTTCAGCAGGCGTTCGTCTTTTACCGAGCGGATGGCGTTTACTTCTGCGTGTCCTTCGCCGTAACGTACGTGATAACCTTCACCGATTATGCGGTCTTTGTGGACGATTACTGCGCCGACCGTTGGGTTGGGCGGGGTGTTGCACAGGCCGTTTTGAGCCAATTGTATGCAGCGTTCGATATATTTTTCATCTTTTGTCATAGCGTCGGGTTTTATTTTTTAATTTTGCATTATGCATCCTTTGTATTATACGATAAAAGAATCTTTGTCCGATGTTTATGCGGATTTGGAATGCGAGGCTTTGGCCAAATGGATATTGACGGATATCTTTGGCCTTTCCGCCGCCTGTCTGTACGCAGGCAAAGATACGGATTTTTCGGAAAGCGATCAATTGCGGCTGGCCGATATTCTGCAACGTTTGAAAAGTTATGAGCCGCTTCAGTATATAACGGGGAATACCCCTTTTTGCGGATTGACGTTTAAAGTGACTCCGGATGTGCTGATTCCTCGTCCGGAAACGGGAGAACTTGTGTGCTGGATAGCGGAAAATCATCTGCAACCCGGCTTGCGTGTGCTGGACATAGGGACGGGAAGTGGTTGCATTGCGGTATCGTTAGGCCGGATGTTGCCCGAGGCGAAGATAACGGGGTGGGATATTTCTGCGAAAGTTTTGGCTGTTGCAAAAGAAAATGCCTTGTCGAATGGGGTTGAAGCCGATTTTCGGCAAGTGGATATCTTGGCCGGTTCCCTCCCGGAGTTCCGGGCAGACATCCTGGTAAGCAACCCTCCTTATGTGACGGAAAAGGAAAAGGCGGAGATGGAACCGAATGTACTCGATTGGGAACCTTCGCTTGCTTTGTTTGTTCCCGACGACGATCCGTTACGTTTTTACAGGCGGATTGCAACGATTGGGCGGGATATATTGTTGCCGGGAGGAACGTTGTATTTTGAAATAAACCGAATGTACGGACAGGATATCGTGAATATGTTGAAAGAAGCAGGTTATATTTCAGTGGAATTGAAGAAAGATTTGTCGCATAACGACAGGATGATAAAAGCGGTCAGACCATGAAAACATACACAGACGTAGAATTGAGACAAAGAGCAGAACGGTATTGTGTCACTGCGGAGCGGTGCTTGTTGGAGGTGAAACAAAAGCTTCGACAATGGGAAGCCGCTCCCGAAACAATAGATAAGATTCTGGAGTTTTTACTGAAAGCACGTTATGTTGACGAGCAAAGATACAGCAAAGCGTTCGTGCGCGACAAATACCGTTTCAACAAATGGGGGCGCGTGAAGATTATGCAAATGCTTCAACTCAAAAAAATATCGCCGGAAGATATCGATGCAGGCCTCGATGAAATAGACGAACAAGAATATTTTGAAGGGTTAAAAGAGCTGCTTTCCGTAAAATCCCGGTCGGTGACTGCACGAAATGTCTACGAGCGGCAGGCTAAACTGATACGTTTCGCTGTGGGAAGGGGCTATACGATAGACGAGGCAAAACGCTGTGTGGAACATGAAGATGCCGATGAGTTTTTTGAATGATTTGCGGGATTTCTTTTTTCCGCGCCTGTGCCTTACCTGTGGGGCGAGGTTGTTAAAAGATGAAGATGGTTTCTGCTGTTCGTGCATGACGGATTTTCCTTATACGAATATAGGGAATAAGCCCGGAAATGAAGTGGAAAAATACTTTTGGGGACGCTTTCCCATAGAGCGTGCCACGTCCGTATTTTATTATGCCAAAGGCGGCAGTGTGGCACATATACTGTATGCCATGAAATATTACGGCCGTTATCGTTTGTGCGAGAAGATGGGAAAACTGATGGCTCATGAACTGCTTTCGTGCGGATTTTTCGAAGGAATTGATTGCATGGTGCCGGTTCCTTTGCATAAGTCCCGTTTGCGTGGGAGAGGATATAACCAAAGTTTTCTGCTTGCCAAAGGAATATCCGACGTAACAACGATACCGGTGTTCGATAATGTGCTCGTGCGTCTGCGAAATAATGTCACACAGACACACAAGGGTGCGTTTGAGCGGTGGCAAAATGTAGACCGTTTGTTTCAGGCGACTGAAAAATCCTGTGTATTGGAAGGGAAACACATACTGTTGGTCGACGATGTACTTACTACGGGGGCGACATTAGTTGCTTGTGCCGATGCCTTGTCTGCCATAAAAGACATACGTATCAGTGTGATAACGCTGGCATGGGCAAAATAAAAAGCCGGCGGCTTTTAGAGAAATTAATGTCTTGTTTTTTTCGATTGCCGATGTAATTCTTTAATTTTGCAAAAATATTTATCAGATAAAGTAATAGATTTATGAAAGCTTTAGAAAGATTATTCGCAGAGAAGCTGCTGAAAGTGAAAGCTGTGAAAATTCAGCCGGTAAACCCTTTTACCTGGGCTTCGGGTTGGAAATCTCCCATTTATTGTGACAATCGTAAAACGTTATCGTATCCTTCGTTGCGTAATTTCGTGAAACTGGAGCTGTGTCGTGTGATCATGGAACGTTTTAGCGGAGTCGACGCGATTGCAGGAGTTGCCACAGGCGCCATCGCTCAGGGAGCATTGGTCGCTGAGGAATTGAATTTACCTTTCGTTTATGTTCGTTCAAGCCCGAAAGATCACGGACTGGAGAACCTGATAGAAGGCGAATTGAAGCCGGGAATGAAAGTTGTAGTTGTGGAAGATTTGATTTCTACGGGCGGAAGCAGTTTGAAAGCAGTTGAGGCAATCCGTCGGAACGGTTGCGAGGTAATCGGCATGGTTGCATCGTTCACTTACGGATTTGACGTATCGGTGGAAGCTTTCAAAAATGCCAAAGTGGAGCTGATTACGTTGACAAATTACAATGCCGTGCTCGAGGCTGCATTGAAAACAAACTATATAGCCGAAGAAGATATCCCCGTGTTGCAGGCATGGCGGGAAGATCCGTCGCACTGGACAGGGAAATGATATAGGTAAGAATGCGAAATAAGTACACGGATTATGCGGATTTGTAACCGTTTGCGGGTGTTCTTTTTATCCGTAAAAGTCCGTGTTATTTATCTTTTAAGAGGTTATGGTACAATTTGAAAGTGGTGTAAAACAAATTCCTTTTAGTCAGGAACGGGTATATAACAGGTTGTCCGATTTAAATAATTTGGAGTCTTTGCGGGAGCATTGGGATGCGATAAAGGAGAAAACGGAAGGAAAGTTGGAAGATATGACCTTCGATCGCGATTCTCTTACGGTCAAAGTGCAAAGCATTGCTCTGACACTTCGCATCATCGAGCGGGAACCGTTGAAATGTATAAAGCTTGAAGGAGTAAATACCCCCGTTCCGTTGAATCTTTGGATACAAGTTCTTCCTGTGGAGGATGAGACATCCAAAATAAAGGTGACGATAAGGGCTGAAGTGAATATGTTTATGAAAGCAATGATAGCGAAACCATTGCAGGAAGGGGTGGAGCGATTGGCGGATATGCTGTCTGCGATTCCTTATTGATAAACTGGTGCTTATATAAAAACATGAAGTCATGGCTAAGAAATTGTGGGAGAAAAGTGTTCAGGTAAATGCGGAAATTGATCGTTTTACCGTAGGGCTTGACCGTGAGATGGATCTTTATCTTGCGAAATACGATGTGTTGGGCTCGATGGCGCATATCACGATGTTGGAAAGCATTAACTTGCTTACGGCCGAAGAGCTGGAGAAATTACTGGCGGAATTAAAGTTGATTTATGCCTCGATAGAGCGTGGAGAGTTTTGTATTGAGGACGGAATTGAAGATGTACATTCTCAGGTTGAATTGATGCTGACTCGTAAATTGGGCGATATCGGGAAGAAAATCCATAGCGGGCGCTCGAGAAACGACCAGGTCTTGGTCGATTTGAAGCTCTTTACACGTGCGCAGTTGAAAGAAATCGTGGAATGTGTGGAGGAATTGTTCCATGTGCTTATATCTCAAAGCAACAAGTATAAGGATGTATTGATGCCGGGTTATACACATTTGCAGATAGCCATGCCTTCTTCTTTTGGCTTGTGGTTCGGAGCTTATGCCGAGAGTTTGGTCGATGATATGCAGTTCTTGCAGGCAGCTTATAGGATATGTAACCGTAATCCGCTCGGCTCTGCCGCAGGATATGGCTCGTCTTTCCCGTTAGACCGCGAGATGACAACTCGTTTGTTGGGCTTCGATTCGATGAACTATAACGTGGTTTATGCGCAAATGGGGCGCGGAAAGATGGAGCGTAACGTCGCTTTTGCATTGGCTTCTGTAGCCGGTACTCTCTCGAAACTGGCATTCGATGCGTGTATGTTCAGCAGTCAGAATTTCGGATTTGTAAAACTTCCCGACGAGTGTACGACGGGTTCCAGCATTATGCCGCATAAGAAAAATCCGGATGTGTTCGAGCTTACTCGGGCCAAGTGCAATAAAATCCAGTCATTGCCCCAGCAGATTATGATGATAATGAATAATCTTCCTTCCGGATATTTCCGCGATTTGCAGATCATCAAGGAAGTGTTTCTTCCGGTTTTCGGCGAGCTGAAAGATTGTATTCGCATGACTACTTATATTATGAATAGAATCGAAGTGAACAAACACATTCTTGACGATGATAAATATTTGGCCATTTTCAGTGTGGAAGAGGTGAATCGTCTGGTGTTGGAAGGCGTGCCGTTCCGCGATGCATATAAGAAAGTTGGTTTAGATATTGAGGCAGGGCGTTTTTCACATTCCAAAGAAGTGCATCATACCCACGCCGGGAGCATTGGAAATTTGTGCAACGACCGCATCTCGGAATTATTTGAAAGCGTTGTAAAAGGCTTCGATTTTGCTGCGGTTGAGCAGGCGGAGAAAAAACTTTTAGGGCGCGAAGCCTGAAGTTTTTTACGAAGAAAATCTGCAAATATTTGGAGCGTATGATAATTCTCTCTACATTTGCAGTCGCAAAGGCGGAAATAGCTCAGTTGGTAGAGCATAACCTTGCCAAGGTTAGGGTCGCGAGTTCGAGTCTCGTTTTCCGCTCTTTTTCGTTTTTTGATCAGGTTGCTCGAATGGTGGAATCGGTAGACACGAGGGACTTAAAATCCCTTGGCCAGTAATGGCTGTGCGGGTTCAAGTCCCGCTTCGAGTACGTGTATGGCCTCTTAACCTATTGGTTTTGAGGCTTTTTTGTTTTAATGGGTAGCCAAAGGGTAGCCAAAAACGACAACACCCCCACACTTTTGTTATTGGGCGACCAACAAAGGGGTTTATATATTTCCTGATTTTAGAACTTATGGTTTGATATTATTTTTTACTCATAATTTTGGCTTTTTTGAAAAATTGTCGTGCGTGTAAAATGGGGTGGGGTGAGGTTAATTTGAACTTTGTGCTAAAAAATATACCCCTACCCCCTTATATAATATTGTGCCTGGTGGCGTGGAAGTCCTTTTTAGCCTCAACAATTAAAGTATTTCTTTGATTATTAATAAATAAAGAACTTTTTTTGTGTGAAAGATGTGATGTTTTTGTGTTAATATCGTGTTAAATAGGCATCTTTCCTTATATGTTTAGCCTCTAAAAAATGCCAATAATCGATATTATCACCCTTTGTTGCTCATGCAATTAATATTTTTATAGACTTGTTCCCCTTATTCTATTAGTGCAATTCTGTTACTAAATTAGTAAGCGCACATTGTAAGATTACTAATTTAGTAACAGAATACAACTTAATATAGAGTGATTTTGTGATTATCGGTAATACTTTACTGCGTCATTTACTTTTTTGTCAAGTTCTTGTATTGCTTCATTTTGAACGGTCAAACCATCCTTAATTTTGCAAGCTTCGTTTATCGCTTGTCTAAGGTCAAAGGCTTGTTTGCTGGATAATTCACCCCGTTTTTGTGCCTCTCTTATTTGTTCAATCATTTGGAGTTGCCCGCCCGTTTGTTTTATCAGAGAAAGTACCCCCATTTTGTAAAGCTGCTGTTTGGTTTTCATCGTTTGAAAGTTTAGTGATATATCATTTATTTTTTGGATTGCCTTGTAGGTATCTCTCCATCGGTCGAGTAAATCAATATAAAAGGTCTCATCATAAAGCATTGACGCTGTAACTTCGCTAACTTTAAACTGTGAGGATAATCTATTGGTGTACCGCTGTTCATATCTTAGCACATTCCTACCTTCATACAGTTTTGGTATAGGCTCTCTGTTGCTCTTTTGCTCTCTGTTTTTGTCATAAAAGCACAACCGCCCGCCCGTTTGAGTATAATATATACCGTTAGGTTCTTGCAATCGGGTTGCATACTTCAAGATACCTAAATGATTAAAGTAAACTTCTGGTGGGTGCCTGGTGATAAAGTTCTGGGCTATATCCAGACGGGTAACGGTGGCTTTGCTCATGGGTACGTGTAAAGTATCTGACAAACTTTCTATCGCCCTTTGAGTATCGCCCCGTCCCAATGTCTGGAAGTTATCGCCCAAATACCATTTACATAAACTGCCATCCTTTATTTTCATTTGGTAACTGTTGAGGCTTATCTTTAACCCGTTTAGGCTTCCCGTTATCACTATCTCACCGTTGTACTTGTGTTCTCCTACATTCTCCAGATAACAAGGCATTTCAGCAAGGAAATCCACACCGCCCGCCTCGCTCTGGAGTAATCTAAGATTTACAGTATCATACATAACGATTACTAATCTGGTAACAGAATACAACTTAATATAGAGTGATTACGGCTTTTGGGACTCGGTTACTGTTTTAGTAACCTGCTTTCTCAAAACGTTCATTTCCTCATCCAATTCACCATCGGAGAGGATATTGTAAAGCTGGCTTCTGTTGCTCCTTTGCCCACGTGCTACAAACAACTCTATAACCGCCCCTGCCTGTATTCCACCGTTTATAAACTCTGTGTTTAGGTGAACAAACAAAAAAGCGTCTGTTGTTCCGTTCATATCTCCATACCAATAAGGCAAATCCAAATCAGGATTATATATACTGCTTATATGTTCCGTCCTGGATAACGCCAAATCTGCTTTTCTTTTCTTCCCTGCTTTGGTATGTGTATTATCACCAATATATAGAAATAAATCGCCTGTTTTATTTCTCAATATTTCCAACGGTTGGTAACTATGGGTTGAGGCCGTGCAATCTATTCTTAATCTGCTTCTTTGGTTGGGTAGCTTTTCAAAGCGGTAATAATCTGTGAGTATCATAACCTACCTCCTTTCTTCATACAGTAAGTCTGTGCCTGCTGGCTTATCTCGGTGGAAGTAGATACACGGTTGCTTTGCAACCATTGTTCAAGCTCCAAACGGTTAAAGTAACACATCTTTCCCATTGGCTTGTAGTGGGGTATCTGTTGCCTCATCGTTAATTTGTAGAGATAACTTTTTGATACCCCCATATACTTCGCTGCCTCATCGCTTGTAAGCACTTCTTTAGTGCAAAAGATTGTGTTTGCCGTTATAAGGTCGGCTATCTGTTTTAATTCCTCTGCCATAACTCTATTTTTAAAGGTTTGGGCTTCTGGGTTGAGGTGCAAGACTCACCCGTCTTTACCCGTTGTAATCTTCTGGAATAGTCTTCTTGCACCTGCTATTTCCATACATTTACGAGACAAAGGAAATCAAAGGAAATATTATGTAGAAAGAGATATTAAGTATATTTGAGTGTTCACTTTTGGGAAAAAGAGTTCTTTTTGTTCAAAAAATAATACCTTTTTCCAAAAGTGGACACTTATCCTTTGAATATTTTTAACAATTCAACTAGTTTGGCATAGTCTGAACTTTGTCTTAGCCGTTTTGGATCTGATTGTGGCATAGACATACACTCTCCGTGTTTATCAGTAAAGAGCTTCGATACACAGAATGCTAGACGCCAAATTGCCTCCTGTGAAAAAAGTTCCTGTACAAAGAAACGGAGTAACTGCTTATTTTTTCTCCATTTTATCCGTTCAAAGGGTGTGTCGGCTTTATGTAAAGGTATTCCAAAGAGAACCCTAAAGTGCTCTAACTTGGTATCTGTTGAAATAAAATCGTTTTGTTTTAGTCCATCTAATAGGATCGCCGTTTTATCACAGCGAGGTATCTCTGCAAAATGGAAATCTGTCCCCTTTATCAGATGGGGTATATATATTTCCATCTCACAGAGGATATATTTATCGTATTCCTCTTGCCATACTGTTTTATCATCATCTTCCATATAACCTATAATTTAAGTTCAGGTAAACTATTTATCGCCGCCTCTTTAAGGCTATCTATCGCCCGTGTGTACTTTTCTGTATGTTGTATGCTGCTGTGCCCTAACAGGCTTGCCACGGTCTTTATATTAGCCCCATTGTTAAGGATATTCACGGCAAAGGAATGCCGTGCACAATGCCACGTTATATGCTTGGTTATTCCTGCTCTTGCCGTCCAATGTCTTAGGGCTTTTAAACACATACTAAAACTCGGTAATTTAAATATCTTTTCCTCTGGATTGTTTGTTGAGGCTGTACCAATCAAAGCCAATAAGCCATCATTTAGGGGTATATTCACATAGCTTTTGCTGCTGTGTCCTTGTGTTTTCTTCTGGTTGAATGTAAGCACCTTATTTGAGTAGTCTACATTGGCAAAGGTCAAATCTTTAATATCACAAAATCTAATGCCTGTATATAGGGTAAAGATAAAAGCACGCCTGGTTTCTGGGTTTTGCCCCTGATAAGTAGTATTTATAAGTTGTTGCATTTCCTCAATTGAAAGTATATCTTTCTTTAGTGCTTCTTCATCAGCTTTGCAAACTACATCTTCACAAGGATTCTTCCTTAAAATGTCCTTCTTTACGGCTGCTTTTACTATTTTCTTCCATCGTTTCCAATGCGTCAAAGCTCCCTCACCCTTACTAATGCTTTGCAGATACTCTACAAAATGCTCCATCATATCGGGCGTTATCTTTTCTGGTGAAATATTGTTTTTGTATAGTGGATATTCCAAAGCAATGAAATCAGTAAACCGTTTTTGGGCTGCTTTAATCATACGTTTGTCCCCTTTGGTGTATTCATCATAGTAAGTTTGAATGAAATCAAAGAAATTAATCTCTTTGGCTTTTAACCTATATCCTAATGTGTCGTCTTTAAGTTCTTGTTCTCGTTCATGTCGTATCTCCTTTGCGAGTTGTAGCGTTTCTTTGTTCTGTTGTCTTTCAAGTGGAGTTCTGGGGGCTTGCCAAAGATATAATTTTAAAGCCTCCCTTTTACGTTCTTTTCTCGCTACTTCTTTATCCTTAGCCTCATCATAAACCATTCTATAACCCAAATAGTAGTCCAGAAAAAGGCTTTCCCTGCCATCTGATAAAATCTTAGCTCCCAATTTTGGGTTATCTGTATCATCGGTACTAATGATATATGTATTATCAGACCTTATTTCTTTTTTTGCTGCCATAACTTATTTGCCCTTTATTTCCTTTGATTGCAAATATAGTTATTTATTTTATCCTGGGTAGCCAAAGGGTAGCCAAAAACAACAAAACATATACTTTTCTATGAAATCAAGTGAAAATTTAGTTTTCTTTTTATCTTTGAAAATCAGTTGTTTATATTCTTTTGTTGTCTGTTAGTTTCCTTATAAAACCTGGGATATGTACCCGCTTCGAGTACGAAAAAGACACTTCAAAAGATAACATTGAAGTGTCTTTTTCGTTTTTTCAGATAAGCAAAGAGAGCTTGTGGCTGAAGCATTGCGGGTTTGCATGAGAAAGATGCAGTGCTTCCTTATGAAATGTTTTCGGAAAGAATGAAGTTTCTTGTACGCTTATATTGTGTTTTTGTAGACGATGTAGTCCCACGATCTCAGTAGGGCATTTCCTTTTTCACCGACAATTTCGATTTCTACATTATGTTTCCCCTGTGGTAAGCGGTATTTCCAGAAAATATCCAGTCGGCGTCCGTGGAAAGAGGTCGGAAACAGAGCTTCTCCGGCGGGTTTCCCATCTACATAAAATCTGGCTTTCAGCTCGCAGTCTGGTTTCCCTCCATCTCTTTTTACACATTCTCCTCTCACGACAATCCCGCTCCCTTCAAATTCCAGCGACAACTTTTCAATGTCGTTCCGGTAAAAAACCACTCTTTTTTCGGGTATCATGTCCGGGAAGCATTGTTCCATGCGTACAGATTCCGGTTTTTGTACAGATATGATAACTGTTTCTTCCGAAACATCTCCTCCGTTTCTTTTAATCATCTCCAGCGCGTGTTTCAGACTGATGGCGTATATTTGGTTCAGAGACAGGTTCGTGTATTTGAAAATCTGGTCTTCCGCTCCTTCAAGGCCTTCCTTCCAGTAATCCGGGATGCCCGAATAACCGTACATTGTGCCCAGTATGCCGCCGGCAGACGATGGGTTGCAGTCCGAGTCCTGTCCCGCGCGGGTAGATATTTCCATCGTTTTTGTGAAGTCACCTTCGCCGTATAGCAGTCCGAGGACGATGTAAGCCGCATTGATTTTTGCGTCAATGTCCAGTGGGGCAAGTACGCCTTCCGGGCACCCGACTTCCTCCGCCCAATTCTTTTGTATCTCAAACCAAGTATGTTTCCAGTCGTCCGGGTGCTGTTTGTAGCCTTTAATTACATCCGCGATGCACCGGTAGAACGTACTTTCCTGCGGGATGGTTTTTAAGGCCTCGGTCACGATTTTCTCCACATCATCGTATATAAAGGCCAGACTGTACATGGCTCCCACATAAACACCCCCGTACCATCCGTCCCCGTAACACATGATATGGCCAATCCGATCTCCTGTTTCCGAAGCCGAATTGGGCATTCCTGGATTCATGAGTCCTGTAAAGTCAGCCTCTATCTGCCAGTCTATGTCGTCTGCATGCGGATTGTTCTCCCAGTATCCGGGCGATTCTATGCCGTGCAAGATGTTCCATCTGGCTGCCTGGTTGGCATGCCATAATGAGTAACCCGCCGTGGCGAAGGCTTTTTCGAAGGCTTCTGTCGGGGCGTCGATGCCCTGCTTTTCCATGACATCCACAAACGTCAGATCCATATAGATGTCGTCGTACAGATCCGGCCACGTATCCATCAGGTGTTTCACTTGCCCTTTTTCCCATGGGATGGTATAATAATCTTGAATAAACGTGCCCTGATATTTGAACTCGGTGTGGCTTCCGAACGATACTCCGATGGTTTGTCCGGCCCAACCTCCCTTTATCTTGTCGGCCAAAACCGAGGTCTCCATTTTTACATGCTCGTTGTCTGTATTTGAAAAGACCGTTATCGGAGTAGTTGCCACTCCCAGAAATGCGGTTGTGATAAGAAGTTTTTTGATGCTCATGTTTCAAGGTATTATGTGAATGCTTGCGGTGGTATTGAGGCAGATGCGGAGGCGGCGCAATGCGTTCCGTTCCGTTTGTCCGATGTCCGTTTCGCAAAGATATTTTTTTGTGGGAAATCCGACTGATCTTTCCCGTTTCTTTTCGGACTTTTTCGCACGGAAAGCCTGTAATCGTTGCGGTTATGGAAATTTGCATTATCTTTGTAATTGGAATTTTAAATTTAATCGATAAAAAAACCATGAGAAAAATCATTTATGTCTTGTTGGGATGTATCGTGCTTTTACTGTGTGTGGTACTTGTAAAAGTGACGAAGACCGGGCAAAAAGATCCGGTCGATTATGTGAATCCTTACATTGGAAATATCAGTCATCTGTTGGTTCCTACCTATCCTACGGTGCATTTGCCCAACAGCATGCTGCGTGTGTATCCCGAACGTGAGAATTTCACGGGAAATACCATTAACGGCTTGCCGCTCATCGTGACCAGTCACCGGGGCAGTTCGGCCTTTAATCTGAGTCCCTATCAGGGCGATTTGTCCAAAGTCGGGAGCACGGTTAATTACGGATACGACAATGAGGTGATAAAACCTTACTTTTATAGTGTCGATTTGGACGATTACGGTATTCATGCCGATTTCGCTCCTTCTCATCAGGCCGGTATTTATGCATTGACATTTGCCGATGCGTCCCGGCCGGCTTATCTGATTTTCAATACCCGTCACGGCGAGTTGCGTACAGACGGAAAGGCAGTGAGCGGTTATCAGGAGCTGGGAAACAATACTCGGGTTTACATCTATCTGGAAACAGACCGCGAACCTGTAAAGGTCGGCACGCATGTTAACGGCGGAATCGATACTTCTGCCAAGACAACAAAAGGGCACAATGCCTATTACATTATCGAATATCCGGAGGGAGCTACGGCGTTGAACGTACGGTACGGCGTATCATTTATCTCCGAGGAGCAGGCAGAAAAGAACCTGCGTCGTGAGATAAAAGATTACGATTTGGCTGCGGTGGCTGACGCCGGACGCGATATTTGGAACGAAACTTTGGACAAGTTGCATGTTACAGGCGGAACTGAAGATGAGAAAACCGTGTTTTATACCTCGTTGTATCGCACGTACGAACGGATGATTTGCCTCTCCGAAGACGGTAAATATTTTAGTGCTTACGACGGACAGGTGCACGATGACGAGGGAACACCTTTCTATGTAGACGATTGGATTTGGGATACTTATCGTGCAACGCACCCCTTGCGTCTCATCATTGAAACGCAAAAGGAGAGCGACATGGTGAATTCTTTCATACGCATGGCCTACCAGATGGAGAATCACTGGATGCCCACTTTCCCCGAAGTTACGGGCGACAGCCGCCGCATGAACAGCAATCACGGAGTGGCTACGGTCATCGATGCCTATAACAAGGGCATGCGTTCGTTCGATTTGGAGAAGGCATATCAGGCTTGCAAAGGCGCCATTACCGAAAAAACATTGGCGCCTTGGTCTGCAAAGCCGGCCGGTGTTTTGGACAAATTCTATAAAGATTACGGTTATTTCCCGGCACTTGCCGTAGGCGAGAAGGAAACAGTTCCCGAAGTACATTCCTGGGAACGTCGCCAGCCGATAGCCGTTACTTTGGGAACCGTCTACGACGAGTGGTGCCTGGGTAACATTGCAAAGGCTTTGGGACACGAGGATGAGGCCGCATATTTCCTGAACCGCAGTTTGAATTATCGGAAAGTGTTCAACGAGGAAACGCTTTTCTTCCACCCGAAAGATTCGTTCGGCAATTTTATCGAGCCGTTCGATTATCGTTATTCCAGCGGTGTTGGCGGACGCGATGCGTATGATGAGAATAACGGATGGGTATATCGTTGGGATGTGCCGCACAACTTGGGCGATCTGGTGCAGATGATGGGAGGAAAAGAACGTTTCGTGCAGGAAGTAGAACGCATGTATAATACACCGCTCGGCAAGGGACGTCCCGATTTCTATTACCAGTTTGCCGACCATACGGGAAATGTCGGTCAGTTCTCAATGGGTAACGAACCGGCCATGCACATTGCGTACTTGTATAATTATGCCGGTCAGCCGTGGCGTACGCAGAAGCGTGTGCGCAGTTTGCTGAAGCAATGGTTCCGTAATGACCTGATGGGTATTCCGGGTGATGAAGACGGAGGCGGACTGACTTCGTTTGTCGTGTTCTCAATGCTGGGATTCTATCCCGTTACGCCCGGTCTTCCGATGTATGTTATCGGCAGTCCGATGTTCGAGGAAACGACAATACGTATGGAAAACGGGAAGACATTCAAAGTGGTTTGTCACAACTATTCTCCCGAGAACAAGTTTATCCAGTCGGCCAAGCTGAACGGTGTGGAGTGGAACAAATCGTGGTTCTCTCACGAAGACCTGATGAAGGGCGGAAAACTTGAGTTTGTGATGGGTAAACATCCCAATAAAGCTTGGGCTTCTTCCGATGATGCCGTTCCACCTTCTTTCCAAATGAAATGATATGAGTCAGCATAAAAAAAGCGTATCCCCGCGGGGATACGCTTTTTTTATGCTGTGATTTTTGTTCAGAAACCAGCTTGTTTATGGTAGCGGATCGGGTTCGCTGGGATGAGCCGGATCGTAAACGGCAGTAGCCACGCGCGAGTCGGCACAGCCGTAATACAAGTGCCATTTCCCTTTGTGGTAAACCAAGCCTTCTATGAATACCGTCCCGGCAGGATATTGTCCGCTCTTTTCAAAACTATCCATCGGCCGCAGGAAAGGAACGTCCAGGCGAGTGATGAAATGCGTCGGATCTTTTGCATCAAACAGCGCTTGTCCTGCAGCGTAAACATTGGGCGTAAAGCGTTTGTCGCGCCGTTCATCACCGCGGTTTTTCCCGTTATACATCAGCACGATTCCTTTTTCCGTGTAGATGGCGGGAGGGCCGCATTCCGTCAGTTGGCTGTCAAAGTATCCCTCGCGCGGAGAGAAAAGCGGCTTCAGGTCGCCGTTTTCCTTCACCAGGGGCGTCCAGTTTATCAGATCTTCCGAGGTTGCGGCAAACACATGTTGCTCGCCCCAGTACATGAAGTATTTCCCGTTTATTTTCTTGATGACCTGTTTCCCGTTTACTACTTCGGTAAGGATGGAGCCCGACTTGCAAGACAAGTCGCGAAACTTGCCCCCGTATGCTTTGGCAAAAGCCGGTCCGTGTTTGGTCCAGTTTCTCAGGTCTCTTGAGGTGGCCACGGCCAGTCGCGCGATTTGTCGGTTCCATTGCGTGTACATCATGACGTAAAGTCCGTCCGATGTAATCGCTACGCGCGGATCTTCGCAGCCTCCCGGCCATTCGTTGTCCTTTTGTGCATCGTCGGCGGGGTAGAATACCGGGGTGGTTTCCCGTGTGAAATGAATTCCGTCGTCAGATGAAGCGTAGCCCAAGCGCGAGGTACGGTTGCCGATGCCTTCTCCCGATTTGTCTTCCGCACGGTAAAGAACCACAATCTTTCCGTTGTAAATGGTAGCTGCGGGATTGAATGTGTCGTTCGATTCCCAAGCAATCGAGTCTCCGGTCATCGGGCAATAAAACTTTGTGCTCTCTCGCGGAGAGATTACCGGATTGGCTCCCTCCGGGCGTGCAAAGCCTCCTATGGCCCAATCCGGCAGCCGGTTTTGTCCGAAGGCCGGTGCTGCGGCAAGCATGAGTGCAAAAATAATTGAGTGTTTCATGATTTATGATTGCTTTGTGAGCCTGCTTGCGCAGGCTCGGTTAATATGTCTTTTTTGATTGTTTACCGCAGGTTACGGTTGGGTAAATTCCAGTTCGACCATTACAGGGAAGTGGTCCGACGGAGTACGTGCCACATACTTCTTTACCGAAATTTCTTTCGGGGCATCTTTTACCTTGGCTTCTTCCGTTTCGCTATTCTCGCTACGGTAGGTATCCGTCAGCACGCCGTATTTTACTACGTGGAATGCCGGCGAAACAAATACGTGGTCGATGCGGCTTGTGGTGAAGTTGTTCGGATCGAAACTGTTGAATGTACCGTTGGTGGCATAGCGGAAATCAGCTGCTTCGTAGGAATCTTTCAGCACGCCTTTGCTCACGAGTGCTTCGTACGACTGGTGTGTTTGGTCTACGTTGAAGTCGCCGGTCAGGATGGCGGGCAACTCTGTTCCGAATTCTTTCATCTTTTCCTGTACGAGGAGCGCGCTTTCCACCCGTGCTTTTTTACCCACATGATCCATGTGAAGGTTGAAGAATAAGAATTCAAATCCCGTGTCTTTGCACTTGAAATGTCCCCATGAACAGATGCGAGGAAGCACGGCATCCCATCCTTTGCTCGGCTTGTCCGGTGTTTCGGATAACCAGAAATCGCCATTTTTTATCAGTTCAAATTTATCGGTACGGTAGAAAATGGCCGAGTGTTCGCCTCCGTCTTTTCCGTCATCACGGCCCGCACCTATGTAATCGTAGCCGGGAAGGGCCGCTTTCATGTCCTGCAACTGGTGCAGGAAGCACTCCTGTGTACCGAAAATGTCGAAGCCGTAGAAGCGTACCATGTCGGCTATTACGGGGTAGCGTTGTCCCCATCCGTTTCCGTTTATGGAGTCGGAGCCGTTGGCATTCCGCAGGTTATATGATGCGGCAATAAATGTTGTTGTCGGTTTTCCGCATCCTGCCAGGACGAGGATGCTCAGTGTCAGAAATAAAAAATGTTTCAGTTTCATGTGTTGTATGTTTTAAGATTATTCTTTCGAGAACGAGTAGGGAGCGTCGGCTGCTTCCGTTCCGCGTTGTTTGTTCGGGGTATCATCCATTACGTAGCGGATGTTTGCTCCGTTCAGCAGTTGTTCGTGGGTAAGGTAGTTGCGTGTATGGTTCTTGCCGTTTACCTTCATCGAGCGGATGTAGCAGTTCTCTTTACTGTTGTTGTCGGCACTGATGGTCACGGTCTTTCCGTTTTCCAGGTGCAGTTTCACCGATTTGAACAGCGGTGTTCCCAATACATACTGGTCGGTGCCGGGGCATACGGGGTAGAAGCCCAATGCCGAAAATACGTACCATGCCGATGTTTGTCCGTTGTCTTCGTCGCCGCAATAACCGTCGGGGGCGGAGGTGTACAACTTATCCATAATTTCTCGCACGCGGTATTGCGCTTTCCACGGTTCGCCTGAGTAGTTGTACAGGTAAACCATGTGCTGTATGGGTTGGTTGCCGTGCGCATATTGTCCCATGTTCATGACCTGCATTTCACGCATCTCGTGTATGACTCCCCGGCTGTTCAGCCCTTCTTTGCTGGGAATGATGAAGACGGAGTCCATCATTTCGTTGAATGCTTCGTTGCCTCCCATCAGGTCTATCAGTCCTTGCGGATCGTGGAATACGCAGAAACTCCAGTGCCAACTGTTGCCTTCGCAGAATTCTCCGCTCCAGGCAGCCGGGTTAAAGTCGGGGTTGAATACCCCTTTGTCATCTCTTCCCGCCATAAGTTTGCGTTCGGGGTTGTACACGTTTCGGTAGTTCATGGCGCGTTGTTTGTATATGGCAATCTCGCTTTCCGGTTTGCCCAGTTTCTTCCCTAAGGCATAAATGGTCCAGTCGTTGTATGCATATTCCAGGGTGCGTGCCACGTTTTGTCCCACGCGGATGTTGTTGGGTACGTATCCGTATTTGTTATAGGCCTCGTATGCCACGCGTCCCGATGCCGTTCGCTCCAGATGGCTGTTCGCTCCGTGTTTCAGGGCTTCCCAGAGTGTCTCGATGTCGTAGCCGCGCAATCCTTTGATGTAGGCATCGGCAACGACCGAAGCCGAGTTGTTTCCTATCATGATGTTGCGGTGTCCCGGGCTGGCCCATTCGGGCAGGAATCCGCTTTCCTTGTATGCGTTGACCAGACCTTCCTGCATTTTTTGGTTCATCGACGGGTACATCAGGTTCAGGAAGGGGAAGAGGCAGCGGAAGGTATCCCAAAAGCCGGTGTCGGTAAACATGTATCCCGGCAGCACTTTGCCGTTGTAGGGACTGTAATGCATCACTTCTCCTTGTGCATTTATCTCGTAGAAACTGCGGGGGAAGAGCATGGAGCGGTACATGCACGAGTAGAATGTGCGCAGGTTGTCGATGTTTTCGTCCGCTATTTCTATTTTGTTCAGTTCACGGTTCCACGTGTCTTTCCCTTTTTGTTTGAGTTCTTCCAGCGTGTCGTCGCCCAGTTCTTTCAGATTCAGTTCCGCTTGTTCGTAGCTGATAAACGAGGATGCCACACGGGCATGCACGGTTTCTCCGCGTTTGGTTGTGAAACCTACGATGGCGCCGCTGTGGTTGCTCTCGGCTTCTTGCTCGTTGGGCATGATACCTCCGTTGTTCACCGCTGCGGTGAATGTAAAGGGTTTGTCAAACTCTATGACGAAATAGTTTTTGAAGTTCTCGGGCACTCCTCCGCTGTTTCGGGTGGTGTAGCCGATGATTTTGTTTTCCTCGGGCAGGATTTTGGCATACGATCCTCTGTCGAATGCATCGATGATGACGTATGCCCCCTTTGTTTCGGGGAAGGTAAAGCGGAACAGGGCGGCACGTTCCGTCGGTACCAGCTCAGTGGTCACGTCGTGGTCGGCAAGGTACACTTTGTAATAGTACGGAGTGGCCGTTTCTGCTTTGTGTGAGAACCAGCTTGCACGGTCGTCCTGGTCGAATACCAGTCCGCCGGTTACGGGCATGATGGAGAACTGGCCGTAGTCGTTCATCCAAGGGCTGGGCTGGTGTGTCTGTTTGAAGCCGCGTATCTTGTCGGCATCATAGCGGTATGTCCATCCGTCGCCCATGGTTCCTGTCTGGGGAGTCCAGAAATTCATTCCCCAAGGCATGGCCGTTGCAGGATATGTATTCCCGGTGGACAGTTCGAATTTCGATTGTGTTCCGGTGAGCGTGTTCACGTAATCCACCGGACCGCTCGCTCCGTAAGCGAACATTTGGCAGCTTGCAAGGCACCCGATGGCGAGCGCCTGTTTGATGATTGTCTGTAATTTCATTTGTTTGTCGTTTTTTTTAGGTTGTGAGTGATTTTGTTTTTCTTTCGTCCAAATGTACAAAGAAAATCTGAAAAAAACGTTTCGGGGCGGATCTTTCCTCGGCGGGCGTGTCTCGGCAAGGCTTTTCTTTTTTCTCTGTGCCCGGGACATGGGAAAAATGTTTTCGGAATTTTCTGTGAAGGAACGCATTCCTTCTTCCGGCTTTTTTCCGCCTTTTTCCCGAAAAAAAGGCCGGTTAGGGATTTCCCCTAACCGGCCTTTTGAGAGATTTAATAATTAATACTTCAAATTATTAATATATATGTGTTACAAGGATCATTCACCTGCTTCTGATTCCCAGAACGGATTCTGTACCAAAGAGCCCTGAGCACGACGGATTTCATCGCGGTGGATCGGCCACAAGTAGAATTGTGTACGCCATACACGCGTTTCAACCTGGAAGCGTTGCATTCTGTATCTTTGTCCGTTTACAATAATCTTTCCATTGTTATCATTTACCGGACGCATACCGTTGATCATGTTCTGCAATTTCGGCAGCGGTTGGTGGAATGTTTCGTAGTATTCGCTCGGATCTACGCTCTGGTAGTCTGCATAGCGCAATTGCTCTTGTTCAGAGTTCGGCTCCAAGTACAGACGTGCACGGAAGAAACGTTTGTTTTCGTAGAAGAGTTCTACACGCCATTCGCGGTCAATGTATTCCAAGAACAAATCGGGATCTGTTGCAGCTTCCGGTACCATCGGCGCCATGAAAGAACGTGCTCTTACTTCGTTTACCATATCGAATGCTTCTTGAGACACAGTTCCGTTTGCACGGGTGGTAGCTTCAGCATAGATATAGATGAACTCCGGCAGACGCCATTGCGGGTGCGTTACGGTCCAATCGTTTGTACCACCGTTGAACTGCCAGTCTTCCATGAAGAATTTGCGCAGGTAGTAACCGGTGTGTGTACCTTTGGTTGTTCCGGTCTTGATTCCGTCTTGGTTATTGTCTGATATATCCATTACTTTTGCATAATGTGAATCTGTACCTCTGAAGTGCTGTCCGTGGAAAATGATATCGCGGTAGAAACGCGGGTCACGGTTTACATACGGGTCTTCATCTTCGTAAACCTTGTGCGTACCGCTACGATCCCATTCTGTCAATTGCTCTGAAGTCATGTCGGTGTTTCTTGCTTCGTCAGAGAAGATGGATACACCGTAGGGCTGTCCGTTACGGTAAACGATACATTCGTACTCGTCCACTTGTTCCTGTACGGGTTGCTGACGGGCACCACCACCATTACACAGTGAAGGAGGATAGTTATCACCTTGCCATGCAGCAGGTTTCCATGAGGTCAGGAAGAATACGGCTTCTTTGTCGTACATTTCGTAGTTCTCTGAACCGTCGGCACCGAACATGTTGGCCAAACGCGTATAGATATGTGGGTTATACGGAGCCTGGCCTTCACCATCCCAGCCGGCGGGAGAGCCATTGTCTACCCACCCGGAAGGTCTAAGATCTCTGGTTGCGTCTTTTCCCAATTGACGGTCACCACGGCCGGTGTATTGGTCTTCTTCACTGTAGAGTTGGTACAATGTGTATCCCTTACCTCCTGATGAGAAGTCTATTACAGCCTTGGCTGCTTTGGCAGCTGCTGTCCAGCGGCTTGCATCGTAAGTATATTCATCCTTATAGATACGGGTATCGGTGTATCCGTAACGGTCGGATGCGCCGTTGTAGAACGGGGTTGCGGCAATGTATCTTGCTGCAGCAATCAAGCCTAAGCAGGCACCCTGGTCGCAACGGCCGAACTGCGCGTTCGTTTTGTCGTAGCGTCCGCCTACATATTCCATGGCAGTAGTGGCATCTTCTACGATTTTTTCAACTACGCTGTGTACGGATTCCTGACGGTAAGCAAACATATCGTCGCCCGGAACATATACATCGCGGTTGTACACGATTTCACCGTATTTCTTCATCAAGAGGAAGGAGATGTATGCACGCAAGAAATATGCTTCACCGATACGGTACTGCAACTCTCCCGGATTCTTGGGGTTATCCGGCGTGTTGTATTGCTGGATTCCTTGCAGGAAGACGTTGAGCTGGCGGATGGCGAAATAGCCGTCACGCCAAGAGTTACCGTTCGTATTTGTTGAGCTCCATTCGCCTCGGTTGAATTTCTGGCATTGATCGTCTTCCGTTCCTTCCTGTGCTTCACACTCGTCGGTACATCCGGCAAGTCCGAAGTGGGAGAAGTAAACGATCGGATTTTCCATTCCGCGGGCAGTTGCCCATACGTCGTTTACCAGACCGGTGGCTCTGTCGTAGTTATTGAAGACCTGGTCTTCTGTTACCTGATCGTCCGGACGTCTGTCAAGGAAGTCGCTACATGCGGTAAGCGTTGCTCCTGTCAGTGCGATTCCGGCAATATATAAATGTTTAAGTTTCATCTTCATTTTGTATTAGATAATTAGAATGTGATATCTACACCAAAGTTAAATACTTTCAGGATAGGATAAGAACCTCCCCAACCGTTACCGGTTTCAGGATCGATATCAAGATCGTCCAATCCGTCGAATGTCAGTAAGTTGGTTCCTTGAATGTAGAAGCGTACTTGCTCGAGTTTTGCTTTTGAAATCCAGTTCTGCGGCAGGCGGTAACCGATTTCTACGTTCTTCAAGCGGATGTAGCTTGAGTTGTACATGTACAAGCTGTTATCTGAACGGTTATTGTTGTTGTCGTTTCCTAAGTGCAATGCCGGCATTTTGGCAGTTTCTGCGGTTTCAGGAGTCCAACGTTGCATGTGGATTTTCTTAACCTTACCCATACCATCGGTCTGGTAAACCGGGAATGCGTAGATTGCAGAGTTTGTCATCTGCATGTCGCAAAGAGCGGCACCTTGCCACAACATGGAGAAGTCGAAGTTCTTATACTGGAATCCGATAGGAATACCGTATTGGATTTCCGGGAATTGCGGGTTACCCATAGCGGTTTTATCGTTATCGTCGATGATACCGTCGCGGTTCAAGTCACGGTAAACGCAATCACCGGGAGCAAGCGTACCCCAAGGTTGGTAACCGATTTTGTTCAAACGGTTGGCTTCTGTCTGGTCTTTTACGAAGTGGTCGAATACGTAGTTGTAGTGTTCGTCCAGACGTTTGCCTGTTTCACGGTTGTAGCTGTATCCTACCGGAAGTTCTGCACTGTACACAATCTGGTTGCGTGCAAATGTGAAGTTCGGGCGGATGTAGTAGCTGAAGTCTTTTCCGATACGGTCTTGCCAACCGATTTCGAAGTCGACACCTCTGTTCTTTACAATACCTGCGTTTACGTATGATGCATCGGCACCGATATATTCAGGATAACCTAACTTCTGACCTACCAGGTTTGTTACGATATCGAAACGATATTCGTAGAATGCATCCACTGTCATGGTCAAGCGGTTTTGGAACATGTTCATATCAAATCCGGCATTCAGCTTACGTGCTTTTTCCCAAGAGATGTTGGTATTTGCCAAGTTTGAGATGGCGGTACCGTTACCATATTCCGGCCAGTTCTGACCTGAACGATATTTGTCGGCATTGACGTTGTAGAATGCCAGGTACAAGAAACGTTGTCCTGCACAGTAGTCTGAACCGGTCAAACCGTAAGATACTCTGAATTTCAAGAAATCCAACCAGCTCTTTGTCTTCTCCATCCAAGGTTCGCTACTCATTACCCAACCGATAGATCCAGCAGGGAAGAAACCGTAACGTTTACCCGGAGCAAAGTTTTCAGAACCGTTGTAACCGAAGTTGAACTCAGCCAGGTATTTCTTGTTGTAGTAGTAGCTGAAACGTCCGCTGTAACCTTGTGATGCGTACGGGATGTCGGCGTTATAGCGTCTCATCGTACGGTTGAACATCAACATACCGGTTACTTCGTGTACATCGTTGAACGTACGTGCGTAATCGAATTTTGCCTGATAGTAGGTACGAGATTCAGATGCGTTGTATGAGAAGCTGTTGCCCGGAGTCTGAACGGTTTCCCATTTTGTTGCATTTTGGTAAGCACCGTAGTAGTGACCCGGATTCATGTACCAGCTACCGCCGGAAGAACCCATCGGACCGAACATCGGATATCCCGGGAATGACTGGTAGTTACCCGTATCATTGTAGGTACCGATGGTCTGTTTGTGCCAGTTACCTTCGTTGGCATCGTAAGAGAACTGACCTTCGAAACGCAAGCCCGGAGTGATGAAATCCAAATCCATTGCCAAAGCGAATGAAGAAGTCATCTTGATGTTTCTCTCGCGTTGTTTACCCGTGTACATCAACTGGCCTAAGATGTTACGTCTGTTGATTGCATCACCGTAAAGCAATCCGGTCGGGTTGTTGGCAATGAATACTTCGTTGTCAGGGTGTGAGTTGTTTTCCACAACGATCGGCAAGTAAGGAGCACGCACACTGGCGATTTCCATCAACTCGCTGGCTGTTGCACCGATGGCGGTACGGTCGGTCATTTGCACGCCCAAGTCCAAACGTGCAGACAAACGTTTCGTAATGTTGATATCGATGTTTGTACGGAAGTTATAGCGCGTAAAGTTCTGTTTGTCGCGGGGAACATACTCATAGTTACCGTTCTGTGTGTAGTAACCTGCCAATACATAGTAACGGGCTTTGTCCGTACCACCACGGATTGATAAGTTGTAATCCTGCTGGATGGCGGGTTTGAACATGAAGTCGTAGTAATCGGTATCGTATCCCAGTCCGTCTGAGTTGTCACCTTTCGCCATGCGGAATTTGTTGATGGCGTCTTGTGAGAAGTAAGTTACGGCTGAAGGATCCGTCCCGTTACGTAAGGCATCATTGTAAGCTGCTTCGTTGTACAACATTGCGTAGTCAGCCGATTCCAAATATTCCGGGAAAGAAGTCGGCATGTTGACACCTACTGAAGCTTTCAAGCTGACAGAGGCTTTTTCTGCTGCCTGACCACGTTTGGTCGTGATGACGATTACACCGTTTGCACCGCGGATACCGTAAGCGGCTGTTGCGGATGCATCCTTCAGAATGGTGAATGTTTCGATTTCATCGGCTGATACGTAACTCATGTCACGCTCAACTCCATCGACGATGACAATCGGAGCCTGGTCGCCGTAAGTGGCTTTACCACGAATGTAGATAGAACTCTTGTCGACACCCGGCTCACCACCGTTGAACTGTGTGGCAACCAAACCCGGCAAACGTCCTGCAAGGGCGTTGTTGATATTGGCCGTCGGACTTTGTTTCAAATCCTTTGTGGTAATGGTAGATACAGAACCTACCATGGTTTCCTTACGTTGTTTCGTGTAACCAACGACAACGACTTCTTCCAAAGCCTTCGTGTCTTCCAGCAAAGTGATGGTTACGGCTCTTTGTCCTTTCAAGGGAATTTCTTTCGGAGCATAACCGATGTATGAAACAACAAGGGTAGCATTTGCATACGGAACCTTGATGCTGAATTTACCATCGATGTCGGTTACTGTTCCGGCTTCGGTTCCTTTCACGCGGATCGTTGCACCGATCAACGGATCTTTATGTATCTCGTCTAAAACTGTACCTGTAATCGTGATTTCCTGCTGTGCCACGGTTTCGGTCTCTGCCGATTCAGCATTGGCAGAAAGCGGAGCACCGGCAAACATGCAACAGGTCATAGCCACTGTACAGATGTTTAGCCTATTAAAGACTTGTTTCCAATTCTTTCTCATCAGTATTAGTGTTTTGAATTATTTAATCTTTTGATATTATAATGAAGCTTTCGTTTCCGCCATGCTTGTCCCGGCGATTTGTGACTCTAAAGAAATAACGATGTATGGAGCCATCGGATCGTCCAAGCTGTTGCTTGATGCATATTCTCCGGCGAAAGCGGGCTCATACCAGCGTGCTCCCCACAGGCAATTTTCATTTTCCTGTCCGTATGCCCACATTGTCTCGGCGTTGTTGGTGATGCAGAGATAGTAAGAGTTCTCACCCGTCAGGTCAACCAGGTCTTTCAAGTATTCGCAGAAAATGCTGCGGCTCAGCAATAAAGTACGATCAATCGTTCCCAAGTATGCACCAGAATCGTAGTTCGGCATGAAAACGGGGAGGTTGCTGTGCATGTAACCGCCCGTCAGTTGATGACGTGCAATGGTTTTCGCACCTTCAACCAATTCGTCGTTCCCCGTAGCTTGCGTATAAGCTACGATGGCACCAATCATGTAACCTTGGTTATAATAGCGATAAGTCTGGTCGGCTGTCCAGATACCGCTGGCATCTTGTGTCAGGCTTTCGTATACAATACCTGCGTCACCATACATACGGCCCAAGCAGAAGTTCATAACGTTTGAAGCGAAATTTTTGTAAGTTTCGGCATTTGCTTCACCGTTTGCGGCAGCGATTTCAGCCATTTTTGCCGTAATCATGACAGCAAGACCGTTACCTTTTGCCGTACGTTTCGCATCAGTTGCAGAAGCCGGTACGCCGTTTGTTCCATTGGTATAACCGGAAACCACAGTTTCACTGCCTTCGCCTTCTTCACCTTCACCTGTCGTCTGACCGGTTTCAGTAACTTCCGTTACAGTTTCGATTTCGGCGAATATGTTTTTCAATTCAGTCCATGTAGCTGCATCGTTTGTTGCTTCATAAGATAAAAGCAAAATGTCTGCATACTGTGCCACTTCATCGTAGTTGTCAGTATCCAGATTATCCTTTATTTCTCCGAGGATGTTTTGAGCTACTGTCAAAGTATTGTTGTCGCCTGAGCGGAGATAATTTCTCAACAATACCTTTACACCTTCCATTTGGGAAGTTAATTTCATTTCACCTGTCTCGTAATCAACGAATGTTTCGGTAGGATTTTCTTGTGTACTATCCCATTGAAGTTGTTTTCCGAACAAGGTATTTCCGGCAGGAAGGAAATTCGTTGTCAGGATACCCGCACTTTTGTTGGCCGCTTGTGACCAATCTACGGGGAGTTGCTGTGTCATGTTTGTGTCTCCTTTGTAGCCTTCGAAGTATTCATCGCTCTTACAAGAGGTCGCAAACAAGCCCGGCAATAGCGTAAAAAGCAATAACCATTCTTTTTTCATTGTAATGTGATTTTTTGGTAACATTAGAAAAAGTTGTGTTTCCTAACTGTTTTTGTTTTTGTGTTATTCTTCAGAGGCTGCAGGCCGTGTAACCGTGATGCTCCCTGTTGCGGTGCTTAAGGTCATGTCAAGACCGCAATAGCTTCTCACCTTCCACTGGACTACTCCGGTTTCACCCGGTTCGATGCCGGCTTCAGCGGCTATCAGGTCGAGGAAAGAACCATACAGATTTAAAGAGGGATCGCCTCCTTCCATATCTGCATCTTGTACGCTGTTCGAGGTATCGTTGGTTTGGGTGAAGTCGAAGCCTTCGGGGCCGAACAATACTTCATACTTTACAACCATCTGACTGCCTTCAGGCAATTCGCCTTCTTCCCAAGAGAACAAGACGGCGTCCCCTCCGGAAGTAATTGCTTCACCATTGGCAGGTGTCAGTAAGGTCGTAACAGCTGGCACCGGATAAACCGGCTCGAACTCATCTTCATAGGGGAGGTCGTGGTAACGCGTGTCCTGGTTGCACGAACTCCATCCTAAAGGCAATGCTAACATGCAAAGCCAGATTAAAGTTTTCCTTGTTAATCTCATACTGTGTTTGTTTAAGGTTTAGTAATAATTTTCAGCACAATATTATGTAAAATCGTAAAGAAAAACAAATAAAGACGCGAAAAAAAAGTTGCACAAGGAAAGCTTATTCTTTAAAAATTTCGTTTAACTTGTTGATTAATAGAGAGCTATAAAATAGGCCTTCTATAGAGGCTATAAAAAAGGCCTTTTTGAAAGATTCTAATCTTTTTTGTTTTTTTTGAACCATGAGGCGTAGAGTAGGTATCCTGCGGCCGTTTTTCGGTTTAATTCTTCGGTTTGTTTTGGATCGATGTGCTTGATAAACCGAGCGGGAACTCCGCCCCATAATGTGTATGGCTCGATAATAGTGTTTGAAAGTACGAGCGCTCCGGCTGCCACGATGGCGCCTTCTCCGACGACGGCGTGGTCGAGGATGGTGGAACCCATGCCGATGAGTGCATAATTGCGTACGCTTGCTCCGTGCAGCGTGACGTTATGCCCGATGGTTACGTCGTCTCCAATTTCTACAACCGATTTCTCGTAAAGAGTGTGGAGGACGGCTCCGTCCTGGATGTTAACACGATTGCCGATGCGAATGGCGTTGACGTCGCCTCGCAAAACGGCGTTAAACCATATGCTGCATTCGCGTCCTATGACGACATCTCCGATGATGGTGGCGTTGTCTGCCAGGTAACAATCTTCTCCGATTTGCGGAGTAAATCCTCTTACTGTTTTGATAAGTGCCATGTAAGTTTGTGTTTAATGGTTTTTAATATATAAAGGTGTAGTAGCCTGTTTCAGCCAGTTTTGTTCTTCGGGTGTAAGTAATGGTGCAAGTTGCTCGTAAACGTTGTGGTGATAATTGTTCAGCCATGCTGTTTCGTCTGCGCTTAGCAACTCGGGAAGAATGCCGCTTTGGTCGATGGGGCAAAGCGTCAGTGGTTCGAAACGGTAGAACCGGCCGAATTCGGTTTCCCGGGAGAAAATAACCAGCATGGTGTTTTCCGTGCGAATGCCGTAGCGTCCGGCCTTGTAGATGCCGGGTTCATTGGTAACGGTCATGCCGGGGAGGAGTGGAAAGCCGACGTGATTCATGCGGATTTGGTGAGGCCCTTCGTGTACGTTAAGGTAGTGCCCGACGCCATGTCCGGTGCCGTGTCCGTAGTTTATGCCTTCTTTCCACATGTATTGTCGGGCAAGAACGTCCAGTTGTGTGCCGCAGGTTCCGTGAGGAAATTCGATGCGTGAGAGAGCGATAAAGCCTTTTAGGACGAGGGTGTAGTCGTGTTTTTGTTCCTGTGTGAGCTCTCCCAGTGCGATGGTGCGGGTGATGTCGGTCGTTCCGTCTTTATATTGTGCGCCGCTGTCGAGAAGCAAAAAACCTTTTGCTGAGAGAGGCGCGTCAGTCTTGGGTGTAGCTTCGTAATGAACAATGGCTCCGTGCGCTCCGTATCCGGCAATGGTGTCAAAGCTGATTCCTTTATAAAGAGGTTGTTCGCTTCGCAGTTCCTGAAGTTTCCTGTCGATGTTTATTTCGGTGAGAGAGGTTCTTCCAACCGATTCTTTCAACCATTTCAGGAATTTTACCATCGCAACTCCGTCTCGCTTCATCGCTTGCCGGAATCCTTTTATCTCTGTTTCGTTTTTTATGGCCTTCATCTCTGTTACGGGGGATGGCATTTGTTTTATGGTGGAAACCGAGGATGCCGTGAGGTATAATGCGTAGTTTGTGGAGGGTGGCAGGATTAGGCTTTTGCCAGAATAACGGAGTAATGCTTCTTGTATGCTGTCGTATGGAGCGATTTCTACAGAGCATGCAGCAAGATAGTTGCCGACTTCAGGGGTGATTTTTTCTTCGTATATATATAAGGTGGAATTTTTTTCTGTTATAAGAAGGTAGCTGATGAAAACAGGGTTGCAGTGAACATCGTTCCCGCGAAGGTTTAAAGTCCATGCGATTTCGTCGAGGGCTGACAACAGGATGCCGTCGGCTTCGGTGCGGCGAAGATATTGTTTGATTTGTTGGAGCTTTTCTTTGCATGAAACACCAGCATATTGCAGCGGATGGATGAATACGGGATTTTTGGGAAGTGCTGGGCGATCTGTCCAAATGAGCTTGAACGGATCGTCAATGGATACGATTTGTAGCCCGTCGGGGCGAATTGTCTGTTGTAGGCTTTCGACATCAGAAACAGAATTGACCGTGCCGTCGATACCGATGCGTTCTCCTTCTTTTAATTCCCGGCGCAGCCATTCGGCGATGGATGGAGTGCCGGGTAGTCCGCTTTTAAATAAGGTAATGCCGGAGCCTTCGAGTTGTTCGGCTGCCTGCAGGAAATAACGTGAGTCGGTCCATAGGCTGGCTTTATCGCGTGCGACGACGACTGTTCCAGCAGAGCCCGTGAACCCGGAAATCCATTTGCGCGACTCCCAATGTTCGGGAATGTATTCTCCTGAATGCGGATCGGTACTTGGTATGATGAATGCCGCGAGCTGCTGGCTTTTCATAAGGCGTCTTAAGGCATCGACGCGGCGTGAAATCGTTTCTATCATGGCGTTCTTTCTCTTAAAAATCCGACGCAAAATATAAGGAAAGATTGCCGTCTTTTTAATTGTTTCACAATAAAATATGAAAGAAAGTTTTGCGGATAACGAAAGTATGTGTAATTTTGCGCCACAATTTGACTGTTGAAATTAATAAATAAAAACGATAATAATTCTAAAAAACATGATTGTAGTACCAGTAAAAGAAGGCGAAAACATTGAAAAAGCCTTGAAAAAATTTAAACGTAAATTTGAGAAAACAGGTGTGGTTAAAGAGTTGCGCAGTAGACAGCAATACGACAAACCGTCTGTTTTGAAGCGATTGAAGATGGAACGTGCCATTTACGTTCAAAAAATGAATCAGGTAGAAGAGTAAGAATTAATTCCGCAATTTTTTCTTGAATTATTGAATTCTTTTTTATACATTCGTAGCTGAAAGGTAGTGATGCGCGTATGTTGAAAGAGGCTTTTTTATCTTATCTACGGTATGAACGGAATTGTTCTGAGAAAACTGTGGCCGCATATGGCTCGGATATCGAAGAATTTGAATCGTTTTTGCGGGAAATGGATGAAGATTTGTCTCCGGAAACGGCGGATGGAGACGTGGTTCGCGACTGGGTACTGGCTCTTATGGAGCAGGGACGGGCAGCGACATCGGTTAACCGGAAGCTGAGTGCATTGCGTACATTTTACAAATTCTTGTTGCGGAAAGGCGTCGTTTCGGTAGATCCGACGCGTAAAGTGCAAGGCCCAAAGAGGAAGAAACCGCTCCCGTATTTCGTGAAGGAGGCGGATATGAACCGACTGCTGGATGAGGTGGATCTCGGAGATGATTTCGAAGGCGTGCGTGATAGGACGATATTGGAAGTTTTTTACGAGACCGGCGTGCGGCTTTCGGAGCTGATCGGCCTGAAAAACGGAGATGTGGATCTTGAGGCTTGTACAGTAAAAGTGACAGGAAAGCGGAACAAGCAGCGAATCATTCCTTTCGGGAAGGAGTTGCAGGCCGATTTGAAAACCTACCTTTCGGTAAAAGCGGCTTGTTGTCCGAGAGAGAGTGATGCGTTTTTTGTTCGGAAAGATGGCAAATCGATGTATCCTTCGATGGTTTATCTTTTGGTGAGACAAGCTCTTTCGAGAGTGGTTACGATGAAAAAACGAAGTCCTCACGTGCTGCGTCATACGTTTGCAACGGCAATGCTTAATCATCACGCTGAATTAGGCGCCGTAAAAGAACTGCTGGGGCATACGCGTTTGACGACGACGGAAATATATACACATACTACTTTTGAGGAGTTAAAAAAAGAATATGAACAAGCTCATCCCAGAGCGTAAAAGAAAAGGAGGCTTTTATGGAAGTAAGAATTCAATCTATTCATTTCGATGCGTCTGAGAAACTGGAAACTTTTATCCGGAAAAAAGTAGAGAAGCTCGAACGATTTTGCGATAATATAAAGAAAGTAGAGGTGTCTTTAAAGGTAGTAAAGCCCGAAACCGCGATGAATAAAGAAGCGGGGATCCGTGTCTTGGCACTAAATTCGGAGTTTTATGCAGAGAAAGTAAGCGATACATTCGAAGAATCGGTGGATGTATGTTTGGAAGCACTTTCCAAACAGCTGCTGAAAGCCAAAGAAAAACAGCAGGGTAAGTAAAAAAGTAACAAAAATATTTTGCGAATAAAAAATTATATCTAACTTTGCAGCCGCTAAGTTATGCAAGTATAGCGACTGCAAAGTTTTTCGCCTCTTTAGCTCAGTTGGCCAGAGCACGTGATTTGTAATCTCGGGGTCGTTGGTTCGAATCCGACAAGAGGCTCGAAGAAAGAATGAAAACTTTCTTTCAGCGATATTCGAGAGCGTTGGGCAAATACCAGAGTGGCCAAATGGGGCAGACTGTAAATCTGCTGGCTTACGCCTTCGGTGGTTCGAATCCATCTTTGCCCACGTGAAATTGCGGAAGTAGCTCAGTTGATAGAGCATTAGCCTTCCAAGCTGAGGGTCGCGGGTTTGAGTCCCGTCTTCCGCTCTCTTCGCTGTTATAGCTCAGCGGTAGAGCACTTCCTTGGTAAGGAAGAGGTCCCGGGTTCAAGTCCCGGTAACAGCTCGTAAATATAGAATGCTTATTAAAATAAGGTGATTATTACTAATCAAAATAAATAACAAGTAAAGCTATGGCTAAAGAGAAATTTGAACGCACCAAACCGCATGTTAACATTGGTACGATTGGTCACGTAGACCACGGTAAAACAACTTTGACTGCTGCAATTACGAAAGTATTGGCAGAAAGAGGTTTCACAAAAGCTGATGAAGTTAAGTCTTTCGATCAGATCGATAACGCTCCCGAAGAGAAAGAACGTGGTATTACCATTAATACTTCTCACGTGGAATATGAAACAGCCAACCGTCACTATGCGCACGTTGACTGTCCGGGACACGCTGACTATGTGAAGAACATGGTAACTGGTGCCGCTCAGATGGATGGAGCTATCATTGTTGTTGCTGCAACAGATGGTCCGATGCCTCAAACTCGTGAGCATATCTTGTTGGCTCGTCAGGTAAACGTACCGCGTCTGGTTGTATTCTTGAACAAATGCGATATGGTAGATGATGAGGAAATGTTGGAATTGGTAGAAATGGAAATGCGTGAGCTTTTGTCATTCTACGACTTCGACGGCGATAATACTCCGATCATCCGTGGCTCTGCTCTGGGCGCTTTGAATGGCGTAAAAGAGTGGGAAGATAAGATTATGGAGTTGATGGATGCTGTTGATACTTGGATTCCTCTGCCTCCGCGTGATATTGATAAACCGTTCTTGATGCCTGTTGAAGATGTATTCTCTATTACAGGTCGTGGTACAGTGGCTACCGGTCGTATCGAAGCTGGTGTTATCAAAGTAGGTGATGAAGTTGAAATCTTAGGATTAGGCGAAGATAAGAAATCTGTTGTTACAGGTGTAGAAATGTTCCGTAAATTGTTGGATCAGGGTGAGGCTGGTGATAACGTAGGTTTGTTGCTTCGTGGTATTGACAAAAATGAAATCAAACGTGGTATGATTCTTTGTCATCCGGGACAGGTTAAAGCTCATTCTAAATTCAAAGCTGAGGTTTATATTTTGAAGAAAGAAGAAGGTGGTCGTCACACTCCGTTCTATAATAAATATCGTCCGCAATTCTATTTGCGTACAATGGACTGTACGGGTGAAATTACATTGCCGGAAGGAACCGATATGGTAATGCCGGGTGATAATGTAACAATCACTGTAGAGTTGATCTATCCTGTTGCTTTGAACGTAGGTTTGCGTTTCGCTATCCGTGAAGGTGGCCGTACTGTAGGTGCAGGTCAGATTACTGAACTTCTTGACTAATAATGTCAATCCTGAAATAAAGTGAATAGTTCCCGAATATGGTTCGGGAACTATTTTTACGGGAATAGCTCAGTTGGTAGAGCATCGGTCTCCAAAACCGAGTGTCGGGAGTTCGAGTCTCTCTTCCCGTGCTAAATTGATAAAAGTATGTTTAAAAAGATAACAAATTATTGCAAAGAATCTTATGACGAATTAGTCCATAAAGTATCATGGCCAACTCGTTCGGAACTTTCAAGTAGTGCAGTGGTAGTTTTATATGCTTCCCTACTTATTGCACTTGTTGTTTTTCTTATGGATTCTGTTTTCAAGTTTATCATGGAAGATGTTATCTATCCGCACTAATAAAAACGGTGAAAGATGTCTGAGGTTGAAAAAAAATGGTACGTATTACGTGCTGTAAGTGGAAAAGAGAATAAGGTAAAAGAGTATCTTGAAGCTGATATGCGTAACGGTAGCCTTGGTGAGTATGTATCTCAGGTATTGATTCCTACTGAAAAGGTTGTTCAGGTGCGTAACGGAAAGAAGATAGTTAAAGAAAGAAGTTATCTTCCGGGTTATGTATTGGTGGAGGCTGCATTAGTTGGTGAAGTTGCTCATCAGTTGAGAAATACACCGAATGTAATTGGCTTCTTGGGAGGCTTGGATCATCCGGTTCCGCTTCGTCAGTCGGAAGTAAATCGTATACTTGGTACGGTAGATGAGCTTCAAGAGATAAATGAGGAAGCAAATATTCCTTATACCATAGGTGAAACAGTGAAGGTTAGCGTTGGACCGTTTAGCGGATTCAGTGGCGTTATTGAAGAAGTAAATACGGAAAAGCGTAAACTGAAAGTAATGGTCAAAATTTTCGGACGTAAAACTCCGCTTGAATTAGGCTTTACGGATGTAGAAAAGGAATAACGCAATTTGTTACAGGTGTTGTTCTTTGATTCGTTGAACATTTATATTAAAACTCACAAAAATGGCTAAAGAAGTTGCTGGACTAATCAAATTACAGATTAAAGGAGGCGCTGCAAATCCATCTCCTCCCGTAGGCCCTGCTTTGGGTTCGAAGGGAATTAATATTATGGAATTCTGCAAGCAATTCAATGCCAGGACCCAGGACAAAGCAGGAAAAGTATTGCCTGTAATTATTACTTACTATACAGATAAGTCTTTCGATTTTGTCGTAAAGACTCCTCCTGTGGCAATTCAGTTGCTCGAAGCTGCGAAAGTGAAGAGCGGGTCCGCTGAACCGAATCGTAAAAAGGTTGCAGAACTTACTTGGGAACAAATTCGTACAATTGCTCAAGATAAGTTAGTTGATTTGAATTGTTTTACAGTTGAAGCAGCTATGACAATGGTAGCTGGCACAGCAAGAAGTATGGGTATCGCCGTAAAGGGTGACTTCCCGGGTAATAACTAATTAACTTCAATTAAGAATGGGTAAACTTACAAAAAATCAGAAGTTGGCTGCAGAAAAAATTGAAGCAGGGAAGGTTTATACGCTTAAAGAGGCTTCTCAGTTGGTTAAGGATATTACCTTTACTAAATTTGATGCTTCTGTGGATATTGATGTGCGCTTAGGTGTTGACCCTCGTAAGGCTAACCAAATGGTGAGAGGCGTGGTCTCTCTTCCTCACGGAACGGGAAAACAGGTACGAGTGCTCGTCTTGTGTACGCCGGATGTTGAAGCTGCTGCAAAGGAAGCTGGTGCTGACTATGTTGGTCTTGATGAATATATTGAAAAGATCAAAGGTGGATGGACAGATATTGACGTGATCATTACCATGCCATCTATCATGGGAAAAATAGGTGCGTTGGGACGTGTTCTCGGTCCTCGTGGATTGATGCCGAATCCCAAAAGCGGAACTGTAACTATGGACGTTGCTAAAGCTGTTAAGGAAGTAAAGCAGGGTAAGATAGATTTTAAGGTTGATAAAAGTGGTATTGTTCATACTTCGATTGGTAAGATCTCTTTTACTGCTGATCAGATTTGCGATAATGCAAAAGAATTTCTTGCTACAATCATAAAACTGAAACCGACAACAGCTAAAGGTACTTATATTAAGAGTATTTATCTTTCAAGTACTATGAGTAAGGGGATTAAGATTGATCCGAAATCAGTCGATGGAATCTAAAAATACAAGGAGGAATCATGAGAAAGGAAGATAAAGGCGTTATTATTGGTCAGTTGGCTGATACCATTAAGCAATATGGACATTTTTATTTGGTTAATACCGAAGCAATGGATGCTGCTTCTACGAGCGACTTGCGAAGAAAATGTTTCAATGCTGGTATTAAGCTGGTTGTTGTAAAAAATTCATTGCTTCACAAAGCAATGTTAAGCTTGGATGTTGACTATTCACCCTTATTTGATTCTTTGAAAGGATCGACTGCTGTAATGTTCTCTGAAACAGCAAATGCTCCGGCAAAACTGTTGAAAGAATATAAAGATGGCGTTCCTTCACTGAAAGCAGCTTATGCAGAAGAAGGATTCTATATCGGTGTAGAACAACTGGAAACCCTTGCAACTATCAAGAGCAAGAACGAAGTTATTGCGGATGTTATGGCATTGTTGCTGTCTCCGGCCAAGAATGTTGTTTCTGCTCTTCAATCGGGTGCTAACACCCTTCATGGGGTTCTTAAAACTTTGGGCGAACGAGCAGAATAAAAATGCCTGGGAAAAAGAATCTCTAAGTTTAATATTCAAATAGTAATAAACAATTAAATTCATACAAAAATGGCAGATTTGAAAGCTTTTGCAGAACAATTAGTTAACTTAACAGTAAAAGAAGTTAATGAACTTGCAACGATCCTTAAAGAAGAATATGGTATTGAACCTGCTGCAGCGGCAGTTGCTGTAGCTGCTGGTCCTGCTGCTGCTGGTGCAGCTGCAGTTGAAGAAAAAACTTCATTTGATGTAGTTTTGAAAAGTGCAGGCGCTGCTAAATTGCAAGTAGTTAAAGCTGTTAAAGAAGCTTGCGGTCTTGGCTTGAAAGAAGCAAAAGACTTAGTTGACGGAGCTCCTAGCGTATTGAAAGAAGGTTTGTCTAAAGATGATGCTGAATCATTGAAGAAAACTTTGGAAGAAGCTGGTGCTGAAGTTGAACTGAAATAATATATCCTGTAAATCAGGTAATTCGGTTAAGAATCCTCGAGGAGAGGATTCTTAACCTTTTTGCGTCTATATTACTAACTAAATTGATACAGATGTCTTCAAATACTCAAAATCAGAGAATAAATTTTGCTTCTATTAAAAATCCGATGCAATATCCGGATTTTTTGGAAGTGCAATTGAAATCGTTTCAAGATTTTCTTCAGTTGGATACTCCTCCTGAACAGCGTAAAAACGATGGCTTGTATAAAGTATTTGCCGAGAATTTTCCGATTGCAGATACACGTAATAACTTCGTGCTCGAGTTCCTCGATTACTATATAGATCCGCCTCATTATTCAATAGATGATTGTTTGGAAAGAGGATTGACCTATAGTGTTCCCTTGAAAGCAAAGTTGAAGCTTTATTGTACAGATCCCGAGCATGAAGATTTTGCTACGGTTATTCAGGATGTATATCTTGGCCCTATCCCATATATGACGCCGAAAGGTACTTTTGTGATTAATGGTGCCGAACGAGTTGTCGTATCACAATTACATCGTTCTCCCGGTGTGTTCTTCGGTCAAAGCATTCATGCGAATGGAACGAAATTATATTCTGCACGTATTATCCCGTTTAAGGGCTCATGGATTGAGTTTGCGACAGATATAAATAATGTGATGTACGCATACATTGACCGGAAAAAGAAATTACCTGTTACTACATTGTTGCGTGCAGTTGGTTTTGAAACCGATAAAGATATTCTTGAGATTTTTAATTTGGCGGAAGATGTCAAAGTGAACAAAACCAATCTGAAGAAGGTTGTTGGACGTAAATTGGCTGCCCGTGTGTTGAAAACATGGACAGAAGATTTTGTAGACGAAGATACCGGTGAGGTCGTTTCTATTGAACGTAATGAGGTTATTATTGATCGCGAGACGATTCTCGAACCCGAACATATCGACCTTATTCTTGAGTCGGGCGTTCAGAATATTCTTGTTCACAACGATGATGCAAATACTTCTGATTATTCTATCATATTTAATACTTTACAAAAGGATCCCAGTAACTCAGAAAAAGAGGCTGTTTTATATATCTATCGTCAATTGCGAAACGCAGATCCTGCCGATGATGCGAGTGCACGTGAAGTAATTAATAATTTGTTCTTCTCGGAAAAACGATACGATTTGGGTGAAGTTGGCCGTTATCGGATTAACAAGAAGTTAAATCTTGATACGGACATGGATGTAAAAGTATTAACAAAACAAGATATAATTGAGATCATTAAATATCTGATTGAGTTAATAAATTCGAAAGCAGATGTGGATGATATCGACCACTTGAGCAATCGTCGTGTACGTACTGTTGGAGAGCAGCTGTCAAATCAATTTGCTATTGGCTTGGCGCGTATGTCTCGGACGATCCGTGAGCGGATGAATGTGCGCGACAATGAGGTGTTTACTCCTATTGATTTGATTAATGCGAAGACAATATCTTCTGTAATCAATACATTCTTTGGGACGAATGCCTTGTCTCAGTTTATGGATCAAACCAATCCTTTGGCTGAAATTACGCACAAACGTCGTCTGTCGGCCTTGGGTCCCGGAGGTTTGTCTCGCGATCGTGCCGGATTTGAGGTGCGTGACGTTCATTATACTCACTATGGTCGTTTGTGTCCTATTGAGACGCCTGAAGGACCGAATATCGGTTTGATTTCATCTTTGTGCGTATATGCCAAGATTAATGATTTGGGCTTTATTGTAACGCCATACCGTAAGGTTAAAAACGGAGTGGTAGATTTATCGCCCGAGGGTATTGAATATTTATCGGCTGAAGAAGAGGAAGATAAAATTATTGCTCAGGGAAATGCTCCGTTGAATGATGATGGTACTTTCATTCGTGAAAAAGTAAAGGCGCGTTGCGACGCCGATTATCCCGTGGTAACCCCGGATCAAGTAAACCTGATGGACGTTGCTCCTCAGCAGATTGCTTCAATCGCAGCTTCACTGATCCCGTTCCTTGAACATGATGACGCAAACCGTGCATTGATGGGATCGAACATGATGCGTCAGGCTGTTCCCTTGTTGAGAACCGAAGCTCCTATTGTAGGTACTGGCATTGAGAAGCAATTGTGTGAAGATTCGCGTACGCAAATCACGGCAGAAGGTGACGGAGTTATCGATTTTGTGGATGCCACGACAATACGTATATTGTATGATCGTACGGAAGATGAAGAGTTTGTCAGCTTTGAACCTGCACTGAAAGAATACCGCATCCCGAAGTTCCGGAAGACGAACCAAAGTATGACGATAGACTTGCGTCCTATTTGTAACAAAGGACAGCGGGTGAAGAAAGGAGATATTCTTACCGAAGGTTACTCTACTGCCGATGGCGAATTGGCTTTAGGTAAGAATCTTTTGGTGGCTTACATGCCTTGGAAAGGATATAATTACGAGGATGCAATTGTTTTAAACGAACGTGTAGTACGTGAAGATATTTTGACTTCGGTGCATGTTGACGAGTATGTCTTGGAAGTGCGCGAAACAAAACGCGGAATGGAGGAATTAACTTCAGATATTCCGAACGTAAGTGAAGAGGCGACTAAGGATTTGGATGAGAATGGAATTGTTCGTATCGGAGCATGCATCGAGCCCGGTGATATTCTGATTGGAAAAATTACTCCGAAAGGCGAGTCAGATCCTTCTCCGGAAGAGAAGTTGTTGCGTGCAATTTTCGGTGATAAGGCCGGAGACGTAAAAGATGCATCTCTGAAAGCTTCTCCTTCTTTACGCGGTGTGGTAATCGATAAGAAATTATATTCTCGTGTAATGAAGACGCGTTCCGAGAAAAATGCCGATAAAGCTCTCTTGCCAAAGTTGGATGAAGAATTCAATGAAAAGGTTGGAGGACTGAAGGAAATTCTTGTAAACAAGCTGTTGATTTTGACAGAAGGCCGCGTTTCTCAAGGAGTAAAAGACTATTTGGGTACAGAGGTTATTGCAAAAGGTTCTAAGTTTACAAAGCATAATTTGGAAGATTTAGACTATACAAGTATTCAATTGAGCAAGTGGACTACCGATGAACATAAGAACGCAATGATTCGTGATCTCATCGTAAACTACTTGAAGAAATACAAAGAATTGGATGCTGAATTAAAACGTAAGAAGTTCTCAATTACGATAGGTGATGAACTTCCTGCGGGTATTATTCAGATGGCAAAAGTTTATATTGCCAAGAAACGTAAGATAGGTGTAGGCGATAAAATGGCAGGTCGTCACGGAAATAAAGGTATTGTATCACGTGTAGTACGTCAGGAAGATATGCCTTTCTTGGCCGATGGAACTCCGGTTGATATTGTCTTGAATCCGTTGGGCGTGCCGTCTCGTATGAATATCGGTCAGATATTCGAGGCCGTACTTGGACGTGCCGGGAAAGAATTGGGAGTAAGATTTGCAACTCCGATCTTTGATGGCGCGACATTGGACGATTTGGATAAATGGACGGATAAAGCAGGTTTGCCTCGTTACTGCAAGACTTATTTGTATGATGGTGGAACAGGTGAACAATTTGACCAGCCGGCGACCGTAGGTGTAACCTATATGTTGAAACTTGGTCATATGGTGGAAGATAAAATGCATGCACGTTCTATTGGTCCTTATTCTTTAATTACTCAGCAGCCTCTGGGTGGTAAAGCACAATTCGGAGGTCAACGTTTCGGAGAAATGGAGGTTTGGGCAATTGAGGCATTCGGCGCTGCTCATGTTCTTCAGGAAATCTTGACCATTAAGTCCGATGATGTTGTAGGACGTTCTAAAGCTTATGAAGCAATAGTAAAAGGAGAACCAATGCCTACCCCGGGTATTCCGGAGTCTTTGAATGTATTGTTGCATGAGTTAAGAGGACTCTGTTTGAGTGTTACGTTGGAATAAATTTCAGAATTCAATATTAGAAATAAAGTATGGCTTTTAGAAAAGATACGAAGATAAAAAGTAATTTCTCAAAAATTACAATCGGGCTTGCTTCACCGGAAGAAATCTTGGAAAATTCTTACGGAGAAGTTTTGAAGCCGGAAACCATTAATTATCGTACATATAAACCGGAACGTGACGGACTGTTTTGTGAACGTATATTCGGACCGGTGAAGGATTATGAATGCCATTGCGGAAAATATAAACGCATTCGTTATAAAGGAATTGTTTGCGACCGTTGCGGAGTGGAAGTAACTGAAAAGAAAGTTCGCCGTGAACGTAGCGGACATATACAGTTAGTTGTGCCAGTAGCACACATCTGGTATTTCCGTTCTTTACCCAATAAAATAGGATATTTGCTGGGTTTACCTACAAAAAAACTTGATGCCATCATATATTATGAGCGGTATGTTGTAATTCAACCGGGAATAAAAGCAGAGGATGGTATCAGTCAATATGATTTGTTATCGGAAGAAGAATACCTGAATATTATAGATACACTTCCGAAAGACAATCAATATCTGGAGGATAGCGATCCCAATAAGTTTATTGCTAAAATGGGAGCAGAGGCCATTTATGATCTGTTGGTTCGTTTGGATTTGGATGCTCTTTCCTATGAACTACGTCATAAAGCGAATAATGATTCTTCTCAGCAGCGTAAGACTGAAGCATTGAAACGCTTGCAGGTTGTAGAATCATTCCGTGCTTCTCGTGGACGGAATAAACCGGAATGGATGATTATACGGATTGTTCCTGTGATCCCTCCCGAACTGCGTCCGTTGGTCCCGTTGGATGGTGGGCGTTTTGCAACTTCTGATTTGAACGATTTGTATCGCCGTGTGATAATTCGGAATAATCGTTTGAAACGTTTGATCGAAATCAAAGCTCCGGAAGTTATCTTGCGTAATGAGAAACGAATGCTGCAAGAGGCTGTTGATTCGCTGTTTGATAATTCACGTAAATCAAGCGCTGTCAAGACAGATGCGAATCGTCCGTTGAAGTCTCTCTCCGATAGTTTGAAAGGGAAACAAGGACGTTTCCGTCAAAATTTATTGGGTAAGCGTGTCGATTATTCAGCCCGTTCGGTTATCGTGGTAGGTCCTGAATTGAAAATGGGTGAATGCGGTATTCCGAAACTAATGGCGGCCGAATTATACAAGCCGTTCATTATCCGTAAATTGATAGAACGTGGTATCGTGAAGACCGTTAAGTCGGCAAAGAAAATTGTCGATCGTAAAGAACCTGTAATTTGGGATATTCTGGAACATGTGATGAAAGGTCATCCGGTACTATTAAACCGTGCGCCGACTTTGCACCGTCTGGGTATTCAGGCATTCCAACCCAAGATGATAGAAGGTAAGGCTATTCAGTTGCATCCTTTGGCTTGTACTGCATTTAATGCCGACTTCGATGGTGACCAAATGGCTGTTCATTTGCCTTTAAGTAACGAAGCTATTTTGGAAGCTCAGTTGTTGATGTTACAATCACATAATATTTTGAATCCGGCAAATGGTGCTCCTATTACAGTGCCGGCGCAGGATATGGTATTGGGCTTGTATTACATTACAAAGTTACGTAAGGGAGCTAAAGGTGAAGGTCTCATATTCTATGGTCCGGAAGAAGCTTTAATTGCATATAATGAAGGCAAGGTAGACATTCATGCGATAATCAGTGTTATTGCCAACGACTTGGATGAAAATGGTAACATTGTGAAGAAGATGATCAAAGAAACATCAGTGGGACGCGTGATTGTAAATGAATTGGTTCCTGACGAATGCGGTTATTTGAATACAATCATATCTAAGAAATCTTTGCGTGACATCATCAGCGATGTAATTAAAAAGGTCGGTGTGGCACGTGCGTGTGATTTCTTGGATGGAATCAAGAACTTGGGTTATCAAAAAGCATTCGAAGGTGGTTTGTCATTTAACCTTGGTGATATTATTATTCCGAAAGAAAAAGACGAACTGGTGAAGCGTGGTAATGAAGAAATTGAACAGATCATGATGAATTATAACATGGGATTCATTACCGATAACGAACGTTATAATCAGGTGATCGATACATGGACTCACGTTAATAGTGATCTTTCGGATATTTTGTATAAGACAATTAAGAATGATGACCAGGGCTTTAATTCTGTGTTTATGATGTTGGATTCAGGAGCTCGTGGTTCAAAAGAGCAGATCCGCCAGCTTTCCGGTATGCGTGGTTTGATGGCTAAACCGCAGAAGGCCGGAGCAGAAGGAGCACAAATCATTGAAAACCCGATTCTTTCTAACTTTAAGGAAGGATTGTCCGTGTTGGAATATTTTATTTCCACGCACGGTGCTCGTAAAGGTCTTGCCGATACGGCGTTGAAGACGGCAGATGCCGGATATTTGACGCGTCGTTTGGTCGATGTTTCGCATGATGTCATTATCAATGAAGAAGATTGCGGAACTTTGCGCGGCCTTGTTTGTACGGCTTTAAAGAATAATGACGAGGTAATCGCTACTTTGTATGAAAGAATTCTGGGGCGTGTTTCTGTACATGATGTTATTCATCCTACAACAGGAAAACTGATTGTTGCTGCAGGGGAGGAAATAACTGAATCAATTGCACAAGAGATAGAAGATTCTCCGATAGAAAGTGTTGAAATACGTTCTGTATTAACTTGTGAGTCGAAACGTGGCGTTTGTGCAAAATGTTATGGACGTAATCTTGCTACCAGCCGTATGGTTCAGAAAGGCGAAGCAGTCGGTGTTATTGCTGCACAGTCTATCGGTGAACCGGGTACGCAGTTGACCTTACGTACTTTCCACGCCGGAGGTATCGCAGGAAACATGGCTGCAAACGCAAGCATTGTGGCAAAGAATGATGCACGTCTTGAATTTGAAGAACTTCGTACGGTTGATGCTGTTGAAGAAACAGGCGAACCGGTGAAGATTGTTGTGGGACGTTTGGCCGAAGTTCGTTTTGTTGATGTGAATACAGGGATTGTTTTATCAACGCATAACGTTCCTTACGGTTCGAAATTATATGCTTCAGACGGCGACGTTGTGGAAACCGGAAAACTTATTGCAAAATGGGATCCGTTTAACGCCGTTATTATAACTGAAGCAGCCGGAACGATTGCTTTTGAGTCTGTAATAGAGAACGTAACTTATAAGGTTGAATCGGATGAGGCAACCGGATTGCGTGAAATTATCATTACGGAGTCAAAAGATAAGAATAAGATTCCGTCACTGCATATTCTGGATGAAAACGGAAATGTATTGCGTACTTACAACTTACCTGTGGGTGGTCACGTGGTAGTGGAAGAGAAACAAGCGGTGAAAGCCGGTGATATTTTGGTTAAGATCCCTCGTGCCGTAGGTAAGGCCGGTGATATCACGGGTGGTCTGCCTCGTGTTACAGAATTGTTTGAGGCACGTAATCCGTCTAACCCGGCTGTGGTCTCTGAAATCGACGGTGAAGTTACAATGGGTAAGATCAAGCGAGGAAATCGTGAAATTATTGTGACTTCAAAGACTGGCGACGTCAAGAAATATCTGGTGGCTCTGTCTAAACAGATATTGGTACAAGAGAATGATTATGTACGCGCCGGCACCCCGTTGTCTGACGGTGCAATAACTCCGGCTGATATTCTGGCAATTAAAGGTCCTACGGCCGTGCAAGAATATATTGTTAATGAGATACAGGACGTATATCGTTTGCAAGGTGTGAAGATAAACGATAAGCATTTTGAAATTATCGTTCGTCAGATGATGCGTAAGGTGCAGATTGATGAACCGGGAGATACTCATTTCTTGGAACAACAAGTCGTAGATCGTATGGAATTTAACGAAGAAAACGACCGTATCTGGGGCAAGAAAGTTGTGGTAGATGCTGGTGATTCACAAAATTTACAACCCGGACAGATTGTAACGGCGCGTAAGTTGCGTGATGAAAACAGTATGTTGAAGCGTCGTGACTTGAAGCCTGTGGAGGTACGTGATGCGATTCCTGCAACATCTACTCAGATTCTGCAAGGTATTACGCGCGCCGCTTTACAGACATCAAGCTTCATGTCGGCCGCATCATTCCAGGAAACTACAAAAGTTTTGAACGAAGCTGCAATCAATGGAAAGGTAGATCGTTTGGAAGGTATGAAGGAAAATGTGATATGCGGACATCTGATACCTGCCGGAACAGGGCAACGTGAGTTTGAAAAGATCATCGTAGGCTCGAAAGAAGAATACGATAGAATTCTTGCAAACCGGAAAAATGTTTTGGACTATACGGAAGTAGAATAATAAATACTTCCCATTCATAAAAATGAAGGGGTTAGGCCTATTGGTCTAACCCCTTCGTCGTTTATATGAAATGTTTGTGAGAAGTTGCGTAAAACACCGCACGCTTTCCTTTTGAAGGACTCATTGTTTTATGCCGGCGTGAGATAATCTTAACAGATTCACGGAATTTTTTCATTTTATGTTGGGAACTGAAAAAATATTTTTACCTTTGGCGCGTAAAGGTTTTTCGACAACCTAAATTGTCAGAATTAAAAGGGAATGCCGTGAAATTCGGCGACAGTACCCGCTGCTGTAAGTTCTTTTCTTTGATAATGAAAAGAGAGTTGCACAAAATTGTCACTGTTTCTTTTTGAAATGGGAAGGCTGTGTAACTGGAACAAGTCAGAAGACCTGCCTTTGCCATCCGATGGTTGAATCAATCGGATGTAGTATTAATTCTCCGGGAAGTGGGAATTATACTGAAGGCAAAGTCTTGAGTATATATCTGTTTTTTCTCTTTCATTGTATCTTCAGTAATCCTTTTCCCGGTTTATTCGGATTTTATGAAAAGGATTAAGGCTTTCATTTTATTATTATGTTGCATACTATTCTCTGTTGAGACGCTGAGCTCTCAGACAGAGACGGTTACGCTACTGGGAGATTCTTTGCAGGAAGTCGTGGTGACGGCTCGGCGTGCAAGAGAAATCATTCCCGGGCAATCTTTGTCCGGCCGGCAGCTTCAGCATTTAAGCTCGAATTCTGTAGCGGATGCCCTGCGGTACTTCTCCGGTGTGCAAATAAAAGATTACGGAGGAATCGGCGGATTGAAAACCATAAATATCCGCAGCATGGGAAGCCAGCATGTGGGGGTGTTTTACGACGGAATACAAATCACGAATGCTCAGAACGGGACAGTTGATCTGGGGAAATTCTCGATGGACAATATGGAAGTGCTTTCTGTGTATAACGGACAGAAGAGCGATGTGTTTCAGTCGGCAAAAGATTTTGCATCGGCGGGTGCGTTTTATATGGTTTCGCGGCGGCCTGTGTTTAAAGACTCGGATAATAATTTCAATTTCAAGTTGAAGTCCGGATCGTTCGATTTGGTAGATTTCTCCGGATTATGGGAACATCGGTGGGGAAAGAACATCGTGTCTTCTGTAAATGCCGAGGTACTGAATACTTCGGGCAAGTATAAATTTCGTTATCAGAAGGAGGGAGGATACGATACGACCGAGGTCCGTCGAAACGGAGACGTATTCTTTATACGGACGGAAGCGGCTGTGTTTGGAAAAAACAACAGCTCTGACTGGATGTTAAAAGGTTATTTTTATACGTCCGAAAGAGGATATCCCGGGGCAGCAGTGAAGAAAGATTATGAAATCTCTCTCTTGAATGAGGACCGGCAAAAAGACCGAAACTTTTTTGTTCAGGGCTCTTTTACGAAAAGGGTGAGCGATTTCTATCAATTCATGCTGAAGGCAAAGTATGCCAATGACTATATGAATTATGTCATGCCTCCGGAAACAACGGTTCAACCTGCAAATAATCATTACTGGCAACAGGAAGTATATGCTTCGTTTTCTAATTTGTTTAACCTGACAGAGGGCTGGAGTGCTAACGTTGCTGCCGATTTTCAGTGGAATAAGCTGAATGCCGACGGATCAGACATGTTTAATGCCAACTTCATCCAACCGCGCCGATATACATTTTTGGTGGCAGCGGCAACTTCATTGGACTTGTCTTTCGGCCTGAAAATGCAGGGCAGTGTGCTTTATACCTACCTGCATGATAAAGGAAACGGCAAGTCGGAACCTGCTCCTGATAAAAATGAATTTACACCAACGCTTCTTTTTTCTTATAAACCTTTCCGGATGATTGACTTGAACTTTCGGGCATTTTATAAAAATATATTCCGTATGCCCACGTTCAACGACCTGTATTATGTGCAGTTGGGAAGCCGTTCTTTAAAGCCGGAATATACGGATCAGTTTGACATTGGTTTGTCGTTTCGTAAAAGATTTGCTCATTCTTTTTGTACGGAGATTCGTGTCTCGGCAGATGCTTACTACAATACTGTGAAAGATAAAATCATTGCTACTCCCACATCCAACCAACTTACCTGGACAATGGTCAATTTGGGTTATGTAAAAATTCGTGGGGTAGACATGGGCGTAACTCCGACATTCCGTCTGGCCGATGTGGATCTTTCCGTCCGTTTATCCTATACGTGGCAAAAAGCACAAGATTATACGGAGGAAAAGAAAGAACCAGATTTGGGAGAGGGTGTGATAAGCGTGTATGGCGACCAAATTCCTTATATCCCTGTGCATAGCGGTTCGGCAATAATAAACTGTTCTTATCGTTCGTGGAATCTTAATTATAGCTACATCTATACCGGAGAACGGTATATGTTGGGCGGAAATATCCCGGTGAATTATGTTCCGGCCTGGTACACTCACGATGTATCGTTGTCTAAAAGCATTCGGGTAAAGAAATGTTTGCTCGATGTAACTGCAGAAATCAATAATTTGTTTAATCAACAATATGAAGTTGTAAAATGGTATCCCATGCCGGGTACAAACTTTAAAGTAATATTAAGTCTGACATTATGAGAAAGAAAAAGTTTCTGTTTACGGTATTGGTCTTTTCAATTCTTTTTTCTGCTTGTCGGAAAGAAGACATTATTCTTCCCTCAGAGTCTGCGGTAGTGAATCCCTGGGAGCAGATGACCGGTGATATTTATGGTTTCTTTTTGCTGAATGAAGGGAATATGGGAAGTAATAAAGCCTCGCTTGATTATTATGATTATACCACCGGGACGTACACACGTAACATTTATGGAGAGCGAAACCCTTATGAAATAAAAGATCTCGGCGACGTAGGTAACGATATTAAAATCTATGGAGATAAGCTATGGGCGGTAATAAATTGTTCCAATTATGTGGAAGTCATGGATGTAAATACCGTACAACATCTTGCAAAAATACCAATACCCAATTGCCGTTACCTGGCATTTAAGGACGGTTATGCGTATGTCAGCGCTTATGCAGGCCCGGTAAAAATCGATCCAAATGCGCGTATAGGTTATGTGGCGAAGGTGGATACGACAAATTATCAGGTCGTAGATTCTTGTATCGTGGGTTATCAGCCTGAAGAAATGGCAATTGTTGGCAATAAACTATACGTTGCAAATTCCGGAGGATATCGTGTCCCCAATTACGATTATACCGTCTCTGTAATAGACCTGGGGAAATTTGAGGAATTATATAAGATTCCGGTGGCGATTAATCTGCATCATTTGGAACCCGATAATTACGGAAATCTGTATGTCTCCTCGCGGGGAGATTATTATGACGTGCCTTCCAAAACCTTTATTATCGATACGAAGCGGGATGTAGTAACCGATACGCTCCATCTGTTGCCGAATAGTAATATGACATTGTGCGGCGATTCTTTGTACGTATACAGTACGGAATTTAGTTACATAACAGGTGCTTGGACGGTCTCTTATGCGATTTTTGACACATCGACCAAGCAAATTGTTTCGCGAAACTTTATTAAAGATGGTACGGATGCGAATATAAAAGTTCCTTACGGTCTTGCTGTTAATCCGGTTACAAGAGAGATTTTTGTGGCAGATGCAAAGGATTATGTCAGTCCGGGAACGCTTCATTGCTTCACTCCGCAGGGTATTCGTAAATGGTCGGTTACGACAGGAGACATCCCGGCCCATATTGTTTTTACCCATAAACCGTTGAAACCTTTAAATGAAAACCAATAATATTAACAGAAAGTAGTATGAAGAAATATGTGTTGATCCTGACCGTTTTTTTAATCGGTCTCGTTGCTTGTAAGGAAGAAGAACAGGAGATTGCCGCTCCCGTGGTTACATTCTCCCATGAAGATGGAATTTATACGGTAAAAGTCGGTGCGGAATTGCTATTGGCTCCTGAGATAGACAATGACGTGAATGCACTTTATACATGGAAAATGGATGGGAAAATCGTAGGAACGGCGAAAACCTTTGCATTCAAATCGGAAGAGGAAGGAAGCTATTATTTGAGTTTCAGTGTTGTCACCGACTGGGGAACGGCCGAGAAAGAATTGCGCATTGATGTAGCCCGGAAAGTTCCTCCTGTGATCTCACTCGCGGTCCCCGAGGACGGATATACCATTCTTTTGGGCAGTGAGCTGACGCTTAAACCGGAGATTGTGAGCGAAGGAGAAATTACCTGTTTATGGAAAATCAATGGTTCGCAGGCCGCTTCTACGGTAGAATATGTATTTTCTGCTTCAGAAACCGGGGAATATAATGTAGAGTTTATGGCAATCAACGCAGACGGAGAAAGCAGTCTTTCGTTTGTTATAACGGTATGTTCTTCCGAAGATATGCCGTTTTCTTGGAAATTTGAACGCGCGGAATACAGCATGTCTTCGGGTAGAACGATTCGCTTGTTGCCGTATGCCATACAGAATGCTTTTGATGCAGTGTACACATGGACGGTGGACGGTATGGAAGAACAACAATCTTCCAGTCCGTTGTTCGCATTTACCGGTACCGAACGTGCAGAGCCTTACGTTGTTGTGGTTACAATGAAGAATTCGAATATGGAAATCTCTCAGGAACTGAAGGTGTATGTTTACGGAGAAGAAGGAACTTATCAGCGTAAACCCGGTGCGGCAAGTTCCGAAGGATGGAATAAAGTGTACGAATTTTTGCCCGCTCCCGGTCAGTTTATTAACGAAGGTTATACGGCAAATACGATGGAAGAGGCATGCGCTTATGCCGAAAGTCGTCTGAAACAGCAGGCTTATGTCTCATTAGGAGGCTTTGGCGGATATTTGGTCGTGGGCTTTGACCACAGCATAGAAAATGACGGTGATTATAATATTCAGATTTCCGGCAATTCATTCAAAGGTTCTTCCGAGCCGGGAGTTGTCTGGGTTATGCAGGATGAAAACGGAAACGGTCAGCCGGATGACACGTGGTATGAACTGAAAGGAAGCGAATACGATAATCCTGAAACGATTCAAGATTATGAGGTTACCTACTACCGTCCGTCGGGAATTCAGCAGTCTGTACCATGGACGGATAATCAAGGTAACGATGGTTTCATTGATTATTTGGTGGCATATCATCGTCAGGATTATTATTATCCGGCTTGGGTGGAGGAAGATACTTATACCCTTCGCGGTACATGTCTTCCGGTTCGTACCAGAGAAACGTCGCCCGGTTATTGGTCAAACGATGAGTATGAATGGGGATATGCCGATAATTTCAGTTCAATAGATCGGTTGACGGATGACGATAATTACAATGCCGGGGCTAATGCTAACCATTTTAAAATAAGCAATGCGGTGACATTTGACCGAAAACCGGCCAATCTGAAGTATGTTGATTTCGTAAAGATTCAAACCGGAACGAATGTGAAAGCCGGATGGTTGGGAGAAAGTTCAACAGAAGTTCTTGATGTGAAAGATTTTAATCTCATTAAAAATAAATAAGTTTAGTAGTATGAAAAAGTTTTTTATGTATTTGTTTACGGTGAACATGCTGTGTGTTGCACTGTTTAGTGCTTGTTCGGATGATGATTCTCCCTTGCAAGGCTCGGATAATCACATCTTATCTTTTGTACTGACCGCGGATGGCATCTCTTACGATGGCGCCATATCCGATGGTAAGGTTACGGTTACCGTACCGAATAATGTGAGTTTGGCAAATGCCACTGCCCGGTATACACTTTGTGAACAGGCCGTCATTTCTCCTGATCCTGCATCGATTACGGATTGGAGTGAGGATTTACAGTTTCGTGTAACGGCATATAACGGGGCAGTAAAAGATTATGTTTACACGGTTGCATACTCGGATGTCACAAATGAAAGTGACGTGGTTCTTTTGACTCAGGCAGATGTGGATGCATTTGGCGCGAAAGGTGTGACCGTTATAGAGGGAAATTTGCTTATCGGTTCGAATGCTGTGTCCGAAGATCCCATTACTGATCTTTCTCCGCTTGCGTCACTTACGGAGGTCGCTTACAATGTTAGTATAAACAATTCGTTTGCCGGTACAGATTTGAACGGCCTCTCCGGTTTGGAAAGAATAGGAAATCTGATAATCGGAACCTCCGGTACACTCGTTTCTCTTCAGTCTGATGAGTTGACGGTGAGTTTGCCTAATCTAAAACAAACCGGGACAATTTCCATTAATTGCGATCAGGTGACATCTGTTTCTTGTCCCCGTTTGAAATCTTGCGGGAGCATTTATTTTAGCGGGAAGAACTTGGGCGCTGTGGATTTCAATGCGTTGGAGGATTGTGCGGGAGATATTTCTTTTAATGCGACGAGCAGTTCTGCAAACGCAGCTTTGCAGCAATTGTCTTTCCCTGAACTGAAAAGTATTTTCGGCTCATTTCTTATGATGTATTATACGGGAGTGACCTCTGTCGGCTTCGATAAATTAACGGATGTCGGAGCAGATTTGTGTGTAGGGAATGAATCAGGTTATAATCCGGATATGACGAATGTGGAAAACATATCTTTGCCTGTACTGAAAAATGTGGGAGGAACTCTTTTCTTTTATACCTCGAAAGTAGAAGAATTGAACTTGCCGGAGCTCATGGAATGCGAGCGCTTGTCGATTAAAGCCGGAAGCAGTACGGGAACTTCTGTTCTTACAACTTTGGAATGTCCGAAGTTGGAACGGATAGGAGATGCTTTAAATCTGCAATATATGGCTATATCTGCGGTTGATTTCCCTTCGTTGAAATCTGTAGGGACCTGCAGCTTGGGATACTTATCGGCCGTAAAAACGATAAATCTGGCTTCGGTCGATATTGCAACCGACTTAAGTATTATATTGGCACGAAGCAGTCAGCTTGAGGAAATTCATTTGATGGACGGATTGCTTGCCGACGTTACGATTAACTGCGCAAGTCAGGCTCCTGATTTTATTTTGGACGTGGAGACGTTGAAAGGGACGCTTGCTCTTACAAGTATGAGCGGGCCGACTGCTGAATTTGCTAGTATTAAACACGTAGGAAGCATTACTATGGGAGCGGGAATCGGTACGGCTTTGACCGAATTGGCCTTCCCTGATTTGCTGACGGTAGAGGACGAATTAAGATTAACACTGCTAAGTTCTTTGACAACGTTCAAGGCTCCCAAGTTGTCTACGGTAGGACAATTTACTTATTCGGACCTGAGATTGGCAACAATGGACTTGTCGTCTTTGGTGGAAGTTACGGGTGATTTTACTTTGACGGGAGGCTCGAGTGCATATATGGCCAACCAGTATGTGTTGACGAATCTGGATGCTTTTTCTTCGTTGCAGAAAGTCGGGGGAAAAGTTTCCATAAGCGGTTTTGGTAAACTGACGGATTATTCCGGTTTGAAGAACCTCATCCCGAATATTACGGAAGAGCAATGGGTGATGGGAACATATAATGCTTATAGCCCGACATTTCAGGACATGACAGAAGGGAAATATACATTGCCACAGGAATAGTGTGTAAAACGGAAGATTGATCTGTCAACTTCTGTTTAGCATCCCGAGGTGTTGAGATAACATATCGGGATGCTTTTTTGTGATTTGCCGGTAGTTTTTCTTTTATATAAGCAGGATTCTTGTTTATATTAATCGCGAATTTATATATCTTTACGTCGCAATTTTTTTAATAAGGCCGAGATATGAGATTAAAAAGTTTGTTTTGTTTTTGTGTAATGCTCGCGGGCTTTTTGACTGCGAGTGCACAAACGAAGGTAATAGCACATAGGGGTTATTGGAAATGTGAAGGCTCTGCTCAAAATTCGATTACGGCATTACAGAAATCCGGCGAACTGAAAGTATGGGGCTCGGAGTTTGATGTTCTGATGACTTCCGACGGGAAGTTGGTCGTAAATCATGATGATCTGATCAACGGATATCGGATAGAAAACACAAAGTATGAGAAGATCAAAGACAAAAAAATGAAAAATGGAGAAACTTTGCCCTTGCTCGAACAGTATTTGGATGAGGGAAAGAAATATCCGGATCTGGTTCTTGTGCTGGAAATAAAGCCTCACAAAAATAAAAAGCATGAGGCAAAAGCGGTGGAACGTATTGTCCGTATGGTGGAAGAGAAAGAAATGAAGGACCAGGTTCATTACATATCTTTCAGCCTGGATGCGTGCAAAGAATTGGTAAAACAGGCACCTTATGCAGAAATTGCCTATTTGAATGGCGATTTGTCGCCGAAGGAAATAGAAAAAATGGGCATGACCGGCATCGATTATCAGTATAAAGTGATCGATAAACGCCCGGAATGGGTGCAAGAAGCCCATGATTTAGGGTTGACGGTGAATGTCTGGACAGTGAACGGGACGGACGATTTGGAGCGGATGATTCGTTTAGGTGTCGATTATTTGACTACCGACAATCCTGTTGATGCCTTGGAAATGGTTCACTTTTAGATTTGTGCTTTCTGCATGAATGCTGTCGGATTAACTTTGGAAACCTTTGATTATTTAATTATTTCGCAATCATAAATTTAATTATTGTAGGTGTTATGGAAAATGAAAATAAAAACAATCAGCTTCAGATTGAGTTAAAAGAAGATGTAGCTCAAGGCGTTTATGCGAACTTGGCGATTCTTTCTCATTCAATGTCTGAATTTATTATTGATTTCGCATGTCTTTTGCCCGGTTTGCCCAAGGCTGGAGTTCGTTCACGTATTGTTATGACTCCGGAGCATGCTAAGCGCTTGATGTATGTTTTGGAGGATAACATTTCGAAATATGAACGTAGTTTTGGTGTTATCCGTATGCCGGAGGAAAAGCAGGAAAAAGGGAAAACCTTTATTCCCCCGTTGAGCGATTTTAAGGGAGAGGCATAAAAAATAAAAGCTTGTCGTAGGGAAGTGCTGTAACTTTACTTTTATGAGGAGTAAAGTTACGGCACTTTTTGTGAGTAAGAATTCGTTGCACATTCGGTTACACAAGGATCTTTTTGGGAAAATTCCGGCTTAAATGATGAAAAATTATTCTCTTGAGCTGGCCTTCTGTTGGGATATTTCCTTTCGGCGCTGAGAATGTTCTTTTTTATCCGGGAGGAAATATTTTTGTCATTCTTCGTGGAAGAATCAAAAGTAAAAAGATATTTTCTTTCAAAAACTATTTGTCTATTAAAAAGTTATTTGTAATTTTGCACCCCGAAATGTATAGTTTCGATTAAAAGCGGAAAACAATAAACAATATATAATAATTAAAAAATCAAACAAAATGCCTACTATTCAACAATTAGTAAGAAAAGGAAGAACGGTTCTGGCGGCAAAAAGTAAATCACCGGCATTGGATTCATGTCCTCAAAGACGTGGTGTTTGTGTTCGCGTGTATACAACAACCCCTAAGAAGCCGAATTCTGCAATGCGTAAAGTTGCGCGTGTGCGTTTGACAAACTCTAAGGAAGTGAACTCATACATCCCGGGAGAAGGTCATAATTTGCAGGAACACTCTATCGTGTTAGTTCGCGGTGGTCGTGTGAAAGACCTGCCGGGTGTACGTTATCACATCGTTCGTGGAACATTGGATACGGCTGGTGTAGCCGGACGTACTCAGAGACGTTCAAAATATGGTGCTAAACGCCCGAAACCGGGACAAGCAGCTCCGGCAGGAAAGGGTAAGAAGTAAAGAAACATTATTAATTCGTTTTGGTTTGTTGGAAAGCTTTAAGGTTGAGTAAATTCCTCGGTGGAGAAATTGAAGAAAACGGATGCAGCCCCAAACTGAACATAATATTTAATCAAAATGAGAAAAGCAAAACCTAAGAAAAGAGTGATCCTTCCGGATCCTGTGTATGGTGACCAAAAGGTTTCGAAGTTTGTAAATCATCTGATGTATGACGGAAAAAAGAATACCTCATACGAAATCTTTTATGGAGCGTTGAAAGTTGTTGAAGGAAAACTTCCGAACGAGGAAACTTCAGCATTGGATGTATGGAAAAAAGCTTTGGAAAATGTAACTCCTCAGTTGGAGGTGAAATCTCGTCGTATTGGAGGTGCAACTTTCCAGGTTCCTACTGAAATTCGTCCGGAACGCAAAGAATCAATTTCAATGAAAAACCTGATAGCGTTTGCACGTAAGCGTGGCGGGAAAACAATGGCCGATAAGTTGGCTGCTGAAATTCTGGATGCTTACAACGAACAAGGCGGTGCGTTTAAGCGTAAGGAGGATATGCATCGAATGGCAGAAGCTAACCGCGCTTTCGCTCATTTCAGATTCTAATCAAGTATTAATATATTAATAAGGAAAGATTAAGATGGCTAAACAAGATTTGCATTTGACTCGTAATATCGGTATTATGGCGCATATTGATGCCGGTAAGACGACGACTTCGGAACGTATCTTGTTCTATACAGGATTGACTCACAAGATTGGTGAGGTGCACGATGGCGCAGCTACAATGGACTGGATGGAACAAGAGCAGGAGCGTGGTATTACGATTACCTCGGCTGCTACGACAACGTATTGGAATTATGCTGGTCACAAATATAAAATAAACTTGATTGATACTCCGGGGCACGTGGATTTTACAGCTGAAGTAGAGCGTTCTTTGCGTGTGTTGGATGGTGCTGTTGCTACATATTGTGCAGTTGGTGGTGTAGAACCTCAGTCGGAAACTGTATGGCGTCAGGCTGATAAATACAATGTGCCGCGTATTGGTTATGTAAACAAGATGGACCGCTCTGGTGCCGATTTCTTTGAAGTTGTTCGTCAAATGAAGGATGTATTGGGTGCCAACCCTTGTCCTGTTGTGATACCTATTGGTGCTGAGGAAAACTTTAAAGGAGTTGTTGACCTGATCAAGATGAAAGCTATCTTGTGGCATGACGAAACAATGGGAGCAGATTACGATATTGAAGAAATTCCTGCTAACCTTGTATCAGAAGCACAAGAATGGCGTGAAAAAATGTTGGAGAAAGTTGCTGAATTTGATGAGGCCTTGATGGAAAAATTCTTCGACGATCCTTCAACGATTACGGAGGAAGAAATTCTGAAAGCATTGCGTGCCGGAACTCTGAAAATGGATATTGTCCCGATGTTGTGCGGATCTTCATTTAAGAATAAGGGCGTTCAAACTTTGCTGGATTATGTTTGTGCATTCCTTCCTTCGCCGTTGGATACTCCGAATATTATAGGAACAAATCCGACGACAGGTGCTGAGGAAGATCGTAAACCGAGTGAAGATGAAAAGACAGCGGCATTGGCATTCAAGATTGCAACCGATCCTTATGTAGGGCGTTTGACTTTCTTCCGTGTTTATTCGGGAAAAATAGAGTCAGGTTCTTACATTTATAACTCTCGTTCAGGGAAAAAGGAGCGTGTGTCTCGTTTGTTCCAGATGCATTCAAACAAGCAAAATCCGGTAGAAGTGATCAGTGCTGGTGATATCGGTGCTGGGGTTGGTTTTAAAGATATTCGTACAGGTGATACGTTGTGCGATGAGACGGCTCCGATTGTTCTTGAATCAATGGACTTCCCGGAACCGGTTATCGGTATTGCTGTTGAGCCTAAGACTCAGAAAGATCTTGATAAATTGTCTAACGGATTGGCTAAATTGGCTGAAGAAGATCCGACGTTTACTGTGAGAACTGACGAGCAGACAGGACAAACAGTCATTTCTGGTATGGGTGAGCTTCATTTGGATATAATTATCGACCGTTTGAAACGTGAATTTAAAGTGGAATGTAATCAGGGACGTCCTCAGGTTAATTATAAAGAGGCGATTACAAAAACTGTTGATTTGCGTGAGGTTTATAAGAAACAGTCTGGAGGTCGTGGTAAATTCGCGGATATAATTGTATCTGTTGGCCCGGTTGATGAGGACTGGAAACAAGGCGGATTGCAATTTATTGACGAAGTAAAAGGCGGTAATATTCCTAAAGAATTTATCCCCTCAGTACAGAAAGGTTTTCAAACGGCGATGAAGAGCGGTGTGTTGGCTGGTTTCCCCGTTGACTCATTGAAGGTCGTTTTGCATGACGGATCGTTCCATCCTGTAGACTCTGACCAGTTGTCATTCGAGATCTGTGCTATTCAGGCTTATAAAAATGCTTGTGTGAAGGCAGGCCCGGTGCTGATGGAACCTATTATGAAGCTGGAAGTTGTAACTCCGGAAGAGAATATGGGTGACGTAATCGGCGATTTAAATAAACGTCGTGGGCAGGTTGAAGGAATGGAAACCAGTCGCTCTGGTGCACGTATCGTGAAAGCAATGGTTCCTCTGGCTGAAATGTTCGGTTATGTAACTGCTTTGCGTACGATAACTTCCGGCCGTGCTACTTCTTCTATGACGTACGATCATCATGCTCAAGTTTCTTCTTCTATCGCTAAATCGGTATTGGAAGAAGTGAAAGGACGTACAGATTTGGTATAAAAGTAAATGTAGAAGCTGATGAGGACTAGCGAATGACTCTTAATCCTCATGCTTCTCTTCTATATTATAATGATTAATAATTTTAGTAATGAGTCAGAAAATTAGAATTAAGTTGAAATCTTACGATCATAATTTGGTTGATAAGTCTGCTGAAAAGATCGTAAAAACGGTGAAAGCTACAGGCGCTATTGTTAGCGGCCCGATTCCTCTCCCCACGCATAAGCGTATTTTTACTGTAAATCGTTCGACTTTCGTGAACAAAAAGTCACGTGAACAGTTCGAATTGTCTTCTTATAAAAGATTGATAGACATTTACAGTTCAACAGCAAAAACGGTTGATGCGTTAATGAAATTGGAATTGCCTAGCGGTGTAGAAGTAGAAATTAAGGTTTAAAACAGAATTAAAATTAATTGAAATGCCAGGATTATTAGGAAAGAAAATCGGAATGACATCCGTTTTCAGTGCCGATGGTAAGAATGTACCATGCACTGTTATCGAAGCTGGTCCTTGTGTTGTTACTCAAATTAAAAGTGTAGAAAAGGATGGTTATGCAGCCGTTCAGTTGGGTTTTCAGGAAAAGAAAGAAAAGCATACCACGAAACCTTTGATGGGACACTTTAAAAAAGCCGGAGTAACTCCCAAGAGACACTTGGCCGAGTTCAAAGGTTTCTCAGAAGAGTTGAATTTAGGTGACACGATTACTGTTGAGATGTTTAATGACGCCGCTTATGTGGATGTTGTAGGAACATCTAAAGGTCGGGGTTTTCAAGGCGTAGTAAAACGCCATGGATTCGGCGGTGTAGGTCAGACTACACATGGTCAGCATAATCGTACTCGTAAACCGGGTTCTATCGGTGCATGTTCTTATCCGGCCAAAGTCTTTAAAGGACTTCGTATGGGTGGACAAATGGGTGGTGACAGAGTAACTACTCATAACTTGCAGGTATTAAAGGTTATTCCCGAACACAATCTGTTACTTATTAAAGGTTCGGTTCCGGGTTACAAAGGTTCAATCGTAATAATTGAGAAATGATGGAAGTGAATGTATTAAATATTAAGGGTGAAGATACAGGACGAAAAGTCGTTCTGAATGATGCCATCTTCGGAATTGAACCGAATGATCATGTTATTTATTTGGCTGTGAAGCAGTACATGGCAAACCAACGTCAGGGTACTCATAAATCTAAAGAGAGAAGTGAAATTAGTGGTTCTACTCGTAAGTTAGGCCGCCAAAAAGGTGGGGGTGGAGCTCGTCGTGGTGACATCAATTCTCCGTTGCTGGTAGGTGGTGCCCGTGTATTTGGTCCCAAACCGCGTGATTATAGCTTTAAGTTGAATAAGAAAGTAAAGCTGTTAGCTCGTAAATCTGCTCTTTCTTATAAGGCAAAGGAGAACAATATTGTAGTTGTTGAAGACTTTGAACTTGAAGCACCTAAGACTAAAGAATTTGTAAATATCATAAATAATCTTAATGTTTCAGGTAAGAAGCTGCTTATGGTTCTGCCGGGAGTAAATAAAAATGTATATTTGTCAGCTCGTAATTTGCAGCGAACAAGTATCATGACCGCTTCTGCGCTGAATACATATTCTGTATTGAACGCAGAAACTCTTGTTGTGACAGAGAATGCGCTTAAAGCTATCGAAGATACCTTAGTTAAATAATTAAAGGGCAGTAAGTGAAATATGGGAATAATAATTAAACCGTTGGTTACAGAAAAAATGACAGCAGTATCTGACAAATTTAATAAGTTCGGATTTATTGTTCGTCCAGATGCCAACAAATTAGAGATTAAGAGTGAAATCGAGGCTTTGTATAATGTAACAGTTGTTGATGTTAACACGATGCGTTATGCTGGAAAAAATAAGAGTCGTTACACAAAGTCCGGTCTTATAAAAGGACGTACTAATGCTTATAAGAAAGCTATTGTTACGTTGAAAGCAGGTGATACTATTGATTTTTATAGGAATATTTGATAATTAAAGATGGCAGTACGTAAATTTAAGCCCACTACACCAGGGCAGAGACATAAAATTATTGGTACTTTTGAGGATATTACTGCATCGGTACCAGAGAAATCTCTTGTATATGGAAAGCGTTCGACTGGCGGTCGTAATAATGTCGGTAAGATGACAATGCGTTATATCGGTGGCGGACACAAGAGAAAATTCCGTATTATTGATTTCAAGAGAAATAAAGATGGTATTCCGGCTGTCGTAAAAACGATTGAATATGATCCGAATCGTTCGGCTCGTATCGCATTGTTGTTTTATGCAGATGGTGAGAAAAGGTATATTATTGCTCCCAATGGATTGCAAGTTGGCAGTACTTTGATGTCTGGAGCGGATGCGGCACCTGAGATTGGAAATACGCTTCCGCTTGAAAACATCCCCGTGGGAACTGTGATTCATAATATAGAATTGCGCCCGGGACAAGGAGCTATTTTGGTGAGATCGGCTGGAAATTTTGCTCAATTAACTTCTCGTGAGGGAAAGTATTGTGTAATTAAATTGCCTTCAGGCGAAGTGAGACAAATATTAGGAACTTGTCGTGCTACTATAGGTAGCGTGGGAAATTCAGATCATGCATTGGAGTCCTCGGGAAAAGCTGGTCGTTCTCGTTGGTTAGGACGTCGCCCGCATAACCGAGGTGTTGTAATGAACCCTGTAGATCACCCGATGGGTGGTGGCGAAGGACGTCAGTCTGGTGGTCATCCGAGATCTCGTACAGGTCTGTATGCTAAGGGATTGAAGACAAGATCACCTAAGAAGCAGTCTTCTAAATATATAATAGAAAGAAGAAAATAATAACTGATTAATTGAGTAAATTATGAGTCGTTCATTAAAAAAAGGTCCATATATTAATGTAAAATTAGAGAAAAAGGTGCTGGCTATGAATGAAAGTGGCAAGAAATCAGTTGTTAAGACGTGGGCTCGTGCTTCAATGATTTCACCGGACTTCGTAGGGCATACAATTGCAGTTCATAACGGAAATAAATTTATTCCTGTTTACGTTACAGAAAATATGGTCGGACATAAACTAGGAGAATTTGCTCCTACTCGTACATTCCGCGGTCATGCTGGTAACAAGAAGAAATAAATAAAAACAGGACGCTTATTTAGAAATAAAAAGTAAAAGATAATGGGAGCAAGAAAAAGAATATCTGCAGAAAAAAGAAAAGAAGCTCTTAAGACCATGTATTTTGCAAAATTGCGGAATGTGCCTACTTCTCCACGTAAGATGCGTCTCGTGGCTGACATGATTCGTGGAATGGAAGTGAATCGTGCACTTGGGGTCTTAAAATTTTCTTCAAAGGAAGCTTCTGCCAGAGTGGAAAAATTGTTACGCTCTGCGATAGCTAATTGGGAACAGAAAAACGAACGTAAGGCTGAGGATGGCGAATTGTTTGTAACAAAGATTTTTGTTGATGAAGGGGTGACTCTGAAAAGAATGAGACCTGCGCCCCAGGGAAGAGGTTACAGAATTCGTAAACGTTCTAATCATGTAACCTTGTTCGTGGATTCTAAAAATACTAATGATAAAAATTAAAGGTAGATGGGACAAAAAGTTAATCCGATAAGTAACCGTTTAGGGATTATCAGAGGATGGGATTCTAATTGGTATGGCGGCAAAAACTATAGTGAAGCTTTATTAGAGGATACCAAAATCCGTAAATATTTAAATGCCAGACTCGCCAAGGCCAGCGTTTCAAGAATTGTGATTGAACGTACTCTGAAATTGGTGACAATTACTGTATGTACAGCTCGTCCGGGTATTATCATTGGTAAAGGTGGTCAGGAAGTTGATAAGTTGAAGGAGGAATTGAAGAAGATCACTGATAAAGATATTCAGATTAATATTTTCGAGGTAAAAAGACCTGAACTGGATGCTGTAATTGTGGCAAATAACATTGCTCGCCAGGTGGAAGGAAAAATTGCATACCGCCGCGCAATTAAGATGGCTATAGCCAATACGATGCGCATGGGTGCCGAAGGTATTAAAGTCTTAATATCAGGTCGTTTGAATGGCGCAGAAATGGCGCGTTCTGAGATGTATAAAGAAGGACGTACTCCTTTGCATACTTTCCGTGCAGATATCGATTATTGTCATGCAGAAGCTTTGACTAAGGTTGGTTTGCTTGGTATTAAAGTATGGATTTGTAGAGGCGAAGTTTACGGAAAACGTGAATTAGCTCCGAATTTTACACAAGGGAAAGACAATGGTCGTTCTATGAGCGGAAGTGGAAATGGTAAGAATTTCCGTAGAAAGAAAAATAACAATCGCTAACGAATTGGATTTTAGGAATTATGTTACAACCGAAAAAGACAAAATTCAGAAGACAGCAAAAAGGTAGCGCAAAAGGTAATGCTCAAAGAGGGCATCAGTTGGCCTTCGGTACATTTGGTATTAAGTCTTTACAGACGAAGTGGATTACCGGTCGTCAGATTGAAGCTGCGCGTATTGCTGTGACACGATATATGCAACGTCAGGGGCAAATATGGATTCGTATATTTCCGGATAAACCGATTACACGCAAGCCTGCTGATGTACGTATGGGTAAAGGTAAAGGTGCTCCCGAGGGCTTTGTTGCTCCTGTGACACCGGGTCGTATTTTAATCGAAGTGGAGGGTGTTCCTTTTGATGTGGCTAAAGAGGCTTTGCGCTTGGCGGCACAGAAACTCCCTGTAACTACTAAGTTTATTGTTAGACGTGATTACGACGCAAGTCAAAATGTTTAATTGTTTATGAAGATTGCAGAAATAAGAGAAATAGCTACCAATGATTTGACGGAAAGAATTCAAACAGAAGTCGCTAATTATAAGCAAATGCTTTTGAATCATTCAATCTCTCCGTTAGAAAACCCTGCACAAATTAAAAAATTGCGCAGAACAATTGCACGAATGAAGACAGAATTACGTCAAAGAGAACTCAATAAATAATAATGGTCTCATGGAAGCTAGAAATTTAAGAAAAGAAAGAACTGGTGTTGTGATTAGCAATAAGATGGATAAGACCATTACTGTTGCCACTAAATTTAAAGAGAAACACCCTATTTATGGTAAATTCGTTTCTAAAACGAAGAAATATCATGCTCACGATGAGAAGAATGAATGTCAGGTAGGTGATACGGTTCGTATCATGGAAACTCGTCCGTTGAGTAAGATGAAAAGATGGAGATTGATTGAAATTATCGAAAGAGCTAAGTAATTATGATACAAGCAGAATCCAGACTTACAGTATGTGATAACAGTGGCGCAAAAGAAGCTCTTTGTATTCGCGTTTTAGGCGGTACAAAGAGACGCTACGCTTCTGTTGGGGATGTAATTGTCGTGTCTGTAAAGAGCGTAATCCCTTCAAGTGATATTAAAAAAGGTGCAGTTTCAAAAGCCTTAATCGTGCGTACTAAAAAAGAAATACGTCGTGCTGACGGTTCTTATATTCGTTTTGATGATAATGCTTGCGTGTTGTTGAATAATGCAGGCGAAATAAGAGGAAGTCGTATATTTGGCCCTGTTGCAAGAGAATTACGTGCGACAAATATGAAGGTTGTTTCACTTGCGCCTGAGGTACTTTAATTTTGTAAAGATTTAAGTAATGAGTAAATTACATATTAGAAAAGGTGATACAGTTTACGTTAACTCTGGTGAGGATAAAGGTAAAACTGGGCGTGTATTGAAAGTTCTTGTAAAGGAACAGCGGGCATTGGTTGAAGGAATCAATATGGTATCTAAAAGTACTAAACCGAGTGCTAAAAATCCTCAGGGCGGTATTGTGAAGCAGGAAGCTCCTATTCACATCTCTAACCTGAATCCGATTGATCCTAAAACTGGAAAGCCGACACGTATTGGTAGAAAAGAAAGTTCTGATGGAAGAACATTTGTTCGTTATGCAAAAAAATCAGGGGAGGAGATTAAATGAGTAATACTGCCAGCCTTAAGAAAGAATATGCAGAGCGCATTGCTCCGGCATTGAAAAAACAGTTTCAATATACTTCATCCATGCAAATCCCGGTGCTCAAGAAGATTGTAATCAATCAGGGCTTGGGTATGGCTGTTGCTGATAAGAAAATAATAGATGTTGCGATTAATGAGCTAACCTCAATAACTGGTCAAAAAGCTATTGCAACAATTTCTCGTAAAGATATTGCAAACTTCAAGTTGCGTAAGAAAATGCCGATCGGTGTGATGGTTACTTTGCGCCGTGAGAGAATGTATGAATTCCTTGAGAAATTGATTCGTGTGGCTTTACCTCGTATTCGTGACTTCAAGGGTATTGAAAGTAAATTCGACGGAAAGGGTAATTATACATTGGGTATTCAGGAACAAATCATTTTTCCTGAAATTAATATCGATAGTATAACTAAAATTCTAGGAATGAATATTACCTTTGTAACCTCTGCTCAAACAGATGAAGAAGGTTATGCTTTGTTGAAAGAATTTGGTTTACCGTTTAAAAATGCGAAAAAAAATTGATAGACTATGGCAAAAGAATCAATGAAAGCTCGTGAAGTAAAGAGAGCTAAGCTTGTCGCCAAATATGCAGAAAAACGTGCTGCGTTGAAGAAGATTGTGCAAACGGGTGATCCTGCTGAAGCTTTTGAAGCTGCACAGAAATTGCAGGCAATCCCCAAAAACGCAAATCCGATCCGCTTGCATAACCGTTGCAAATTGACCGGTCGGCCTAAAGGATACATTCGCCAGTTCGGAATATCTCGTATTCAATTCCGTGAAATGGCTTCCAATGGTTTGATCCCGGGTGTAAAGAAAGCAAGTTGGTAAAATCTTTATTATTATTAAATATTGTCAGGATTGCCCTGATTAATTTAACAATTTATTTATATGACAGATCCAATAGCAGATTATCTCACTCGTTTGAGAAATGCAATTAGTGCTAAGCACCGTGTAGTGGAAATACCTGCCTCAAATTTGAAAAAGGAAATCACAAAGATCCTTTTTGACAAAGGTTATATCCTGAACTACAAATTTGTTGATGATGGTCCTCAAGGTACAATTAAAGTTGCTTTGAAGTATGATGCAGTAAATAAGGTCAATGCGATCAAAAAACTTCAAAGAGTATCTACTCCGGGATTGCGTAAGTATACCGGTTATAAGGACATGCCGCGAGTTATTAATGGATTAGGTATCGCAATTATATCTACGTCCAAGGGAGTGATGACAGACAAAGAAGCTTCTGTGATGAAAATCGGAGGCGAAATTCTTTGTTATGTATATTAATGTAGAGGAGGATGTACAATGTCAAGAATTGGAAAATTACCTATTAATATCCCGGCAGGAGTAACAGTTACTCTGAAGGATAATGTAGTAAATGTAAAAGGTCCGAAAGGTGAATTAAGTCAGTTTGTTGATCCTTCTATAAATGTTGCAATAGCAGAAGGGCATGTCGTGTTGACAGAAAATGAAAACGCAATGCTTGATAACCCGAAACAACGTCATGCTTTTCATGGATTATATCGTGCTTTGATTCATAACATGGTGGTAGGCGTTTCAGAAGGTTACAGAAAAGAGTTGGAACTTGTGGGTGTTGGTTACCGTGCTTCGAACAATGGTAATATCATTGATTTCGCATTGGGTTATACGCATAATATTTTTATGCAGTTACCTCCTGAAATTAAAGTGGAAACGAAATCAGAAAGAAATAAAAACCCCCTTATTATATTGGAATCTTGTGACAAACAATTGCTAGGTCAGGTTTGTTCAAAAATACGCTCTTTCCGTAAGCCGGAACCTTATAAAGGGAAAGGTATTAAGTTTGTTGGCGAAGAAATTCGTAGAAAGTCTGGTAAATCAGCTGGCGCTAAGTAATTTATGTAAATAGAACGATTATGACAACAAAAATAGAAAGACGAATTAAGATTAAATACAGAGTACGCAATAAGGTCTCAGGAACTACTGAACGTCCACGTATGTGTGTATTTAGAAGTAACAAGCAGATCTATGTTCAACTTATCGACGATCTGAATGGTAAGACATTAGCAGCCGCTTCTTCTTTGGGAATGGATGCAATGCCTAAGAAAGAACAAGCAGCCAAAGTTGGTGAGTTGATAGCGAAGAAAGCTCAAGAAGCTGGTATTACGACTGTCGTGTTTGACCGTAATGGCTACTTATATCATGGGAGAATAAAAGAAGTGGCTGATGCTGCTCGTAACGGTGGACTTAAATTTTAATGGATATGGCAGTTAATAATAGAGTTAAGATTTCTAACGATATAGAGTTAAAAGACAGATTAGTTGCTATAAACCGTGTTACCAAAGTCACAAAAGGAGGTAGAACATTTAGTTTCTCGGCTATAGTTGTGGTAGGTAACGAAGACGGTATTATAGGTTGGGGCCTAGGTAAAGCCGGAGAGGTTACTGCTGCGATAGCAAAAGGCGTAGAGGCTGCAAAAAAGAACCTGTCACGTGTCCCTGTTTTGAAAGGAACTGTTCCTCATGAACAGTCTGCAAAATTCGGTGGAGCAAGAGTTTTTATTAAACCAGCTTCTGCCGGTACCGGGGTTGTTGCCGGTGGTGCAATGCGTGCAGTTTTGGAGAGTGTTGGTATTACCGATGTGTTGGCAAAATCTAAAGGCTCTTCTAATCCTCACAATTTGGTTAAAGCTACGATTCTGGCTTTGAGCGAGATGAGAGATGCCCGTATGGTTGCTCAAAATAGAGGCATCAGTATCGAAAAAGTATTTAAAGGATAAGGAGGGAAAAAGATGTCGACAATAAAAATAAAACAAGTAAAGAGTAGAATTGGCGCTCCGAAAAATCAGAAACGCACATTGGATTCATTGGGACTTCGTAAACTGAATCATGTAGTCGAGCACGAAGCAACTCCTTCAATTTTGGGAATGGTTGAAAAGGTGAAACACCTTGTTGTAATCATTAAATGATATTAGTATTAAAGAGAATATTTGGTAATTATGAATTTAAATAATTTACATCCAGCAGAAGGTTCTATTAAAACCAGAAAAAGAGTTGGCCGTGGTGCAGGCTCTGGTTTGGGCGGAACTTCAACGAGAGGACATAAAGGTGCTAAGTCAAGATCTGGTTATTCAAAGAAGATCGGTTTTGAAGGAGGACAGATGCCTCTTCAACGTCGTGTTCCGAAGTATGGTTTTAAGAATATAAACCGTGTGGAATATAAAGCAATTAATCTTAGTACGTTGCAGGCTTTGGCTGAGGAAAAGCAGTTAACGAAAGTGACTATTAAGGACTTTATTGAAGCTGGTTTTGTATCTTCTAAACACTTGGTGAAAATTCTTGGTAACGGTAGTTTAACTACAAAGCTTGAGGTAGAAGCAAATGCTTTCTCTAAAAGTGCTGTAGCTGCAATCGAAGCCGTAGGTGGTAATGCAGTAAAACTCTGATTCAATGAGAAAATCTATTGAAACATTAAAGAATATATGGAATATTGAGGATCTGAGACAACGGATCCTCATAACTATATTGTTTGTTGCAATTTATCGATTCGGTTCATTTGTCGTGTTACCGGGAATTGATCCGGACAGACTTTCAAAATTGCATGAGCAAACGAGTGAAGGATTGCTTGCCTTATTGAACATGTTTTCGGGTGGAGCATTCTCTAATGCATCTATTTTTGCATTAGGAATCATGCCTTATATTTCTGCATCCATTGTGATTCAGTTGTTGGCTATTGCAGTTCCTTATTTTCAAAAACTGCAGCGTGAGGGTGAAAGCGGACGTCGTAAAATAAATCAGTATACTCGTATTCTGACTATTTTCATTCTGATTTTCCAGGCTCCTTCTTATTTGATTAATTTGAAATTGCAAGCAGGTGCAGCTCTTAATGCTTCATTAGATTGGACATTCTTTATAATTACTTCTACCATTTTTTTGGCAGCAGGAAGTATGTTTATCTTGTGGCTGGGAGAAAGAATTACGGATAAGGGAATAGGTAATGGCGTATCGTTGATCATCATGATCGGTATTATTGCTCGTTTGCCTCAGGCTTTTTCCGGAGAATTTGTATCTCGACTTGCTTCTCCCGGTGCAGGAGGTATTATAATGTTCTTGTTGGAGATTGTGATTTTAATATTGGTTATCGCAGCAGCGATTTTGTTGGTACAAGGTGTTCGTAAGATTCCTGTGCAATATGCAAAGCGTATTGTGGGGAACAAGCAGTACGGAGGTGCCAGACAATACATTCCGCTGAAAGTTAATGCTGCCAATGTAATGCCTATCATTTTTGCTCAAGCGATTATGTTTATCCCGCTTGCTATCGTGGGATATTCTAATGCTGCAACAGCAAGTGGCATTGCTCGTGCCTTTACAGACCATACAAGTTTTTGGTATAATGTAGTTTTTGCATTGTTGATCATCTTGTTTACATGGTTTTATACGGCGATAACGATTAATCCCAATCAGATGGCCGAAGATATGAAGAGAAATAACGGCTTTATTCCAGGAATAAAGCCAGGTAAAAGTACTGCGGAGTATATCGATACGATTATGTCGCGTATCACTTTACCTGGTTCTCTCTTTTTAGCGATTATTGCAATTTTACCGGCTTTTGCCGGAATATTTAATGTACAGGCCGAGTTCGCTCAATTTTTTGGCGGGACATCTTTGTTGATTCTTGTCGGCGTTGTTCTTGATACATTGCAGCAAATTGAGAGTCATTTATTGATGCGTCACTATGATGGCTTGTTGAGTTCAGGAAGAATCAGAGGCCGTTCTGGAAATGTTGCGGCTTATTAAAGATTTGGAATGATATTTCTTAAAACAGATGATGAGATAGAACTTCTGCGTCAAAGTAATCTCCTTGTGGGAAAGACTTTGGCTGAAGTTGCAAAATTGATAACTCCTGGTGTTACAACCCGCCAGCTTGATAAAGTGGCGGAGGAGTTCATCCGGGATCATGGTGCAATACCGACTTTCAAAGGATTTCCGAATCCTTATGGAGGACCTTTCCCTGCCTCATTATGTACTTCGGTAAATGAGCAGGTAGTACATGGAATACCTAATGATACTCCTTTGAAAGATGGTGACATTGTATCTGTCGATTGTGGTGTTCTTTTAAATGGATTTTGTGGTGATTCTGCTTATACTTTTTGTGTAGGCGACGTGAAACCAGAGATACTTGCTCTTCTGGAGCATACTAAGGAAGCCCTTTATAAAGGAATTGAACTAGCTGTTCATGGAAAACGATTGGGCGATATTGGATATGCGATTCAGCAATATTGCGAATCTTATTCTTATGGAGTGGTTCGTGAATTTGTTGGTCACGGAATCGGACGTGAGATGCATGAAGATCCCCAAGTGCCCAATTATGGGAAAAGAGGTACGGGTTCTCTTTTAAAAAAAGGAATGTGTATTGCAATAGAGCCCATGATTACATTAGGTGATCGGCAGATTCAGATGGAAAGCGACCGATGGACGATAACGACACGTGACCATAAGTGTGCCGCTCATTTCGAACATTCAGTTGCAATTGGGATGGGGAAAGCAGATATTTTATCATCATTTGAGTATATAGAACAAGTTTTAGGAGATAAAGCAATTTAATATGGCAAAACAATCTGCAATAGAACAAGATGGAGTAATCGTAGAAGCATTGTCGAATGCAATGTTTCGTGTAGAGTTGGAAAACGGGCATGAGATTACAGCTCATATTTCAGGTAAAATGCGAATGCATTACATAAAAATATTGCCTGGCGATAAAGTTAGAGTTGAAATGTCTCCTTACGACTTATCAAAGGGAAGAATTGTTTTTAGATATAAATAAAATAATATAATATGAAAGTAAGAGCATCAGTGAAAAAACGTACGCCGGAATGTAAAATTGTTAGACGTAAAGGCCGTTTGTATGTTATTAACAAGAAAAATCCTAAGTTTAAACAACGTCAAGGATAATTTATTATTTTTGCAGGAAAAATAATTTAGTTATGGCTATAAGAATAGTAGGTGTAGATTTGCCTCAGAATAAGAGAGGTGAGATTGCGTTGACATACATTTATGGTATCGGGCGCAGTAGTTCGGCAAAGATTTTGGATAAGGCAGGAGTTGATCGTGATCTTAAAGTAAAAGATTGGAATGATGAACAAGCAGCTAAGATCCGTGAAATCATCGCAGCTGAATATAAAGTGGAAGGAGACCTTCGTTCAGAGATTCAGTTGAATATTAAACGATTGATGGATATCGGTTGTTATCGTGGAATCCGTCACCGTTTGGGCTTACCTGTGAGAGGGCAGAGTACTAAAAACAATGCTCGTACGCGTAAAGGAAGAAAGAAAACAGTTGCAAATAAGAAAAAAGCTACTAAATAATAATTGTTGAATATGGCAAAAAAAACAGTCGCAGCTAAAAAAAGAAATGTAAAAGTTGAAGCGAATGGGCAGTTGCATGTTCATTCTTCATTCAATAACATTATTGTTTCTTTGGCAAACAGTGAAGGCCAAATCATATCATGGTCTTCTGCAGGTAAAATGGGATTTAGAGGTTCTAAGAAGAACACTCCTTATGCAGCGCAGATGGCTGCACAAGATTGTGCGAAAGTTGCATACGATCTCGGCCTGAGAAAGGTTAAAGCATATGTGAAAGGTCCTGGGAACGGACGTGAGTCTGCCATCAGAACCGTGCATGGGGCAGGAATTGAAGTTACAGAAATTATAGACGTGACTCCATTGCCTCATAATGGTTGTCGCCCTCCTAAAAGAAGAAGAGTGTAATTTTTGAGATAACCTATAATAGATGTAACTTGATTTTGTTTAATAATGGATTGCATTCCTTTCTGTAATCGCGGCTGCAACAAATTGAGTTCATTCATAAACAATTAAATTAGAAAAAGAGATGGCTAGATATACTGGACCAAAAACTAGAATTGCACGTAAATTCGGAGAAGCAATTTTTGGGGCGGATAAAATATTGGCAAAGAAAAACTATCCTCCCGGACAACATGGAAATACTCGCCGTAGAAAAGTATCTGAGTACGGTGTCATGTTGGCAGAAAAGCAGAAAGCTAAATATACTTATGGAGTTCTTGAAAAACAATTCCGTAATATGTTTAAAAAGGCTGCGGGCATGAGCGGTATTACCGGTGAAATTTTGTTGCAAAGCCTTGAGTGTCGTTTGGATAACATTGTATTCCGTATGGGAATTGCACCTACGCGTGCGGCAGCACGTCAGCTTGTAAGTCATCGTCATATCGTGGTGGATGGCAAGGTTGTAAATATTCCTTCTTATTCGGTAAAACCGGGTCAGTTGGTAGGTGTACGTGAAAAGTCTAAGTCACTTGAAGTGATTTCAAATTCATTGGCCGGCTTTAATCACAGTAAGTACCCATGGCTGGAGTGGGATGAGAATACAAAGACAGGAAAATTATTGCACATTCCTGCAAGAGCAGACATCCCTGAAAATATTAAAGAGCATTTGATCGTTGAATTGTATTCTAAATAATAATTGATTCCATGGCGATATTAGCATTTCAAAAACCTGATAAAGTTTTAATGTTGGAAGCGGATAATAAATTCGGAAAATTCGAATTCCGTCCGCTTGAACCCGGTTTCGGTATTACTGTAGGTAATGCTTTACGCCGTATTCTTCTTTCTTCTCTGGAAGGCTATGCGATCAATACGATTCATATCGAAGGAGTGGAGCATGAGTTCGCTACTATTCCGGGAGTAAAAGAAGATGTTACTAACATTCTCTTGAATCTGAAGCAAGTACGATTCAAGCAAATAGTTGAGGAATTCGAAAATGAAAAGGTAAGTATTACCGTTGAGAATTCTACTGAATTTAAGGCAGGCGATATTGGTAAGTATTTGACCGGATTTGAAGTGTTAAATCCTGAATTGGTTATTTGCCATTTAGATTCAAAAGCAACTATGAAAATCGATCTTACGATTAACAAAGGTCGCGGATATGTTCCGGCTGATGAAAACCGGGAGTTCTGCACCGATGTGAACGTAATACCCATCGATTCCATTTACACTCCGATTCGTAATGTGAAGTATGCGGTAGAGAATTATCGTGTAGAACAAAAGACTGATTATGAAAAATTGGTTCTTGAGATTACGACGGATGGTTCCATTCACCCGAAAGATGCGCTGAAAGAAGCTGCCAAAATCTTGATTTATCACTTCATGCTGTTCTCTGACGAGAAAATCACTTTGGAAACTGCAGATGTGGATGGCAATGAAGAGTTTGATGAAGAATTGTTGCATATGCGTCAGTTGCTGAAGACTAAGTTAGTCGATATGGACCTTTCGGTTCGTGCATTGAACTGTTTGAAGGCTGCCGATGTGGAAACATTGGGCGATCTGGTACAGTTTAATAAGACTGACCTGTTGAAATTCCGCAACTTCGGTAAGAAATCGCTCACGGAGCTTGATGATTTGCTCGAGAGTCTGAATCTGTCGTTTGGAACAGATATTTCTAAGTATAAATTAGACAAAGAATAAAATGAGACACAATAAGAAATTCAACCATTTAAGTCGTACTGCTGCTCATAGACATGCGATGCTGTCGAATATGGCATGTTCCTTGATCAAGCACAAAAGAATCACTACGACTGTTGCAAAGGCAAAAGCTTTGAAGAAGTATGTTGAGCCGTTGCTTACAAGATCAAAAGAAGATACAACAAATTCTCGTCGTGTTGTTTTCAGTTATTTGAAAGATAAACATGTGGTAACAGAGCTGTTTAAGGAAGTTTCTGTGAAGATTGCAAATCGTCCCGGCGGATATACTCGTATCATTAAAACGGGTAATCGTTTAGGAGATAATGCGGAAATGTGTTTTATCGAGTTGGTAGATTACAACGAAAACATGCTGAAAACCGTTGAAAAGAAAGCCACTCGTACACGTCGTTCCAAGAAATCTGCTTCTGCAATTGCCGCACCTGCTGCTGAAGCAGCGTCTTCTGAAACTGAAACAGTTGCTCCGGTTGCTGAAAATGCTGCCGAAGCCCCTGCAGAAGAAAAGGACGCTAAGGCTGAGTAATTCTCTAACAGACATATTATTTCGAGGCGGACACATGAAAATGTGCCCGCCTTTTTTGTGCCCTTCTGCATCTTTTTGATCGTATCCCGGGGACTTTCTCCCGAAAGAATGCGATGTGTTTCTGTATTTCTTGTGCATTGGCAGATATTCATTGCCGTCGATGTGAAACGACGATGAACTCATGTGTTTGGCGTTATACATGCTATTGGAGGAAAGGCTTACTTTATTGTAAACATTCGATAAACTACAGGTAGTGAATCTTTATATGTAACAATAGCGCCTGTCACTATGAACTTAGTAGTTGCAGTCATTGGTTATCGGATTCTTCCTATTGTCTTGTCAATACACTTCCCATATGTTGTAGCTTCCATTTGTGTGGAAGCAGATTCAATAACTGCTCACGGGTCGCCTTTTTATAATAAGGCATTCGGACGATGACATCATTCAGATAATCCCTTTGGTTTATATTATGTATCTTACAGGTGACAGTAAGGAACAGATGACTGACATATTGAACGCTGTCTCATGGTTGCCGCAGAAGAGGAATTTTTCCGTCCTAGAGTAATCGGCCAGATGACATTTTTTACTAGATTATTCTCTCAAAGCAGATGCCCGTCCTCCAGACATTTCATCATATTTTCCCATCGAATATAGGCATGCGTAATAGTCTTTCTTACTGAGAGTTTGGGCTGTATTTAATACTTTCTGTTACCAGCCACACCTTTATGGTATCCATGACAGGTCAGTCAGTTTTCGGCGTTTCACCTTGCACTCATCGTACGACAAACTTGCCTTGTCTAGCAGTGCTCAATTCTGTTGCGTTGTATTCGACATATCCAACTGCTTGATGAAGATAAAGACCTGCATACCGTCCTCGCGGATAAAGTTAGTCAGTTGTTCCAATGTCTTGACGTAACCCACGGAATATTCTCGGATGTTTTCGATGATTTCCGTGTCCGAACTGCCATCTGATTTTTCGGAAGTGTGGATGATCATGTCCTCCGTGATGCTTGAGCCATTGAGATAACGCGATGCCTGTGCCATGGCTTTGACTGAAGCCACCCGGTTGATTACTGACTCGGTCTTGTATTTTGTTTTGTCCAGTGCCAGTACAGAAATAAGATAGGCATGGTCGTAATCGTCCACGGCACGCACCCCCTCAAAGGGGGCATTGTTATACATACGCACCAAAAAGTTGGTGAATGCCACTTTGTCGCTGTTGTAGCTTTGGGCATTCACGCCCAAAGCTACAACAAACAAGATACTGCTAAGGATTATTCTTTTCATTTTCATTTTTCATTATATGATTTATAAAACAAGCACCCTCCCAAACCAAATAAGATACCTTGGTTTGCAGCCTATACCAAATAAAGGGCAATAGCACCAGAAGTGTTGTGATCCCTATAGCGGCATAACAGGGATTGATGAAGGCGTTAAACTTTTCCGCTGTCAATGGGCACACGCATAATGATATCACATAAATGAGCAATATAGGCCAGATATTACGGACAAAGGCTATATGTGCTTCTAACACAGGGATATTCATCAGGCAGTTGTTTTTCGCCACCATATAATAAGCCTTTAGATATGTATTGGGCTTACAATCAGACATAGGCGAAATGCCTATGTCATTTTTCACTTTCTCATAAGCCCGCTGCGTAATCCACTTGCAATTGCGAATAACTTTACCGATTGTACATTCCATCAGTTGATGATAAACTAATCCTATGAGGAAAGAGGCAATGGATATAAAGATCCAATCAATGCCCTTCTCGGTTGCAAAGTTACAGCCTAAGTTTAACAATAGAAATCCTGTTGCCAATATATTCAGGAAATCGTAAAAAGATATTTTTGAAGATAAAGAATCCATATTCTAACTCATTTGTCAATTTTTAATAATTCACGCGGATCTTCAATGACAATTTCGTCCACTGGAGTTGCTTCAATTCTAAAATTTAAATATTTGCTTATTTCATTTTTGGGGAAAAGAATAAACATTTCTATAAATGGCCCATAATAAGTATCTAAAAGACTAATGCCATCTCCTTCTATATAGTATCGCATATATTGATTTCCGTTCTTACCGGAATCAGTCACTGATTTAGAATAGAGACTATATGGAGTAAGGAGGTTCGTTCCAGATGCAGGAGAAAGTCCTATATTGTTACTTGTCGCAAAACTACAGGTCCAAGAAGTGATTTTTGATACATTCCCTAAGTTGTCAACAATCTGGAAACTACCAAGTATTTTGGCAATTCCTTGATTGATTCTGAAAAAACAATTGTAGATGTCGTAGGAGCGGAATCCGAATCTGTAGTTGTCTGTTGTTCTCCCGCCGAGGTTATCACGAAAAAGACCAGTCTCATAATATTCAAGATTCAGTTTTTCATATTCAGCTATTTCATCATTTGATAAGGCCAATGAATAAAGTGTAGTTTCTATAAGCTCTTTAATAGTTTTCATTTGCTGCTGGTCAACTTCAATGCCAATCGTTAAATTGGAGGCATAAAAATTTTCATAAGTACCTTGTAATCCAATGTCTGACGGATTTACAGGAAGAATGAAGCCTCTCCATCCATCTTCCATTGTAACCTTCCGGTCGTTGTTTATCATCATTGGTTCACTAACCTTCAATCTATAAGAAAATGCCGAAGGATAAAGTGCTAAGACTTGTTCAACCAAATTATCCAGCGCGATTTCTTCATTTCTTTTATTCAATTCCTTCATTTTCATATTCATCCCAAACGTAGCGCCAGCAAATTCTGTCTCTGCTCCTTTGCTTTGGGCATAGCTCACTAATTTGGAAATACTCACGGTAGCTTGAAGGGTTACATACATATTCCCGTTAGGCATCTGTTCGCTGGATATTTCTTTGTATTCTTTAATGTTGCCGGTGGAAATGGTTACAATTTCATCTTTCACCAATTCATCGTTCAGGATGGTAGTGTTGGCAGACACAAATGTACCATACGCTTGTTCGATAGCACTGCGAAGGGCTGTTTTCGTAGCCTCATCCTTTGTCGGTCCGTCGGCAGAAACCACCAATGTCACTTCGTCTGTTTGTTGTGCATGTACTCCGCTGCAAATAAAGCATGCAGCAATAATCAAAAAAAACAGTTTTAAACTTTTCATGCTCTTCTTGTACTTAAATTATTACCATCTGTTTACAATATTCCTTGTCGCATTCTTCGGTTGTCCATTGCCAAAGGCTACTCCAATCGCCTTGCAAGCATCCACAATGCTGTGCTTGAAGGCTTGGTTGTCCTCATATTGCTTCATACGGAAGTCCCACTCCTGTTTGGCATCTGCTTCGAGCTTGGATGAAACTTCATTGCGCAAGGCCACTACCTCGTTGTAGTTGCTGGCTTGCGGGTTTATTTGACTGATAATGCTGGCCACAGCCTGTGCGCCGGTGGCATTGGGCTGGTTCATCCATTTGGCTTTGGCTTGGTTAAGCAATATTGTAGCCTCGTTATCTATTTTGCGGGTGAAGATGGCGGTGGCAGCACTTTGGCATTGTTGGTAGCAGTCGGCACAGACATTGGGTACGGACATCAGGCGAAAGATAGCTTCATCGTATTGTTGCATATCAGCTAGAGTTTGTGCGCCTTGCACTATCTCACCACACCGGTTGGTATAAAACGCCACTATCTTCTGCCGTGCTTCTACCAGCATGGCTTGCAGTTCCGCGTGGTTGGGATGGATTTTAGAGAAAGCGGATATGAATGTCTTGGTTTCGTTGGTGCCAATGCCGGCTAACGAAATGGTGCAGGTAGAATATACCTTGTTCTCTATCACGTCGCCTACCATAAAGGTGACATCCATCTTTTGGGAAATGCGGGCAGGCATGGACGGAATCACGTCTTTTGACAGTATATCGACTTTGGCTGTCAGCACAAAGCGGTCGCAGTAGCCATTGTCGGCATAACCGTTGGCAGCGATGACACGCGTGAGTTTGTTCTCCAGGTTGCGGCAAGCCTCTGCGGGTATGTTTTCGTCTGCTACTACGGCGTTCAACGAAATGCGGCCTTCGTCAGATAAGGCTTGTGCATGCAGGGTGGTGCAACATAATATTATCCACCCAATAAAATAAAATGCTTTCATGGCGTTTTTATTTTTCTCCTAATACAATAATGGCTTCTCCCAGTCCACGCATCATGACTCTGGAGGTGATGCTGTAGGGTGGTTTTTGCAAGAATTTCCTCAACTCGGTGGCAAAGGCACGGGCATCCATAGCCCTGCCACGTTCATCAAACATCGGGATGCGTACTTGCTCGAACTGAACAAATGTTTCCGTGCCGTCAATCAGGTTAAAAGCACTATTCACCGTGTGCTCTGCCAGCCAGTCTTGTATGCAGTCGGTCAACTCGTTACCGTCATACTCTGTTATCAGGTCGTTATCCCAGTTGTCCCAACAGCGGACGGTCAGGACGATTTCCCGTCCATTCTTCTTTTGGTCGTCATACCAACGGAGCATTTGTTCGTCGAAGGGCTTGATGTTTTCTTTTACTGCCTGCTCCAACAGTACGGGGATGACTTCTTTGGAGGCTTTCGTGGTGCCGGTGGAGGTGGCTATGCGTTTGTTGGTGTAAGCGTCGAAGGCTTCGAGGGTGAAGGAAGCCGAATGTCCTTTGCTTTCCTTGTTCAGCTTCCACCAGATTTGAATAATAATGTCAGACTTTACCCGGCGCTTTAGCACATCCAGTGGGGTCTCGCTCAACATCGCTCCGCTTGTCTTGCTCGATGTCACGTTGTCTTCGCCAGTTCTCATGGCGATGCCTTTTATCTCTTGTTCCGCATCTTTCAGACTATAACCTAACTCAGTAAGCACGCCGCCCACCTTGCTGATGACCTGTGGCAGCTCTGTGTCTTCCGTAAAGGCTTGTTGGTAGTTGGGGACTTTCACCGTACTTCCCTGATTGGAGAATGAGGTCATGAAATAGCGCTGATTGCACCAGTTGTCGCTGGGCAGAATCATGATGGTCGGCTTCTTTTGGGCGAAGGCAGAAAAGGCGGTAAGGAGCATACAGCCGATTAGCCAGGATGTTAGTTTATTCATCGTTCTTAAACTATGGTGTCCTGCGGCTCCTGTCAAGACGTGTTGTTTTATAGTATTTTATACATAAAAAAGCGTGGAGCCAGTTTGTCACTCGTCCCACGATCTAAAGGCCTTCGCATTGCCCGGTAAGTCGAAACGAGCAACGCTGAAAGCCCCACGCCGATGTAAGTATATAAATGCGCTTGAATGCATGACATAGGTGCCACGTACCTTCAAGGATGTATATAGTACACCTCAAGGGGCGTCTCCGTTGCTTTGTTCTTGACTTACCGTTGAAGTTGCGAAGTTCTTAGATCGTCAAAACCAAAGCGTACAGTTACGCCTTTTATGTATATGTGTTTTACCCGCCTTTGCCCTTTAGGGCTTTCAGCAAGTGTAAGTAGCACAAAAATATGCAAAAGAATGAATGCCTGCAAGTTTTCAGTCAATAAATTCGATACGGCTTAATAGAAGACCGCTTTGTTGCACCTGCGATTCTAATTTTTCAAATTCCAGTCTATCCATAATAATTGAGGTTAAAAGGGTGCATTTGTTCGAATGCTTACTTTTGCCTTTCATTGGATTGGCTTAATTGTTTGTGAAATAAATTTTTATCAAGGAAGTTGATTAAGAGCTAACGATTAAGCGGCCGTACAAGTTTCAGTGATTTGCCGTGCTAACTGTCAAATAACTTTTCCTTAATAAATCGAGTTTGTTGAATATCCCTTTATATTAGCTTTAAGTCTTTCGCTACGCGGCAGGCTTCAATGGAGTTTTTCACTTGAAGTTTGTTTAGGATTTCCTGCCTGTGCCGACTGACCGTATTTATGCTGATAGAGAGTGTTTCTGCTATTTCCTTACTTGTCAGACCTTTGTCTATCAGGCGCAATACCTGCTTTTCTCTGATGGATAGTATCTTTGTGGTATTTTGTTTGTCCAGTTCTGTTATCTGGCCGTTGACGGAATTGATTATTAAAGATTTGGCGGGAATGTCAAACGACAAGGGGCTGTAGAGGCATAAAGCCAGCCATAAAGTGCCGTTAGAGGGAATAGAAACATAGAACATCCGGTGCAATACGGGTATGTAATTGTTCATGCCGCTTCTCATACGGAGTTTGCTTGTCAAATAATAGTCGTTGCGTTTCTTCTTGGGCTGACGTTTGATGAAATGGAAGAAGCATAACTCTTGTAAATGTTTGCCCGTCAAATCATCCGGATGAATGAGTTTGAAAATTTCTTTTTCCCAAATGGAAGACACCTTGTCTTCATTCCCGTATCTGTCTAATCCGAGTGTCTGGGAGAATTTCCCGTAATAGATGTAGCTCATATTGGTACGCATGTCACTTAGCACGGCGATCGTATTTTCCATTTGCGCATAGTTACGGGCTATATCCTTATATCTGTCCAGCATTTCGGCGTACGGTTGTTCTTCGGTGAAATCCTGTGTAAAAAATTCTTTGTTCAGTATATCTATGGTGTCCATCACCCGGTAATAAATGGTTATTTATAATCATTGTGCAGTATATGGCATTGCCTTACCTTTGCAAAGGTAAATAAAAGGAATGGTTATTTCTATGATAAGCGAAAAAGAAAAGTGTCGGCAGGGAGAATTGTACGATGCCAATTATGATACGGAGTTGATAACCGAAAGGCAGGCATGTAAGGGGTTGTGCCATGAGTATAATCATTTACATCCGTCAGAAGCTAAGCGTCGAAAGGATATTATCGTTAAGTTATTCGGGAAAACAGGGAATAATTTTCTGATAGAGCAACCGTTTTTCTGTGATTATGGCTATAATATAGAAATAGGCGAGAATTTTTATGTCAACATGAATTGTGTTATTTTAGATGAAGCGAGAGTCAGTTTTGGGGATAATGTGTTCATTGCTCCCAACTGTGGCTTTTATACTGCCGGACATCCTTTTGATGTGGAGCAAAGAAACCGTGGACTGGAATATGCACGGCCAATTACCATAGGCAATAATGTATGGATAGGCGCTCATGTTTGCGTTTTGCCCGGAGTTACAATCGGCGATAACTGTGTTATAGGAGCCGGAAGTGTGGTTAACAGAGATATTCCCGCCAATTCATTGGCTGTCGGAAATCCTTGCCGGGTTATTCGGAAGATCTGATTTAAATCCAAATAAACAAAACTTATGGGGAGATTAATAAATTTCATATTTCGTAATAAACCTGTTTCAGAAACAGGCTTGTCGGTAGTTCTTTTGCTGTTCCGAATATTCGGGGGCGGCATGATGTTACCTTACGGCATTGGGAAAATTCAGAATTTTCAAGAATATTCTGTCAATTTCTTCGAGGATCCTATTGGCATCGGTATGGTTCCTTCTTTGGTTCTTACCATTTTTGCGCAAGTGATTTGCTCGATAGCGTTAATAGGTGGCCTTTTCTCTCGTCCGGCAGCAATGATATTAGCTTTTAACATGTTGGTGGCATCCAAATATCATTGGCATGATGATTTTGTAACATTATCTTTGCCTTTGCTCTTTTTTGCAATTTATTTTGTACTGAGCTTTACGGGCGGAGGCAGATATTCTATTGATACATTGTTGTTTAATTATAAAAAGTAAAATGAAAAAGTTATTGTTAAGTGGAATGATGATTGTCGCTTCATTCTCTTGTATGGCACAATCATTGGAAAAAATGCAGTGGTTCAATGAACCGGAACAATGGGAAATCGAGGACAATTCGCTTTCGATGAACGTTACTCCTAAGACAGATTATTGGCGTATATCGCACTATGGGTTTACCGTGGATGATGCTCCGTTCCTGTACACGTTGCGTGGAGGGGAATTTGAAGTGAAGGTAAAAATATCGGGTGATTACAATACCCGTTTCGACCAGTCGGGACTGATGCTGCGTATTGACCATGAGAATTATATCAAGGCAGGAATTGAGTTTGTCGATGGGAAATATAATCTCAGTACCGTTGTGACGCATCATACGAGCGACTGGAGCATTATTCCTTTGGAAAAGCCGGTATCTTTTGTGTGGATTAAGGCGGTACGCCGACTGGATGCCGTGGAGATTTTCTATTCTTTCGACGATAAAGAATATACAATGATGCGCAATGCCTGGTTGCAGGATAACCATCCTGTCATGGTAGGAGTGATGGGAGCCTGCCCTGACGGTAACGGTTTCAAAGCCAAATTCGAAAATTTTTCAATCAAGCATTTGCCCGATTTACGCAGGACGCAATGGCTTGAGAATAATAAGTCAGAAAATAACTGATTTGCATAATGAGAAAAGAACGGCTTGTAAAGGTTTTATAAGCCGTTCTTTTTTTGCATAAACAATACATAAGGTGCGATATTTATAATTCGCTTCCCCTCTCTCTTTCTTAGTTGCACAGGTTCCCGTCGGAGAATGTTTGCAGGCGGTCGGCAGTGAGGTCCTTCACATCCCCAACCGTAGGGAAACGTCCATCCTGTAACGGAACTGTTTTAATCTCTCCGTTCATCGTAAGGCGACACATCAAAGGCGGGCTTCCGTTAGGCTTTTCGCTGTCTTTTTTCACATAAAATAAGGCCTTAATGTACTTCGCATAATTCATCCTTTTTTAAAATTACAAAATTAAGTTGCAATAAGTGCGCATGTCATGGTAAAATAACTCGTGGCAAGGAACCCGTACTCATTGCGGAAGTCGTGAAGTGAATGCCGAACTTTTGCACTGTTTGGTTGCAGAATGGCTCTTCTTGGCTTCCCCTCAGGAGAAAAACAAAGAGCAGCAAGCGCTGTTCCGGTTACTTTGTTATGCTTCGTTCAATGCTGCAATTTCGCTATATATTTGTTCCCTATATTAAATTTCCCTTACAAAATTTTGTTATATTAAAAAGAATGTATATTTTAGCTAATGGAATATAGTAACATATTTAATGAATCTAATAATTTAGATGCCATGAAACTGAATCATAACACTCACTGTTTGTATTCGTCATCCTCCCCCTATTTTTTACTTTTTTAAGATATTCTCCGGATAACTCTTTCTGATTTTCGGGAGAGAATTAATGTCGTAGGGAAGACTTTTGCGCTCTTCCTTACAGGGAATTAACACACCTATTTGTTAAACGGAAAATTTATAATATGAATACTAAAACGTTATTATTGTTGGGTGGCGGGCTGTTACTGCTTGCTCCGGCTTATTCTTCTT
>CALUET010000012.1 GCA_944319745.1 uncultured Phocaeicola sp. | reverse complement strand
CGGAAAGCATCCGCATGTTCGAGTCAACAGGCGTAATGACACAGAAAGAGCTGGAGGCGCGCAACGAGGTGAAATGGGAAATGTACACGAAAAAGATACAGATCGAAGCCCGGGTGCTGGGCGACCTGGTCATGAATCATGTTGTTCCCGTTGCCATCGAATACCAGACAAAACTGATAGACAACGTGTACAAATTAAAGGAATTATTCCCGCAGGAAGAAGCAAACAAGCTTTCGGCCGAAAACATTGCCATCATCAAGGAGATAGCCGAACACACTTCTTACATCAAAGAACACGTGGATACGATGGTGGAGGCCCGCAAGGTGGCCAATAAGATTGCCAGCGAACGTGAGAAAGCCATAGCATATCACGACAATATCGCCCCGATGTTGGAACAGATACGCTATCACATCGACAAACTGGAACTCATTGTAGACGACCAAATGTGGACGCTTCCCAAATATCGTGAACTGTTATTCGTGAGATAAGACTTTATCAAATCTCCGATAAGAATACATTCGGAGGATATACGCAATAGCATCTTTTCCGCGTATATCCTCCGTCTTTTAATGCCTGCGCGGCATAATACGAATAAAAAAGAAGATACAAAAAATATACAATACGCAAAAGTCCGTATCTTTGCGCCATGGAATGGTTATACGAAACATTATTTGAACATACCGCTTTACAGGCAGTAATCATACTATCCCTCATCACGGCTATCGGCATTACCCTCGGGAAAATACATATATGCGGAATATCTTTGGGAGTAACATTCGTCTTCTTTACCGGAATCTTTGCCGGGCACATCGGGTTATCCATCGATCCGCAAATGCTTTCATACGCAGAAAGTTTCGGGCTGGTGCTTTTTGTCTATGCACTCGGCCTGCAGGTTGGTCCCGGTTTTTTCAGTTCCTTCCGCAAAGAAGGCTACGTGCTTAATCTGCTGGGCCTGGGTGTAATCGTAATAGGAACGGCAATGGCCATCGTCTTATCGTACACAATGGACATCCCTCTTCCCGACATGACGGGAATTTTATGCGGAGCCACCACAAACACGCCGGCTCTCGGCGCCGCACAACAAGCCCTCAAACAATTGGGAGAACCCACGAGTGGTGCCACTTTAAGCTGTGCCGTTACATATCCGCTGGGCGTTGTTGGTGTAATTTTTGCCATCATTGTCATCAAAAAATTCTTTGTCCGACCGGCAGACACCGGCCAAAACGAACGCGATGATCCCAATCAAACATACATCGCAACGTTTCAGGTTCGCAACCCCGCCATCTTCAACAAGAGCATTCAAGACATTGCCAAGATGAGTTACCCTAAGTTCGTAATCTCACGCATGTGGAGAAACGGGAAAGTAAGTATCCCTACTTACGACAAAACGCTGCAAGAGAATGACCGCCTGCTGGTAATAACTACCGAAAAAGATGTCCTTGCGCTGACCGTTCTCTTCGGCGAACAAGAAAAAAGAGACTGGAATAAAGAAGACATCGACTGGAATGCCATCGACAGCCAACTCATTTCAAAACATATCGTAATTACACGTCCCGAGATAAACGGGAAGAAGCTCGGTTCACTCCGTCTGCGGAATATGTACGGAATAAACATTAGTCGTGTACTACGCAGCGGCGTCCAACTGCTGGCAACCCCCGGGCTTATACTTCAACTTGGCGATCGTTTGACCGTAGTGGGCGAAGCGGCTGCCATACACAACGTGGAAAAAGTCTTGGGAAATGCCGCAAAAACGCTGAAAGATCCGAATCTGGCTTCTATTTTCATCGGCATCGTTTTAGGTCTGATTATCGGCTCCATCCCCATCATAATTCCCGGTATCAGTTCACCGGTCAGGTTAGGTTTGGCCGGAGGTCCCATCATTGTGGGTATTCTGATAGGAGCTTACGGCCCGCGTTTCCATTTGCTTACCTACACCACCCGCAGTGCGAACCTCATGCTACGGGGAATCGGTCTGTCGCTTTACCTCGCATGTTTGGGACTGGACGCCGGCGTACACTTCTTTGAAACCGTAATGCGTCCCGAAGGTGCCCTGTGGGTTGGCTTAGGATTTCTCATTACATTCATTCCTTTACTTATAATGGCGCCCATATCCATGCGCCTATGCCGGATGGATTTCGGAAGCACTTGCGGCATGTTATGCGGAAGCATGGCCAACCCGATGGCCTTAAATTATGCAAACGACATCATCCCCAACGACAATCCTGCGGTAAGTTATGCAACGGTTTACCCGTTGGGAATGTTCATGCGCGTCATTATCGCACAACTGATAATTGTATTATTCTTATAAAACGATTCAAGGTTTTTACTAAAACGTCTCAATATTTCAGTAAAAACCTTGAATCATTTTACGGATATGCCCGGCGGAAAATATCACACCAAACGGTTCGTATGTGTATCAGGAAATACGACCGTGGACTTAAACGACTTGGCCTCTTCAAAATCCATGAGGGCGTACGACATGATAATTACCACGTCTCCCACTTGAACTTTCCGAGCCGCAGCCCCATTCAAGCAAATACATCCGCTGCCTCTCTCCCCTTTTATGATATAAGTCTCAAAGCGTTCTCCATTATTGTTATCCACAATCTGAACCTTTTCCCCTGCAATCATATTTGCAGCATCTACTAAATCGGCATCAATCGTGATGCTGCCCATATAATTTAAATTCGCCTCTGTCACAGAAACGCAGTGTATTTTTGATTTCAATACTTCGATCATCATCTCCGTTACCCTTTATATTTTATATTATCTATCAAACGAACATCGCCACAGAATACCGTGATACATCCCACAACATAATCGCTTTCATTCCATTCGCCGAGCGATTGCAACGTATTCCCGTCCACAATTTCAAAATATTCCAGCCGCAAACCATCTGCTTGTGCAATTCTATCTTCAACAAAACGCTTGGTCTCTGCCAAAGAATGTTCCTTCGCATAATCAAGACTTGCAAATAAAGTAGCAGAAATCTGCAGAGCCTGCTTCCGCTCTCCGCCGGAAAGCCGTGCATTGCGACTGCTTAAAGCGAGTCCGTCCGCCTCGCGCACGATGGGACATCCCACAATCTCTATGTTAAAAGGATAGCTTCTAACCATTTCACGAATGATGGCCAATTGTTGGAAATCCTTCTCTCCAAAATAAGCCCGCGTCGGGTTTACAATCAGAAAAAGCTTACTGACCACCTGACACACTCCGTTAAAATGTCCGGGACGATACTTTCCTTCCATCACCGTATCGAGCGGAGCATAGCTAAACGAACGCGTGTCCGGCTCCGGATACATCTCTTCTACGGAAGGAGCAAACACAAAAGTTACCCCACATTTGGCCAGCAAATCACAATCCGCCTCCAACGTTCTGGGATATTTGGCCAAATCATTCTTATCATTAAACTGCGTAGGATTCACAAAATCACTCACCACTACCACATCATTCTCACCAACGGCACGTTCCACCAACGAAGCATGTCCGGCATGCAATGCCCCCATTGTAGGCACTAAACCGATAGTTTTTCCTTCCGACCTCAGCTTATCCAACTCGGAACGAAGTCTACTAATAGTCTGAATTAACTCCATCTTACCATAAGATATTAAAAAGTTATACTTCAAAATCCTGCACAAAGTAACGACTTATTCGGGAGATAAAGAAAAAAGAATGCCCAAAAAGCCATTATTTTTTCGTAAAAAAGCGCACAAAGGAACATTAAATTTCTCAGAAGAACATGAAATAAACTAAATAAGAAGCCGTTATTAACATACTATAAGGAATAAAAGGGTTCAAGAAAACGTCCTTTTCCCCGATTTTTTTTACCTTTGCACAACTTTATGAGCAATTACTAATAACATGAACGCAAAGAAAGTCTTATTCATCACACAAGAAATTACTCCTTATGTACCCGAAAGCGAATTATCTTTAATCGGGCAAAGTTTACCTCAAGCAATTCAAGACAAGGGACGTGAAATACGCACGTTTATGCCTAAATGGGGCATTATAAACGAACGAAGAAACCAGCTTCATGAGGTAATTCGCCTGTCCGGCATGAACTTAATCATCGATGATACGGATCATCCCCTCATCATAAAGGTCGCTTCAATACAGTCGGCTCGCCGACAAGTCTATTTCATTGACAACGATGATTACTTTCAACACCGATTAATGACCACGGATGCTGACGGAAATGAATACGAAGATAACGGCGAACGTGCTATTTTTTATGCAAGAGGAGTACTTGAAACTGTAAAAAAACTTCGTTGGTGCCCGGACATCATCCACTGCCACGGATGGATGAGCGCAATGGTTCCGCTGTACATTAAGAAGATTTACAACGAAGAGCCCTCCTTTAAAGACTCAAAAGTCATCTATTCCATCTATAAAGATGGCTTTAATTCCAACTTATCCCCTAATTTCAAAAAGCAACTTTTACTGAAAAATATTACACTGGAAGACGTAAAAATGATAAAAGAACCCGTCGATTATGAAGAGTTGTGCAAACTTGCTGTCACATATTCGGACGGAATTATTCAAAACAGCGAAACAGTTAATCCGAATGTTATAGATTATGCACACAGTCTAAACATTCCCGTGCTTGAATATCAGCCCAAAGAAACATTCGCCGATGCCTGCGATGCTTTTTACGATACGGTTTGGGGTGAGCAAGAGAAGTAAACTACCTTATTAATAGAAAACGATTATGAAATGTAAATTCTTCGCTGTATTGGCCATATCCACAGCACTTTTCAGTTGCGATGACCAGACAGAAGGAATCGGACAATCTGTTGCCGAAAAAGATAAAATAGAAGCTTTTAGCGATTCATATCCAATAGATACACGAACAGACCTGTTAAACAGCGTATATTCCCGCTCAAGCATAGCATATTTGGGCAAATATACCGATGAATTATTCGGAGAGTTTTCCGCCGAATTTCTCACGCAGATCAATTGCCCGGAGGAATTTATCTTCCCGGAAACCACATTCGATTTTACAGAAGTTACGCTCGATTTATATTATTCCGAGTATTTCGGCGACTCGTTGGCCACGATGCGTGTGCAAATAGATACGCTTGATACAGTAATAAAGGACGATGGAAGTGATCCAAAGCTCTACTACACCAACTTCGATCCTTCCCAGTATTACGATGAATCGGTTCCACATCTTGCAATAAAAGACTACGCAGCATACGACAAAAGCGTCAGCGACTCATTACAAAGCACAAGCGGTTATCTGCCGCGCGTCTCCATCGACCTGGGAAAAAATTTCGCCCAACATCTGCTTACGGCCTATGATAAGGATGCAAAGACGCATCCCAATTTTGCCGATGCCGAAGCTTTTATAAATAACGTATTGAAAGGTTTTTATGTACATGTCACCAGCGGTGAAGGCTCTGTTCTGTATATTGAAGACATTTATCTGAATATAACTGCAGCATATATGGCGGAATCTTCTTCGGGAGAAGTCGACTCGGTAGCATATACGGTGGTACCAATGGCGGCATCAAAGGAAGTCTTCATGTCTACAAACTTCCAGAATAAAGACTTGGAAAGCCTGAAAGAGGAAATAAGCGACGGGACATATCTGAAGACTCCCGCAGGACTGTACACTGAAGTAACACTGGGAGCACTTGAAGATATATACAGAGAGCATAAGACAGATACGCTGAATGCAATCAACATTACGTTCCCAAAATACAGAGACATTTCCAACGGCCAATATAAAATGGGAACTCCTTCAAACCTCTTATTGGTAAGAAAAAGTGAAATGTATTCCTTCTTTGAAGAAGGACAAGTGCCGGACACGCAAACTTCATTCCTTTCTTCTTACGACAGCAGCTCGAATGCTTATACATTCAACAGCTTAAACCGACTGGTAAGAACCATTTTCAGTGAGATAGGGCCGGAAATAGACAAGGGAGAGGATGCGTGGAACCAATGGAAACAAGACAATCCTGACTGGAATAAAGTGGTACTTATCCCTGTAACTCTTGAGACCGATTCGCAAGGCTCCACCATAGGTGTGGAAAACGACCTAAGCGTGAATGCTGCCAAACTGTATGGTGTTGCCGAAGATGCGCCGGAGAGTGAAAAGATTCAAATGGAAGTTATCTTCACACACCCGGAAATAAAATAAACAAACAACACGACAAATCATAAAGAAGGCGGGAAAGTTTATTAAACTTTCCCGCCTTCTTTATAACCTTATTCTTCGTCTGATTTAGAAGTTTTCTTCTTTGCTGTTGAAGAAACTTTCCGAACCGTCTTCTTCGGCTTCGCCGTCGTTTCATTGCTTTTCTTCAACTCCAACTGCAATTTATTGACTTCGTCTGTCAGTTGGACAAGCTCTCCTCCCTGATTACGAATGGTCGTTAACAAAGCTCCAAGCTCTTCATTGTCCATATCTACGGGATACAATCCATCCACACGACTGATAAAATCTCCCAGAATATTCATATAATTCGTAAAAGCATCGTAGGGAGAATCATAAATTCCCCGGTCCACATGAATGCCCGTAGCCTTTGTTGTCATATAACGGAAGTTATCGTTTGCCTGCAAATAATCCCAGTCTTGCTTGATCCGATGGTCATCGCATAAGTAAACCCTCTCGGCCACGCTATACAATTTATTGAATGCTTCACGCTGCATAACGTTTCCCAGCCAGGGACTGATGTCGCGCTCTTCGTCTGTCCATGAAACGGGATACGGCACATCTACCAAGTCGACCGACTTCAACTTCGAGATGATTTCCGAAGGTGTAGAGAATGTTATTCCTTTTTCTTTTGCACAAGCGGGTAAAGCCTTCAGGAACTCCAGGATATTGGAAGACAACGGTTGGGCAATGCCCAGCGCAGAAAGTTCCATAAAGATATTGATGACCTGTTCATTTTCAGGGAAATCTGCAATCCAACCAATATAACGATCGGCAAACAACGGGTATTCGCTCCATTCACTATTTGAGAAGCGTAAACTGATATCGTCCGATAATTTAAAGTCGCGCAACAGCAACTTCAAATCCGGATTTTCCGCACAATGATACAAATAATGAGGACTTTTCCATCCCAACATGTGTTTTGCTCCTTCGGCCAACATGCCCTTAAAGCCCAGACTGGCCACGATATTTCCTATTTCATCGGTATATATCAGACTGGAGTTTCGGAAAACCACCGGCTCTTTCCCAAAGTAATCTTTGATTTTACGCCGCATCCGGAGCACTTCCTCGCGGAAACAATCTTCATTGACCAGCGAAGACAAGCCGTGCGAATAGGGCTCACACAAAAATTCACAACAGCCCGTCGCATTCAACTCATGCAACAACTCGATAACGGCCGGAGCGTGAATCTCCAATTGTTCTAGAGCAACTCCGGAAATAGACAAAGCAACTTTAAAAGCGCCCTTATTATCCTTGGCCATTCCTATCAAAGTTTTCAGAGCAGGAATGTATGATCTTTCCGCAACTTCGTTTATCCCTTGTTCGTTCGCATAGTCATCATAATAATAATGATCCGCTCCTATTTCAAAGAAACGGTAACGTCTCAGATGAACGATTTGATGTATCTCAAAATAAAGACAAATTGTTTTCATAACAGATTAAGTATATTATTATATTATTTCCCGTAATTTCTCAGAACATCCTCGTATAGTCCGCGTATTTTCTGCCCGACTTTTTCCCATACAATTCCGTCAACCTCTTTCTTTCCTTCCTCTTGCAGATAATGATACAACGAATCGTAAGAACAAATGGCGTGAATAGCATCGGCTGTTGCATGGATATCCCAATAATCTATCTTAATACATTTATCCAATATTTCGGCACAACCCGATTGTTTCGACACGATGGTCGGCACACTACATTGCATGGCTTCCAACGGCGATATGCCGAAAGGTTCGGAAACCGACGGCATGATATACACATCGCTCGCCTTCAGTAACTCATAAACCTGCTTTCCTTTCATGAATCCGGGGAAATGAAACCGGTCGGCAATTCCCCTTTCCGCTACCAAAGTTATCATTGCATTCATCATATCACCGCTGCCGGCCATCACAAAGCGGATATTCCTTGTGCGCTTCAGTACCATTGCTGCAGCTTCAACAAAGTATTCGGGGCCTTTCTGCATCGTGATCCGTCCCAAAAATGTAACCAACTTCTCTTTGGGATTCTTCCGGGGAACTATTTCCTGAATCTCTTTCGACAACGGAGAAACGGCATTATGCACGGCAAAACATTTACGCGGATCCTGATGATACTTATTAATTACAGTCTGACGAGTGAGTTCGCTTACGCACATGATGCAGTCGGCATAATCCATTCCATTCTTTTCTATTGCATAAACCGTAGGATTCACATTGCCGCGACTGCGGTCAAAATCCGTAGCATGTACATGAATTACCAACGGTTTTCCCGATACTTGTTTGGCATGAATCCCGGCAGGATAAGTCAACCAATCATGCGAATGAATGATATCGAACTGTTGTTGCCGCGCTACCACGCCCGCAACGATGGAATAATTATTGATTTCTTCATGCAAATTATCGGGATAACGTCCGGAAAACTCCAGGCAACCCAAGTCGTTTGTATGCATATAATTGAAGTCAGCATAGATATGATCTCGCAAATCGTAATAGAGCTGCGGATCCATATAATGGCCTATTCTTGCATTAACATAATCCCATTGCACGTCACGCCACACGATAGGCACGCTGTTCATTCCTATAATTTTCAGAAAACTCCGGTCTTCGTCTCCCCAGGGTTTGGGTATGCAAAAAGTAATATCCATGTCTTCTTGTTGAGACAATCCCTTGGTCAATCCATAACTTGCCGTGCCGAGACCGCCTAAAATATGAGGGGGAAACTCCCAACCAAACATTAAAACTTTCATCTTCTTTCCCTCCTTTCTTATTGATTTCCGTATTTCTCCAACAAATTCAACGTGCGAAGTATCTCAGCCACATTCATGGCAAACGAAACAGCCCCGCGACCTTTGAACGGCGGATTCCCGTCGAACATTTCAGGGATCGAGCCAATGCAATTACGAGACATCTGATCTTCATAACCAATCAGCTGACGTTCTGCAAAAGAGATTGCATTTCGTTTATAAATACGCAGGTATGCTTCCAAATAAAAGCCCTCAAGCCAAGGCCAGGCCGTTCCCTGATGGTAGGCATAATCTCTCTGTCTTTGCACACCAGTATAGTTGGGATTGTATCCGCCGCTCTTCGGGCTTAACGAACGGATGCCCTTGGGGGTCAACAATTCTTTCGTAATTATGTCGAGCACACTCTTTTTCTGCTTTGCGTCCAACGGGGAATAATCAAACGCCACCGCAAACAACATGTTCGGTCGAACGCTCCAATCCATCATCATCCCGTCCACATAATCCAGCAAATAACCGTATTCGTTCATAAACGTATCGATAAACGATTGTTTGGCTTTCGCTGAAATTTCATCCAAATGTTTCGTCAAATCACTCTCTTCATCTTCTTTCAGCAACTCGGAGACGAAACAAAGTGCATTATACCACAGCGCGTTAAATTCTACAATATAACCGCTTCTCGGTATAACCGGCCTGCCGTCGACCGTGGAATTCATCCATGTTATCGCCTTATCGTGCCCGTCGGAGTATATCAAGCCGTTATCATGTACTTGTATATTGGGATGTTTTCCAGAAGAAAGATAGTCCATAATATCTTTCAACAATTGCCCGTATAAAGCCTTTGCCCCCGAGCGTGATACCATTTTAGCGTATTGTTGTACACTCCATACCGCCCACAACAAGACATCGGGATGTTCTGTTTCCGTAACTTTCAGGTCAGATTTTTCACCATGCATAAAGGCGTATATCGCTTTTATGGCTGTCTTCATCACCATTTCAAACTTTTCTTTCTCTCCTACGGACAGCATCAATCCCGGTAATGATATAAACATATCTCGTGCACGACACTTAAACCATGGATAACCGGCCAAGATATAATATTCATCTCCCTGCTTGTTCAGAAACTGATGAGCCGCATTTATCAAACAATTCTTGAAATTATTTCGCGGCGTACGACTTTCCACCTCGGAAGAGAACAGCTCGTCCAACTTGGAAACATCCGTTGCTGAGATACCTCCGGAGAAAACAACCGATTCCCCTTTCTTAATGTTCAGCTCGAAATAACCCGGTACATACAGGTCTTCATTGAAATCGTATCCGCGTTCTTGCTCCTTAGGATACTCTATTCCCCTATACCAATTAGGCTCAAAGTGGAATACATTTTCTTTGCTCAACTGCATATACAGCTCCGGATAGCCCGCATACATACACGTCTTTATACCGTTTTCCACAAAATCATAATGGCGGCTTGCCTGAGCATTCTCATGAGTGTACTGACGCACACTGCGGAAAGCAAGATAAGGACGGAAACGTAATATCGTCTCCGAATGGGCATCTACCAAAGTATAACGGATTAGTATTCGGTTTTCATGGTGAACAAATATTTTTTCTTTCTTCAGCACCACGCCTCCCACTCGATATAAAGTGGTGGGAACTTTCTCGCAATCGAACTCGCGAATGTACTTGTGTCCTCTCGGACTAAAGTTTTCTCCGTTATATTTATGCAGGCCCAGATTAAATTCCGCGCCATGCTGGATCACGGTTTCATCCAGCGAAGATAACATGACATGGTTTTCATCATCCAACTCGGGTATGGGAATTACCAGCAATCCATGATATTTCCTCGTATTACAATCTACAATAGTAGAACAATGATACGCCCCCGAGCGATTGGTTCGAAGTATCTCACGCGGTAGAGATTCTTCAAGATTTGTCATCAACGTCTTATCAAATCGCAAATAGCTCATAGCGTTTATTATTAAGGTTATAGAATTATTTCAGTAAAGTTTTTGTCTTTTATAACACTTCAAAATTAGTAATTAAAAAGAAAAAACCAAACAAAAAGAAGCATTTTAAGGGCTCATAAAGAGGAATATCTTCATATTTCAAGCGAAACGCTTCTTTCGTTCAGATATCTTACGGGCAAAGAATAAAAAAATCGGCCCGTCTTTGCTGAAAGACGGGCCGAAATTCTTCTCAAAAGAAGCCTGCATTTTTATCAATCAATCATGTCAAATCCACAATAAGGTACCAGCACTTTCGGTATGCGGATGCCTTCAGGTGTTTGATTATTCTCCAAAAGAGCAGCCACGATACGCGGTAAGGCCAAAGCCGAGCCGTTTAAAGTATGGCAAAGCTCCGTTTTCTTGTCGGCATTACGATAACGGCATTTCAGACGATTAGCCTGATAAGTGTCGAAATTTGATACGGAACTAACTTCCAACCAGCGTTTTTGAGCTTCCGAGTAAACCTCGAAATCGAAGCATAAAGCTGCCGTAAAACTCATGTCTCCTCCGCACAAACGCAAGATTCTATACGGTAGTTCCAACTTAATCAACAGCCCTTCCACATGATCAAGCATCTCCTTATGCGACTGTTTCGAGTGTTCGGGTTTGTCAATTCTCACCAGCTCCACTTTAGAGAATTCGTGCAAACGGTTCAGGCCGCGCACATCTTTCCCGTAAGAGCCGGCCTCGCGGCGGAAACATTGCGTATATGCACAATTCTTCACAGGCAATTGTTTCTCGTCAAGGATGACGTCGCGATAAATATTTGTTACAGGAACTTCGGCCGTAGGAATGAGATAAAGGTCGTCTAAATTGCAGTGATACATCTGACCTTCCTTGTCCGGAAGTTGTCCTGTGCCGTATCCCGATGCAGCATTCACTACGGTAGGCGGCATAATTTCTTCGTATCCTGCAGCACGAGCCTCGTCAAGAAAAAAATTAATAAGGGCACGTTGCAACCGGGCTCCCTTCCCCTTATACACGGGGAAACCTGCTCCTGTTATCTTTACGCCCAGGTCGAAATCAATCAAGTTATATTTCTTTGCCAGTTCCCAATGCGGCAAAGCATTTTCCGGAAGCTTGGTTTCCATGCCACCCATCTTCACCACTTCATTGTCTTCTGCGCCCGTTCCTTCGGGAACTTCATCATAGGGCACATTGGGGATTGTATAAAGCACGTTCTGCATTGAGGCCGAAGCTTCATCCATCTGGGTTTGCAGGTCTTTGCTCAATTCCTTAATTTCAGAAACACGCGCCTTGGCTTGTTCCGCTTCCTCCTTTTTCCCCTCTTTCATCAATGCACCGATGTTTTTCGACAATGCATTGATTTCGGCCAGATTCTTATCCAATCTGTTTTGTGCGTTACGCCGTTTATCATTCAATTCCAGCACCTGTGCGACAGCTGCCCGGGCATTTTCAAAATGTTTTTTCTCAAGCCCTTGAATTACTTTATCGGTATTTTCCGTTATTTGTTTAATTGTAAGCATAACTTTTTCTTATTTCGATCTTAATCCAATCACTTTTTTCGAGATGCAAAGATATAGTTTTTTATGAAACGCTATACCATTTCTGTCAAAGAATACTTTGACGAATGCGTACCAGTTTCTGCAACAAATCTTCAAGCAAATCCAGCTTCAGCATATTCGCCCCGTCGCTTTTTGCCAATTCCGGGTTTTCATGCGTTTCCATAAACAGGCCGTCTACTCCAACCGCCACGCCGGCTTTTGCCATCGTCTCGATAAGTTGCGGCATACCTCCCGTTACCCCCGAAGATTGATTGGGTTGTTGCAAAGAATGTGTCACGTCTAAAATAACCGGATGACCAAATGCCTGCATCAAAGGAATGCCTCGATAGTCAACAATCAAATCGTGATAACCGAAAGTCGTCCCGCGCTCCGTCAGCATCACACGGTCGTTTCCTGCCTCAACAACCTTATCGGCAGCAAAACGCATTGCCTCCGGCGACAGGAACTGTCCTTTTTTTATATTCACAATCTTTCCAGTTTTGGCTGCAGCCACAAGCAAATCTGTCTGCCTGCACAAGAATGCCGGAATCTGAAGAACGTCGACATATTCGGCTGCCATCGCGGCCTCATCCGGAGTATGTATGTCCGTTACCACCGGAATATCGAAACGCTTACGCACTTTTTCCAGCACGCGCAATGCTTTTTCGTCCCCTATTCCCGTAAAAGAATCCAAGCGCGAACGGTTCGCCTTGCGGTAAGAACCTTTAAATATATAAGGTATTTTCAAACGTTCCGTAATTGTTACTATACGTTCGGCGATACGAAGAGCCATATCTTCGCCCTCAATCACACAAGGGCCTGCCAATAGAAAGAAGTTATCGCCCTGTTTTAATTCTGCAATTGTCTTTATCATACAGTTATCTTGGTATTATCAATGTTAAAGCTTCCGGAATGATTTTCACATCTACCGGGAAATGTTTTTCCGATAAGATCCGTCCGTCAAGACTGATTTCCGCGTTTTGAGCCCTCAGAATCTTAACCATTTTCGTGCGATAGGGCTTAACTATTTTATGGTTCAACAGGCGTCCCTGCTGCAACATCCACAGTCCGGACAGAAGTCCGCCCAGTTCCGGACGATAAATCAACGAGACATCCAACCACCCGTTATAGGGCACGGCACTCGGAGTAAGGCCGTATCCTCGTCCGCTTCCTATGGCAACTGCCATTAAACGCCCTTGTATGTGTTCTCCATTTACCTTAAGATGCATCCTGTACAACTTGCGTTCAAAAGCCACAAGAATGAGAGAAGAGAAATAAGACAACAGCGGGATTCCCCAAAAACGTCTCGTTTCGTTTGTTATACGAACGATGCGTGCTCCCAAACCGATATAGACAGCATTGAGGAAATACCGCGACACATGTCCGTTTCCATCAAAACAACTATATACCCCGACATCGATCTTCCGCAAACGACGATGTATCAATACGTCCACCGCACCTTTATAATCATCGGAATCAAGCCCCCAATATTTGGCAAAATCATTGCCTATTCCATTGGGAATGATGCCAAGAGCTATTTTTTCGCGCTCTTCCGCTTCGGAATTCATAATGCCGTTTACTGCATCATTCAACGCTCCGTCACCTCCTACAACGACAATTGTCCGATAACCGTTGTTGGCCATCGTACGAGAAAGCCGTTCTACCGAACCGAAACCTTCCGATTGAACATAGTCGAAAGCCACATTACGTTCTTCCATGTATTCCCGGATTTCCGACCAACGCTTCTGCGCTTTACGGCTTCCGGCCTTAGGATTATAAATAATTCCCCATCGTGTTGGTTCTACTGCCATAATATCTTTTATTCCGTTTCTAACAGTGTTATTATTTGGTTTACCTTTTCTTCCGACGGAAGCATGGCATCTATCCAATGAATCTTAAAGCCCTTACGCTCCATTCCCCGAAACCATGTCATCTGTCTTTTGGCAAACTGGTGAATGGCGATCTCCAATTGCCGGTACATTTCCGCGTATGTCAACTCTCCCAGAACGTAAAGTGTCAGGTATTTATACTCGAGACCGTAATAAATCAAATCCGCAGGAGCGATTCCTTCGCGAAGCAAATTGCGTACCTCGTCCGCCATTCCTTCATCAAGACGCTGCTTCAACCGACGGGAAATCCTCTCCCTTCGTGCTTCCCGGTCGATATCTATGCCGACAATCAGGCTGTTTATCCGGGGGAAAGAACGGGTTTCCACGTCCCGATGCAAATAGTATTCTTCGATCTCAATAGCGCGTATTGCGCGTTTCACCGTATCGACATCTGTAGAATTATGCAATTTCTTATAAGACGCAAGCAATTCGGTAAGTTCCTCCAACGATTTATCTTTCAACCGTTCCCGCAATTCGGGATTTTCAGGAACAGGCAAAAGTTCGTATCCCTTCAGCACAGATTCCAAATACATGCCCGTCCCTCCGCAAAGAATCGGCAACAAATTGCGGGAACGCAGTCTTGTATAAACCTGAAGAAAGTCACGTTGATATTCAAAGACATTGTACTTATATCCCGGCTCCACGATGTCTATGAGATGATACGGTATTTGTTTCCCGTCGACGACGTAATCATTCAAATCTTTTCCCGTGCCCAAATTCATACGACGATAGATTTGTCTGCTGTCTGCACTGATTATTTCCGTATGGAGCCTCGCAGCCAATGCCGCAGCCAAAGAAGTTTTTCCGGAAGCCGTAGGGCCAAGTATCGTAATTAAATCGTAATGCATTTGGATAAAACACGCTTCAAAAGTTCCGACTACAAAGATATGTTTTTTTGCACATTCGGCATTCTCACCACACAAAAATCTGCATTTTGAAAAAAAATAAAAAAAACGAACAAACAAAAAGAAGGAAACATTTCCCAAGTTTTCCCTATATTTGCATGGAAAAGATTGAGGAAATGACAAAAAAAATAATTATTTATCAAGTGTTTACCCGTCTGTTTGGTAACAGAAAATTCGGTTGTGTCCCCAATGGAACAATCGCAGAAAACGGATGCGGGAAAATGGCCGATTTTACAAATCAGGCATTGCAGGAAATAAAAAAACTGGGAATTACCCATATTTGGTACACAGGAATCATCGCACACGCCACACAAACCGATTACAGTGCTTACGGCATTCCCAAAGATCATCCGCGAATAGTCAAGGGAAAGGCCGGCTCTCCGTATGCAATAAAAGACTATTATGATGTAGATCCCGACCTGGCCGAGAACGTAAACACGCGCATGCAGGAGTTCGAAGCCCTCGTAAAACGTACAAAAGCCAACGGCATGAAAGTAATAATCGACTTTGTTCCCAACCATGTGGCGCGGCAATATCACTCCCTGGCCAAGCCCGAAAATGTAAAAGATTTAGGGGAAGACGATGACACAAGCCGGGCTTTTGCCCCAAACAATAACTTCTATTACATACCCGGGCAAAAGTTGGGAGGAGAAATTGACCTTTATGACGAGCATTGCGGCGCGTATGTGGAAATGCCGGCCAAGGCAACCGGAAACAATCGCTTCGATGCATGGCCAAACAAAACCGACTGGTATGAAACTGTAAAACTGAATTATGGGGTAGATTTTCCGGGAAATACCGGAAATCATTTCAACCCCATCCCCGATACATGGTATAAAATGAAAGACATCCTGCTTTTTTGGGCAGGAAAAGGTATCGACGGTTTCCGGTGCGACATGGCAGAAATGGTTCCGTGCGAGTTCTGGGGATGGGCCATTCCTCAGGTAAAAGCACAATATCCATCACTGATTTTCATAGCAGAAGTCTACAATCCCGACCAATACCGCAACTATATTTTCAACGGACATTTCGATTATCTTTACGATAAAGTAGGGTTATACGATACACTGCGCGCCATTGTTTGCGGTTATGCCTCGGCAACTTCCATAACAGACTGCTGGCAGAAAATAAACGATATACAAGGACACATGCTAAACTTCCTCGAGAATCACGACGAACAACGCATCGCGTCCGATTTCTTTGCCGGCAATCCTTTTAAGGCAATCCCCGCCATGATTGTGTCGGCATGTATGAATACAAATCCGGTAATGATCTATTTCGGTCAGGAATTGGGGGAAGCGGGTATGAACAGCGAAGGCTTCAGTGGCCGCGACGGACGCACAACCATTTTCGATTACTGGAGCATAGACAGCATCAGACGTTGGAGTAACCACGGGCGTTACAACGGACATTTACTGAATGCGACGGAGAAAAAACTGTCGGCCTTCTACCATACCTTACTGAATTTATGCAAGGACGATCCGGCACTGTCCGAGGGCGACTTCTTCGATTTAATGTATGTAAACAGGAACGGATGGCAAATGAATGAGCACAAGCAGTACGCATTCTTGCGAAAAAAAGACAAAGAAGTGCTGCTGATTGCGGTAAATTTTGACGAAATGCCGGCTCATGTATCGATAAACATCCCGCAGCATGCCTTCGAATATCTCAAAATGCCGCAAATACCTGAATGCGAAGCTACAAATTTATTGAATGGAAAACAGGAACACTTTGCGTTCCAGTCTGACAAAGCCGCTGTTCTCGACCTGGAACCTTTCGACGGAAAGATCCTGAAGATCGAATTACCATGAGAAAAGAACAAGACAAACATAACAAAACATGCCGGTGCATCTTTTGATACACCGGCATGTTTTGTCTATAAAGCCTTATCGTTTCAACAGCCCAATCTTTAAATTCAATTTAAAATAATACGCTCCGTTCTCCCGCTCCAGATAGCCATATTTGTCCTTCTCGGTGGAAGCCCGCTCCAAACGCGCATTATAAAACAAGAAATCGGCAAACGTCTGACGAAAAGCGCGCTGATAACATAAGATCTTCCCCTCGGCCGTTACAAACATAAGTCCCGCTATTGCAGAGTCCGTACCGTCGTAAAGTTTGGCAGGACGCATGCCGTTTGCCAATGCCAAAAGGAATTCTTTCACCTTATAGTCGTAAAAACCATGTTTGTTTATCAGCTCGTCTTTAATCTTCAGCGGGTTCAGTTTCTTTACGGCTTCGGTTAAATCGGACACTTTCGTGATGTCATCCAGCCACATCAAACGAATCATTTCTCCCAACAGACGCCCCATGTGCAAGTCTATCATCGAAAGGTTGCTGCGAAATATCTTGTCGGCCACATCATTATATTTCAATATTCCGCCCAAACGTTCTATCATAAACATACGGTCCACCACATCGTTATCGCCGCCGTGCGCATTAATCTTATTCACCGTAGGGGCAGCAAATCGCACGCCCGTCTGCTCAAACTTGAAATTGGCCGCACGTCCTCCGTCTAAAAGGGCGAGCATCCCTCCCACACGGGAGCGCACGCAGAATCCCGTCAGCGGAGCCTTTTCCTCGTAAAAAGCGACGGAAAAATCGGTACGGTCGCCCATATTTGCTTCCAGATTATAGATAGCTGCCTCGTCAAGAAAGGCCTCCACTCCATCGGGTGAGGTTACATTGTTTTCTTTACTTGCAAGTACGGCACGTAAAATAAACTCGGCCGCCGCCCGGAAGTCCTCGCGTGGAATGCGTTTATCTGCCTTCTCTCCCACAAGGTGGACCTCATTTTTTTCTATGACATAACGGCGCGCCCCGTCATGCTCCTCGCGCATTATCATCGCGATTGGGATTCTTAACCGTTCATCCGGCCTTGCATCGGGAGTTCCCCCGTAAACATATCCGTCTGCCAACAGGTTAAAAAAGGTGTAAAGCTTCACCCATTCTTTTTTAGTTGCCTCGAAAGCCATGATATTTTTCTTTTTTTATTTCGGGCAAAAATACGGAAAATCTTCCTTTGCAAAAAGAGCTATGCCCAAAAGACCGGAAAACTTGCGCCCAAAAGTTATGGATGTTGTCTTAAAAATAGGCAAACGAAAAGACGGACACAATAGCGCATTTTCAGAAGAATCGGTGTATCTTTGAATCCAAAATCATCCTATCATTTTCTAAAAATGGAGCAACAACCTTTATTAAATGAGCATAACAAGACGGAATACCCGCCGATGCATACATGCGAACATATCGTCAACCGGACAATGATAAACCTTTTCGGCTGCGGAAGGGCCGTGTCGGCACACATTGAACGCAAGAAAAGCAAACTCGATTTTTCCCTGCCAAAAGCTCCGACGGACGAAGAAATCAAACTGATAGAAGCCACCGTAAACAATGTCATTTCGCAGCATTTGCCTGTAACGACAGAGTTCATTACACAAAAAGAGGCTGCTTCGCGCTTCGATCTGCAGCGGCTTCCGGAAGGAGCGTCCGAAACGGTACGCATCGTAAAAGTAGGCGATTATGACGAATGTCTCTGCATTGGTCTGCACGTATCGAATACTTCCGAGATCAAGACATTCAAGATTGTCAGCAGCGACTACAAGGACGGGATATTCCGCATGCGCTTTAAATTGACAGAACCATGAGAAAAAGAAAAAAGAAGAAATCGAATGCAGGAAAAAAATTCGTACTGCTGCTCTTCCTGATTGCAGGCATCTCTTACTTATACCTCAACTCTGAGGCACATCACCCTCTTGTTTCCACGCATGCAGCTGCACCGGAGAACTTAGAGATCCCCCGATCGCTTACACAACGCGAGGAGATTATTCTGAAACGCACGGGATATACCGTGTCATACAACACGTTTTACAAAACACCCAACTGGGTTGCCTGGGAACTGACACGCCGGGAGACAACCGGAGAGGAGAAAAGGAAAAACAAATTTATTGCCGATCCTGACCTGCCTGAACCGCGGGTGGAGCATTCCGACTATACGAACTCCGGATATGATCGCGGGCACATGGCTCCGGCAGCAGACATGAAATGGAGCAAAAAAGCGATGGAAGAATCTTTCTACATGAGCAACATTTGCCCGCAAAATCGGAAGTTAAACCGTGACGACTGGGGAGATTTGGAAGAGACTTGCCGCAAATGGGCCGAAAAATACGGGAATGTTTACATTGCCTGCGGCCCGGTTTACAGTGAGAAAAATCCCAAACGCATCGGAGAACATAAGGTTGCCGTTCCCGACCAGTTCTTTAAAGTGGTACTGTTATACTGCCACAATGAACCGGTATGCCTCGGATTTTTATTCCCAAACCGCGCACATCACCAAGAGTTGAAGAAATATGTCATGACTGTCGATTCCATAGAAACCATAACAGGACTGGATTTTTTCTCAAGACTTCCCGACGAGATTGAAGAGAAAATAGAGGCCGCCCGTTGCACTTTGCCTCCAACAAACTGAAAAGACAAAACGACAAATCAAGAGAAAGCTCTACGGCTTCTTAAATAAATATTGCCCCTTTTTAGCGGTTTGACGGCCATAGGCTATGGCATGTTTCGGGCAATGATGATAACAAGCCAGGCACATCACACAGTGATCGTCCCAATGGGGCTTTCCATCGGTCAGGTGGATATTTTGCAACGGACAAGTATTTTCACAAACGCCGCACGATATGCAAGCGTCTGTCACATGGAATTTTGAAGGAGACATCAGGAATTTCTTGAAAAGAGGACGAAGAACGTATGTCTTCAAACGAGGAAAACTACCCTCATGACAGCAGAATTCGTTCCGCTTCTCCCTGATGCGTTCTGCCAACCGCTCTGTTTCTTCTCGCGCCTTTTCCCGTTTCCTTTGCTCAACCGCCAACGGATCTACATCGAAACCCGGTAAACAAACATAAGTATTGGGCATTATGACTGAATAACCGGAAGCACACTTCCAACCCTGTTTATACAGGAAACGGCAAAAAACATCGGCCGTTTTTCCAGCATCATCCCCACAGGTACAAACAAAATAAAGAAATGACGGATCGGAAGAAAAACGAAGGGAAGTGATAAACGACAGAAGATTTTCCGGAGGTCCCCAGGCATGCACAGGAAAAACAAACCCTACCGACTCGTTTTCTTTCAAGTGAAACATTCTCGGATAACCCGATGAAGCTGTTATCTTATATACATCTGTATGAAGCTTCTCCGCCAGTGTCATGGCCACCCAACGGGAATTTCCTGTCGCCGAAAAATAAAAAATCATTTCACACGATATTTAAAATCATAATAAACCACACAAAAGGAAAAAGCGAAGAACCTTGTCCACTACCACAAAATTCTTCGCTTCCTCCTCACATAAACAGAAAGAAAAGCCGCACCCGAGGCGTGACGAAACTCCGAAAAACAGGATTTGAGTGCCCATCTCCTTTGTAATCCACCGGCATAAATGCTACCCGAAGGCGTGGCCCGCCATTGGAGAATGAAGCTTTTCTCGGTATTTCTTATAAATTTGATGAGTTTCCCGATTCTGCAAGTGCGGCTTCATTTTTCTATTACAAAAATACGAATACTCTATGACAATAGCAAATTTATCCAACATTTTATCGTATTTTCTCCCTATTTTTGCTATTTTTTACGTTCTTTCATTACGTTATGACAGAAAAACGGGCATCACACATCCGTGTAATGCCCGTCCATTCTAACCAATAATTTATAGTCTTTTACTTAAATCAAGCGTCTTTCACTTTCGCAACGACTGCCTTAAACGCTTCAGGATAATTCATCGCTAAGTCTGCTAAAACCTTACGATTGATTTCAATTCCCGCTTTATGTAAAGCTCCCATCAGCTTCGAATAAGACATTCCCTCTAAACGAGCGGCAGCATTGATACGCTGAATCCATAATGCACGAAAGTTTCTTTTCTTGTTTTTACGGTCACGATATGCATAAGTCAAACCTTTTTCCCATGTATTTTTCGCAACTGTCCAAACATTTTTTCTTGCACCAAAGTATCCTCTGGTCAATTTCAAAATTTTCTTTCTACGTGCTCTTGAAGCAACATGATTTACTGATCTTGGCATAGTTTTTTAATACTTTTTGAATGATAGCGCCGATTAAATACATCGGACTTGAAGCTAATACATTCGGTTAATAACTTTAAATAAATAACTTTTACGCTTTCTTTTTTAAATTACCTCAAGCAAAGGAGCTCTTTTACTTGCGCCAAATTGGATTTATCAACCAAACCAACTTTTACAAGATTTTTCTTCTGCTTCTTTGTTTTCTTAGTCAAAATATGACTATGATAAGCGTGTTTTCTCTTAATTTTACCTGTTCCGGTAAGAAAGAATCTTTTTTTAGAACCGGAATTAGTCTTAACCTTTGGCATTTCTCTTAATTTTTAATTATTATTACTCACTTACGGCAACGTACTATACCGGTGCGTTACGCGTACTTTTTCACATATCACTGAGCATCACTACCCGAAGGAGTTTGCTCTTTTACATTTTTCTTGGAAGAGCCGGCCTTCTTGGGAGATAAAGCAATCGTCATTCTTTTTCCTTCAAGAATAGGCATTTGTTCTACTTTTGCGTAGTCCTCCAAATCATTTGCAAAGCGCAACAGCAAAACTTCTCCCTGTTCTTTAAACAAAATTGAGCGTCCTTTAAAAAACACGTATGCCTTTACCTTGTCTCCATTCTGAAGAAAACCTATCGCATGCTTCAATTTAAAATTATAATCATGCTCGTCGGTTTGAGGCCCGAACCGTATTTCTTTGACATTAACTTTTACTTGTTTTGCTTTTTGTTCCTTTGCGCGTTTTTTTAATTGGTAGAGAAACTTAGAATAATCTATAATCCTACAAACCGGAGGAACAGCGTTCGGTGATATTTCAACTAAATCTGCGTCATGATCTTCCGCAATCTTTAAAGCCTGAGATATCGGATATACAGCTGATTCAATATCATCACCTACAATACGGACTTCTTTGGCATGAATCTGTTCATTAATTCGATGTTGCCCTTTTAAACTGTCATTCTTCATTCAAATAAGTGTCTTTCCTCTTAATTTTCGGATTTAATAAATTAATACTACTACATATACCTGTAAAAACAACGGTAACAATACCTTTTCACAAGCGGTTGCAAAGTTACCATTTATTTATCATATTATGGATTTCTTCCGTAATATTTTTTACAAAATCTTCAATTTTCATGCTACCTTTATCGCCTTCTCCTTGTTTTCGAACGGAAACTGCACCATGTTCGGCCTCCTTTTCTCCAACAATCAACATGTATGGAATGCGTTTAAGCTCGTTGTCTCTGATTTTACGGCCGATTTTCTCGCTTCGTTCATCCACGATGGCACGAATATCATTCTTCTTTAATTCCAAACGAACTTTATCAGCATAATCATTAAACTTATCCGAGATTGGCAAAATAGCGACCTGATCCGGAGTCAACCATAACGGGAATTTTCCGGCTGTATGCTCTATCAACACGGCAACGAAACGTTCCATAGAACCAAAAGGCGCACGGTGAATCATAACCGGACGATGCTTTTGGTTATCAGCACCCATATATTCCAACTGGAAGCGTTCCGGCAAGTTATAATCCACCTGTATTGTTCCCAATTGCCAACGGCGGCCGATTGCATCTTTTACCATGAAATCCAATTTCGGGCCATAGAATGCAGCTTCACCATATTCGACTTTTGCCGATAAGCCTTTTTCCTCGCATGCCTCAATAATGGCTCGTTCTGCTTTCTCCCAATTCTCATCGCTTCCTATGTATTTCTCACGATTTTCTTTATCACGCAAGGATATTTGTGCTTCAAAGTTTTCAAAGTTCATCGACTTGAATACAATCGAGATAATATCCATTACGCGCAAAAATTCGTCCTTAACCTGGTCCGGGCGACAAAATATATGCGCATCATCCTGAGTGAAACTCCGCACACGCGTCAATCCATGCAGTTCTCCACTCTGCTCATAGCGGCAAACCGTTCCAAACTCTGCCAGTCTTAAAGGCAAATCACGGTAAGAACGTGGAGTATTTTTATAGATCATACAATGATGAGGACAGTTCATTGGTTTCAAGAAGTATTCCTCACCTTCCTCCGGAGTATGGATTGGCTGGAAAGAATCTTTTCCATATTTTGCGTAGTGCCCCGAAGTAATATACAACAATTTATTGCCGATAGGAGGACAAATAACTTCCTGATAATCGTAACGGGCCTGGATTTTCCGCAAAAAATCCTGCAAACGTAAACGTAAAGCTGTTCCTTTCGGCAACCACATGGGCAGGCCCTTTCCTACTGTATCCGAGAACATAAACAAGTCCATTTCCTTGCCTATTTTGCGATGGTCGCGCTTCTTTGCCTCTTCCAACATCAGCAAATAATCGTCAAGCATCTTTTTCTTCGGGAAAGAGATGCCGTAAATTCGCGTCATCTGCTTCCGGTCTTCCTGTCCGCGCCAGTATGCTCCGGCTACAGACAACAGCTTGATCGCCTTAATCGGTGCAGTGGAGAGCAAATGAGGACCGCGGCAAAGATCGGTAAAGGTGCCCTGCGTATAAGTAGAAATATGCCCGTCTTCCAGTTCAGAGATCAGCTCGCATTTATAAGTTTCTCCTCTTTCTTCAAACATTTTCAGGGCATCTTTTTTGGAAATATTCTTCCGTTCCAGCGATTCCTTCTTCGCTGCCAGCTCCATCATTTTCTTTTCTATTACCGGAAGATCTCCTTCTTTAATAACGGCTTCCCCCGGATCCACATCATAATAAAAGCCGTTTTCGATAGCCGGCCCTATACCAAACTGAATTCCCGGGTAAAGTTCTTGTAAAGCTTCCGCAAGCAAATGAGCACTTGTATGCCAAAATGCGTGCTTACCTTGCTCATCATCCCATTTATAGAGGACGACGGTCGCATCATTTTCAATAGGGCGATTCAGATCTACTGTTTCGCCGTTTACTCCACAGACCAAAACATCTTGTGCCAAACGCGCACTTATGCTCTCTGCTATTTGCAAACCGGTTACCCCTTCGTTGTACTCACGAACAGAACCATCCGGAAAAGTTATCTTTATCATGATCTTATTTTTTATCCATTATTTGTCGTGCAAAAATAAACAAAACTTTTCGTGTTTACTCATTTATTTCGGTAAATTGTTATCTTCCGTAGTTGTAAAACGTTTTATAATGCTATACGCTGAATAAATCCCCAGCTCGCCGGCTTTACTCAAATCCTGAATTCCCTGACGATTATTTCCTAAAAATATATTGGTCAACCCGCGGTTATAATACGCATCTGCAAAATGAGGATCCATTTCTATGGCCTTATTATAATCGACCAACGCCGCATGATAATCTTTCATTGCCACCAAAATGTTTCCTCTGTTATAATATGCATAAACAAAATCCGGCGCAAGGCGTATCACTTCATCCAAATCTTTCCGTATGGCAACATAATCCATGGTACGAACGCGGAACTCTTCTTTAGAAGAATCCACATTATATTCGACGTCGCGCTTAAGGAATTCCAGTTGTTTATAACGGATTACCGACCGAGAGAAGTAGGCAGGATAGAAAGTCGAATCCCGGACTATGACTGAATCCAAGTCAGACAAAGCATTATCGAAGTCCTGCACCAAGTAATAATCCAGCGCCCGGGCATAATAATGCAGAGCATTATCCGGCTCACGGATGATCTTTTCCGACTCAACATCTATCGAAGCGAAGTGTTCCTTAACCTGTTCTTCGGTCAGAGAAGCCTCATTGTTTGTTATCAACAAACGGTGCGGTAATACTTTTTCCCGGTTCAGATCATCGATTACTTTCGCATAATTAACCGAGTTTCTCACTTCGTTTTCACGCTCATAATAGTTTAAAGCAAACATAGGCTGCGGCAAGATGGCAAGGTTTTTATCCTGAACGCGACCACGATAATTCGTTTTATATCTTGAATTATCGTCTTCATTGTCTGCCACAACGATTTTCCTGAAGTTATTTACGTCCTTGTCTGACTCCTTACGCGTCTTATCGGCAGAAGCTGTTTGCTGTTGTTGGTTCTTACCGTTCTGCGCATCCAGTTGAGCCTGAAGCAATCTAAACTCATCATCGTCGGCACCTTTCAAATCACCGATCTTCCGGCGTGCCTGTGCCCGATACTGATATCCGGCCAGGAAATTAGGATATTCGTCTAACACAGTCGTATAATCTTCCACGGCTCCTTTGTAATCTCCTGTTCGATCACGCAATAATCCCCGGTTAAACGTAGCCATCATATTATCCGGCTCAAACTGCAATACGAAATCAAAATCCTCAATAGCTCTGTTATCATCGCCCACTTGTGCTCTTAACAATCCCCGGTTATAATGACCTATCAAGTTATTTTTGTCTATATCCAACGCGATGTCATAATCCTTCATTGCGCCCCGAAGATTATTTTGATGATAACGCGCCAAGGCACGGTTGATATACATTCCGCTATTTCGCACCGATAAACGAATCGCTTCCGTCAGGTCTGATTCGGCATCCGCGTACTTCTCCCGTTGAAGAAACAACATTCCTCTTGCCGCCCAAGTATCGGCATTGTAACGGTCGATTTCGATTGCCTTGTCCGCATCACTCATTGCTCGCAGCGTATCCTGCTGTTTCATCGCCACCTCCATGCGCATCAAATAAGCATCCGTATAGCGGGGAGAGATATGTATGAGGGTATCTATGTCGGCATTCGCCTGGTTAAAATCCAACTCATGTATGCGGCATAGGATCAAATTATGCCATAAACTCACATTTTCCGGATCGATCGTCAAAGCTTTTTGATAGTCGCTTATGGCTCCTTCATAGTTTTTTTGTCGAATACGCGAAAGGCCGCGTACCTGATAAACATTCACCACAAAAGGATTCCTATCGATAGATTTTGTGCAATCGGCCTCGGCGCCTTGATAATCGTCCAGGTTCAGTTTGGCGACTCCCCGATAAAAATACGGTTCCGCCAAGTATGGTTTTGCACTGATCACCTGATTAAAATACTGAATAGACAGCACATAATCTTCAAAATAGAGGGCATTAACCCCTATTGACAAAACCTGATCTGTATTAATTTGTGCAGAAAGCAGGAACGGAAACAATACCTTTATATATAATAGGTATAGGAATTTTCGTTTCATTTTACAGTTTTCACCTTATAAGAGCAATGCACCTTTCCTTTTACTAAATTATTCAGTTTACTTCGAATCAGCTGTTTTCTTAACCCGGACAAGCGGTCGACAAACATAACTCCATCCAAATGATCGAACTCATGCTGCATAACTCTTGCCAGATATCCCTCGATCCATTCATCGTGAGGCTGCAAGTTTTCATCTAAATAAGTTACATGAACGCGAGTAGGCCGCTTGACGGTCTCCTGAATTCCCGGCAAACTTAAGCATCCTTCATCCATTGATGTAAGTTCGTCTCCCGTTTCTATTATGTGAGGATTTATGTATGCCCGCCGAAAATCCTTGAATTCGGGCATCTCATCCGACAGCACGTTTAAATCAATCACCACGACGCGTATGGAAAGGCCTACCTGCGGAGCAGCAAGTCCCACGCCATCGGCATGATCCATCGTTTCGAACATATTTGCTATCAGTTCCTTTAAATTCGGATAATCGGGAGCAATATCTTCCGCAACTTTGCGCAAGACAGGCTGGCCATATACATAAATAGGTAAAATCATATCTCAATATTATCTTTATTTCATCATATATTTTTTCGACTCCAAATACGATTGCAGGATTATTGTAGCACTGATTTCATCGACCAAGGCCTTGTTCTGCCGGTCTTTTTTCTTCAGTCCTCCGGCCAACATGGCCTGATGTGCCAAAACAGAAGTGAAGCGTTCATCCACCAATTCTACCGGGATGTCAGGAATTTGTTTCTTCAGTTTTCCCATAAAGGGGAGTATGTATCTCATGTTTTCTGAGTCTTCGTTGTTCATTTGTTTCGGATGTCCGATAATAATCCGCTCCACCTTTTCTTCTTTCACATACTTAACAAGGAAGTCAATTAACTGATGTGTGGGTACGGTCGTAAGCCCGCTTGCTATAACTTGCCCCGGATCGGTCACAGCAATACCCGTACGTTTTCTCCCATAGTCTATGGCTAAAATCCTACTCATTGGCGGCAAAAATACAAATTTATTCCATTCTTTTTTATTGAAAAGGCTTAAAATATCTATTATTTCCTGCGGCTTTTTCCAAAAAACATTAGGAAAATTCAACGAAAACACGTCGGCAAACAGGCAAAAAAATACCGTCCGACAAGTCAAGACTTCTCAAAAGACTTCATCGGACGGCTGTTCGTTCAATAAACAAGGCTTACATTGTCCACCCAAAAAGTATTGCCGGGCGAACCGATATATGCTCCTCCAAGACTGGAAGTAAACTGTAAAATAAGATGAGTCGGGGTTTCATCCTGCGAAGCCCACCCGTCTTCTTGTATAAGTTTACTTTCACCTTTACTGTTACGTGCGTAATAATGTCCGGCTCCGAGTCCCATCAATTCTTCGTCAAAATAAGGTTCTTTCGATATATCTCCGTACACGATTTCGTAAACAGCTCCTTCCGTCCAATCCTCCGACTGGTCATAACGCACGACCACTGTCCCCACACGTTTGGCCCAAATATTGCCGTCTTCATCCTCCGTGCGCTTTTGTAGGAAGCAAGTCATGATGGCACAATCACGTCCCGGCACCGTCGATTTTCTACTGAATCCCGTCAAACGAATCCGATCCGGCTCGTCCGATACCTTTACCTTATAGTCGTATTGCACAGCTTTCGGCCGCTCTGTAAAAGGAATTCCCGAATTTAAAGCCTTTTCCCCGTCTTTCGTTCCCGTAATCGGCTCTTTCATATCGCCCAAAAACAACGATCCGGAAGCAAGTACCGTTATATTTACAAGTCCCAACACCTTGACACTTTCTATATGTGTTTCCAACCTTGCGCAATATCCTGTGCCTCTTTCTTCCGGATAAACACTTGTATTTGTCTTAACAATCCCCATCACTTTTGCCATCACATTCGAGTTTCCCCAAGGAGAACCTCCCATATTTGTAAAAGGCTCATTGTTTACTATCTCCTGCGTGGGGCCAAGTTCGTAAAGCAACTTGGTATTTCCGCCAATAATCTTCGATTCTTCAATTTTACGCGTAATCCATTGATCCATATCACCGTATTTCAATGGAACAACTTTCTGCTGAGCTGATAGAAAAGCCGGGCACACAAAGGCCAAAATGCCTATTAATTTTATTATCTTCATCGCATATTTTCTTTAATCAAAACGTTTTACGGACAAAGGTATAAAAAAAAGCGATAGTAAAGATACCATCGCTTTTATTCTGAAATATAGCATACTTATTCTAACTTATTTACATCTTAATGTACCCGATACAGCAACCAAGAGTCCTGAAAATCCTTACGATCTGGGAATTTCGCCTTGAAAGAATCGCGTGCAGAAGCCGCTTCATCGCGTGTATCATAAGAAGAAACTGCTACACGATACATATTCTTTTCAGAATTATACACCACTTTTGCATTGTAACCTTTATCGTCCAGCCATTTCTTCAACCCGTCGGCATTTGCCTTCACTCCGAAACTTCCACAAATAACACTGTATGCTTTCAGGCCGTCACCCGAAACCAATTCTACTTTTTCTTCACGAATAGAAGCTGTAGATGCCTTTGTTACAGGAGCCGGAGTCTCTACTACTGCCGGTTCAACGGGTTGTGTTTCCACCACCGCCGGCTCAGTCTGAGATGTTTCTGCCAATTCTTGTTGTTTCGCTTTCTCATAAGCTTTCTTGTACGCGCTTTCACTCGACTTACAAGAAGAGAATGCAAGTGCCACACACAAGCTCATTCCCATTAGAAAAACCTTTTTCATGTCGTTACAAAGTTTATTGTTTTAAACTATCTTATTTCTTCTTTCATAAAAAGTATTTGCAAAAATAGCAATATAAAAGACGTCACGTAATTAATTTTTGTTAATATTTAAAGTAATGAAACGAGATTAAAAAGATTTATGCCCGCAAAAGAAAGAAGTAAAAATTTATTTGTTAGTTTTGTAACACGATAAACTTTAAAACAAAAGCATATGAAAGCATTAAACATTGTAGTCGCATTTTTGGGCGGAGTAGCCTTAGGTGCAGCAGCAGGAATCCTATTCGCTCCGGAAAAAGGAGAAGATACGCGTAAAAAAATTGCAGATTTATTACGCCAAAAGGGAATAAAACTTAATCGCGCTGAAATGGATGATCTGGTAGATCAAATAGCAGCCGAAGTTAAAGACGCAGAATAATTTGTATCCGTTTTCACAGGCAGACTTTTTTACTTATTGCAAAAGTCTGCCTTTTTTAAAACGCCCTTTACTATGTTTGCCAACGACAAAAGCATCGACAACCTGGAGTCTCTTTTCAAAGAGATAAAGAAATACATCGAACTACAAGGACAGTTTGTAAAATTAGAACTCGTAGAAAAACTCACAATATTGCTTTCTACGTTCATACTCATCCTTGTATTAATCATATTAGGAATAATGGCTTTATTTTATTTCTCGTTTATGTTGGTATATATCCTCGAGAAATGGACGGAAAGCATCATCGGGAGTTATGCCATTATCGGGGGAATAATTCTCATCATTGCATTCATCCTTTATAAGGCACGTAAGCAAATCATTATTCAGCCAATGGTAAATTTTCTTGCACATCTCTTTTTGGAAGAACACAATAAATGACTTACCCATGAACGAACTTCAGCAACAACCTACGAAATATACCCTGGAACTGATCCATCAATTGCGAACGACCAAGAAAAACGAAATCGCAGAATCGAAGAAACGCATGCAGCTTTATACGCAGGATTTGTTTTCTCCTCAGAAAAGCACGAATAAGATAGACAACTTCATGCAGCATATCAACTCGGGAATATCCGTTTATGACGGATTGATGACAGGCATGAAAATCGTAAAAAGAATACGCAAGTTCTTTCAAAGAAGAAAACCTGCCAAAGCCTGATTCCCCGTCACAATAGTAGACGATCTCAACAGAATTCGGAAAGCCCGCCGCGAATACGTGAGAATCCGCGCATCAGTGCCACAAAAGCCCGCGAACAAATTTTATTACGATGCTATTCTTCTATCACATCCACATCGGTTATATTTTTATTTTTCCGGTGATGATAGCGCAACAGACGGAAGAAATCGGTTATACCATACACGATGGATGCAATACCCAAAACGATGAAAGGAACTGTTGCTGCCTGAAAAGGATTAAACAGAACTACAATTCCCGTGGCAAGAATCAGGCAGGGAATAATATATACGCCCCATGAAATATGCATGACAGGACGAAGAGACCAGAAATTCATCAGCAGATTCAATCCGGCAAAAACCAATAATACTCCTAAAACATACATTAATATCGTGACAAAGAAGCTCGGATAAATCATCAGCCACAAGCCTAAAAGAGCGCTACCCAATGCAACAATGGGAAAAGGCATCTGCAACTCCGGCTCTTTCCGACGGGAAGATGCAAAAAAAGCAAACAAGCCGTACAATCCCGGCAACAAGAACAATACACCAATTGTTATAATCAAATAATTTACCGCATCACCGGGCCATGAAACAAGCAATACGCCGATTGCCAAAGCACATAAGCTGCTTACAACAGAATAATTCATCGATTTCATTATTTTATCTATTTATTCTAAACGACACGAATTTAGTTTTTTATTTAAACATAAGCAAGTAAAAAAAAGAAAAATCTTAAGTTTTGCAGAATTCGCAGAACAATTTCACAAGATATATCAAGATTTTTAGAGAAATATTTTGGCCGTTTCATGAAAATATCTCTATATTTGTCACAGAAAACAAAAGGAAAATTACAATGATTCTTACGCAGGTTTATACATTATCATGGTGGCGTTACTTACAACTTCCAAAGTCGTAAGGATACCAGCTGCATGTATATAAACCGGAACAATACAGATTATAAAACAGAAAGGGCTGTCGTACTTACGACAGCCCTTTCTGTTTTTTCAGCATTCACTAAAAACAATTATAAAACCATGAACAATTATCAAGTAAACAAAAACGGTTATTACGGCGAATTCGGCGGGGCATACATCCCGGAGATTCTGTATCGCTGTGTAGAAGAATTACGGGAATCTTATCTAAACATCCTGGAAAGCGATGACTTCAAAAAGGAATTTTCCCTGCTGTTACGCGATTATGTAGGCCGACCGTCGCCGTTATACCTCGCCAAACGCCTGTCTGAAAAATATAAATGCACGATTTATCTGAAACGAGAAGACCTCAACCATACCGGAGCTCACAAGATAAACAATGCCATCGGACAAGTATTGTTGGCACGGCGCATGGGGAAAAAAAGAATTATTGCCGAGACGGGCGCCGGACAACACGGCGTGGCGACTGCCACCGTATGCGCACTGATGAATATGGAGTGCGTGGTCTACATGGGAAAGACCGATGTGGAACGCCAACATGTTAACGTTGAACGAATGAAAATGTTGGGAGCAACCGTCCGCCCGGTCACATCGGGTAACATGACTTTAAAGGATGCTACGAACGAAGCCATCCGCGATTGGTGTTGTCACCCGGCAGACACACACTATGTCATCGGCTCAACCGTCGGGCCGCATCCTTATCCTGATATGGTAGCCCGCCTGCAATCTGTCATCAGTGAAGAAATAAAGAAACAACTTCTTGAGCACGAAGGACGCGATTATCCGGATTATCTCATCGCCTGCATCGGGGGAGGCAGCAACGCCGCCGGCACCATTTTCCATTATCTTGACGATGATCGCGTAAAAATTATACTGGCCGAGGCCGGAGGAAAGGGCATCAACAGCGGAATGTCTGCCGCAACCATTCATTTGGGCCGGGTTGGCATTATCCACGGCTCCAGAACTTTGCTCATGCAGAACGAAGACGGTCAGATAATCGAGCCGTACTCCATATCGGCCGGCCTCGATTACCCGGGTGTAGGACCGTTACATTCTAATCTGGCCAGCAGCCACCGTGCCACGGTTTTTGCCATCAACGATGACGAAGCCATTAGGGCCGGTTATGAACTGACGCGGTTGGAAGGAATCATTCCCGCCCTGGAATCGGCTCATGCCCTGGGGGCTTTGGAAAAAATAAAGTTCCGCCCGTCGGATATTGTCGTACTGACTGTTTCGGGACGCGGCGACAAAGACATTGAAACATACCTGGCAAATCAACCGGATGCCTACAAATAATTTCATACAAACCGATTCATTTTTACAATTATGGAACCTTTTATTTACCACACCATCCACAAAACCATCTTGGGAGACCTGCATACTCCGGTCAGCACATACCTGAAAGTACGCGATTTGTTCCCACAAAGTGCATTACTGGAAAGCTCCGATTATCACGGAGTAGAGAACAATCGCTCTTTCATTGGCCTGAATCCCATCGCAAACATCAGCATCAATCACGGAAAAGCCACTTGCGTTTTCCCCGACAGAACGAGTTGTTCTTTCGAAATCAACGAAAACTTTCAGGTGGAAGACGCCATTCATTTTTTCCTTTCCCGCTTCAAAGTCTCCGGAGAATACGCCGGTTATTGCGGGGTTTACGGCTATACGGCCTTCAATGCCGTAAAGTATTTTGAAAATATTCCCGTAAAAGACAGCAGCGATCCGAAGAACGATGCCCCAGACATGCTTTACATTTTCTATAAATATCTCATTGTTTTCAACGATTTTAAAAGAGAAATGGTACTTATCGAGCTGCAAAACGATAAAGAGAAGAGCCAGATAGAAAACATAGAAAAGGCTGTTTACAACAGAAATTTTGCCACTTACGACTTTCATGCCGTGGGAGAAACCACAAGCACGCTGACCGACGAGGAACACAAGGCCAACATACGAAAAGGAATCGCCCATTGTTTACGGGGAGACGTCTTCCAGATTGTCCTGTCTCGACGGTTCATTCAGAAATACGAAGGCGATGATTTCAAGTTATACCGGGCACTCAGAAGCATAAACCCCTCCCCCTACCTTTTCTATTTTGACTTTGGAGGATTCCGCATATTCGGTTCTTCTCCCGAAACGCACTGCCGCATTGAAGAAGGAAAAGCCTACATAGATCCGATAGCCGGCACAACCCGCCGAAGCGGTAACAAGGAAACCGACGCACAACTTACCGCTGCTTTACTGGCCGATCCGAAAGAAAATGCAGAACATGTCATGTTGGTCGACCTGGCACGAAACGATCTTAGCCGTAATTGCCACCACACAAAAGTGGAGTTTTACAAGGAACCTCAATATTACAGCCACGTCATCCACCTCGTAAGCCGGGTAAGCGGCACCTTGGAACCGGGAAAAAACTACATAAAGACTTTCATCGACACGTTCCCGGCCGGCACACTTAGCGGAGCTCCAAAGATACGTGCCATGCAACTTATCAGCGAGATCGAGCCGCACAGCCGGGGCGCTTATGGCGGATGTATCGGTTTCATTGGATTAAACGGTTCGTTGAATCAGGCCATTACCATACGTACTTTCGTAAGTAGAAACCATGAACTTTGGTTTCAGGCCGGCGGAGGCATCGTGGCAAAAAGCAATGAAGAAAACGAATTACAAGAAGTAAACAACAAACTCGGTGCCTTGAAACAGGCAATTTATCTGGCCGAAAAACTATAACAAATACGCAAAACAATGAAAAAAATAGCACTCATCGACAATTACGACTCGTTCACTTACAACCTAAGCCACCTTGTAAAAGAATTAAATGCCTCGGTGACTGTCCTGCGCAACGATTGTTTTGACATGAAGGAACTCGAACAGTTCGATAAAATCCTGCTGTCTCCCGGACCGGGCATCCCGAAGGAAGCCGGCATGTTACTCGACGTTATCCGAACCTATGCCGGCATAAAACCTATCCTCGGGGTTTGCTTGGGGGAACAGGCCATAGGAGAAGTTTTCGGAGCACGCCTTGTTAATTTAAAAGAAGTCTTTCATGGGGTGCAAACTCCCGTAAAAATATGCAGAAACGACTATTTATTTTCAGGACTTCCCGAAGAATTTCCCGTCGGGCGTTACCACTCATGGGTAGTCGATACGCATCATTTTCCCGAATGCCTGGAGATAACAGCACGCTGCCCTCAGGGATATGTCATGGCTTTAAGGCATAAAACCTTCGACATTCGGGGCATCCAGTTCCATCCCGAATCCGTCCTTACTCCGAACGGAAAACAAATCATTCAAAATTGGTTAGCACACTAAAACAAAAAATTACCGTATGAAAACAATACTCCAACGTTTATTCAATCACGAAGAACTTACACCGGAAGAAGCCTGCACGCTGATGCAAGGCATCACACAAGGTATTTACAATGAAAGCCAGACAGCGGCTTTACTTACCGTGTTTTGCATGCGCGATGTAAAAGTAAACGAACTGCTGGGTTTCAGAAAGGCGCTACTAAGCACACGCATCCCCGTTGATTTTTCAGCTTACCGCCCCATTGACATTGTAGGAACGGGAGGCGATGGGAAAAATACGTTCAACATTTCCACTTGCGCCGGCTTCATTGTGGCCGGAGCCGGATATTTTGTTGCAAAACATGGCAATTATGGAGCAACTTCGGTGAGTGGCGCCAGCAATGTGATGGAAGTGCATGGCATAAAATTTACCACCGATGCAGACAAACTTACCCGTTCCATGGAAGAATGCAACATGGCTTATCTGCATGCCCCCCTCTTTAATCCGGCTATGAAAAACGTAGCTTCCGTAAGAAAGTCCCTGCAGATACGTACGCTTTTCAACCTGCTTGGTCCGCTGATTAACCCGTGTTTACCGACATACCAGCTGTTAGGAGTGGCCGATCTTGCCCAAATGCGCCTTTACACAAATACGCTTCAGAAACTGAACATCGGCTTCGCCGTGGTCAACAACCTGGACGGTTACGATGAAATTTCGCTTACCGATGAGTTTAAAGTGATGACAAACCGGTATGAAACCATTTATAAACCCGATGATTTACGCTTTCCCATCGCACACCGCGAGGAGTTGTACGGAGGAAAGACGCCCGTCGAAGCGGCACGTATATTTGATAATGTATTGCAAAATCGCGCCACAAAAGCACAAACAGATTGCGTACTTATCAATGCTTCTTTTGCCATTCAGGTGATAGAGCCGGACAAATCCATAGAGGAATGTATCGGCATTGCCCGCGAATCTTTGGAAAGCGGCAAAGCATTCCGCACGTTCAAACACTTCGTAGAACTGAACAGTTAATTGAAAAGACCTATGAAAAAAGATATTTTACAAGAAATCGTTGCACACAAACGTATCGAAATAGTCCGACAAAAAGAGGCGGTTCCCGAGTTAGAGCTCGAAAGGAAATTAGAGGAACTTGCGCCATGCAGAAGCATGAAACAGGCACTCGCCTCCTCTCCTCACGGCATCATTGCCGAATTTAAACGGCGCTCTCCTTCGGCCGGATGGATACATCAAAACGGGAACGCTTCCGTTATTCCGGCATCCTACCAGCAGGCAGGAGCTGCTGCACTCTCAATCTTGACGGACAATGCGTTCTTCGGAGGAACGATAAAAGACCTGATGGATGCCCGGGAAACGGTAAACATCCCGATATTGCGCAAAGAGTTTATCGTTGACCGATACCAGCTTCTGCAAGCAAAACTGGCTGGAGCGGATGCCATCCTGCTGATAGCCGCGGTACTTTCTCCCAAAGAATGTATCACATTATCCCGCCAGGCGCACGAACTCAACCTGGAAGTTTTGCTTGAAGTTCACGATGAGACGGAATTAGAATACATAAACGAATGCACCGATATGGTGGGAGTCAACAACAGAAACTTAGGGACATTCCATACCGACACGCAGAATTCTTTTCGTCTGGCCGAAAAGCTCCACACGGATCTGCTCAAGGTTTCCGAAAGCGGAATATCAAGTCCGGAAGCAATCAGGCAGTTGCGCCGGGCAGGGTACCGGGGATTTCTAATCGGAGAAACGTTTATGAAGACCGAAAACCCGGGCAATACGTTAGCCGAATTCATCAATTCTCTTGCCTTATGATAGTAAAAGTCTGTGGCATGCGACGGGAAGAAAACATCCGCTCCGTGGAACAAACCGGAGCAGACTGGATGGGGTTTATCTGCTACGACCGTTCTCCCCGGTTTATAGGAACGGCGCTTACATATCTGCCCGAGCGCACAAAAAGAGTGGGAGTATTCGTCAATGCCCCACTTACATACTTATGTGAGATGGCAAAAAGGCTCAGGCTCAATTATCTGCAACTGCACGGCACAGAAAGTCCTTCGCTTTGTTTACATCTCAAGAATGAGGGATTTCACGTTATAAAAGCTTTTTCCGTAAAACAAATGTCAGACATTATTCCGACAAAAGAATATGAATCTGCCTGCGAATACTTCCTTTTCGACACTTCCACACCGGGTTATGGCGGCTCGGGGAAGCAATTCGACTGGAATATACTGGCCGGATATTGCGGAAAAACGCCTTTTCTGCTGAGCGGAGGCATCACGCCCGACAGCCTGGAACAACTCGGCCGGTTCACTCATCCCCGCTGGGCAGGTATCGACCTGAACAGCGGATTTGAAACAGCACCGGCCGAGAAAGATGCCGAATCATTACGAACTTTTATAGAAAAATTTAAAACATTACAACCATGAACCGCATTAATTCTCTATTTAAAGAACAGAAAAAAGACATCCTTTCTATTTATTTTTGCGCGGGTTTCCCTACACTCGACAGTACGACCGACATCATCCGCACGTTGGCAGGCCGCGGCGTTCAGATGCTTGAAATAGGAATACCTTTCAGTGATCCGATGGCCGACGGACCGGTCATACAGCATGCAGCCACACAAGCATTGAGAAACGGGATGACACTGCGCACGTTGTTCAAACAACTGGAAGGCATCCGCCGGGAAATTTCAATACCGCTTATCCTGATGGGTTACCTGAACCCCATCATGCAATATGGTTTTGAACGTTTCTTTCAGGACTGTCAAACGCACGGAATCGACGGGGTAATTATTCCGGACCTGCCGTTTCATGAATACATGGAAACCTATCGCCCGGTGGCCCAAAGGCATGATGTAAAAATAATCATGCTGATAACCCCCGAAACAAGCGAGGAAAGAATCCGCCAAATAGACGATAATACAGACGGATTTATCTATATGGTTTCCTCGGCCGCCACGACGGGTGAACAAAATGACTTCGACGCCCGAAAACAAGCCTACTTCAGCCGCATCGAAAAGATGCATCTCAAAAACCCGTGTCTGGTGGGCTTCGGCATATCCAACCGGCAGACATACGAAGCAGCCGCGGCACATTCTGCCGGATGCATCGTGGGCAGCAAATTCATCACCCTGCTTGAAGAAGCAAAAGGAAACGCAGAAATCGCAGCAAACAACCTGTTGAATGCACTGAAAGAATAGGACGTTTCAGGAAAGAGCGCCTGTATTTTACAACAAAACATTTTGTTATTTTATACAGGCCACACTTCCTCTTTTCAGTAGTTATGTGTATCTTTGTGCCAAATTAAGCCCAACATTTAAGATGTTTACACCTAAATGCCCTTCCGTTTTGCTCATTTATACAGGAGGAACAATTGGAATGATCGAAAACCCGGAGACGGGAGCTTTGGAAGCTTTCGACTTCGATCAGTTACAAGAAAACGTTCCTGAGCTGAAACGTTTTAATTATCGTATCGCATCTTACCAGTTCAATCCGCCCATAGATTCCTCGGATATGGAACCTTCCATGTGGGCAAAAATCGTAAAGATCATCCACTATAACTACGATTATTTCGATGGTTTTGTTATTTTACACGGAACAGATACGATGGCTTACACCGCGTCTGCATTAAGTTTTATGCTTGAAAATCTCAGTAAGCCTATTATTTTGACGGGAAGTCAGCTCCCCATTGGCATGTTACGTACCGATGGAAAAGAAAACTTAATTACATCCATCGAGATAGCCGCCGCAAAATATCCCGACGGCACCGCCGTCGTTCCCGAAGTTTGTATCTTTTTTGAGAATCATTTGCTGCGGGGAAACCGGACGACCAAAATCAATGCCGAGAACTTCAATGCCTTTCGTTCCTTCAATTACCCGGCACTGGCAACAGCAGGGATCCACATAAAATACAATTATGAACGAATAAGAAAAGCGGATCCGTCAATACCAATGCATCCGCATTATGCGTTCGACACGAATGTAATCATCCTTACAATCTTCCCCGGAATACAAGAAAAAATCGTAAACACGCTGTTACATACCCCGGGACTCCGCGCCGTAATTCTGAAAACATACGGTTCGGGCAATGCACCACAACAGTCCTGGTTCATAAAATTGCTGAAAGATGCAACACAACGCGGCATCGTTATAGTCAACATCTCGCAATGCCAGACCGGAATGGTGGAAATGGAACGGTATGAAACCGGACTTCATTTGCTGGATGCCGGCGTAATCAGCGGTTACGACTCTACGGTGGAAAGCGTACTGACCAAGTTGATGTTCTTACTGGGCCACAATCTTACCCCCAAAGAAATACGAAACGAAATGACTCGCCCCATCGCCGGAGAGTTCACTCGCCCCGGCCTGTAATGCTTTTGTAACAATTATTTCATAGACAAGAAATAAAAGTTTTTTTTCTTTGTCGCAGAAAAAGAAACCAAAATTACATTATAAAAACAGAAACAAACGCTTATGAACGATTATAAAATACTGGTTGTTGATGATGAAGAAGACTTGTGTGAGATCTTAAAGTTCAACCTCGAAATAGAAGGATATACCGTTGATACGGCAAATTCTGCCGAAGAAGCACTGAATTTAAACCTGCCACAATACAACTTGTTGCTATTGGATGTGATGATGGGCGAGATTTCCGGCTTCAAAATGGCGCGTATGTTGAAGAAAAACAAGGAAACGGCCAATATTCCCATCATATTCATTACAGCAAAAGATACCGAAAACGATACTGTCACCGGGTTTAATCTGGGAGCAGACGACTATATATCCAAGCCGTTTTCTCTGCGCGAAGTCGTCATGAGGGTGAAAGCCGTCCTCAGAAGAACGGCGGGGGTCCAAATGAAAGAAGAAGAAAAATTACAATATAAAGGCCTTGTCATCGACATTCCAAAAAAGAAAGTAATGATAGACAATGAAGAAATTTCTTTGACGAAAAAGGAATTTGAAATACTTTTACTGCTCCTTCAGAATCAAGGACGCGTATTCTCCCGCGAGGATATCCTGGGGAAAGTATGGAACGACGAGGTATATGTGCTCGACCGAACGATAGATGTAAACATCACGCGCCTCCGCAAAAAGATAGGACAATACGGCAAACATATCGTTACGCGGTTAGGATACGGATATTGTTTCGAATGCGAATAAACAGTTTCCATAGATGAAAGAATTCTCTTTCCACACTCTGTCATTCAGTCAGCGGTTATTTCTGACTGCAATTTCTGCATTCATTGCTTTTGCTTTCTGCTTTTTATGCTTTCAATACGGGCGGGAAAAATCCTATAAAACCGAATTGCTTAACATGCAGCTGCAGAACTATAACCAGCAACTTTACGACTTTATCAACAGAAACGGCCGGCTCAATACCGACAGTCTGCAGGCATACATCGCAGCACATACCATTCCTAATTTACGCATAACACTGATTTCTTCCACAGGAGAGGTTATTTATGACAACGTACAAAAGGACCGAAGTCTTTTAAATAACCATTCCGACCGGAAGGAGGTGCAGGATGCTTTAAACTACGGAAGCGGTTATTCCATCAGTCGACGGTCGGAAAGCGTACAAGATGAAGAATTCTTTTATTCAGCACACTATTTTCCCGAGCAGCATTTAATAGTACGTTCGGCATTGCCTTATACCTTGAAACTGAGTGAATACTTCAATGCAAATTCAGATTTTATCTGGTTTACGCTTGCCATAAGCCTGTGTCTTATCATCTTTCTTTACAGCCTTACGCGCAAACTGGGCATGTCGGTTACCAAACTTCAGCAGTTCGCCTTGAAAGCCGACCGAAACGAACCGATAGAAACGGACATTCTTCAAACATTCCCGAAGAACGAATTAGGAGAAATTTCACAGCACATTATTAAGATATACAAACGGCTTCACCGGGCAAAAGAAGCATTGTACATAGAAAGAGAAAAGCTTATTTCCCACCTTCAAACCTCGCGCGAGGGACTCGGAGTCTTCACAAAAGAGCGGAAGGAAATCCTTGTGAACAGTCTTTTCACGCAATATGCCAACACGATTTCCGACTGGAATCTGACCTCCATCGAGGAAGTTTTCAGCATCCCCGAACTAAAACCCATTGAAACATTCCTGAAAAAGAATGAAAACAATTTCGGGAAGGAAGAAAAAAGGACGTCGATTCATCTGCATAAGAACGCACGCTTTTTCCTGATAGAATGCATTATTTTCCAAGATTTATCGTTTGAAATTTCTATCAGCGACATCACGCAGGAAGAAGAACAGGCGCGTCTGAAACGTCAATTAACCCAAAACATTGCTCATGAGCTGAAGACACCTGTAAGCAGCATTCAGGGATATTTGGAAACAATTCTGAATAATCCGGAGATGAAAGCCGACATGAAACAGACATTCCTTGAGCGAAGTTATGCACAAAGCAACCGGCTCACCTTGCTTTTACGCGACATCTCCGTACTTACACGCATGGACGAAGCTCCCGATTTAGTGGAAAAAGAATACATAAACATCAGCAAACTTGTAGAAAACATGCTGAATGAAGTGGCCTTAAACCTCGAGAAAAAACAGATTAAAGTGAATAATCTGCTTCCCGACAACCTGACCATTTGCGGAAGCAACTCATTGCTTTACTCCATATTCCGCAATTTAACCGACAACGTCATAGCATACGCCGGAACAAACGTGCAGATAACCATCCGCTGTTTCCGGGAAGACGAGAAACTTTATTACTTCAGTTTCTCCGATACGGGCGTAGGAGTTGCCGAAGAGCACCTGACACGTTTGTTCGAACGATTCTACCGAATAGACAAAGGACGCTCACGCAAGTTGGGAGGTACGGGCTTGGGACTGGCCATTGTCAAGAACGCTGTCTTGTTTCACGGCGGAACTATCTTTGCAAAGAATGCACCCAACGGCGGATTGGAATTCGTCTTTACACTTCAGAAAAACTAATCTTTTTTTGCTTTTACCGCGGGGAAACTTTATTTTTGAAGAAATGATTTTTCCATACAACCATGAAAGCAAAATACATTTCAGCAATACTTTTCGGATTATTTACGGGAGGTTTTCTGCAAGCACAGCAGCCCGTATATGAATTATTTTGGGAAGAAAACTTCAACGGCCCGGCAATAAACGAGAAATACTGGAGCAAGATTCCCCGCGGAGAAAGCGAGTGGGACAAACACATGTCGGACGAACCGTCTCTGTACGAAGTGAGAAACGGCAATCTTATCCTCAAAGGAAAAATAAATGAAAACATTGTTCCCGACGATCCGTCTCCTTACATTACGGCAGGAGTCTTCACAAAAGGCAAAAAGACACTGACCTACGGCAAGGTAGAAGTAAAAGCAAAACTACAAGGAGCACAGGGAGCCTGGCCGGCTATCTGGATGTTACCCGAAAAAGGCCGATGGCCTGACGGTGGAGAAATAGATATTATGGAAAGATTAAACCACGACTCCATAGCCTATCAAACCGTACATTCTTATTACACATACGTATTGAAAGAGGAAAACAACCCACCCCACGGGAGTACGGGCCGCATAAATCCTGACGAATATAACGTATATGCCGTAGAAATACTGCCGGACAGCCTGGTATTTTCCATCAACGGAATCCACACTTTTACCTATCCGCGTATCGAAACAAGCCAAAAAGGTCAATATCCGTTCGGCACACCTTTCTATCTATTAATCGACATGCAAATGGAAGGGAACTGGGTAGGTAAGGTAAATCCCGAAGACTTTCCTGCAGAAATGGAAATAGACTGGGTTAAAATGTACGTACTACGGCAATAAAGACGTGCACCAAGTACATACAAAATGGGGAGTGATAAAATATTTGATGGCAAAGGCATGTTCCTTCCCCGTAAAAGTTTCAAGTCCGTTCATGGTTCCTTCTGCGTGTAAAACGAACGGCAATATGCGGAAATGCTGCCGTAAACTGACACCCTCCCGGTCGAGAATCTTAAACATTGTCTCTTTAGCCGACCAATGAAGCAACAACCAATCAAGCATATCATTGGGCGGCAATGCCTCAAACTCCTGCATTTCATCGGCATGAAGAAAGTAATTTTTTACCCGCTCAACCCGATGCGTGCGTTGCTCTATATCCATCCCCACCTCCCTATCCGGATGAATTCCCACAGAAACATACCCGCAAGTATGTGATATCGTGACATGAAGACCGGCATCCGGCAAATAAGGTTTTCCCGAAGGATGGTGGGCTATTTCACATTCTTTCCCCAACAATGTTTTCAAAAGTACGCGCACCGCCAGATATTCCGTTCGGCGGGCCGAAGACTTCAACCGCGCCAATTCTTCGGCATAAGACAGATTTTCTGAAAGCCAGCGAAGAAGTTCCTCATCGGTCTCCGTAACTTTCCAGACAGCCCATTCGGCATTATTGTCTTTCCAACGCTTATACAACGGCATAACACGCAGATTATTCGTCTTTCTTTTCTACATCCAATGAAAGATCTCTTGTGACTTTCACTTTCAGGATACGGCGCGAATCCACTTCAAGCACCTCAAAACGGTAGCAAGAGTAATTAATGATTTCATGCAACACCGGGAATTCTCCTTTCAGTTCAAGCAACAAACCTCCCAAGGTATCGGCATCTCCCACCACATCCTCAAATTCATCCGGATCGATTTTCAGTATCTTATAGAAGTCGGAAAGCAGTGTTTTTGCTTCGAAGATGTAAGAGTTTTCGGTCAACTTTACATAAGTTCGTTCCTCATCATCGTATTCATCGTTAATCTCTCCCACGATCTCCTCAATGATATCTTCCATCGTTACGATACCCGAAGTGCCACCAAATTCGTCCACCACAATGGCAATATGAATCTTATTCGCCTGAAAGTCTCGCAAAAGATCGTCGATCATTTTTGTTTCCGGCACAAAGTATGCCGGACGAATCAGAGACTGCCACTTAAAATCATTGTCTTTTTGCAGGTAAGGCAACAAATCTTTTATATACAAAATTCCCTTTATATTGTCGCGAGACTCCTGATATACCGGGATACGCGAATAAGCATTGTCGACAATACATTTCAATACTTCCGAATACGTGGCCGTAATTTCCAGGTCGACCATATCGAGACGGGATGTCATAATCTCCTTTGCTGTCTCCTCGCCAAAACGAATGATTCCCTCAAGCATCGTCCCCTCTTCGGAAAGTTCCTTCTTGTCTGTAAGTTCCAATGCCTTGGAAAGTTCGTCTACCGAAAGGCCTTTTGCCGTACGCATCTGCCCCATCCGGTTCACAAACGAGGCCGATTTCACAAACAGAGTGGAGAATGGTTTGAAAAGCACATACAACAATGAGACGAATGATGCCGACTTGCGGCAAAATTTAAGGGGAAAACGCACGGAATAGATCTTGGGAATGATTTCACCAAACAACAGCAAGAGAAAGACAAGAATAACAGCAAGCAGTAAAAAGCCCCATGCAGAGTATTCCGCTCCGGCCGTCGTTTGATAAAAGAAATAAGCCCCCGAAATGATAATCACCACGTTTACAAAGGTATTTGCTATAGCCAATGTAGCCCAAAGCCGCTCGGAATCGGCCAACAGGTTCTTTATACGCTTGTAAGAAGCATGCCGTCCGTTATCCAATTCATTTTTTTCCGAAGGCGAAAGAGAGAAGAATGCTATTTCGGATGCCGAAATATACGCAGAAACAAATAATAGAATTATTGCCAGAAACAAAGCAATAAACGCTCCAATGGTGGGAGAAGTTGCGGAAAGATTATCCGAGACATTCTCCCCAAAAACTAAATACGAGTCAGGGTCCAAGGAAATCTATTTTAGTTAAACATCTGTTCTTTTATCCGTCATTCAGAATGGCAAATCGTCCGAATCCGCAGCCTTTGGCGATTCCGAAGAGGAAGTTTCCGGTGATACTTTCCCGGCCTGAGGAGCCACCGATGCGCCCGACTGGGAAGAACGGGGCGTAAGCATTTCCATATTGTCGGCAAAAATCTCAACAACATAGCGCTTTATTCCGTTTTTATCATCGTAAGAACGAGAACGAATTTTGCCTTCTATATACAACTTATCGCCTTTATGCACGTAATTCTCCGCAGTCTCAGCCAAACCTCGCCACAACACGATGTTATGCCATTCGGTACGTTCCGGAACCTGCGTGCCGTTTGCCAGGGTATATCCCCGCTCGGTTGTTGCCAAAGGAAAGGTAGCAACAGCTACGCCGCCGTCCAAATATCTCACATCGGGATCTTTTCCTACATTGCCAATAAGCTGTACTTTATTTAATGACATGATAAAATTTCTTTTAATTATTAGGCTTCAAAAGTAAAGAAAAAAAATGAGAAATCAAGCGTGAAACAGGAAATTTATATAAATCGCTTTCCGGAATCTTCATGAAAGATTGCCCCCATTCTTTGCTTTCGTCCAGCAAAACGTCATACAGGTCGGCATGGATTGTCTGATGAGACAACACATGTTTTACATTTTTCTCCACGAGGCGTATCGACTTGACCTGCGCGTTCTCAAACAACCGGCGAAACAACGGATGGGAAAACAAGTCTTCCTCTTTCAGTTCGCTCTCCACTTCCATCAAAGGGAATTCATATAAATTCCGCCAAATATCCTTGTCCGTACGTTTATATATAAAAGTGTATTCTCCGAAACGCACATGGAAATAAATAAAATAACGATGTGTAACGCTCTGCTTATGCCTTTTCTTTGGCAAAAAGGCCACGAGCTTTTTACGGTAAGCCGCACAGGTTTCCACCAAAGGACAGGCATCGCAGCGGGGAGAGAATGGTACACACTGCAATGCGCCAAAGTCCATTATCGCCTGGTTATAGCGGGCCGAATCATTTTTTATCAGCAAATTTTCAGCCAAAGCGGCTATCGTCTTTTTCCCTTCGGCTGTATCGATCGGCTCCTCCACGCCAGCCCATCGAGAAATAACCCGGCATACATTTCCGTCGACAACCGCAACAGGCATGTCATAAGCAAAGGAACAAATGGCCGAAGCCGTATATTCCCCCACTCCTTTTAAGGCACGCACTTCATCATACGTCGACGGGAAACAGCCTCTTTCATTAATCGAACACGCCGCTTCATGCAAATGTTTCGCCCTGGAATAATACCCCAACCCCTGCCAATACCGCAAGACTTCATCCTCATCGGCCTCAGCCAGCGACCTGACATCGGGGAAACGTTTCATGAAACGCACGTAATAATCATAACCTTGAACAACACGAGTCTGCTGAAGTATTACCTCAGACACCCAGATCTTATACGGATCTTTCGTATCGCGCCAAGGCAAATCACGCTTATGCTCTTCATACCAGCCAATTAATATCTCACCAAAACAGTCCATACAAAAGCAACTTTTACCAACAGAAAAACACTCTTTCCGGCATACAAAAGTAATAGTTTAAAAAGTCAAATTAATACTTTTCAAAAAAATGTTGGCAATAAATTTCTTAAAGAGCGAGAAAAGCTATATATTTGCAGTCCAAAAAATTAAGATAACGTATAACAATAATTATTAGCGAAATGACTAAAGCAGATATTGTAAACGAGATTGCCAAGAATACAGGCATCGACAAAACTACGGTATTAACTACGCTTGAAGCGTTTATGAGCACGGTAAAGGAGTCTTTATCAAACGATGAAAATGTATATCTTCGCGGATTTGGTAGCTTTATCGTGAAGAAAAGAGCACAAAAGACCGCGCGCAACATTTCAAAGAATACGACAATCATCATTCCGGAACACAATATTCCGGCTTTCAAACCGGCAAAAACATTTACTCTCTCTGTAAAGAAATAATAAACTTCAATATTAACCACATAAAATTTTAAAGATATGCCAAGCGGAAAAAAAAGAAAAAGACATAAAATGTCTACTCACAAACGTAAAAAAAGACTAAGAAAGAACAGACATAAAAGCAAAAAATAATTATTAGTCTGTCCGGACTTTAATAAAGAACAAACTTGCAAAGCTGTCAATTGTCTTTCAGGTTTGTTCTTTGTGTAATGAAATTTTTCTAGCAACATCCCGTTGCATAATAGAAATCCTCTCTATAATTATAAACTATCAAAACTAAGTAATCAAGTGACAAGCGAATTAGTAGTCGACGTACAACCCAAAGAAATATCCATCGCACTTCTTGAAGACAAGAATTTAGTGGAATTCCAGAAAGAAGAGCGAAACCTTTCTTTTTCTGTAGGGAACATGTATTTAGGCAGAGTCAGGAAACTAATGCCCGGACTGAACGCCTGCTTTGTAGATGTAGGTTTCGAAAAAGACGCTTTCCTTCACTATTTAGACTTAGGACCTCAATTTCATTCTTTCCAAAAGTACCTGAAACAGGTGTTGAGCGACAAGAAAAAGCTTTACCCTATGTCGAAAGCTTCCATGTTGCCCGACATCGAAAAAGACGGAACAATATCCAACGTATTAAAGCAAGGACAAGAAGTTATTGTACAAATCGTGAAAGAACCCATTTCAACCAAAGGGCCGCGATTGACATGCGAACTGTCGTTTGCCGGACGATATTTAGTCCTCATCCCCTTTAACGATAAGGTTTCTGTATCGCAAAAAATCAAATCTCACGAAGAGCGCGCACGCTTAAAGCAATTACTGCAAAGCATTAAACCAAAAAATTTCGGCATAATCGTCCGTACAGTGGCCGAAGGGAAACGCGTGGCCGAACTCGATGCAGAACTGAAAACTTTGTTAAAACACTGGGAAGACACTATCACAAAAGCACAAAAGGCATCGAAACTTCCGTCTTTAGTTTACGAAGAAACAAGTCGCACGGTGGCCATGTTACGGGATTTGTTTAATCCCTCGTATGAAAACATTTACGTAAACGATGAGAATGTTTTCAAAGAAGTAAAAAATTATGTAGAGCTTATAGCTCCCGAACGCACCAGCATTGTCAAATTATACAAAGGGAAATTGCCCATCTTTGACAACTTTGCGATAACAAAACAGATTAAGTCATCTTTCGGACGGACGGTGTCTTACAAAAGCGGTGCATACTTAATCATAGAACATACCGAGGCTCTTCATGTTGTAGACGTAAATAGCGGAAACCGCTCCAAGTCGGACAACGGACAAGAAGCCAATGCCCTCGATGTAAATCTGGGCGCTGCCGATGAATTGGCCCGACAACTTCGGCTAAGAGACATGGGAGGCATAATTGTTGTCGACTTCATTGATATGACTCTTGCCGAGAACCGTCAGAAATTATACGAACGTATGTGCCAAAACATGCAGAAAGACCGAGCAAAACACAACATTCTACCCCTCAGTAAGTTCGGCCTGATGCAAATTACACGCCAGCGCGTTCGCCCGGCAATCGACGTAACGACCGACGAAGATTGCCCCACGTGTTTTGGAAAAGGTAAGATAAAACCCTCTATTTTATTTACAGATGCTTTGGAAAGCAAGATTGACTATCTGGTCAACAAACTGAAGGTTAAAAAATTTACTTTGCATATTCACCCTTACGTTGCGGCATACATCAACCAAGGGATCTTCTCTCTTAAAAGAAAATGGCAAATGGAATATGGCTTAGGAATAAAAATAATTCCTGACCAGAGCCTCGCTTTTCTACAATATAAATTCTATGATAAATCGGGAGAAGAACTGGATATGAAAGAAGAATTCGAAATCAAATGAACAAACAAAGGGGCACTTTTTCAGAAAGTGCCCCTTTGTTTTTCACAAAAGAATGTACTGTTGTTTTTATACCGTCCGCTTCTTTCTTTGATTTGCCGATTTTACAGCTTCGGCTACAACCGGTTTGTTTTCGAAACGTTTCGTATAATTCGTATAATCAGGATGAATTCGTTCATAGGTAGGATCAAGAAACAACGGACTGGAGATGATATGATCCGCCGTACTGCGATTGCAGCAAAATACAATGTTTTCCACGCTGGCCAAACGCGTCAATGCCTTCACATCCGTATCGTGCGGTTGCAATGTCATCGGATCGGTAAAGAAAAACAAATAATCAATTTCACCTTCCACAATGCGGGAGCCCATCTGTTGATCGCCTCCCAGAGGTCCTGACTTCAAAATGGTGAAATCCCATTCTACATCCGGATGCTTCTCTTTCAAAGCTTTTAGTATTAAGGTACCCGTTGTCCCGGTACAATAGAACTTATGCCCCATCAGCAACTCGGAGTTCCAAAGCACCCATTCGATTAAATCTTTCTTCATCGCATCGTGAGCGACCAAGCCAATTTTTCTTACCAGTTTCGTCATAATTTCTCTTTTTTCTATTGTGTAAACAAAAACGTCCGCAGAAAATCATCCTGTGATCTCGGCGTTCCCTCACAAAGATAAGGTTTTTCCCAGTAAAACACTACCGGGAACATACAGAAAGATGCCCGTCATTACGGAATCTTAACTGAAAGACGAATAAAAAAGAAAGGGGGATTTTATTTGCTTTTCAAGCAGAGAGCCGAAAGCGGGACTCGAACCCGCGACTTACCCATCACGTATTGCTCTCCCGACTGGCCAAAGATTTAAACATTGATGAAAAGGTAACATATTATTCGGCGCGGAAATCTTTCGCCCAATATGCCTCTGAAATCGGCATTCCCGACCGCATTATAGATTATTGCCCCGGGCACTCCGACAGGTCGCGGGGCGTTATCCGGTATTACGTGCAGGTTCGGGCAAAACAGGCCGATGTAGCCATAAGGAAGGTATCGACTATGTGGACAACCCCGATAAATATAAAGACTTTATAGAGCTTCGCATGAACTTTATGATGATGACTCTTACATAACAGTTAAGGGGGCTGTTTATGCCCCCTTAATATCCAATTTACAGCCCAACGGCCTCAATATCGCGCTTAGTATATCTACACTTGCATTAAATTTCCCCAATTCTATCTTGATGATGGTTGCCCGCTTCATCCCGCATTCCTCCGCAAGCTGCTCTTGCGTCATTCCCTTTTGCTGGCGGATGTCCCTTATAAGGCTCCCTAATCTCTCTCTTTCGTTCATGGATTTGCGTCCTCCATCGCAATGAGTAGGCCTAATAAAATTTAAGCCGAAAATAAACCTTTAGAAATCAAAGAATTAGAGCCGAAAGCGGGACTCGAACCCGCGACTTACTCATTACGAATGAGTTACTCTACCAACTGAGTTATTTCGGCTTTTAAATGCGGTGCAAATTTAGAGTTTTATTTTAAGTCTCCAAAAAGAAACGCAATTTTTTTTAAGAAAATCCACATCCTTTCGTCATTCTCACATCAGTGCATTCCGATATTTCCAATGAAAATCTTTCATAACGCTTCATCTTTTTCGGAAAATAGATTTCGTCATGTAGCAAAATCTTCATATCTTTGCAATCCGAATAGCGAGACGATAAAATCGGAAGAATGTATCAAAGGGCAGCATATAAAGAAGAAAAAGATGCATACCCGAGTGCCTTTTCGGAACAAGCATCTGCAAAAAAGAACAGGGATATTTATTCATTCGTAATGAACCCCGTTGATATTTATTTTCTTTTCTCCCAAACAACATTCATTGATTTTACTATTCACCACATGCCAGACGATATAAATGCAAACAATACCCGGAACTGCCTTTCGGCATATCCGGGCTTTTTTTCACTTCCACACAACGTTTAAACGAATAAAAAATATATGGAACCTCTCAAACATGAATGCGGCGTGGCGATGATCCGCCTGCTAAAACCTCTGGAATATTACCAACAAAAATACGGGACATGGATGTACGGTCTGAACAAGCTCTACCTGTTGATGGAAAAACAACACAATCGCGGACAGGAAGCAGCCGGACTGGCATGCGTAAAACTGCAGGCAAATCCGGGAGAAGAATACATGTTTCGTGAAAGAGCATTGGGAACAAGTGCCATAACAGAAATATTCAGTACCATACACGGCCACTTTAAAGACCTGACTGAAACGCAACTGCACGATGCAGAATATGCCAAACGTTGCCTTCCTTTCGCCGGAGAACTTTACATGGGACACCTGCGATACTCCACAACCGGGAAGAGCGGCATCTCATACGTGCACCCCTTTTTAAGAAGAAACAACTGGCGTTCAAAAAACCTGGCCCTTTGCGGTAACTTCAACCTTACGAATGTGGATGAAATCTTTGCCAATATCACGGCAAACGGACAGCATCCCCGTAAGTATGCCGACACGTACATCATGCTGGAACAAGTAGGCCATCGGCTCGATCGTGAGGTTGAACGCTTATACAACGAGTGTAAAGCGGAAGGACTGAACGGAACAGATCTCACAAAAGCCATCGAAGAACGAATCGACCTGGCCAATGTTTTACGCACTTCAAGCCCGCTTTGGGACGGAGGTTACGTAATATGCGGACTGACGGGAAGCGGCGAATCATTCGCCTTGCGCGATCCCTGGGGCATACGGCCGGGATTCTGGTATCAGGACGACGAGATTATCGTTGTAGCTTCAGAGCGTCCTGTGATACAAACAACGCTCAACGTGCCGGCAGACAGCATCAACGAGTTACAACCCGGACAGGCTATCCTGATAAACAAAAAAGGAGAAATGAGCCTGAACCAGATAAACGAGCCGAAAGAAAAAAAGGCCTGCTCATTCGAAAGAATCTATTTCAGCCGCGGAAGCGACATCGACATTTACAGAGAACGCAAGCTCTTGGGAGAAAAATTGGTGGAACCAATTCTCAAAGCAATCGATTATGATGTGGTACACACCGTATTCTCTTTCATCCCCAATACCGCCGAAGTTGCTTTTTACGGCATGTTGGAAGGATTCGACAATTACTTAAATCAACTGAAAGTTCAGCGCATCGAAGCATTGGCACATCGTCCAAGTCACAGCGAGCTGGAACAGATTTTGTCACAACGTATCCGCAGTGAAAAGGTTGCAATAAAGGATATCAAACTGCGCACCTTCATCGCCGAAGGAAACACCCGAAACGATTTGGCAGCACACGTGTATGACATAACTTATGGGAGCCTGATCCCTTATGAAGACAATCTGGTTATCATAGACGATAGTATCGTACGTGGTACGACATTAAAGCAAAGCATTATCGGCATTCTTGACCGCCTTCACCCTAAAAAGATTATCATTGTGTCCTCCTCACCCCAGGTGCGTTACCCGGACTACTACGGCATTGACATGGCAAGCATGGAACAGTTTATCGCATTCAAGGCAGCCATTGCCCTGCTGGAAGAGCGCGGGATGCAACATATCATAAAGGAAACTTACCAGAAAGCGAAGGCACAGCTTCAGTTGCCCAAAGAAAAAATGGTCAATTATGTGAAAGATATTTATGCACCTTTCACCGACAAAGAGATCTCGGAAAAGATCGTTCAACTGCTGACACCGGCGGGCACCCAGGCAAAAGTCGAAATCGTTTACCAAACGCTGGAAGGACTGCATGAAGCATGCCCCAAACATTCGGGCGACTGGTACTTTAGCGGCGACTATCCCACGCCGGGCGGCGTAAAAATGGTAAACCAGGCTATCATCGATTATATAGAACAAATCTATCAGTTTTAATCGAAAAATTCTGATGACAAACGAAGAATATCAATAGAGACAAAACAATAAATACCCTATTACACACATGGACAGTAAAACAAATTACTACGAAGGAAAAACATGTTCTCTCATCCTAAGCGATGGAAGTTGTTTTCATGGTAAATCATTCGGCTACGAAAAAGCAGTAGCCGGTGAAGTTGTTTTCAATACAGCAATGACAGGTTACCCGGAAAGTCTGACAGATCCCTCGTATGCCGGTCAGCTGATGACACTCACTTACCCGCTGATAGGTAACTATGGCGTTCCCCCTTTTACATTCGAAGCCAACGGCCTTCCCACATTTATGGAGAGTGAGAAAATCCATGCCGAGGCAATCATTGTAAGCGATTACAGCGAGAAATACAGTCATTGGAACGCAGTGGAAAGCCTGAGCGACTGGTTAAAACGTGAAAAGATCCCGGGCATTACCGGAATTGATACGCGCGAACTGACAAAAATACTGCGGGAACATGGCGTAATGATGGGGAAGATTGTTTTCGACGACGAGAACTTTGAGGTACCGGATGCCGTTTATGAAGGCGTAAATTACGTGGATAAGGTATCATGCAAGGAAATCATTCGTTATAATGAAGGAAAGAATAAAAAGAAAGTTGTCCTGGTCGACTGCGGAGTAAAAGCAAATATCATCCGATGCCTGCTGAAACGTGACGTGGAAATTATCCGCGTTCCATGGAATTACGACTTTAACACCCTGACATTCGACGGGTTGTTTATCTCAAACGGGCCGGGCGATCCGGATACATGCGACAAGGCTGTACAAAATATCCGCAAAGCCATGCAAAATGAAAAGCTGCCCATTTTCGGAATTTGCATGGGAAACCAGTTACTTTCCAAGGCCGGAGGAGCACAAATATATAAACTAAAATACGGACACCGCAGCCACAATCAACCGGTTCGCCTGGTTGGTTCCGAAAAATGCTTCATCACAAGTCAAAATCATGGGTATGCAGTAGACAACAATACGCTGGGTTCCGACTGGGATCCGCTGTTCATTAACATGAACGACGGTTCAAATGAAGGCATCCGGCACAAATATAATCCCTGGTTCTCTGCACAATTTCACCCGGAAGCCGCAAGCGGCCCCACCGATACGGAGTTCCTTTTCGACGAATTCATCAAATTATTATAACGACCTTTTAAGCAAGAAATATATGGAAAATAAGATAAAAAAAGTATTACTGTTAGGTTCGGGAGCTCTGAAGATTGGCGAAGCCGGTGAATTTGACTACTCCGGTTCACAAGCATTGAAGGCCCTAAAAGAAGAAGGCATCGAAACCATTCTGATAAATCCCAACATTGCTACGGTACAAACATCGGAAGGTGTTGCCGATAAGATTTATTTCTTACCCGTAACTCCCTACTTCGTTGAGAAGGTTATTGCCAAAGAAAAACCGGACGGAATTCTATTGTCTTTCGGAGGACAAACAGCTTTAAACTGCGGCGTCGCCTTATACAAGGCTGGAGTATTCGAAAAACATAATACACGCGTGCTCGGAACGCCGGTACAAGCGATAATGGATACGGAAGACCGCGAGTTGTTTGTCAACAAACTTGACGAGATTAATGTAAAAACCATTAAAAGCGAAGCCGTAAAAAACATCGAAGAAGCACGCAAAGCCGCCACAGAAGTAGGTTATCCGGTGATTATTCGCGCGGCATACGCGCTGGGAGGACTCGGCTCGGGCTTCTGCAATAATGAAGAAGAACTCAATGTTTTGGCAGAAAAAGCCTTTTCTTTCTCCCCGCAAGTGCTGGTGGAAAAAAGTTTGAAGGGCTGGAAAGAAATAGAATATGAGGTTGTCCGCGACAAATTCGACAATTGTATTACGGTATGTAACATGGAAAACTTCGATCCGCTGGGCATCCATACCGGAGAATCAATCGTTATTGCACCATCACAAACGTTATCCAACAGCGAATACCACAAGTTGCGTGAACTGGCCATCCGCATCATTCGCCACATAGGTATCGTTGGAGAATGTAACGTGCAATATGCTTTCGATCCGGAATCCGAGGATTATCGCGTAATCGAAGTCAATGCCCGCCTGAGCCGTTCTTCAGCTTTGGCATCCAAGGCTACGGGCTATCCGTTGGCTTTCGTCGCTGCAAAACTTGGTTTGGGCTATGGTTTGTTCGATCTCAAGAACTCGGTTACCAAAACAACATCCGCCTTCTTCGAGCCAGCATTGGATTATGTGGTGTGCAAGATCCCGCGCTGGGACTTGGGAAAATTCCACGGAGTAGACCGAGAGTTGGGATCTTCCATGAAATCGGTGGGAGAAGTCATGGCCATCGGACGCACCTTTGAAGAGGCTATCCAAAAAGGTTTGCGCATGATAGGACAAGGAATGCATGGATTTGTCGAGAATAAAGAACTGGTCATTGCCGACATAGACAAGGCTTTGCGCGAACCGACTGACAAACGTATCTTTGTCATTTCAAAAGCCATGCGCGCCGGTTACACTGTCGATCAGATTCATCAACTGACAAAAATAGATAAATGGTTCCTCGACAAGCTGATGAATATTATGGAGACCTCAAAGGAACTGCACAAATGGGGAAACAACCATACCCAAATAATGCAACTTCCGAAGGATTTGCTTTACAAAGCCAAACGCCAAGGATTCTCCGATTTCCAAATAGCACGCGCCATTTCTTATCAGAACGACACGGAAGAGGGATTACTGGAAGTACGTAAATACAGAAAAAGCATAGGAATCGTTCCTGTGGTCAAGCAAATAGATACCTTAGCTGCCGAGTATCCGGCACAAACAAACTACCTGTATCTTACCTACAGCGGCGTGGCCAACGATGTACATTACCTGGGCGATCACAAAAGTATTGTGGTTCTCGGTTCGGGAGCTTACCGCATCGGTTCGTCAGTGGAATTCGACTGGTGCGGCGTACAAGCGCTAAATACCATCAGAAAGGAAGGCTACCGCAGCGTAATGATTAACTACAATCCGGAAACCGTATCGACCGATTATGATATGTGCGACCGCTTATATTTCGACGAGCTCACGTTCGAGCGCGTATTGGACATCATTGATTTGGAAAATCCGTACGGCGTAATTGTTTCTACCGGAGGACAAATTCCAAACAATCTGGCACTCCGCCTGGATGCACAAAACATTCATATTCTGGGAACTTCCGCAAAAAGCATCGATAACGCGGAAGACCGCGATAAATTCTCCGCAATGCTTGACCGCATCGGTGTCGACCAACCGGAATGGAGCGCGTTAACTTCAATGGAAGACATCAATGCCTTCATCAAAAAAGTTGGTTTTCCTGTTCTTGTACGCCCGTCGTACGTTCTCTCAGGAGCCGCCATGAATGTTTGCTCCAATCAGGAAGAACTGGAACGTTTCCTGCAACTGGCTGCCAATGTTTCCAAGAAACATCCGGTCGTAGTAAGCCAATTTATCGAGCATGCAAAGGAAGTGGAGATGGATGCAGTTGCCCAAAACGGAGAAATAATTGCCTATGCTATTTCCGAACACATCGAGTTCGCCGGGGTACATTCCGGTGATGCTACCATACAGTTCCCGCCACAAAAACTATATGTAGAAACCGTTCGACGCATCAAAAAAATCTCACGTCAGATAGCAAAAGAGCTGAACATTTCAGGACCTTTCAACATTCAATTCCTCGCAAGAGAGAATGATATTAAAGTAATCGAGTGCAACTTACGCGCAAGTCGCTCCTTCCCGTTTGTAAGCAAAGTGCTAAAGATAAACTTTATCGAGCTGGCAACCCGTGTAATGCTTGGCCTTCCGGTAGAGAAGCCAAACAAGAATTTGTTTGAATTAGACTACGTCGGCATCAAAGCCAGTCAGTTCTCTTTCAACCGTCTCCAGAAGGCCGATCCGGTATTGGGCGTGGACATGGCTTCCACCGGCGAGGTTGGATGTATCGGAGAAGACACATCTTGTGCCGTACTGAAGGCCATGTTGTCGGTAGGTTACCGCATTCCTGAAAAGAATATCCTGATGTCCACCGGCTCGCCGAAGCAGAAGGTTGACATGCTGCAAGCCGCACAAGCTCTGAAAGCAAAAGGTTACAAGATCTTCGCTACGGGGGGAACTTCCAAATTCCTCACAGAAAACGGTGTAGAAAATACCCGTGTTTACTGGCCAAGCGAGGAAGGACATCCGCAAGCGCTGGAAATGCTTCACAAAAAAGAAATCGATATGGTGGTAAACATCCCGCGCGACTTATCGGTGGGAGAACTGGACAACGGTTATAAAATACGCCGTGCAGCCATCGACCTGAACATCCCGCTTATCACCAATGCCCGCCTTGCAAGTGCGTTCATCAACGCATTCTGCACCATGAGCATCGATGACATTGCAATCAAGAGCTGGGACGAATATAAATAAGATACGCTTATACGGCGGTTTCCAACCGCATTCTTAACACGACTGAAATGAATGTTTTTCCCGATTTGTTCACGATAACCGGGGGTATTCATTTCAGTCGTACATTTTTTTCTGCATACAATTTTCTGTTATGACATCGGCCTTTTCCAACATTGGCCTCGGGGATTATCACAAAACCAGCCGAACAACATGGCGCTTTATCCCCGGCAACCGCAGGGAAAAACCTCGATCAAAACATATCCCAACGATTTGAATAGAGAAGAACATAAGAAAAAGGGATGCCATATTACAACGGCATCCCTTAAAAATGTAAGATTTTTTATATCTCCTTATCCCAAAAAGAAATATTAAAACTCGAAACGTTCTGTCTTCATCGTGCCCAGACTATTAATCTGAGGAACAAGTTTTGTGAAATGCGGAGCCTGTTGATGAGTCGACAACGCCTCATCATCTTTCCATGTTTCGCAAATCATTAATACATCCGGACGTGTTGCACTCTCGAACAAATCATAAGAAACACATCCATTGTCCTTCTGAGATGCTGCAACCAATTCTTTTGCTGCCGCAATCAATTCGGCACGATTTTTTTCATCCACCTGGATAAATACATTCAGTCTGATCATCTTTTCCTCCTTTTTATTAGTTACCATTTCCTGTTTTTCTTGTTCTTCAGATACGTTTGTATCTGTTTTCTCGTTTGAGACACACGCCGAAAGTGCCAAAACCGTACACACTCCCAGCACGATTAACTTTATCTTTTGCATTTGTATTAGTTTTATTTCCGCCCCTAAATTAAAGATTTTCTTAAAAAAGAAGAACAAAAAGGCGGAAATTTATGCTCACCGACACATAAATTCCCGCCTTTTTTCATAAAAATTTCAGATGTATTACCACTCTATGAACCGGCCTTTTGCCTTACGTTCGGCCAGTAAATCCTTCAAATGTTTGTTCTTGGACGAAGCAATATACTTACGTCCGAAAATATTTGGTATCGCTACTCCCAGGGAAATAACCATAATAACCAGGCCGGAGTTTACGCCACTTTCTATCGCTTTCATCAGCGGAGTAACTTCATCAATGGTTTTCACGTTCATATTTATCAGCCCGAACAACATACGATACATCAATACACCGGGAATCATCGGGATAACCGATGGGATGGTCAATACGTGGTTTGGCACATGAAACCAGTGTACTGCTTTTACAGCAATAAGGCTGACCAGCACGGCTCCCGAGAAAGATCCGATAACCAATCCCATATCCAGTCCGATGTTATCGGTACTTGCACCCAGGTTTACGAAGTTCCTTGTACAAACAGCTATAATTCCTCCGATGGCAACAACCCATAAAAGGCGGCGCTGAATATTGAAAATCATAGAAAAACCCATCGCCGAAATAGCCGCAGCAATGGCATATTCCCAATATTCGTGATGAGGTACCATGCTGATGGTCGGGAAGAAGTTTGCAATATTACACAGTTTTACGGCAAAAGCTATACCGAAAGCCATTGCCGAGACAATCAGCAAGGTATTGACGGCCCGCACGATTCCGACCTGAATATAGTTGTCGAGCATATCGTCGACGAAGTTAATCAACGGCACTCCCGGCACAATAAACAAAGCACAAGCCAATAACGGATGCCAAGGAGTATCGGTCCACTCGGCAGGGAGCAGCGTGGATGCCCATGCCAATACCGTAGAAACAAATGCCGAAATGGCAATGCCCATATAATGATTCAGCCCCGACTCGTTGCATTTGGCACGCACCCGCATACCGATAATGGCAGCAATCGAAGCATACAAGAAGGCCATCCAATCGCAACCAAACTGAATACAGAACCCTCCGCAAGCAAAACCTGCGCCAACGGCCACCATCCAAGGAGTATAATTACGCTTTGCAGTCCGGATTTTTTCCAGTTCTTCTTCGTAACGGTCCAGCGAATAATCTCCCTCAATTGCCCGCCAAGAGAGTTTGCTGACCTCGGAAATTGCAGTCATGTTTACGCCATGACTTTCTATTCGCTGAAATTTAGTGAAAGAATAATTCCCATCGCTCACATTCACCATCAGCATCGTGTAGCTAACATTTATGTGAAGCTTTTCTTCAGGAATGCCCAAATATGCGGCCGTGCGTTTCATATTTCTCACAATACGATTCGTATCAGCCAGACTTTCTACCAAAAGTTTTCCTGTACGCAACAGTAAATCTACTCTACGATGCAGTAACTGATCGTGTGCCTTAACAGTTGTTTTTAAATGTTCTTCTAATACCATTTCAATAAATCTTACCTTTTCAGCGCGCAAAGTTACTCAAAACATAGAGAATAATTATAAAAAATCTGCAAGAATAAAACCTGTCAAATTCAATCTGAAACCACTACCCCGCCTACAAACGCTGCCGACCAGCAACTCAAAAGCCTGCAAGCTCTGAAAAAAACGTGCAGGCTAATGTTAATAAATAATAGCAGACAGGCATAAAAAAGACAGCATGTTTTATTTATTTATACCTTTGCCGGAGGTATTGAAAAAGGGAAAGATAAAGCATATATCGGGACACTTTGAGGAAAAATTCCCCAATCGCATAAAAAAGTTCCTCAAGAAGTTTCATGTTTGCTGCATCTATCTCACTGAAGTTCAACATCAAAATAAAAATTCACCGTTTTGGCATAAGGATTGTATGAAAATCTTTCGGCTTCTAAAACACTAAAGAACAAAGGAATGAAAGTTTTTTTAACAAAGAGAGAACTAAAAAGATTGAAAAGGAAACAAGCCATTTATACCGGCCTCGGCATCATCATTGCCATAGCAATATACTTATTTCTCTCACGAGAAAAGAGTCCGGCACCGGAAATCCCTGTCATCAGTGTAACACCTGCCCAGCAAGAAGACGTAGAAATATATGGTGAATACGTGGGACGTATCCGCGCCCAACAATTCGTCGAAGTACGCGCACGTGTGGAAGGATTTCTTGAAAAAATGGAATTCGAAGAAGGAACCTACGTAAAACGCAACCAGGTTTTATTCATCATCAACCAGGAACAATACAAAGCAAAGGCAGATAAAGCACGTGCCCAACTGAAAAAAGACGAAGCACAAGCCCGTAAAGCCGAACGAGATTTGGAACGCATCAAACCATTATACGAGAAGAATGCTGCCAGCCAATTGGATTACGACAATGCCATAGCGGCATACGAAACGGCAAAGGCCAGCGTGGGCATGAGCCAGGCCGACCTTGACCAGGCAGAATTAGAGTTAAGCTATACACTGGTCAAATCGCCCATTTCGGGACAAATAAGCGAACGTTTAGTCGATTTGGGCACATTGGTGGGAGGAAACGGGCAATCGCTTCTCGCAACAGTTGTAAAGAGTGATACCGTTCTCGTGGATTTCAGCATGACAGCACTCGACTATTTAAAGAGTAAAGAACGCAACGTTACCCTCGGTCAAAAAGATTCTACCCGCTCATGGCAGCCCACGGTTACCATTACTTTACCCGATAACAGTACATACCCGTATAAGGGTTTAGTCGATTTCGCCGAGCCTCAGGTCAATCCCAAAACCGGAACTTTCTCCGTAAGAGCGGAAATGGCCAACCCGGAGCACATCTTGTTACCGGGACAATTTACCAATGTTCGGGTTCTTTTGGACGTACGGGAGAACGCAACCGTCGTGCCGCAAAAATCATTAATCATAGAAAAAGGTGGAGCATATATCTTTGTTATGCGTCGTGACTCGACAGTAGAGAAACGTTTCATCGAGTTAGGTCCCGAATTTCAAAACAACACGGTGGTAGAACGCGGCCTTGTTCCGGGAGAACTGATCGTGAGCGAAGGATACCACAAACTGACGCCCGGCATGAAAGTCCGCGTCAGCGAAGCGCCATCATCGGAAAATGATTAAGAAAGACAACCAAACAGCCAATCAATGAAAGTAAACTTTTTCATAGACCGCCCTGTATTTTCGGCAGTTATATCTATATTAATCGTAATAATCGGCATCATCGGACTGATGATGCTCCCCATAGATCAATATCCCCAGATTACTCCTCCTGTCGTAAAGATCAGCGCATCTTACCCGGGAGCAAGCGCCGTTACTGTATCGCAAGCCGTTGCTACTCCGATAGAACAGGAACTGAACGGCACACCGGGCATGCTCTATATGGAATCGAACAGCTCCAATTCCGGAGGTTTTTCGGCAACTGTCACATTCGACATCTCGGCCGATCCCGATCTGTCTGCCGTAGAAATTCAAAACAGAATCAAGCTGGCCGAGTCAAGACTGCCGGCAGAAGTCATACAGAACGGTATCTCCGTAGAAAAACAAGCCGCCAGCCAGCTCATGACAATCTGTCTGACTTCGGATGATCCCAAGTTTGATGAAATTTATCTCAGCAACTTTGCCACAATCAACGTACTCGACCTACTGAGAAGAATTCCCGGTGTAGGAAGAGTATCGAATATAGGTAGCCGGTATTATGCCATGCAGATATGGGTAGATCCCGCTAAAATGGCCAACTTCAGCCTGACCGTTCAGGATTTGCAGAACGCATTAAAAGACCAGAACCGTGAGTCGGCAGCCGGAGTATTGGGACAACAACCGGTAAACGGCCTTGATATTACAATTCCCATCACGGCGCAAGGACGACTTTCTACCGTAGAACAATTTGAAGAAATCGTTCTTCGTGCCAATGCCGACGGCTCGTTAGTGCGCTTGCGCGACGTTGCGCGTGTATCTTTGGAGGCTTCTTCTTATAATACCGAAAGCGGAATAAACGGAGGAAATGCGGCCGTTTTAGGAATTTACCTGCTTCCGGGAGCCAATGCAATGGAAGTTGCCCAAAGCGTAAAGGACGAAATGGAAGAAATCAGCAAGAACTTTCCGGAAGGATTACAGTATGAAATACCTTTCGACATGACGAATTATATTTCAGAATCGATACATGAAGTATATAAGACGCTGTTTGAAGCACTGATTCTTGTCATTATCGTTGTGTTCCTCTCACTACAAAGCTGGCGGGCTACGGTCATCCCCATCATAGCCGTTCCCATTTCCTTGATAGGAACATTCGGTTTCATGCTGATATTCGGCTTCTCGCTGAACATACTTACCCTGCTCGGATTAATCCTTGCAATAGGTATTGTGGTGGACGATGCCATCGTGGTTGTAGAAAATGTGGAGCGCATCATGGAAGAAGAACACCTCAGTCCGTATGAAGCAACCAAAAAAGCAATGGAAGGGCTGACGGGAGCATTGATAGCCACCTCGTTGGTTCTGGCAGCTGTATTCGTTCCTGTCAGTTTCCTGTCGGGAATCACCGGACAGTTATACCGTCAGTTCAGCGTAACAATTGCCGTGTCTGTCATCCTGTCCACCGTCGTTGCACTGACTTTAAGCCCGGTTATGTGCTCACTCATCCTGAGACCTGCCGTTCCCGGTAAGCCCAAAAACCGCATATTCCGGGCAATCAATCATTGGTTGAACATCGGAAATACAAAATACGTAACGGGCATCAGCAAAATCATAAAGAATCCCCGACGTGTCATAGCCGGATTTGGTCTTATTATCGTCTTCATATTCTTGCTGCACCGCCTCATTCCTTCCAGTTTCCTCCCGACGGAAGATCAGGGATATTTCACCATCGAGCTGGAACTTCCCGAAGATGCGACCATCGAGCGTACGCGAATCGTTACCAACCGGGCCATCGACTTTTTAATGAAAGATCCGTCGATTGCCTATGTACAAAACGTTACGGGTAGCAGTCCCCGCGTAGGAACGAGCCAAGCACGCAGCCAGCTTACCGTAATTCTCAAGGAATGGAAAGAAAGAGACGACACAACCATAGACAAGATAATGGAAAGTATCCAACAGGAGTTAAAAACATATCCCGAGTGCAAGGCATATCTTTCCACTCCGCCCGTCATTCCCGGATTGGGAACATCCGGAGGCTTCGAGATGCAACTGGAAGCGCGTGGAGATGCTTCTTTCGATGATTTGGTACAAGCGACCGATACTTTACTGTATTACGCCTCGTTACGGAAAGAGATAGACGGCCTTTCTTCTTCACTTCAAGCCGACATACCACAACTGTATTTCGATGTCGACCGCGATAAGGTGAAATTGTCGGGAGTGCCGATGGCCGATGTTTTTGCAACAATGAAAGCATATACCGGTTCGGTTTATGTGAACGACTTCAACATGTTTAACCGTATTTACCGGGTTTATATACAGGCAGAAGCACCATTCCGTGAGTCGCGCGACAATATCGGCCTATACTTTGTAAGGGGAAGCGACGGAAATATGATTCCGCTTACCGCGTTGGGTACCACAGACTATACCACCGGTCCCGGAAGCATTAAACGTTTTAATATGTTCAACACCTCGGTCATCAGAGGAACAGCCGCCAACGGCGCCAGCTCAGGCCAAGTAATGAACATCCTGGAAAACATCGCGCGGGAGAAACTTCCCGACAACATCGGCGTGGAATGGAGCGGACTTTCTTATCAGGAAAAACAGGCCGGAGGGCAGACAGGATTCATTATCGCACTGGTTTTCCTGTTTGTATTTCTCTTTCTTGCGGCATTATATGAAAGCTGGAGTATTCCTCTTTCCGTATTGATATCACTGCCTGTGGCCGTATTCGGTGCATATTTGGGTGTGGCTCTCTGCGGTTTGGAAAACGATACGTACTTTCAAATCGGTCTGGTCATGCTGATCGGACTGGCAGCAAAAAACGCAATCCTCATCGTAGAATTTGCAAAAGACGAAGTAGACAAAGGCAAAGACTTGGTGGAAGCCGCCCTTCATGCAGCACATTTGCGCTTCCGTCCCATCCTGATGACCTCATTGGCCTTCATCTTGGGTATGGTTCCTTTGGTATTGGCCACCGGTCCGGGCTCGGCAAGCCGCCAGGCAATCGGCACGGGCGTCTTCTTCGGAATGATCGTTGCCGTAACCGTTGGCATTCTTTTGGTTCCGTTTTTCTTTGTAATGATATACAAGACTACAAAAAAGATCAAAACGAGACATGCGAACTAAGCCAGTCTTTCGGAAAAAACAATTGGGAATTTCAATGAAAACAATGAAATATTTTTATCCATACATCTGTGCATTTATATCAATCATTCTCGGTTGCAGTTGCCAACTGGGCAAGCATTATACACGTCCGCAGCTCAATCTTCCCGAACAATTGGACAGTATGAACATAGACACGACCTCGATCGGTGACTATAAATGGGAAGAAATTTATACTGATACAATCCTGCAAAATCTCATACGCAAGACTTTAAAATACAACAAAGACATGCTTATAGCCGGTGCAAGGATCAAGGAACTTGCTGCGATGAAACGCATTGATTATGCCAATATGTTCCCATCGGTTGGACTGAGGATCTACGGAGAAAAGGAACAAGAAAACTATGGAGGAAATAATTCTTCACCGGACAATCAGTTTGACCTGAAAGGAGTCATTTCATGGGAACTCGACCTTTGGGGAAATCTACGCTGGCGGAGAGACAAAAGCATGGCAGAGTTCCTGTCTTCCATCGAGAACCAACGGGCACTACAAATGAGTCTGATTGCACAAGTGGCCCAGTCTTATTACGAATTGGCTGCACTGGACAACGAACTGGCTCTCGTAAGGCAGACGGTGGAAGCACGAGGTGCAAGCCTGAACCTCGCCCGCATTCGATATGAAGGGGGTGTTACCTCGGAAATTACTTTCCGACAGGCACAGGTAGAATTGGCCAAGACATTAACACTTATTCCCGATCTGGAGAAAAGAATCGCTCTGAAAGAAAACGATATCACCTTCTTAACCGGAGAATATCCGCACAGCATCCGCCGCGGGACATTATCGGAAGACGAACTGCTCGTCAGCGAACTCCCGACAGGACTGCCCTCCAGTCTGCTTGAACGCCGTCCGGACATAAGGCAAGCCGAGCAGAACCTGATAGCAGCCAATGCCGAAGTAGGCATCGCTTATACGAACCTATTTCCCAAACTAACGCTCACCGCACACTTGGGAGCCGAAAGCGAAGAGCTTAACGACCTGCTGAAATCTCCTTATCACCTGCTGAGCGGCACACTGTTGCAACCTATTTTTGCGATGGGGAAAAACCGCGCTTTACTGAAAGCCAAGAAAGCGGCATACGAACAAGCCGTATATGCGTATGAAAAAACGGTCCTTAATGCGTTCAAAGAAGCGAGAAATGCCATTGTGGAATTCAATAAAGTCAGAGAAATTTATGAAACGAATCTTCGTCTCGAACAAGCATCAAAAAGTGCACTCGAGCTGGCAGAATTCCAATACATAAACAAAGTTATCAGCCACATGGAGCTATTGGATGCGCAACGAAGCTACTTGGCTGCGCAAATCTCCCTGAACAATGCGATACGGGACAAGCAGCTTTCACTCGTAAATCTGTATAAAGCATTGGGAGGAGGCTGGTATAAATAAGTCATTGAAAAGGGGAAACAGCATGCTTTCTTTCCGAAAAGCATGCTGTTTCCCGAACAATATCCTGTAAAGGACAAGCCCTGTCAATTAAAAAACTTGATGCCCACAAAATAGGTTCTCGGCTGAGTAGGACCGTAAAAATACTTCGAATCACGCGAAGCTCCCTTGTCCAAGTCTTTCTGGAAGGCATTAAATATGTTCTGAACCCCGCCGTTTACCTGAAGTTTCAGATGGTCATTCAGTATAAAGGTGTAGTTCAATTTCAAATTCAAATCCATGAAATCATCGGTATTCTCCAGCCGGTCTTTCTCTATATAACCGGCAAAGTGAGGAACAATCATCTTCCCTGTATAAACGCCCGAGACGGAGAAATCGAAATTCTTCAACGGAGCGGAAGTAAAGGTGAAGTATCCGTAATAATCGGGCGTACGGGGCATCCGCTTTATCGGCTCGATGTCGGGATCCTCACTCCAGCGAACAGCTTCCGTATAACGGCTTTTCTGTATGGTAAAGCCCACCTGCAACTGTGCATCCCGCCCGTGGGCAATCTTATAGTCGAGATTCATTCCATAGACGCGCGCACCGTTTCCGTTACGCCGCTCCTGAATCAAGGTTCCGGTTTCGGCATCTTCTCCCAACGATTCGAGATAAAACACATGATTCAACGCCGTATAAAATCCTTCCAACAGCAGGTTCGACTGAAAATGTCCGAAATTTACCGTCCAATCGACGGAACTGCTTATGCTGTTTGACCGCTCCGGTTTCAATCCGTCCGCCAGTCTTATCATCATGGCTTCACCGCCAACGGCAGCCACATGCAGGTCTTCATCATAAGCTTGCGGGGCACGGAAACCGGTAGACCACGTTACCCTTCCCTGAAATTTGTCGGAAGGTTTCCACAAGAAATTAACCCTCGGACTAAAGATTATGTTATCTACAAGGTTATGCTTGTCAAGTCTGAAGCCGGCCAACAAAGTAAAATAATCCATTTTCCACTCGTTTTGCACAAATCCACCGGCCACTTTCACGTCCTGCTTCAGGTCGCGATGATAACCGGTCATCACGTCGTGCAACGAATTATACTGATATTCCACTCCGCCCGTGAAGGTGGCCGGAGAGAAAAGACAGCGTGTCATATTTCCCACATACATAACACCTGCCACAGCCGTCAGGTCTTTTGTCTTTCCGTATGCGTTCGGATCGCCTCCCGCACCGTAATAACTGTTCCGGTCAATATGCTGAACCGAAGCGTATGCCGACAATTTATGCTTATACGCATTGAAATAAAGGTCATAGGTCAAGCCGCCGCTGTTAATAATATGCTTGGTCTGTTCGGTAATATCCGTTTCATGAGGCTGAAGGTCGAACTTGTTTCCTCCGCGACGGAACTCGTTTGTCGTATGATATTCCAGGCCGATCCGGCTATACTGCGTGGGACGATAATAGGCACGCAAGCCAAACGTATTCATATTCAGCTTCCCCAATTCCGAGAATCCGTCCCCGTCGGCATCGTAAGGATTGCGGTTATGGTAAGACTGATACACCGCAATGCCATAAGAATTATCCGACGACACAAGCGAAGCATTTGCCCCGACATACTGCTCCCACACCTTTGCGTTCAGGTTCGACATCGTTGAAGTCACTTGAAAAGAGTTGTTTATCGGATCTTTCGTAATGATGTTTATCGTACCGCCTACCGCATTTGCGCCGAAAAGAGCAGATCCTCCTCCCCTGACGACCTCGACACGCTCTATCATATTTACCGGAATCTGTTCCAATCCGTATACGCCCGACAAGGCACTCATCACCGGCCGGCTGTTAATCAATATCTGCGAATAAGGGCCTTCAAGACCATTGATTCTTACTTGCGGGAAGCCGCAGTTCTGACAATTATTCTCCACTCTCAGTCCCGACTGGTAATTGAGCGAGTGAGCCAAATCGGTGGAGTTGACGGTTTCAAACAATCGGTTATTCATGACATTGACAACAACCGGTGCCATCTTGCGCGTCGTTTCGTTCCTGCTTGCCGAAATAACAACCTCATCGGTCATGAAAGATTCCTCCTCCATCACGAAATGTAAATCAACGGTAAAGTCATTTCCTACGGTTACCGTCTTCGTTTGTGTGGCAAAGCCCATATATTGCACCCGCAAGGTGTAATTGCCTGCAGGCAATCCCTTAAATCTGAAATAACCCTCTTCGTCGGTCACCGTCCCTTTCCCCGTATCTTCTATCAGCACGGTTACGTATGGCAATCCCTTTTCCGTGTCTTTTTCTATGACATGTCCTGTTATGATATTTCCTTCCTTCACCGGTTCGTCAGCCAACACGGCTCCGTAATTTCCGGCAAAGCACACTATCCCCAGAACGATTTGATAAATATAACTTTTCATTGTTCGCTTTTGTTTTTTGTTTTTTTCTCCATGTTTCACTAAACAAGCCACGTTCCTTCTCTGAGAAGAACGGCCTCTCCCTCTGTTACAATGCCTCGCACTGCAACATTTAATCAGAGGGCTTACAAAATATCAAATGAAAAGTTGAACGGGAGGCGCCCGTAAAGAGATATAAGCAAGTTCAGGTTCCGCGAAAGAATGCTTGCAGATATTTTCATGCAATGCCTCAAGGAACGGACGATAAACCGTAATGCTCTCGCACGGCTCCGCTTCCAGCGAGTGAAAAACGGAAAGGAAATGCAGAACCAGCGTTTGTCCGGCAGTATGATCATGATGCGCTTTAAATGGATGCGCATGAACAATCATCGTACCGTTTACGATATGTATGTGAGAATAAGCGGTAATTACGACATAATATGACGCAAAGACCACCAAAAAGAATGCTACGCATCCCATCAAATATGCACGTATCTGTCTCAACATATCTAAAAAAACAGTGCGCTATTTCCTGCTTATCAACCTGAAATGCGAGTGCAAAGATACAATAAAACGCCATCCTGCTCAAAGAAGAAATCACATTTTTGTCTATCTTTGCCCGTCGTTTATTAAAATCATTCGCAATCATTAAACACACTTGCGCCATGAAAGAATTCAGCAAAATGATAGCAGACCGATTATCGCTGCCGGTACACCACGTAGAAAACGTTCTCAAACTACTGGAAGACGGAGCAACCATACCGTTCATCAGCCGATACCGCAAAGAAGCGACAGGCAGCATGAACGAGGTTCAAATAGAAGAAATACAAGATGCCTGCGAAAAATTTACGGAACTGAGCAAGCGAAAAGAGACGATTCTTTCCACCATTGAAGAACAAGGAAAGCTGACCAATGAGTTGCGAACGCGTATCGAGTCATGCTGGAACGGCACCGAGTTGGAAGATATTTATCTTCCTTACAAGCCTAAACGCAAGACACGTGCCGAGTCCGCGCGCCAAAAAGGTCTTGAACCGCTGGCCGTTTTGCTGATGACACAACGGGAAAAAGATCCGCTGAAACGCGCGGAAGCCTTCGTAAAAGGCGACATTGCCAACGCAGAAGAAGCCATCAAGGGAGCCAAAGACATCATAGCCGAACAAATAAGCGAGGATGAACAATGCCGAAATATCGTACGAAACTCGTTTTCACGGCAGGCGATCATCACATCGAAAGCCATAAAAGGAAAAGAAACGGAGGAAAATGCCTTGAAATACCGCGACTACTTTGACTTCAGCGAACCGCTGAAACGATGCTCTTCGCACCGACTCCTGGCCATAAGGCGCGGGGAAAAAGAGGGATACCTCAAGGTTTCCATCACCCCATCGGACGAAGAGTTTTGCCTGGAACGCCTGGAGCGTCGCTACATCCGATGCACGGGTCCCTGCGCACAATACATGGCAGACGCCATAAACGATGCGTACAAAAGGTTGTTGAAACCTGCCATCGAAACCGAATCTGCCGCATCAAGCAAAATAAAAGCCGACGAGGAAGCGATACGGGTGTTCGCAGACAATTTAAAACAATTATTGCTTGCTCCGCCGTTAGGACAGAAAAGAGTGTTGGCCATCGATCCGGGATTCCGCACAGGATGCAAGGTTGTGTGCCTCGACGAACAGGGTAATCTGCGCCATACGGAAACCATCTATCCGCACCCTCCCCGTTCGGAATACAAACAGGCCGGAAACAAATTGGTGAAACTGGTGGAACAATACCGGATAGAAGCCATCGCCATAGGTAACGGGACGGCCGGCAGAGAAACAGAAAGACTGGTATCGTCCTTGCGGTACGACCGCAACCTACAAGTATTTGTGGTAAGCGAGGATGGAGCTTCCATCTATTCGGCATCAAAAATTGCGCGGGAAGAATTTCCGGATTACGATGTAACCGTAAGAGGAGCCGTATCCATCGGACGACGTTTGATGGATCCTCTTGCCGAACTTGTCAAGATAGATGCGAAATCCATCGGCGTAGGACAATACCAACACGACGTGGATCAGGCCAAACTAAAAGCATCGCTTGACAGAACGGTGGAGAGTTGCGTAAACAGCGTCGGGGTAAACGTGAATACGGCAAGCAAACATTTGCTGACTTATGTGTCCGGACTTGGAGCAACCCTGGCACAAAACATAGTCGACTACCGAACGGAACATGGTCCGTTCCGCTCGAGAAAAGAGCTGATGAACGTGCCCCGCATGGGAAACAAAACCTTTGAACAATGTGCAGGATTTCTTCGTATTCCACAATCGGACAACCCCTTGGACAACTCAGCCGTACATCCTGAAAGATATTCGTTGGTAGAACGTATGGCAAAGAACCTGAACTGCTCCGTAAGCGAACTCATCAAACAAAAGGATTTGCGCAGTAAAATCAAGCCGGAGAACTACACAGACGAAAACGTAGGACTACCCACGTTAAACGATATACTGAAAGAACTTGATAAACCGGGACGAGATCCGAGACAGCAAATCGAAGTCTTCGAGTTTGCCAAAGACATTCATTCCATAGACGACCTGCACGAAGGAATGGAACTGCCGGGTATTGTCACGAACATCACCAACTTCGGTTGCTTTGTAGACATAGGCATTAAGGAAAACGGATTGGTTCACATCTCCGAAGTGGCCGACAGATACATAGACAACCTTGCCGATGTGATAAAGATACATCAACACGTGCATGTAAAAATATTAAGCATAGACAAAACACGGAAACGCATCCAACTTACCATGAAAGGATTGTCTGTCCATTAAAACATCCCGCTTCCTGTCATTACCCCTCGCCTGCCACGGGGAAAAAGAATTCCGGCAAAAAGAAGAATATGTCTTTCCTTTTTGCCGGAACAAACCGGTATTTTTTATTTAATACAAGAATCTTTTTTACACAAACAGCGCGACAATACTATAAATAATTGCCGCCAGAAGAGCACTAACCGGAATTGTCAGCACCCATGCGGTGAGTAAACTTTTTGTGATTCCCCAACGAACAGCAGAAAGACGCTTCGTTGCTCCCACACCAATAATGGCACCGGCGATGGTATGCGTCGTACTAACCGGTATCTTCAGATACTCCGTCAGATACAAAGTAAACGCACCGGCAGTCTCGGCCACCACACCTTCCAAAGGCGTCACACGTGTAATCTTACTGCCCATAGTCTTGACAATCTTCCAACCTCCCGACATCGTTCCGAGAGAAATTGCCGTAAAACATGCAAAAGCTACCCAATTGGGCAAATCGGATATATCGTTTATGCCCATACCGAGCCCCTGCGAATGTGCAGCAATCATTGCAGCAGCAATAATACCCATCACCTTCTGCGAGTCATTCAATCCGTGTCCGATACTGAACAATGCGGAAGAAACCAATTGCAGCTTCTTAAACCAATGTTCAGCCGAATGCGGTCTTGCCTTACGACAAATGTTTAAGACCAACAAGGTGAACACGAAAGCCACAATCATACCGATAAGTGGAGCAAGGAAAATAAAGAGTACAATTTTGAGAATAATAGCGGTCTGAATGGCACCGAAACCGTTCGCCATGATTGCAGCTCCGGCAAAACCACCTATAAGCGTGTGAGAAGATGAAGAAGGGATGCCTTTCCACCACGTAAGCAAATTCCAAATAATCGCGGCGATTACCCCGGCAAGAATAATGGGCAACGTAATATATTCTTCATAAACGGTCTTCGATACCGTATTGGCAATACCGAAACCTCCGATAATGTACTTAGCAATAAAGAATGCGACAAAGTTAAAAAATGCAGCCCAAACGACAGCTTGGAACGGTGTCAATACCTTGGTCGAAACAATAGTTGCTATAGAGTTTGCGGCATCATGAAAGCCATTAATATAATCGAAAGCAAGAGCCAGGATGATGATAACGATCAACAATTCCATAATTCACTGTTTTCAAGCATATTTTACAATCAAACTTTTCAGGATTTTCCCCACATGCTCGGCCGCATCCGTCGCCTTTTCCAGTTCCTGCATGATTTCTTTTATCTTAATAAGCTCAATGCAGTCTTTCTCATTGCTGAAAAGTTGGGTAATAAACAACTCATATATATCGTCCGCGCGGTTTTCCAAGTCGTGAAGTTTCACACAACACTCACTCAAAGAAGCCGGATTCTTCGTAAATGTCTCCAGTTCATCCATAGCCTTGCAAACAAGAGATGCTCCCTGCTGTATCAATGAAGCAAGTTCTTTCCCGCTATCCCCTATCTCACGCGGATTATAAATTGCGATACGTTTCGCCGCACTATTAATCCCATCAGTTACATCATCAATGGAGAAGGCCAGGTCGTGAATGTCTTCACGATCAAACGGGGTGATGAAAGTTTTTCCAAGTTCATCAAAGATGCGGTTGGTAATCTGATCACCCTCACGCTCTACATCTTTAATCTTACGGTAATAATCCAAACGTTCTTCCGAAGTGCTATGCTTCAAGCTTTCGGTTAACAACTCAGAAGCCGAAGCTACGGTTTTAGATAATTGCTTCAGCATTGGGAAAAATTTTGTTTCCTTAGGAGCGAAACGACTCAATAACGAATTCTTCATAAGAATGGATTAAAAATATTTACTTCTGAAATTTAACACGTACAACTTCAATAACAGCCGGAAGCAAAGAGACAATTATAATCGCCAGCAGGAATAGTTTCAAGTTTTCCTGCACAAAAGGCAGATTTCCGAAGAAATACCCCAGGAAACAGAACAGCATGATCCATAAAGCCGCTCCCAGCAAGTTATAAAGCATAAAGTAATAATAATGCATTTTCCCCATCCCGGCCACAAAAGGAGCAAACGTTCTTACGATCGGAACAAAACGAGCTATAATAATGGTTTTGCCGCCATATTTGCGAAAAAAAGCATGAGTTTTTTCCAAATACTCTTGCTTAAAAATTTTAGAATGGGGATTGCCGAACAGTTTCTTCCCAAAGAAATGCCCTATCATATAGTTGCAAGAATCGCCTAAAACGGCGGCTGCAAACAATACTAAGACAAGTATTTCAATTTCTAATGGAATTCCGGGTAAAGAAGAAATGGCACCGGCTACGAAAAGCAACGAATCGCCGGGTAAGAAAGGGGTTACGACTAACCCTGTTTCGCAGAAAATAATCAGGAATAAGATTGCATAGGTCCACACATGATAGCTCTCTACGAGTTCTATCATGTGTCGATCAATATGCAAAATAAAGTCGATAAAAAAATCCATTGAAGGTATTATTAATTACATCATACAGCTTTTCTTTTTAATGCCCGTCGGCATAACTGTCAGTAACGACTTCATTTGTTTTTTTATCCTCTTATATTTTTCGGTTTATTTAAGTCCTTCAAGGGCTTGCTTTGCTGTTTCATTTTCAGGATCCAACGAAAGAATCTTGTTCCAATAAACCTTAGATTGTTCGTAATCTTTCTGCAAGAAATAATAATATCCCAAATAACTTTCGCACTCTATCATGATAGATTTTGAAGAGTTCGGGTTCTTTTCCAATATAGCCAACGCCGATTCGTAGTAAGGTTTAGCCAAACCGTCGACTGTTTCAGGATCGGCCATGGCATTTGTACGCGCTCTCCAGAAATAGCCCAGATAATTTTCGGGAACACGTTGAGAAACTTCTCCAAAGATTTCGTCGGCTTTTGTCAGATACGCCTTCTTGTCTTCTTCGGTCACTCCCGCCATTCCGGCTGCCATATAATTTAATCTTCCGAATAAGAACAAGTCGCTAATCTCTGCTTTATCGCCAATAGCATCCATATAAAGCTGATACAAACGTATGGCTTCCGGATAATTTTGCAAAGATTCATACGCTTCAGAGACCTCCTTTATCGCTTCCGGATGTTCCTTATTCGCATCTAATTCGAGAGCTTTATTGAAATTTTCAAATGCTTTTTCAGGTTGTTGATCTGCCAAATATAAGCGTCCGCAGTATAAATAATCCAGATAAACATAATCAGGACTCGTAGGATCCTGGAAAAAACTATCTGCTGCCGTTAATCCATCTTTATAAGATTTCAACTCATACAAATTGTACATTTTCAAACGTTTCAGCAGATGATTATTTGCATCCTCGGAAAGTCCTTTCGCAGCCATGTCCAGAGATTGCTGATAATTCTTATTCAAATAAAGCAACATGGCGTAATGAGCGTAATCTTGTACGTTGGGTTTTCCCTGAGCCATAAAGTCATCGTAAGCCGACTTTGCCTCGCTATATTTGCCCATATAGTAATAAACATTGGCCAACTCGCGATCCACATCAATATTCTCCGGGTGTTTTGTTTTCAACTCAGTCAACTTATCCACTGAAAGTTGAGGGTTAACTCCCATATAAGCACGCGCATATTTATAATAAGCATCGTAGCAATCTTCATCAAACAACATAGCTTGTTCATAATAACCGCACGCCTTTCCTACATTTTTCTGAGCCAAAGCAATGTCACCAGCGAATAAATAAACCAAAGAAGACTTAGAGTCAACCTTTCTTGCACGATCGGCATAGCCTTGAGCTTCCTCTATCATTTCGTTAGCCAAATAAGCCCTTCCGATAGCAATCAATAAAGATATATTCTTTTTGTTCTTTCCTTTTAATAAATCGTCAAATTCGTCTTCTGCAGAATCCGGATTGCTTTTTATTGTTTCGGCAATCGTATTTACCTTCCGACTCAATTCAGCATCCAACGATTCTTGCGCAGACAAGGAAACAGAAAATAACATGCAACAACATGCTACACATAAAAATCTCATTTTCATTATCAGCTATTACTAAATCGTTAATATTCATCTTTCACATTCACCACACGAATAGGCTGTGTGGCCGGAACGAGTCCGGATTTAAGAATGATCCGTTGTCCCCTATCTCCTGTAAGAAATGTCATCAACCCCGTAGGTAGAGCTCCTTTGGGATCGTTTATCAAAATAAAGACATCGTGAGTCAACGGATATTTTTTCAATGCAAGATAAGCCTGATATGGTTTAAAACTATTCTCAGGCGTTACGTGTTCCGCATTGCTGACGGCCATCACCCTCACACTTTCATTAAATGAGAGTCGGGTTGAATCTGCCGCATTTCCTATCCAATTGGCACCTATTATCCCCATCGCATCCGGCGTAGACGCAACGTAATCTATTACTTCTCCGTTTGTTTTTCGGGCTTTTAAAGACAACGCCAGTTGTTCTCCCCGACAAATCGAATCTATTGCATAATGAATTAACCCGGAATTGGGATTATCAAAAACGACGTGTAACTTTCCCAAGGCCGATTTCGGGTTCAATTCTTTCCATGTTGTAATTTTTCCCGTAAGAATATCCCGAAAGTTATTGACGGAAATCAATGAATCGGGATTGTTCTTATTTATAATCAGTGCAATTCCGCTAACAGCCATCCGCACTGATTCGGGGAAAAATTTACGTGTATGAAAAGAAGACAACTCGCGCTCTGTCAAGCTTCGATTGGCTATTACCATACGAACGCTATCCTTCAAAAACAGATTCATGGCTTCTACTTCACTGCAATATATCGGGGTGATCAACGCTTCCGGCGTTAAAGCATGATATACTTGCAGTTCTTCTTCCATTATCGGCTTAAAAGATTCGTCAACGGCAATCTTTATTTTTCCGGAATACAATGTCTCGCTATCTCCATTGCTCTTCGTATTCCTGCATGAAACCAATGCCAGCATGCACAAAAAATAAACGATCAATCCTCTTTTCATACACATCCTTTATCGTAATTGGAATCTAATAGGACAAGTAAAATACACAGGAACAGCTTTACCGTTTTGTTTTCCCGGAATAAATTGAGGCAGTGATTGTACTACACGTATCGCCTCTTTATCACAGGAAGGATCCAATGAACGGAGTACTTCTACATTTTCTACTTTTCCTTCCGGCGAAACGACAAAACGCAAAACTACCACACCTTGTACTCCTGCTTCTTGAGCGACAACCGGATAAACCAGCTTACTTGATATATATTCCAATAATGCTGCATCTCCTCCCGGGAATTGAGGCATCTGTTCCACCACGGTGTAAGGTTCCTCTTTTTCCTCCGGAGCTTTTGTAATAACTTCTTGAAGGTCGGCAATATCCTGTCCGTTCAATTCATCATTACCTTTCACATCGGCTATAGAAATCTGAACTTTTGTTTCATTCAAATCGTCCTGGCTTTTCAATTCATCCTCGTCTTGCACTTCTTCATCCTTTTTAATAACCGGAGGAGTAAACTTGATTGTACTCTTAAGAGCTGGAGGAGGAGCTATCGGATCGACTTTCTTGATAATATTTTCATCCTTTATCTCCGGTTCATCCAATATTGATAACTGAGTTACCTCCACCATTTCTTCTTTCTTCTCCGGCAGTGCCATGCTGATCAAACGAGGAAGAGTAAAACCGACAATTGCAATAACCGTCACAATGATCAGGGCTGCGATCTGACGCCGTCCCAAATCTCGACGCATTTTATATGCGCCATAACTCTTATTCCTATCTTTGAAAATGAGTTCACACCATTCCAAAGATGTTAAATCAATTTTAGACATAAATACTTTTTAGGCGTTACACATTTCAACTTACCGCATTCTTACTTAACTCACCCTGAGAAGTGTAATTATCAATCAGGAAAAGATCTCCTTCGGCAATATCGACAATGACATATTTTCCTATACTGCAAATCTGCATTTCGTCCAAGGCATCAATCAGATTCTTGTACGTAGATTTATCAGTAGCCTTAATAATTACAGTCGGTGTATCCTTACCCGATTTCACTTCTGAGATTTGCTTTTTGCATTCTTCATCCGTTATCTCAAGATTGGCTTTCTTTTGTTTCAGTTCACGGACCTTCATTACTGCATCATAATTCTTGCGCAATAATAGAGCACGTAAGCCGTCAGCATCATAAGTCGTTTCTTTCAAAGACGAATAATCCTTATAATCAGGTTCCCCTTCATAATAATATAATTTACCTTCATCGCCCAATAACAATGTCAAAGCCTGCGAAGCTTTTACTTTGTTCATTTGTTCTTCAGTAATATCTTTATCATTAGAAGGCATACTGATTTCCATCGTTTGAGGCTTACTCAACGATGTACACAGCATAAAGAAGGTAATTAAAAGCATGTTCATATCCACCATCGGAGTAAAATCCACGCGGATATTCATTTTCTTCTGCTTACCCTTCTTCTTTTCTCCACCATTATCTTGTATTTCAGCCATATTCTTCTTTTTTATTCTTCAGGAGCTGCCTTCAAAGAAGTAATCAAATTATATCGATTTTCTTTCAAGTCTTGAAGTGAGCTCATTACATTTTTAATTACTGCATACGGGGTATTCTGGTCAGCCTTGATAGCAATACGTAAATCACGGTTAACTCCTCTCGCATTACGTATCCATGATTTGAATTGGTTATCAGTGCTGTCACACGGAATCCCTTGGTCTTTCAAGATCTTATCCTGCTGTTCTGTCGAAAGAGCAAGGAAAGATTTCATATTCTGCATCGGCACGCCGAATGTCTGAAACAAGGAGAATTTTTTTACTTCCTGAGGAGTAAAGGTCAAACCATATTCTTCTCCCATTGCTTGCAACGTGGCCGCCATATCAGTTTGCTTGTCAAGACTCATAAAGATCTTGCCGCTGGGATCGACTAAGATCGACAATATATTCGTTTCTGGTATCTTAATTTCAGAAACGGATGCCGGTGTAACAACTTGCACAGGCTCTTTCTTCACGAAACTTGCCGTAAGCATGAAGAAGGTAAGCAGCAACACTGTTACATCACTCATTGCCGTCATGTCGATAAACATACTTTTTTTCTGTATCTTAGCCCGACTCATAATAGATTAATTTAATAATAAAAGAAGATTCTTTTAATGAGTTGCTGCAAAAGTCTGTACGATAGAGAAGCCTACTTCATCCAAGCTATATGTCAACTTATCAATTTTGTTTGTGTAATAGTTATAAGAGATAACAGCCAAAGCACCAGTCAAGATACCAAATGCCGTATTAACAAGTGCTTCAGAGATACCGGTAGACAACGCAACTGAATCTGTTCCACCACCAGCAGACAACGCAGCAAATGAACGGATCATACCGATAACTGTACCGAGCAATCCCATCAATGTACCCAAAGTTGTAATTGTTGCGATAATAGGCAAGTTTTGTTGCATCATCGGAAGCTCAAGTGCTGTAGCTTCTTCCAATTCTTTTTGAATAGCTAAAATCTTCTGATCTTTGGTCAAATCTGTTGTGTTTTCCATTTCACGATATTTACGTAAAGTAGCACCAACAACATTTGCTACAGAACCGCGTTGCTTATCGCACAATGCTTGAGCAGCTTCCAAATCGCCCTTAGTCAAAGCTTGTTTAATTTCAGCCACAAATGTAGCAAGTTTACCTCTACCGAAAGAAGCGCGAATTGTGAAATATCTCTCTACGCTCAAAGCCAAAACTGTAAGTAACAACGTTTGGATAACAGGCACGATTACACCTCCTTTATAAATCGTTCCCAACAGATTTCCGGGAAGCGGGTGGTTATTCGGGTCATCATTCATAAAATTAGCCGGATTCCCGAACACAAAATGGTAGATGCAAAGAGCAACAATGAAACACGCGATAATTACTAGTCCTGCAGACTCAATTCCTTTGAATGATTTGTTTTTATTAGTTTCCATAATTAATTAATTATTTTATATAATGAATTTCAAAATTTAAGCACATATTAGTATATCTATTTTTATTTCTCCTCAAATATTCCTATAAAATCTATTCGTCTTCTTTTGCAAAAGAATCAATGAAATTCTTTCACACAAGCTTTTCCGCTTCAAAGAAACATGAAAAATTTGAAATTATAAAACTAAATCACAATTTTTCTCAACGCAAACACAAAATTTTTACATGAAGAGACAATGCTACGATAACAAGTTGCAGGGAAAAGACGTTCTCGATCTTGCGATAATTCCATTTCATGCTTTGAGCAATAAAAAAAGCTGTAAACGTAAATACGTCCTTTGAGCTTGTTTCGTAACACGCTGAATCCGATTAGCATTTTCACTATCGAGCAACATTCCGTTATTCCTAAAATTACAGCATAAACTACGGGCTTTACTCGGAGAGTTTCCCTCCGGATCAGAAGAAAATCCCGATCCGCCGTCTATTCCAACGGAAAGTTCTGTCATAGTTGCCGTACATCTATCATATGAATTTACTGCGTTCACCTTCTGCATTTCCAAAAAGGTTATGACCCTTAATTCCGCAACACTATAATTTAACTTTATAACTTTATTTATAAGTTCCTGAGCAACAAAAAGTTGCCCAGGATTTTGCCGTTTCAGATTTTTCACTTATCTTAGTGTTGCAATTAGAAAACA